>NZ_JAQQET010000122.1:0-232 GCF_046026855.1 Paraburkholderia sediminicola | reverse complement strand
ACGCGCCGGTGGAGCGTTTCTTCAGAAGCCTGAAAAGCGAATGGATCGACGAGAAAGGGTACCCCGATCACGCGCACGCCGAACACGACATCAGGGCCTACATCGACGACTTTTATAACTACCGTCGCATCCATTCGGCAGCAGGCGGTCAGCCGCCAGCACGATGCGAAGCTTCACTTTTTTAAATATTCCCCTTTCCGGGTGTCCATGTTTACTTGACCACTACAGTGCC
>NZ_JAQQET010000121.1:0-251 GCF_046026855.1 Paraburkholderia sediminicola | reverse complement strand
AAACGTTGAGGAACTGGTAGGTTGCTAGGGTTGATTCCATGTGATGGCAAAACAGGTCGGACCGCAAGAACGCAAACCTGAACACAGTCTTGTGCTCGAAGCACGTGGCCCAGATGAGGACGTTCTTGGCGAATTCCATCAAGGCTCGCGGCTTCGGCTTGCGTAAAGCCGGATATAAGACCGCAGCCGATACCTCGTTACAGCATCACATCAAGATCAACTTGGCAAACCGGGCGGTGTCCATATAAGAC
>NZ_JAQQET010000120.1:0-262 GCF_046026855.1 Paraburkholderia sediminicola | reverse complement strand
AAATCTGCCGAAGAAAACGGCGCGCGCGTTGCTGGACATCGAGGACAACAAGATTGTCCCGATCATCCGCAACCCGAAGACGACTACCGCCGATACGGAAGCGGTGTTCTACTTCCCGGGCTGCGGCTCGGAGCGGCTGTTCTCGCAGGTGGGTCTGGCTACGCAAGCCATGCTGTGGGAAGCCGGCGTACAAACCGTGCTGCCGCCGGGTTACCTGTGTTGCGGCTACCCGCAACGCGGTTCGGGCCAGTTCGACAAGGCT
>NZ_JAQQET010000119.1:0-262 GCF_046026855.1 Paraburkholderia sediminicola | reverse complement strand
GGCCTTGTCGAACTGGCCCGAACCGCGTTGCGGGTAGCCGCAACACAGGTAACCCGGCGGTAGCACGGTTTGTACGCCGGCCTCCCACAGCATGGCTTGCGTAGCCAGACCCACTTGCGAGAACAGCCGCTCCGAGCCGCAGCCCGGGAAATAGAACACCGCTTCCGTATCGGCGGTGGTCGTCTTCGGGTTGCGGATGATCGGGACAATCTTGTTGTCCTCGATGTCCAGCAACGCGCGCGCCGTTTTCTTCGGCAGATTG
>NZ_JAQQET010000118.1:0-280 GCF_046026855.1 Paraburkholderia sediminicola | reverse complement strand
TAGTCATCAGCTCCCACTCCGCACTACGTGCGTCGCGGATGGGTCTGCATGGGAAACCCAGTGGCTTCGTTTGTGCATGGTGGGTGCCATCGGCTTCGCCTCGGCGAGTCGGTTCTGCGCTCATAGGCAAACCCGCGTTCCGCGCAATATGCCGATGTGTTGAAGTCGCCCCGGTGGCGGTGCAATGACAATCCCGGTGCTTGGCTGCGCGAGAGCAAAACCAGCAGACGGTTTTATGAAGTGCCCTTCGGCGCGCGCAGCGCCGCCGGAAGTATGACGG
>NZ_JAQQET010000117.1:0-304 GCF_046026855.1 Paraburkholderia sediminicola | reverse complement strand
CGCTCGCATTGCCATTGTCCGTCGAGCCGTTGCCCACCACCACCGAGTTCGCACCCGTGGCCGATGCACCGAAGCCACCTGCCGACGCGTTCGCACCCGATGACACCGGCTGCACTGCCGTCACGCTGCTATTCGACACGAACGGACCAACTGTGCCATTCGTAATATTGCTGACTGCCGTTGCCACGGAATACAGTTGCGAACCATTGACCGCATCCGTCGACGTGGCAGACAGCACCCCCGCCGCAACGTTCTGGATCTGACGTTCTGCGCCTGCAGACCCGATCGAGACAACGGAGGTGGG
>NZ_JAQQET010000116.1:0-310 GCF_046026855.1 Paraburkholderia sediminicola | reverse complement strand
CCCGCTAACTCTTAAGCGGGTCCCCCGCACAGCCACGGTAGTGGCGCATCTGGAATCTGTGTTCCCGCACACTCCACGTTCGTGACAAGGCAGTCATGCTTCCCGCCTCGCACTACGCGCTCGCCGGAAGGGTTCATCAGGAAACATGGGCTTCGTCTGGGCGTGGTGGGAGCCATCGGCTTCGCCTCGGCGCGGCGCTGAAAATGCCGAATGGCGTTTGTTGGGGAGCGTCGGCCGGCACATCAAGCGGTCAGCGGCGCTCGCGCCTCCCCGTCCCTCTCGCCGGACGCAGGTCTTCGTCCAGGAAGCA
>NZ_JAQQET010000115.1:0-321 GCF_046026855.1 Paraburkholderia sediminicola | reverse complement strand
GCCGCCGCAAAGAAAGATAAGCAAAGAAAGCGGCTCACCCCGCTAATTCTTAAGCGGGTCCCCCGCACAGTGGCGGTAGTGGCTCATCTGGAATCTGTGTTCTCGCACATTCAGCCTCGGTGACAAGGCTGTCATACTTCCGGCGGCGCTGCGCGCGCCGCAGCGGTACTTCAGCAACCACGCGTTTTTGTGGACACTCGGTGGCATTTCATCAAACCACAGCGCTGCTGTGACGCCCAGCGGTGGCTCATCAATTGGCATGCTGTTGTCGACGCTCAGCGGAAACTCCGCAAACTACAAACTGTCGCGGTAGCCCACAGC
>NZ_JAQQET010000114.1:0-375 GCF_046026855.1 Paraburkholderia sediminicola | reverse complement strand
GCGTAGAGTCAGCATGGAAGTACTTGATGCCCGCGCCATTTGTGATGTTGGATATGGCAGTCGTATTGCTGGATATGGCCGTGGTATTCGCGCTCACCTGCTGGTTGGTCGCGAACAGCTGTGAACCATTGACGGCATCCGTCGAGCTCGAACTGAGTTGCCCTGCAGCTACATTCGTGACCTGCCGCGTCGCACCCGCCGACCCAACACTCACCACGCCTGCCGGCGTCGCGCCAGCAAACGTGTAGCTCGTGCCACCGATCGTCGCACCCGCAGTCGGCACGACTGCCGCAGTTACCGTCGAGCCCTGCCCCAGTGCGACGTTGCTGCCCGTCACGCCGGCCACCACACTGGCTCCTTGCCCGAGCACCGTCT
>NZ_JAQQET010000113.1:0-391 GCF_046026855.1 Paraburkholderia sediminicola | reverse complement strand
TTTTTCCGTGACCTTACCCAGCACCTTATTCGCGCGGCGGCGCAGATCGAAGGTCTTCTGGAATTCGCTTTCGAAATCGTCGACGGCCCGGCGTGCAGCCGCAACCAGCGTTTCGACGCGGGCAGCCCGATCGACACCTGCTTCATCGCCGTGTTCGACGAGATCGGCGCGGCGGCGCTTTTCGATCTCGGTCAGACGGTGGTGCAGCGCCTCGATCAGCAACGCTCGGCGCTTCGGATTGTCGAGCAGGTCGTCTTGCAGATAAGGATTGCGGCGCACGACCCAGATGTCGCCGAGCACTTCGTACAGCATCCGCGCCGAGCGGCCGGTGCGGCGTTCCGCCCGCAGTTCGGCCAAAGCCGCCCAGGCTTCGTCGCCAAGCAGACGGATA
>NZ_JAQQET010000112.1:0-391 GCF_046026855.1 Paraburkholderia sediminicola | reverse complement strand
CATCCGTCTGCTTGGCGACGAAGCCTGGGCGGCTTTGGCCGAACTGCGGGCGGAACGCCGCACCGGCCGCTCGGCGCGGATGCTGTATGAAGTGCTCGGCGACATCTGGGTCGTGCGCCGCAATCCTTACCTGCAAGACGACCTGCTCGACAATCCGAAGCGCCGCGCGCTGCTGATCGAGGCGCTGCATCACCGTCTGACCGAGATCGAAAAGCGCCGCCGCGCCGATCTGGTCGAACACGGCGACGAAGCGGGCGTCGATCGGGCCGCTCGCGTTGAAACGCTGGTCGCTGCTGCGCGCCGGGCCGTCGACGATTTCGAGAGCGAGTTCCAGAAAACCTTCGATCTGCGCCGTCGCGCGAACAAGGTGCTGGGCAAGGTCACGGAAAAG
>NZ_JAQQET010000111.1:0-406 GCF_046026855.1 Paraburkholderia sediminicola | reverse complement strand
CTCAACCAGCTTCTCGCAGGCCAGCGTCGGGCCAAAGTCGGCGTAGCGTTCGCGGATGATCGCCAGAGCCCGCTGGGCCAGATTCTCGTCCAGACGCCGGTTACCCTGGCGGCCACGCTTGTGCGAGGCCAGTCCCGCCGCACCCGATTCCTGATAGCGGATCACCAGGCGCTCAACCTGACGTACGGTCAAGCCCAAGCGTTCGGCCGCGCGACCGGGCTTGAGGCCCATGTCGACAATGGCCTGGATGACCTTCAGACGGTCGAGTTCGCGCATGTTCAATGTCACCAGTGCAGCTGCATGCATGGCCGGCTCCATAGTCCCGCAGGGAACCGGCAAGCATACCGAGGCCAAAACACGACATTTCTAAATGGCTAGAACACGACATTTCTATAAAGCTACTACA
>NZ_JAQQET010000110.1:0-493 GCF_046026855.1 Paraburkholderia sediminicola | reverse complement strand
CGTTTTCGCGCACGCCATATTCGACGCCGTGGCTTGCCGTTGCATCCCGGCATTCCTGTAATGCGTCAGCGCATTCGCACCTGGATGCGCTACCGCGACTTGTCGGCCGCGCGGGGCACCGACCGGCATTTCCGAACGAGATATATTTTTCGCACCTCGCAGAGGCAAAGCCGATGGGCTGCGCCACGCCCAAACGAAGCCTCTGGTTTTCCAGGCAACTCCGTGCGCGTCGAGGCAAAGCCGATGGGCTCCGCCGCGCCCAAACGAAGCGCCGGGTTTCCCGTGCAACTCCGTGCGCGCCGAGGCGGAGCCGATGGCTCCCACCGCGCCTCAACGAAACCCCCGGTTTCCCTGGCGGCCCCATCCGCGACGCACGCAGTGCGGAGTGGGAGCTGATGAGTGCGTTGTCACTACGGTTGAAGGTGCGAGGGCACGGATTCCAGATGTACCACTGCCCCTTCCAGACCGGGGGACCCGCTTAAGAATTAGCGGT
>NZ_JAQQET010000109.1:0-496 GCF_046026855.1 Paraburkholderia sediminicola | reverse complement strand
AAAAGATAGGCAAAAGAAAGCGGCTCACACCGCTAGCTTATAAGCGGGTCTCTCGCACAGTTACGGTAGTGGTGCATCTGGAATCCGTGTTCCCGCACACTCCGCGTTCGTGACAAGGCAGTCATACTTCCGGCGGTACTGCGCGCGCCGATGCGCACTTTCTCAAACCCGATTGCTGTGTTTTCGCACTCACTCTCCATTCGGCGTTCCGCCGAGGCGAAGCCGATAGCCCCCACTGCCCGCAAACGAGGCTACTTGGTTTCCCATGCAAGTCCGTCGTTGCCGAGGCAATGACGGCTCCCATCGCACCTCAACGAAACCCTAGGTTTCCCTGGTAGCCCCATCCGCGACGCACGCAGTGCGGAGTGGGAGCTGATGAGTGCTTTGTCACTACGGCTGAATGTGCGAGGGCACGGATTCCAGATGCACCACTACCGTGGCTGCGCGGGGGACCCGCTTAAGAGCTAGCGGTGTGAGCTGCTTTCTTTTGCCTACT
>NZ_JAQQET010000108.1:0-557 GCF_046026855.1 Paraburkholderia sediminicola | reverse complement strand
CAGCCGCCGCAAAGAAAGATAAGCAAAGAAAGCGGCTCACCCCGCCAGCTTATAAGCGGGTCCCTCGCACAGTTGCGGTAGTGGTGCATCTGGAATCCGTGCCCTCGCACACTCCGCGTCAGTGACCAAGCCGTCATCCGCTCCCACTCCGCACTGCGTGCGTCGCGGATGGGGCTGCCTGGGAAACCAGGGGCTTCGTTGAGGCGCGGTGGGAGTCATCGGCTTCGCCTCGGCAATGACGGACGTGCATGGGAAACCAAGTAGCTTCGTTTGCGGGCGGTGGGGGTCGTTGGTTTCGCCTTGGCGGAGCACCGAATGGAGCGCGAGTGCAAAAACACAGCAATCGGTTTTAAGAAATGCGCGTCGGCGCGCGCAGCGCCGCCGGAAGTATGACTGCCTTGTCACTCACGCCTAATGTGCGAGAACCCAGATTCCAGATGCACCACTACCGTGGCTGCGCGGGGGACCCGCTTAAGAATTAGCGGTGTGAGCCGCTTTCTTTGCTTATCTTTCTTTGCGGCGGCAAAGAAAGTAAGTGCCGCCCCGCACAGGGGCAA
>NZ_JAQQET010000107.1:0-572 GCF_046026855.1 Paraburkholderia sediminicola | reverse complement strand
CGACTCTGTGGGTCAACCGGGCGCGCTCATGGGTGAGGCGTCGGCGGACGGTGCGCGTGGAGCGCAATGCTGGAAATCTTCTAGGGGAGCGAAGCGCAACTGACGGCCTACCCACATCAGTCGCTTCACGGCGCTCAGAGACAGCTACACGATCGCGCGTGGCGGAGGTGCCGCTGGCGGACGTGACGCTCCGCCGCGGGGCAAGACTCACGCGGGACGGGCACCAAATGGGCGATCCGAGGCTGCCAGTGCATCTTCCGATCCTTATTCCAAAATGGAATTCTACCCCATGATCCAACCGCGCGTTGACGCGTGAAATCGGGGCTGTGGCGGGACTTTGAGCGTTTTTGGGTTAAACGGCGCCCGCAAGCGCATGCGCAGGATTCTCCGACCGAACGGTCGGACAACGCTTTGCCGAGGGCGCTCGGGCGGTCGCCGAGGGTTCGCTGAAGGCCAGAGTGCACACCATTGGCGCTATCATTGACCCTTTCCCGTCTCACAAAGCGCACCGCGCCACCCGCATGGTTTCCCACGACTACCTGAAGAAAATCCTGACCGCGCGCGTCTACGAC
>NZ_JAQQET010000106.1:0-596 GCF_046026855.1 Paraburkholderia sediminicola | reverse complement strand
CGACGGTGCTCGGGCAAGGAGCCAGTGTGGTGGCCGGCGTGACGGGCAGCAACGTCGCACTGGGGCAGGGCTCGACGGTAACTGCGGCAGCCGTGCCGACTGCGGGTGCGACGATCGGTGGCACGAGCTACACGTTTGCTGGCGCGACGCCGGCAGGCGTGGTGAGTGTTGGGTCGGCGGGTGCGACACGGCAGGTCACGAATGTAGCTGCAGGGCAACTCAGTTCGAGCTCGACAGATGCCGTCAATGGTTCACAGCTGTTCGCGACCAACCAGCAGGTGAGCGCGAATACGACTGCCATAACGGACATCAACAACGGCGCGGGCATCAAGTACTTCCATGCTGACTCTACGCTAGCGGACAGTCAGGCAACGGGGACCGACAGCATCGCTATTGGTCCCCAGGCGGTAGCCAGTGCAGCGGACAGCTTTGCGGCAGGCACCGGGGCGCAGGCGAGCGCGTCCAACGCCATGGCGCTCGGTGCACAGGCAACGGCTTCGAACGCGGGCGACGTCGCGCTCGGCGCCGGTTCGACCACAGCGCCACCGCACACTGGGACATTTGATCTCACCGGGGGTACGGCCGCGGCGACCACG
>NZ_JAQQET010000105.1:0-618 GCF_046026855.1 Paraburkholderia sediminicola | reverse complement strand
TATGTCCGCCTGCGCGCATTGATCGTCGATGGCTCGCTTCGCCCCGGCGAAGCGCTTTCCGAACGCAGTCTCGCGGAGCGGCTCCAGGTTGGCCGCACGCCGATTCGTGAGGCGGTCAAATGGCTCGCGCGCGACGGTTTGCTTGAAATCGTGCCGATGCGCGGCACGTTCGTGCGAGAGATGTCGGTAAGCGATCTGCGCGAAATTCATGAAATGCGGATCGCGCTGGAGGGAATGGCCGCGTTCCTCGCGGCCCGTCATGGCTCATGCGCTTCGCTCGATGACATAGCCCAGCGGTTGCAAGCGCTTGCAGCGGGCGTGACGGGCGGCAAAGCACTCGACGTCGACGAAGCACAAAACGTCGGCTGGATGTTCCACGATGCCATGTTCGAATGCGCCGACAATCAACGCTTGCGGCAGAGCTATCGGAACTTGCGTGATCAAAGCGGGCTCGCGCTGCGGCGCGTCGAACGCTATAGCGCCGAGCGGACGAAAGAGGCGGTGCTCGAACACCTTGAGATTTGCGCGGCCATTCAGGCCGGCGACGGCGAGCAGGCGCGCCGGCTCGTCTATGGGCACCTTGAGCGGGCAATGCAGATTCGCCTGAAGTTTCTCGCG
>NZ_JAQQET010000104.1:0-627 GCF_046026855.1 Paraburkholderia sediminicola | reverse complement strand
TGCAAAGAAAAGTAGGCAAAAGAAAGCAGCTCACACCGCTAGCTTATAAGCGGGTCCCCCGCGCAGTTGCGGTAGTGGCACATCTGGAATCTGTGTTCTCGCCCATTCCGCGTGAGTGACAAAGCGCTCATCAGCTCCCACTCCGCACTGCGTACGTCGCGGACGGGTTTGCCAGGGAAACCTGCGGCTTCGTTGAGGTGCGGTGGGAGCCATCGTCTTCGCCTCGGCGCGGATGGGTATGCAAAGAAAACCCAGGACTTCGGTTGAGGTCCGGGGCGGCAATCGGCTTTGCCTCTGCGAGGTGCTGAGAAATATATCTGCTTCGGGAACTGCCACTTGCCGCTCTGAGCGGCCGACAAGTCACACCACATGCAGGCGCGACAAACTCGCACTGCGAATGAAGCGCTGGCGCATTGAAGAAATGCCAGGAGATGCAACGGTAAGCTGCAGCATCAAGTGAAACCCGCGCGCGAAGACGATCAAATGGTTCTAAGAGGAACACATCGGCGCGCGCAGCGCCGCCGGAAGAATGACTGCCTTGCCACTCACGCGGAGTGTGCGAGAACACGGATTCCAGATGCGCCACTACCCCCTCCAAGTCAGGGGACCCACTTATGAGCTAGAGGT
>NZ_JAQQET010000103.1:0-683 GCF_046026855.1 Paraburkholderia sediminicola | reverse complement strand
GAGCAGATCGTCACGGATAACCGCGTGCTGTTCCACCGCGTCGCGAATACGCTGAATTATCTCGACATCAAGACGGTGGTGGTGTCGTGCGGCACGTGTTACGACCAGCTTGCCGGCTATGAATTCGAGAAGATATTCCCGGGCTGCCGGATTATCGACATCCACGAATTTCTGCTCGAGAAAGGCATCAAGCTCGAAGGCGTGAACGGCGTGCGCTACATGTACCACGACCCGTGTCACTCCCCGATCAAGACGATGGATCCGGTCAAACTCGTCAATCAGTTGATGGGGTCGGAGAACGACGGCTACAAGATCGAGAAGAACGATCGCTGCTGTGGCGAATCCGGCACACTCGCGGTGACGCGTCCCGACATCTCGACGCAGGTTCGCTTCCGCAAGGAAGAGGAAATGCGCAAGGGCGCCGCAAAGCTCCGCGGCATTCCTTTGGTGGCTGAGGCGGGCGCAAATGGGATCAACGAGGCCAATGCATCGGCCGGCGCGGCGGGTGCGCCGGACGGCTCCGTGCTCAAGGCGGGCAACGGGCCGCAACCGAACGGCGTGACCGAGGTGAAGATCCTGACGAGCTGCCCGTCCTGCCTGCAAGGTCTGTCGCGCTACAACGAAGACTCGGGCACCGAGGCGGACTACATCGTCGTCGAAATGGCACGTCATGTGCTGGGTGA
>NZ_JAQQET010000102.1:0-1012 GCF_046026855.1 Paraburkholderia sediminicola | reverse complement strand
TGTAGTGGTTCAATGAAGCTGGACACCTCTAAAGGGGATAATTCTCCAACTGAGGTGAGAAATGAGCAGACGGAACATTCCTGAAGAATTCAAGGCAGAAGCAGTCCAGCTGGTGGTCAGCAAGGGCTATTCATACTCGCAGGCCTGCGAAGCGCTGGGCGTTGGCGACACGGCGTTGCGTCGCTGGGTCGCGCGGTGGCGCGAGGAGCAGGCCAAACCACCGCGCACAGCGATAGAGATCGAGACCGATGCGCGTCGCATTCGCGAGCTCGAGGCGAAGGTCACTGATCTCGAGAGGGAACGCGACATTCTAAAAAAGTCTACGGCCTTCTTCGTCAAGGAAATGGATCGCTTCTCGAAGTGATCCAGTCACTGAAGAAGGCCTGGCCTGTGAGGGTGATGTGTGAGGTGATGAAGGTGGCGCGCAGCAGCTATTACGCGTTCGCGGGGCGCCCGTCGGTTGACCCTGCGCCCTGCCCGCAGATGGCCGCTGCACGTGAGATTCATCGCGAAACCCGCTGCAGCTATGGCAGCCGAAGGATGTCGGATGAGCTTCAAAGGCGCGGCCACAAGGTGGGGCGTTATCGTGCCCGCACGCTGATGCAGCGCGCGCAACTGGTGATTACCAGAAAGCGTACGCACCGCTATCAGAAGAGCAATGGCGAGGCGCTGGTGGCGCCGAATCTGCTGGCGCGTAACTTCGAGCCGCCGTCCATCAACCAGGTGTGGGCAGGAGATATAACTTATGTGAGAACGCTTCAGGGCTGGTCGTATCTGGCCATCGTGATGGACCTGTATTCGCGCCGTATCGTCGGCTGGGCGTTTGCGCTGCTGCCTGATACGGCACTGGTCATCAGGGCTTTGAAGCAGGCGCGCGACCAGCGACGTCCACCGCCGGGGCTGAAGTTCCACTCGGATCAGGGATGCCAGTACACCAGCGCGCACTTTGTGAACGAACTGAAGGCAAACGGCATCGTTCAGAGCATGAGCAGAAAGGGGAATTGCTGGGATA
>NZ_JAQQET010000101.1:0-1070 GCF_046026855.1 Paraburkholderia sediminicola | reverse complement strand
GGACCGGTGTAATTCGCGCTCGGACGAATGATCTTGTTGTCGATCCGCTGCTCGATAATGTGCGCGCTCCAGCCTGCCGTGCGGGCGATCACGAACAGCGGCGTGAACATCGCCGTCGGCACGCCCATCATGTGATACGACACCGCGCTGAACCAGTCGAGATTTGGAAACATCTTTTTCGCATCCGCCATCACTGTTTCAAGACGCTCGGCGATGCTGAACAGCTTGGTGTTGCCCGCTTCCTTCGACAGTTTCTTCGCGATGTCCTTGATGACCTTGTTGCGCGGGTCAGAGATCGTGTACACCGGGTGACCGAATCCGATCACCACTTCCTTGTTTTCAACGCGCTTACGGATATCGGCTTCGGCTTCGTCAGGCGTCTGGTAGCGCGACTGGATCTCGAACGCGACTTCGTTCGCGCCGCCGTGCTTCGGGCCGCGCAGCGCGCCGATTGCGCCGGTGATGGCCGAGTAGATATCCGAACCCGTACCGGCGATCACGCGGCCGGTGAAGGTCGACGCGTTGAATTCATGCTCGGCATACAGGTTCAGCGACACATGCATCGCGTCGACCCATGCCTTCGACGGCTCCACGCCGTGCAGCAGATGCAGGAAGTGGCCGCCGATCGAATCGTCGTCGGTTTCGACCTCGATGCGCTTGCCGTTGTGCGAGTAGTGGTACCAGTACAGCAGCATCGAACCGAGCGAAGCCATCAGCTTGTCAGCGATGTCGCGTGCGCCCGGCAGGTTGTGATCGTCTTTCTCCGGCAGCACGGTGCCGAGCACCGAGACGCCTGTGCGCATCACGTCCATCGGGTGAGCGGCGGCCGGAATCCATTCCAGCGCGGCCTTGACGTTCGCGGGCAGGCCGCGCAACGCCTTGAGCTTGATCTTGTAGGCGGTCAGTTCAGCCTGCGTCGGCAGCTTTTCGTGGACCAGCAGATACGCGATCTCTTCGAATTCGCATGCGCCGGCGATGTCGAGAATGTCGTAGCCGCGGTAATGCAGATCGTTGCCGGTCTTGCCGACCGTGCACAGCGCGGTGTTGCCCGCCGTCACGCCCGACAGGGC
>NZ_JAQQET010000100.1:0-1138 GCF_046026855.1 Paraburkholderia sediminicola | reverse complement strand
TCGTTGGCTTCGCCGCGATGCCGTTGCCCCGGACTGACATACTTCAGGCCGCTGTGACAGTGCTCTTCGTTGTACCACTGGACGAAGCGCTGCACCCATGCGCGGGCCGCCTCCAGCGTGTCGAACGGCTGCTCAGGCCATAACGGGCAGTACTTGGCCGTACGGAACAGTGACTCGGCAAAGGCGTTGTCGTTGCTCACACGCGGCCGGCTGAACGAAGGCTGCACGCCCAGATCGATCATGGCCGCGCGCATCGTGGCGCCTTTCATTGCACTGCCGTTATCCGAGTGCAGCACCAGCGGACGCCCGGCGATACCTTCACGCAAACATCCCTTGTTCAGCAACTCGCTCGCGTGCTCAGCCGACTCCTGCTCCCACACCTCGTTCATCACCAGTTTGCGGCTGTAGATGTCCTTCATCATGTACCAGTAGAAGTACCGGCCCCTGACCGTGCCCGGCATCCACGTGATATCCCAGCACCACACCTGGTTCGGACCATCGGCACAATGCGTCGTGAGCGTGCGTCGTTGCGGGGCTCGCGCGCGGCCCCGGCGCTGGCCCTGTCCTGCTGCGTTCAGTATCCGGTAGAACGTCGATTCGCAAGCCAGATAAATCCCTTCATCCGCCAGCTTCGGCACGATCTGGTGCGGCGTCAGACTCGCGTAGCCCGGACGGTTGGCCGCATCGAGCACGGCCTGACGTTCTGCCTCACTCAGCCTGTTGGGCGGCGCTGCACGCTTCACCTGAGCGCGCCCGTCCTGCGGCGACAGGCGCCAGCGCTGGACGCTGCGCACGCTGAGTCCCAACTGCTCGCATGCACGCGAGCGGCGCGCTCCCTGCTGTACGGCTTCATCGATCAACTGCATGGCTTCATCGCGATCCGGGCGGCTGATCAGTCTTCCTCTTCCTTGCCCCAGATCGCTTCGGCTTTTTTTCGCAGGTTCAGCAAGGCCGCCGCCTCCGCACGGGCCGCGTCAGCGCGTTTGAGCTGGCGCTCCAGTTCACGGATGCGCTTTTGCGCAGCCTTCGCCTCGTTGCGCTGGGCCGCCGTGGGCTTCGTTTCAGGCACCGCGTTGGCCTGCTCGCACGCCTCGCGCCACTGCCGGATCTGCTCCGGATAAATGCCCTTGCTGCGGCA
>NZ_JAQQET010000099.1:0-1155 GCF_046026855.1 Paraburkholderia sediminicola | reverse complement strand
AATGGACACCGCCCTCCCTTCGGGGAGGTGGGCATGATTGAGGGCCTCCAGAACCGAACGGCATCAATGTGCCAAAGTGGAGTTGCGACACAACCACTTGAGGAACGGAGGCCCTAAATGAATGCTACGACATATGGACTGGATATTGCAAAGCGGGTGTTCCAGATGTACTGGGTCGACGCACAGACCGGTGAGATAGCCAATCGCCGGTTCGGACGCGACGATTTAATTGCGTTTCTAGCCCAACGTCCTGCTGGTCGAGTGGCCCTCGAAGCTTGCGGAAGTGCTCACTGGTGGGCGCGTAAAATTCAGGCACTCGGACATGAGGTAGTCTTGTTGCATGCGCAATTTATCCGGCCATTTGTCCAAACGAACAAGACCGACGCAGCGGATGCTCGGGCCATTTGGACTGCTGTACAGCAACCCGGGATGCGCACGGTTGCTGCAAAGACAGAAGATCAGCAAACGATGTTGAGCCTGCACCGCATGCGCTCGTTGCTCGTCAAGTTTCGCACGATGCAGGTAAATCAGCTACGTGGCTTGCTCTACGAATTCGGTGCGACGTTTCGTGCCGGACGGTTGGCAGGGCTCACTGAGATCCGCGAGCGCATGGCAGAGTTAGAGGACACGCTACCAAGACCGATCGTCCTCAATCTGCAAGACCAACTACGACGCATCAACGCGTTTGAGGACGATATCAGTCAACTCGAGAAGCGCATCGGTGCCTGGCAGAAACAGGAAGCGGCGTGTCGCGCAATCTCCGAAGTGCCGGGCATCGGCAGACTCACCGCCACCGCGTTGGTCGCAACAATTGGAGATGCCAGGACGTTCAAGTCGGGACGTGAGTTCGCTGCGTTTCTCGGGCTTGTTCCTCGGCAACATGGTACGGGCGGCAAGGTTCGATTGGGCTCGATCTCAAAGCGAGGCGACCCATACCTGCGCACGCTGCTGATCCACGGGGCGCGCTCCGTCCTGTGTCACGCCAAGGTACCAACTGCCTGGCAGAAAGGAATTCAGGAGCGGCGACCTGGCAACGTAGTAGCCGTGGCTCTTGCAAACAAGATGGCGCGAATTGCTTGGGCCATACTTGCCCACGAGAGTAGTTACGAAACGAATCACGTCAGTATGAGACCTGCGTAGCAGTATGAGACTTTG
>NZ_JAQQET010000098.1:0-1268 GCF_046026855.1 Paraburkholderia sediminicola | reverse complement strand
TGTCATAGCCATTTCAAGATGTCGTAGCGGCAGCTATTTAGAAATGTCGGGTTTTGACGTTGAGTTTGACTCTGTCTTTAACGGTTTGAATCTCACGTAGCGTTGAAGGACAGCGCGTGAACGGGCAGGGCGTGTCAGTCCGTTCAGACAGATCCTGCAGACCGACGGCCAGGTTTGCGTGTTTGGTTCGGCTGCCTTCGTTGTGCCAGTTCCGTGATCACGCCGTTGATGTCGTCCTGGGTGAATTCACGCTGCTTCTTCGTGCCCTGCGCGCGTTCCGTTGCCCGAACCGGTTGTCCCTGATTCGTGCGCGCGGGGGAGCCGGAGATGCGCCGGTTGTCGCGTTGCGCCTGGATCGCCTGCGCGACCTGCAGCGCGTGACTCAGGCGTTTATGTTCAACGACCGCGCCCTGGTCGATCTCGGCCAGCCGGTCGTACTGCCTGTACGGCAGCACCCGGCCATCGGCGCGGATCTCGATGCGCCCGTCCGGGTACTCCCACACGTCGATGTAGCGGTGGATCAGTTTCCGGTTCTCCGGCGTGTCATCCAGCAGGTACATCACGCGATCGTACTGAATGGTCAGCGATTTCGTCACGCGTCGCGTCTCGCGCCACGTCATCAGCAGGTCGAGATTCTCGTCACCCCGCAGCGGCCGGTGCGCGTCGAAATCGCTCTTCGGCGGCTTCGCGAAGCGTGCGTTGTAGGCGGCCATGAAGGAGGGCGCATACGCATTGGCTTCGACGATCGTGCTGATTCCGCGCAGTCGCAATTCCTTCACCAGCCGATCCTGCAGCGTCAGGTGGGCACGCTCGACGCGACCCTTCGCGGAGCTGCTGTTCGCGCAGAACGTGTCGATGTTCAGCTCGAACATCGCCCGGCCGAAATGCGTCACGCTGCTGCCGGTTTCATGGGCCTTGCCACTGCGAAACACGCTCGCCTTGTCGCTGTAGAACGCGCCAGGCTTGCCGTGGCATTCGATGTACGCCCGCGTCGCCTCGAAATAGCTGAAGGTCGATTCGCTCGCCGTGAAGTGCAGATGCATCAGCCGGCTGGTCGCATCGTCGACGTACACCAGCAGTGTGCAGGCCGGCGCCCGTTCCTCGAACCACCGGTGATCGCTGCCATCGATCTGGATCAGTTCGCCCAGACACGCACGACGCGCCCGCGGCTGGTAGATCTTCGGCGGGCGCTGCCGGCGTGGTATCCACAGACCGGCGTCCGTCATCAGCCGTCTGACCGTTTCCTTGGCCATCCGGATGCCGTGGCA
>NZ_JAQQET010000097.1:0-1275 GCF_046026855.1 Paraburkholderia sediminicola | reverse complement strand
CTCAGTCTAAGATCGCTTCTGAATGTCGGACCGATCTGACCCGTGCTGGGATTGGCCAAGCTGCCTTTGCGTTGACCTGTCGATCGGATTCCGGCGTTCCCCGAGCGTTGCCGGGCTCACCGTCTGTGACCTGATAGGAGCTTTGTTCTGCACCGTGAGTGTCCTGTCCTGCGAGTGGGGTTGGCGATGCGCCCACTACAACGGATATACGCATGGAACAAAACGAAGTGATTCTTGGTGTTGACACGCATCTGGATAAGCATGTCGGGGCTGTGATCAGCGATACAGGCAGGCTTCTCGGAACGCTATCGGTATCGACCGACACAGCAGGCTATTTCGAGCTGCTGACCTGGGCAAATTCGTTCGGCCAACTACGGCGCGCCGGCGTTGAAGGGACTGGAACCTACGGAGCGGGATTGACCCGCGTGCTTCGCGATCATGAGATTGAGGTGTTTGAAGTCAATCGTCCCGATCGCGCGATGCGCCGATCTAAAGGGAAGTCCGATCCCACCGATGCCGAGAACGCGGCGCGCGCAGTCCTCGCCGGAAAGGCTACGGCTATCCCGAAGGAGCAATCCGGCGCCGCGGAGGCAATGCGCGCCGTCTCCGTTGCGAGACGCAGTGCAGTCAAGGCAAAGACGCAGGCTATCAATCAGTTACGGGCCTTGCTCGTGAGCGCTCCCCAGGAAATCCGTGAGCGTCTTCTGAAAGCGAAGACTGCAGAGTGCGTTGAAGGTTGCGCCCGTCTTCGCTCGTTGGGCAAAACGCCAATGTTGCAAACGCTCACGACCACACTGCGTTTGCTGGCGAAGCGTTGGCTGACGCTGGCAGAGGAGATCAAAGCACTCGACACCATGCTTGACAGCCTGACCAGCCAGCATGCCAGGCGACTTCGCGAACGATTCGGCGTCGGCCCGCAGACCGCTGCAGTATTGGTTGCTGTGGCGGGCGACAATCCCGAACGCTTGAAAAGTGAAGCGGCGCTGGCGGCACTCTGTGGCACAAGTCCATTGCAGGCGTCGTCCGGCAAGACGGTCCGGCATCGTTTGAACAGGGGCGGTGACCGGTCTGCGAACAACGCCCTATGGACCATTGCGATGGTTCGGATGCGCAGTGATCCACGTACCCGGACCTACGTCGATCGTCGGACGAAGGAAGGCATGTCGCACAAGGAAATCCACCGCTGCCTGAAACGCTATATCGTCCGGGAGCTGTACCCGCTCATTCTGGCTGATCTGGCCGATTCGACGCCTGTTGCTTGACATAGGAGCGTCA
>NZ_JAQQET010000096.1:0-1286 GCF_046026855.1 Paraburkholderia sediminicola | reverse complement strand
ACGCGGAAAAACGCTTCGTATTCGGTTTCTTTCAGTGCGAGGTAGGCCTTGACGAATTTCTCGCCGAGTACTTCGGCGATCGGTTCGCAAGCGCCCATCAGCGTCAAACCCTCTTCGAGGTTGCGCGGCAACTGGTACGGCAACTCGTAACCGTCGCTGATCAGCGGCTCGGTGGCTTCGAGCTTTTGCGTCATGCCGAGATAGCCAGCGGCCAGCGTCGCGGCAATCGCCAGATACGGATTGCAGTCCACGCCCGGAATGCGGTTTTCGATACGACGCGCGGCCGGCCCCGAATGCGGAATCCGGAAACCCACCGTGCGGTTGTCGTAACCCCATGCCACGTTGATCGGTGCAGCCATGAAGCGCGACAGGCGGCGATACGAGTTGATGTACGGCGCGAAGATCGGCATCAGCGCCGGCGTGTATTTCTGCAGGCCGGCGATATAGCCGGTGAACATCGAAGTCGGCTTGCCGTCCGGACCGGTGAACAGGTTCTGGCCGGTTTCTTCGTCCACGAGGCTCTGGTGCATGTGCATCGCCGAGCCCGGTTCGCCTTCCATCGGCTTGGCCATGAAAGTCGCGTACATCTTGTGACGCAGCGCGGCTTCACGCACCGTGCGCTTGAACAGGAACACGCTGTCGGCGAGCTTGAGCGGATCGCCGTGCATGAAGTTGATTTCCATCTGCGCGGCGCCGACTTCGTGAATCAGCGTATCGACTTCCAGTTCCTGCACCTCGCAGTATTCATAGATGTCTTCGAAGAGCGGATCGAATTCGTTGACCGCTTCGATCGAATACGCCTGGCGACCCGTCTCCGGACGGCCCGTACGGCCGATCGGCGGTTGCAGCGGCAGATCCGGGTCCTTGTTCATGTCGACCAGGTAGAACTCGAGCTCGGGCGCGATAACCGGCTTCCAGCCTTTGGCCTTATAAAGTTCGAGCACGCGGCGCAACACCCGGCGCGGCGAGATCGCGACGGGCGTGCCATCGAAGTGAACGCAATCGTGAATCACCTGGGCGGTCGGATCGACGGCCCACGGAATCATGCGGATGGTGCTGGCGTCAGGAACGCACACCATGTCCGGGTCGGTGACGCCGGTGAGCGTGCCGTCTTCCGGATAGTCCCCTGTGACGGTCTGGATCATCACCGCCTGCGGCAAGCGCATGGACTCGCCGGATTCGAACTTGCTGCGCGGAATGATCTTGCCGCGTGCGATCCCGGCCATATCCGGAATGATCGCTTCGATTTCGGTGACGCGGTTCTTTTTCAGAAATTCGTCGATTTC
>NZ_JAQQET010000095.1:0-1299 GCF_046026855.1 Paraburkholderia sediminicola | reverse complement strand
GTGAGCTGCTTTCTTTTGCCTACTTGTATATTCCCTCCTGTGGCGTCGACCCGATCAGTTGTCGCCACACGGACAGTCAGCTCGTCTGCCTACAGTGCCTCGAGCCCGCAGAAAAGCCTGAGCGACTGTCCTTTTTATCCTCGTAACCCGAACAGTTGACTGAGCCTCGAGCTCGTATTTTCCTGCAAGTATGGGTACCGTGATGAACCAGACTTCCTCTTCCGTTTATATCGGCATCGACGTCAGTGGTAGCACCCTCGACGTTGCCATCCACGACACTACCGAACATTTCAGTGTCGACAATGAAACCGCCGCCATCGACCAGCTGGTCCAGCGTCTGATTGCGCTGAGCCCCACACTGATCGTCATGGAGGCCACCGGCAAGCTCGAACTCGCCGTGCTCAGGGCACTCTGTGAAGCCGGTCTGCCCGCTGTCGCAGTCAATCCCCGACAGGTGCGTGACTTCGCGCGCGCTACGGGGCGACGCGCCAAGACCGACCGTATCGATGCCTTCGCCATTGCCCATTTCGGCGCCGTCATCAAACCTGTCGTGCGCCCGCTCAACGATGTGCAGACCGAGCAGTTGCAGGCCCTGCTGCTGCGCCGTGCCCAGCTTATCGACATGCTGGTGGCGGAAAAAGCCCGCCTGGAGCGCGCCCACGCCGCAGCTAAGGAAAGCCTGAATGACCATATCAAATGGCTCAAACAGCAGCTCACCGTCGCTGATAAGGACATTGATTCGTTCATGCGCTCTTCGCCCGCCTGGCGTCAGAAGGAGGATCTGCTGCGCTCCGTGCCCGGGATCGGCCCCGGTGCCGCGGCCACGCTGATTGCATTCATGCCACAGCTCGGTTCACTGAACCGCCGCGAGATCGCCGCACTCACCGGCGTCGCGCCGTTCAATTGCGACAGCGGCAAGCATATCGGCAAGCGTCGCATTCAGGGCGGTCGTGCCATCGTGCGTCGCGCGCTTTACATGGCCTGCATACCTGCGCTGCGCTTCAATCCGGTGATCAGAGCCTTCTATGACCGTCTGCGCAAGGCCGGCAAACCATTCAAGGTGGCCATGACCGCGTGCATTCGCAAGCTCATCGTGACGCTCAACGCCATGGTCCACAACGCCACACACTGGAACGCATCGATGAATTGACCGGCGGTATAGCTTTGCCCGGATGCTGTGCCTGAACGCGATCACTCGCGTGGTCTGCGCTCGCCTGTACGGACTGGCGAACCACCCTGAGAATCCAGCACCCGGGAACAGCCTGTTGCTTGACTTCCAATACGGTTGCTTTTCTTTGC
>NZ_JAQQET010000094.1:0-1319 GCF_046026855.1 Paraburkholderia sediminicola | reverse complement strand
TGAACCGCCCCGGATTTGGTGGAGGCTCCAACTCTTGAGAGAATGGAGCTATGAACAAGTCGAACAAGTTTTCTGCTGAAGTCCGCGAACGTGCTGTGCGCATGGTGCAAGAGCATCGGGGCGAGTATGCCTCACAGTGGGCAGCGATTGAATCCATCGCCCCCAAGATCGGCTGTACGAGCCAGACGCTGCTGGGATGGGTCAAGCGAGAAGAAGTTGATAGCGGTGAGCGTGAGGGTGTCACCACGTCGGAACGTGAACGCCTCAAGGCACTGGAGCGTGAGGTTAAGGAACTGCGCCGTGCCAATGAGATTCTGAAGCTGGCGAGCGCATTTTTCGCCCAGGCGGAACTCGACCGCCGCCTGAAGTCCTGAAGGCCTTTATCGACCAGCATCGCGACACCTTCGGGGTCGAGTCGATCTGCAAGGTCTTGCGGATTGCCCCGTCGGGCTATCGGCGTCATGCCGCACAGCTTCGCGATCCGTCGCGGCGCTGTGCCCGAGCGAAACGCGATGAGTTTCTGAGTCCAGAAATCAAGCGAGTCTGGCAGGCCAACATGCAGGTCTACGGCGCGGATAAAGTCTGGAAGCAGTTGAACCGGGAGGGTATTGCGGTGGCACGTTGCAGCGTCGAGCGGCTGATGAAGCAACAGGGTTTGCGCGGTGTGAGGCGTGGAAAGCGAGTTCGCACGACTATCCCCGATGTATCGGCTCCACGCCCGCTCGACCGGGTCAACCGTCAGTTCAAGGCTGACCGGCCGAACCAGCTCTGGGTGTCGGATTTCACGTACGTCTCGACGTGGCAGGGCTGGCTCTATGTCGCATTTGTGATCGACGTGTTCGCTCGGCGCATTGTCGGCTGGCGCGTCAGCTCGTCGATGACCACGGACTTCGTTCTGGATGCACTTGAACAGGCGCTGTACGCTCGACGGCCGGACAATGACGGAACACTGATCCATCACTCCGATAGAGGTTCGCAATACGTCAGCATTCGCTACAGCGAACGGCTGACCGAAGCAGGCATCGAGCCGTCGGTTGGCAGCCGAGGCGACAGCTACGATAACGCGCTGGCTGAAACGATCAACGGCCTGTACAAGGCCGAACTGATTCATCGTCGTGCGCCGTGGAAAACGCGTGAGTCTGTCGAGCTGGCGACGCTGGAATGGGTCGCGTGGTTCAACCACCATCGGCTGATGGAACCTCTCGGCTATATCCCGCCCGCTGAAGCTGAGGCAAACTACTACCGGCAATTCAGCAATACCATCGCTGTGCCGGCATCAACTTAAACCAACCAGCCTCCACGATTCCCGGGGCGGTTCA
>NZ_JAQQET010000093.1:0-1321 GCF_046026855.1 Paraburkholderia sediminicola | reverse complement strand
TGAACCGCCCCGGATTTTGAGGAGGCTCCAACCTCTGAGAAGATGGAGCCATGAACAAGTCGAATAAGTTTTCACCTGAGTCCCGTGAGCGCGCCGTGCGTATGGTGCAGGAGCACCGCGGAGAGTACCCGTCGCTTTGGGCTGCGGTGGAGTCGATTGCGCCCAAGATTGGTTGCGTGCCGCAGACCCTGTTGGTATGGGTCAAGCGCCAGGAGGTTGATACCGGGGTGCGTGAAGGCGTGAGCACGACCGAGACCCAGCGCGTCAAAGACCTGGAGCGCGAGGTCAAGGAGTTGCGCCGGGCCAACGAGATCCTGAAGCTGGCGAGCGCTTTTTTCGCGCAGGCGGAGCTCGACCGCCGACTCAAGTGATGAGGGACTTCATTGACGCGCACCGGGCAACGTACGGGGTTGAGCCGATCTGCAAAGTGCTGCGGATTGCCCCGTCGGGGTACCGTCGTTACGCAGCTCAACTGCGGGATCCCACACTGCGACCTGCGCGGGCTCGACGTGACGAAGAGCTGGTGCCGCAGATCGAGCGCGTCTGGCGGGCTAATATGCAGGTCTACGGCGCTGATAAGGTCTGGCGTCAGTTGGCCCGTGAAGGTACTGCGGTTGCGCGATGCACCGTCGAACGACTGATGCGTCGTCAGGGACTGCGCGGCGTGATGCGCGGCAAGGTGATGCGCACGACGATCAGCGATGACAAGGCGCCCTATCCGCTGGACCGGGTCAATCGGCAATTCCGAGCGGAGCGGCCGAACCAGCTGTGGGTTTCGGATTTCACCTATGTATCGACCTGGCAAGGTTGGCTGTACGTGGCCTTTGTGATCGACGTCTTTGCCCGGCGTATTGTTGGCTGGCGCGTCAGCAGTTCGATGCGCACGGACTTTGTACTTGATGCATTGGAGCAAGCGCTCTGGGCACGCCAACCAGAGCAGGACCGTCGCTTGATTCACCATTCGGATAGGGGGTCGCAATACGTGTCGATTCGATACAGCGAGCGGCTAGCGGAAGCCGGCATCGAACCTTCGGTGGGCAGCAAGGGCGACAGCTACGATAATGCTCTAGCAGAAACGATCAATGGACTTTACAAAGCCGAGTTGATTCATCGTCGAGTGCCCTGGAAGACCAAAGAAGCTGTGGAGTTCGCGACGCTGGAATGGGTGTCATGGTTTAACAACCATCGACTGCTGGAACCTATCGGTTACATCCCTCCCGCCGAAGCGGAAGCAAACTACTACCGGCAACTCTCTAATCAAGCTGTCCCAATGGCAGCGTAACTGAAACCCAACAGCCTCCACGGAACCCGGGGCGGTTCA
>NZ_JAQQET010000092.1:0-1327 GCF_046026855.1 Paraburkholderia sediminicola | reverse complement strand
AAGATAAAAGGGCTTGCGCAAATGTATCCGGGCTCGTGTTGGGCGTGGATTGGACGCCCGGCCCCTGATGAGTAGCCGCACCCGATTGGCCTAGAAAGTAAGGCAGTCTTGATGACTGGATTCTTTGTCAGGTTTCCGATCGGGCCGTGTGCCGTATATCTTCATCACAGCTCAGTGGTCGCAAAAGCAGGCGTGCCGTAGCGGGCAGGTGGTACTTGATCAGGCGGGACTGGGTTGCGCCCGGTACTCGCCGCCTCTGGCCAGAATCGCCCACACGATTCTGGCCATTTTATTGGCCAGCGCGCAGGCGACGACATTGGCGTGGCGGCGTCGCAGCAGGGACTGCACCCATGTGCCGAGCGCGTCATGGCGCCGCTCGATATAGCGCATCACGGCACGCGCACCCTGAACGAGCAGACTTCGCAACTGGGCGTTGCCCCGTTTGCTGATGCCCAGCAGCGTGGCGCGCCCGCCGGTGGAGTGCTGTCGGGGCACCAGGCCGAGTGAGGCGGCGAAATCGCGGGCGTGCCTGAAGGCGTGCGCGTCGCCGATCACGGCAATCAGACTGCTGGCGGTGATTGGGCCGATGCCCGGGATGGTAAGCAGGCGCTGTGCGGCCTCGTCTTCAGCGAGCTGGGCCTTGAGATCCGTTTCGATCCCGGCGATTTCATTGCCGAGCTGGCCGTAGCGCCGATGCAGCCGTAGCAGTGTGGCGATGAGCCGCGGTGGCAGTTCGTGTGCGGGCTCATCGAGCAGGGCCGGTAAACGGGCGATAGCGCGTGCCCCCGTTGGCAGGCTGATGCCAGATTCGAGCAGGAAGGCATGAATCTGATTGCTGGTGGCGGTGCGTTCGGACACCAGCGCTTCGCGCACGCGATGCAGTGCCAGCAGGGTTTGCTGCTCAGGTGTCTTGATGGCCACAAACCGCATGGATGGACGCGAGGCGGTTTCACAGATGGCCTGGGCGTCGCCGAAGTCGGTCTTGTTGCCTTTGACGAACGGTTTGACGAACTGCGGCGCGATCAGTCGTGCCTGGTGGCCAAAGGACTGGAGTTTGCGTGCCAGCCAATGCGCTCCGGCACATGCTTCCATGGCTACCGTACAAGGTGGATGCTGGGCCAGCATCATGATGAGCTGGTGGCGTGTGAACTTCCTGCGCCAGAGTTGCTGTCCACGTGCGTCCTGTGCGTGAACGAAAAAGGAGTGCTTGCCCAGATCGATACCGATCAACTTTGCGTCTGCCATGATGGCCCCCTTGAAAATAGGAAACGGCCCAGTAAGCGTAAGCCTATGGGCCATTTCGGTCAGGCTGACCATCTCATTAGTA
>NZ_JAQQET010000091.1:0-1349 GCF_046026855.1 Paraburkholderia sediminicola | reverse complement strand
GAACTGTAGTCCGCGCCCTGGTTGCGGTAATGGAACAGGCTGATATTCCAGTTCGGCGCCATCGACGACAAAAACTTCATCAGCGCGCCCGGCCGCTCCGGAAACTCGAAACGGAACAGACGTTCGTCGTGGGCCAAAGGCGAGCGGCC
Organism: Paraburkholderia sediminicola; assembly: GCF_046026855.1. Classification (GTDB taxonomy): domain Bacteria; phylum Pseudomonadota; class Gammaproteobacteria; order Burkholderiales; family Burkholderiaceae; genus Paraburkholderia; species Paraburkholderia sediminicola_A. The sequence goes on along the minus strand of NZ_JAQQET010000091.1, from coordinate 1,200 downwards.
GCCGACCATGTAGCGGATGTGCTGCTTCGACAGTTCGTCGAAGGTCAGATCGACCGTGGCGAAGCCATGCGCCTCGAATGCATCCGCGATCTGCGCCGATTCGCTGCGATTCCTGATCTGCACGCCGACAAAGATATGTGCTGAATTCGCGTCCGCAATCCGGTAGTTGAACTCGGTGACGCTGCGCGTGCCCACCAGTTCGCAGAATCGGCGGAAGCTGCCGCGCTCTTCAGGGATCGTCACGGCGAACACCGCCTCACGCGCTTCACCGACTTCCGCGCGCTCGGCCACGAAACGCATGCGGTCGAAGTTCATGTTCGCGCCGGACGTGATCGCGATCAGCGTCTGGTTCTCGATGCCTTCGCGCTCGGCATACTGCTTCGCGCCTGCGACGGCGAGCGAGCCGGCCGGCTCCAGCACGCTGCGGGTGTCCTGGAACACGTCCTTGATCGCGGCACACAGCGCATCCGTGTTCACGATCAGCACGTCGTCGAGATATTCGCGGCACAGGCGGAAGGTTTCCTCGCCGACCAGCTTCACCGCCGTGCCGTCCGAGAACAGGCCTACTTCATTTAACGTCACCCGTTCGCCGGCCTTCAGGGAGGCCGCCATCGCGCACGAATCATCGGTCTGCACGCCGATCACCTTGATCTCCGGGCGCACCGATTTCACGTACGCGGCGACCCCCGCGGCGAGGCCTCCGCCGCCGATCGGCACGAAGATCGCGTGGATCGGGCCCTGATGCTGGCTGAGAATCTCCATCGCAACGGTGCCCTGGCCGGCGATCACGTACGGATCGTCGAACGGGTGAACAAACGTAAGACCGCGTTCTTCCTGCAGCTTCACCGCATGTCCGTACGCGTCGCTATAGGACTCGCCGAACTGCACCACTTCGACTGTCGCGCCGCCATGCGCGCGCACCGCATCGACCTTCAACTGCGGCGTGGTCACCGGCACGACGATAATCGCCTTCACGCCCATGCGCGCCGCCGACAGCGCCACGCCCTGCGCGTGATTGCCCGCCGACGCGGTAATCACCCCCCGCTCCAGCGCGTCCGCCGGAATATGCGCCATCTTGTTGTACGCGCCGCGCACCTTGAACGAGAACACCGGCTGGTTGTCCTCGCGCTTCAGATAAACCGGATTGCGTAGCCGTGCCGACAGATTCGGCGCGCGTTCGAGTTCGGTCTCGCGGGCCAC
>NZ_JAQQET010000090.1:0-1432 GCF_046026855.1 Paraburkholderia sediminicola | reverse complement strand
GAGATAAGCTCGATTCTGGTGTACGGGGAAGTTGGAGCGTGAGATTGAAGGCGGTGGAGGTTTTAGCTGAGAATCTGATTGTCGAAGTCGGAAACTAGCAAACAACAAACCATCCACCATGAACAAGTTTACAGAAAAAGAAGTCGTTGGACCATCGGGAGTCGGTCTGGGGCTGGACGAATTGGTTCGGCACGGAGCCCGGCAGGTGATTCAGCAGGCAATCGAAGCGGAGCTGTCGTCGCTGCTGGAGCGGTTCGAGAACGTCAAGACATTGCACGGGCAGCGCGCTGTGGTACGCAACGGTTATTTGCCGGAACGTGAAGTGTTGACGGCAGCCGGACCGATCGCGGTGAAGGTCCCCAAGGTTCGAGACCGTTCAGGATCAGGCGTGAAGTTCAATTCATCGATTGTGCCGCCCTATGTGAGGAAGTCGCCGCGCGTGAGTGCAGCGCTGCCTTGGCTGTATTTGAAGGGCATTTCGACGGGCGATATGAGCGAGGCGCTGAGCGTGCTGCTGGGTGAGGACGCCCGGGGCCTGTCGGCGAACGTGGTGAGCCGCCTGAAGGCGCAATGGGCCGACGAACATGCTAACTGGAGCCGGCGCGAGCTGTCGAAGTCACGATATGTCTATTGGTGGGTCGACGGCATTCATACCGGTTTGCGCAGCGAGAATTCAGACGGCCAGTGCCTGCTGGTAATCATTGGCGTAACGCCCGAGGGCAAGAAGGAACGTGTGGCGATCGGCGACGGGTATCGGGAGTCGAAAGCCTCATGGCAAGAGCTCCTGCTGGATCTGAAGGCGCGTGGCTTGCAGGCAGGGCCATTGCTGGCAGTCGGTGACGGCGCAATGGGTTTCTGGGCCGCGTTGGAGGAAGTGTTTCCGACGACGCGCGCTCAGCGCTGCTGGTTTCACAAGATGGGCAACGTGCTCAATGCACTACCGAAGGCTCAACAGGGCCGCGCCAAGGCAGATCTGCAGTCAATCTGGATGGCAGCAACACGCGCCGACGCGTACGCCGCGTTCGACCGGTTCGTGACGATCCATGCGGCCAAGTATCCGAAGGCGACGGACACCTTGAAGAAGGATCGCGAAAGCTTGCTCGCCTTCTATGACTTCCCGGCTGAGCACTGGCAGCATTTGCGAACGACCAATGCGATTGAGTCGACGTTTGCCACGGTACGTCACCGTACTACGCGTACGCGCAACTGCGTATCGCGACCCACCTTCCTCGGTCTGGCATTCAAGCTGATCGAGGAAGCCGAGAAAACCTGGCGCCGCATCAACGGCCCCGAACAGATCAAGCTGTTGTTGGAGGGCATTGCCTTCAAAGACGGCGAACCGGTGCAAGACGATCGACCGGATCAGCAGAAACTCGCCGCTTGAAATCGCTGCTCATCAAACTGTCTGTACACCAGTCTTGACCATATCTCT
>NZ_JAQQET010000089.1:0-1476 GCF_046026855.1 Paraburkholderia sediminicola | reverse complement strand
GCGTAACTATTCAGCGGCAGTCAGAGGCGAAACGACGAATCCGGCAAAGCTCAACGCCAGCGCATTGATCAGCGAACGGTTCTGTTTGCGCAGAGTGGCCAGGTAGGAGCGGATCGTACAGAACGCCTGCATGCCCGATTCCGAGCGGAAACAGCCGGAGATTTTCTGTTTGAGCTTGGGCATGCGGATATCGCGTTCGGCCTGGTTATTGTCGAACGGCACCCGGTGATCGGCAATGAAGCGCCACACCTCGGTCGCCTGCAGATGCAGCCGCCGGACCAGATTGCAGGTAAAGCTTTGTCTGATCCTGCCGCGCAACTCCACGCGTTCAGGCGCGCGAGCCTGTGTCGGATTAAGCTTGCGCGCCTGGGCGATCAGGGCCCGAGCGCGTCGCCTGTAATAGCGTTGCCGCGATGGATCCAGCGCCGTGTTGCCGCAGGCCGCGCTGCGGTCGACCTCGCGTTTGGCCTGGCAAAGCAGATTGATCATCTGCTGGGCCCAGGGTTGTTGCGTCGACTCCGCGACGAACACCAGTTCGCGCAGATGATGAGCGTTGCACAGCGCATGTTCGCACTCATAGGCAGCGTATGGCCTCCAGCCGTCGTGTACCGCGACGCCCTTAAAACCGGGAAGGATGCCGAAGCTGTCGAGCGCCTCGCGACCGCGCTTGCGATGGGCGCCATACCAACTCAACGTACGGGTCGAGGCAAGATGCAGCCAGTAGGGCATACGACTGACGCGCATGCAGCTCTCATCGAAATGCACCACGGGCTGCTCGCGTAACGCCTCGTTGATCTGCCTGACTGCCGGCGCCAGCAGGCGGGCAGCCTCATCGATGCTCTGCTGCACCGTGCCCGTACTCACGCGCAGACCGAACAGATCTCCCAGTGCCTGAACCGTACGCGCCACCGGCAACTGCTGGTACTGCGTCAGATAGACGGCCGCCGCCCGGATCTGGGGACCGTACTGCACCGCCTGGCTCACGCCCTCGGGAAACATCCCCGAATGGCGCTTGCCGCAGGCGCACTGCGCGACCTGGACGCGATGCTCGGTCACCTCGAAACGCGTGGGCGGCAGATCGATCACCTGACGGCCTTCGGGTAAGACGGTGATGCGGGCGGATTCGATCTGCTGGCCGCATGCATCGCACACCGGCGCCACCGGATGAATCTTGATGTGATCAGGCTGAGCCACGCGTTTGAGCGTCTTGCCCTTGTGCCCGGGTTGCGCGCCGGGCCTGGCGCCGCTCGTGCCACGCAATGACTTCGGTTTGCGCCGCGGCCCATCGCCTGACGGCGGCTTGCTGGAGTTATGGCTGTCCTTCTCAAGCTTTGCCTCAAGCTCGTTCAGACGCCTCACCAGATCAACGATGAGTGCGTCCTTCTGCTCCGGTGTCAGGTCCTTGATGTCAGGCATCTTCGTCATGTCCTTCACTATGCACAGCCTGGTAGCAGTTTACAAGCGCTGAATAGTTAC
>NZ_JAQQET010000088.1:0-1486 GCF_046026855.1 Paraburkholderia sediminicola | reverse complement strand
AGTCGGACCTGAACAATCTTCAAAGCCTTTCGGTGTGAGGTTTTGAGCCGGAAATGCGGTTGTGGGAATTGCAGGGACCTGGCATATTAAGGCGTGAATCCTGCATTTTTCGACGAGGTGCAGATGGGTCCGAAGACGCCTGTGACGGAGGGAGATTTCTTCCGGCAACCGCTGCGCGAACAGATCAACCTGAAGCATCCGTTGGTCGGGTTGGCCGACCTGATCAACTGGGAACGACTGGGTGCATCGATGAGCGAGAGTTTCGTGTCACGCAAGGGTCGACCAGCGAGCTCGCCGCGCCTGATTGCGGGGCTGCTGTATTTGCAGCATGCGTTCGATCTGTCCGACGAAGAGGTCGTCTGGCAATGGGTGGAGAACCCATACTGGCAGGTCTTCACCGGTGAAACGTATCTGCAGACCGGGCCTCCGATCGACCCGTCGAGCCTGACGCGCTGGAGGAAGCGCCTGGGCGAAGCCGGCGTTGAAGAGTTGCTGGCCGAGACGATCGAAGCGGCAAAGCTTGCCGGCGTGATCAAGGCCTCGAGCGTGAAGCGCGTGATTGTAGACACAACGGTCATGGAGAAGGCGATTGCTCATCCAACCGATTCGCGATTGCTCGAACGGTGTCGCGAACATCTGGTGAAGGCAGCCGCGCGGCATGGTCTGAAGTTGAGGCAGAACTACAACCGCGAAGCGCCGCGCCTGGGGCTGCAGATTGGCCGCTATGCTCACGCGAAGCAGTACAGGCGCATGAGGAAGGCATTGCGCACGCTGCGCTCGCGCGTTGGGCGGGTGATGCGCGATGTGGAGCGACAGGTCGCCCAGGTAGCAGACTCAGGCCGCAAGGACTTGCAGGAGCTGATTGACCGCACGAAGCGGATCCTGTCGCAGAAGCCGAAGGACAAAAACAAGCTCTACGCGCTGCACGCACCGGAAGTTGAGTGTCTGGCGAAGGGCAAAGCCCGCATACCCTACGAATTCGGGGTGAAGGTGTCGATCACGACGACCCACAAGGAAGGTCTGGTCGTTGGGATGCGCTCGATGCCTGGCAATCCGTACGACGGTCACACGCTGGCTGAAGCACTGGAGCAGGCGGCAATCCTGAGTGACACGGCACCCGAGGTGGCGATCGTGGATCGCGGCTACAAGGGCGTCACCATCGACGGCGTGAAGATCTACCACCCGGGGTTGCGCCGGGGTATCACACGCGGGCTACGCGCGATGATCAGACGGCGAAGTGCAATCGAGCCAGCCATCGGTCACATGAAGACAGACGGAAAACTTGATCGCAACTGGCTCAAAGGCGCGCTCGGCGATGCAATGCACGCGGTGCTGTGCGGTGCCGGCCACAACTTCCGGATGATCCTGAGGAAGCTGCGGCTTTTTTGCGTCTTCGTTCTCGTCGCTTTGCTCAACCGCTGCATTGCCGCCGACGTGACGGCGTGACACCGGCGCAACGAGAAACGAATTGTTCAGGTCCGACTAT
>NZ_JAQQET010000087.1:0-1609 GCF_046026855.1 Paraburkholderia sediminicola | reverse complement strand
CATCTTCGATCGGCCTGCTCTGGCGATACCTGCGTTCGCCGCAGCCATAGCCCTGCAGCCCTTTACCGTCCAGCCCGATTGAACTGGTATCCCCGCCATCATGCTGCAACTCCGTCACGCTCCGGATCACAGCGCTGACTCCGTGCGTGTAGCCCTCAACCTCGATGAACATAACGGCCCCTTTCTATGCGAATCAGACGTGTCCCATGTAGCATACTGCATGCTCATATCCGATGCAATGCCCTTCATCCTCGGACCACGCCAGACGCACTACCGGCAATAGCAATGGCAAACGGCCCGCTGACAAGGCACACCCGGCCATAAGACGGCACACCGGAACGGACTGCCTGGGCTCATCCGAATGCTGCGTATTTATCTAGTGTGGCATACTACACATCACATACAACACGAACTGCAGGCGGGAAAATGCGTCCATTAGATGGCATCACCGTGGTTTCTCTCGAACAGGCCGTTGCCGCTCCCTATGCTGCACGCCAGTTGGCAGATCTCGGCGCACGGGTGATCAAGATCGAGCGGCTGGATGGCGGTGACTTTTCCCGCACCTACGATGACAAGGTGCTTGGCCTCTCCAGCCATTTCGTCTGGTCGAACCGCTCCAAGGAGAGTCTCGCCCTTGACATCAAGAAACCCGCCGGCCTTCGTATCCTGCGCCAACTGCTCGGGCAGGCCGATGTCTTCATCCAGAATATCGCGCCCGGCTCGGTAGCACGGATGGGATTGACCTATGACAGTCTCAGGTTGACCAATCCGGGCATCATCGTCTGCAATATCTCGGCTTTCGGTAAGGGCGGCCCGGACGGCGCGCGCAAGGCTTACGATCTCCTGATCCAGTGCGAAACCGGCCTTATTTCAATCACGGGAAGCCCCGATGAGATGGCGAAGGTGCCGATCTCCATTGCAGACATCGCGACCGGCATGTATGCCTTCACCTCGATTCTCACCGCCATCATTCGTCGCGACCGCCAGGGCGTGGGCGCCGAGATCGACATCTCGATGCTCGAGGCTTTGGGCGAATGGATGGGCTATCCCATGTACTACACGACACACGGCGGTACCCCCCCGCCGCGCAGCGGCATCACACATGCGACGATTGCGCCCTATGGCCCGTTCCGTGCCGGCGACGAACGCAGTGTCTTCTTTGGCATCCAGAACGAGCGCGAGTGGAAAAGCTTTTGCGAGGACGTGCTCCAGCAGCCGGATCTTGTGAACGATCCGCGTTTCAACTCCAACACGCTGCGCGTCCAGCACAAAGCGGAATTGACCGCGCTCATCGAACGCGGCTTTCGCCAGCACTCGTCGCGACAGGTGCTTGATCTGCTGGAGAAGAGCGGCATTGCGTACGCGCAGCTCAACGACGTTAGTGCGTTCGCCAGTCATCCACAACTGCAGGCGCGCTCCCGGTGGCGGCCGGTCGCCACCGAAGCAGGAACCATCGACATGCTCCTGCCTCCGGTCAACCTGAATGGCTTCGATGCCAGGATGGAGCCAGTGCCCGCACTCGGCGAACATTCAGAGTCCATCCTGCGCGAACTCGGTATCTCCCCTGCGGAAATCGACCAGCTACGCAGGAATTCCGTGATCTGACGCA
>NZ_JAQQET010000086.1:0-1618 GCF_046026855.1 Paraburkholderia sediminicola | reverse complement strand
TGTGTCAAAACGCATTTTGGCGCGTTAAAATTTACCATCCGATAGCAAGGGTTGAGCAACATGAAACGGTTCGTTCAAGGCGACAATCGTACACAAAGCTCTCTGCTCCCTGAAGCGCTCGATGACTACGTGACGGACACAAATCCCGTGCGCGTAGTTGATGTCTTTGTCGATGAGCTTGATCTTCATAAGTTTGGGTTTGAAGGAGTCCAACCAGCGTTGACTGGTCGGCCGTCGTATCACCCCGAGGTGATGCTCAAGATCTATATCTACGGTTACCTGAACCGTATTCAGTCGAGCCGCCGCCTTGAACGCGAGGCCCAGCGCAACGTCGAACTGATGTGGCTCACGGGCCGCCTGGCACCGGACTTCAAGACCATTGCGCGGTTCCGTAAAGACAACGGCAAAGCGATCCGTAGCGTCTGCCGTCAGTTCGTCGTGCTGTGCCAGCGTCTGGACCTCTTCGCCGAAGCGATTGTTGCGATTGAGGGCAGCAAGTTCAAGGCGGTGAACCACCGCGACCGTAACTTCACGAGCGCGAAGCTTGAACGACGCATGCGCGACATCGAGTCAAGTATCGCTCGCTATCTCGAGGCAATGGACACAGCGGATCGTCAGGAGCCGGCAATCGCGAAGGTCAGGACGGAGCGACTGCAAGACAAGATTGCGGCCTTGAAGGAGCAGATGCGAAGCCTCAAAGAGATCGAGGTACGACTGAACGCGACACCTGACAAACAGGTTTCGCTTACCGACCCGGACGCGCGTTCGATGAAGACGCGTGGGACCGGCGTTGTCGGCTACAACGTCCAGACGGCAGTGGATACGAAACACCATTTGATCGTCACGCACGAGGTGACTAACAACGGCATTGACCGTGATCAACTGACGTCGATGGCGAAGCTTGCCCGAACGGAAATGGGTGTAGGCAAACTCACTGCGATCGCGGATCGAGGCTACTACAAGAGCGAAGAGATACTTGCATGCCATGAAGCTGGCATCATCGTATTCGTGGCAAAGACGGTGACATCAACCGCCACGGCGCATGGCCGTTTCAGCAGGGATGATTTTATTTACAACCCGGAAACGAACGAATATCGGTGTCCGGCCGGTGAGCGGCTCATCTGGCGATGCTGGACAGTAGAGCGTGCTCTGAAGCTCGGCAAGTATTGGAGTTCGAATTGCCAGCAGTGCTCGTTAAAAGAGAAATGCACGCCGGGCACTGAGCGGCGTATGACCCGCTGGGAGCACGAGACCCTTGTTGAGGAAATGCAGGCGCGACTTGATCATGCTCCTGAGATAATGCGGACCCGGCGGCAGACAGTCGAGCATCCCTTCGGCACGATCAAAGCATGGATGGGGGCCACTCATTTCCTCACGCGGACCATCGAACGAGTGAGCACTGAAATGAGCTTGCACGTGCTGGCGTACAACATGAAGCGAGTGATCCGGTTACTCGGTTCGGAAACGCTTATAACGGCAATGCGGGCGTGATGCCCGTATGGGGTTGTTGAACCTTTGCAACTGTTCGCCGGGTTTCGTTCGGCTTGTCGCAATCGAAAAGCTGCAACGTCCGATGAGGCCGGTTTCGTTATTTCTTGTGGCCGCCCGTTTTGACACG
>NZ_JAQQET010000085.1:0-1648 GCF_046026855.1 Paraburkholderia sediminicola | reverse complement strand
GTTCGGCCCAGAGTGTGTCAAAACGCTTTTTTGAAGAGCTAAAATCTCTCATCCGATAGCGGGGGAGCGAGATGAAGCGGTTCGTTCAAGGCGACAATCGTACTCAAAGCTTTCTTCTTCCCGAAGCACTCGACGACTACGTGACGGACACCAACCCCGTGCGCGTAGTCGATGTCTTTGTAGATGAGCTTGACCTTCAGAAACTTGGGTTTGAAGGCGTTGAACCGGCGCTGACTGGTCGGCCTTCGTATCATCCTGAGGTGATGCTTAAGATCTACATCTACGGTTACCTGAACCGTATTCAATCCAGTCGTCGTCTTGAGCGCGAGGCCCAGCGCAACATTGAATTGATGTGGCTCGCGGGCCGCTTGGCTCCGGACTTTAAGACCATTGCGCGGTTTCGCAAAGACAACGGCAAAGCGATCCGCAGCGTCTGTCGTCAGTTCGTCATGCTATGCCAACGCTTGGACCTTTTCGCCGAAGCGCTCGTTGCGATAGACGGGAGCAAGTTTAAGGCAGTGAACCATCGCGACCGCAACTTCACGAGCGCAAAACTAGAACGACGAATGCGGGATATCGAGGCAAGCATCAGCCGTTATCTTGTGCAAATGGACACCGCCGATCGCCAGGAACCTACGATCGCGAAGGCAAAGACGGAGCGGTTGCAAGACAAGATCGCGGCCCTCAAAGAGCAGATGCAAATCCTGAAGAAAGTCGAAGTTCAACTCGACGCGTCGCCGGACCAGCAAGTGTCGCTCACAGACCCGGACGCGCGCTCAATGAAGACGCGGGGGACAGGCGTCGTTGGCTACAACGTCCAGGTAGCGGTCGATGCAAAGCACCATTTGATCGTCGCGCACGAGGTCACCAACAACGGCATTGATCGGGATCAACTCACGTCGATGGCGAAGCTCGCGCGTAACGAGATGGGCGTCAAGAAACTCACCGCAGTTGCGGACAGAGGTTATTACAAAAGCGAGGAGATACTCGCGTGTCACCAAGCTGGCATTACCGTGTTCGTTCCGAAGACGGTGACGTCGAGCGCGACGGCTCACGGCCGCTTCAGCAAAGACGATTTCATTTACAACGCCGAGGCGAACGAGTATCGGTGCCCAGCGGGAGAGCGTCTCATATGGCGCTACATGACAATCGAGCGCGAGCTAAAGTTGAACCGTTACTGGAGCTCGAACTGCCAACAATGTTCCTTAAAGGACAAGTGCACGCCGAGCATACAACGCCGGGTGACACGCTGGGAACACGAAGGGGTTCTCGATGAGATGCAAATCCGTCTTGATCACAACCCCGACATGATGCGTACCCGAAGACAAACCGTCGAACATCCGTTTGGCACAATCAAGGCTTGGATGGGAGCCACGCATTTCCTAACGCGAACGATCGAGCGGGTAAGCACTGAGATGAGCCTGCACGTGCTTGCGTACAACATGAAGCGAGTCATTAAGTTACTCGGTTCAGAAACGGTCATGAAAGCGATGCAGGCATAGGCCCGCATGCGACCAACTGGGGACTAGACGACATCCTCTTTGACGAAATCGATGTTCCAAATACCGCATTCAATAATTCGCACTTCGCTGCGAGAACAAGTGTCGTCGGAGTTTTTGCCGTTCGCGTTTTGACACGGTCTGGGCCA
>NZ_JAQQET010000084.1:0-1795 GCF_046026855.1 Paraburkholderia sediminicola | reverse complement strand
AATCAGTTCGTGGGAACGCCGGCATTTGCTGCTGCACGTTTAAGGCAGCACGCGCAAAGATAAAACTACTGGAGACAACATGGGGAATAGAAACGGAGAACGCGCACGCGTGTGGCTTGCACTGCATTCTCAAACGCGTCGGTCCATTGTGAACGATCAGCACGAGCAACAGATGCTCGTACAGGCTTCTTTACTTACAGGGAAAAACACCATGAGCGCTTGTGATTCTGGACGTCATCTTCGTCGTGCGGTCGCGGGGGCCGCGCTGCTCGCCGTCACCAGCGTATGTGTGTTGAAGACCACGCCGGCCCTTGCGGCCGATACCGAACTGAATGTCTACAACTGGTCGGACTACATCGCGAAGGACACGGTTCCCAACTTCGAGAAACAGACTGGTATCCACGTCAAATACGACAACTACGACAGCAACGACACCTTGCAGGCCAAGCTGCTTTCGGGCAGTTCGGGCTACGACATCGTCGTGCCGTCGTCAGACTACATGGGCAAGCAGATTGAGGCCGGCGTGTATCTGAAGCTCGACAAGTCGAAGCTTCCGAATCTCGCCAATCTGGACCCGGTGCTGATGAAAATTGTTGCCCAGGCCGATCCGGGCAACCTGTATGGCGCGCCGTACGCGTACGGGACAGACGGTATCGGTTACAACGTGCAGGCGGTGCAGAAGGCGCTCGGCGCCAACGCCCCGGAAGACAGCTGGGCGCTCATCTTCGATCCGGCCAACCTGTCGAAGCTGAAGGGTTGCGGCGTGTCATTCCTCGACGACGCGGGAAACGTGTTCTCTGCGGCCCTGCAATACATACATAAGGACCCGAACAGCACGAATCCGGCCGACTACCAGGCCGCGTACGAAATGCTGAAGAAGATTCGCCCGTACGTCACGCAGTTCAACTCGTCGGGTTACATCAACGACCTTGCCAACAACGATATCTGCGTAGCGTTCGGCTGGTCGGGCGACGTCGGTATCGCACACCGCCGCGCACTGGAAGCGAAGCGTCCATACGAAATCAGGTATGCCAGTCCCAAGGAGGGCGGCCTGCTGTGGTTTGACCTGATGGTAATCCCAAAGGACGCGCCGCACCCGGAAGCCGCGCTGAAGTGGATCAATTACATCGAAGACCCGAAGGTCAACGCCGCGATCACGAACGAAGTGTTCTATCCGACCGCGGATGTCCCCGCGCATCAGTACGTCAACCCGGATATTTTGAAAGATCAGGGCGTCTACCCACCGGAGGATGTGCTGAAACAGATGACGCTGATGAAACCGATACCCACCAACATCCGCCGGCTCGAAAACCGCCTTTGGGCGCAGCTGAAAACCGGCCATTAATGGTTCCGGCTATCCAGCATTGATATCCGCGGAGCAGGGATCGTTCAGTCCTGCCACCTGAAGCAGGTAGTAACGCAATCCACCTGTGCGCTTATGGGTCACATCTGTGCGCAGCCCCGTGTTTCCCGATCGCAGCAACACCTTGGGAGCCGCCGTACGCGTCTCCCAGGGGCACGCTCACGCCTGCGATCCGCAAGGAATGATTACGCCATGAAATCGACGCCCCCAAACAGCGCTACCCAGATGGTCTGCAATCAGGTTCAACCGGCGACCAGGACAAAATCGAAACCGGACGAATTCGTCCGCATCGAAAATGTCGTGAAGAAATTCGGCGACAGCGTCGCTGTCGATAACGTCAATCTGAGCATCGCGAAGAACGAACTGTTCGCGCTGCTCGGCAGCTCCGGCTGCGGCAAATCCACCCTTCTGCGCATGCTCGCAGGGCTCGAA
>NZ_JAQQET010000083.1:0-1858 GCF_046026855.1 Paraburkholderia sediminicola | reverse complement strand
ATCGGCATAGGGGACGGCCATGAGGCCGTGCCCCTGCCACACCACCCGGCGTGCGGGTCCGCACCGGGCGGTTCGGGAAGTTGAGGTTACGAGAGTCGCGGCACGCCCAGCTGGTCGAAGTATGCGATGGTCAACACGCTGTTAAGCAGCCGATCACTATTGCGCCACCAGCAGCGGCTGTTGGCCGCCACTTGTCGCGCAACCTCATCCGGTGCACCCAGCGCACGCAGTGCCCGGTAAATGGTCGTGCCACGACGCCAGTGCTTAAGCTGGATCGCACGCAACCGGTGACGCAGCCACTCGTCCAGCTTGCGCCAGACCCTGGGCGTTTGCGCCAGACGGAAGTACGCCTTCCAGCCCTGCACATACGATCGTAACCATTCCACCACTTCGGGCATGCTGCGCCCGCCAGAACGACGGGTCAGTTCACGAATGCGATGCTTGAACGCCAGCAGCGGTTTGGCCGCCACCTTGCGCTTCACTACGCCGCCCGCAGCCACCCATAGGCTGTAGCCCAGAAACTTGCGACCAAACACACTGGCCACTGCGCTTTTGGTCTCATTGACCTTCAGGCGCAGTCGCCCGTACAGGCGTCGCAGCAGTGCCATCACCCGCTCGCCCGCACGACGGCTGCGAACATAAACGTTCGCATCATCGGCATAGCGTGCGAAGCAGTGGCCCCGCCGCTCCAGCTCCTTGTCCACTTCGTCGAGCAGCACGTTGGCCAGCAGCGGGGATAGCGGCCCGCCTTGCGGCGTCCCCTGATCACGCTGCTGGACTACCCCGTCATCCATGATGCCGCTGTTCAGATACGCCCGGACCAACCGGATTACTCCGACGTCGTCTATGCGTTTCTTCAAGCGGTCGATCAGGATGTCGTGATTGACCCGGTCGAAGAACTTCTCCAGATCAACGTCCACCACAATCCGCCGACCGGACTGCACGTACGACTGCGCGGCAAGCACCGCATCGTGCGCACGCCGTCCCGGCCGGAAGCCGTAGCTGTGCTCGCTGAATGTAGGGTCCAGAACTGGCTGCAACACCTGCAGCAGCGCCTGCTGGATCAACCGGTCCGTCACCGTCGGAATGCCCAGCTCGCGCTCACCTCCGTCCGGTTTCGGAATTGTCACCCGACGTACCGGGCTGGGCCGGTACGTCCCCTTCAGCAGTTGCTCACGGATCACGGGCCACGCCGTCACCAGATGGCATGCAGTCCGGTCAATGTCCAGACCGTCCACGCCAGCGACTCCCTTGTTTGAGCGGACCCGTTTGAACGCCTGCTTCAGGTTCTCTCTCGTCAGCGCCGCTTCCAGCAGCGCCGACCCTGTGTTCCCCGATTCATGCCGCGGGCCGCAGGCTTCGTCGCTAGCCGGTGTACGACGTGCGGCTTCACCGCACGTGACTCCCACTCGCCCCGTTTGCACGGGCATCTGACGCAATACCTGCCGCATCGACATAACGCTGGACACTCCTTCCCGTTTGGTCCTTCGTCACCAGCTTCAGCCTCACCGGCCTGTCCTGTAACTACTACGACCTCTGCTGACTTCTCGCTCCGGCTCGACGCCGTCGCCCTTTCAGGCATGAAGCGAGATCTCCCCAGGTAAGAACGCACTCCTTCACTGCACAACCGCCGGATCTACGTCACCGCCCCTTGATCACGAGAGCTTTGCGGTTTCTTGTCCGCTCGCCCTGGTCGGTGCCGCCTTCTATCCGGTTCTTGTTCATCGGCTCGCAGATTCGCTCCACGCTTCCTCCCCACGATCGGTCACCCTCTCGCAGTTGCGCTTCGCTTCGCTCGCTGTGATCAACTTACGGTGGGACTTGCACCCACAAGAGTGCGCCCATGCTGGGCGCACAA
>NZ_JAQQET010000082.1:0-2082 GCF_046026855.1 Paraburkholderia sediminicola | reverse complement strand
GGCATTGAAGATTGGTGGAGGATGACGGGATCGAACCGACGACCCCCTGCTTGCAAAGCAGGTGCTCTCCCAGCTGAGCTAATCCCCCAGTCATACAGATCACGCAACCTGTTCGCCCCGGGGTCCTCACCGGTTAGCTGCAGCCACCGCAGAAACAGTGGTGGGTCTGGATGGATTCGAACCATCGACCCCCGCCTTATCAAGACGGTGCTCTAACCAACTGAGCTACAGACCCCTGAGTCTGTCTGCGTATCTGTCCTGATTTCACAGCCGATAAGCGTGAGCGCTCAACGCTTTGACACGTCTAGCTCGAGAAAGGAGGTGATCCAGCCGCACCTTCCGATACGGCTACCTTGTTACGACTTCACCCCAGTCATGAATCCTACCGTGGTGACCGTCCTCCTTGCGGTTAGACTAGCCACTTCTGGTAAAACCCACTCCCATGGTGTGACGGGCGGTGTGTACAAGACCCGGGAACGTATTCACCGCGGCATGCTGATCCGCGATTACTAGCGATTCCAGCTTCACGCACTCGAGTTGCAGAGTGCGATCCGGACTACGATCGGTTTTCTGGGATTGGCTCCCCCTCGCGGGTTGGCGACCCTCTGTTCCGACCATTGTATGACGTGTGAAGCCCTACCCATAAGGGCCATGAGGACTTGACGTCATCCCCACCTTCCTCCGGTTTGTCACCGGCAGTCTCCCTAGAGTGCTCTTGCGTAGCAACTAGGGACAAGGGTTGCGCTCGTTGCGGGACTTAACCCAACATCTCACGACACGAGCTGACGACAGCCATGCAGCACCTGTGTTATGGCTCCCTTTCGGGCACCCCGACCTTTCAGCCAGGTTCCATACATGTCAAGGGTAGGTAAGGTTTTTCGCGTTGCATCGAATTAATCCACATCATCCACCGCTTGTGCGGGTCCCCGTCAATTCCTTTGAGTTTTAATCTTGCGACCGTACTCCCCAGGCGGTCAACTTCACGCGTTAGCTTCGTTACTAAGGAAATGAATCCCCAACAACTAGTTGACATCGTTTAGGGCGTGGACTACCAGGGTATCTAATCCTGTTTGCTCCCCACGCTTTCGTGCATGAGCGTCAGTATTGGCCCAGGGGGCTGCCTTCGCCATCGGTATTCCTCCACATCTCTACGCATTTCACTGCTACACGTGGAATTCTACCCCCCTCTGCCATACTCTAGCCCGCCAGTCACAAATGCAGTTCCCAGGTTAAGCCCGGGGATTTCACATCTGTCTTAGCGGACCGCCTGCGCACGCTTTACGCCCAGTAATTCCGATTAACGCTTGCACCCTACGTATTACCGCGGCTGCTGGCACGTAGTTAGCCGGTGCTTATTCTTCCGGTACCGTCATCCTCCCGCCGTATTAGGGCAGAAGTTTTCTTTCCGGACAAAAGTGCTTTACAACCCGAAGGCCTTCTTCACACACGCGGCATTGCTGGATCAGGGTTGCCCCCATTGTCCAAAATTCCCCACTGCTGCCTCCCGTAGGAGTCTGGGCCGTGTCTCAGTCCCAGTGTGGCTGGTCGTCCTCTCAGACCAGCTACAGATCGTCGCCTTGGTAGGCCTTTACCCCACCAACTAGCTAATCTGCCATCGGCCGCCCCTGTAGCGAGAGGTCCTAAGATCCCCCCCTTTCCTCCGTAGAGCGTATGCGGTATTAATCCGGCTTTCGCCGGGCTATCCCCCACTACAGGACACGTTCCGATGTATTACTCACCCGTTCGCCACTCGCCACCAGGATTACTCCCGTGCTGCCGTTCGACTTGCATGTGTAAGGCATGCCGCCAGCGTTCAATCTGAGCCAGGATCAAACTCTTCAGTTCAAACCTGTTACTGTTTTTCGGGCTCTTTCGAACCCGGTCGCTCACTCAACGTACTGACGAATGATCATCCTGCCGCCGTGTTTCCACCCCAGCAGGAAAACCTTCCTTTAATACTAGTGTGAGACTTGATACTTTCGCTTTTGCAGCAGGCCCCGAAGGACCCACCGCCGCGTCGCGCATCAAGCGCCCACACTTATCGGCTGTTAATTTTTAAAGATCGATTACGCATTCACTACC
>NZ_JAQQET010000081.1:0-2089 GCF_046026855.1 Paraburkholderia sediminicola | reverse complement strand
CTAATAAACCACTAAGAAAGCAAGGAAAGGCCAAAGCAGTCAGATCAAGGAAAGGCCAAAGCAGTCAGATCAAGGAAAGGCCAAAGCAGCCAGATCAACGAAAGGCCAACCCCATAAAACCACAGACAAACAAGCGCCGCGCAGGCAAACACATCAAGCAAAACCCAACACCGCAGGCAAACAGAAAACCCCCACCGGCAGGCAAAAAAACCTCAACTTTATTGCCGCGCCAACCGCAAATTATCCGGCATCGGTAAATTGTAATTCGTCCGGAACGGATTAATATCGAGCCCGCCGCGCCGGGTATACCGCGCATAAACAGCAAGCTTCACCGGCCGGCAGGCCTTAAGAACATCAATAAAAATCTTCTCCACACACTGCTCATGAAACCCGGTGTGGTTCCGGTAGGAGATGATGTACCTCAGCAAGCCCGCGTGATCGATCTGCGGCCCAACGTAATGAATCTGCACGGTGCCCCAGTCCGGCTGCCCGGTCACCGGACAATTCGACTTCAACAAGTTAGAGAACAAAGTCTCCTTAACAGGCGCTTCGTCAAGTGCGGCCTTCAGCAATGAGGCGTCAGGCTGATAAACATCCGTATCCAGATCAAGCCGATCCAGAGACAAGCCTTCAAACTCTTCCATCTGCAGCTTGCCGAATTCATACGGTGCGGTCAGCTGAACAGCAACAGTCGCGCCGCAAGAAGCGGAAACATCGCGCTTGATCGTGTCGCGCACAATTTCCATCGACTCGAACGCCGTCTGCGCAAACGACCCAAGATAAAGCTTGAACGACTTCGATTCGACAATATTCGGCGAATCAGCCGGCACAAAGAATGTCGCCACTGCAATCTGCGGCTTGCCGCGCGCATTCAGCCAGGAAAGCTCGTAAGCATTCCAGATGTCCGTGCCGAAAAACGGCAACTGCGCGCTAATCCCAATCGCCTCGCGCGCATTCTTCCGGGCAATCGGAAAGAGCAGCGAAGCGTCATATTGTTCGGTGTAAGCGGAAGGCTTACCCAGCGGTGATTGTTCGGGTGTCATGATGCGTTCACGATGCCACTCAGCACGTGCCCCGTCGCCGTCACGACGCGGGCCGATTCGCAATGGCCAATTTGGTCGTCGAAGAAAAAATCCGGCTCGAACTCGCGCAAAAACGCGCTCTTGTCGAGGCCGCCGAGGAACATCGCTTCGTCGATTTCGATGTTCCACGCCATTAATGTGCGGATCGCGCGCTCATGCGCCGGGGCGGAGCGCGCTGTCACCAAGGCCGTACGAATATGCATTGGTGCGGCTTCGTCCGCGAGTTTCTGCAGCCGATGCAGCGCTTCGAGCAACGGCTTCAAAGGCCCATCCGCGAGCGGCAAATCCTTGTTGTGAATCTCATGGCCGACGAACGCACGCAGGCCATCTTTCTGGAACACACGCTCGGCTTCGTCGGAAAACAAAACTGCATCGCCGTCGAAGGCGATCCGGATCTCGTCTGGATACTTGCTCGCCATTTTCGCCGATTCGGGCAAGACGCGCGCGGCCGGAAATCCGGCAGCCAATGCGTCGCGCACGTCGTCCTGATTCGCGGACAAAAACAACGACGCGTTCAACGGCTTCAGATAGCCGAATGGCGGGCGCCCACGTGTAAACACACCACGCTCGATCGCCAGCCCATACTCCCTGCACGAGTGAAACGCACGCAAGCCGCTGATCGGATCGCTGCGCGACAGGATCACCACTTCGACGCGATGGCCGCCGGCGTTCAACGCCAGCAGCTTGCGGATCAGCGGAAACGCCACGCCCGGTTTGGCAGGCACGGCCAGCCGCTCGCGCTGCAACGCTTCATACGCCTGCAGGTTGCCTTCCTCGTACACGCAGTTCTCTTCCTCGAAGTCGAACAGCGCGCGCGACGAGATTGCCACCACCAGTTTGTCGACAAGCGAAAGAGCCATCTGCGCGTTTCAGTCCAAAAAGATCAAGCAAGGAACAGGCGATAAACAGGATTCTGCGTTTCTTCCCAGTACGGATAACCCAGCGTCGTGAGAAAGCGCTCGAACCCGCTGTTCTCGCTCTCCGGCACCTGAATGCCAACCAGAATT
>NZ_JAQQET010000080.1:0-2267 GCF_046026855.1 Paraburkholderia sediminicola | reverse complement strand
CACCTGGGCGAGGAACGGGCGTAACGCCTCTCGCACCTACTTAACACTTGCCGTCACGCTGTTCCGGGAGAGTAACCATGCAATCGCAGCACGGTCGTCGAAAAATCGCTTTGCCTGTCAAGATGCTCCTCGGACTGGTGCTGGGGTGCGTTGTCGGGTTTCTGTTTCCGCATTTCGCTGCGACGCTCGAGCCGATTGGAACGGCATTCGTGCAGGCGATCAAGATGATCGTCGTGCCGCTTGTGTTCACCGCGATTACGCTCGGCATTTACCAGATGGGTAATCAGGCCCGTTCGCTCGGGCGAGTGTCGGCGATCAGCCTGGCTTACTTCTTTGTGGCGACGGTGCTCTCTATCTTCATCGGTCTGGCGCTCAACGCGCTGTTTCATCCAGGCCTCGGCGCTAACCTCGCCGCAGCAGCCAAACCCGGCAAGGTGATCGCAGCCAGCGTGGACTGGACAAAGTTCTTTCTCGACATGATTCCGAGCAACATCGTGGTCGCGATGTCAGGCGGCAATCTTCTGCCGGTGCTGTTTTTCGCGGTGCTTCTCGGACTCGCGCTCGCTTCGCTGGGCAATCGCGCGAAGCCATTGATCGACGTACTCGACGCGCTGATGGGCGCTGTCTTCAAGGTGACCGACTGGATCATTTCGCTCTCGCCGATTGCTATCTTCGCGATCATCTCGTGGCTGTTCGCCACCCAGGGACTGGGAACGCTACTCGCGCTTGTCAAGTTAGTAGGCGTGATGTACCTCGGCCTCGCGGTGCTTCTCGTGCTTTTCGCTATTGTTCTGAAGGCGATCGGCGAAAGTCCGCTGAAAGTGAGCCGCCAGATCAGCGAGCCCGTGCTGCTGGCGTTTGCGACCCGTTCGTCGGAAGCGAGCTTGCCGGTGCATATGGAGAAGCTCGTCCTGATGGGGGTGCCGAAAGCCATAGCGTCGGTAGTGCTGCCGCTCGGCTATGCGTTTAATCGTGACGGCTCCATCATGTACTTCGCGCTCGCAGTCGGCTTTCTGGCGGATGCGTATCGGATTCCGCTCGACTGGCACACGCTGTTGTCTATCGTGATCGTCACCACGCTCGCGAGCAAGGGCAGCGCAAATGTGCCGTCGGGCGGCCTCGTCGCGGTCGCGATGGTGCTGACTACGATCGGGGTGCCGGTCGAAGCGCTGGCGATCATCGCCGGTGTCGATGCGTTTCTTGACATGGGCCGCACGGCGATCAACGTTTATAGCAACACAGTGGCCGTGAAGTTGGTGATGAAGCTGGCGCATGTCGCGTATGAGCAACCCGCTACCGCGCGTACGCCTGGGCAAAGCGCGCCGGAGAGCGGAACCGCCACGCCCAGGGGGCTTGCATGATCGATTTGCGCAGCGATACGGTGACGCGTCCTACCGAAGCGATGTGGGACGCCATGCGCAACGCGACGCTCGGCGACGATACGCTGGAAGGCGACGCGACTGTCCACACGCTGGAACAGGAAGCGGCAACCTTGCTGGGTAAGGAGGATGCACTCTTCGTATGCAGCGGCACGATGGGCAATGCAATTGCCACGCTCGTCCATGCACGTCGCGGCGGTGAAGCCGTGCTCGACCAGCAAGCCCATATGGCCAACTCGGAAGGCGGTGGCGTCTCACGCCTCGCAGGTCTGTTCTGCCGTACGATTCCCTCGCATCGCGGGGAAATGGACCTGGACATACTGCGCGACAGCCTCCGCGGCGGGTACTCGCGCTACGGGGAACCGACTGCGATGGTGGCGATCGAGACGAGCCACAACGCAGCGGGCGGGTGCGTTCAGAGGCTCGACTACTTGGCGCAGGTTGCCGGACTCGCGCATGAGCGAGACGCAGCCGTCCATCTTGACGGAGCGCGTCTGTTCAACGCAGCGGTCGCTCTGGATATTGCTGCGCGCGATATTGCGCAGCATAGCGACAGTGTCACGTTTTGCCTGTCAAAGGGACTCAGCGCGCCGATGGGCTCAGTATTGCTCGGGTCTCGTGAATTCATCGAGCGCGCGCGAACCTTTCGGCGAACGATTGGTGGCGGACTGAGGCAAGCGGGCATCATGGCTGCCGCTGGTTTGGTCGCGTTAAGGACGATGCCGGCGAGGCTCGCGGAGGATCACCGGCGCACGCTGCTGCTTTGGGAACGCCTACGGAATGGCGCGGTCGTGGAGGCTGGCCAGTACCCGCCTCAGACCAATATTCTTCGGCTGAAGGTACCGAACGGGAAAGCAGAAGACTACGTGCGGCAGCTCGCGGTTCACG
>NZ_JAQQET010000079.1:0-2576 GCF_046026855.1 Paraburkholderia sediminicola | reverse complement strand
GACAACATCAAGTTCGACGGCTTGTCCCGCGTCTCGCATGTGACCGACGCGACCGACTGGCGCGTCGAGTACCCGTTCGTCGTGCTGACGCCGGATACCGAAGCCGAGATCGCCGGCATGATCAAGGCGTGTTTCGAACTCGGTCTGACCGTGATTCCGCGTGGAGGCGGCACGGGCTACACGGGCGGCGCGGTGCCGCTCACGCCGTTCTCGGCCGTCATCAACACTGAGAAGCTCGAACAGCTGGGCGCGGTCGAGATGACCGAACTGCCGGGTGTCGAGCGCAAGGTGGCGACGATTTTCTCCGGCGCGGGCGTGGTCACACGCCGCGTGACCGAAGCGGCCGAGCAGGCCGGCTTCGTGTTCGCCGTCGATCCGACTTCGCTGGATGCGTCCTGCGTTGGCGGCAATGTCGCGATGAACGCGGGCGGCAAGAAGGCGGTGCTATGGGGCACGGCGCTCGACAATCTCGCCTGGTGGCGCATGGTCGACCCGGAAGGGAACTGGCTCGAAGTCACGCGTCTGGACCACAACCTCGGCAAGATTCACGACATCGAACTCGCGCGTTTCGAACTGAAGTGGTTCGACGGCAGATATGCTCCGGGCGAAAAGCTGCTGCGCACGGAAGCGCTCGACATCAAGGGGCGCGTGTTCCGCAAGGAAGGGCTGGGCAAGGACGTCACGGACAAATTCCTGGCCGGCTTGCCGGGCGTGCAGAAGGAAGGCTGCGACGGCCTGATCACGTCGGCGCGCTGGGTGCTGCACAAGATGCCGGCGCATACGCGCACGGTCTGCCTCGAGTTCTTCGGCCAGGCGCGCGAAGCGATTCCGAGCATTGTCGAGATCAAGGATTACCTGTTCGAAACGTCGAAGCAGGGCGGCGCGATTCTCGCCGGGCTCGAGCATCTGGACGAGCGCTATCTGCGCGCGGTCGGTTATGCGACCAAGAGCAAGCGCAACGCGTTTCCGAAGATGGTGCTGATCGGCGACATCGTCGGCGACGATGCGGATGCGGTGGCGCAAGCCACCTCGGAAGTCGTGCGCATGGCCAACGGCAAGAGCGGCGAAGGCTTCGTCGCGGTCAACGCCGAAGCGCGCAAGCGTTTCTGGCTCGACCGCAGCCGTACCGCGGCGATTGCCAAGCACACCAACGCGTTCAAGATCAACGAAGACGTGGTGATCCCGCTCGACCGGATGGGCGAGTACACCGACGGCATCGAACGCATCAATATCGAACTGTCGATCAAGAACAAGCTGCAGCTGGTCGACGCGCTCGAAGCGTTCTTCAAGGGCGGCAAGCTGCCGCTCGGCAAGAGCGACGACGCCAATGAAATCCCGAGCGCAGAGTTGCTCGAAGATCGCGTGCAACAGGCGCTCGATCTGCTGAAGAAAGTGCGTACGCGCTGGGAATTCCTGCGCGACAAGCTCGATCTGTCCTTGCGCGAGGCGCAGCACTATCTGGTCGGCCTCGGCTACGAAGGGCTGGCGGAGAAGTTCGCCGATCGCGTCGACGCACAGCCGGATGCGACCGTGTTCCATATCACGCAGGACCGTACGGTGCGCGTGTCGTGGAAGGCGGAGATCCGCGCCGAACTGCGTCAGATCTTCAATGGTGGCGAATTCAAGCCGATCCTCGAAGAAGCCCAGGCGATCCACAAGAAGGTGCTGCGTGGCCGCGTGTTCGTCGCGCTGCACATGCACGCGGGCGACGGCAACGTCCACACGAACCTGCCGGTCAACTCCGATAACTACGAGATGCTGCAGGACGCCCACACGGCGGTCGCGCGCATCATGAAGCTGGCGCGTTCGCTCGACGGTGTGATCTCCGGCGAGCACGGCATCGGTATCACCAAGCTCGAATTCCTGACGGAAGACGAAATCGGCGAATTCCGCGCGTACAAGCAGCGCGTCGATCCGCATGGCCGCTTCAATGCGGGCAAGCTGCTCGCTGGCGCCGATCTGCGTAACGCGTACACGCCGAGCTTCGGCCTGATGGGTTACGAATCGCTGATCATGCAGCAGTCCGACATTGGCGCAATTTCCGAGTCGATCAAGGACTGCTTGCGTTGCGGCAAGTGCAAGCCGGTGTGCGCGACCCACGTGCCGCGCGCGAACCTGCTGTACAGCCCGCGCAACAAGATTCTCGCTACCTCTTTGCTGGTCGAGGCGTTCCTGTACGAAGAGCAGACTCGCCGCGGCGTGTCGATCAAGCACTGGGACGAGTTTAACGACGTCGCCGATCACTGCACGGTCTGTCACAAATGCGTGACGCCGTGTCCGGTGAAGATCGACTTCGGCGACGTGACGATGAACATGCGTAACCTGCTGCGCAAGATGGGCAAGAAGAAGTTCAATCCGGGCAACGCGGCCGGTATGTTCTTCCTCAATGCCACCAATCCGCAGACCATCAACCTCGCGCGCACTGCGATGATGGGCATCGGCTACAAGGCGCAGCGCTTCGGCAACGACGTGCTGAAGAAGTTCGCGAAGAAGCAGACGGCGCACCCGCCGGCAACCGTCGGCAAGCCGAAGGTCACGCAGCAGGTGATCCACTTCATGAACAAGAAGATGCCGGG
>NZ_JAQQET010000078.1:0-2785 GCF_046026855.1 Paraburkholderia sediminicola | reverse complement strand
TTGGATTGTAGTGGCTAGACGGTAATGTCCGCTTTTAGCCAAGTTCAGATGTCCGCTTCCAGGCGGCATAAGCTTACCCGGCGTCGATCCTCCGGCGCCGGAGGCTGCGATGGCTGCAACGGACAGGATCACCATGACGATGCGTGAGCTGGACAGGTTCAAGGTCATCCAGTCGGTGGCGGACGATCTTCTCAAGCCGTGGCGCGCTGCACAGCGGCTCGGCCTGACGACGCGACAGATCCGGCGGCTGGTCGCACGTCTGCGTGAAGATGGCCCGGCAGGTCTGGTGTCCGGCCGATGCGCGAAGCCGAGCAACAACCGGCTCGATGCCGGCACTGCGGCTCGCGCGCTGGCGATCATTCGCGAGCGCTATGCCGATTTTGGCCCGACGCTGGCCTGCGAGAAGCTGCGTGAATGTCATGGGCTGCGGTTGGCCAAGGAAACCGTCAGGCGGCTCATGACCGATGCCGGCCTGTGGATTCCACGGCGTCAGCGACCGCCTAAGATCCATCAGTTGCGCAGTCGTCGGGCCTGCGTGGGCGAGCTGGTGCAGATCGACGGCAGCGATCACCGGTGGTTCGAGGAACGGGCGCCGGCGTGCACGCTGCTGGTGTACGTCGACGACGCGACCAGCCGGCTGATGGCGCTGCACTTCACGATCACCGAGTCGACCTTCAGTTACTTCGAGGCGACGCGCGGGTATCTCAGGCAGCATGGCAAACCGGTGGCGTTCTACAGCGACAAGGCAAGCGTATTCCGCTCGACGCAGATCGCGACCACCGGAGGCAAAGGCGTGACACACTTTGGCCGGGCGATGTTCGAGCTGAATATTGACGGGTTGTGCGCTAATTCAAGCCAGGCCAAGGGGCGGGTTGAACGGGCCAACCTGACATTGCAGGACCGCCTGGTGAAGGAACTACGGTTACGTCAGATCGACACGCAGGCAGCCGCCAACGCATACGCACCTCACTTCATCGCCGACTACAACACGCGCTTTGGCAAGGTACCTCGCAGCGCCTTCAACGCTCACCGGCCGCTACGTACAGATGAGAATCTCGACACCATCCTGACGTGGCGCGAACCGCGGCGCGTCACACGCTCGCTGACGTTGCAATACGACCGGGTGATCTACCTGCTTGATGACACGGACGTGACCCGCAGGCTGGTGGGACGCTACATCGATGTGTATGAGTATCCGGACGGTCGCATCGAAATCCGCGCCGACGGCGTCGCCCTTCCCTGCACGCCTTATGACCGGCTCTCGGAGATCAATCAGGGTGCGGTAGTCGAGCACAAGCGGCTGGGTCACGTGCTGCAGGTCGCGCAACTCATTCAGGCCGATCGCGATAACCGTCGCGCGTCAGGCTCGCCGTCACGGACCAATCAGGGGCAGGCGCCGAAACTGAAGGAACGCAGGATCGGCACAAAGAAGCAGCGCGAGATCACTGTTGAGGATCTGAACACCGCGATTGGCAGAACCACGGCCAGCCTCCAGGACCCTGTACTCAAAACCTCGTCAAAGAGATAACAAAGGCACAACTACGACACTTCTACTTTGCTGCCACTACGACACTTCAGAATGGCCTCGACAGGATTTGTCCGTTCTTTTTGTGTTTGTCAGATGCACGCCGACGCGATAGTCATCGTTAGCCAGCGGTCGGTTACCGGACCACGAAGTCGTTGACAGTCAGCCACAGCGGGTCGTCGGGGCGCGCAAGTAATTTTCTTTGTGCGATCGCGACGATGCGGTTGCGGCCGTTTTCAAATGTTTTGAGCGTGCGTGTCGCGTCGGCGCTACGCGGTAGCCAGAAATGCTCTTCGAGTGCGTCACGCGCAATCGCGCCTTCGACCTCGCGGCCGCGGATCGACAGCATGAAAACCACGGCGCGTCCGTCCGGCGAGACGGCGGGCGCGCGATCAAGAACTTCCATGACATACCTCGACAATATCATTCGCGGTCTTTGTATTTGTACTGCGCCGCGCAGCGATAAATCTACCAGAAGTTGAACGCGGCGCAATCATCAATGCCGCAACGGTTCCGCCTCGCCAGGCATCCGTTATCGATAAACGCCAAGCGAGATACGTGCTTGTTATTTTCAGGCGGCCACTGTGCTGCAGACGGGTTTGGGTCTTGTGGCGTACATCATCGGGATAGACGGTTAGTTGCGTAATGAAAATCAGCATTCCTCGTTATGGTGAGCTTTTTCGGGAGCACGCGTGTGCCACCATCTAACGAGTGGTCCGGCCCTACAGTGCGGAAACACCAGTAAGGCTGGTTTACCAGCGAGAACGCAATAGTCGTTTCTGAAGAAGCGTTCGTAGATCACGGCGCGTACCGGTGACGACGTGAATGTAAATCGTGACGTCGCGCACCTCATGTATGACCCGATTCTGGCCATTCAACGCTTCCCGGAAATTCAGACCTCCGAAATCTGAAAGCTCCACCGGAACATAATCGCTCTGCGGGAACTGTCTGATTGCCAAACGTGACGGCCAATTCCGCCGACGTTTGTTTCCACGTCTGAGCACCGAAGCTTTTGAGGATGTAGCGACGCAAATCCTTCGTATCCTCCTGCGCCTCGTCAAGAACCAGGAGCTTGAACTTCGTCTGCCCCATCAGCGGATTTGCTCTTTCCGATCAAGGTCGTCGAGTTCGGTGAGAAACTCGTCGGCATCCTTGAATTTCCCCTGTTCGATGCCCTTCCGGCCTAAGGCCAGAATTTTGAGTAGCGCCAGCGTTTGCTGGGTGTCCTCATAGCTTTGCACGTCCTGAACGACGAGCTTC
>NZ_JAQQET010000077.1:0-2951 GCF_046026855.1 Paraburkholderia sediminicola | reverse complement strand
AAAGCGGCCGCTCGACACCATCTTACAGATCGTCGACAATCGGCACGCCAGCAAGGAGGTTCAATTGCTGACCATGGAGGTCTGCGGCATGACGATCTATCCATGAAGTTGAACTGGGAGCCCGGAGCGAGTTGTTTGAACGATCTTCTGTCGGTTGCAGTCTTTGACCGGATTCAAATTGGATTGCCATGAAACGTCAACGTAATCCTTTCATACTGTCCGCCGTAGATCCGGACCTACTGTGCCCGTGGCTTCAGGTTCGTTTCGAAACCGACGACTTCGAAACCCTTTGTCAGTCCGCCGAACTCGACCTGTCGAAGGACCCAGAACTTGAGAACCCGTATCTTCTAACGCCGGTAACGGTGACTGCCGTGTGCAATGCTTTCGGGATTGAATTCGAGCACGGCTCGCGTGAAGCATTCCTCTACAAGCACACTGGTTCGGGAGCGACCCTCCCTTATCTTGTGCATACCGGTTTTGAACTCGCCTTGATGGTGCAAGGGAGAAAACCCTTTGCGTTTATTGACTTCAATAGCGCCGTACCGACCTCTGTCAGACTAAAAACACGATTTGATGCGTATGTCGCTCAAGGTATATTGCACTCGCATGAGGAAATTTTCGATACTAAAAAACGACCGGGTCATCGTGTTGGGCAAATACTCTACGCAGTTAAGGGCGAAGAATGGCGCATCCCCGCCTTGGAATTCATACGGCAACACATCAACAGGAATGGGGACGGCGTTGAAAACCTGGAACGCCTCGAAGGTGCTTTGCTTGGCTACGAGCGTTGGCAGAATGATTGGTGGATTGACCACCTCGCTAAAAGCGGCGTGACCCTGTACGGCACTCCGCTTATTTGCAAAATAGACCGAGCGCAGTATGATTGGCTCGTTCACGCGGGGTTTCGGGCACTTCCGCCATTTGACGCCCCGACCTTTACGCTCCATTCGCATCATTGGTTGGATGACGGAGCGATGAAGCAGGCAATGCAGGCTGACCCGTGCATCGAGGCGTTTGTCCAGTTCAACGTAGGCCTGCGGCACGTCATGCATGCGGCTGATTTCCGGACCGCTGGTCCCTATGACATTCCTACGTCACTGATTCCGACGATAAACCGCCACCTCGTACGCTCTGTACGAGTTCTGATTCAATGCGGCCAACCGCCCTGTCTCGCTGATCCCGGAGCTTGAATGTGAGTCTTCCCGGCCAGGAACGGCCGGTCGAGACCGCTTCATAGATCGTTGACAGCATGCCAGAACACGTAGGGGTCGGAGAAACGAGATAATATCTGACACGAAGCAAAATCAATCGAATGCGCTATGAATAGAAAATGAATTAAACGTGCTTGCCAAGAGAAGATTACCTAGAAAAATAGACGCATGGGACCATTACCAGGCGCAGAAGGGGAACAGCGATGGGAACAATTCCTGTAGAGAAATGCATAGTCGGCGCGTGGCGAGATACGGTACGCGTGATCGATCAAATGCCGATCCTATTTCTCATTATGTTCGGCGTATCGCTGGGGATTGTGCGGATCGAGAAGGTCATACATCTCTATGCTGCCCTGCGCGCAATGGGGAGACTGCCGCATAGTGGTTTTTACGCTTTGCCGTATTTGCGGGTGCTTGCGAATCATGCTAGCAACATCGGCGAGCCAATTTTGGCCATACCGATCATTCGTTACGTGATTGACGGTGAGAGATTCAAGCTATCGTCGATCAGCCTTCACGCCTATGGTCGATACTTTGTGATCTCGATCATATTTGCGACCGTATTCACTTTAGCGATTGCGATCGTCCAAATTTCACAAGCAGCATTGCAGGCTACGGGAGTGCAAAGTGCGAACATCACCCCAGAAACCCAGACCCTAACAATTCTTCTCCTTATAGGAGCTGGCTATGTGCTTGCTCGCAGCGCATTGCTATTTCCGCATGTCGCGGTGGGTGGAAGGATGCAATGGCGGGCCGCATGGACCGATACACGGGGTCAAGCTCTTAAGGTGGCATGCATTTACGGGATTGGATCGGCGCTTCCCAGCTATCTGGTCGCTCGCTTCGTCCTGCCGTTCCTCCATCAAAGCTTCAATTCGGCTGGCGTGGACTTATTCTCGGAAGCGCTGATTAGGCTAATGGCGTGGACACTTGGAGCGGCAACATTGGCATGGACCTATCGCAAATTCGCGCGAGACATCCGGCTTGCTGCATCTACAACGCATGACCAAATGCTGGCTTAGATACTATTTCGAACGTCTGCTTTTGTCTGACTCGATAGGCCCTTGTGGGTCAGTTACGGAAGTTCAGCTTGCGCCCGAGGCTCGCGCTGTTCGGGCTGACCGCGTACTTCCGGGTTCGGTCAGTTGCGGATGTTGGCACGATGACTCGCCTGGACATCTGAACGTCAGCGGCACCCAGGAAGCTGGCTTTCCCAATCCAACTGCGCCTGCCGCGTCGTTCGCCGAACCGGACCATGCGCTGAGTAAAACTAACTAAAGTGGTCGGAAGCCCCGACGGGCAGAGGAATAGAATTCCGACGGCTCGCTACAGACTTCCAGCGATCCTCCAGTACGGGTAAAGGATACGGTGGTTGCTCCACTGGTGCGAACGATTCTGGCTAAGGGACCAAGACTTCAGTCCTTATGTGTCGAATCTCGGCCCCACGCATTGGCACAACCGTTTTGGCGTAGTTCAGATCTAGCGACCTGATGCCACGACACCATGAGTGGATCGTTGTCCAGACTGGCAACTCATTTCGAGCTCGAGTCCCTTTCGCGTCGTAAGACGCAGCAGGACTGACATAGCTGGACGATTTGTGTTGCCGTGTCTTGTGCGAGGCGAAGATTCACCTCACCAGCGCCTCAAACGCGTTGCTTACTGCGTCGATCGACGCGTCGTCGATATGCCGGTGAACCACGAGGCGCAGCGCACACGGACCACTCGCGCGAATCGCGATGT
>NZ_JAQQET010000076.1:0-3189 GCF_046026855.1 Paraburkholderia sediminicola | reverse complement strand
GATCAGTTCGTGGGAACGCCGGCATTTGCTGCTGCACGTTTAAGGCCGGATGTAAGGCCTTTGTTAATGACGTCGCTCGCAAACGCATAAAAACTGGAGGCAGTATGAGCTACAGAACAGAAGAAGTCGCTTACGTGCAACCGGCGCAACCCAGCGCCGCCGCAAGCGTACAAGCCGCGCAACAACGCAGCACCGCCGAATATCGCGCGCTCGACGCCGCGCACCATATCCATCCGTTTTCGGATATGGGTTCGCTCAATCGCGCCGGCAGCCGCGTGATCGTCAAAGCGCAAGGCGTGTACCTGTGGGATTCGGAAGGCAACAAGATCATCGACGGTATGGCCGGGTTGTGGTGCGTGAACGTCGGTTATGGCCGTAAGGAACTGGCCGACGCAGCGTATCGGCAAATGCAGGAACTGCCCTTCTACAACACCTTCTTCAAAACGACGCATCCGCCGGTGATCGAGTTGTCGGCCTTGCTCGCGGAGCTGGCGCCGGAACCGTTCAATCACTTCTTCTATTGCAACAGCGGTTCGGAAGGCAACGACACCGTACTGCGTATCGTCCATCAATACTGGGCGACGCAAAACAAACATTCGAAGAAGTTCGTTATCTCGCGCAAGAACGGTTATCACGGTTCGACGATCGCAGGCGGCACGCTGGGCGGCATGGGCTACATGCATGAACAGATGCCCTCGAAGGTCGAGAACATCGTGCATATCGACCAGCCGTATTTCTTCGGTGAAGCAGAAGGCAATCTGACGCCGGAAGAATTCGCGCTGGCCCGAGCACAGCAGCTCGAAGCGAAGATTCTCGAAATCGGTGCGGACAACGTGGCCGCGTTTATCGGTGAGCCTTTCCAGGGCGCGGGCGGCGTGATCTTCCCGGCTTCGACGTACTGGCCGGAAATCCAGCGCATCTGCCGCAAATACGACATCCTGCTGGTCGCCGACGAAGTCATCGGCGGCTTCGGCCGGACCGGCGAATGGTTCGCGCATCAGCACTTCGGTTTCGAGCCGGATCTGATCACGCTGGCCAAGGGCCTGACGAGCGGCTATGTGCCGATGGGCGCCGTCGGCCTGCATGATCGCGTGGCCAAAGCGATCATCGAGCACGGCGACTTCAATCACGGTCTCACCTACTCCGGGCATCCGGTGGCCGCGGCTGTGGCGCTCGCCAATCTGAAGCTGCTACGCGACGAGAAGATCGTCGAGCGCGTCAAGACCGACACGGGTCCGTACTTCCAGAAGAAGTTGCGCGACACCTTCGCCAATCACCCGATCGTTGGCGAAATCTCCGGGGCGGGCCTGGTAGCCGGTCTGC
Organism: Paraburkholderia sediminicola; assembly: GCF_046026855.1. GTDB lineage: Bacteria > Pseudomonadota > Gammaproteobacteria > Burkholderiales > Burkholderiaceae > Paraburkholderia > Paraburkholderia sediminicola_A. Next base: position 1,866 of record NZ_JAQQET010000076.1, on the reverse strand, counting down.
AACTCGCAGAAAACCCGAAAACGCGCAAGCGTTTCGCCAATGGCGGTGACGTCGGCACGATCTGCCGCGACTTCTGCTTCAACGGCAACCTGATCATGCGCGCCACCGGCGACCGGATGCTGCTGTCGCCGCCGCTCGTGATCAACAAGCTGGAAATTGACGAGATCGTTTCGAAGGCGAAGTACGCCATCGACGCGACCGCACAACAACTCGGAATTTCGTAACGGCAGTTCGTTCCGGCATGAGCACACCCACGATACGCGCTCATGCCGGTTCTCCACATCAAGGGAAAAAACCATGAGCGTTTGTCATCTTCGTCATGCGGTCGCGGGGGCCGCGCTTCTCGCCTTCGCGGGTTTTGCGGCGTTGTCGGTTACGCCGGCCCTTGCGGCCGACACGGAACTGAATGTCTACAACTGGTCAGACTACATCGCGAAGGACACGATTTCGAACTTCGAGAAGCAGGACGGCATTCATGTCAAGTACGACAACTACGATAGCGACGATACCTTGCAGGCCAAACTGCTTGCGGGCAGTTCCGGCTACGATATCGTCGTGCCGACGTCGAACTACATGGCCAAGCAGATTCAGGCCGGCGTATACATGAAGCTCGACAAATCGAAGCTGCCGAACCTGGCAAACCTCGACCCTGTGCTGATGAAGATGATCGCTGACGCGGATCCGGGCAACCAGTACGGAGTGCCTTGGGCATACGGCACAGACGGTATCGGTTACAACGTGCAAGCCGTACAGAAGGCACTCGGTGCGAATGCACCGGTGGATAGCTGGGCGCTCGTGCTCGACCCCGCTAATCTGTCGAAGCTGAAAGGCTGCGGTGTATCGTTCCTCGACCAGGCCGTCGACGTATTCGCCGCCACGCTGCAATACATGCATAAAGATCCGAACAGCACCAACCCCGCCGACTATCAGGCCGCTTTCGAAGTGCTGAAGAAAGTCCGCCCGTATATCACCCAATTCAATTCGTCCGGCTACATCAACGACCTCGCCAACAACGACGTTTGCGTCGCGGTGGGATGGTCGGGCGACGTCGGCATCGCAAGCCGCCGCACCGAAGAAGCCAAGCGTTCGTATCAGATCAAGTTCTCGAACGTGAAGGAAGGTGGCCTGTTGTGGTTCGACGTGATGGTGATCCCGAAAGATGCACCGCATCCTGAAGCCGCACTGAAGTGGATCAACTACATCTCGGATCCGAAGGTCAACGCTGCAATCACCAATGAAGTGTTCTATCCGACTGCGAACAAGGCCGCGCGCCAGTTCGTCACGCCGGCGGTCTCGCAGGATAAGACCGTTTATCCGGGAGACGACGTGCTGAGCAAAATGACGCTGATGAAGCCGATGCCGACCGACATCCTGCGCCTGGAAAATCGTCTTTGGGCGCAGCTTAAAACCGGCCATTAATTAAGCCAAACTAAAAACTTTCGATCTCGCGCTCAGGGATCGCTCGAACCCTGAGCGCATGAATGGCAGTAACTGTAGTCAGCCTGCGCGCTTTAAGAGTCCCATCTGCGCGCAGTCCCATGTTTTCCGATCGCAGCGCATCTTGCGAGCCGCTTCCCGCGACTCGTATGGAGACACTTGCGCTCGCGATCCGCAAGGAATGGTTACATCATGAACTCGACGACCTTAAATAGCGCGGCCGGCGCCGCCCAGATGGCCCGCCCCGCACCGACGACAAAATCGAAACAGGACGAATTCGTCCGCATCGAAAATGTCGTGAAGAAATTCGGCGACAGCGTCGCTGTCGATAACGTCAATCTGAGCATCGCGAAGAACGAACTGTTCGCGCTGCTCGGCAGCTCCGGCTGTGGCAAATCCACCCTTCTGCGCATGCTCGCAGGGCTCGAG
>NZ_JAQQET010000075.1:0-3474 GCF_046026855.1 Paraburkholderia sediminicola | reverse complement strand
TGTCGATGGCGCTGGGGATCCGCTCAAATCTGGCGGCGCCAGGTTGACGGCGGCGTTGCAAAGGCGTATGAGCGCGACGAGATGACGGGCAGGTGGTCCTGGGGATACTGGAGTAAATGGAAAGGAGTTGACGCAGGGTGCGTCGAAGGGAGCCCGTAGGGCGACTGGAGCCGCACCCTGCGGCGCATCACGCGAACAGTCTGGGCCGTGATAGAAAGGCGGTTCGCCGAAGAAACAACCGGCGCAGCATCGGCCATCAAGACCTCGCGAGTCAAACCGATGCCGCGCCCACACTGAGTCCGGATGTCAGGTCCGGCGCACCTGTGCGCGTCAATTGTTGCATGGCAGGTGTGCTCTGTCGATGGTCTTCGGCGTTCATCAAGGAACGCCGATGCCCGGAAGAAATTCCTGTGGGGTTCAGTCCACAGGCCGCCTGCTGGTGTGCGCCCGTTGCCGGGCGCAGGTCCTCATTTGCGGGCCCTGTGACCGCGGCAACCGCTATTGCCGCGATTGCACCCAAGAGGCCCGGCGGGTCAGTGTGCGCGAAGCCGGCCGCCGGTATCAGCGCAGCCGTCGCGGGCGCTTTGCCCACGCGGCCCGATCGCGACGCCACCGGGCTCGACGCAAAATCGTGACGCATCACGGTTCACCCGCTCCCCCTGCCAATGATGTACTGCAAGCGGACCTGACGACAGGCGCCGCCGTTGCAGTTCAAGCCGATGATCGTACGACGGCGGCGCCAGCGCCGACGGCATCAGCAACGCCGCACTGTCACTATTGTGGCGGCCCGTTGCCACCGTTCGTGCGAACTGGCTTTGTGCGTCGTCGAGGTCCGCGTCGTATTTATTGCTTCGATCGCGGAGACATTCCTGATGACCATAAAAGCTGAACTGGAGGCGCAGATCCTGCGCCTTTACCACGTCGAAAAGTGGCGCTGCGGCACCATCGCGAAGCAGTTGCGTGTGCATCGTCAGACAGTGCAGCGTGTGCTCGCGTATGCGGGGCTGCCACGACACGGACCGCCGCCGCGCCCTTCAATGATTGAGCCGTACCTTCAGTTCATCCAGCAGACACTGGAGACGTTTCCGACGCTGACGGCCAGCCGCCTGTACTCGATGGTACGCGAGCGCGGCTACAAGGGGGCGCCTGACCACTTCCGGCACCTGATTGCGCAACGCCGTCCGCGTCGGGCGGCCGAGGCATTCCTGCGTCTGCGCACGTTGCCGGGGGAACAGATCCAATGCGACTGGGGGCACTTTGGTCACATGGAGATCGGTCGGGCGAGGCGCCCGCTGATGGCCTTCGTGATGGTGCTCTCGTACTCGCGCGACATTTATCTGAACTTCTTCCTCGATGCCCGGATGGAGAACTTCCTTCGCGGGCATGTCGGCGCGTTCACCCATTGGGGTGGGCTCGGGAAGCTCATCCTGTACGACAACCTTAAAAGCGCTGTGCTCGAGCGTCAGGGTGACGCGATCCGCTTCAACCCGAGGCTGCTCGCATTTGCCGGGCATTACCGGTTCGAGCCGCGTCCGGTGGCGGTATACCGGGGAAACGAAAAAGGACGAGTCGAGCGGGCCATTCGCCATATACGCGAAGCGTTCTTCGCGGCGCGCGCCTTCAGGGATCTCGATGATCTGAATGCCCAGGCCGAGCACTGGTGCCGCACCCAGGCGGGCGACCGGCCGTGTCCGGAGGATCGGACCATGACGGTACGCGAGGCCTTCGCGATGGAGAAGCCGTTACTGCTTGCGCTGCCAGAGAACCCGTACCCGGTCGAGGAACAGCTCGATGTGAAGGTCGGCAAGCAGCCATACGTGCGCTTCGACCTGAACGATTACACGATCCAGCACACGCATGTGCGACGCACGCTAAGCGTACGCGCCGACCTGCAGCAGGTGCGCATCTTCGATGGCGCCCAGCTCGTTGCCAGTCACCCCCGCAGCTATGACCGTGACGCGCAGATCGAACTGCCCGAGCACATCCGTGAGCTCAAGGAACGCAAACGCCAGGCGAGCCAGCATCGCGGCGTCAACAGCCTGACGAAGGCCGTGCCGGCCAGCCAGTTGCTGCTCACGCGCGCGGCTGAGCGCGGCGCAAATCTCGGTGGGCTCACAAACGGGTTGCTGCGCCTGCTCGACCGGTACGGCGCAGCCGAGCTGCAGGCCGCGCTCGAGGAGGCGCTCGCGATAGACGTACCGCACACAAACGCCGTCCGTCTGGCGCTGGAGCGCCGGCGTGCCGCGCGCGGTGAGCCGCCTCCGGTCGCGATGAGTCTGCCCGAGCACGTGCGGCGCAAGGACACGCCGGTGCAGCCGCATCGGCTCGACAGCTACGATCAACTGACAACGGACAATGATGACCATGAACACGAAGACCACTGATAGCCTGCTCACGCGCGCGCGGGCATTACGCCTGAACGGCCTGGCCGGGCACTGGCCCGAGGTGGCCAGCGCTGAATGGGTCGCGCCGCTTATCCAGTGGGAAGAAGACGAGCGCACCCACCGATCCCTGCAGCGGCGCATCCGCGCCGCGAAGCTGGGTGACTTCAAGGCGTTGGGCGACTTCGACTGGCAATGGCCCAAACGCATCGATCGCGTGGCCGTCAGTGAACTGATGTCGCTGGAGTTCGTCAGGGAGGCAACCAACGCCGTGTTCATTGGCCCAAACGGCGTGGGCAAATCGACGCTTGCGCAGAACGTGGCCCATCAGGCGCTCATTCAGGGTCATACGGTGCTGTTCAGGACAGCTGGGGAAATGCTCGGCGAACTTGCCGCGCTCGATAGCGATTCGGCATTGCGCCGGCGTCTGCACTACTATGCAACGCCGGAACTCCTGTGCATCGACGAAGTCGGCTATCTGTCATATACAAACCGGTATGCCGACCTGCTGTTCGAACTGATCAGCAGGAGATACGGGTCCCGTTCTACGATCGTGACTACTAACAAACCATTCAAGGAATGGAACGAGGTGTTCCCGAATGCCGCCTGTGTCGTCTCGCTGGTTGACCGGCTGGTGCATCGCGCCGAGGTCATCGCGATCGAGGGCGAATCCTACCGTCTCAAGGAAGCGCGCGAGCGCGCCGAAGCACGTTCCCGACGGCGAGGAGCAAAGAAGAATGGCGCGCAGGAAGGAGCGGACGAATGACTCGAACGCCCTTGCTGCCATCGGGACGACGGCATGGCCTGCCGTTCGTCGTGCCCGAAGACTGGACACCTGAACAGGCGCTTGCCGTGTTTGAGTTGCTCGACGATCTACTGGAAATCGTCCGGCAGCATTACGCTCGCCAGCTTCACGAGTCCTTGCGCGCACAGCGCGCGAGTCACTGCGATACCCAGGTACGCGACGATCCCCCGTTCTGACGGACTCGCTGCACATCCCAGGAACCACGAGGGGGCCACACGGCCCCCTTATTGTTGAGCGCTTTGCTCAACTTTGCGACGCCATCTTTAAGCGGTTTTACACCACCGGCAA
>NZ_JAQQET010000074.1:0-3484 GCF_046026855.1 Paraburkholderia sediminicola | reverse complement strand
GGGGAGCCTGACGATTACCTACTTTCACACGGGAATCCGCACTATCATCGGCGTGGAGTCGTTTCACGGTCCTGTTCGGGATGGGAAGGGGTGGGACCGACTCGCTATGGTCATCAGGCATGACTTGTTGCCGTACTGCTCGGGGAGCAATACAGCCAATCTGGAAGAAGTAGTTTCTGGTGATGCTCACCAGCGGGTAAAGCTGTTGGGGTTGTGTTGTTTCTGGCACAACACTGATCTCAACCGTGCGTCGCGTACTACCCCCTTCGGGGGTGGGATCACTGTAAGCGCTGAAGCGCCAACATTGATCGCAAAACACACCTGTTATAGGATCAAGCCTTACGGGCAATTAGTATCAGTTAGCTTAACGCATTACTGCGCTTCCACACCTGACCTATCAACGTCCTGGTCTTGAACGACCCTTCAAGGGGCTCGAAGCCCCGGGGATATCTCATCTTAAGGCGAGTTTCCCGCTTAGATGCTTTCAGCGGTTATCTCTTCCGAACATAGCTACCCGGCGATGCCACTGGCGTGACAACCGGTACACCAGAGGTTCGTCCACTCCGGTCCTCTCGTACTAGGAGCAGCCCCCTTCAAATATCCAGCGCCCACGGCAGATAGGGACCAAACTGTCTCACGACGTTTTAAACCCAGCTCACGTACCTCTTTAAATGGCGAACAGCCATACCCTTGGGACCGGCTACAGCCCCAGGATGAGATGAGCCGACATCGAGGTGCCAAACACCGCCGTCGATATGAACTCTTGGGCGGTATCAGCCTGTTATCCCCAGAGTACCTTTTATCCGTTGAGCGATGGCCCTTCCATACAGAACCACCGGATCACTATGACCTGCTTTCGCACCTGCTCGACTTGTCGGTCTCGCAGTTAAGCACGCTTATGCCATTGCACTATCAGCACGATTTCCGACCGTACCTAGCGTACCTTCGTACTCCTCCGTTACACTTTGGGAGGAGACCGCCCCAGTCAAACTGCCTACCATGCACTGTCCCCGACCCGGATCACGGGCCAAGGTTAGAACCTCAAACAAACCAGGGTGGTATTTCAAGGACGGCTCCACGCAGACTGGCGTCCACGCTTCATAGCCTCCCACCTATCCTACACAGATCGGTTCAAAGTCCAATGCAAAGCTACAGTAAAGGTTCATGGGGTCTTTCCGTCTAGCCGCGGGGAGATTGCATCATCACAAACACTTCAACTTCGCTGAGTCTCGGGAGGAGACAGTGTGGCCATCGTTACGCCATTCGTGCAGGTCGGAACTTACCCGACAAGGAATTTCGCTACCTTAGGACCGTTATAGTTACGGCCGCCGTTTACCGGGACTTCAATCAAGAGCTTGCACCCCATCATTTAATCTTCCGGCACCGGGCAGGCGTCACACCCTATACGTCCACTTTCGTGTTTGCAGAGTGCTGTGTTTTTATTAAACAGTCGCAGCCACCAGTTTATTGCAACCCCTTCACCCTTTGCGCGCAGGCGCATCAAGCTACAGGGGCGTACCTTATCCCGAAGTTACGGTACCAATTTGCCGAGTTCCTTCTCCCGAGTTCTCTCAAGCGCCTTAGAATACTCATCTCGCCCACCTGTGTCGGTTTGCGGTACGGTCTTGTTAAACTGAAGCTTAGAGGCTTTTCTTGGAACCACTTCCAGTTGCTTCACCGCCTAAGCGGCTCGTCCCATGCCCTTGAATTCCGCGCCCGGATTTGCCTGAGCGCCTTCTCCAACACAGGAACCGGGACTTCCAACACCCGGACAACCTTCCGCGATCCGTCCCCCCATCGCATTTAACAATGGTGCAGGAATATTAACCTGCTTCCCATCAGCTACGCATTTCTGCCTCGCCTTAGGGGCCGACTCACCCTACGCCGATGAACGTTGCGTAGGAAACCTTGGGCTTACGGCGAGGGGGCCTTTCACCCCCTTTATCGCTACTCATGTCAGCATTCGCACTTCCGATACCTCCAGCGCACTTTTCAATGCACCTTCGCAGGCTTACGGAACGCTCTCCTACCATGCACATAAATGTGCATCCGCAGCTTCGGTATATTGCTTAGCCCCGTTACATCTTCCGCGCAGGACGACTCGATCAGTGAGCTATTACGCTTTCTTTAAAGGATGGCTGCTTCTAAGCCAACCTCCTGACTGTTTTAGCCTTCCCACTTCGTTTCCCACTTAGCAATATTTGGGGACCTTAGCTGGCGGTCTGGGTTGTTTCCCTCTTGACACCGGACGTTAGCACCCGATGTCTGTCTCCCGTGATTGCACTCTTCGGTATTCGGAGTTTGCTATGGCGTAGTAATCCGCAATGGACCCCACAACCATGACAGTGCTCTACCCCCGAAGGTGATACACGAGGCACTACCTAAATAGTTTTCGGAGAGAACCAGCTATTTCCAGGTTTGTTTAGCCTTTCACCCCTATCCACAGCTCATCCCCTAACTTTTCAACGTTAGTGGGTTCGGACCTCCAGTACGTGTTACCGCACCTTCATCCTGGCCATGGATAGATCACCTGGTTTCGGGTCTACACCCAGCGACTGAACGCCCTGTTCGGACTCGCTTTCGCTACGCCTTCCCTAATCGGTTAAGCTTGCCACTGAATGTAAGTCGCTGACCCATTATACAAAAGGTACGCAGTCACCCCTTGCGAGGCTCCTACTGTTTGTATGCATGCGGTTTCAGGATCTATTTCACTCCCCTCCCGGGGTTCTTTTCGCCTTTCCCTCACGGTACTGGTTCACTATCGGTCGATCACGAGTATTTAGCCTTGGAGGATGGTCCCCCCATCTTCAGACAGGATTTCACGTGTCCCGCCCTACTTGTCGTACACCCAGTTCTTCCTCGCTGTTTTCGTCTACAGGGCTATCACCTGCTATGGCGGCACTTTCCAGAGCCTTCGACTAACAATGAAGATAAAGAGTACAGGCTGGTCCCATTTCGCTCGCCACTACTCTGGGAATCTCGGTTGATTTCTTTTCCTGCGGTTACTTAGATGTTTCAGTTCACCGCGTTCGCTTCTCATGGCCTATGTATTCAGCCATGGATACCTCAATAGAGGTGGGTTTCCCCATTCGGACATCGGGGGATCAAAGCTCGTTTGCCAGCTCCCCCCCGCTTTTCGCAGGCTACCGCGTCCTTCATCGCCTGTGATCGCCAAGGCATCCACCACATGCACTTGTTCGCTTGACCCTATAACGGGTGTGTCTCGCACTGCATCCACGGGGGATGAAGTGTTTCGCCACAGTCGCTACAGGTTGAGTATTCGTGTTGCGCCGTATTCCAAGAGCAATCTTTCGATTTCCCTTTTCATACATTGATACAATCACAACCCTGATTCACCTACTCACATGCCCATCTCTAGACACGCTTTCGTGAATCTCTTTACTACTTCTTCCTGATTGTTAAAGAACGACAGCCGATATAAAGCTCTGCTTCATATCACTCTGACTGGCTCAATCGCCAATGC
>NZ_JAQQET010000073.1:0-4419 GCF_046026855.1 Paraburkholderia sediminicola | reverse complement strand
TCGGTGAGCTCCGGGCGCATCTTCGTCGACGGCGAGGATCTCGCCGCGATGCCGCCGTACAAGCGGCCCGTCAACATGATGTTCCAGTCGTATGCGCTGTTCCCGCATATGAGCGTCGAAGCGAACATCGCCTTCGGCCTCAAGCAGGAAGGCACGCCGAAGAATGAGATCAGGGAACGCGTCGCCGACGCGCTGCATCTCGTACAGATGAGCAAATACGCACAGCGCAAACCGCACCAGCTCTCCGGCGGCCAGCAGCAGCGTGTGGCGCTGGCCCGCTCGCTCGTCAAGCGCCCCAAGCTGCTGCTGCTCGACGAACCGATGTCGGCGCTCGACAAGAAGATCCGCCAGAAGACCCAGCTCGAACTGGTGAACATCATCGAGAAGGTCGACGTGACCTGCGTGATGGTCACGCACGATCAGGAAGAAGCCATGACGATGGCCGGGCGCCTCGCCGTGATGAGCGAAGGGCGCATCGTGCAGATCGGCTCGCCCAGCCAGGTGTACGAGTTTCCGAACAGCCGCTTCTCGGCCGAGTTCATCGGCTCGACCAACCTGTTCGAAGGCACCGTGGTCGCGGATGAACCCGACCACATCTTCGTCGAAAGCGAAGACCTCGAAACGAACATCTACGTGAGCCATGGCATTACCGGCCCGCTCGGCATGCCGGTGGGCATCTCGGTGCGTCCGGAACGCGTGAAGGTCTCGCTCGAGAAGCCTGCCACGCCGCACAACTGGGCGCGCGGCGTGGTCTCGGATGTCGCCTACATGGGCAGCTATTCGCTGTATCACGTGCGCCTGCCGAGCGGCAAGACGGTCGTCTCCAACCTCTCCAGCTCGCACCTGATGAGCGAAGGTGCGCCGTCCTATAACGACGACGTGTTCGTCTACTGGTCGCCGGCTAGCGGCGTGGTGCTGACCCAATGAGCCATCCCACACTCTCCTCCCCCGCGCTGTCCGGCAGCCGTTTGCTCGGCTCACTGAAAAAACGCCTCGCGATGCTGGTGCCGTCGGGCCGCACGACCGTGATCGGTGTGCCGTTCCTGTGGCTCTTCGTGTTCTTCGCGTTGCCGTTCGTGCTGGTGCTGAAGATCAGCTTCGCCGATCTGCGTCTGGGCATTCCGCCGTACACGGATCTCGTGACGGTCAAGGACGGCATGGTGCACTTCGCGATGCAGCTCGGGCACTACGCGTTCCTGCTGCAGGACGATCTGTACGTCGCGACCTACATCAGCTCGCTGAAAATGGCGGCGGTCTCGACCTTCTTCTGCCTGCTGATCGGCTATCCGGTTGCGTACTACATCGCACGCTCGGAACCGGCCCGGCGCAACCTGCTGATGATGGGCGTGATGCTGCCGTTCTGGACGTCGTTCCTGATCCGCGTCTACGCATGGATCGGCATCCTGAAGGACGACGGCCTGCTCAACCATACGCTGATGGCGATCGGCATGATTCATTCGCCGTTGCGGCTCTACCACACGGATATTGGCGTCTATATCGGCATGGTCTATTCGTACCTGCCGTTCATGGTGATGCCGCTTTATGCGCACCTGGTGAAGATGGATCTGACGTTGCTCGAAGCGGCCTATGACCTCGGTTGCAAACCCTGGGCGGCGTTCACGCGTATCACCTTGCCGCTGTCGAAGAACGGCATCATCGCCGGCAGTCTACTGGTGTTCATTCCGGCGGTGGGCGAGTACGTGATTCCTGAACTGCTCGGCGGCGCCGACACGCTGATGATCGGACGCGTGATGTGGGATGAATTCTTCAACGATATGGACTGGCCGATGGCATCCGCTGTCACCGTCGCCATGGTTCTACTGCTGCTCGTGCCGATGGCCGTGTTCCAGTACTACCAGGTCAAGGAACTGGAGGGTGCGAAATGATCAAGCCTAACAAGACGCTGTCCACGAGTGTGCTGACTGTCGGGTTTCTGTTTCTGTATATCCCGATCATCAGCCTGGTGGTGTATTCATTCAACGAGTCGAAGCTCGTCACGGTCTGGTCCGGCTTCTCGCTCAAATGGTACGGCGCGCTGCTGCAGGACGACGAACTGCTCAGTGCGGCCTGGCTGTCGCTGAAAATCGGTCTCATGACCGCGTTTGCCTCCGTCGTGATCGGTACCTGGGCCGGGTTCGTGCTGGCCCGCTTCGGACGCTTTCGCGGCTTCACGCTGTTCGCCGGCATGATCAACGCGCCGCTCGTGATTCCTGAAGTGATCCAGGGCATCTCGCTGCTGCTGCTGTTCGTCGCGCTCGAACAGATGCTCGGCTGGCCGAAGGGCCGCGGCCTCTTCACGATCTGGATCGGCCACGTGATGCTGTGCGTGTCGTACGTAGCGATCATCGTGCAATCGCGTATCAAGGAGATGAACAGGTCGCTCGAGGAAGCCGCACTCGATCTCGGCGCCACGCCTTTCAAGGTGTTCTTCCTGATCACCCTGCCGCTGATCTCGCAGGCGCTCATGTCCGGCTGGCTGCTGTCGTTCACGCTGTCTTTCGACGATCTCGTGCTCTCCGCGTTCCTGTCTGGCCCCGGCTCGACCACGTTGCCACTCGTCGTGTTCTCGCGGGTGCGCCTCGGTCTGAATCCGGAAATGAATGCGCTCGCCACGATCTTCATCACCACGGTGACGATCGGCGTGATCGCTGTGAACCGCTGGATGCAGGTGCGTGAGCGCAGGCGCGATCGCGACATGCAGATGGCCTTCGCACTCGCCGAGGCCGCCGACCCCTTGCCGTTAGCACCACAACAAGCCGCCGTACGGAAGTCACTCGATACGGCACGCGCATAAGAAGTCCTTTTGCAATACGACCAATAAGGAGAATTTGCATGAGAAAGAAGCTCATCTGTCTGTTGGTGGCGGGGAGTTTGCCAGGCTTTGCCATGGCGGACGCCACCAGCGACCAGATCAAGGCGCTCCAGGCCCAGCTCAACGCACTGCAGAAAGAGGTGAAGCAGTTGCGCTCCGAGGTGGCGACCAAACCGAAAGCGGCCGCGGCTGCTGTCGCACCGGCCCCGGCGCCGGCCGTCGCGGAAGCGCCGGTGGACATCTCGTCGCCGGACTACGGCAAGGCCCGCGCGTCGCTGAGCAACGATCAGGTCGATTCGATGAAGCAGCAGCTCGCCAACCAGCAGCTGAAGGTCGATTCGCTGGTGGACGCGCAGAATACCGGTCCGCTCGCGGGTCTGTCGGTGACAGGCTATATCGATCCGACCTTCATGTATAACCGCGCGGCAAGCAGCGGGTCGTTCCTGTTCGCGAATCACGAAAGCAGCTACAACTACTTCAACAGTACGTTCGGCGATCTGTACCTCGACATCAAGAAGACCTTCGGTGTTGGCCCGATGGCGCCGTCGGCCGAGATCACCCTGATGCCGAACCGCGGCAACGGCATTACGCTGTTGCAGAACGAGCACGGCGAGATCGGCAACAACATTCTGAACACGGCCGTCGTGACCATTCCGATGACGGCGACGACGACCTTCGTAGCCGGTTTGATGCCGAGCTTCGGCGGCTATGAAGTGCAGCAGTCGAACCAGATGCTGACGCTCACGCACAACCTGCTGTATGACTTCTCCGATCCGGGCAGCTATGTCGGCGTCGGCCTGAACTACACGGGCGACGGCAGCAACTGGGCGTGGAAGTTCATGCTGGGCAACGAACAGTACCGCACGTACGGTTCGGTGGTGCAGACCGGCACCAACGCGCTGGGTGACCCGATCACGAGCAGCAACAAGATCCCGACCTTCACGGCCCGGGTCGACTACACGTGGTCGAGTGCGCTGGATGTGGGCGGCTCGTTCAATATCGGTCGTCAGACGCTCTCGGCCTCCACGCAGAACGTGAACGGCAATACGGTCCCGGTGTATGGCGTGGGCGGTGGCGCATCGAGCGCCTTCGGCACGTTCTTCTTCGGCGAAGCGGATCTGGCCTACACCCAGGCTGACGTTCAGTACAACGCCGAAGTCGACTACGGCCAGCAGCAGAACGCCGCGTTCAACGGTGGCCAGGCGCAGTGGTACGGCCTGTCGCTGCTCGCGCACCGCAAGTTCTCGCTGCCGGTGGTGGGGCGTATGGGCGCGACGGCACGCTATGACGTACTGGTCGACAGCAAGAACGGCGGCGGCGGTGGTGGCGTGGCGTTGAATTCGAACGGCATGGACACGGCGGACGGCTTCGGTATCGGCGCGGACTGCCTCGCCAATTCCAAGGCGGGCGGCGGCGTTGGCTTCGAGTGCAAGGGTGCGATCCACCAGGATGTGTCGCTCGACGTGCTGTTCTATCCGACCCAGCAGATTACTGTGAAGGTCGAATATCGCCACGACTGGGCCAACAAGCAGGTGTTCCTGAAGAACGACGGTTCGTACGGCAAGTCCAACGACATCCTCGCGACTCAGTTCATCTACTCGTTCTAA
>NZ_JAQQET010000072.1:0-4438 GCF_046026855.1 Paraburkholderia sediminicola | reverse complement strand
TGTGGTTGCCGCGGCCGTACCCCCGGTGAGATCGAACGTCCCGGAGTGCGGTGTCGCTGTGGTCGAACCAGCACCCAACGCCACGTCATTAGCATTATTCGCAATCGCGTTCGAGCCTAAAGCCAATCCATTACCAGCTTTCGCGCTGGCCGTGTCTCCGAGTGCCACCCCACCTGCCACAGCGACGCTCGAGTTGTTGCCCAGTGCCACTGAGCCTTGGCCCGTCGCAGTATTGGTGTTACCCAACGAGACCGCACCCTGCCCGTTCGCCGTATTGCTGTTGCCCATCGCCACCGCACCAGTACCTGTAGCGCTGTTCGGATCGCCAATCGCGACCGCACCATTACCGCTCGCAGTGTTTCCCACGCCGATCGATACCGCCTGACCACCCGTGGCTGTCGCCGTCTGGCCGATCGCGACCGCGCCGGTCGAATTGGCAATCGCGCTAGTGCCAAGCGCAATTGAGTTGCCACCAGTTGCTGCCGCTCCTGTGCCAAGCGCAACGTCATTCACGATAGTCGTACTCCCGCTCACGCCAGTAATGGCGTTTGCGCCCGCCGCGAATGATCCTTGTCCATATGAGATCGCGCTCACACCGTATGCAATGGAATTCGCTCCTAATGCCTGGGCGTTGCCACCTATCGCAACGCCGCTCTCACCTGACGCAGTCGCATGCTGTCCGATTGCCGTGGCGTTCAAACCGGATGCTGACGAATACGCGCCAAGCGCTGTTCCACCCGTCGCCGCACTAGCCGTGTAACCTACCGCCGTCCCGGAATCACCCGACGCCGTAGTATTTCCGCCGACTGCCACGGTAAAGTTGCCAGTTGCCACCGCGTTGCCACCCATGGCAACGCCGTTCGAACCTGACGCGGTCGAATGCTCTCCGAATGCCACCGCAAACGCAGCGGATGCCGACGCGTATGCACCAAGTGCTGTTCCGCCTGACCCCGCCGTAGAAAGGTACCCTACCGCCGTCGCGAACTGATCCGACGCATTAGCACTTACGCCAACTGCCGTGGAGAAATTGCCAAGTGCCTGGCTATTGGTGCCCAAAGAAGTGGCGTCAAGTCCGGTTGCCGTTGCATTTTGCCCTACCGCAACCGCCAGGCCTCCCCCAGAATTTGCGCCCGATCCGACTGCCACCGAGTTCGCGCCCGCGGCCGAGCCGCCAGCAACTGCTTGTGCCACAGCGGCCCCCGGAATCAGGGCTCCACCCGCAGACATCACCATAATCCCAACAGCGATAGCTCGCCGCCGATCTACTCTGCTGGTTAGCTCTCCGCGCTGATCGAACGCACCGGACGACGTTTTCAAGTTGCCTTTGCCCCCCGCCTTGTCGTTCTCAGATACCGCAACGAAAGCGCCGCGCGCTTTATTCCATACGATCCTGCATACCCTGTTCATCTCAAGACTCCCTATGAAAGAATTCCTCGCTGCTACTGTCTGTGCGACAGCGATACTTACTTGACGGAGGAAATCGCAACCCGCTGACGTCGCATCTTTTTCCTTTCTGTTCTGGTATTCGATGCAGGATCGAAGTGAAGAGCCGTTGCTCCGTCCTTCCTTGCACTATCATTTTTTACTTTCGCGTACTTCACCATTCTCAGAATGCCTGTCTCGCAATCTGCCTATCGTTCGCCACTCGCGAGATGACTATCTGGCGTTCAATTTCCGACGCTCTTCTTTAGATATTTTGTTAAATTTATTCAACATATTAGATATCCTTATTTATTGTGAATGCCTCACATATCCAGGCGTGTATCGTGACGTAAATTTTTTATGTAAGCCGGTCAGTGGTCAACGCATGTCGGTATCCCTCAATACCGAATTCTTTCCACGGTCTCTGCCACCGTTCAGTTGACGATGTCGATACACTCAACCAGTTATGCAGATTCAGTGGCCTCGACGTCACTGTCGGCGGACATGATCGAGAGATCAGTCGAAGTCGAAGGCGACGGTGTGTCGTTCGTACATGAACGAACGGATTCAAATAGCTGCCGCGCGGCATCGCTCGCAAGATGTTTGCCATTCCCCCACAACGCATTCATCCGATCGATACTTTCGACGAGCCGGTAATATAGTGACCGGATTGTGATCGTCTCATCGACCCGCAATGCGCGCTTCCCAGCCGCGAGCATTGCGCCGTCCGCAACCACACGGCCCATCCTTACGTTTAGCTCATCATTCTCGTGCTCGCTCAGTTGGAGCCGATTGTTCAGCCACCATGCTATCGAGTTGCGCAACTGACTAGCGGTTTCGGTATCCGCGAGATGTACGGCAATGAATTCATCCACATTCTGGCGCCCAGCACCGACGGAAAATCCGACTAGCGACAGAAGCGCTTCAATAGATTCACCCTTTGACAGCGCCTCCGCATCCAGGGTCATCTGCGTAAGACGATCACTCTCGTGTGCGTGACTTCTGACGCCTGACACACCACTCACATCGTGAAGAGTTGTCCAGAGGCCATCCGTCCCGATGATTCTTGCGACGGCGCAAATCACTGAATAAGCCGCGATTCGCGGCGCCGTCGGCCAGGAAACGGAATGAATCAACACCTCAAGAGCGCGGAAGTCTGCGATGGTTGAGGATATCCTGTCGTAGATGTGCGGCCGGTCAAAGGTCGCGCCGTCATCCTTTCTACTTGCTACGTGGCGCTCGACCTGGCTCAACGCATACTTGATACCACCAAGTGCGCATGCTGAAAGATAGAGGCGCATGCGATCGATCGCGTTTTGCGCAATTTTTTGTCCTTCACCCGGAACGCCGATCACGGTATCCCGACCCAGCGTCACGTCTGCAAAGCAGACGTAATTCTCGCCGACTGAGGTCAGCCTGAGTCTGGAAGATTCCGCGCCGGAGAAGGTCTGTGGGCTCCGGGCATCGACGTGAAATCCCGTCATCCCCAGAGGCGATCCGTTCTCTTCACAGGACCTGACGAAAAGATGGAACCGCGCTGGCAGACCGGCATGAGTTGTCCACAGCTTCTTGCCGCTGAGTCTCCAAGTTTCTTTGCCAGTGTGGTTTGCGCTCGACGGCCCAACTCTTTGTATCGAGTCGACCTGCGTCTCGGCCTCTGCGAGAGAAAACGCGACAAGATCGCGCCCTGCTCCGATGGAGGCAATGCTCTCTGCATGCATTGTCTGATCCGTCTGAACAAGCGGAAGAAGTCCCAAGCTGTTGTGGAGCGCAACAAAACCCGATAATCGAAGATCGATAGTGGTTAATTTCTCGAAAACGCGGAGCGTGTCACAGACGGCAAGGCTGCATCCTCCGAGTGCCTCCGGACAATCCATACCGAGAAGGCAAAACTTTCCAAGATCCAACATCACGTGTGACGGGAGCCAACGGTCGTCACGCTTGGATACCCATAGGGATCGCGAGGCGAGGTACCTCTTCAGCCCGTCGCAAATCTCATCTGCAACTGCGCGACTCCGGCGAATCTCAGCTCCCGAAGATAGATGCACGTCGTGATTGGATGCATTCTTTTCGCGCTTCATTTTCACGGTGATATTTCTGCGTTTATGTGTGAAGAAAAGACTAAGCGAGAGATCACGATAGAAACTGAACAATTGTCACCGAACTTTGGCGACCAAGATGGACGCCGCAAGTAAGATGCATGTGACGGGGAACTGCAACTGCGAGGTGTGGCGCGTGCGCACCGCGGAACGTGTCGCGACGCACACCTTGATTTTCGGGAATACCGTTCCCGCGTCACTGTGACCTGATGTCCGGCAGCGAACCCCGTACTTGTTCGATTGCCGTTAGAACTTCAGCGGGAAGAAAAAAACGCCTGGGCACCTTGAGGCGGCCCAAGCATAAAGTCTTCGAGCCCGAGGAGACGAAGACTGAGAGAACCTGAAAAGTAGCACGACAAAGGCTCATTGAATCTGAAGAAAAGACAACTTTGACGTCGGTACCAAGCGACGAGCAGCATTACCGAAAGGTCTACCAGACGTGAATCAACCCGCGTAGTCGGTCCGGATGGCAATAGGCTGCCCGGCATTTTCTGTTCAGTGCCAAGATCGTCGCTCGCAGAAGCTAGTTAGATGATTGGCAGCGGATGCGTAGCATTCAGTATCCGAGTGCTTATTCCACGCAAGCGACGTGTGCACCACGGGCGCGACCGTCGCAAACGGCATTCGCTGCCGTGTGTGGAAGTGGAGAAAAATGGGGGGCCTTCACTGTTGGCCAAACTCAGGCGATCTAGCGCCGTTGTTGGCGCTATCGGGGATGCCAAACAGTTCTCCAACGGGCGTCATCTGGCGGCGTGGCTGGGGCTGGTGCCCCGTCAATACTCCTCGGGAGGCAAAGCCCGGTTGCAGGGCATCAGCAAGCGGGGCGATACCTATTTGCGAACTCTTCTGATTCACGGTGCAAGAACCGTTTTGCAATACGCGTCGGGCAAGACCGACAAACGTAGTCGATGGTTGCA
>NZ_JAQQET010000071.1:0-4723 GCF_046026855.1 Paraburkholderia sediminicola | reverse complement strand
CACCGTTTTGGCATGAGGCGAAAAAACTGCCAATGGCGACAGCGTAAGCCTGTATCAGTGGTCTTCTGCGAGCCGGCGGGAGTTTAGAATGACGGTCGCAACAGAACCACGTGCTCTGCTTCGGGGAACGTCGGCCCGCTTAAAAAATTCCGTTGATCGGGACAGGAGTAGTTGAATGGTGCGTTATCGACACTACAAAGGCGGCATTTACGAACTGGTTTGCGAGGCCACGCTGGAGTCCGATCCGACGGTCACGATGATCGTCTACAAAGCCAGCAATGGTACGATCTGGACGCGTCCGGCTTCGGTGTTTTTCGAGCTGGTCGAAGTTGACGGCGCCAAAGTGCCGCGCTTCGCACCGATCAATTAGGCGGGGGCGTTCAAGCGATCGCAAGCGTGATCGCGCCCAATGAACGGGTACTGCCAGGTCAATACAAACAGGAAATCTGAATGCGTCTATTGCTTGCCATCATTCTGCCGTGGTTTCAGTTCTTCACGATCGGCCGGCCGTTCGCCGGCATCATCTGCCTGCTCCTGCAGATCACGCTGATCGGCTGGATTCCGGCCGCGATCTGGTCGGTGTATGCGCTGAGCCAGTACACCACCGACAAGAAAATCGCCCGGGCAATGGGCAACGGCCGTTAAGGTTGAATGCGAGGTCGTGCGCCGGGCTGCGGCAACTCAAGCGCGTCCGGCGCTTTGATCACCACATCGGTTTCCGCGATCGCCACGCATGGCAGGATAAAGCCTTCAGCCTTTTCCTCCTTGCTCAAACCGGGCCACTCGATGGTGTAGGAAACAGAGCCGCTGATTAGGCGGCAAATGCACGTTCGGCACGTACCGTTGCGGCACGAGCGCGGCAGGCGCAGATTCGCAAAGCCGGCGGCTTCGAGAATCGTGAGCGAATCGGGCGCTTCGAAACTTTGGCCGAGCGGCTCGATGCGGACGAGAGGCGGGCGGGTGGAGTCGGACATCGTGTGAGCGGGTGACGGATTGCGCCATACTTTACACGCTGCGCAACGCGCTCACAGCACGGCGCCGAATGTCTGGGCCTCAGCGTTGGCTGGTTGATACGTTGTGGGTCAATGTGTTGTGCCCCCACGCCGCAGATACCGATACACCGTATTTCGCGCCAGCCCCAACTCGCGTGCCGCCGCCGACACATTCCCGTCGAGTCGCGCGAGCGTTTGCACGATCAGCGTGGCCTGCCAATCTTCCATCCGGGCGGGTGACCCATTCACCGTCGCGGCCGCTTTTTCGCAGCCGTCACCGCCATCGCCGTTGCCTGAAAGCGCCACGAGCGGTCGGACGTTTAGATCGGCTGGCGCATCCTCACAATCCTGCAGAAAGTCCTCCGGCAAATCCTCGAGTTCGATCTGCTCAGCACCTTCGGCCATGATGCTTGCAGTGCGCAGCACGTTAGCCAATTGCCGCAGATTGCCCGGCCATCGGCATTGCGCAAACCGTTCCAGCACCTCATCGGACACGCGGCGCGGCAAACGCTCGCCATCCGGCTGCAATTCCAGCATGCGCTCGACGAGCGCTGCCAGATCGCTACGCTCGCGCAGCGCCGGCAAGGTGACGACGAGGCCGTTGATCCGGTAATAGAGGTCGTCGCGGAAGGTGCCGGCTTCGATCATCGCGCGCAGATTGCGGTGGGTTGCGCAGACGATGCGCAGATCGACCGGAATCCCTCGCGTGCCACCGAGCGGCACGACCGTGCGTTCCTGCAGCACGCGCATCAGGCGCACTTGCTGGGCGAGCGGCATATCGCCGATTTCGTCGAGAAAAAGTGTACCGCCATCGGCCTGCACGATCTTGCCGACGCTGCCGCGTTTCCTGGCGCCAGTGAACGCGCCGTCTTCATAACCGAACAACTCTGCTTCGATCAGCGTGTCGGGCAACGATGCGCAATTCAGCGCGATGAAGGGCGCGGCCCGCCGCGGCGAGTCGTGATGGATCGCGCGGGCGAGCCACTCCTTGCCGGTGCCGGTTTTGCCGAGTACGAGAATGGGAATATCGCGTCCGCGCAGCTTGGCGACACGCCGCAAGATCGCAGAGACTTGCGCGTCGCCCGTATCGAGCGTTTCGAGTGTAGCGAGGGGTGCCACTTCGAAGGGCCGGGCCGCTGCACGCGTGCCGCTCGAAGTGGACGTACGCGCCGAATCAAAAAAGCCTTCTGCTGAAGACGCCGAAGCAACATAACGAGGCGCCGCAAACTCACCGCGTGCGACCACGCGCACGCCGCTGGGTAGCGTGAGCACGATGCTTTCGCCTGGCGCGCGGGCGATCTGCTGCAACACCCTGGCAAAGGCGATGCCGAACAGTGCGTCGAACGGTTGCCGGGCCAGATCGGCGAGCGGTTGCCCGAATTGAAACAGCGCGCTGCGATTCGCGGACAGAAAAGTGCCGTCCGGCGCAAAAGCGGCGAGCCCTTCGTACAGCGTGCCGATGAATTCTGCACGCGCGTGAAAGTGGATGCGAATAGCGTCGACGAATTGATTGGAGAACAGATGATTTTCGATCATCTGCGCCGACATCCGCACCAGCGCGAGCGTGTGCTTGTGGAAGCCGCGCGTGTCGCCGCTGACATCGAGTGCGCCAATGGTGCGCCCGAACGGATCCGCGATAGGCGCGCACGAACAGGTGAGGATCTGGTTCGCGTGCAGGAAATGCTCGCCGGCGTGCACGACGGTCGGCTGCCCGTCGATCAGAGCCGTGCCGATCGCGTTCGTGCCGCGATCCGCTTCGGCCCATGACACGCCCGGACACAACGCGACGCGATTGGCTTTTTCGACGAAATCGCTATCCCCGAGACTGTGGAGAATCACGCCGTGATTGTCTGTGAGCAGCACCATGCTTTGCGTGTCGACGATCTGCGCGTGCAACGTCTCCATGACAGGGAGCGCGTGGGTATAGAGCGACTGATTACGATCGACGAGCTCACGCAGCGCAAGGCGGCGCAGCGGATGAAAGTCCGGCGTTTCCGACGCACGCAGGCCGACTTCGAGCGAGCGGGCATGAGCTTGCGCGATGACATCTGGCCGACCGATGGTGGGCGGTGTGGCAGGACGATGGATCAAGGCATGTCTCCGGTTATCGGACCCGGCGGGTGCGTTGCCCGCCGTTACGTTCCGCAGCGCAACATATGCGTCTGCAGCCGAACACCGATATTACAGGACGAAACAGGACCCCGGCGAAAGCCGCGCGGCGGCGAAAAACAGCGTCGCCCTGAAGGGGCAGAGCGCCCAAAAATACCGCGTCGGGCACCAAAATCGAGCAAACAAAAAGGAAAACTTGCGCAGCGCCCGAACTCGTCTACAGTAAATCAAATCACCTCCGCGCGGCGCGAGCTGTACCGCCGTTGGCGTCGGCAGGTGACGACCCCGCGCCACCAGCATCCGACAAGGAGGAAGCAGCGCTGCGAGTGCGACCAGACTCAATCAGCGTGCGCAGTACCAATCGACCATGCGCAGCACCAAACCTTTAGGTGAACTCCCATGCAGATCCTATTCCCGAACGAAACTCCTGAATATTCAGGTCGCGAACTTACCTTGGCGTTCCCGGCGATGGTTGATGGGCTAAGGGTGGAGTGCATGATCACGGCCGAGGCGCTGGAAGATCACTTTGGCGCCGCATCGCCGCGTCTGGAGGACATGGTCGGCGCATTCGACGCGCACCGGACCCGGATCGAAGCGGCGACGAGACGTCTGCTATCGGAAACGAGGGCGCAATGCCTGGTGCTGAGGAGCGGCTACGTGCGTTTCTATGAGGCGAACTGGCGCAACTGAGCATACCCGCGCGGCTGAGCGAATCCGCGCGGCTGTAAGTAAGATGCTGCGAGCGCAAGCGTCAATGCCGCATGCGCCAAAGACTGGAAGTGGGTCAAATAGCTGGTTAAATCATCCGCCGCAGCGTCCGATCCTTGAACACCACGTGATGCGCAATCGCCGCAAGCGCGTGCAATCCGATTACCCAGTAAAACGCATTGCCAAGCCACTCATGCGCCGTCTTGAGCAAGGGCCGCGCAATCGGATCCGCGCCGATCAGGGTGTAATTGATGTCGACCCAGGCCAGCGTCACTGGATGCCCACCGGCATTGATCGTCAGGATGCCGAGCAGCGGCTGCGCGAAGATAAAAATGTACAGGGCGAGATGTGCGGCCCGCGCCAGAAACGCGAACAGCCGATTGCCCTCGATTTCCGCGGGCGCGCCGGCCCATAGCCGCCATACCAGGCGCAGAACCGACAGTCCCAGCACCAGGGTACCGGCCCAGAAGTGCACGCTGCTCCAGAAGGCCCGGCTGTCGGAACCTTTCGGTCCGCGTATTTCGATTGCCAGATAAGCGAGCGCGACCAGCAGAAAGATCGCCCAGTGGAAGAAGATGGCGGGCGTCGTATAACGGTCCGAGGCGCGGCTGTAGGGCGACATGCAGGGAACTCCTGTGACCAGTTCGTTGGTTTTTATCAATCATCGGATGATAAAGGGTGCCCGACCGGAACGGGCGCCTTCAATAAAACGATTGTTGATCCAGACCGAACCGTGGCCAAACATGGCGACGCTGCCGCAGTGCTTTCAGCCGGGCTGCGACGCGTGGCGTGACGCCGTGATGACGCATCGCCACGCCACGCTACGTTTTGTCCCGTGCTTTTTCGTCAGGCGCGGCCGTGCTTATTCGCTGCCGAGGTAGAAATACCGGAACAGGAAAATCGCCGCGATGATC
>NZ_JAQQET010000070.1:0-5526 GCF_046026855.1 Paraburkholderia sediminicola | reverse complement strand
GGGGCGGGGGGGGGGGGCGGCGCACCGCGCTCGGCGAGCGCCACGGCACGTGTTCACTGGCGATCCATGTCGCGCCGCCGGCGAACAGCAGGGTTGCGAGCATTTTGGCGCTCGCGCGGCGCCTCGCCGTACCTGTGCGCGTCAGCGCAGCGCGTGCGGCCGACGCGCTACTTGCGCCTGCGCTTCCCGTGCCTGCTACAGCAAGGCCCCTGAAGCGGCTGCTGACGCTGCAGATGTGTTGCCATGCGCGTTCGTGATCGGGATGCTCGGCGCGCCAGCGCGTCAACGCGAGTTGCCGCGCGCGCGTGTTTTCGCCGGATTGCAGCTCCATCCACCACTCCACGGCGCGCAGGGCGATGTGTTGCGGAATATCGGGTCTCGCGCTCGCGTTCATCCGGTCATCCGTCAGGCCGCGCTCAGCGCGAAGAAACACTGCGCGCCGGCACGCACCAGATGGCGTTTTACGGTCGAGATGGAAAGCTTCAGTTGGGCGGCAATCTCGGCATGGCTCAGGCCGTCGAGCTGGGCCAGCAGAAAGGCTCGTTTGACGGCGACCGGCAGCCGCTCCAGCAGACTGTCGATTTCACACAGCGCTTCCAGTAGCAGCGCACGTTCTTCAGGCGAGGGCGCGAAACTTTCAGGCACGAGCGCCAAGGCTTCCACGTAAGCACGCTCGATCTGCTCGCGCCGCCAGTAGTTGGCGATCACGCGTTGCGCGATCGTGGTCAGGAAAGCACGTGGCTCCTCCAGCCCGAGCGGTTCATCGCGGGCGAGCAGACGCACGAACGTGTCGTGCGCGAGGTCGGCAGCGCGATGCGCGCAGCCGAGCTTCTTACGCAGCCATGCCTGGAGCCAACCGTGATGATTGCTGTAGAGCACGTGCATCTCGCGATGCAGGGCCGATTCGTTTGCCGCCATGGCCTACCGTGTGCGCCAGATCGGTGGATCCGACGACGCTGTAAATGAGAATTATTCTCATAATAACATGTCAAAATGTAAGGAGGAAATGAGAATGTGCCCGGCGCTATGACCGGTCGCGGCCAAGGGCGGCACATCCCGCACCTCATCTGGCTGACGTATCGGCCGGAATGCTGTGCCGGAATGTTAGCGCCTGGTCCTGCGTACTATCGACGATGCTGTCGCGCTTGCAGATCCATGCAAACGCCCAATCCTGGGCAACTTCGATCGCTTCATCTTCCGTGTCGAAATACGAAAGATCCCGCTCGATATGCATCTCACCATCAAGGTCATCGTCAGGCGAAACACGGACCAGTCGCGCGTGAGCGAAGAATTTCCCAAGGGAGAAATCCGGCGTCGCGTCGATGATCCAACCACGGTACCCGCATTGCATGATTGCCTCCGATACTCAGACTATTCGGGATTCGAAAAGACAAAGCATGGATTCGTCCGGTCGTAATCGCTAAACCTCCTTCTCCAGTCAAAAGTTCGCGGGCTTCCGCGCCATCGGCGGTTGCGCAGACGGCTATCGCGGACTACCGCTACTGTTATAGACCTTCGGCGACTCAACGGTGATTCCAACTTTCGATGGAAGCAAAGAAAATGCCCATTCGAACAGGCTGCGGAATCGAGCGTTCCCGCGATTGGACTTAGGCACAGCTTATGCGCGCACAACATGCGAGCTGAAGTGACCTGTTGAAACTCACGGAGAGCGAAATGAATCACTACGCAGGGCGGTCTCACGATGAACGGAGTGCTGCACGAAAGCAGCAGAAACAGAAAGCGCAGGAACAATCGGGCGGTTCGATGGCCGTCGAAGGAACGGAGCCCGATGCCACGCATAGCAGCGGCGAGCTTTCCGAAAAAGGAAAGGAAGTGTGGCGCAAAGGCGCCGGCATCGACGGAGGAGGGAAGAGCACATAAGCCATTCCCGCGCGCGACGTGGCACCAGGAATCGCATGCGCCGCGTGCCCTGAAGAATGACGCGAACTGTTCGACTGGGTGAACGGTTTTCAAACCGCTCGTAGAAATTTCAACATATGTTGACGGCCACGGTTATCCGGCCCTGCCGGGCGTAATGCGTCGATGCCACGAGCTTCGTCTGTGAGCACCGTGCCCGTTTCACCTGACGGTTGTCCAGGCGTCGTCCGGGACGTCCGGAATGCCCGCCAGGTACATAGATTGCGCCGTTAATTGTGTTGCCTTCCAACCAAACCTGGCACCCGAATTGGCAACCGTACTTCTCGTTGATGACGACCCGAATATTTTGCGCCCACTTCAATTGCTTGTAGAGCGTGAGGGATACCGCGTGCTGACGGCGCAGAACGGCGAGACAGCGCAGGCCGTCGCGGCCATCGAGAGTCCCAGTCTCATTGTGACGGATTGGATGATGCCGCACGTCGATGGCATTGAGTTGTGTCGACGATTGAAGGATGACAGCGCGACAGCGGGCATTCCGGTAATCATGCTGTCAGCCGCGCTGCCGCCTCATCCGGACGAGCCGCTATGGGACGTACTTTTGTTGAAGCCGGCCCCGATAGGCCGACTGATAGGGGCGATTCACAAGCTTCTCGACAACCCGTCGCCAGACGCGTCAAGACAGCGGTGAGGGCGGTAAAGCGAGATTTTTCTTCCCGGCGTGTCGATTTTGATAGTCTTCCTTCGTCGTATCAATGTCGGCATGCATGCGGCTTGCCTGCGCTTTCAGCCAAAACTGACAGGAGATCTATCATGACGATTCAAAAGATCACGCCTTTTCTCTGGTACTCGAACGAAGCGGAGGAGGCCGCGGCTTTCTATGCGGGCATCTTCCCGGACTCGCGCGTCGTTCGGGTCACGGCGGTGCCGAGCGCCGGTTCCACGAAAGTCGTCGAGTTTGTTCTCTTTGGGCAGCCCTTCATCGCCATGAGCGCCGGCCGGCTCGACCCGTTCAATCACGCGATATCCCTTATGGTCAACTGTAGCGATCAGGCAGAACTTGACCGCTATTGGGACGCTCTTCTCAAGGGCGGCGGTTCGACCGAGGAGTGCGGCTGGGTAAAAGACCGCTTCGGTGTTTCGTGGCAGATCGTTCCAAACGATCTCATCCCAATGATGGCTGACCCCGATCCAGTAAAGGCCGGGCGCGTTGCCGATGCCATGATGAAAATGACGAAGTTCGACTTCGCCACGCTGAAGGCTGCGTATTCGGGGGCGGCGGTGTAGTAAAAGGCCTTGTGAGCAGTTGCCGCGCGCACGCACCATGCACGCGGCGCTATTCGTTCGGCTTGACCAGCATGACCTCGCAGCCGGGTGTCGCATCCTTGAAACGGATCGACATGCCGTGCATGCCGGCCACCGCCAGCACAAGGCTCAGGCCAAGCCCGCTGCCGGGTGTGTGCCGGCTCGCCTCACCGCGATAAAAGCGCCGCAGCACCGCTTGCTGTTCGGCAGGCTCAATGCCCGGCCCGTCGTCCGAAACGGTGACGCCCGAGCCGGTCTTGCTTTGCGAACGCCATTCGCCAGCGAAGGAGATACTCGACCGGTCCGGTACCAACTGCTTCCGAAAAGCGGCGCGCGAAGACCGAACGCGACATTCCCGCTTGTTCAGCTAATTCGCGTTCAGCTAATTCGGCGACCGCCCAACTGCGACTGATATCTGCATGCATATCGGCAAGCGCTCTGGCCAGTTATGGGTCCGACAAACCACCGAGGATGCTGTCATTTGAGAACCAGCTCGCGGATTCACATCGAAGCATTTTCGAATCAGGCTCAACTCTCCGTCCGTGGCAATGCGGATATTCGATTGAGCGAGCTCGTCCGTCATCTGCTGCGGAGATCGCCGTCATTGACCAGCTTTCGGCCAAGGTTATTTTTCAGTCGTCAGCTGGGCATAGAAAACGGTCATCGGTACAGGCCCGTGCCGACTGTCAGTGCAGGGTCGCCTCGACAATACCGGCCAGAGCACAAAGCACAACGACAGCGAGCGGAGGAATCTTCCAGCGCACCAGCAGAAAAAAGCCGATGGCTGCGATGGCAAAGTCAAGCTCCGAGAGAACCGCGCTGGTCCAAACAGGCGAGTACAGTGCGGTGGCCAGCAATCCAACGACTGCAGCATTCACACCCGCAAGCAGCGCAGCCATTGACGGGCGAGCGCGCAGCGCTTGCCAGTAAGGCAGCGCCGCAAGCACGAGTAAAAGGCCCGGCAAGAAAATGCCCACTGTGGCGAGCAACGCGCCAATCCAGTGATTCGGCGCTTCGACCATCATCCATCCGAGAAATGAAGCGAACGTGAACAAGGGGCCCGGGACAGCCTGCGCGGCGCCGTAACCCGCGAGAAAATCGTTCGACGATATCCAGCCGGTCGCGACGGTTTGCTGTTGCAGAAGCGGGAGCACGACGTGACCGCCGCCAAACACCAGCGCACCCGAGCGATAAAACGCTTCGAAAACCTTGACCGCCTGACCCGCGTGGAGTCCGACCAATGCAGGGAGCCCGAACAGCAAGACACAGAAGAGAATCAACGCGGCGGCACCTACCGTGCGGGAAACGCGGGTTTCGTGAGTGCTCTGTGATACGCGACTGATGTCTGACGATCCCGTCGTCTGGCACAACGCGAGTCCGAGCACAGCGCCGATGGCGATAACGATGAGCTGCGCATAGACGGTCGTCAGAATGCTGAGCACTGCGATGGCGATGAGCGCGATGGCTGCACGGCGTTGATCCGGACACAAACGCCGTGCCATATCCCAGACTGCTTGAGCGACGACTGCCACAGCGACAAGCTTCAGGCCATGGATCAAGCCGCTACCGATCTGCCCGCCGAGGCTCGGGGCGATGGCAGCAAAGCCGAGCAGCAGCAGGACTGAAGGCAGTGTGAATGCGAACCAGGCCGCAAGTCCCCCGAGCCAGCCGGCTCGCAAAAGACCGATCGAGAATCCCACCTGGCTGCTGGCCGGTCCCGGAAGAAACTGACAGAGCCCGACCAGGTCTGTGAAGGTTTCGTCATCAAGCCAGCGGCGCCGCTCGACGAATTCCCGACGAAAGTATCCCAGATGGGCAATGGGTCCGCCGAAGCAGGTCAGCCCCAATTTGAGGAAAACCTGGAGAACCTCCAAGGGGGAGCCCACCCTGGTCGAATGCGCGGAGGTGATACCAGTTTCCATAATTGCCAGGTTTCCAGATCGAGAAGATCAGCACGCTAGCATGAAGATCTTAGTCATCCATCGTTGTTCGGGGGCGACGACAGCGTCGGGTTCCAATTGTGACGCGAGCCGGGCGAAGTAGGTTGATGTCTAACGGATGCAAGCTGGTGAAGCTGCGCACCTCAATTTTCTGGCAGTCGCCGTATCTGCCGCGTCGTCAGGCCGAGCCGCTGCGCAGCGCGCCACGGTTTGAGCCGTCCATCCGTCACGTCCTGAATGAGCTTGAATCTGTCCAGTTCCTGCATCGTCATTGTTATCCGTTCTGTCACAGCCATCGAAGTCTCCAGCGCCGAAAAACGGCGGCTGGAGAGCATACGACGGCATCAAAAGCGGACATTTCTATGTAGCTAAAAGCGGACATTACCGTCTAGCCACTACACACTTA
>NZ_JAQQET010000069.1:0-5579 GCF_046026855.1 Paraburkholderia sediminicola | reverse complement strand
GCATCGCGATTCGCGCGAGTGGTCCGTGTGCGCTGCGCCTCGTGGTTCACCGTCATATCGATGATGCAGCGATCGATATGACGAGTAACTCGTTTGAAGCGTTAGGCGAATGAAACTTTGGTTCTCGCAAGAGACGATCAAATCTGATCGCCGAACCGAGACGGCGCGAATCGCAACACAACGCGAGCTTGTCGATTTGCCATACCCTTCATCGGGGCTAGGCAACCCGTTCTCGAAACCTAGACTGTCAAAGGCCGGGTTCTGTATCGCAGGGACTCGGCCTCTTCAGTTTGAGCTCTAGTTCTTGGATGTAACGGGCAAAGCCCTCATTCACCTACTTAAATCTGGCGAGCTGGTTCAGCAAAAAAACGCAAAACGCAACGGAGAGTGATCATTCGGCGAGACGCACTGCTACGTCGGCTCCAAGGAATTCATGTGTTCAAGTGCAGTTCCGGTCGAGCTAGCAGCTCGACACCGAATTAACCGCAACATTGAACATACACCCTGGCCGGTGGGTGCATTCAGGCGATCGACAGCGAGGAGACCGGCCGAAAGAACGGGCATCAGACCTTTCTTTCTGCAGCGACTGGTGCGTCCATGCATGCCGGCGCGATGAACTCCGAAGCAAGCCAGTTCATGAATAAATCGACAGCGCGCCGTGCGGTTGAGCGATTTGAGCATACTGCGTAATACCTGAGGCCATCGTGAATGTGTTGCCCCCACAGCTGCTTGAGGGTTCCGTTGGCCAATGCGTCAGTAACTAGGGATAGACGGGTTAAACAAAAGCCTGCGCCTGATGTTGCGAGTTCCAGCATCGACGCGGAATCGTTGAAGCGAATCGTCGGAGCGTCGTCCAGGTCGATAGTCTGATTTCCGCTGTCCTGCCATTGGTCCCAGTAGTCTCGTTCTACGTTTCTTAGCAGGAAGCCTTCTTTGATCACCCTGGAAGCCCCCAATCGCTCATATTGGCGGACCAGTTTCGGGCTACATACAGCGCCTACTCTGTCGTCGGTTAGTGCCAGCATCCGATGTCCGTCCCAATCCCCGGCCCCTAGTCGGATGGAAATATCAGTCCCGGATGAGTCCATGTCGGCAAAGTAACGATGAACATCAATCCGTAAATCGATCCATGGATTTGCTTTGGCGAAGCTGCCGATCCTCTTGGATAGAACACAAGAGGCAAAACTGCGTGCTACTGATACGACCAGCGCATCGCGGTCGGCATCCACTGACAGGCGTCGCAGGCCAGTACTTAAGGTATCGAAAGCTCTTCGGGAATAGTCGTACAGCAGTTCGCCTTCCTGCGTGAATGACAGGCCGCGGGGACCGCGTTTGAAAAGCTCAACGCCGAGATGTTCCTCCAGCGCTTTCAATTGCCGGCTCAAGGCGCCTTGGGTCATGTGCAGCTCTCGACCGGCCCGCACGAGATTCAGATGCTTCGCTACGGTGTTGAAGAACAGAAGCGCTTTGACGGACGGCAGGCTCCTGAGAAGGGCGGTATTCGTTGAGCTCATAGCAGCGGACCATTTTTTTCAATAGTGAATACATCAAAAGTCCTTGATCATCAGCTTCGACCGCAGGGCTTGCCGGCATGTTAACTGGGGCCCGGTCATCTACCCAAACGCAAGGAGAACACAATGGTAGCAAGTCATTCGTCCCGTTGGGCTGACGTCCGCACTCAGTTCCCTGGGACCGCGGCGGGGCCTTACATCGATGTCGCAGGGCGATCGCTTTTTTTTGAAGGCGGCCGTGCAGCTCTGAATGCACACCTGGATACGCTGACCGCTGGTACGGTTAACAAGCTGGCTCTGTTCGAGACTGTCGAGGAGACGCGTCGTCTGTTCGCATCGCTGATTCGGTGTACGCCTGACGAGGTTGCCTTCACTCGCAACGTCACGGATGGCATCGCAGCATTTGCAGCTGGCATCGAATGGAAGGAAGGTGATAACGTCGTCCTCTGCGAGGAACTTGAACACCCAGCGAACGTCTATCCGTGGTTCGG
Source organism: Paraburkholderia sediminicola (assembly GCF_046026855.1). Lineage (GTDB taxonomy): Bacteria > Pseudomonadota > Gammaproteobacteria > Burkholderiales > Burkholderiaceae > Paraburkholderia > Paraburkholderia sediminicola_A. The sequence continues at coordinate 3,577 of NZ_JAQQET010000069.1, read as the reverse complement.
TCTTGGGCGCAAGTTCGGTTTGCGAGTCAAGACGGTTGCGCCGGAGGGGGGGGCGTTGTCGGTCGAGCGAATCGTTTCAGCGATCGATGCTTCTACGCGCGTGGTTACGATCTCATCTGTCTCCTTTGCACCAGGTTTCCGCTTTCCTGTAGCCGAACTGGGCGCTGAGTGCCGCCGGCGAGGTGTTCTGCTGGTCGTGGATGCCGCGCAGTCTATCGGCGTCGTCGACACGAACGTCGTAGCTTGGCAGGCGGACGCGGTCGCAGCATCCACGCAGAAAGGACTCATGTCCCTATATGGTCTGGGGTTCCTGTATGTCCGCCGCGAAGTCGCGGAATCTTTGAAACCAACCTATCTTTCGCGGTTCGGAGTCGAGTTAGACGGACATGAAGCGCAGGTCGGCGACCCAATTTCGGCGGCCTATGGAGTTGGGGCGAGACGCTTCGATGTTGGCAACTACAACTTCCCGGCTGTCATTACGGTAGCACCGGCACTCCGGCTGTTGCTCGACCTAGGTCCGCAAGAGGTTCAATCTTATGTCTTCGATCTCGCGCGGAAGTTCACGAACCGGATACTTGATCTCGGATTGCCGGTGTTCGGCGGCCCGCCTGGGGCGCACAGCAGCCACATCGTAACGGTGGGTGCGGATATCAGCGACAACAACGATGTCGTCGGCAACCTCGACATGTCGAGCCTTTATCAGCATCTTGTGGCTAACGGTGTGCGGCTCAGTATTCGCCGGAACCTTCTGCGCTTCTCTTTCCATATCTACAACAACGAGAGCGATATCGATGTTGTCACTGCGCTCATGACTGAATGGGTCAAGCGCCGTGCCCATGGCGCAGCGGGTACTGCCAACAGGTAGCGTTGGCAGAGCATGGTAATAGCGCAGAAGAGGGAGAGTTATGCGTAAACAGCAGGAAGATTCCAGGGCTGTCGCATTCGGATCCACCTTCGCAGCGATACCAAGACAAAACCGAGCGCGAGCTTGTGAGCCGCGATGGGCGACGCAGCGGTGGGCGACGAGCAACTGGACGAAGATTCAAGCGTCAATGCGTTGACCGCGCGGGTGGCCGCCCTGCTGGGCAAATCAAGCGGACTATTTTTACCTTCCAGGACAATGTGCAATCTCATCGCTGTTCTGGTCCATTGCCAACCTGGGGATGAGGTGATCGCTGCGGACATTTCACATCTCATTTCGTCGGATGTCGAGATTCATTTAACTTTGAATTGGGTATGCCGCTACGATGGGCTTCCCCGAACTCGCGGCTCAGGTAACTTTAAACCCTTGAGTCACTTAAGTTTGAACTATCCGACGTTTGGTTCATTTAACTTTGAACTCTCTTGACGAGCCGCTGGCGATTCCATCCAACCACTGATTTGCGCCGTTGGTTGTCGAAGTTCAAGAATCCGCATCACATCCACATCCCCGGAATCATGAACGCAGCATCGCGCTGCGTTTGATCCGTGAGCTTACGACCGACGCAAGGATTCATGGCTGCAGTACGCCGAATATCGCCGATTTGCCGGCACTTATTTCAGCGTCTAGAGCGGGGCGATCCGGGCGGCAGCATGCATGGGGCAGCCGTCGGCCAATTGAGGTCACTGGTCCTTGCATAGTTACCGGCATTCGAACGTCGGCTTCGCAGCAAATGGCAGACATCGTCACATCAATCCAGTACCGCTCGCGTTTCACGAAGAATCTCTTCTGACAGTTCAGGGTTATCAACTGCGCGAGCCAAAACGATGGCTCCGACGATGCTCGAAAGCGTATGAATCGCATGGCGCCGAGCATTTTTCTTTTTTGCCTTCGCAAGTGGTTCCGTAAAGCCTTCGACCATACCCTCCACATGCCGCGTGAATGCATGTTGAGCCGCGGGTTCGCGCGCAATCTCGCTTGCCAATGCTGCCATCATGCATCCGTTTCCCCTGTCGTCGCGATGTTGCTCGCTGAGATATTCATCAATGAATTGAGCCATTGATTGACCAGAAGTCGCATTGTCTTTCATGGAGCCCAGAGCTTTCACCGATGTGTCTTCGATGCTCTTGGAGATCAGATCTTCTTTAGATTCGAAGTGGTTGTAGAAGGCTCCGTGTGTGAGACCTGTCGCCTTCATGGTTTCGCTTACGCTGACCCCGGAAAATCCGCGCTCGCGAAAAAGAATGGAAGCTTGCTCGAGAATGCGGGCATGCTTTTCTGCCGTTTCCTGTGGTGGGTAACGCATACATCCTCCGGAAGGTCGCGAAAAAGAAGTTGACACCAAGCATTATAACCATCATGCTCGGCGGAATGAAACATGATGATCGTCATGTTTGACCGGATGCGGTGCACGTTTCCGTGTTCATACGCGCTCCATAACATGATGATCATACTGCTTCATTCTCGGTCACGGCGTACAAACCCTTGGCCAAGTTGTCCCACTCACCGGAGGTCAATATGAAGAAATTTCTCGTCACGGGTTCCACTGGCGCCACGGGCGCTCCCACGGTTCGCTTGCTGCTGGCACATGGCCACACGGTCATAGCTTTCGTTCGACGGGAGGACGAACGTTCCCAGGCGCTGAAGGAGTTGGGCGCGGAAATCGTGGTCGGCGACATGCTGAACATCGAAGATGTCCGTGGTGCGACGAGGGGCGTCGACGGCGCCTACTTCTGCTATCCGTTGACGCAGGGTGCCGTTGAAGCAACCGCGATATTTGCTCAGGCGGCAAGCGAGTACAACGTGAAGCAGATCGTCTACATGTCGCACCGACAGTCGCGCTCGCACGCCCGTAGCCCGGCAACGTTGAATCACTGGCTTTCCGAGCAGATCCTCAACCGCTCAGGCGTTCCGACCACGCATCTTCGAGTTAACTTCTTTTTAGAATGGTTGCTATACGCAGCTCCTTTCATCCGTGCGGGCCGATATCTGACTCCTTTCGATCCAGAAAGCCGCTTCGTGCCCATTGCCGCTGTCAATATTGCACATATCATCGTAAAGATTCTCGAGAATCCCAGCGCTTTCGGGAACAAGACCATCCCGGTAACTGGCCCGCGTGAGGTGAGCCATATCGAACTGGCCAGCATCCTTACGACTACGCTTGGAAAGGAAGTGCGCTTCGAGCAGGTCACGACGGACGAATTCGTCAAGACCCTGGGCATAGACGGCGATCCTGCATTCGCGGCGCATTTCGAGGCGATCAAGGTCGATCAACAGGAAGGACTGCTGGTCGGCATTGACAAAAGCGCGGCAGAAATCGTCGCTCAGCCGTTGACGACGCCTGAGCAGTTCATCGAGAAGCATCGCCATCTGCTTGCGTAGATCTCGCTACGCCGTCAGACGAATGTTTGAATATCGCGCTGTAGTGATCTGAGCGAGCGCTCGCCGGGGAGGATTCGCGCATCTGTGGGATGGAGTCTTCCCTGGCCGAACGGTACTATGGCGTGCGGCGAAAATATTCCGCCCATAACCCTTGGCATGCACGCGTCGAAACGTTGTGCATACGGATGTCCGTTTGGAACTACAAAGCGGCCACAGTGAGCGCGGTGACCTGAATGACGGCAACGGGTCGAACTGGGTCGGTCATCATCGGGCAGA
>NZ_JAQQET010000068.1:0-9630 GCF_046026855.1 Paraburkholderia sediminicola | reverse complement strand
AAAGAAAGTAAGTGCCGCCCCGCACAGGGGCGACGCTAATAAACCAATAAGAATTCAAGGAAAGGCCAAAACCATAAAAACACAAACAAGCGCCGCGCAGGCAACCAAATCAGGACGCCGCAATACCCCTTCTCCGAGCCTTCCGCGATTCCCACCGAACCCGAATCCGATCCATATAAAGATAAACAACCGGCGTGGTATAGAGCGTCAGCATCTGACTAACAATCAACCCACCCACAATAGAGATCCCAAGCGGCGCCCGCAGCTCCGCACCTTCCCCTTGCCCAAAGGCAAGCGGCAATGCCCCAAGAAGGGCAGCACAGGTCGTCATCATGATCGGCCGGAACCGCAGCATACAAGCCTGATAAATCGCATCCCGCGAGGACAACCCTTGCCGGGAAGCTTCAATCGCAAAGTCCACCATCATGATGGCGTTCTTCTTCACGATGCCGATCAGCAGAATCACCCCGATCAGCGCAATGATGCTGAATTCAATCTTGAATAGCAGTAAAGCCAGCAATGCACCCACACCCGCCGAAGGCAAGGTCGACAGAATCGTCAGCGGATGGATGTAACTCTCGTACAGCATCCCTAGCACGATATACACCGCCGCCAACGCGGCCAGAATCAGAATCGGCTGGTCAGACATCGACTGCTGGAACGCCTGGGCCGTCCCCTGGAAACTGCCGTGTATCGTGCCCGGCATGCCGATCTGCGCCATCGTGTCGTAAATCGCCTGCGTCGCCGTCGATAAAGACACACCCGGCGGCAGATTGAACGAAATCGTCGAGGCCACGAACTGGCTCTGATGATTCACCGACAACGGCGTATTCCCCGGCCCGAAGCTCGCGATCGCGGACAACGGCACCATCGTTTCCTTCGAGGTCGACACCGCCGCGCCCGACGAAGCACTCGACTTGCCGCTCGCCGCAATCGAATTGATCGCCTGATTGCGCGCGGAGTCGGCCGCGATGCTCGCCACGCTCGACGCAGTCGTACCCGCCGTGCCACCCGTCGTCGCGCTCGTGCTGGCCGCCGTGGTTGTCTGCACGGTAACCGTGCCGGCCGGCGCGTTGGTGGTCTGTGCGCCGCTCGCGCTGCCGCCCGAGGTGCTGATGTAAATCTGGTTCAGCATGTCCGGGCTCTGCCAGTACTTCGGCGCCACTTCCATCACGACGTGGTACTGGTTCAACGGGTTGTAGATCGTCGAGACCTGGCGCTGGCCGAACGCGTCGTACAAGGTGTTGTCGATCTGTGCCGGCTTGATGCCGAGGCGCGACGCGGTTGCGCGGTCGATCGTCACCATCGCCTCGAGGCCGCCTTGCTGCTGGTCGGAATTCACGTCGGCGAGCTCGGGGCGCGCCTGCAGCGCCTCAGTGAGCTTCGGTCCCCACAAATACAGATCGGGCGTCGAATCGGCCAGCAGCGTGAACTGATACTGCGCGTTCGATTGCCGGCCGCCGACGCGAATGTCCTGTACCGCCTGCAGGAAGGTGCGCGCGCCGGCCACGTCGCCGAGCGGGGCGCGCAGTTGCTGGATCACCTGGTCGGCGGATAGCTTGCGCTCGCTCTTCGGCTTCAGCGAAACAAACATGAAGCCGGAGTTGGTCTGCCGGCCGCCGGTGAAGCCGGCCACGCTGTCCACTGCGGGGTTCTTGCCGACGATCTCCATCATCTCCGAGAACTTGCCCTTCATCGCCTGGAACGACGTGCTCTGGTCGGCCTGAATGCCGCCGATCAGCCGGCCCGTGTCCTGCTGCGGAAAGAAGCCCTTCGGCACGATGATGTACAGCCAGATATTCAGTCCGATGGTCGCGACCAGAATCGTCACGATCAGGCGCGGGTGCAGCAGCGCCCAGCCGAGGGTGCGCTCATAACCGCGATGCATCGCCGTGAAGCCGCGTTCGAGCCAGAGGCCAAAACGTCCTTCTTCCTTCTTTTCGTGCGGCTCGCGCAGGAGGCGCGAACACATCATCGGCGTGAGCGTTAGCGAGACGAGCAACGACACGCCGATCGCCAGCGACAGCGTCAGCGCGAACTCGCGGAACAGCCGCCCGACAATGCCGCCCATCAGCAGAATCGGCAGGAACACGGCCACCAGCGAAATACTGATGGACAGCACCGTGAAGCCGACTTCGCGCGCGCCGAGGAACGCGGCCTTCATGCGCGGCACGCCATTCTCGATATGCCGTGAGATGTTCTCCAGCACCACGATCGCGTCGTCGACCACGAAACCGGTCGCGATTGTCAACGCCATCAGCGACAGGTTGTCGATCGAGAAGCCGAGCATATACATCGCGCCGAACGTGCCGATGATCGAGATCGGCACGGCGATGCTCGGAATCAGCGTCGCGCGCCAGTTGCGCAGGAACAGGAACACCACCATCGTGACCAGCGCGACCGCAATGATCAGCGTGCGCTCGGTGTCTTTCAGCGACGCGCGGATCGTTGTGGAGCGGTCGGCGGCCGGCGCGATGTCGACGTCGGCGGGCAGCGACGCGTGCAATTGCGGTAGCATCGCCATGACGCGGTCGATGGTGTCGATAATGTTCGCGCCGGGCTGGCGGTACAGAATCACCAGCACCGAACGCTTGCCGTTGAAGAGGCCGAGGTTGCGCAGATCTTCGACCGAATCGACCACTTCCGACACGTCGGACAGCTTCACCGCCGCGCCATTACGGTACGCGATGACCAGATCCTTATACTGCGACGCCTTGCTCGCCTGGTCGTTCGTATAGATCTGCACGCGGTTCGGGCCGAACTCGATCGAGCCTTTCGGGCTATTCGCATTGGCCGCGGCGAGCGCGGCGCGCACGTCTTCGAGACCGATACCATAGTGGGACAGTGCATGCGGTTCCAGTTCGACACGCACCGCCGGATTGGCCGAACCGCTCACATCCACTTCGCCGACACCGTCCACCTGCGACAACGACTGCTGCAACACGGTGGCCGCCGAGTCGTACAACTGGCCGGCGGTCAGCGTCTTCGAGGTGAGTGCCAGAATCAGGATCGGGGCGTCGGCCGGATTCACCTTGTGATACGTCGGGTTGCTGCGCAGGCTCGCCGGCAGATCGGCGCGCGCGGCGTTGATCGCGGCTTGCACGTCGCGCGCGGCGCCGTCGATATCGCGGTTCAGGCCGAACTGCATCGTAATGCGCGTCGAGCCGACCGAACTCTGCGAGGTCATTTCGGTCACGTCGGCGATCGAGCCGAGATGCCGTTCGAGTGGACTGGCTACGCTCGTTGCCACGGTGTCCGGACTCGCGCCCGGCAACGTGGCCTGCACCGAAATGGTCGGGAAGTCGACTTGCGGCAGCGGCGCGACCGGCAGCTTGGTGAACGCAAAAATCCCGGACAGCGCGATGCCGATCGCCAGCAGCGTGGTGGCGACCGGGCGGGAAATAAACGGACGCGACATGTTCATCGCTTAGTTCCCTGCATCGGTGGCGGGCGGCGTCGCACCTTTGGAAGAATCGCCGCGATTGAAGCGCTCACGCGCACGGCGTGCTAGCGAGTCGAAGCCGAGATAAATCACGGGTGTCGTAAACAGCGTCAGCAACTGACTCACGATCAGACCGCCCGCAATCGCAATACCGAGCGGGCGGCGCAACTCCGAGCCCGCGCCGGTGCCGAGCATCAGCGGCAGGGCGCCGAGCAGGGCGGCGAGCGTGGTCATCAGGATCGGGCGGAAGCGCAGCAGACACGCCTGATAGATCGCCTCACGCGGTGGCTTGCCTTCCTCGCGCTCCGCGTAGAGCGCGAAGTCGATCATCATGATGGCGTTCTTCTTCACGATACCAATCAGCAGCACGATACCGATGATGCCGATGATGTCCAGATCGTGCCCGGTGATCAACAGCGCGAGTAAGGCGCCGACGCCCGCCGACGGCAGCGTCGACAGAATCGTGATCGGGTGAATAAAGCTTTCGTACAGCACGCCGAGCACGATATACATCGTGACGATTGCCGCCAGGATCAGGAACAGTTCGTTCGACAACGACGCCTGGAACGCCAGCGCCGCACCCTGGAAGCGCGTCTGGAACGACGCCGGCAGCCCGACATCCTTCTCTGCCTGAGCGATCGCCTTCACCGCCGCGCCAAGCGACGAGCCGGGCGCGAGATTGAACGAAACGGTCGTGGCCGGGAACTGGCTCAAATGCGTGACCAGCAGCGGCGCAGGCTTCTCGATGAACTTCGCAATCGATGACAGCGGCACCTGGCCGCCCGACGAAGTAGAAGAGGGCAGATAGATCGAGTTCAGCGACTCGGTGTAATGCTGCATCTGCGGCTGCGCTTCCAGGATCACGCGGTACTGGTTCGACTGCGTGAAGATGGTCGAGATGATGCGCTGGCCGAAGGCGTCGTAGAGCGCGCTGTCGACGGTAGCGGGCGTGATGCCGTAACGCGACGCCGTGGCCCGGTCGATCTCGATATAGACCGACTGACCGTTGTCCTGCAGGTCGGTGGCCACGTCCGCCAGTTCCGGCGACTGCTTCAGCCGGTCGACCAGTTTCGGTACCCACGTGGTGAATTCACTGATGTTCGGGTCGGTCAGCATGAACTGGTACTGCGTCGGGCTGACGGTGGAATCGATCGTCAGGTCCTGCACCGGCTGCATGTATAGCGACGCGCCCGGAATATGCGCGACGTCCTGCTGCAACTGGCGGATCACGTCGCTGGCGGTGTTGCTGCGGTCGTCGCGCGGCTTCAGGTTGATCAGCATGCGGCCGCTGTTCAACGTGATGTTGCTGCCGTCCACACCGATGAACGAGGTGAGGCTTTCCACGTCCGGGTTCTTCAGGATCTGCTCGGCGAGCTCCTGCTGACGCTCGGCCATCGATGCATACGATACCGACTGCGGGGCCTGTGTGATCGCCTGGATCACACCGGTGTCCTGTACAGGGAAGAAGCCCTTCGGAATATATACGTACAGCACGCCGGTCAGCACGAGCGTGAGCAGCGCGACGAACAGGGTGGAGCGTTGCCGGTTCAGGACCCACGTGAGCGCGACGGCGTAACGGGCGATCACCCAGTCGATCGACTTGTGGGCCTTTGCTTCGAAACGGTGGCTTTCGTGCGGCGGCGTGTGACGCAGGAGCTTCGCGCACATCATCGGCACGAGCGTAAGCGAGACGATCGCCGAGATCACGATCGTGACGGCCAGCGTGATCGCGAATTCATGGAACAGGCGCCCGACCACGTCGCCCATGAAGAGCAGCGGGATCAGCACGGCGATCAGCGAAACCGTCAGCGAAATGATCGTGAAGCCGATCTGTTTCGAGCCCTTCAGCGCGGCTTCCAGTGGCGACTCGCCGTCTTCGACATAACGCGCGATATTCTCGATCATCACGATGGCATCGTCGACCACGAAGCCGGTCGCGATGGTCAACGCCATCAGCGATAAGTTATCCAGCGAGAAACCGCACAGATACATGACCGCAAGCGTGCCGATCAGCGATAGCGGCACCGACAGGCTCGGAATGATGGTTGCGTAGACGTTGGCGAGGAACAGATACATCACCAGCACCACCAGCATGACCGACATCAGCAACTCGAACTGCACGTCGCGCACGGAAGCGCGGATCGTGGTGGTGCGGTCGGTGACGATCTCCACGTCGAGCGCGGCGGGCAGCGACTGTTGCAGTTGCGGCAGTAGCGCCTTGATACTGTCGACCACCTGGATCACGTTCGCGCCCGGCTGGCGCTGCACGTTCAGGATGATGGCCGGCGTGTTGTTGACCCACGCGCCGAGTTTGGTGTTTTCCGCGCCCTGCACGATGGTGGCGACGTCCGTCAGCATCACCGCGCGGCCGTTCTTGTACGCGACCACCGCGCTCTTGTACGCTTCGGCGTCGGTTAGCTGATCGTTCGCGTTGATCGTGTAATTGCGCGTCGGGCCGTCGAAGTTACCCTTCGGCGTGTTGACGTTCAGGTTCGAAATCGTGGTGCGCAGGTCGTCCAGATTCAGACCGTACGCAGCGAGCGCGCGCGGGTTCGCCTGAATCCGCACGGCCGGACGTTGGCCGCCTGACAGGCTCACGAGACCCACACCCGCCACCTGCGAGATCTTCTGCGCGAGACGCGTATCGGCCAGGTCCTGCACCTGGGTGAGCGGCATCGTTTTTGACGTGATCGCTAGCGTGATGATCGGCGCGTCGGCAGGATTGACCTTCGCGTAGATCGGCGGCGCGGGCAGGTCGGACGGCAGCAGATTGCCCGCCGCGTTGATCGCGGCCTGGACTTCCTGTTCGGCGATATCGAGTGGCAGGTCGAGGCTGAACTGCAGCGTGATGATCGACGAGCCGGCCGAGCTTTGCGACGACATCTGATTCAACGACGGCATCTGCCCGAACTGGCGTTCGAGCGGCGCGGTGACCGACGAGGTCATCACGTCCGGGCTCGCGCCCGGATAGAAGGTCTGCACCTGGATCGTCGGATAGTCGACCTCGGGCAGCGCGGAGAGCGGCAGAAAGCGCAGCGCGACGAGACCGACCAGCATGATCGCCGCCATCAGCAGCGCGGTGCCGACGGGGCGCAGAATAAAGGCGCGGGATGGATTCATGCGGTAGTTGCCGTGCCTTTATTGCGAAGCTTGCGCCGCGTGTTTGCCGTGATGTGCGTGTGCACCCGATGCGCCCGCCGCGCCGCTTGCGCCGCGCGCGCCAGAGGCGCCGCGTGGCCTGTCGGCCGGAATCGTGATCTTCGCGCCTTCCTTCAGCCGGTCCGAACCGTCGATCACGACGCGCTCGCCGACTTGCAGGCCGGATTTGATGCTGGTGCGCTCGCCGTCCACCGGACCGACCTTGACCGCGCGCACGGTCACCGTGTTGTCCGGCTTCACGACATACACGAACTGACCCATCGAGCCGTTCAGCACGGCCGGTGTCGGCACGATTACCGCGTCCTTGATCGTGTCCACCAGCAGGCGTGTGTTCACGAACTGATTCGGGAACAACAGGTTCTTGCTGTTCTGGAAGACGGCGCGCAGTTTGACCGTGCCGGTGGTGGTGTCGATCTGGTTATCCAGTGTTTCGAGCGAGCCGCCTTCGAGCGAGGTGGTGTTGCTGCGGTCATACGCGGTGACCGAGAGCTTCGCGCCCGTTTGGGTCTGCTGGATGATCTGCTGCAGATTGTCTTCGGAGGTCGTGAAGATCACGCTGATCGGCTGCAACTGCGTGATCACGACGAGGCCGTTGGTCAGGCTCGGCGTCACGTAATTGCCCGGATCGACCTGGCGCAAACCGACGCGGCCCGACACCGGCGCGGTGATGCGCGCGTAGACGAGGTCGAGCTTGTAGGTATCGATGTTCGCCTGATCGGACTTCACCGTGCCTTCGTACTGTTTGACCAGCGAGGCTTGCGTATCGACCTGCTGGCTGGCGATCGAGTCTTGCGCGAGCAGTGTCTGGTAACGCTTCAGATCGAGGCGGGCGGTCTGCAGGAGCGCCTGGTCGCGCGCGAGGGTGCCTTGCGCGTTTTCCAGCGAGATCTGATAGGGGCGCGGGTCGATCTGGGCAAGCACGTCGCCCTTCTTGACCATCTGGCCTTCCTGGAAGAACACGTTTTGCAGCGTGCCGCTCAACTGCGGCAGCACGGTGACGTTGGCGAGCGGCGTGACCGTGCCGAGCGCGGTCAGCACCACCGGCATCTCACCCTGGGTGGCGGTCGCCACGTGAACAGGCTGCGGCATGTTGGCGAGGGCGCCACCGCGGCCCGCACGGCCCGCGTGGCCGCCACTTGCGCCGCTCGCACCGGCAGCCGCGCTCGCGCCGCCGCCGGGGCCGCCCCACGGATGCCAGCGCCACAACACGATCCCGAGGATGACCAGCGCCGCCACGGTCAGTGCGATGTTACGGCCGCGATGGCCTCTGGCCGCGGCCGGAGTGTTCCCGGGGCCGCCAGCAGGGCCCCCGGTGGCGGGCGGTTGCGAACCGGGTTGGGAAGCCGGCGTGGTAGGGCGTGAGGTTTCCGAATGCTTTTGTTGTTCGTCCATCGGTTCGGTCAGGTGGCTGGCTTTGATGTGAGCCGCTCGTGCGATTGTGCCGCTTCGACAGTTCGGCGGACCGGCACGCAGGCGGCATGACAGGCGGTTTCGACAGCGGACGCGCCGCGAATGTTCAGCGCGATGCTACCCGAGGCGCGGGTCAAAGATGTTAACGCAATGCGCCGTCATGGCGGGTCGGCCGGGCCGTTATCGAACGGTGATAACGGCAAGCCGGACCGGCGTCCCGCCACGGGAATCCATGATCCTACGTCGCGGGCTCTGTAACAGTCCACCCGTGTTTTTTTCTTTTGATTACGAAGGTTACAGGATGAATGAAAAATGACAGGTTGAACACGCCGTGGCCGCCGACCAGCGAGCGACTGCGCATGTCAGTTATCCAGGCGGCGCCCAGGTGTGCCGCCGATCTCGAGCATGATCTTACTGACGCATTCGAGCAGGGCCGGCGCCGCGCGCGATATCAGCCAGTCGCGCGGGCACTGATCCGCGGAGCCGCCGCAATTGACCGCATAGCGCTCGCCCGAGGGGCCGATGAACCCTGACGCGATGGCATTCAGGCCGTCGTACCATTCGCCCGTGGCGATCGCAAAGCCTTGCTCCGCGGTCTCTCGCAAGGCGGTTGTCAGACGGCCGCTGACGTGGCCCCAGTCGTCGCCCTCGGCGGCCTGCAAGCCGATCAGCAATTTTTCGCGCTCCGGCTCGGCGAGTGCCGACAAATAGGCACGGCCGACCGCGGTGCGACTGAGGTTCATACGCGAACCGATTTCGAGACGCGACACCAGGACCGCCGAGCGTGGCCGGATCGCGTCGATCACCACCATGTCGAGACGGTCGCGTACCGCCAGATGCACCGACAGCGCGGTGCGTTCGGCGAGTTCGATGAGGAAAGGACGCGCCCGGGCCCGGATGTCGAAATTACGCAGAAAGCCATTGCTCAACTCCAGCACCGACGAGGTCAGTACGAATCGCTCGCTGTCGGGCAAGCGAAACAGGAATCCTGCGCCGACGAGCGTGGCGGTAATTCGCGAGACGGTGGGCTTCGGAATGCCGTTCAACTCGGCCAGCTCGCGGTTGCTGAGCGGTGCGTCGGCTGCGGCGATCGAGCGCAGCACCGTCAAGCCGCGTGCTAGCGCGGTGACTTCGTCGCCCGCGCCGTCTTTATCTTTGGCTGAGCCCGCGGCAGTTTGGGAGGGCGTAGGTCGGTTCATATCGTTTTTCTGGAACTATATTTCAGTTTTCTGTTCACCTGGCTGCTAACAAGCCTTCCGAAAAGGCTGGGCGAAGGCCCCAAAATGGGGCATGAAGTCCTTTTTTCATTTGAAGATTCATTGTATCGGAATATTTTTCCGCGATGAATGAAGCCCTCGAAATTTTGCTTGACTTAGTCAGCATAACCATAAAAAATGGAATCTCATTTCGAAAGACGGTTTCAGGTTCTGTATTTTGGAGTTTTGAACCAGCCGTGGTCCGCGGAGTGTCTGCTCGAGTCCCCTGTAAGTCCACGCAGCACCAGTCTCGCGGCCGATCTCGCGCCGGCCCCACTTTCGAATACCGTCTCTCAGGTTCTAGCACGGCCCTCGGAATGGCTAGAACTTTTTAAGGCGTCACGGTAACGTGACGCCTTTTTT
>NZ_JAQQET010000067.1:0-12651 GCF_046026855.1 Paraburkholderia sediminicola | reverse complement strand
CATACGCTAACGGACAGTCAGGCAACGGGGACCGACAGCATCGCTATTGGTCCCCAGGCGGTAGCCAGCGCAGCGGACAGCTTTGCAGCAGGCACTGGGGCGCAGGCGAGCGCGTCCAATGGCACGGCACTCGGTGCACAGGCGGTTGCCTCGATAGACGGCGGCGTTGCGATCGGCTCGGGCTCCGTCTCGGATCGCGCTATCGCGGCAGGAAGCGGCACCATTCCGGCAGGAAGCCATTCGATACCGTTCAACACATCCGATGCGACACTGCTCGGCGCTGTTTCGTTCGGTAGCGCGTCCGCTAACACCTACAGGCAGCTCACCAATGTCGCCGACGGCACGGACCCGCATGACGCGGCAACGATCAGGCAGTTGACCGGCGCACTTCAGGCGTTTGCCGTGACGCCGACGCTTTACTTCCATGCAAATTCAACGGCAGCCGATTCTCTGGCGGTAGGCGCTGAATCGATCGCCGTCGGGCCCACGACAGTAGTCAATGGGGATAACGGAGTGGGTATCGGTAACGGCGCAATTGTCCAGCAGACGGCACCAGGCGGTGTGGCAATCGGTGAAGCTGCGAACTCCGGACAGGCCGACGCAATTGCACTGGGTAGTGGCGCGAATGCGACCGGTCCTCAATCGATCGCGCAAGGCGCAAACGCCGTCGCGAGCGCATCGGGTGGCACTGCGATCGGTTCAGGTGCAAACAGCAGCGCAGCCGATGCGCTGGCATTGGGCTCTGGTTCGAGCGCAACGTTTGCGAACAGTGTCGCGTTAGGCGCTGGCTCGGCGACGACGGTCGGAGCTCTGACGAACTACATCGCATATGGTCTGAGCAGCCCACAGTCATCAGTCGGTGAAGTCAACGTCGGGAACCGGCAGATCACCGGTGTGGCTGCAGGCAAGGCGCCTACTGATGCCGTCAACGTCAGCCAGTTGAGTGCCGTCGCCAGTCAACTGACCAGTCTGATTACGAACAATAACTCTGGAGGCAGTGGCCCGTTCACATCGAGCCCAGGCCCGTCTTCCCAGCCGGCTTCGTCAGGGAGCAATTCATCGGCAGGGGGGCTCGGCGCAGTGGCATCGGGGACGAATAGTTCTGCAGTCGGCAACGGTTCGCAGGCCACAGGCAATAACGCTACTGCCGTGGGCACGGGCGCTGTCTCCAGTGGTAGCAACTCCGCAGCAGTCGGAGCCGACAGTAATGATAGCGGCCGCGCGAACGTCGTGTCTGTCGGTTCGGCTACCAGCCAGCGCCAGGTCACTAATGTCGCTGCCGGCACCGAGGGGACGGACGCTGTGAACGTGAATCAGCTGAATGCCGGCATCTCGCAGGCAAATAGCTATACAGATTCACGCGTCGACGCGTTGCAGGGGAACATCAATTCGCTTGCGCGCAACGCGTATTCGGGCATTGCCGCAGCGACTGCGCTAACCATGATTCCGGAAGTCGACAAGGACAAGACACTTGCGATGGGCATAGGCACGGCCGGCTATCGCGGCTACCAGGCCGTCGCCATTGGCGCCTCCGCCCGGATCACGGAAAACATCAAGATGAAAGCCGGTGTCGGCATAGCACCAGGCGGCAGTACCGTAGGTGTCGGTGCCGCGATGCAATGGTAAATGCGCTTCGTTGTACGCAAATGACCGTGCTTTCAATCTGAACTATGGAGTATGCAATGATCTCTCGAATTTCTTATGCGCTGTTGACGTCGATATCGGTGGCGGCCTTGCTTGGAGCATGTACGAGTGCTTCCGGTCCGAAATACAACCTTTACACAGAGAAGTTGAGTGACGGGACAAACCAGTACCGGGTCGAATGTGGCGGTCTGCTCGAAACGTCGGCGACCTGTCGAGCGGTTGCCGAGCGGACATGCGGCAATCAGCCGGTGTCGGTGGTTATGGGCCGTGATGGCTGGCGTGGCCCGTCCAGCGACAAGAGCGACCCCCGGTTGCTTGTCTTCAGGTGTGGCGCCGCACCGGCGCCTGCAGCCAGGACCGAAGAGGGCACAACGAAGGTAATCGAAAACTTCACGCTCGACTCGAATGCGCTGTTTGCATATGGAAAATCAAGCCTCGATTCGATGTTGCACACGGGAAGGGCACAGCTCGACGAAGCCATCGAGCGGATCAAGAGCCACAAGGAGGTGACCCGGATTCTCGTTGTTGGGCACACCGATCGCATCGGTAATAACGAAGAGAATGGACCGTTATCGGTAGCGCGAGCGAACACCGTACGTGGTTACCTGATCTCCCATGGGCTGGATGGCAATCTCATCCAGGCAGAGGGCGTGGGATCGAGCGAGCCGGTGTCGCACTGTCCGGAAGGGTATAGCAGCGCTGTTATCGCGTGTCTGCAACCTGATCGCCGGGTATCGATAACAGCAAGCGGCCATAGCTGAAGCACAACGGATTCGGGAGCGTCGGCTACGCCTCGCTCGGGTAACCGGCGCGCTTGATCCAGAGCGAATCCATTGGCTCCGGACGTTGCTCTGTATCTGACAGGACGACCAGATCCGCGTGATGCGGAAAAGGAATCTTCGACGCCTCTCGTCCGGATCACCTGAACTAACCGCCGCGCTGCGTCGGCCAATGCTCGGACCCTCCCTGAACGTGCTGCGTCGATCGGGGAACGTTTCATGGAACAACTTTTTGAACCTTGCTCATTATCGAAAACAAACACTGATCGACAATCAACCATCCGGCCCACGAACAACATCTGTCGCCGTTGCCCCCCATGCCAATGTAGTCTTAACGACAGTGGCGAAAGTACACCGGATAGAATCCGGTCGCCTAATCAAAACCTGCAAGAAATTCGGATGATGACGATGCGACGGACAGGGGTTTATGTGGACGGAACCAGCATAGACATGAATGGCGGCCACGGGATGCGATACGACGTACTTCGCGCGCTTGCGGGCCGGGCCGACGCGGCTATACAGCGACTGCATGCCTATCTCACATTCGACGAACGCCGTGCGACTCGTTCTCCCGAATATGAAGCTCGTGTGAAAGGCTACCAGGCAGCGTTGCGGGACAAAGGATTTCGTGTGACTGTCAAACCGCTTAAGCACTATGCGGAAGAAGATGGGGTGGAGATGATCAAATCCAATTCGGAGCTTGGGATAGCCGTGGACGCGCTGTCAGAGACAGCCACGCTGGACACGATCCTGCTCGCGACTGGTGATGGCGACTTTGTCGAAGTTGTGCGAGCGCTGCAGAAAAAAGGATGCAGGGTCGAAGTTCTGGGTTTTGACAGCGTATCTGCGGAATTGCGGGACGTCGCAGATCAATTTATCAATGGCTACCTCATCCCCAATCTTCTGCCTGTCCGTGATGCACCGCCGGGCTTGCCCGTATGGGGACAAATCGGCTCACGTGTGCGCGGCGTGTGCAACAGGTTCGAACAGGAAGACGGATACGGGTTCATTGCTTTCTGGTCATCGCTGCCCAATACTCCATTGCTCGCGGCGACTGAAACTAGTCCCGCTTACTTCAGAGGCAGCAGTCTGCAGGACCCAACCACCCTGTCCAGGTTGCCGTCCAGGAGTATTGTTCTTGAGTTTGAGCTTGCATCACCGACAAGGCTCAATGGCATACCGGAAGCTCGCGGGATTCAGATTGTATCGGGGGCATAGCATTGCTATTTTTCGGCCCGAAATAACGCACGGTTTTTCGCTGCAAATCGTGGCAATTCATCTGCCACTGCAACACCATGATCGATTCCTTACGTATAACGGCGTAGGGAAATGAGCGCCTCCAGAAGCGGGGCTTGAAGGGCTTCCGAAATATGCGAACCCTGACAGTCAATATCCTCGTGTATCTCGTGGACCCATGTAAATTGCGCTTCCGTTTCGATCCCGTCCAGAACAACTCTCTTCCCAAGGCGATGGCCCAGTTTGATGCACGTTTCCAGGATGATTCCCGATTCCGGGTCTTCCGGCACATTGCTCATGTAGCATCGGTCAATCCTAAGCGTATCAAGCGCAAGTTGATGAAGCAGCGCCAGAGAGTTCTGCCTGGGCCCAAAGCCATGGAGAGCGATACCTACACCCATTGCCTGGACTAACTCCGTAGCGTCAGCGAGCTCGTCGACGCTGCTTGCCAGGGGAGTTTCCGTCAAGGTGATCTGAAGTCGTCGCGGATTCAGCTTGTGTGCGACGACCAAGCTTTTTAGTTTACCCGGAAGATCGGCCTGTACCAGCTCCGAGGTGGGAATGTTGACAGACAGTGTCAATCCGGTCCGACCTTCCTGTTTCCAGTGCGAGAGGTGCCGTCCGGCCGTTTCAAGGATCAGATCAGTAAAGTTGTCCGAAGCCGCCGATTCTGCAACCGCGTCACTGAGCGACGCGCAATCCCGGCTGCTGTCCAACGGACGTTGCCGTTGCATTGTCAGTTCAAACCCGCATAGTTTCCGTTCCCGTATCCTTAACCTCGGTCGATACGCAAAGAAGAAATCGTGCGCTTTGAGACCTCGCGCTAGATCAACAATGGCACTAGCCCCTTTGAACAATGACATGGATGCGTCCGTTGAGATTTCTCTTTCCAAAAGAGTTTCTGCACGCGCAAGCTTCATACCTGGTCAACGTTAAAAGGTGGGGTTGATTGGGGGCGAAATAATCACGAGAAACTTGTAAAAGATGCAGCGCAGTGTGTAGATTCCGGGCATCAAAGAGTTTAGTGATGCACAAAGCTCGCGGTTCCACCGTACTTGTACAACACCCGCCGTGTCCGCCAGTGGTCAGAGCGAGAACTCCGCGCAAAAAATTGTCCATCGCTGCTTCCAACCCTGTCGCCGTTTGCGTATCGACGTTCGGTATTTGAGAGCATACCCAGTTGATCGGAGCCTGTCCCCGGCATAGCTGGAGGGATGATCCTGTCAGTGCGAGGTGCTCAGTCTGCGAGGACACATATAGCTTTCACTATCGAATACCTGAAATGAACCTTTACTTTAGATTCTAGTGATGGGCAGAAAACGCTGTAACTCCCCCGTCTACCAGACGTGGCTACTTCAGCAATAACTCAAATTCCCAGGTGCGACGTAAGTCGCAGGACGTGAGGAAAATCCGGACCGAGGTTGAATCTCGTTGCATGATTTTTGGCCGCTACGGCGATGCAGCAATGTAAAACAATGCAATCTCTGGTAATCCTGGTCTGAAACCGAAGTCGCTCTCCCGATTCGCCGGAGCTCCACTACGTAAGCCTTGGGCATCGCCTCGATCATGCGTGGCCCGAGCGAAATGCAACATTTGATGTGACAATCGTTCACAATCATCATACCTTTGGGTAATAGCATCCACTGGGCTGACATAAAAGAAATCATACGAATTCTGCAAGATTAGAGCGCGTGCTTGCCATATCGAACACATTGTTTTGAATCGGCCGTGATAGAAATCGGGCGCGATTGCGGGTCTCCAAACATAGATTATCGGACGAATCAATGCATCTCCTGATTGTTGAAGATGATCCCGTGCAGGCCAGCGCAACGACGAAGGTTCTGACGCGCCTCGGCTATGACGTATCCACGGTGGGGGATGCTGAAAAAGCCATACGTGTGCTTAAGTCGTTGACGGTTGATCTGGTGCTCCTGGACTGGCAACTCCCAAAAATAAGTGGTTTCGAACTGCTCCACTGGATCCGGGCACAGATCGGCCCCGATCTCCCAGTCATATTTGTAACCAGTAGGGTCCTGGAAGTTGATATTGTTCTGGCCTTGGAGGCTGGTGCCGACGACTACGTAGTCAAACCGTTCAGCTTCGTCGAACTGACGGCCAGGATTAACGCACGTCTACGTCGTACAAGACGACATGCCGAAGCTGCGCATCAGATTCGTGTGGGTGAATACGTTCTCGATTTGGAACTCCGCAAGTTGACGCTGCGCGGCAAGCAGATCGATCTCACCGCGAAGGAGTTCGACCTTACGGCGCTCTTTTTTGAAAACATGGGAAAGATTATGTCTCGCGACCTGATGTCAATGGCTGTATGGGGTCGTGCGCTGGACGATGATTCTCGCTCACTTGACACACATATCTATCGAATCAGGCAAAAGCTCGTCCTCTCACCAATGAACGGACTTCGTCTAACCTCAATTTACACACATGGGTATCGACTCGATGAAGTTCGCAGAGAAGTCGACAACGAACAGCAATACAAGCTAAAAACTGCCACTTGAGCGTCGAGGGCATGATTCCACTTGATTGCTCAGCTGGCGACTCGCGATAAAGGCCCTCACCGATCACAGATTCATCGCGGCCTCGATCCTCAAAGTCGACCTGCCGTCGCAGGATCCTTGTTAAGTTCCGATAGTGCGCGTGCAGCCGCTCGTACCGAGTGGCGAAATCCCGCATTCGAGACCGGGGCAACGCAACCGCGCGCATGTAAAGCGAATAGGGTATCTATTTCCCTACGCTTTGCCGATGGCGACGGATCACGTCTTCGATTTCATCCTCCCCGACAGGCGCACCGATGTAGAAGCCTTGCACGTCAATTCCAGGCAAGGTTCTGGCCCAGGCGAACTGCTCCGCTGTTTCGAGTCCAGTCAGCACACTTTGCTTTCCGTGGTGTTGCGCAAGGGACACCAGGCTCTCGACCAATCTTCTGGAGCCTTCGTTGTCCGATGCTTGCATGATGAGCGAGCGATCGAACTTTACGATATCCACGGGCAGTTGCTGCAGAAGTGTTAAAGAGGCGTAGCCGTGGCCAAAATCGTCTAGCGCGACGCGAACCCCAATTGCCTGTACGGCCTGAATGACACCCACTAGCCAGTCTAGCTGATCAGGATGTACAACAGCTGTCAATTCGATTTCGAAGCAGCCTGGATTGATGTCAAGGGATCCAAAGAGAGTGCATAGCCGGTCAGGAAGATCCTTCCTGCCCAGCTCCGCTGCAGACAGATTGACGGCCAGCGACAGATCGCCGTAACCGGCAGTCTTCCACCGCTTGAGTATTCCCGTGGCACGGGCAATCAGCAAATCGGTAAACTGACCCGCGAGGGACGAGTCTTCAACGACACTGATGAACGCGGCTGGCCTGAGCACCCCGCTTTCGGGATGCCGCCACCTGATCAGGCACTCGAACCCAGTCAGTTCATTTTTCTGCAGCCTTAACTTCGGTTGCAGAACAAAGAAAAATTCATCCTGGTCAAGGCCCCGTTCCGCATCACTAACTATTGGGGCGTGACCTGCTGGTAGTGCCGGTCGCATTGTTGTTCCGCCTGGTCTGTGCCGTTGCTCCGCTGTCGCAAACGACCATACTGCTTGCCGGTTAGATAAGCGGCAATTGAAGGATGGAATCTCGGAATCGCTGAAGTTAAAAGCATGAGATTTTATAGCGGATTGACACTTACGCGTCAAGTTGTGAAATTATTTGAAAGGTTGATTGTTGAAATTTTGTTTTCGTTATCAAGAATCAATTTAAATTGAAATCTTAATGAGATGTAATGTTTTTCTTCCTGTAATTAATATTTAATTACAGGAATTTTGCCTCGAAGGATGCCAGGAGCGAAGTCTTAAGCTTAGGGTTAGTTCTGCAGATTAATCTCAGCCTGGTAGTTCCTATCGCTGCTTTCAGGCGCGATACGCTTGGCCACCTCCATCGCGAAATGCAGCGGAGGACCGTCAGCTCAGTGCGGGATGCGCGACCCATCGAACGGGCGCGGCGCTTAGTGCCTTGCGCAATGTAGGTCGGTGGAAACCCACATACTAAAAGATTCTATGAAATTATCAAGGATAGGTGTCGGAGCAAACACCGGTTCGTCTCCAAACATTGCCGCGAATCTGATTGCACACTGGTGAGTCGGCTACGCTGCTGCCCGGAATGGCGGCGGGCTCGGTCATCCGGGGGGCAGCGAATGTCCCGTCCGCGTACACGGAGCGTGCGTCCAATCTCATGTACGGCCGCGGCCTCGGTCAGCGCTGGCCGCAGACAGATTGTGTGACAATTGTTCAGACTTGTAAGGTTGCGAAGTCTAGTATCTTTCGTACGGTTGTCCGAGGCCTTTGCTGACGACAGCGAACCTTACTACGATAGGCGCGAGGAGAGGTCTCACCAGATTCCGTTTTATGCCGGTATTGGGGGATGTGCGCGCGACGAGGGATATTTGAATAATCATGACCAATTCAGCGATTAGAAATTCTTTCCTGGCGGTTTTTGGCTTAACCCGAAGTGAAGCGTCGCGCTCGTGCTTAATGGTCAACTCATGAATTAGGACGCACGATGCTGGGCGAAATACATTTAAGTGTCCGGTATAAAGCGAAATGACATGAGGAGAAGACTCTCCGACTTCGGCTTGCGCCGCCGAAAGAGCGTAAACGAGCTGGACCCGTGCGTAAAACCACGCCCGAATCTGGCGTGGGAGTGGGTGGGCTTAACCGTCACGCTGATGCTGTTCTGCCTGATACTGACGTGCACGCAGGTACTGCGTCGCGCCGACCTGGCATTCCTCGATGCCGCTGCCCCTTTTGTTCATCGCACTACGCCCAGGAAAATCGTTGTGATCGCCATTGACGATCGTACGGTCGGCAGCCTGGGTGGCTGGCCACTGGGTCTCCAGCTTCACGCCCAGTTGATCGACAGATTGACTCAAAGTGGGGTTGCTGCGATCGGTTTCGATGTGGTCACCGCACACGCGACGCATGCAACAGATGAGGAGGTTAAGGCATTTGCCGCTGCGATTAAATTAAACGGCAAGGTGGTGACGCGGCTCTCCCGGGAGCAAGCACCCGGTAAATCGATGGCCTATCTGTCTGATCCGACGATTGCCGCTGCCAGCTATGCAAGTGGCCATATTGGCGTGCACGTGGATCACGACGGTGTTGTCCGCAGCTTTTATATGCTGGCCGGTGGTGCGCAAAGTAATCGACATATCGCGAGTCTGGTACTCCGCGCAGCCGGGATGAATTCAGTAGATTGCTCCGAGGCGGAGCGTGCTGCGGCTGCCGCGAACGGCACAGGCTGCCTACGCTATGTGCCACTTGGGCGAGAGAGATCCTACGAGACGTACTCATACGTGGACGTATTACACGGCAAGGTTCCCGCAGACAGACTGGAAGGGCGGATCGTTCTGGTGGGCGCTACGGCCGATGACGCGGGAAGGCGCCTGGCTACGCCGGTCGTCGATAGTGCCCCACTCAACGGCGTGGAGTTTCTTGCTGAAATAACCAATGCGATGGCGACCTCGACGCTATCGCGTCGGGTTAGCTTCTGGCATGCGCTGCTGTTCAACGAAAGCGCGGTTCCGCTGATCTGCCTGTGCCTGTATCTGCTCGGTCCGCGCGCCAGCCTCGTGGTGTCGATTAGTATCGCAGCCGCGATAGCCGCATGCTCCTACGTGATGCTCTGGACCTGGCATCTAATCCTGCCGTCCGCACCTGCCATTCTGATTTGCATCATTGCTTACCCGCTTTTGGCCTGGCGTCGGCAGGAGGCTCTGTTGAACTACCTGTCATTCGAATCGGCAAGAGTGGTGCAAGAGCCATCGTTCCCCGAAGCATCTGGGGCCAGGCGTTTTTTTATCGATCCGATCCAGCATCGATTGAGCGCGACGGCGGCGCTGGTCGGGCGGGTACGCCGTTATCAGAAATTCGTCTCCAAGTGGGTCGACAGTCTTCCCGAAGCCACGCTGGTAACGTCTCCCGCTGGCATCATCATTCTGGCCAACGAGCGGGTCTGCGCTCTCTGTGAAGATTCGGAAGTGAAGCGCGCCGAATCTTCTTCTCCCGCAGGGCGTCCGGTGACCGATGTACTGTTCGAGATTACCGAGTCACATCGAGCGATCGAATTCGCAACGCAGGCATTGTCGCTCCTCGACGTATGGTCGAACGTCACGGACTTTCCGGCTTCCAGTCTGCTCCTGGCAGCACAAGGAATTGAGATCTCGAATGCTAGAGGAGGGCGGTCGCTCCTTATCAAATGTGCACCCATCAGGCCGTCGTACGGACAGGAAGGGGCAATGATCTTCCACGTCGCAGATGTCTCGTCTGTCCGGAAGGCTGAACGCCAGCGCGACATGGCGCTACGCTTCCTGTCACACGACATGCGCTCCCCTCAGGCCGCGATACTCGCGCTTATTGATCAGATGCGACGTGATCCGCTTCGCTTTACGGCTCAAAGATTCACCGAACTGGTCGAGCAGTACGCGACGGCATCGCTACGCCTATCCGACGACTTTCTTTTTCTGGCAAAGGCAGAAACCTTACCGCCCAAACTAGCTCCAGTCGACCCCGCCCTAGTGCTAGGCGACGCAATCGATGATCTGTGGACAGAGGCCAGTACGAAATCCACGACTATCAATCTCACTGCAGAGCCAGGGAAAAGTACTATCGCCGACGTCCAACTGTTGCGTCGCGCATTTGGCAATCTCATCAGCAACGCAATTAAATATAGCCCGCAATCGTCCACCGTCAACGTGCAGCTTGCGGAAACAGACCGGCATCTCAAGATATCGGTGTGTGATCAAGGCGTAGGCATATCAGAGCGCGAGAAACAAAAACTCTTTCGTGAGTTCAGCCAGTTGGACGTGAAATCTCCAAGGTCCGGCCACGGCTTGGGACTCGCGTTCGTCAAGACTGTGATTGACTCGCTGGGCGGCAAGCTGCAGGTTCAATCGACACCAGGGGAGGGTGCTACTTTCATTGTCTTCCTGCCGAAGGTCGGTATCGATTGATACCGGGAAGCGCAAAAATCTCTCAGCGGGCGGAGGCGGGCCCGCGTTTTCGTACCTAATTTACATATGCAGGTGGCCTGAGTCAGCCGCCCATTCAGCACGCGTTCCAAGCAATTTTCTCGCCTGGAGACGCCCCGATGCTGGAGACCCCCCGGAGCATTTCAATGCCGATCCAAAAAATCGGGAGACGGTTCTACGAAGCACTACCGATACAAAAGCCCAGGATGGGCAATCGTGTCGATGCTGCAGCCCGCGCTGGGTTGAAGAAATACATACCAACGAGTCGTGACGGAACTCGCAGCAGCGCAGCTATGCGCGATACCCGATTCGAAACCCGCCCAATGCCGGCCGCTGACTACAATCGGTGCCGAGACGTTCGGAGCTGCGGGACCGGGTTCGATATTGGCCACTACAGGCGTTTCGTCGGCCGTCATACCGTCGCTGGAACTGCCTTGCGTCGCCAAGGTTTCAAGCGCGAGCAGGCGAAGCATTTCGATGCGATGCCAAGGTATTGGTGAACGGCCGGCGACGTAGTTGCGGATCGTGTGCGAGCAACAGCGCAATGTTCGGGCGACTGCTGCGATTGAAAGGCCGTTGGTTAGGGCGGGAAACTCATGCAGACAGCCATGCCGTTGTTTTGCGGACACGTGGAATCCTGCTGGAAATCGGAAGCGGCGCGTAATCTAACGTAAACGTTACAAAACTCGCAGATAGATACGTTCAACGGCCGGATGCCGTTGGTTTGCACAATTTTGTTCTTACGCGCGTCCAGTCGAATCGGGGCTTGCAGAGGCATCAGGAACAAGTTTGCTTCAAGACGCTTTGCAGAAAATTGATTCTCCGGCGGACTTTTGAGGCAGTTTTGTAAGTTTACCGACACCTGCCGCACGTGGCCGATCTGAATTCCGACGAAAGCGCTCTCGTTCGAGGGTACCCGTGCAGTGACATGGAGGCAGGGCTCGCGGTATCACGCGGCGCCTGTTTCGCGGCTAGAAGCTAGAAACAAATTTCTGCAAGAAGCGGGAACAGTTTTACGCAAACCGAGGGATGCAGTCCGAGGTGAGCAAGTTAGGTAACTTTGATTTTACATAATTAAAGTGATCATTTTTTTATCTATTTAGTTAAACAGACTGTCTGTTCACCGAATTCCGCGTTCTCTACTCGACTCCCTTGCGCAGACGAGGGTGCTGCGTTAGCAGCTCGACTGTGCAATGCACATTCATGTTCACATCGTCACCGATACGCGCCACGATCTACGAACGCTTCTTCACAAACGACTCTTGCGTTCTCGCTGGTAAATTCGGCCTTATTGGAGCTGTCACGCTGTAGTGCCAGACCGTCCGCCAGATGGTGGCTCACGTTTACTCCCGGAAGAGCTCACCACAGCGAGGAACGTTGATTTCTTATACGCAACCAGCCGTCTATGCCGGCTACGTTCACCGCAAAACACAAAACCGCCAGCAACACGACGGCCGCCTGAAAAAATTAATGAGCAGGTACGTCGCGTGGCAATTATCAATAGCGGATACATGGTGAGGTTGAATCGTTGCGTCATTGACGATCGTGCCGCTTTCAACTTCTGGTAGATTTGTTGTTGTGCGGCGCTGTACAAATACAAAGGTCGCCAATAATAT
This sequence comes from Paraburkholderia sediminicola, assembly GCF_046026855.1. Taxonomy (GTDB): domain Bacteria; phylum Pseudomonadota; class Gammaproteobacteria; order Burkholderiales; family Burkholderiaceae; genus Paraburkholderia; species Paraburkholderia sediminicola_A. Next base: position 351 of record NZ_JAQQET010000067.1, on the reverse strand, counting down.
CGGCGAGGTGCTTCATGGAAGTTCTTGATCGCGTGCCCGCCGTCTCGCCGGCCGGACGCGTTGTGGTTTTCATACTGCCGATCCGCGGGCGCGAGGTCGAAGCCGCGGTTGCACGTGACGCACTCGAAGAACACTTCTGGCTGCCGCCTAACGCCGATGCCGCGCGCACACTCAAGACATTCGAAAGCGGCCGCAACCGCATCGTCGCGGTCGCACAAAGAAAGTTACTTGCGCGGCGCGACGAACCGCTGCGGCTGACCGTGAACGACTTCGTGACCCGGTACCGCCCGTTGGCTGACGATGACCGTCGGGTCGCGATGCGTCTCTGATACACAAAAAGCACGATCGTTC
>NZ_JAQQET010000066.1:0-15321 GCF_046026855.1 Paraburkholderia sediminicola | reverse complement strand
GCGGCATGCAAAGAAAAGTAGGTGCCGCCCCGCACAGGGGCGACACTAATAGACCACAAAGAAATCAAGAAAAGGCACAGAAAACAGCACCCCGCCCCAGCATGGGCAAGCCCGAAACCTCTTCCCGCTGACTCCGGTACAATTTCCCCATCAAACCCTCAGCGCCGCGCCGAGCGCAAAAACCAGCACCCGCGCCGCTGCGCAACCCAAATTCCAGCCATCACCATGTCTAAAAACCAGACTCTCTTCGAGCGCGCGCAGCGCACCATCCCCGGCGGCGTGAACTCGCCGGTCCGCGCATTCCGCTCGGTAGGCGGCACGCCGCGCTTCATCGAGCGCGCGCAAGGCCCCTACTTCTGGGACGCGGACGGTCAGCGCTATACCGACTACATCGGCTCGTGGGGCCCGATGATCCTCGGCCACGTCCACCCGGAAGTGCTGGAAGCGGTTCAGCGCGTGCTGGCGAACGGCTTCTCGTTCGGCGCGCCGACCGAAGCGGAAGTGGAAATCGCCGAAGAAATCTGCAAACTGGTGCCGTCGATCGAACAGGTCCGCATGGTATCGAGCGGCACCGAAGCGACCATGAGCGCACTGCGTCTCGCGCGCGGCTTCACGAACCGCAGCCGTATCGTCAAGTTCGAAGGCTGCTATCACGGCCACGCGGACAGCCTGCTGGTCAAAGCCGGCTCGGGCCTGCTCACGTTCGGCAATCCGACTTCGGCGGGCGTGCCGGCCGATATTGCCAAGCACACCACGGTGCTCGAGTACAACAACGTCGCGGAACTCGAAGAAGCGTTCAAGGCGTTCGGCAACGAGATCGCCTCGGTGATCGTCGAACCGGTGGCAGGCAACATGAACCTCGTGCGCGCCACGCCCGAATTCTTGCAAGCCTTGCGGCGCCTGTGCACCGAGCACGGCTCGGTCCTGATTTTCGACGAAGTGATGTGCGGTTTCCGCGTCGCCCTGGGTGGCGCGCAAGCGGTCTACGGCATCACGCCGGATCTGACGTGCCTGGGCAAGGTGATCGGCGGCGGCATGCCGGCGGCAGCTTTCGGCGGCCGGCGCGACATTATGGCTCACCTTGCGCCGCTCGGCGGCGTCTACCAGGCCGGCACGCTGTCGGGCAATCCGATCGCGGTCGCCGCGGGCCTGAAGACGCTGCAACTGATCCAGGCGCCGGGCTTCTACGACACGCTCACTGCCCGCACCACGCGTCTCGCGCAAGGTCTCGCGAATGTCGCGCGCGAAGCGAAGGTGCCGTTCGCGGCCGATTCGCTTGGCGGCATGTTCGGCCTGTACTTCACCGAGTCGGTCCCGAGCAGCTTCGCCGAAGTCACGAAGAGCGACGTGCCGCGCTTCAATGCGTTCTTCCACAAGATGCTTGATGCGGGCGTGTACTTCGCGCCGTCGGCGTATGAAGCAGGCTTCGTTTCGATCGTTCACGACGACGCGATCATCGACGCGACGATCGACGCAGCGCGCGGCGCGTTTGCCTCGCTCGCGGCCTGAAACCGGCGAGACACAAAACCCGCCGAAACCAGCCTAGCCACCGTACCCGACCGGATCCCGATGTTTTCGCAAACCGACTTCGTCCATATGGAGCGCGCGCTCGCGTTGGCCAAACGCGGCATGTACACGACCGACCCGAATCCGCGCGTCGGTTGCGTGCTCGTCAAGAATGGCGAGGTGATCGGCGAAGGTTTCACGCAACCGGCCGGCCAGGATCATGCCGAAGTGCGGGCGTTGAAAGACGCGCGTTCACGTGGCCATGATCTGCGCGGCGCCACGGCCTACGTGACGCTCGAACCGTGCAGCCATTTCGGCCGCACTCCGCCGTGCGCGAATGCGCTGATCGAAGCACAGGTCGATCGCGTGGTCGCGGCGATGGAAGACCCCAATCCGCAAGTCTCCGGGCGCGGCCTCACGATGTTGCGCGACGCCGGCATTGAAGTGCGTTGCGGGCTACTCGCCAACGAAGCACACGAACTGAACATCGGCTTCGTGTCGCGCATGACACGCGGTCGCCCGTGGGTCCGCATGAAAGTGGCTGCCTCGCTGGACGGTCGCACCGGCTTGCCGTCGGGCGTGAGTCAATGGATTACCGGCGAAGCGGCGCGCGCCGATGGTCATGCGTGGCGCGCCCGCGCGTCGGCAATTCTGACGGGTATCGGCACCGTCAGGGAAGACGATCCGCGCATGACCGTGCGCGCCATTGACATACCGCGCCAACCGCAACGCGTGCTGATCGACAGCCAGCTCGACGTGCCGCCCGAAGCGCAGATTCTGGCCGGCGCACCCACACTGATTTTCTGCGGCAATCTCGATGAGCGTCATGCCGAGCGAGCGAGCGCGTTGCGTGATCGCGGCGCGGAGATCGTGCAACTGGCAAACGCTGCGGGCAAGGTCGACCTGCCCGCCATGCTGAAAATACTCGGCGAGCGTAACGTCAACGAACTGCACGTCGAGGCGGGCTACAAGCTGAACGGCTCGCTGCTGCGCGAAGGCTGCGTCGACGAACTGCTGATCTATCTCGCGCCTAGCCTGCTCGGCGTGGACTCGATGAGCATGTTCAATCTGAACGCGCCGGAAACGCTCGACGGCCGCACGCAACTGAATTTCCACACAGTCGACCGGATCGGCGACGATCTGCGAATTCTCGCGCGCTTTGTGCCCCGCTCCGTGCCGAATCCGGAACCCGAAGCCGGGACCGAGCCCGCTCCCCAACCAACTCCGAATTGATCAAGGATTAGCACGATGTTTACAGGAATCGTCGCGGCGGTGGGCCGCATCGAATCAGTCAAACCCCTCGGCACGGATGGCGACGCGGGCGTGCGTCTGAACGTCGAAGCCGGCGGCCTCGATCTCGAAGACGTCCAGCTCGGCGACAGCATCACGATTCAGGGCGCCTGCATGACGGTGGTGGAAAAAGCCGCGCATTCGTTCGAAGTGGATGTGTCGCGCGAAAGTCTGAACTGCACAGTCGGTCTCGGCGAACCGGGCGAAGTCAACCTGGAGAAAGCGCTGCGCGCGCATGACCGGCTTGGCGGCCATATCGTTTCGGGCCACGTGGACGGACTCGGCACCGTCACGCATTTCGCGCCGGTCGGCGAGTCACACGAACTGCGCGTGCTGGCGCCGCGCGAAATTGGCCGCTATCTGGCTTACAAAGGCTCGATCACGGTCAACGGCGTGAGCTTGACCGTCAACTCGGTTAAAGATCGCGACGACGGCTGTGAGTTTTCGATCAACCTGATTCCGCACACGGTGCAGGTGACGTCGCTGAAGAATTTGCGCGAGGGCTCGCAGGTAAATCTGGAGATCGATCTGATTGCGCGGTATGTGGAGCGGATGCTCTCGGCATCGCAGGACGGCCAGCAGCCGTTGAAGTAATCGGATTGACGGGCCCTGCCCGTCATCGCAGTCCAGCGGGGTTGGCCAGAAGCGCTTTTTTGCCCATCAGCCGCAGATGGACGCAGCCGCTAAGTCGTCGCCGTCACAGCTTGAACGCCGAGGCCGATCCGCTGGCGAACATCCCGACTGTTTGAGTAACGTACCGGCGGCGTCCATTGCGGACGTCGCCCGGCACCTCACGGCTCCTACGTCAACGAGCCGGTCGGTTACGCTTCAACTACCTCTCACTTGCGTTTCAATTGCGAGAGATCCCGCACGGCGCCACGGTCAGCGGAGGTCGCCAGCGCCGCATAGGCCTGCAACGCCTGCGACACCACGCGCTCGCGATTCACCGGCATCCATGCCTTGTCGCCGCGTGCTTCCATGGCTTCGCGACGGCGCGCCAGCTCCTCGTCCGACACCGCCAGGTGCATCTTGCGATTAGGAATGTCGATCTCGATCACATCGCCTTCTTCCACCAGACCGATCGTGCCGCCTTCGGCCGCTTCCGGCGAAGCATGTCCGATCACGAGGCCCGACGACCCGCCCGAGAAGCGGCCATCGGTAAACAGCGCGCAGTTCTTACCCAGGCCCTTGGATTTCAGATACGACGTGGGGTAAAGCATTTCCTGCATGCCGGGGCCGCCCTTCGGCCCTTCGTAACGGATCACGACCACATCGCCCGCCACGACTTTGTCGCCCAGAATGGCTTCGACAGCATCGTCCTGGCTCTCGAACACGCGCGCGCGCCCGGAGAAGACCCACTGCGATTCGTCGACACCCGCGGTCTTGACGATGCAGCCCTTCTCCGCGAGGTTGCCGTACAGCACGGCGAGGCCGCCGTCTTTCGAATACGCGTTCTGTTTGCTGCGGATACAGCCGGTCTTGCGGTCGGTATCCAGCGACGTGAAGGTGGCTTCCTGGCTGAATGCGACGGTGGTCGGAATGCCGCCCGGAGCCGCGCGGAAGAGTTTCTGCGCGTCTTCGCCCGCACCGCCAGCGACGTCCCACCTGGCGATCGCATTGCCCAGCGTGCCGCTATGCACGTTGCCGCACGACAGATCCAGCAGTTCCGCACGCGCGAGTTCACCGAGAATGCCGGGGATGCCGCCGGCACGGTGCACGTCTTCGATATGGTATTTGTCGGTTGCGGGCGCCACTTTGCACAGGCACGGCACTTTGCGCGAGATGCGATCGATGTCGGACATCGTGAAATCGACGCCGCCTTCCTGCGCGGCTGCCAGCAGGTGCAACACGGTATTGGTCGAACCGCCCATGGCCACGTCGAGCGCCATGGCGTTCTCGAATGCCTGTTTGCTGGCGATGTTGCGCGGCAGGACCGACGCGTCTTCTTCCTGATAGTAGCGGCGGCACAGGTCCACCACCAGACGGCCGGCCTGTTCGAACAGGCCCTTGCGCCATGCATGCGTGGCGACAATCGTGCCGTTGCCGGGCAACGCCAGACCGATTGCCTCGGTCAGGCAATTCATGGAGTTCGCGGTGAACATGCCCGAGCAGGAACCGCATGTCGGGCAGGCGCTGCGCTCGATTTCCGCCACTTCCGCGTCGCTGACCCGGGAGTCGCCCGCCTTGATCATCGCGTCGATCAGGTCGATCTTGGCGATCACCTGGCCGTCTGTCGGCGACTTGACCTTGCCCGCTTCCATCGGACCGCCGGAAACGAACACGACGGGGATGTTCAGGCGCATGGCGGCCATCAGCATGCCCGGGGTGATCTTGTCGCAATTGGAGATGCAGACCATGGCATCTGCGCAGTGCGCGTTGACCATGTATTCCACCGAGTCGGCGATCAGCTCACGCGAAGGCAGCGAATACAGCATGCCGCCGTGACCCATGGCGATGCCGTCGTCCACGGCGATAGTGTTGAATTCCTTGGCCACACCGCCGGCCGCTTCGATTTCCTTCGCGACCAGCGCGCCCAGATCGCGCAAATGCACATGACCCGGCACGAACTGGGTGAACGAGTTCACCACGGCGATAATCGGCTTGCCGAAATCGTCGTCTTTCATTCCGGTGGCGCGCCACAAGGCGCGGGCGCCGGCCATATTGCGGCCATGAGTCGATGTGCGTGAGCGATAGTGCGGCATGATCTTTCTCGAACGGATTAGCGGGGATTGGTTTTCTGGATTCTGGAAGCGGCCTTCGCGGGCGCGACGAATTATAGCAACGTCGCCCTGTCAAAGCGCCGCCAGACAGCCCAACGGCCTGGCCAAACGGCCTATGCCACCCGGCCCAGGCGACTTGGAGGCCCGCGTGGCGTAAAATACGCGCTTTCTTCGAAAAACTCCGCCAACATGACGCTCGCCTCCACCCAAGAGATCATTGCCGAACTGAAATCAGGCCGGATGGTGATCCTCGTCGACGAAGAAGACCGCGAAAACGAGGGCGACCTCGTGATCGCCGCCGAATTCGTCACGCCGGAAGCGATCAACTTCATGGCGCGCTACGGTCGCGGCCTGATCTGCCTGACGCTCACACAGGAACGCTGCAAGCTGCTGAACCTGCCGCTGATGACCTACCGCAACGGCACGCAGTACGGCACGGCGTTCACGGTCAGCATCGAAGCAGCTGAAGGCGTGACCACGGGCATCTCGGCGGCCGACCGCGCCCGCACGATCGCCACAGCGGTCGCGCCGGACGCGAAGGCCGAGCACATCGTGCAGCCGGGCCACGTGTTCCCGATCATGGCGCAGCCCGGCGGCGTGCTGGTGCGCGCCGGCCACACCGAGGCCGGCTGTGACTTCACCGCGCTGGCAGGCCTCACGCCGGCCGCGGTGATCTGCGAAGTCATTAAAGACGACGGCACGATGGCGCGCCTGCCGGATCTGATGGAGTTCGCCAAAGAGCACGATCTGAAAATCGGCACGATCGCGGATCTGATTCACTACCGCAGCCGCACCGAATCGATCGTCGAGCGTATTTGCGAGCGCACCATGCAAACCGCGCACGGCGCATTTCGCGCGGTGATGTATCTCGACCAGCCGAGCGGCCAGCCGCATATCGCGCTGGTGCGCGGCACACCGAACCCGGAGCACGAGACGCTGGTGCGCGTGCACGAGCCGCTGTCGATGCTGGACCTGCTCGAAGTCGGCAAGTCGACTCACTCATGGACGCTAGATGCAGCCATGAAAGAGATCGCCCAGCGCGACGTCGGTGTGATCGTGATGCTGAACTGCGGCGATTCGAAGGAGCATCTGGTCGACGTTTTCAAGGCGTTCGACTCGAAAGAAAAGGCTGAAGCGCTCAAACGCCGGCCGGTCGACTTCAAGACCTACGGTATCGGCGCGCAGATTCTTCGCGAGCTCGGTGTCGGGAAGATGCAGGTGCTGTCGAATCCGCGCAAGCTGGGTAGCATGTCGGGCTACGGCCTCGAAGTCACCGGCTTCGTACCCATGCCGGGCAGCACCGCACAGGCTCCGCAACAAGGCTGATCCGACCATTCACGCGCTTAAGCGCCAACTCAAAACACTACGGAATTCACATGGAAATCGGACAATACCAACCGAATCTCGACGGCGACGGACTGCGTATCGGCATCGTCCAGGCGCGTTTTAACGAACCCGTCTGCAACGGTCTCGCGGATTCGTGCATCGAAGAACTCGAACGCCTCGGCGTCACCGGCGAAGACGTGCTGCTGGTCACCGTGCCAGGCGCGCTGGAAATCCCGCTGGCACTGCAAAAGCTCGCCGAAAGCGCCCAATTCGACGCACTGATTGCGCTGGGCGCGGTGATTCGCGGCGAAACGTACCATTTCGAACTGGTATCGAACGAAAGCGGCGCGGGCATCACGCGTATCGGCCTCGACTTCGGCATTCCGGTCGCGAATGCCGTGCTGACCACCGAAAACGACGAGCAAGCTGTCGCGCGCATGACCGAGAAGGGACGTGACGCGGCGCGCGTGGCCGTCGAAATGGCAAATCTCGCCGTCGCGCTTGAACAACTCGGCGGTGACGACGAAGAAGAAGACGAAGAAGAGGAAGAAGCATGAAGAGCGCACGCCGACGCTCCCGCGAACTGGCCACGCAGGGGCTTTACCAGTGGCTACTGTCGGGCTCGCCCAGCGGTGAAATCGACGCGCAGCTGCGCGGCGCACAGGGCTTCGACAAGGCTGACCACGAACACCTGGACGCCATTCTGAACGGCGTGATCCGCGATTCGGAAGCACTCTCCGCGGATATCGCACCGTGCCTCGATCGCCCGATCGACCAGCTTTCGCCGGTCGAACGCGCTGTTCTGCTGGTCGCCGCGTTCGAACTGAAGAACCACGTTGATATCCCCTATCGCGTGGTCATCAACGAAGCAGTCGAACTCGCCAAGACCTTTGGCGGTGCAGACGGCTACAAGTACGTAAACGGCGTGCTGGACAAGCTGTCGGCGCAACTGCGCGCTGCCGAAACGCAGGCGGCTCGCAAGCATTGAGGGTAAGGCGCGTGACATACGTCATGCGCCTTACGCTAGATGTTGACCCGCCTCGCACATGAACTCACGCGCGAGGCGCCGTCCCGCTTTTGCTTATGAACTGAATTTGATCGTATGAACTCCGTGACCGAACCCTTGGTGCGGCTTGCTGCCCGCGTCGACGCCATCCAGCCTTTTTATGTGATGGAACTGGCCAAGGAGGCCGCGCTGCTCGAGCGCGATGGGCGCGACATTATCCACATGGGAATCGGCGAACCCGATTTCACTGCACCCGAGCCGGTCATCGAAGCAGCCGCGAGCGCCCTGCGCCGCGGCGTCACGCAATACACCGATGCGCTTGGCCTGCACGCGCTGCGCGAGGCGATCTCGGCGCATTACGCCGAAGCCTACGGCGTCAGCGTCGATCCGGCGCGGATCGTCGTCACCGCTGGCGCTTCTGCCGCGTTGCTGCTGGCTTGCGCCGCGCTGGTCGATCGCGACGATGAAGTGCTGATGCCCGACCCGTGCTATCCGTGCAACCGCCACTTCGTGATCGCGGCGGAAGGCAAGCCGGTGCTGGTGCCAAGCGGGCCGGCCGAGCGCTTTCAACTGACCGCCGCCGACGTCGAGCGCCTGTGGAACGAACGCACGCGCGGCGTGCTACTGGCGTCGCCGTCGAACCCGACCGGCACGTCGATCGAACCGGCTGAGCTCGCACGCATCGTCAAGACCGTGCGGGCGCGTGGCGGCTTTACGATCGTCGACGAGATCTACCAGGGGCTGAGCTACGACGCCAAGCCTGTCTCGGCGTTATCGTTCGGCGACGACGTCATCACCGTCAACAGCTTCTCGAAGTACTTCAACATGACCGGCTGGCGTTTGGGCTGGCTGGTGGTGCCGCCCGGCATGGTCGGCGCGTTCGAAAAACTCGCCCAGAACCTGTTCATCTGCGCGTCGGCGCTCGCGCAGCATGCGGCGCTAGCCTGTTTCGAACCGGACACGATTGCGATCTATGAAGCGCGCCGCCTCGAATTCAAGCGCCGCCGCGACTTCATTGCGCCGGCGCTCGAATCGCTGGGCTTCTCGGTGCCGGTAATGCCTGACGGCGCGTTCTATGTGTACGCCGATTGCCGGACGGTCGCGCATCGGGCAGCCGGAGACAGCGCGGCGCTCACCAAAGCGATGCTGCACGACGCGGGCGTGGTGTTGGTACCGGGCATGGACTTCGGCACGCACGCACCGAGGGATTACATCAGGCTGTCGTATGCAACCGCCCTGCCGAAGCTGGAAGAAGCGGTCGAGCGGCTGGCGAAGTTCTTCGGCCGGCACTGACCGAACAGATCTTGAGCGCTTGCGGCTTGAGTTGCCTCCAAAGGGGGCCTAACTTGGCCCGGCGGGGTGCAATCCTCAGACACACGCCCCGCAGCCTCGCGCGCCACCATCGCAAGCGCCAGCCATAAAAAAAGGACACCCCTCCGGGTGTCCTTTTTTGTTGCGGCCGCTCTCGCGTCACGCCAACGGGGTTACGCGGCCAATCTCAGGCGCCCAACTCCGAAGCCGATGCCACATGCTTGGGCGCGTTGGAACTGGCGTCGTCCTGCTCGGAGGACACCGGCGTCTTCACCGGCGTTGCCGCGCTCAGCGGATGACCGGCATCGAGCGTCATCTGCACGCGCTTGCCGTTAGCCGATGCCGCGGTAGCCGTAGTCGTGTTCGACGCCGTCAGAACCGGAGCCTGCGGTGCATTGATCGGCACCTTGCGGCCACGCGCCACATCGCGCAGGCGGCCGCGCTCGGCCATTACCTTGGCGCCGTAGCCGCCGTCGTCCTGCGAGGTCGAGCCGACATAAAGACGCAAACCGCCTGGCAGCGAACCACCGCGTGCGATGCAATCCTTCAGCACCAGCGCACCCACCTTGATGTTCGCAACCGGCTCAAGCGCCGCGCTCTGACCGCCGAAATACTGGAATTTGTCCGAGTGAACCTTGGACATCACCTGCATCAGGCCCTGCGCGCCCACACCACTCTCGGCGTACGGGTTGAAGCCCGATTCGATGGCCATTACGGACAACAGAAGGAGCGGATCGAGACCGACTTCGCGGCCGGTGTCGAACGCTGCCTTTACGAGCTCGCCAACGGGCTCCTGAGCGACGCGATAGCGCCGCGCCAGGTACGACGCGACCAGATCCTGCTCGCGGGTCGAGACCAGCACACGATCGTCGCGTGCGTCGGCCGAGACGCGCTGCGCCGGGATGAGCCGCGCAAGCGCGGAAACGCTTTGCATAGTGCGCGGGTCGAGGCCGTTCAGCGCCGCCACACCCATACCGGACGTGCCGGTGCCGTCGAAAGCGCCGTCGTAGCTGGTGTTGCTGACGGTGACCTCATTGTTGCCGTTGTTCGCGCCGCTAACGGCGTCGCTACCGGTCGAGTTCGCGGACAGCGAGTCGTCAGAGGACGCGCCAGGCGGTCCGAAAGCCGGCAGCGGGTTGCCCTGCAGCAGACGGGCGGGACCGGCTTGCACAGCGGCCGAAATGACCGGCATGAGCTTGGCGGCAAGGGTGCCGCGCAAGGCCGGCATCAGCCACAGCGTGATTGCCAGCACGACAGCGATTCCGCCGACGATGCTGAACAGGTGATGACTCATTCGCGTCCCGCGACGCAACGCACCACGCACAACTTGCGCGATACGCTCATCGGGACGCCACGTTAACCAGGCGTTCATTCAGATCTCCCATGTTGCATGATCCGCGAACTCCGCCAGTTGAACAGGCGGTAACACACGTTCGCAGAGTCAAGACATCGCGCGCTCTGTCTGGTAAGGGCAGCAGCGACGTCGGGAAAACGGCAAATACCGTTTGTGGGGAGCCATCTCGAAAGCGGCCCGCGGCATGCCAAAAAACATGCGGGCGGAGGCTCCCACGCGAAAAACCAGCGTCAGTTGGCGCTGGCGAGGACTTCTGTAAGACCGTCAAATACCGTGCAGGGGGGCGGTAAACGGTGACGCGTTGCGTCAGATGGGACCGGGGGCAGTGGTAAAAAGGTTCACGCCCTGCAACCAATGTGGACGGATTCTATGCAGGGTTTTATAGATCGTCAACACTATAGATAGGCAAATGTATAACTAATTGTAATAATGAACAGTGTTCAGTCCGTCCAGAACCGCGCGGTGCGCGCCTCTTGAGCTATCTCAATTACTCCTTCCGATGTAGGTCGTTTGGCCAATCTACGTCCGCCTGCCAACACAGGTAAAATCGACAATCGTTTTGGCGTCGCGAAGCCTGCGGCGCCCTCCTTTTTGCCGCTTGCGCGGCTCTCTACCGCACCAGATGAAATACAAAGACCTGCGCGATTTCGTCGGCCGTCTCGAAACGATCGGTGAACTGCGCCGTATCTCGCAAAACGTCTCGCCAGTCCTGGAAATGACCGAGTTGTGCGACCGCGTGCTGCGCGCCGGCGGTCCGGCGTTATTGTTCGAGAGTCGGCAGCAGCACGCGTTTCCGGTCCTCGGCAACCTGTTCGGCACACCGCGCCGTGTTGCGCTCGGCATGGGTATCGACGCGCAGGCAGGTGAAGGCGATGGCGCAGCGCTGGAGTCGCTGCGTGACGTCGGCCGCCTGCTCTCCGCGTTGAAGGAACCGGAGCCGCCGAAGGGGCTCAAGGACGCGGGCAAACTGTTCTCGCTCGCGAAGGCGGTGTGGGATATGGCGCCCAAAACGGTGAGCGCGCCGCCCTGCCAGGAAATCGTCTGGGAAGGCAACGATGTCGACCTCGGAAAGCTGCCAATCCAGACCTGCTGGCCGGGCGATGCAGGGCCGCTGATTACATGGGGCCTGACCGTCACAAAAGGTCCGAATAAGAGCCGACAAAATTTAGGCATATATCGCCAGCAACTGATCGGGCGTAACAAACTGATCATGCGATGGCTCGCGCATCGCGGCGGCGCACTCGATTTCCGCGAATTCGCGCTGCAGAATCCGGGCAAACCGTATCCCGTGGCTGTCGTGCTGGGCGCCGATCCGGCGACCATCCTCGGCGCGGTCACGCCGGTGCCCGACACGCTCTCCGAATACCAGTTCGCCGGGCTGCTGCGCGGCGGCCGCACCGAACTCGCGAAGTGCATCACGCCGGGCGTCGACGGCTTACAGGTGCCCGCGCGCGCGGAGATCGTTCTGGAAGGCTTCATCTATCCGCAGGAAGGCACGCCCTCGCCTGCTCCCACGGGCGCACCGCCTCGTCCGGCGAAGGGCGCGTCCGCGGGTTATGAACACGCGCTCGAAGGCCCCTATGGCGACCACACCGGCTACTACAACGAGCAGGAGTGGTTTCCCGTCTTCACGGTCGAACGCATCACGATGCGGCGCGACGCGATCTATCACTCCACCTACACCGGCAAACCGCCCGATGAGCCCGCCGTGCTCGGCGTCGCGCTCAACGAAGTGTTCGTGCCGCTGTTGCAGAAGCAGTTCACCGAGATCACCGACTTCTATCTGCCGCCTGAAGGATGCAGCTACCGGATGGCGATCGTGCAGATGAAGAAGAGCTACCCGGGTCACGCCAAGCGCGTGATGTTCGGCGTGTGGAGTTTCCTGCGGCAATTCATGTATACGAAGTTCATCGTCGTGGTCGACGAGGACGTGAATATCCGCGACTGGAAGGAAGTGATCTGGGCCATTACCACGCGTATCGATCCTGCGCGCGACACGGTGCTGGTCGATCGCACGCCGATCGACTATCTGGATTTCGCCTCGCCGGTGGCGGGTCTCGGATCGAAGATGGGACTCGACGCGACCAACAAATGGCCGGGCGAAACCGATCGCGAATGGGGCCGTCCGATCGAGATGGACAAAGCGGTCAAACAGCGTATCGACGCCTTGTGGAATGACTTGGGACTGTAAAAACAGCCCTCGAATCACCCTGTTGAATATTTAGGATTCTGTCGGTATCGAAGCGATCCAGTCACTCGCCGGATCGCGCGCGCTCGAACAAGTCTGAATAACAAAACTGATGGAGCAGTTGCGCGGATGCATGCCTTTTCAATGATGTCGGATGGATTTTTTCTGTCGTTGTCGTTGTGTCTGGACATCGGTCTTGTCAACGTCGCGATGATTTCGCTGACGCTGTCGCACGGCTTCAAACCAGGCTTCTGGTTGGGTCTGGGTTCCTGTTTCGGCGATCTGGTTTACGCGGCGCTCGCGCTCGCGGGAATGGCTGCGCTGCTGCAGTTCGAATCGGTGCGCTGGGTGGTGTGGATCGGCGGCGCGGCGATCCTGCTGTTTCTCACGTGGAAGATGGCGCGTGAAGCGATGTTCCCGGCGTCGGCGCCTGCCGTTGCCGGAGAAGCCGATGCCAAAGCGCCGCATCTTTCCCCGTGGCGCGGTTTCTTGCGCGGCGCGTTGCTGGCGATGTCATCGCCTTCGGCGATTCTGTGGTTCGCCGCCGTGGGCGGCGCGCTAATCGCGAAAGCGGGTGCGACCAGTGTGACGACTGCGCCGGTATTCCTCGGCGGCTTCTTCCTGGGTGGCTTGTGCTGGACAATCTTTATCTGCGGACTCGGCAGCCACGGGCGCAAACGCGCCGGCACCGGTTTGCTGCGCGCGTGCCATGTGTTGTCGGCACTGCTGTTCGCATACTTCTCGTATAGCGTGATCGTGAACGGGTATCGCGATCTGATCGTGCAGACCGCACAACAGGTTGCTAGCTAAAAAAGAAACGGCTCGCCTTGGCGAGCCGTTTTCCATCGATTTCAACGTGCGCAGCGCACGCGGTGCAACCTGAGCCAATCAGGCGAGATACTGCGCCAGCTTCGCCAGATCGACGTTGCCGCCACTCACCACCACGCCCACACGCTTGCCCTTCACCGGCACGATGCCGTTGAGCACGGCAGCCGCGGCGAGGCAACCCGTCGGTTCGACCACGATTTTCATGCGCTGCGCGAAGAAACGCATGGTCTCGACCAACTGCTCGTCGCTCACCGTTTCGATCCGCGCGACCAGCTTCTGAATGATCGCGAACGTGTAATCGCCGAGATGCGTGGATGCGGCGCCATCGGCAATCGTTCGTGGCGCGTCGATATGCACGATCTCGCCGCGCGCGAGCGATTGCTGGCCATCGTTGCCCGCTTCAGGTTCGATGCCGATCACGGTGCACGCCGGACTCAATGCCGCCGCCGACAATGCACTGCCACCGATCAGTCCACCGCCGCCAAGGCAAACGAACAGCATGTCGAGCGGCCCGGTTTCTTCTATCAATTCCTTGACCGCTGTGCCCTGCCCCGCGATCACGTGCGGATGGTCGTACGGCGGAATCAGCGTCATGCCGCGCTCTTCAGCGAGCCGCCGGCCGATCTCTTCGCGATTCTCGGTATAGCGGTCATAGCTGATCACTTCGCCGCCATAGCCCTTGGTCGCCGCAACTTTGGCGGCGGGCGCGTCATGCGGCATGATGATCGTCGCGTGAATGCCTGCAAGGCGCGCCGACAGTGCAATCGCTTGCGCATGGTTACCCGACGAGTACGTCAGCACACCCGCTTTGCGTTGCTCCGCGTCGAAATGCGCAATCGCGTTATAGGCGCCGCGAAACTTGAATGCGCCCATGCGCTGAAAATTTTCGCACTTGAAGAACACCGACGCACCCGTGCGCTCGTTGAACGTGCTCGAGGTTAGAACGGGGGTACGGTGGGCGACGCCTTCAAGACGTGCAGCGGCGTCGAGTACGTCGTCGAAAGTGGGAGCGGGAAGCGCTTGCATCGGCGAAACTCTCCAGAAACGGTGGCGAAACAGCCATTCTCCCAGCTTCGCCAGTGCTTTGGTACGTCGCAGCACAAATACAAACGGCGTAACCCGGCGATCAAGCCGGCGTTACGCCGTCAACAACTGTCCGCGCTTTTCTCGCGATTAGCGGCGGTAGTAACCGTGGCCATAGCCGTGGCCGTAATAACCACCGCGGTAGTAGCCGTGATGATAATAAGGACGGCCATAGCCACCGTAATACCCACCCACCACGACTGCCGGCGGCGCGTAATAGCCCGGCGCGTACACCACTGGCGGAGGCGGCGGCGCGTAATAGACCGGCGGCGGTGGAGCATAAACCGGATACGCCGGCGCGATTGGAATGCCAATTCCGATACCGACGGAAACGTGCGCCTGTGCAGCAGTAGCGAACCCCACGCCGAGTGCGGCGGCAACGACAAACGGAACGATCTTTTTCACTTTTATTCTCCTGGCGCGGCCCACTAAGGTCGCCGACTTTGCATGCCTTGCATGCTATGAAATCAATGTATCGAAAAAGCCTGTGCATAGATGTTCGCATTTGTTGCAAATTGCAATTGGCGGCAATAGGTCCGAATTTACGTCCACGCGACGCCAGCCGGATATACCGCGCAACGGGCTGAGAACTAAGGGTTTGCCAGCGATCAAGGGGAAGCGAATCCACTGCTTCGCAGGTCCTGTGGCTTCAGGCACTCACTTGTCAGTAATCTTTGATTACAAATTAGCTTCAATTCTGACGGCCCAA
>NZ_JAQQET010000065.1:0-16381 GCF_046026855.1 Paraburkholderia sediminicola | reverse complement strand
CTCTTGATGGTTCTTACTTGTTAGACGATTGGAGCGCATGCTACGTGTCGCTTCAGAATATGCCCCTGCGCGAGGGTCGCTGAAGATGTACGTGTCGGGCGGGCAGGTGTGTGCAGTCCTTTTCCTGTAAAAAGACTATCGAGTTCGAAGTACGGTAACCGTCCGACTACGACCGTTGTTGACAGCGTGTCGATATCGAACAGTTACACGCGAAGCGTTGAGTTCAGGCGATGTTGTGGTGAGGCTGATCGGCAACGATCCATGGCAACAGTTCGCCAACGCGATTGACGGGATGCATCGGCGATGCAAGCGATGACGTGGCGAAGGTAGGCCTCGGGATCAAGGCTATTCAGTTTAACTATTTGGTGAACGTCCGACCATGGCGATACTTGACCGCGCACAGATATCGAAGTGCTGAACGTGATTGGCAGCCGGTTCAGGTGCTGTCGAAGCTCCCAGCCGTCAGCGGCCGCGTCAAGAAGGATCATCGGGCCGCCGTGACCAGGCACGTCTGCCGCGCGCCGCGCCGGTGACTTGGTGGTTGTCTGGCTAGGCAACGAATAACCGTTCGACCATCCTTGTAATTAATTAGGGGCAACGTGATAGATATTCCTCTTTCCGACGAGGCTTGGCAGCGTGTCAGTCACTTATTGACCCAAGACTCGAAGCAGCGGTTTGGCCGCCCCGCTCGGGATCCGCGGAACGTATTGAATGCGATTCTTTGGGTCATAGCCCGCAAAGAGAAGTGGCACAGATTACCGGCTACCTTTCCGCCGTCACAGACGTGCTATATCAAATGGCTCCAATGGCGACGCGCTGGTCTTATGTCCAAAATACTAGACGAGTTAAAGGTCGAGGGAATCTGAACGGCGGCAGTGGCGTAACGCATCATCAGCGTGGATATCCGAGGCCGTCAGAGTGCCGGTGCCGGGCGTGTTCGAAAGCTAACCGCTCACGTGGAGAAGTGCCACGCGCACGAACTCCCCACGGGCCTGGTCACAATAATCTGACGCAACTCGCTCGTGACGGTGTATCCAATCTGGTGCTGCCAAACGCGCTATCTCTCGTGTTTGCATCAGAGTGCCGTATTTGTTGGCAGAAGTGCCATCGCTGTATGTGCGATACGCTCGAGCTCGACTTGCGAGGTCCCGTCTCGGGCTTGTACCGACATGCCTTCCAGAACGGTATTGAGCGTCGCGGCCAGTGATTTGACATCCGTCCCGCTGGGGATATCTCCTGCGGTGACCGCCGTCTTCAGGCGGTGCAAAAAGTGCTGCTTGGCTTCGTCCCGAAGTTCCTTCAAGGCGTCCTGAATTTCCTCCGCATTCTTGGAAACATTCGCTGCTCCCAACACGACCATGCACCCGGACGGTGCTTCCTGAGAGGTAAGGATTTTTGCGGCATCACGAAAAAACGCTTTCATACCCCGTCGCAGGTCGGAATCTTTCTCGAGGCGGTGCCAAGCTTCGCCCCAGTAAACGTTCTCATAGTGCCTCGCCGCCTCGATAAACAGCTGCGCCTTGTTCCCGAATGCCGCATATAGGCTTGGAGGATTGATCCCCATCTCAGTGCAAAGCTCTGCGATCGTTGTCGGCTCATATCCGCGCCGCCAGAAAATGCCAAGAGCCTGGTTCAGAGCAGCGTCACGATCAAACCCACGAGGGCGACCTTTGCTTCGGGGAGGTGGAATCTTCGTCATTGCTTTCGACGTTGTCGGAAAATTGAACTATTAGCGTTAGAGGGGGTTGACAGTTTTAATGGCCACTACAAAATAGCATATATAGTGACCGGTACAGAATTCAAGGGCGCACGAGCGCGGCGTAGATCGCTGCTATCGGCACCTGTCACACGTAAGACAAATCATTCAGTTTCGCTTTTGCCCAATTGTGCCGCGAGCCTATAAATGGACGACCTTGATCGTCTGAAGCCAACGGAGGTTCACTAGTCGCAAGAACAGCACCATTTTCAGGTCGTCGGATCAGCGGCAAGGGACTGCATTTCGGAGTTACGCGGCGTTCGAGTCCGACGGCACAATTATCACACAACAGCGTAGGAGGAACGAGATGGTCGCGTCGGCATGCGCTTGTGAAGGCGCTGAGCGCTGAGTCGAGGCGCGACGACGAACGTCTCTTGTGATCACGCGAGGTTTTTTGCAGCAGGGATACGTGGAAACCAGCTAGTCATCCCTCTGTTTATCGCTATGTCTGCGCGTGAAACGGGTTCGTCGGTTCTGACGATCAGAAGAGTCTGGAGACGTAATTGCGCATTATGAAGGAATACCTCCAGAGGCACGGTCAAAATTGGGCAGGGGACTGCGCCGGAAACGTCGTTTGCTCTATCAGAGCTAGTTAACACCCGTACCGCGTAATGAGCTTTCTGATCGATGGCGACTGAATTTATGTGCATTCTGGGACCGATCTCCGGATGCCAGATGCCGACTTGACTTTGCAGCGAAAGCGAACAGTAATACTAAATATTAGTAATACTAATGTAATAAGAATGGCGATAAATGCGCATTTAGCATGCCAACTTCATCGGATCCTTGCATCACTCACGCTATCGATTCGCTGGTTATTCCTATCGACTACAAGCTATTAAAAGAAATTTTCTCCCCGTTTCCGCAAATTATGGAGTATCAACATCATGGCCGTGAGCAGAGTGGAAGATGTGTCTGAAAAGAAGAAACTCGAAGGTTCATTGGGGGTATGGGCGATCGTATTCATGGTAGTTGCGACAGCAGCGCCGCTAACCGTCATGGTCGCCAATACACCACTGATAATCTCCATGGGCAATGGCGCTGCAGCTCCGTTCGACGCATTGATCGGAACGATCATCATGCTGCTGTTCACGGTGGGTTTTGTTGCGATGACCCCGCACATCACCAACGCTGGCGCGTTCTACGCATACATTCAGAAGGGTCTGGGTAGAATTGTGGGGCTCGGCTCTGCCACACTTGCACTGTTCTCCTATTTCTGCATCCTCGTGGCACTTGAGGCATACATTGGCTATGCGATCGGCGATTTTCTGAAGTCGATAGTCGGTGTGTCTGTCCCTTGGCAGATTTTGTCATTACTGGTTGTTGCAATTGTTGGCGTTCTCGGCTACCGGGATGTCGAGCTGAGTGCGAAGTTCCTTGGCGTCGCTCTTGTTCTGGAAATTACCGTCGTCCTGCTAGTCAATCTTGTCATCATCGCGACCCACGCGCGGGGCGGCATCGACTTAACGCCATTTAGTTCTGGCGTAATTAAGTCCGGCTCGCCGGGACTCGGCATCATGTTTGCGATCTATTCGTTTGTCGGTTTCGAGGCGACGGTCGTCTTTCGCGAAGAGGCGCGCGATCCCGATGTGACGATTCCGCGTGCGACCTACGCGGCAGTTCTGATCATCGGAGCGTTTTATGTGATCTCGATGTGGTGTGAAGTCGTCGGTGTGGGCGTGGGACGAGTAATGGATTTCGCAACGCAGCATCCGGCGGACATTTATCTCCTTCTTGCCGAGCAGTATGTCGGTTCGAGCGTCCACAACATCATGCAGGTTCTGCTTCTCACTAGCCTATTTGCGTGCATTCTGTCACTTCATAACATCGTTGTGCGCTACAAGTACGTGTTGGGCCGTTACGGCATTTTGCATAGTTCGCTTGCGAAGGTTCACTTGCGTCACGGCTCTCCTCACGTTTCGTCGGTCGTGCAGACCGTCATGTCACTTGCCGCTATTGTCATGCTCGGAGCGATTGGCCTGTCACCGGTAACGCAAATTTATGCGTGGGGAGCGACGGCAGGGACGATCGGCTATATGGTGATCATTTCCCTGACCTGCATTTCGATCTTCGTATTTTTTTCGAAGAACCGTCGCAATCAGAGGATACTGAATGTTCGCGTGGCACCTGCTCTCGGATTCTTTGGACTCGCCGGATGCCTCGTGATCGCGATTATGAATCTTCCCGCGTTGATCGGTGGAGATGATGCTCCCATCATCGCGAAGTTCATGTTGGGCGTCATAGTGCTTGCATTTGTAGTCGGCGCCATGGCCGCCACGCTGCTGAGAACCCGTTCGCCATCGCGGTTTGAAGGGCTTCGTGAACTCGCATGATCACTATTTCACCGCTACCTTGACGATGGCGAAACGTGCTCGGGACGTTTGCGAAGCGAGAGGCGAGTGCGGCAAGTCGTCTTCTCCGAGACGCATTGCGTCAAGGTGAACACGAAGGCAATATCGGAGTATCGATCCATACGAGCCGGCATCGCCGGCTCGAGACAACAGGAGAATTCAGAACGATGGCAAAGTTAGGTAAAGCATATCTGACAGGCGCTGCGCTCACGATCTGTGGTGTTGCCGGAACATGTCATGCGCAGAGCAGCGTCTTGCTCTTTGGCACTTTAGACGAGGGGATCAATTTCACGAGTAATGCAAGCGGCAAGCATGCATTTCAGATGACGAGTGTCGACCTTGTTGCGAGTCGGTGGGGACTGAAAGGTGATGAGAATCTGGGCGGTGCATGGCATGCGGTATTTGATATCGAAAGCGGTTTCAATGTCGAAAGTGGCAGCGCTGCATATGGTGGACGTTTATTCGGTTATCAATCATATATAGGAATGCAAAATGAAAAATTTGGATCGGTGACATTGGGAAGGCAGTTTGATTCAATTGTCGACATGATCGGGCCGTTGACGGCGAATAGCAGTTGGGGCGGCCTCTTGTTCTCTCATCCGTTGGACAACGACAACACTGATGCGACTTGGCATGCGAGCAACTCGATCAAATATACGTCGGCGGTCTATGGCGGAATCACAAGCACTGCAATGTACGGCTTCAGTAATCAGCCCGGAAGCTTTGCCGGAAACCGTGTCTGGAGTGCCGGATTGAGCTACACGCATGAAACGTTCACTGCTGCCGCTGCATACGCGGACCTAGGCGCCCCCGGAACGAATGCGACAGGCGCGATCGCGTCGAATGACTCCGGGTTTGTCGCAGAAAATCAAAAAATATGGGGTGTGGCGACAAACTATGGCTTCAGCTCCGTGAGCCTCGGTGCTGTCTACACACACACGCTCATTAAGCAAGCATTGTCGTCGATTTATATAGGCAATCTAGGATTCAACAGCTTGAACTTCGACAATGCGGAGTTGAATGTACGGTATACCGTGACGCCCGCGTTCTTCGTCGGCGCAATGTACACATTCACGCGCGCGACATTACAGCAGGTCGGAGAGCATGTGCTGCATTGGAACCAGTTTGGTGTGGCCGCGCAGTACAGCCTCTCGAAGCGCACGGCTGTGTATGCTCAATATGTCTACCAGAAGGTTTCGGGCGGTGGTACTGGAACGAATCTCGACCATGCCTATATCCCGGGAGCAAACGATGTATCGTCGAATTCTCACCAGATGTTGGCGCGTGTGGGTCTTACCCATTCTTTCTAGCTGTTGCTCATTTTGCGTGCATTCGACGCAGGTCCGATGAGTTGGACTGACACGCTGGGTAGCCTTGAACGGTCGGAGTCTGCCCGGCGCCAAATGCACGAACGGCGTACACAGAAGTGCGATGTTGGCGCTCCCATCGCGCACGGAGCGAATATTCTCGAAATATGGCAATTTTGTCGCGACCGGATATACGGATTTTTCGACGATGCATGATCAGGGCATCGCTAACCGCTGCGGTACGGTGAGCAGCGAGAAAGATCCCCTTTTGTATGCAAGCCACTGTCGGTTAGCTGATAGCAGATGTTCTTGTCGCCGGGAGTTATCACACGGGCGTCTTTGGCGATGGACGTTTCATTCAAGTCTTTCGAACGAGGTGTGAGCAAATTTCACGCGGGCCGCGTGTCTCCTTTTTCCGATCCCAGCCAGTATCGCCTTTACCACGAAGCCCGAGGATGCACGACGGCGCCTCACGATTAGCGTGAGCGCCGCGGCAGCATCGCGAGTACGTCTGGTTCCCGTGCGGCAAGCGCGCCCTTCAGGTAGTCGACCAGCGCAGTTACACGTCGCGGCTGGAATTGGCGCGACAAATATACCGCATACAGATCGGCCGGTGGACAAGGGTAATTTTGCAAGACGGCAACCAGCCGGCCAGCACGCAGGTCGTCCGCCACGTCCCAGATGGATTTCAGGGCGAGTCCGGCGCCCTGCAATGCGAGCTCTTGCTGCACATCGCCATTTTCTGTCGACAACGTGCCGCGTACGGGCACGTGGATCGGCCCCGTGTGACCGAGGAAGGTCCATTCGAGCAGTGTTTCGCTGCTCCCCTGAATAACGATGCATTCCTGCTGGAGCAGATCCAGTGGCCGCTGCGGCACGCCCATGCGATCGAGATACACCGGGCTGCCGACGATGACCCTTCGGTTGGCTGCAAGTCGTGTCGCGACGAGCGTCGAATCAGTGAGCGGCCCCAGTCGCAGAGCGACATCGTGGCGGCCGCTACCAAGATCCTGCACCGCGTCCGATACGGACAGGCGAACATGCACTTTGGGCTGATCCGCGCAGAACGCCACAAGCAAGGGCGCAAGCACGCGCCGACCGAAGCTTGGCGTTGAGGTCAGGCGGACTGTGCCTGACGGCGCGATGGCGGCCGCGGCGACAGAAGACTCGACTTCGGCGACATCGTCCAGGATTCGCTGGCAGTCGCGAAAATAGCGTTCACCTTCCTCGGTTAGTGAGCATTGACGCGTCGTCCGATTCAGCAGCCGTACGCCGAGTCGCATTTCCAGCGCGTTGACCCGTTTGCTGACCATCGCCACGGACACGTTCAGATCGCGCGCAGCCGCAGACAAACTGCCGCTGCGGGCGATGGTGACCAGCGTGCGCATGTCTTCGAGGGTGTCCATGATCGATATTTAACCATAAGTTAAAAGTGGTTAGACTCGCCGTGCTATACCGCGTGTCGACGTCATCCCGTACGCTCCCGTCCATAGCGTGACATTTACTTTTCCACGCCGCCGCTCGGTAGTTACGCGGCGTCTTTATCTCGTCAAGGCGTGATTGACATGAACTTGCTGGCCAGACCATTCGACCCGACTCACGACGCCGCACTTGTAACCGGTGCGGGTAACGGGATCGGCCGGGCTATCGCGCAAGCGCTGGTCGGCGAGGGCGTGAAAACCGTATTCGCAGACGTGCGCGAGGATTGGGTGGCCGCCGCGGTTAGGGCGTCGCCATGCCCGGAGTTGGCAATCCCGTGGGTCGGCGATCTGGCGAGTCTTGAGTCATGCAACGCGCTGCTGGCTCACGCGAATGGCGTCCTCGGGCGCGTGACGCATTTTGTGCATAGCGCGTCTCCCGGTCGCAAGGAGGTGGATCATGCACTGGCAGTATCCCGGGAAACCTGGCAACAAATGCATGCGGTCAATATCGATGCGGGTTTTCATCTCGCACGTGAGTTGGCGCGCCTGCTGATCGACGCTCGGGTGCCGGGATCATTTCTTATGGTCACATCCCTGCACGCCGGAACTCCACGCAATCTGCCGCACTACAGTACTGCGAAGGCCGCGCTTTCGATGCTGGTGATGGAGTTGGCGAAGACGCTGGGGCGGTTCGGAATCCGCGTCAACGCCTTGGCGCCGGGTGCCATTGCCGAGGGAGGCTTCGTTGCCGATCCCGCGTTGGCTCGACATATTCCGCTCGGCCGACTTGGACGCGCTGAGGATCTTGCTCCCATGGCGCTGGCGGTCCTGTCGAATCGTGTTTCTGCCTATGTGACCGGCACGACGATCGTGGTCGACGGAGGATTGTCGTTGACGAACTGGTTTGATCCTCCCTCGCTTGACGATCTGTGACCCGATGCAAGTGCACCGCCTGGTCCCACGACGGCCACGCCCTCTCAGGGCGATGCTTTGTGCGTCGCGGTATGACGCGGTCAGATGTTGGCCGATACTTATACGATTCTTCTTTAAGGAGCCACGCAATGAGTGAAGAGTCTCGTAGGCCCGGTCGGTCGCCGGTAACGAGCCACCCCACGGAGGCGGCATCGCTAATCAACAATGAAACGGGTGGTTACCGAATTCTGCCAGGTGGCGGAGCATATTGCACAGGCATCATTCCGCACCACGCTTTTGAGGTCGTTCGTGTCCAGTTGCGGAATTGGCTTCCATTGGACCAGGCATACCTATTTATCGACGCATATCTTAAAGCCGTTGGGCGGCCCGTTCAGGCATTTTGCGGAATTGAAATGCGTGTGCCTGCGCCGCTGAGTTTGGATGACTGGTCGAGCTTCAACGTGCCTTACCTTGAACAGTTAGATAAATGGGGACTGATATACGAAGGTTATAGCGGCGTGTGCCGATCGAATATCGCGCTCGCCGTGCATGCCCCCAAGGTGGCCTCAATGTGCGCGTTCAGCTACACGGCGCCGGCATCGGCGAATGGGCGGAGTTTCTGCCTGTCGGGTACTGCGGACGTCGACGCGATTGGCAAGATCGTTGCCCCGGGGGACGTGAGTACCGACGCTATGCGAAAGCGTGCCCGGTATACGATCGACGTAATCGGACAGAACCTCGACAAGCTGGGACTATCGTGGAGCCACGCGAACCAGCTCGCCATTTTTCACGTCGCGAACATTCCGGATCTCTGGGGTCCGTCCTTGCTCGGCGGTCTCGGCGAGACGCTGCGTCAGGGCGTGATCGTCTATAGAGCCCGGCCGCCGATTGCGGGCGGTGAAGTCGAGCTCGAAGCACGCGGCGCTCGACAGGACACTATCGTGTCAAACTGACTGGATGTGTATTGCAAAACACGGTTCGGCTCTGTCAGGTTGATGATGAGGCGGCGGTAGAATGAAGTGATGAAGAAAACGAAGTCTCTTTATAACGGTCATCGCTTCCCTGCCGTCGTCATCAGCTGCGCGGTTCGCTGGTATTTCCGGTTCAGCCTTGAGCCTGCGCGACATCGAGGAGTTGTTGCTCGAGCGTGGTGTCGTGGTCACATACGGCACGATCCGTTGCTGGTGCGACAAATTCGGAGCTGGATTCGCCCATTGTGCCAAAGCGGTGCGGCGCAAGCCGGGCAGCACATGGCATCTGGACGAGATGTTTGTGACGCTGCGCGGCGAGCCGTATCTGTTGTGGCGAGCGGTCGACGAACATGGTGCCGAACTCGACGTGCTGGTGCAAAAGCAGCGCGACAAGGCTGCGGCAAAGCGCTTCTTCCGAAGAGTGCTGCGTTCAAACCCGGTGCCGCGCAAGATCATTACCGACCAGCTATCCGGCGGCGAAGGCTGACATTCCCGAGCTCGCTCATGTGAAGCACGTTTTCGTCAAGGCGGCTGCACGTGTGAACAACCGTGCCGAGAACAGCCACCAGCCGACCCGCAGGCGCGAACGCCAGATGTGCGGCTTTCGCGATGCACGTCGCACGCAAGCGTTTCTCTCAAGTTTTGGCCCGATCCGGCAGCACTTCGCGTTGCCCAGGCATCAGATGAACGCGGCACGCCATCGTGCCGTACTCCGGGAACGCTTCGCCGCATGGCATGGTTGGACCGTTACTGGTACAGTCGAGAAAGTTATCTGATAAGGATAACTACTCTTGACGTAGACAAGTAGGCTGCGACCGCCAACTTGACAGAGCCGACACGACAGATGCGTAGGCAGCAACGCAGTCCGAATTAAAGCATCAGAGATGCGGGTTGACACCACCAATCGTTCCTCAATGCCCGCTCAAATGAATACATAATGGAGTATCGCTATGGTCAAGGACGCGCGTCAGTCGCGGCGCCGATTCGTTCAGGACACGCTGGCCGTCACAAGTGTATTGCCGATTGCATCGATGATAAGCGGCTGCGCAGGAAGATTTGGCCTTTCGCCTCGTCCGTCGCTGAGCGTTGACCAGCAGGTCGCCCTAACCGCCACTGAGGCTTTGCAGGCGATGCAGGATGGCACGTTAACATCCGAAGCCTACGTAACTACGCTGCTTGCACGTGCCAACGCGCTAAAGGGTTTGAACAGCTGGATCGCGTTGAATACCGATGGCGCGCTTGCTGCCGCAAGAAAAATCGATGCTGCACGCGCAGCCGGTCGGAAACTCGGTCCGCTGGCGGGACTACCTATCTATGTCAAGGACAACATTGATGCTGAAGGATTCCCGACGACGGCGGGAACGCCGGCGCTGAAGCATCTGATGCCAGCGCAGAACGCGCCTACGCTTCAGCGCTTACTTGATGCTGGCGCAATTGTTCTGGCAAAAGCGAATATGCATGAACTGGCGTTTGGCAGCACCTCGACAAACGTCGCGTTCGGATTCGTTCAGAACCCCTACGATCGAAGCCGGGTGCCGGGTGGCTCGTCAGGCGGGACGGGTGCTGGCATCGCTGCGCGAATCGTCCCGGCAGGCCTCGGGACGGATACCGGAGCATCGGTTCGGCATCCGGCGTCATTCTGCGGTATCGCAGCCTTGCGTCCGTCGGTCGGCAGTGGTGGTTTGGAGCGCCGCTACTCGGGAGCTCGCGTCGTGCCCATATCGCGGACGCGCGACACGGTTGGGCCAATGGGCCGTTCGATAGCCGACATCGCCATACTCGACGCCATCATCACCGGGACAGCTGTCCCGACTCCAGCACCACTGGCGGGTCTCAGACTCGGGCTGCCGAAAAGCTACTTCTGGGAGAATCTGGACGACCCAGTCCGTCAGGTCGCGGAAGCGGCCGTCGACAAGTTGCGAGCCGCCGGTGTGCAGATCATCGAAGCGGATCTAGACTCCATCGGCAACCTCAACCAGAAGGTTTCGCTGCCGGTAGCCTTTTACGAGGCCTATCGAGATATTCCGCTTTATCTGAAGGCCGAAGGAAGTACGATCACGCTGCAACAAGTGATTGCGCAGATTGCCAGCCCGGACGTTAGAGGAATTTTTGCTGTCGCCGCCAAAACGACGCTCGCGGACTACACGCAAGCGATGGCGATCTACCGGCCGCAATTGATCGCGCTCTATTCAGCTTATTTCGCTGCAAATCGAGTTGACGGCATTATCTTCCCAACCGTTCCGATCGTTCCGCCGCCGATCGATCCAAGCTTTGGAGGCACCGTGAGCATCAACGGTGTGCCCCAGCCTGGTGGACGAACGGCGGAGTTCAGTGTCTTGATACGCAACGTCGATCCGGCCAGCAACGCCGGCTTGCCGGGTCTAGCCTTCCCGGCTGGGCTGACTCCGTCTGGTTTGCCGATTGGACTTGAAATCGACGGACCGTTAGGCAGCGACAAACGCTTGCTGTCGATCGGGCTGTCAATCGAGGCATTGCTGGGGCGCTTGCCCGCCCCGAACGTTTAAGCTTCGATCAAAACGCATTTGCGCTTGCCCATTGTTTCATTGGCATCTTCGATGCCGCAGTTCTCAATTGCCTACGCTGCGGTGACTATCGCATTGTGCTCGCGCGACACAGTTTCCGGAAGCATAGGCGGATGACCAAACTGGACCAACTTAAGCGTATAGCCAGTGATGTCTTGACCTGACGTTGAAGTTACCGGTGTGTGCGGAGCTGGTCAGCGACGTCCTACGGCGTGAGTTCGTCGACGCGGTTATCAGCTCGGCTTTCATCACGCCTGGTGGTTCATGGCAAAACGGCTTCGTCGAAAGATTCAACGGCAAGCTGCGCGACGATTTGCAGAATCGAGCTTGGTTCCGTAGCTGCGCCGAAGCCAGCGCCAGCACCTCCTAGTCGTTGCCACATTGCTGAAGATCCGCTACGCCTTGAAAAAACTCTACGCTGCTAGACTAAAATTTCCTGTAGCGGTAATGGGATCTCGTCATCGGGAACTGTCAGAGCGAACCGTTAGCCACACAAAACCGTGTAGCTACCGAAAAGGGAGAATCGGTGTTGGCAGTTAACTGGAGCGGCCATGATGGTATAGATGCATATGGCTGCCCAGTCCGAATGTTATCGAAATTCTCACGTTTCAATGACGGTCCGGTCGCTCGGCGTGTCCCGATCGCTCTGGGTAGGGAGTAGGGTCGCCGAAATCCGGCCTCGCGCAAGGCTGACGCGACTTTTGGGGGAGGCGAGTTTTACGCACTCCAGATCGCTGTGGGCCATTGCAAGCTGCTCCGGGCTATGATTTGCCGGTCGCACGCGCGCGGTGACGCAACACGTGTTTTACCAACCGTACTTCGCGCCTTGACAAGTTAGTTGTTCAGTTATGGACAAGTGCCGGCGCGTGATAGAAATTATCCTTGGACAATCTCGACGAATGGCGCGTCGGCGCCACATATCGGTTACTTGCTCGCAGGGTAGCTATGGGAGCTTACCTTTCGTTCTGGTTAAGCGTTCGCTCCGTCACCAAAATCTGGCAGAATCAATGGCGACACTTGTCCAAAGAATACGGAATGCTCCGCATAAGGGTGCGAGTTTCAGCTGCTGCCAGGAAGGGGGACCTCGGTGTCTTGCCATCTGGCCGGTGAGTCATCCGAAGGGGGCCGCGAGATAGTTTTGGCCGTGGCCCTGATCCGGCACCCAGAGTGAACGAGATGGTTCGCGAAAATATTGATGGGAGAAGAACGTCATGTCGCTCACTGCGGAATTCGAACTGCCTTACACACCGACGTTCAGAGATCTCTCGCCAGTAGGTCTTGGCGACTGGGAGCGTTCACTCGACGGTATCGTGATCCCCGGCGATATCCGGTTTTCGGACTCAGGAGGGCCAGGCCAGGTCCGCGCGTGCCGACTGACCGGTGGTGGCGTTTTGGCGACAGTGCGGCTCGGGCATCAGGAGGTGAACCACGATCAGGGGCATGTGAGCGCTCTCGCCGGCGACGACGTTATTATCCTAGTGGCACTTTCTGGTAGTGGCGCTATCAGTCAGCAGGGCAAAACATTGAGCTTTCATCGGGGAGACATTACGTATCGGCGCGCACGTTTGCCTTCGCATGCAGTAATCACCGAAACGGCGAATCTTGTCATACTGCGACTGCCGATTGCTCGATTGCTGGGTCACGTCGTCTCTCGGCATGCTTTGTTCGAGCCCCGTCGCGCGGATTCAAGTTCCGCGATTGCGCGGATGATTCATCACTTCATCGATGGCGTGCTGCCAGAATTTTCGCGGATGAGTATTGATGCGGTGACCGCTGCGGAGCATGCAATCGTGTCCCTTCTGTGCGCCGCTTATTATGAGGCTACAGATAACAGCGCGCACGCCGAGGCTGTTCCTCGGAAATCTTGCAACGCACTACGCTGGTCACACCTCTGTTCTTATATCACTGCCAATATTCGGAATTCTGAGCTCGATGTCTCGTCCTGCGCGACTGCTCTCGGTGTATCTCGACGATACATCCACAAAATGTTTGAATCGATGGGTGTCCACTACCGAACGTTTATCCTGCAACACCGTCTGGAGGGTTGTCGTAGCGATCTGCTGAGTCCCGTGTGCGTCGCACATTCTATAGAGAGTATTGCGTACCGCAACGGGTTCAAGGACGCTGCGCACTTCAGCCGACGTTTTCACGCACGATATGGCGTGACTCCACGTGAGTTTCGCAGGGGAAACGGCGCACCGTCGATCCCGCTGGAGAAAGGACCGGATTGGAGTAGTCGTGAAGTTGGGTTGGGTTGCAACGGCGATACGGTGAAGTCTGTATGATGCATCAGATCACAGTTGCAGATAGTCCTGCGCGCAACACGGCGTAGCTCAACGGTTATCAAGCCCGGTATCGCAGGTGGCTCATCAGGCACGCGTTGCGCGTGTAGCATTACTCAATAAATTTCCACAGACGTTTCGGTGCGGGGTGCATTGTGAGTGCCGACGCCAGAGTGCAACGTGATGAGCGGGCTCGACATGACGGAGCCATGTTGGCAGCGCCACTTGGTCAGCATAGCGCTGGCCATGAGATCGAGTGCGCCGTCAGTTTGACTCAACGAATTTTCGCAACGCGGCATCACGGATTTCGAATACGTCGAATATGCCGATCGCGCGAAGTGCGGGTAGCGCATCGATGATGTCGTGTTCGGCGATCATCTTGTTCGCTTCGGGCGCCGACAGGGTCACCCAAATCCTGGCATTTTCCAGGAATGCACCCACTGTGCCTTTGCGGACTGTGACTCCGTTGAATTCGTCCTGATTGAGATGGTCCGGAAGAAGCTGTTCGGCTCGCATGTAAATTCCCCCAGTTGGCAATGGAGTAATCAGTCTAGCTTCCAATTTTTCCCATAGCTCCGGTAAAAGAGACATTCGATACGTAAATTCGGCCATGACTGCACCTCTCATCTCTCTTCCCCAGGCTACTTCGTCCAATGGACCGTTCGTGATTGCGGTCGAACTCAGCCAAAGCGACGCACGTTCTACTCGGGCCCACAATCACGCTCGAGGGCAACTGCTTGGCGCAACGAGTGGGCTGTTGTCAGTGGGTGTCGGCGGGCAACAATGGGTTGTTCCTGCAATTCACGCAGCGTGGGTGCCACCTCACTGCACGCACTCGATACGCTCGTATGGTCCATTTTCTGGATGGAGCGTCTATGTCGCAGAGGACACGTGTGCCATGCTTCCGGCGCAGCCTTGTACGATCAGGATGTCGAGTCTCCTGCGTGAAGCCGCACGCCGAGCGGCGACTTGGGAAACGGGTGATCTTGACGCTCGGCAGGTACACATTGCTGACGTGATCGTTGACGAAATCTCAGTTGCTCGACATGAGCCGTTAGGGCTGCCGCTTCCGTGTGATGTACGTCTGCTGCGGATCACAGAAGCTCTGGTGAGTGACCTTTCGGATAATCGGCGCCTGGAAGAGTGGGCGAGGTGGGCGGGCATTACACCGCGCACCCTGAGCCGGCGTTTTGTGGCCGAAACTGGTTTCAGCTTCGCTGGCTGGCGCCAGCAGGCCCGTCTACTGCGCGCACTTGAATTGCTCGCCGAGGGGAAGGCCGTGACCGTTGTCGCTTTAGAGCTCGGCTATGACAATGTGAGTGCTTTCATCGATATGTTCAGGCGCTCACTCGGAACGACCCCGGGACGATATTTTGAGGCTGGTGCACAATGATCGCCTGAAAGAGAAGGTTTCGACTAGTGACGTACGGGCATTGGGGTGCGATCGTTCGTATGCCAATTCGATACCTGCCGGGATATTCAAGTATGGTCGAACATTGTATGCAGACAACACCTGTGTTCGTCTGGCTCGATCGCAGTATTGATTGTCGCAAATTCCGCAGTCAATTCAGATCCTGCGGAGTACATTATTTTCCAAGGTTAATTTATGAATATTTTCACGGTCATGGACAATTCCGGGTGAGCCTTTCTTTGCGTCGAAATTCATATCTTCTATAATTTTAAATTTTCTGGATAATCTGAATTTTTGATGATTGGGGGCTGAATCCGGTAATATTGACGTGGTGAAAAATTTATTTGCAAGAATAAAGTTTATGTCGCCAAGTGAATTTTATTTGTTATTAACATTACTAAACTTGGCTTGGAATTAATAAATTTACATGTTGGTTGATAATCCACAATATGCCGTCATAAATTTCTTTGTGCATGGTAAATTTATTCGTGGTTTATTTGGCGGGACAATTTTTAGATTTGGCGCGTTTATAATGAGAAATGGAGAAAAGATGAAAATTTTCAATGTTGATCGTCTTCGGTTGATTACAGTGTTTGTTGCCCTTGCGGCTTGCAAATCCATGATTGCTGACGCTCAAACCGCCTCTTCCGCGCAAATGGTGGCTCCCTTTGGGTCGACGCAACTGGCCAATTCCTTCTCGTCTGTACCGCAAACAGCACAAGAAAAGGCGCGGTCAAACGCTTTGCAACTCATAGCTAATCCAGCCGCTTACATGCAAATGGTGCTTAGTGAAGTATGCTTTGGTTCTGAAAGTCAATACCCGCTTATTGCTACGATTAGCCGATATTTTAGTCCGAACTATCAGCAATATACGAATGACGAACTGTTGAATTATAATGATTTTGTCACTCATATCGCTGCTCTTCGCGCGTCAGTAACCAGTGGGAAGGTCACAGTTCTTGATGCTGTATTCCAAGGGGACACAATTGCGGATCGGCATATCGTTTCTGTAATACTCCCTGATGGTACGACAAGTCAATCTGAGGTCTACTTATTTGGGAAATTTTCTCCTGATGGGCGATTGAAAATCGTACACGAAGCTACGCGATCCATCACCGGTGATACAAGTGCTGGGAAGTTGTGACGCTTTTAAGCTGGATTTAAATGTAAAGTACAAAGGTTCTACCCAGTGATCGTCGCAAGTGAAGTAGAGTGGGTATGGTTTAACAGTATGTTGTCTGTTGTCGTCGGCGACACCCATCAGCTAAAGCTTGAATCACTGATCGCCTATGTTCACGTGAACATAGGCGATCAGTGCGCATGACAGAAAAGAGACTTGCGACGCGGCTTGGCCATCAGCAGGAAACGCAACAGTTATTGGCACCTGCAAACTCCACAGCAGCGATCTCGGCGTCCATCCGCGCTAC
>NZ_JAQQET010000064.1:0-18968 GCF_046026855.1 Paraburkholderia sediminicola | reverse complement strand
AAAAAAGCGGGCTGCAGAAAAGCAGGCACAGAACGGGGCGGCGCCGCCCGCCGTGCCATCGCGACTGCGATGCCACGCTCAGGCCGGGCCCTCGTGTGGGCCGGCAGCCCGCCAGTTTGTCCAGCATGGCCGGATCTGGAACCTCGTCGCCGCGCACTTTGCCTGATGCGCTTCAGTTCCCCGGCGCTCACTCCCCGCCGATCCGCAACGCGTTCGCGTAACCCGTCCGTTCCAGATAAGCACGCCTGACCTCAATAGCGCGTCACACATAGACGCGCGTGACGGTCCGCGACACACAAGCCATCGACCCGATCTACCCAACCAATTTATTCTTCTTGTGCCAGGAATCGTTGCGCCAGCCGCACCCAATACGTTGAGCCGATCGGCAATAGCTCGTCGTTGAAGTCATAGCTCGCGTTATGTAGCATGCAAGGCCCGGCACCATGTCCTGAGTCCCGGTGCCCACCGTCGCCATTGCCGAGAAATGCGTAACAGCCCGGCTTGGCCAGCAACATGAACGAAAAATCCTCGGCGCCCATTGTCGGCTCGACCGCGTCGTCGACATTTTCCGCGCCAACAATCTCCTTCATGACCGTCGCAGCAAAGCGCGCCTCGTCGCTACTGTTGATGGTCGGCGGATAGTTGCGGTGGAAGTGGATATTCACCGAGCAATCGTAAGCCTCTGCCGTACTTTCGGCGATCTTGCGCATGCGTGCTTCGATCAGATCAAGCGTTTCGGTGGTAAAAGTCCGCACGGTGCCAGCGATCCACGCGTCGTCCGGGACAACATTGACGGCGTCGCCGGCGTGGATCTGGGTGATGGACAGTACCGCGGTATCGAGCGGTTTCTTGTTTCGCGTGATGATGCTCTGCAACCCGTTCGCGATCTGTACCGCCGTAAACACAGGGTCGCGGCCATTGTGCGGCAGTGCCGCGTGCGAACCCACGCCTTTGATTTCAATGCGAAATTCGTTGCTGGACGCCATGATCGGGCCTTCGGTCACACCGAAGTGGCCTGCCGGCATGCCCGGCCAGTTGTGAACTCCGAAAACCGCATCGACCGGAAACTTCGTGAACAGGCCATCGTCGATCATTGCCTGTGCGCCGGCACCGCCTTCTTCTGCAGGTTGAAAGATGAACACGATCGTGCCATCAAATTCGCCGTGCTTGACCAGATGTCGCGCCGCGCCGAGCAGCATCGCGGTATGTCCATCATGGCCGCACGCGTGCATTTTGCCGTTGTTCTGCGAGCGATGATCGAAGCTGTTTAGCTCCTGAATCGGCAGCGCATCCATGTCGGCGCGCAGTCCGATCGAGCGCGATCCATTGCCGCGTTTCAGTATGCCGACTACGCCCGTTTTGCCCAATCCACGATGAGTTTCGATGCCCCAGGACTCAAGTGTCCTGGCAACCAGGTCCGCTGTGGCTGTCTCTTCGTAACGCAGTTCGGGGTGTGCATGAATCGTTCGGCGAAGGGTCTGAATTTCGCCGTGGGCGGCCTGGATTTCTGGGATCAGTTTCATGATGGGGCGCTTGTGCTTTGCTTTGCGTGGAATCGCTCGGGGCCATATCGTCCGGGCACGTCGATAACCGATTCTACGCCGAAGGCGTTTTTGACGGCACCATGTAGGTCAACGAGCAATGGACGTAATAAAATCCGGGATCGCCTCACCGCTTGCCGCTCTCCTGGACGGATCGCCAATGAATGCTCCGACTGAATTCGCCCGCGCGGTGTGTCCGCACGATTGCCCTGATACCTGCGCGATGCGCGTGACCGTTGAAAACGGACGGGCGATCAAGGTCGTTGGAGATCCCGACCATCCTCCAACTCAAGGTGCGCTATGTACCAAAGTTAGTCGTTATGCCGAGCGGGTGCACCATCCGCATCGATTGACGACACCGATGAAGCGCGTCGGCCCCAAAGGCGAAGGCCGTTTTGAGCCGATCAGTTGGGATGAAGCGTACGAGTTGGCTGCAGCACGCCTGTCGGAGATCGCGAACCGAACGCCAGAAGCCATCATGCCGTACAGCTACGCGGGCACGATGGGCCTGGTTCAGGGCGACAGTATTGCGCAGCGGTTTTTTCACAAACTCGGCGCATCGCAGTTAGACCGCACGATTTGTGCAGCCGCCGGTGCGGCGGGGCTGAAATACACCTACGGCGCCAGCCTCGGCATGCTCACGGAGTTCTTTGCCGAGAGCGAGGTTGTCCTGATCTGGGGCTCAAATCCCATTGCGTCGAACCTGCACTTCTGGACACGCGTCCAGGAAGCCAAGCGTCGCGGCGCACGGTTGATCGCCATCGATCCGTACCGATCACTGACGGCGGAAAAATGCCACCAGCACATTGCACTGAAACCCGGAACCGACGGCGCTTTAGCGCTCGGCATAATCAACGTGTTGATTACGGAGAATCTGCTCGATCACGCCTACATCGACGCTCATACGCTGGGCTTCGCTGAACTCAAGGTCCGCGCGCTCAGCTATCCACCGTCACGTGCCGCCCAAATTTGCGGTGTCGACGAGCAGGTGATCGTCGATCTCGCACGCCTTTACGGCAGCACAAAAAAGGCCGCGATCCGGATGAACTATGGTCTGCAGCGGGTGCGTGGCGGCGGTAACGCCGTGCGCGCAATTGCCTGTCTGCCTGCGCTGACCGGCGCATGGCGCGAGCGGGCCGGCGGTGTGTTGCTATCGTCGGGTGGATGGGCACCGGTAGATTCGCACGCGTTGCAGCGCCCGGACCTGATGCCGGGCTGGCCGGCAAAGCCAGCGCGGGCCATCAATATGAACGCAATCGGCGACGCGTTGCTGCACCCGGGCGACGCCGTGTTCGGCCCGAAAGTCGAAGCGATCATCGTTTATAACTCGAATCCTGTGGCGGTCGCGCCGGACTCGGAACGGGTCGCCGCGGGTTTTGCACGCGAGGACCTTTTCACGATCGTGCTCGAGCACTTTCAGACCGACACTGCGGACTACGCTGATCTGCTTTTGCCCGCCACGACACAGCTCGAGCACCTCGATGTGCACAAGTCGTACGGACACACGCACGTAATGGTCAACTTGCCGGCGATCGCACCGGTCGGCGATGCACGCCCGAACACGGAGATCTTTCGCGGCCTGGCGCGTCATATGGGCCTTCAGGAGCCGGCGCTTTACGATAGCGACGACGCTATCGCACAGTCGGCATTCCGCTGGAACGACGCAACGCTGCAAGGCGTCAGCTGGGACTCGTTAAAGAAAACTGGCTGGGCAAAGCTGAACTTGCCTGAGGCGCCATTTGCTGAGGGTGGTTTTCGCACGCCGTCCGGCAAATGCGAGTTCTTCAGCGAGCGCCTCGCGCAGCAAGGGCTCGATCCGTTGCCAGATTATCTGCCGCCTTACGAATCCGCAGATGGTGCGCCCGAGCTTGCCGCCCGTTACCCGCTTGCGATGATCTCTCCGCCGGCCCGCAACTTCCTGAACAGTACATTCGTCAACGTTGAAAGTCTGCGCTCGACGGAAGGCGAGCCACACCTGGACATTCACCCGGCCGACGCGCAGCAGCGAAACATTGCTGACAGCATGCAAGTGCGCATATTCAACGATCGCGGCGCGATGCAAGCGCGCGCCCGTGTCACTGACAAGGCACGTCAAGGGCTAGTGGTCGGACTGTCGATCTGGTGGAAAAAACTCGCGCCCGATGGCCGCAACGCCAACCAGGTGACTAGCCAGGCGCTCACCGATCTGGGCGGATCGGCCACGTTCTACGACTGCCTCGTCGAAGTCGAACGCGCCTGAAAATCTGCTCAAAAATCCCGCGGCTACGGCCCTCAACGGGTTCGAGGCTGCAGTCTAACCCAGCCGCTTTTCGCGAATAGCAAAGGGTCGCCCATGCTACGATGCGTTTTTAGCACGACCATTCGAAAATAAAGGAGGAGACGCTGCATGGACAAAATCTGGCTGAAATCTTATCCGCCCGGCGTTCCCGCAGAGATCGACCCGACCCGCTATACGTCCGTCGCCGAACTGCTCGAAGAAGCCTTCCGCGACTACCGCGCCAAACCGGCGTTCGTGTGCATGGGCAAGGAGATCAGCTACGGCGAGCTTGACGTGCTTTCGCGCAAACTGGCCGCGTGGTTTCAGTCGAAGGGCCTTGCCCGCGGCGCGCGCATCGCAATCATGATGCCGAACGTGCTGCAATATCCGGTGGCAATTGCGGCGATCTTGCGCGCGGGCTACGTGGTGGTGAATGTGAACCCGCTTTACACTCCGCGGGAGCTCGAGCATCAGCTCAAGGACAGCGGTGCGGAAGCGATCATCCTGCTCGAAAACTTCGCTGTCACGTTGCAGGCGATCGTACGCAATACGGCGATCAAGCACGTCGTTGTCGCCGCAATGGGCGATCTGATGGGCGTGAAAGGCGCGCTGGTGAACTTCGTCGTGCGCCGAGTGAAGAAGATGGTGCCGACGTGGAGTCTGCCGGGTCACGTCAAGTTCAACACCGCAATCGCCGAGGGTGGCCGCCAGAGTTTCAAACCGGTCCAGCAGGGTCCGGACGACGTCGCGTTTCTACAGTACACGGGCGGCACGACCGGCGTGGCCAAGGGCGCGACGCTCCTGCATCGAAACCTGATCGCCAATGTGCTGCAGTCGGAAATCTGGCTCGATCCGGTCCGCGCTAACCGCAAGGACATCGATCAGTTCATCACCGTTGTCGCATTGCCGCTTTATCACGTCTTTGCGCTGACGGTTTGCGGGCTTCTGACGATCCGTACCGGCGGCCTCGGCGTGTTGATTCCAAATCCGCGCGACATCCCTGGGATGATCAAGGCGCTGCAAGGCTATCCGATTACGACGATTCCCGCCGTCAACACGCTGTACAACGCGATGCTGAACAGTCCTGATTTCCACAAACTGGATTTTTCGAAGCTGATCGCGGCAAATGGCGGCGGTATGGCGGTGCAGGAAGCTGTCGCCAAGCGCTGGTTCGAACATACGCATACACCGATCATCGAGGGCTACGGTCTGTCGGAGACGTCGCCGTGCGTCACCTGCAATCCGGTCACCGTCACGGAATATAGCGGCACGATCGGTTTGCCGCTGCCGTCGACGGAAATCTCGATTCGCGACGATGATGGCAATGAGGTGCCGCTCGGCCAGCCGGGAGAGATCTGCATTCGTGGCCCGCAGGTGATGGCTGGCTACTGGAATCGTCCGGACGAAACGGCCAAGGTCATGACGCCGGATGGCTTCTTCAAATCGGGCGACGTCGGTTTGATGAACGAAAGCGGCTTCGTCAAGATCGTCGACCGGAAGAAGGACATGATTCTGGTTTCTGGCTTCAACGTCTATCCGAACGAAATCGAGGACGTGGTCGCCAAGCTGCCGGGTGTGTTCGAAGTCGCCGCAGTTGGCGTGCCGGATCAGCATTCGGGCGAAGCAGTAAAGCTGTTCGTCGTAAAGAAAGATCCGGCGCTCACTGATGCGGATATCTTCGCGTACTGCAAACAGCAGTTGACCGGCTACAAGCGGCCGAAGATCGTCGAATTCCGAACGGAGTTGCCCAAGAGCAATGTCGGCAAGATTCTGCGTCGCGAATTGCGCGACGGCCGGGCATAGGCGCATCACGCGCATCAAACCGATCGTCCGGATCAAAGCCGACTAGACGTAACGCATTGCAGGAAAGAAAGAGAAAGGCCCGGCAGATGAAAGTCTGCCGGGCCTTTCTCTTTGATCCGTCGTAGTCGACGTGTGCGTCGCGCGGCCATAAAAAAAGGCGCCCGAAGGCGCCTTTGAGGCAGACTGCTTTATTACGACTTATTAGAACTTGTGGCGAATGCCAACGCGAGCCGTGAGCTGGTTCTGGTTCGACGAACCCGTCAGACCGTTGATGCCAGCCGTTGCATCGACCGTAGCGCCCGCTGCATTCAGCGTTTCGCCCAGAGCGTGCTGGTACACACCAACCACGTACAAGTCGGTACGCTTGGACAGGAAGTAGTCCACGCCAACCGAACCTTGGTGGTACTGAGCACGCGATGCGCCGTTGATTTCCGCGCCGCGCGTGTAGTCATACGCTGCGCCGACCAGCAATGCCGGGGTCAACTGATACTTGAAGTTGAGTTCGGCGTTGTTGAACGTAGCCGTCTGACCCTTGAACGGCGACGTGAACGAAGCGCCCAGGTTGCCGAAACGGATGTTCGAGTACGTTGCACCGATCGTTGCTGCGCCGAACGTGTATGCGCCGCCTGCACCGATCACCTGGTACGTGTTAGCCGATGCGAAGCCAGCGTAGACCGGCGACGTCACAGCTGCGTTCGCTGCCGTCGTCGTGCCGCCGTTGTTGAACAGGCCACCCGATGCCGACGGGGTGCGCGCGTTCAAGTAGCCGACGCCCAAGACCAACGGACCGTTGTTGTAGCCAGCGCCCAACGACCAGATCTGGTTCGACGTGACGTTGCCAGCAACACCGCCGAAGCTGTACGTGCCGCCGAACGTCAGGCCGCCGTAGTTTGCGCTCGTGTACTTGACCGTGTTGTTGGTGCGGTACGCGTTGTTGAAGTTGTCGATGTCACCCGGGTGAGCAGCGATGTAGCCGCCCCATTGGTCACCGGCTTCCAGCGGACCGACGTAGTCGACGACGGAGTCGTACTGACGACCCAGCGTGACCGTGCCGAGTTGGCTCGACAGACCGACGTAAGCTTGACGACCGAACATCAGGCCGCCTTGACCCAGCTTGCCGCTGTTCACGTCAAAGCCGTTTTCCAACACGAAGATTGCCTTCAGACCGCCGCCCAGATCTTCCGTGCCGCGCAGGCCGAAACGCGAGCCTTGCATAACGCCGCTGGACAGGTTGTACAGGTGCTTGCCACCCGAGTTGGTGGTGACGTTGAAGCCTTCGTCAATGATGCCGTACAGGGTCACGCTGCTCTGAGCATGTGCGACGCCTGCGAATGCGCCCAGTGCTGCGAGAGCGAGAAGCGACTTTTTCATCGAATGATCTCCAAGGATTACGAATCTTTTGTACAAGGCGAATATTTATGTAGCGTTGAGGCCTTGCATGTCCAACTTCGCGAGAAGTTGCACGTAATGTAACAAAAGGCATACATGCCACAAAGAAAAAGGAGACGGCCAGGACGGTTCCTGTTTCGTTTACGCAACATGGTCTAAAATCCAGAATTGGCCGTTGGATTCGCCCGAATTCACGGTTCGCGGAACGCGGGTTTTGCCTTGCAAAGCCTTGCCACGCGGACCTGCCGGCGTGGCGTAGCGGTTGTCGAATCAGGGAGTGCTGAATGTTTCTGGACGAGTTAATTAGCGAGTTTGATCGGGGTTTACGCTCAATGACTGGCGTGTCGCGGATGAGTCGTCCGTTGCCAGTTCCGCAAGAATCGACGGCGGAGCCTGCCGAACTCTCCCCGGCGGAACGCGCGCATGCGGCCGGCTTGATGCGTGTGAACCATGTCGGCGAGGTGTGTGCCCAGGCGCTTTACCAGGCTCAGAAACTCGCTACCAGGTCGCCGTCTTTGCGGGCTGTGTTTAATCACGCTGCCATAGAAGAAGAGGATCATCTGGCGTGGACCGCCAAACGCCTCGAGGCGCTCGATTCGCGTCCAAGTCTGTTGAACCCGCTTTGGTATACAGGTGCGTTGGCAATTGGCCTCGCGGCAGGCCGGCTGGGTGATCGGGTAAGTCTGGGGTTTATGGCCGAAACCGAGCGGCAGGTTGAACAGCATCTGGATAGCCATCTGGATCAGTTACCCGGGGCCGACCGCGAGTCGCGCGCGATCGTCGAACAGATGCGCGTGGACGAAGCGGAGCACGGTAAATCCGCCATGGACGCAGGCGGCGTCGAGTTGCCGTTTCCTGCGCGCGCGCTCATGCGGGCGGTATCGAAAGTCATGACACACACCGCCTATTACATATAAGGTCGAGACATCTGCTCACGCACTGTCTGAGTGTGGGGCGGCGCTTCGCGCGCCGTCCGCCCGAAATACCCGGAACGCCAGCAAACACCTTCCAATCCCGCTTCACGATCTCTTACATTCCGCGCCTTTCCCTCGCACTTTTCACGTATCACCTTCACAAGTTTCACTAGCTCATTCATTTATAACGGTTTTCCGTTTTATGTCTGACGTGAAGGAGTCGCGCTAAGTCCTTGTTCTAACAAACAAAATTCGCTCGAAAAGCGCGCATCTCCCTTGACCCCTGTTTAGCGTTACTCTAAAGTGGGAGACAGTGTGAGAAAGTGTATTTTTGTGTGATCTCACGGGCAGTTTCGGGTAGATTTTCACGAATCGGGCAGCCGGCGCAAAAACGCCGCGAGCAACCAGGTTGCATGGGACCAGAGTAAGTGCTCTGCATGGGGCCGGAGTAAGCGCTAAGGCGCTAACTCCGATCGACAGCTAAAGCGCCCACTCTAGTCGACAAGGGAGAGTGAAGTGTTCCAAGGGGCGTCGGCGCTGACACTCGATGCGAAAGGGCGGATGTCGATCCCCTCTCGCTATCGGGATGCGCTGCAAACACAGGCAGAGGGCCGGGTGACGATCACCAAGCACCCGGACGGCTGCCTGTTGCTCTTTCCGCGCCCAGAGTGGGAGATCTTCCGCGACAAGGTCGACAAGCTGCCTATGAACGCGGCCTGGTGGAAGCGCATTTTTCTCGGCAACGCCATGGACGTCGATATGGACGGCGCGGGCCGCGTACTCGTGTCGCCGGAATTACGCGCGGCCGGCTCGCTGGAGAAAGAAGTGACCTTGCTCGGTATGGGTCGTCACTTCGAGTTGTGGGACGCACAAATTTACGCAGCAAAGGAACAGGCAGCGATCGCCGAGGGCATGCCCGAAGCGTTAAAGAATTTCACGTTCTGATCGCGGATTACATATATGGCACCTGCGATGAGAAACGAATTGCAGCATCGCACGGTGCTGCTGGAAGAGGCGGTCGAAGCGCTGGTTACGCGCGCCGACGGCGTTTATGTGGACGGTACGTTCGGGCGCGGCGGTCATAGCCGGTTGGTGCTGGAGAAGCTGGGTGAATCGGGGCGGTTGATTGCATTCGACAAAGACCCGCTCGCCATCGCCACGGCTCAGCAGATTGCCGATCCGCGCTTTGGCATCGTGCATGAGAGTTTTGCTTCACTGCGTGACGCGATTGCGGAACGCGGAGTAGGGCGGGTGTCGGGTGTTTTATTGGATCTGGGCGTGTCGTCGCCGCAAGTCGACGATCCGGAGCGGGGTTTCAGTTTCCGCGCCGACGGCCCGCTCGACATGCGGATGGACCCGACGCGCGGCGAGTCCGCTGCTGACTGGCTGGCGCGGGCCACGGTGCAGGAACTGACTGAGGTGATACGAGATTATGGGGAAGAACGGTTTGCTTTTCAGATTGCAAAGGCGCTTGTTGCTCGCCGGGCAGAGTCCGACCGTCTTGGGCCTCTCGTCAGCACGGGCGAGCTTGCCCAAATCGTGGCTAACGTCGTCAAAACCCGTGAGAAGGGCAAGGATCCGGCAACCCGCACCTTTCAAGCTATACGGATTCACATCAATCAAGAGCTTGCGGAGCTGCAAGTCGTTTTAGAAGCAGCGTTGTCGCTGTTGGAGCAAGGGGGGCGGCTGGTGGTCATCAGCTTTCATTCGCTCGAGGACCGGATCGTCAAGCGATTCATGCAGGCGCACGCCAGTACGCCTACGGTGGATCGCCGCCTGCCGATTCGCGCGGTCGATCTGCCGAGCCCTCCGCTCAAAATCATCGGCCGCGTGTTCGCCAGCGACGCTGAAGTCGCCGCGAACCCGCGCGCCCGTTCTGCCGTGATGCGTGTGGCGGAGCGGATCGCGCCATGAGCCGCCTCAATATCTTCCTGCTGATGATCGTGATGGGCTGCGCTTTGTCTGTCGTCAACGCAACCAATCAGCAGCGTCAGATCTTTATCCAGTTGCAGCGCGCTCAATCACAGGAGCGCCAGCTGCAGCAGGATTATTCACAGCTTCAATATCAGCAGAGCGCATTGTCGAAGACCTCGCGCATCGAGCAGATCGCCACTGATTCCCTGAAGATGCAGGCGGTCACGACCGGCCGCACCCAGTATCTGACGCTCGACCCGGGCGCCGCCAAGGCTGAGGACGCGCCGATCCCGACTTCCGGTCCGGCGCCGGCTGCGGCCGGTCGCGGAGGCGTGCGATGAAAAAACCGTCGACTCGCAAAAGCGTCGCCTTTTCGGCGAACCCGATCCTGTCGGTGCGCCTGCCCATGTGGCGCTCGAAACTCGTCGTGTTCATGCTGTTCATGGCGTTTGTCGCGCTGACCGCACGCGCCTTCTGGATTCAGGGACCTGGCAACGCCTTCTATCAGAAGCAGGGTGAAATCCGTTACCAGCGCCGCCTCGAACTGCCGGCCACACGCGGCAAGATTCTCGACCGCAACGGTCTCGTGCTCGCCACGAGTCTGCCGGTGCGCGCCATTTGGGCGATTCCTGACTCGGTGCCGGACGACCTTGGCGCCGACAAGCTGAACCAGCTCGGCAAGCTGCTCGGCATGACGAACAAGGAGTTGCGCACCAAGCTCTCGGAGGACAAGAACTTCGTCTACGTGAAGCGCCAGGTGCCGGTCGACGTCGCCACGAAAGTCACCGCGCTGGACATCCCCGGCATTTATGCCCGCGACGAGTACAAGCGCTTCTATCCGGAAGGCGAGATCACGGCTCACCTGATCGGCTTCACCAATGTGGAAGACGAGGGCCAGGAAGGCGTCGAACTCGGCGACCAGAAGTTGCTGGCCGGCATGTCGGGCAGCCGCCGCGTCATTAAAGACCGC
This sequence comes from Paraburkholderia sediminicola, assembly GCF_046026855.1. Taxonomy (GTDB): domain Bacteria; phylum Pseudomonadota; class Gammaproteobacteria; order Burkholderiales; family Burkholderiaceae; genus Paraburkholderia; species Paraburkholderia sediminicola_A. The sequence goes on along the minus strand of NZ_JAQQET010000064.1, from coordinate 8,180 downwards.
ATGGGCCACATCATCGAAGATGTGGACGAACAAGTCGTGCCGCACAACGGGCAGGACGTCGATCTCTCGATCGACAGCAAGATCCAGTACATCGCTTATACGAATCTGAAAGCGGCCGTCGAGAAGTTCAAGGCGAAGGCCGGCGCGGCGATGGTGATCGACGTGCGGACCGGCGAGGTGCTGGCGCTGGTTAACTACCCGACGTACAACCCGAACGACCGTTCGCACCTTACGGGCGATCAGCTGCGCAACCGCATCTTGACGGACACCTTCGAGCCGGGCTCGATCATGAAACCGTTCACGATCTCGCTGGCACTCGACTTGCACCGCGTGACGCCGACTACACTGGTAGATACGGGGCCGGGCCGCTTTGTGCTCGACGGTGCGCCGATTACCGACGACAGCGCGTTCGGCGTGCTGACGGTGGGCGGCGTGATCCAGAAGTCGAGCAACATCGGCGCGACGAAGATCGCCATGCAGCTCAAGCCCGAAGAGATGTGGAACATGTACACCAGCATCGGTCTCGGCCAGGCGCCGAAGGTCGGCTTCCCGGGCGCGGCGGCGGGTCGTCTGCGTCCATGGAAGAGCTGGCGCCGTATCGAGCAGGCGACCATGTCGTACGGCTACGGCTTGTCGGTGTCGCTGTTCCAGTTGGGCCGCGCTTACACCGCGATCGCGCATGACGGCGAGATCATGCCGGTGTCGATTTTCCGTACGCCTAGCGATCAGCCGGCAACCGGGCCGCAAATTTTCGCGCCCACCACGGCTCGCGAAGTGCGTGCAATGCTCGAAACCGTCACGGCGCCGGGCGGCACGTCGCCGGATGCGGCCGTGCCGGGCTATCGCGTCGGTGGCAAGAGCGGTACCGCATACAAGCATGGCGCTCACGGCTACGACCACTCCAAATACCGCGCTTCGTTCGTCGGCATGGCGCCAATGCCGAATCCCCGCATCGTCGTCGCCGTGTCGGTCGACGAACCGACGGCGGGCAGCCACTTTGGCGGTCAGGTGTCGGGTCCGGTGTTCTCGGCGATCGTCGGCGATACGCTGCGCTCGCTGAATGTGCCGCCGGACATGCCGGTCAAACAGATGGTCGTGTCGGACGATTCGGCGCCTGCCGCGCCGAGTGCACCCGCCTCGCCTGGGGCAGTCAAGAAACTGTCCACCAGCAGTGGCGCAAAAAAGATGACGATCTCCGCCAATGCGAGAAGCCATCCCGGAGTTGTGCGATGAGCGCGCTGCGTAAGAAGCATCCCGCGCACCGGCAGATCGCCGCCGCACTCAACTGGCTGCACGCTCGCGTGCAGCCAGGCGCGCATCTGCACGCCGACACGCGCTCGATCGCTGCGGGCGACGCGTTCTTCGCCTATGCGGTCGACGGTGCGGACAACCGCCCGTTCATTAACAGCGCGATCGAACGTGGCGCAGCAGCCGTACTCGTCCAGCCCGAAGGCTTTAGCGACGCGATCGATTCGTCCACGACGCTGGCCGTGCCGGCGTTGAACGAACTCGCGGGGTCGATTGCGAGCGCCTGGTATAACGATCCGAGCGACGGCATGCTGGTGGTCGGCATCACCGGCACCAACGGCAAGACTTCGTGTAGCCAGTGGATTTCCGCGGCGCTAACCGCGCTCGGCAAACGTTGCGCGATCATCGGTACGCTCGGCACAGGTCTGCCCGGCCAACTCGTACACACCGGTTTCACGACGCCTGACGCGCCGCAACTGCAACGCAGTCTCGCGCAGTTGCGCGACGCGGGTGCTCAGGCGGTGGCGATGGAAGTGTCGTCGCACGCGCTCCATCAGGGCCGCGTGAACGGCACGGCGTTCGACATCGCCGTATTCACGAATCTGACGCAAGACCATCTCGACTATCACGGCACGTTCGAAGCGTACGAAGCCGCCAAGGCGCGGCTGTTTGCCTGGCCGGAATTGCGCGCGGCGGTGATCAATCGCGACGATGCTGCTGGTCGCCGTCTGCTTGCCAGTACACAAGGCCGTGCCCGCACGATCGCGTACGGCCTCGACGAGACGCTGAAAGACGCGTCGGGCGCCGGTGCGCAGCAAGCCGATGCCTTGCTGCTCGCGTCGAATGTTCGTGCAACCGCGACTGGCACCGCGTTTCATCTGACCACATCAGCTTGGGGCAACGCCGAAGTCGAAGTGCAAACGCTCGGCGCATTCAACGTCAGCAATCTGCTCGGCGTACTTGGCGCATTGCTCGCCGCCGACGTGCCGTTCGACGCGGCGCTCGCCGAACTCGCAAAGCTCGAACCGGTCAACGGCCGCATGCAACGTCTCGGCGGCCGGTTGCAAAACGACGAGCCGCTCGTCGTGATCGATTACGCGCACACGCCGGACGCGCTGGAAAAGACACTCGAAGCCCTGCGCCCGATGGCGGCTGCACGAGGCGGCGAACTGATCTGTATGTTCGGCTGCGGAGGTGACCGTGACGCGACCAAGCGTCCGCTGATGGGTGCGATCGCCGAGAGGATCGCTGACGGTGTGGTCGTGACCAGCGACAACCCGCGCAGCGAAGATCCGCAGTTGATCATTGAGCAGATCGCCGCAGGCATGAAAGACGCGTCGAAGGCGCGCCGCATCGAGGACCGCGCGAGTGCGATCCTGCAAGCGATCCGCAGCGCCGCACGCGAAGATGTCATCGTGCTGGCCGGCAAGGGGCATGAGGCAACACAGGAAATCATGGGTAAGAAGCGCGCTTTCTCCGATCAGGACCACGCTCGCCTCGCGCTCGCCGCACGGGCGACGCACGCACGCGGAGGTGGCGAATGACCCTGCGAGATGTCGCGATGTTCTCGCTGCGTGAAGCCGCGGCGCTGATTCCCGGCGCAACCGTGCTGGGTGACGAAAGCGTCACGTTCGAACGCGTTTCGACTGATAGCCGTAGCGCCGGCCCAGGCGATCTGTTCGTTGCGGTCAAGGGCGACCGTTTCGACGCGCACGACTTCCTGCCGGAAGTCGCGTCGCGCAACGTCTCGGCAGCGCTGGTGACGCGCATGCCAGGCGACTGGCACGTGCCCGCGCTGCGTGTGGCCGATACGCGTGTCGCGCTCGGCGCACTCGCGCGCGGCTGGCGTCGCAAGTTCAGCATGCCGCTCGTCGCCGTGACGGGCAGCAATGGCAAGACGACGGTCAAGGAAATGATCGCGTCGATCTTCGCCGCCGCGGTCGGCGCGGACGCACGCCTCGCGACTGCCGGCAACTTCAATAACGATATCGGCTTGCCGCTCACGCTATTCCGTCTGCACGCCGCGCATCAACTGGCGGTGGTCGAACTCGGCATGAACCATCCGGGTGAAACCTCGTTGCTCGCGAAGATCGCTGAGCCGACGGTCGCGGTAGTGAACAACGCACAACGCGAGCATCAGGAATTCATGGCGACGGTCGAAGCCGTCGCACTCGAGCATGCGAGCGTGATTCACGCACTCACGCCGGAAGGTATCGCCGTGTTCCCGGCCGACGATGCATACGCGAGCATCTGGCGCGTCGCGGCAACGGGCAGCAGCATCATCGACTTTGCTTTGAACGACGCTGAGCGCGTGACCGAAGCCGCGGTAACCGGCACGTTCGCGGGCAACATACTGAGCATCGACACGCCGGAAGGCCACGTCGACGTCACGCTGCAAGTGCTCGGTAACCACAACGCGCACAACGCGTTGGCCGCGACTTCGGCCGCGCTCGCCGCAGGCGTTCCGCTCGACGCGATCAAGCGCGGTCTCGAATCGTTCGGTGCAGTGAAAGGCCGCTTGCAGGTGAAGCACGCCGCGCTCGGCACGCTCGCTGGCGCCACCGTGATCGACGATACCTACAACGCGAATCCCGACTCGATGCGCGCAGCGATCGACGTGCTCGCGTCGTGCGAGTCCCCGCGCGTGCTGGTGATGGGCGACATGGGCGAAGTCGGAGATAACGGCCCGGCGTTTCACCGCGAAATCGGTGCCTACGCTAAAGAACGCGGCATCGACGCGCTGTACGCCATGGGCGACGCCTCGCGCGACGCCTGCACCGCGTATGGCGCGGACGCGCATCACGTTGCCGATGTCGGCACGCTGATCGCGCAATTGCAGCAGGCGGGTTTCGGCTCTGCTGCAACGCTTCTCGTGAAAGGCTCGCGCTTCATGCAAATGGAGCGCGTGGTGGACGCCGTAACGAGTCCACAACCGAACGCAGCGGGCAACACGCCCGCTGCACATTGAAATAGAAGGACCGAAGCATGCTACTGGCGCTGGCGCAATGGCTGCAGAATGACGCAAGCTTCTTGCGCGTGTTCAGTTATCTGACTTTCCGTGCGGTGATGGCCACCATTACCGCGCTGCTGATTGGGCTTGTCTGCGGCCCGGCGGTGATCCGCAAGCTGACCGCGATGAAGGTCGGTCAGGCCGTTCGTAAAGACGGTCCGCAAACGCACCTCGTCAAATCCGGTACACCGACGATGGGCGGCGTGCTGATTCTGCTCGGCATCGCCGTGTCGACGTTGCTGTGGGCCGATCTGACCAATCGTTTCATCTGGATCGTGATGCTCGTCACGTTCGGTTTCGGCGTGATCGGCTGGGTCGACGATTACCGCAAGGTGGTCTACAAGGACCCGCGCGGGATGTCGTCGCGTGAAAAGTATTTCTGGCAGTCGGTGATCGGCCTGTTCGCGGCAGTGTATCTCGCGTTCAGCGTGTCCGAGGCGAGCAACGTGCGCGTGTTCGATCTGTTCATGGCGTGGGTGCGCAGCGGCTTGTCGATGGGCTTGCCGGCGCGGGCCGACCTGATGCTGCCGTTCGTCAAATCGATCAGCTATCCGCTCGGCGTGTGGGGTTTCATCGTGCTGACGTATCTGGTAATCGTGGGTTCGAGCAACGCGGTGAATCTCACCGACGGTCTCGACGGCCTAGTGATCATGCCGGTCGTGCTGGTCGGCGCATCGCTCGGGGTGTTCGCTTATGTGATGGGTAGTTCGGTCTATTCGAAATACCTCTTGTTTCCGCATATCGCCGGGGCGGGTGAGTTGCTGATCTTCTGTTCGGCGATGGGTGGAGCGGGGCTCGCATTCCTCTGGTTCAACACGCACCCGGCGCAGATGTTCATGGGCGACGTCGGCGCATTGGCGCTAGGTGGCGCGCTCGGCACGGTCGCGGTGATCGTGCGTCAGGAAATCGTGCTCTTCATCATGGGCGGCATTTTCGTCGCGGAGACGCTCTCCGTGATGCTGCAGGTTACGTGGTTCAAGTTCACCAAGCGCCGCTTCGGCGAAGGGCGGCGTCTCTTCAAGATGGCGCCGCTGCATCACCATTTTGAATTGTCGGGCTGGAAGGAAACGCAGGTGGTGGTGCGTTTCTGGATCATCACGTTGATGTTGTGCCTGTTCGGTTTGTCCACGCTCAAGTTGCGTTAAGTCGTATTTAGGGGAAGCAGGCGATGTTTGGCGAGAAGTTTCGGGATCGGCAAAAGCCGATGGTGCTCGTGCTGGGACTCGGTGAATCCGGTCTCGCGATGGCGCGCTGGTGCGCGCGGCACGGCTGTCGGCTGCGTGTGGCCGATACGCGCGAGGTACCGCCGAACCTGTCCGCTATGGAAGCGCACGGCGTCGATGCCGAGTTCGTCGGCGGCCTGTTTTCGCCGGTGCTGCTCGAGGGTGTCGAACTCGTGGCGATCAGCCCGGGTTTGTCGCCGCTCGCCGCCGACTTGCTGCCGTTGATCTCGGCGGCGCGTGAGCAGGACATCCCGGTGTGGGGCGAACTCGAATTCTTTGCGCAAGCGTTGAAGACGCTTGGCGAAAGCGGCTATGCGCCGAAGGTGATCGCGATCACCGGCACCAACGGCAAGACGACGACGACGAGTCTGACCGGCTTGCTGTGCGAACGCGCCGGGAAGAAAGTCGCGGTGGCGGGCAATATCAGCCCGGCCGCGCTGGACAAGCTCAGCGAAGCGATCGACAACACCGCCTTGCCTGACGTGTGGGTACTGGAGCTGTCGAGCTTCCAGCTGGAAACCGCCCACACGTTTACGCCGGACGCAGCGGTCGTTCTGAACATCACTCAAGATCACCTGGACTGGCACGGCGGCCTCGATGCGTACGCCGCCGCGAAGGGCCGTATCTTCGGTACACAGACCGTGCGTGTACTGAACCGCGACGACTCGCGCGTGATGGCGCTTGCTCCTTCCGCGGGCAGCGAGGCGACGATGATCACGTTTGGCGTGACCGAGCCGAAGAACGATGGTGACTACGGTCTGCTGCGCGACAACGGCATGGTCTGGCTGGTGGAAGCGCACGATCGTGACGTGAGTGACGAACCTGCGCCGACGCGCCGTCGCAGGAGCGAAGTGGTGGCACCGAAGAACATCGCACTCAAACGTCTGATGCCGGCGGACGCGCTGCGTATTCGCGGCCTGCACAACGCCGCAAACGCATTGGCCGCCTATGCACTGGCGCGCGCGGTCGGTCTGCCTGGCGCGCCGCTCCTGCACGGCCTGCGTGAATACCGTGGCGAGCCGCATCGCGTGGAATTGATCGCGTCGATCGAAGGTGTCGATTACGTCGACGACAGCAAGGGCACCAACGTCGGCGCGACGGTTGCCGCGCTCGACGGTCTCGCGCAACGCGCGGTGCTGATCGTTGGCGGCGACGGCAAGGGGCAGGATTTCGAACCGCTCTCCACGCCTGTGATGCGCTGGTGCCGCGCCGTGATGCTGATCGGCCGTGACGCACCGCAGATTCGCGCCGCGCTCGAAGACAGCGGCATCGCAATGACCGATCACGCGACGCTCGAAGAAGCGACGCGGGCCGCCACCGCATTGGCGCAACCCGGGGACGTCGTGCTGCTGTCACCGGCTTGCGCGAGCTTCGACATGTTCAAGGGTTACGCACATCGTGCGGCGGTGTTTCGCAGCACGGTGGAAGACATCGCGGCCGAACGGGGGACGATGATATGAGCTGGTCGGAACGCTTCGGTTCGCGCCTTGCCGGCAATGGCGATACAGCTAGCGCGGGCCGCACCTCCAGCCGCACTGGCGGGAGTGGTCTCGCGAGCGCCGTGAACGGCGTGCGTCCACTGCGCTCGCGGATGCTCGACTACGATCACTCGCTGCTGTGGGTGGTCGTGGCGCTGCTTGGCCTTGGCGTCGTGATGGTGTATTCGGCGTCGATCGCGATGCCTGATTCGCCGAAGTACGCGTCGTACCGCGATTACGCATTCCTGGTGCGCCAGCTCATTTTCGTGGTGATGGGCTCGGTAATCGGCGTCGTATCGTTCCGCATCCCGATCTCGACGTGGGATAAGTACGCGCCAAAGCTCTTCCTGCTTTCGCTGCTCGCGCTGGTGATCGTGCTGATCCCGCACGTCGGTAAGGGTGTGAACGGCGCGCGTCGCTGGATTCCTCTCGGCATCACGAATATGCAGCCGTCGGAAATCATGAAGCTCGCCGTGACGATTTACGCGGCCAACTACACGGTGCGCAAACAGGAATACATGCAGAGCTTCGCCAAGGGCTTTCTGCCGATGGCGGTTGCAGTGGGTCTCGTCGGCGCGTTGTTGCTGCTCGAGCCGGACATGGGCGCGTTCATGGTGATCGCCGCGATCGCGATGGGCGTGCTGTTCCTCGGAGGCGTGAATGGCAAGCTGTTCGGCGGCCTCGTGGCCACTGCGGTCGGTACGTTCAGCTTGCTGGTGTGGGCGTCCCCGTGGCGTCGTGAGCGGATCTTCGCTTACCTCGATCCGTGGGACGACCGTTACGCGCAGGGCAAGGCCTATCAATTGACGCACTCGCTGATCGCTTTCGGGCGCGGCGAGTGGTTTGGCGTGGGCTTGGGCGGTAGTGTCGAGAAGCTCAACTATCTGCCCGAAGCGCATACCGACTTTATCCTCGCGGTGATCGGCGAGGAACTCGGTTTTGTCGGCGTGCTCGTTGTGATCCTGATGTTCTACTGGATCGTGCGCCGCTCGTTTGAGATCGGCCGCCAGGCACTCGCGCTCGACCGCACGTTCGCGGGGCTAGTGGCGAAGGGCATCGGCATCTGGTTCGGCGCGCAGACCTTTATCAATATGGGCGTGAACCTTGGCCTGCTGCCAACCAAGGGCCTTACCTTGCCGCTTGTCAGCTACGGCGGGTCGGGCATCTTGCTGAATTGCGTCGCGATAGCCGTGCTGATGCGTGTCGACTATGAAAATCGTG
>NZ_JAQQET010000063.1:0-22194 GCF_046026855.1 Paraburkholderia sediminicola | reverse complement strand
TGAGTTCGTGTGTCGAAGTAACCCGGCGACACGGCGACGATCGCGGTGCCGATTCTCGTGAACGGGGAACTGCTGGCTGCTTTGTCGCTAAAAGCCTTGTATATGATTCCGATGTCCGTGGCGATTGCCCAGCGAGGCGGCGTGATATCCCAACTCGCTGAACACGCCGATCGTTTTGTCCGGCACATCCTCAAGTACGAACTCCCGGGGACGTTCTGATCCCCGGGAGTCAGCGTTGCTGCGAATTGATCTGACCATTTGCCTATATTAGAAAGTATATGCTGCCAAATCCAGAGAGGCAGGCGATATAGAGAACCCCCGTGGTCGAGGGTAAGTGCTTCTTTATCTAGAATGCGAGTCTAGGCCGGTGTGAATGCTCACAGTGGCTATGTCGCTGAGGGCGGTATCTGGATCTCGAATACGCCGGGGCATTTAGTCCTACCGCGAATCGTGCTCGTGGACTACAGAATTTCGACCTTGACCGAAGACTAGTCTTGTCCTGAAGTGGAGATTTTCCGAAAAAAGCACGATCTTGATGCTGCTCGACCCTGCGTTTCACACCTGTTCCTACCGATGCCCTTACGCAGTGTCCGACTCGTTTCACCACCCATTGCCACAGCACTTGCACTCTACGCCATGGCAGTGTGAAGCAATATCGCGGCTATATCCATCGGGTGTGTCAGTAGCGCCATATGCCCAGCATCAAGTGTCTTGACCTCCATTCCACTAGCAGAAGCACGGGCAGCTACTTCGTTGAAATGTGACGGTTCGGCGACGCAATGAAGATACGTCGCAGCCAGATCGACAGATGGCGCTGTAGGTAGCGGCTCTTCGTGCGTACGAATGGGCATTGGTGTTAGCCGGTCTTCAACGACCGAGGCTATCTCGGGAGGAAGAGTTCCCGTTGCGACTGGCCTCACAAGCCACGGCCGATCGGAAAGCCTAAGCGACTGGAATGCGTCGCGCAGCCATGGCAGCAGGTCCCACGCAGACTCCCCTTTTCGAGGAAGGAACGCATCCAGGTAGACGAGATGCGCTAGACGCTGCGGGACTTTCGCAGCAACACCAGTGATAACCATGCCTCCGTAGCTATGCCCGACAAGAATGACGTTCTCGGCGCGCTCCCATTCGATCAGGTTAGACACGTCGTCGATATGGGTTCGCAAACCGGTTTCTTCGGTCGCGAGATGATGGCGGTCGGCCACCCCGGTCAGGCTCGGAGCCAGGACCCGGTGACCCTGAGCCTCTAGATAAGGACGCAGTTGCTCCCAGCACCACCCCCCAGTCCATGATCCATGTACCAGCACAAACGTTCTCATTACTGCAATCTCCCTCTGGTATTGATTGTTGCAACTCGATTGCCCGACGAAGAGACGCATCGCTTTGGACGAATTCGACTTCGCGGTTCTCATGAAAAACTGCGGTAAGGCAGGTAAATATGTCTCCCGCCGCGACAATCGCTGGCAACGATTCGCTATGTTCTCGGACACGCCCTTGTCGACTCAGAGGGTCACCAATCCATATCTAGTCTCGCGTCCTGCACAACCAAAGGGACTATCGCCGAGTACATTACATTATTGTCCATCGGACAATAATACTCCGTCGAAAAATTCGAGAAGTCAAGATGAAAAGAGGCGTCGTATGAACTATTTCGACGAACATGTGAGATCCCCGTTGGTCGCCCGGTGACGCGTTGGGAAGCTCCGTGCGCAACCCTCGCGCCGAGTTCGATCGTGGATTTCGGATCTGCGACATGCGAATTTCAGCCCACGCTGGACTGCCGTTGTCGCGGAAATGCCTATTGACTTCCAAATATTGCCATCAAATTATCTTGTCCAACGGACAATTAAAGGGAGGTAAACAGGAATCCTGGACAGGGCTGAACAGTGCTGGACTGGGAAGAATGGTATAGCGTTAGTGCTCTGGCGATCCGGCACCCATCAAGCGGAGATCGTGCATCGCGCCATGTCCGTGCCTCGAGATATCGATCGAAGGCCCGACAGTGCTACACATGAAAATTTCAATCAAATTATTGATAAGGTAGATAAAATGTTTCGTATTCCGAAATATATTGTTGTCATTTTCATTCAACTCGCTTTATGCTCGCTTGCAAGAGCTTCCGAGGGTGCATACTATGGGGGACCGGTCGGAGGAACCGATCTTGGAAACGCCTATCTCCCAGCACGAACGGGGTTCTATGGAGGCATAGTTGCGGGAGCTGGGCATGACAGCACCGCGTATGGAAACGACGGTCATGCTCTCACCAACGTCAAGGTGAGCGACACGAATGTCTATGAAGTGGGATTCGGCCTGCTATACGTCTATCCATTCAAGCTGTTCGGCGGTACGTTAGCCTCAAGCGTACAGATTCCCCTTAAATACGGTCATATCGATCTCAGCAATGACAGTACATATATCGGTGGTTTTTCCGATACGTACTCCGACCTGCTTGTGTGGAGTAAGTACATTGGGTCAATCGATCAGAACCCAGAAGCATCTCCGCTCCCACTCCTACCATATGGATTGACCGTAAAGCTAGCCTATTCAATGATTTTCCCGACCGGAAAATACAATGCCACCCAGATTGCATCACCTGGTCACAATGACTTTTTTTATATTCCAAACTTCGCCTTTACCTATCTGACAAGGCCTAATTTTCTGGGCGACGGATTTGAAATCAGTGCTCACGTGTTTCTCGACTTCGCATCCAGAAATCACCAGACTAACTATTCGACCGGTCCGGTTGGTGATATCGATTTTGCTTTGACAGAGAGGATGGGGCCGTGGCAAGTTGGACTCGCCGGATACTACGCAAAGCAGTGGGAAGACGATGTCCAGAACGGACAAATCGTCGGCGGGAACGGCAAGAAACTCGAAGCTCTGGGAATGGGGCCGGTCGTTGCCTATACGATTCCCGCATGGAAAACTGCTGTCAAACTGAAAGTTTTGCTACCTGTCGCTCAGCGAAATACGCTTGGCTCCTCGACCGTCTTCCTCTCTGCCGTGCGGTCGTTTCAGTAACGAGTGCATTGTGATATCGATGTTCAGATGCATTTCCGAGCGGAAACTCCACCAGCGTCCGCTCAACTTAATCAACCCATCCGAAATGCTGGGAGAGACTTTGAATTTGGTCGAGCAATGTGAATCCGCGGGAAGAAAAATGCAAAACCAAGAGCCTTCCTCCTACATGGAGGTCAGGTAGACGGATCGTGCTGAAACCAGGGTATAGTGAAGCTCCTCAAACACGGAGCTCGCTTCAGTTCAATTTAATTGAGATCTGAATCATTCAAAGTCGAAATTGCACTCGTATCACGAACGATCATGAATCGCCTTCTGCGATGCATCAGGTAGCGGCCGAACCCATTCTGACTGCAATTGCGCATCAGCCTTGTGCTCCGGCATAACCGAAATATCCTCGTGAGGTCGGTTGTCGTTGTCGTCATCTATATTTTCCTCCGTGAAAGCGGAGAAACCGATAACTTTGTTGCATATCTGGCGTCGGATGGGAAGTGCAAGTGGCGTCAATACTTAATCATCCAGGTGCCAACAAAAGGATTAGTGTGACCTCATGAGTGAGCAAGTGATGCCTTGATTACTCAAAACTGCTGCTGGGAAGACAATTGCGTATGTACTAGGCACCATCGAGAGCGGAAAGAATAAGATTAAGTCCATACTCGAACCGCTTGTCAAAGCCCTCTTCAAATTGATAGTGCTGGGGTCTCGAGGCGTATAGCAGCGGATACTGGCTCTCTGTCACATCATCCGGGAGTGATATCACGCGTTCTGTCATCGACTGTTGTTCCTGCGTAATACCCAACGTGAAATAGAGAAGGACCCAGTGAGTCTGGGCCGCATCTTCTATGGCAACACCGCTTTTCGACAGCGCAGCAATCATTGCCTCAGCGAGTGCAAGCGTATTTGGCAATGGTGAGTACGCTCCCGCCACCACCCTCGCACCATCTTTATGCGCAAGCAGTGCATTTCTGATCCGCCGGCTGAGCTCCTTTGCCTTCGATTTCCAGTGACGAGGTAGCGGCTCCGCAAGGCACTTACAGAAGAACTCATCTGCCATCTGCGCAAGAAGATTCGCCTTCGACCGGGCATGCCAGTTGACCGCGTTGTGGTTGACGCGAAGGCGGGAGGCAATCGCTCGCATTGTGAGCTGATCAAGACCTCCTTCGTCGAGCACCTCGATTGCTGCATCTCTCACATCCTCCGGGGTCAGTTTGCGTTTCATAGGGCGGGCATCGATTCCAGACGAAGGAACCATTCTAACCGAACGGACGCCAGTCTCCGCATCTCCCCCTGGGGTTCGCTGCTGTTGACAATGATATTTTTTCTGCAATAGTATTGTCCATTGGACAATAGATAAGACACTATCTGACTGGAGATTCAACATGCCCCAAGTGGTCGTTGTCGGTGCTGGTCCTGTCGGTCTCTGGCTTGCCATTGAGCTACACCTGCAGGGAATCGAGGTGGCGGTCCTCGAAACGCGTGCCGACCGTGACCCTCGTTCTCGGGCAGTGACTATGCAACCAAGAATCATCGACACGTTCGCGATGAGAGGAATTGCAGAGCGCTTCATCAATGCTGGCATCAAGATGCCGACAACTCATTTCGGCGGTGTTAAAACCCGGCTGGATCTCTCAGCAGTAGACACGTGGCACCAGTTCGTACTCGCAATACCTCAGTCGAAAACTGAGCGCCTGCTGAACGAATATGCGTTATCGCAGGGGGTTGAAATTCGACGTGGTCATCGATTGGTAATGTTAGATGACGCGGGGGATGAGGTGGAACTTGGCGTTCAGTCGGATGATGGACAATATTCCCTGAGCTGCAGTTGGTTGGTCGGATGCGATGGGGCGGGTAGCACTGTCCGCGATCTCGCGGGCTTCGATTTTCCCGGAACCTCAAATGAAATTCACAGCTATCTCGCGGATGTACTGTTTGAGACTCCCCCAGAGACGTCGCTCGCACAGTCGGATATGAGGGGAACGATGATGATCGCGCCGATGGAGGATGGCGTGTGGCGTGTTGCAGGTATCACCGCAGACGACATCCGCCGCCCGAAGGATGCACCCATGACGATGGAGATGGTAAGGAACGCGTTGAATCGTTTCTTCGGGCGTGATTTCGGTGCACATTCGCCAGTATGGATATCACGTTTTGGAAATGCGACGCGGCAGGCTTCAACTTATCGCAAGGGAAGGATCCTGCTGGCCGGCGACGCTGCCCACATTTTCTTTCCAGCAGGCGCCCAAGGCATCAACGTGGGTCTTCAGGATGCCCACAATCTCAGCTGGAAACTCGCGGCCCAGATTAATGGCTGGGCACCCGCATGGTTACTCGATAGTTACGAACGTGAACGCAGGGCTCCCACACAAGCCGTCATGCGCAATACGCAGGCTCAGGTTGCAGTGTTCGTTCCCGAAACAAACGAGCAACTGGCACTCCGCGAGTTCTTTTCGGAAGCACTCGCGTTTCCCCAGATTAATAAGCTGTGGGCCGAGCGCATCGCGGGATACGATGTACTTTATGAGGCCTCGGTAGAGGAACCGGTCCACCCGCAGCTTGGCAAGATGATGCCTGATCTGCAGTTCGGTCAAAGCCTGGTGCCGTCCCTTTATCCTGCACTGCACGCCGGTAAATTCGCGTTCCTGGATCTGACCACGAACAGTAGTTTGAGCGATGCCGTTACGGCATGGGCCGGTATCGCGACTTATTACCCGGTACCCGGCTCGATCTCCCGACCTGAATGGCAAGACGTCAGTGCCGCACTGATCCGGCCGGATGGTCATCTCGCGTGGATATCGAGGCGGCAGGCGGACGAGCTTCTCTCAACCGTCGAGTCCGTCATGACCTACTGGTGCGGCACCGGGAATCCGGCTCGCTAGGTTCCGTAGGCGCTATAGGCTTGCAACGCGTCGATTGTCGGTCGCACGAACGGCAACCCAGAACTGAAGTAAATACTGCGGGCTATCTCAAAATAGGAGCTTTGGTGAAACTGCTGAACTTCTCCATCGGAAAGGTGGTGACGGTTGAGATGGGCGGAGAGCCGGTTCCGACCGGCCACATCAAATCCCCCATTGCCGAGCCGTGGATCATTGGCGTAGATGGTCCTGCTGGTAACGAGCGTGCAATCCACACGGATGCAATTTATGCGTTCGCGCATTCGCATTACGACTACTGGCACAACGAAATCCCTGAAATCGGCCACTCGAAGCGCGACGGATTTTTCGGCGAAAACCTGACCTTCGACAGCATGGATGAATCAACTCTTCGCATAGGTGACGTGTTCTCGCTGGGGGATGAGGTTCTGCTTGTGGTTGCTGGCCCTCGTGTTCCATGCTGGAAGCTGTGCTGGCGGCTCGGACTGCCGAGAACTTTTCAAGGTGTCTTCGCGACGTCAGGATTCACCGGTGTCTATTTTTCAGTGCGGCGACCTGGCCAGGTTCGCATGAACGATGTGGCAAAGCTGCTCGAACGCGACAAGCGGAACCCCAGCGTGGCGGAGACGGCGATATTATGCTCAGGGCAATCCGAGGTGCCACTCGATCGTGCAAGACTTGCGCTCGAAAATGACACTTTGAGTCAGACTGTACGCTTCGTTCTTCAATCGAGGTTGTCGAGCATTTCGCGCGCTCCCGCCACCCACGTGAGTGCATGGCCGCAATGGCGAGAATTCATTGTCGATCAAGTGGTCGACGAAATGCCCGACACCAAATCATACTATCTGAAGCCGGTAGACAAGGAAGAGCTTCCGCCATTTTCGGCCGGGCAATATGTCGCTGTACGCTTGCCTCACTCGACCGCCTATCCTACGGACACCATGCGTGTATGGAGCCTGTCGAGCTTCGCATCACAACCAACTTTCTATCGTTTGACGATCAAACAGCAATCGCCTGATGGGGCATCCGCATGGTTACACCGGCATGGACGTCCGGGCAGCAAAGTCGCGCTGCAGGCACCCGACGGAAAGTTCGTCCTCGATACGGGCGGTTTCCGCCCGATCGCGCTAATAGCCGCTGGCATTGGCATTACCCCGCTGATAGCCATGCTTCAGTCTCACGTCGCCCGAAGTCCCTACGCAGCACCTCTCTATTTTTTCTACGGTACAACGGATCGACTTCGCCAGGCGTTTCGTCGTGACCTCGACGAGTTACTCGAGAAGTGCGACGAGGCGTATCGACTCTATGCATTTAGTCGTCCCACTGCGTCTGACATTTGCGGATTGGACTACGACGTCGAAGGACACTTGACGCTGCAGCACGTGAAGTCGCTGATGAAAGACAATCACGTCGGGCCAAAAGGTCACGGCATTTCCGTTCCCTGGTATGAGGCGGATTTCTACATCTGCGGCCCGAATGCCTTCTGCGTGCAGATGCGGGACGCACTGATTGATGGAGGCGCGAACCCGGACCGGACATTTGTTGAAATGTTCTCCGCCGCTTCGGTCAATCAAGGTTCATCGGGGTCGGTGAATCCTTGCACAGTCCGTTTCGCACGTTCGGCGGTGACAGCAAACTGGATGCCCACAACTTCGCCGACCCTGCTCGAACTGGCGGAGATGAACGGCATCTCAATACCGAACATATGCCGCGCGGGCACCTGTTACTCGTGCAGAACAAAAGTGCTGGAGGGCGATGTGACACCTCAGGAAGCTGGTGCAGATGCGTGCCTTTGTATAAGCCGCCCGCTCAGTAATCTGATACTGGATGCATGATCCCTGCCTCAATGCAGGATTTCATTGTATCCCCGGACACCGGGGAGCCATGGCTGGACAAATAACCCCATATAACATGGAGAATCCTGATGGAAACGATGAACCCAGATGGCCTGCCGCCGCCGATCCAAAATCTCTACGCGCAAATCTCAATCGCTCCTCCAGGTCGGTTCGCGTTCATTGCTGGTCAAGTGGCTATGGACGAGAAAGGCAACCTGATCGGCAAAGGCAGTTATGCGGAGCAGGCCACTCAGTGTTTCACAAACATCCGGACTGCTATCGCAGCGCTAGACGCAAGCAGTTCAGATGTCGCAAGGATGACAATAAATGTCGTAAACCATCGCCCCGAACTGATTCCAGTTATCTTTGAAGCTGGCCTCAAGGTTTTTGGTGATCAGTGGCCACGTACTGCCAGCATTCTTCTTGGCGTTCAGGCATTGGGGTTACCCGACTGGTTGATCGAGATCGACGCCATCGTCGCACTGCCTGTGCAGCGATAGCTGCCTAAGTGGACGGCAGCCGGATTGCGAGCGGGTTTTATATGTAGATCGACAGATCAAGGCAGCACGCTTTGTCCGGCCCGTTGATGCAGGCCGAGAGGTGGCCGTGCGAATTCGGACAGCCGGATAGGTGGAACGCTCGGGGCCCGAGTTGCTTGGTTTTCCAGATCAAACCTGGCAGGTTGTTGAAATGCCTTCCGCACTCGTCATACAGGCGCTAGGGGTAAACATTGAAACGAGGAGTCGGAGAGCACTGGGGCTGAAGCGACGCGCGGAGCGGACGGCTATACCGAGTCGATGTTCACAATGTCCAGGCTGGATGACTTGGTTCCAGCCTGTCATCTGTTGTGGCCGATCCGGCTGTGGTTGAACGACGCTGGCATCACACGGATGCGGTCTTTTCACGTATGTACGAGCGCGATCCAGCGGCAGAATTGCTTGCGGTTGCCGCGCAGTTGCCGATGCGTCTATTACGGTCGGCATTGACAGGAACTACGACGCAGCCGGGTTCGTGGCGACGTGCCGCGCAAATGGTGTGACGCCGCATGTGGCGCAAAGTGACAGCCGCGCGGGTGGCTCGACTATTGAGGGGCGTGCAACGCGCTGGTCCGTCTACGCCATCAGTCATTGCAAGCGAAAATACATTGAGTAGGTCTTTGGCTGGAGCAAGACTGTCGGCAGGGTTCGGCAGGCAATGTATCGAGAGAGTCGCCCAACTCTTCCTGCGGACTCGGGCGACATACTACAACCTGATGCGCGTGCGAACTCTTGCCGCCCGGACAACATGAAAGTGTGAGGAGGCGAGAAAACGACTCGATGGCGCAGGAGTCAAGGAAATTCAGCGTCAACGTGGCAAGAACTATTCGTCGCAACGGCATCTTCCGAATGAGATGCCGGACCCCGAAGAAAGAGCATTTCAACAGCTCGCTAGTGTCATGAGTTAGAAATTCCTTGAACAACCTGCTGCCTGTAGCACAGTATGATGAGTAGGGCAGATACGAAGAAGCGGAGATGACCGCCATGAACATCAATACCACTGCGATTGACGCCGCGGTTCTCGCGCTCCTCTACCTGATGGTGCATTGTTGAAATCGTGCCTGGAAGAGCTTCGATTGGGACGAATTCAACCGACTTCATGAAAGAGACTTCGCGACTGATCCACTCAACGAGAAGAAATTCCTGATCCTGACTGAGGATGGTTGGCGCGAAGTCGAGCGCCTCTCCAAGCAACACTTCAAACATTTCGTTCTCTCTAACAAAAAAACCGGGTAATGAAGTGAATTTCTAACTCGCGACACTAGTCTTGCACTGATGAGCGAACTGATTTGCAGCTCGTGTAGATCTTGCTTGATGAGTCATTTCTAATACGCAGGCAAATAATCTTTCAGCATGCAGCGCTTTTGACTTTCCTCCTGGCTAGCTTCCGGTGTATGCGGGAGTCTTGCCCGTGAAGTCGGTCAGAAATTCTTTGGATGATGGACATGAAAATCATGGTATTGGGCGCGGGAGCGGTGGGCTCATATTTCGGCGCCGCATTAGCGCTCGGCGGCAACGATGTCGTGTTTGCCGTACGCGACATAAACAGGACAACCATCATGACAGATGGTGTTCAGCTGCTTGGCCCGCGTGGGGACTTTTGCGTTACCAATATTGGCGTTATTGACAGCCCTGAGAAGGTTGGGACGATTGACGTGATTCTGTCCTGCGTGAAGCTCTACGACGCGGAGTCCTCGGCACGTCAATGGAAGATTGCACTGGAAAGCTCACGAGCAGTGATCAGTTTGCAAAACGGCATCGATGGAGTCCAGCGGATACTGGCAGGCGCTCCGGACGCAAAAGTCTACGGTGGGCTTGCGTTCGTGTCTGGAAGAATGGAACGCCCCGGGCTCGTGCATTACCTGTCGGACATGTCGTCAATTACCTTTGGGGGCGTCAACGCGACCACCGACCCAACCGTCAAACGATTCGTGCAGACGGTGAACAAGCCCGGCAACCCTCTCCAGGTACGCGCCAGCTGCGTCGATGATGTGCGGGTTGCTCAGTGGTCAAAATTCCTTGCCCTCGCGACCAACGCCGCGCTGACCTGTCTGACTCGCGCAAATGCAGGTGTAATTTATCAGGACCCTCGTCTGCTTGCGCTCGCGCGGCAGTCAATTCATGAGATCCACGCGCTCGCGATCGCCGAGGGCGTCGCACTGACACACGATCACGTCGAAGCAGCGCTTCTCTTCTTGCAGCGCCTACCCAGTGACGTGGTCGCATCCATGAGCCACGACCTTCATGCCGGCAAACCGCTCGAACTGGACGGACTCAGCGGCCTCATCTGCTCCCTCGGCAGGCGCCACGAAATACCCACGCCCTTTCATCAGGTCGCGTATGCGTGCCTGAAGCCCTACAGCAATGGAGCCTGATATGAGCCTGACCTTACAGGATGTATCGAAAACCGAAGGAGAGACAGAGGCTCGCAGGCAGCTAGCCTGCGCCTACAGACTTTTCGACCACTTCGGCTGGCATGAGCTGATCTATAACCACATCACGGTAAGGGTGCCCGGTAACGATGAGCACTTTCTCATCAATCCGTTTGGACTTATGTATCGCGAAGTAAAAGCGTCCAACCTCGTGAAGATTGACGTGGATGGCACCGTGGTAGGATCCGCAGACCATAGTGTTAATCCAGCGGGCTTCGTCGTCCACTCCGCCATTCATCGCGCCAGACCCGACATGCACGCGGTCGCCCATACGCACACGACGGCAGGGCAGGCGGTGGCATGTCAGAAGCAGGGACTTTTGCCCCTCAGCTTCACATCGATGTTTTACACAGACCAGGTCGCGTATCACGACTTCGAGGGCATTACCCTGGACACAGATGAGTGCGCGCGACTCACTGCCGATCTTGGAAGCAGGCGGGTCATGATTTTGCGCAACCATGGGCTCCTCGTCTGCGGCGAAACGATAGCGGAGACTTTCATGGATCTTTACCACTTGCAGCGTGCATGCGAGGTTCAGGTCGCTGCCTCTGCCGGAGGCGCCGAGCTGAATTTCGCGGGTCCTGAGGTCGCCGCTCATTGCGCTGAGCAGCATGCACGAGCTCGCTCGAGGGGTAAGGAAGGCAAGATGCTTTTTGACGCAATGATGCGCTGGATGAAGGAGAAGGATTCCAGCTTCCTCGATTAATTGGAGGTCGTCGAGCAATTCAGGAGAATTGCTCACGATACGGCGCGGCGAAGATGTCGTGCCCCGCGTCTGCGGGGTTCTACCGCATCAAAGCTCCACGAGGAGCTTCTCACCCTGCGCACGCGAGCAGCATGTCATCATCCGGGTGTTGGTTTCCCGTTCTGCCCATGTGAGCACGACGTCACGATGGTCGATTTTTCCGGCCTGAACCCTGACCTCACACGATCCACATAACCCGTCTTCGCAATCACTCTGAACATCGATGTTCGCCGCGCGCAAGGCTCCAAGCAAAGTCTGATTTTCCGCCACGAACACCGTTAGATCGGAGTCCATGAGTTCGACCTCGAACGCATGTTCCTCGGTCGGATTCGTGCCAGTTGAAACAGACTCGAAGCGCTCCAATCTCAACGAGTCCTGAGGCCAGGCGGAGCAACTCACTTCCAACGTCTGCAACATCGCAGCGGGGCCGTATGCGTAGGTTTGTGTTTCGAGGTCTGGCTCGCCAAGCAGCGCGGAGAAGTCATTGCGTCTTCCTTCTTCGCTGCAGTAGACATGCAATCGCTCGTTTGTCAAACCGGTCGAAACGAGTGTGTTTTTTCCTGAGCTAGGCTCAGTCGTCGATGGCAGACTGACGTCGATGCCAATTCGCACGCACGAAGAGCCATTGCCGATGGCACCATCGACGAAACTTCGCGCGAGATATCTGCATTGTATCGCCGAGTCGGCCTATTTTAACGAAGTGGCGGCCCGCGCGGCAGCCGATGGGATGCTCATGAAGTCACTTGATGCGGGGCATATGGGGATTTTGACACACGTAAAGGTCATAGCTGATGTGTTGCTTCTCTCCGCCAAGACGTGATGTGAGGACGCGGTACCCTTCGGTCGACGGTGAGACTGAGGACGCGAAGATCGGTCGCGGCCCGTCTTCGAAACTGGAAGGCGAACCTAAGATGACAGAGTGAAAAGTTGTACGAAATATTCTCAAATGTGATTGATCGTTATTGGTATTCAATCGCCACCCAGTTGGACTTTGGCGCACGCATCCTGAGCCATTCCCATCGCCTTCCAGCCGCGATCGCGATGAGGTAGGCTGGGAAAAGTGGAGATCAATGTTTCGTAGAATGAGCGAGACGGAGATCATATGAAACGAGGACCGAAAGGCAGCTATACGAAGGAGTTCCGGGAGCAGGCGGTGAAGGTGGTCCTGGTTGGTGGATTATCGCAGCAGGAAGCGGCGGAACGGTTGCCTATGTCGGTGAAGACGCTGGGCGGCTGGATCGTTGCCGAGCATAGTGGGACGCTGGCGAAAGTCGGCAAGACGCAAAAGCCGCTGACGGAGCTGGAAGCAGAACTGGCGTGTGTCAGTGAGCTGGCGACAGTCACTATGGAGCGCGACATTCTAAACAAAGCGACGGTCTATATCGCGAAGGAGTCGCGATGAAGTACGACCGGATCGAAGCGATGCGACAGGATTGCCCGGTTGCCATACTGTGCCGGGTGTTTGGGCTGGGAGCCGGCAGCTTTTACGCCTAGCGTCGGCGACCCGAATCGCCTCGTGCGTGGGAGAATGGGCGCCTTGAAGTCGAAATTGCAGCGGCGCATGAGCAGGGCCCGGCAGACATATGGTCGCGAGCGATTGCAGGCCGATCTGCTCGATCAGGGTGTGTGCGCTCGCCTTCATCGCATCAGGCGCATTCGTGCGAAACTGAGACTACGTTGCAGGCAGAAGCGCAAATTCAGAAACACGATGGATTCGAAGCACGATCGGCCGGTCGCACCGAATTTTCTGGAACGCAATTTTGACATGAGCTCACCGAACCAGGCCTGGGTGAGCCATCACGTACGTGTGGACCGGCGAGGGCTGGCTGTACCTGGTTGGCATCACGGATCTGTTCACCGGTGAACTGGTCGGCTACGCCATGAGTGACCGGATGACCCGCACACTTGTAACGCAGGCACTGTTCGGAACGGTCGCGCTCAAACGGCCCGCAGCAGTGGGCAAGGTCGTGTTAAGGCTGCCAAACAATCCAACCGGAGCGTCTAAGGCGGCGCCCTGCCATGTCAAAGATACTCTCTGATTTGCCAGCTTTAACGCCGATTTGACACGGCGGTGCGCGAGGCGACCAGATGTGTCGGAGACGAATCACGATGACTTCCTTGTAAAGGGTGTCCGGCAATGCGAAAACGATCCAGGCCACTGTCTCAAACGAAACGTGAGGGGTTTCGCGGAGTGGGGCGTTCGAACGGGAACTACATACTACTGTGTGGCGCCATTGTGAACTGCCAGCCAGGGATTGTGTACTTTTGGTTCGTAACCTATGGCGTTCTGTTCCATTCAAAATAAACGAGTAAGTGGCTAAGCTTCGACCATGGTTCGTGGAGTGTCGCGCCGTCCTTCGCATGTCAGGACGAACGCATAGGGAGGCAACGCGCTCCCGGCATCCTGATATTCACACTTAATGTCGAAGTGCCTCATGCCTACATTGGATATTAACTGCGCCACTCATGCGGTCGATGCGACCGACGACGTGCCGCTGCTAAGGGTTCGGCGCGGCCACGTCGGCGTGGCCGGCACAAACCGCATCACGAAGAAACCGGCAGCGGAAATGCGACAGTACATGCTAGAGGTCGCGAAGCCGCTGATGATCAATAAGGGCTACACCGCAGTCGGCTTGGCCGAGCTCGTGGCGGCCGTCGGTGTGCCCAAAGGTTCCTTCTATTATTACTTCCGATCAAAGGAAGAGTTCGGTCAAGCGTTGCTGGAAGCGTACTTCGCGGAATATCTGTCCGCAGTCGACAATCTGTTGATGGGGCAGGGCACGGCGGCCCAGCGCTTGTTTGACTATTTCCGTTTTTGGGTAGACACACAATGGGCTGCTGTGCCCGACGGCAAGTGTCTGGTAGTCAAGCTCGGATCGGAGGTCTGCGACCTGTCTGAGGACATGCGCTTCGTGCTCGAGAAGGGAACGCGCTCGGTGGTCGAGCGCCTTGCGCGGTGCATAGAGGAAGGACAGTCGGACGGGGCGATATCGTCCGATGTGCCGGCGGATGCGCTCGCCAAATCGCTTTATCAGATGTGGCTGGGCGCCTCATTGCAGGCGAAGGTGGACAACGCCCGCGCGCCATTCGATACCGCTTTGAGCATGACGAAGCGGATGCTTTCCTGATGCATCTTTTTCAATCGCTAGACGGCTGGTCTGCTAATTCTTGAAATTTATAGACGACCGGTCAACTAATTGAGGTGATTCACATGACTGACAGTTTTAGAACCGACCTATTCTCGCCCACGAAGATGGGGGCGATCGAGCTAGCCAACCGCATCGTCATGGCTCCTGTGACGCGAAGCCGGATGGGCGACGATGGTGTGCCGAACGAACTGCACGCCACATACTACGCACAGCGTGCAAGCGCCGGCCTCATCATCAGCGAGGCTACCAACATCTCGGCGCAGGGCAGAGGCTACGCGATGACCCCAGGTATCTGGACCGACGAACAAGTGGCGGGCTGGAGGAAGGTCACCGACGCGGTTCACGCGGCTGGGGGCAAGATTGTCGCCCAGTTGTGGCACGTTGGCCGCTTTTCGCATGTCGACCTACAGCCCAACGGCGAGGCACCCGTTGCCCCGTCCGCCGTCAAGGCGGAGGGCACCACGTACACGGAGAAGGGCATCGTCGAAGTGTCGATGCCGCGTGCGCTCGAGACTTCGGAGATCCCCGGCATCATCGAGCAGTACAAGCATGCCGCTGAATGCGCGAAACGAGCAGGGTTCGACGGTGTCGAAGTGCATTCGGCCAATAGCTACCTGCTGGACCAATTCCTGCGCGATTCGACCAACAAGCGCACCGATCAATACGGCGGTTCCATTGAGAATCGTACCCGGCTGACACTGGAGGTGGTCGAGGCCGTAGCCGCGATATGGGGCAGCGACCGTGTCGGTATCCGTCTGTCGCCGCTGACGCCTGATGCAGGAAACACGCCCCTCGACAGCAATGTCATGGCGACCTATGGCTCTCTGATCCGTCAACTCAATAAATTCAATTTGGCATATCTGCATTTCGTTGAAGGCGCGACGGCCGCATCCCGCGAGGTTCCGGGTGGCGTCGATCTGGATGCATTGCGGGCGCTTTTCGAAGGTCCATACATCGGCAACAACGGCTACGACCTCGAATTGGCGGTTGCGCGACGCACGGAAGGGAAGGTCGACGCCGTTGCGTTTGGTCGCCCATTCATCGCCAATCCAGATCTCGTGGATCGTCTGCGCCTTGGTGCCGAATTGGCCGTGGCGCCGCGCGAAGCATACTACGGTGGCGGTGCCAAGGGCTACACCGACTGGCCCAAGGGCGACTATTGAAACTGAACGCTCCCCCGGCCATGCATAGGCGAGGCCATCTTGGAACGTTTCCTAACAGAGAGAGGTGAAGATAATGTCCGATCAGCGCAGCCAGCCGCTGGGCAAGTCGAAAGCCAAAGTCAGTCCGATCGGGCTGGGTACGGTGGGGATGGCGGGGTTTAACAGTAAGGTGAACTACCGCCAGTTCGAGGAGGCCATTAGCGTAGCTTACGAAGGAGGCATCCGGCACTTTGACGCCGCGCCCTTTTACGGTTACGGGAAGGCGGAGTTCTACCTGGGGCACGCCATTCGTGAGCTGGGTATCCGTGAACACATTACCCTCAGTACCAAAGCCGGACGCATCTTGAAGCCGGCCAATCGCAACGCGGAGGTGAAGGGGCGCTACGCGATCGATTGGGTCGATCCGCTCCCGTTCGTAGCGGAGTACGACTACTCGTACGACGGCATTATGCGCTCGCTTGAGGGAAGCCAGTTCCGCCTGGGTCTGGATTTCATCGACGTACTGCTTTTGCATGACGTTGGGGAAGCTTGGCATGGCGATCAAGCCGGTATTTATTGGAAACAGCTCGGCGACAGCGGTTACAAGGCGCTGGAAGAACTGCGCACCGGCGGGTTTGTGTCGGCTGTCGGCCTTGGCGTGAACGATACTGATTCGGTGCTGCGGGCCTCGTCTGAATTCGATTTCGACTGCGCACTGATCGCTGGGCGCTATTCACTGTTGAATCACGCGCCTCTGGAAGGTGCATTCGACGAGTTGCGTAGGCGCGACGTGTCGGTCATCGCGGCCGGTGTATTTAACTCGGGGATCCTTGCGACAGGGACCCGTGGCGGCAACCTGTCGTACGACTACCAGACGGTGCCCGAACATATCTTGAACCGCGTCAGGGAAATCGAGACCGTGTGCGAGCGGTTCGACGTGAAGCTGGTGTCGGCGGCAATCGAGTTCGTCAAGTTGCACCCTGCGGTCAGCACCGTTCTCCTGGGGGCGCAGAATGCGGATGCCGTACGGGAGAACATCCGCGCAGCATCGACCTCCGCGCCGAAGGCTTTCTGGCAAGAGATGAAGGCTCGCGCGTTGATCCCTGGCAACGCCCCGACAGAATGAGCTGATAGGTCATGTCGGCCTTTGCGCAGCCGGCATTCTGCGCGCAAGGGCCCGACAGGGTGCCGAGGGGTGGAAATCAGCGTGTGCGAGTGCGGTCAGCGCTCTCAAATCAAGAGGTTTTGTGAGATGGAGACAGAACCAATGGTTCAAACGTCCACGCGAGTCGATGTACCACGGCTTGCTGAGCGACTTGATGAGGCTTTTGCCACAGCGCTCGAGAGCGGCGCATTGTCGGTGCAGTCGCGATCATCACGCGAAACGGTGAGATCGTGTACCAGCGCGCACACGGTCATGCATGAACTTCAACGAAATGTAACAGCGCTTACCCGTTGTTTCGAGGTAGGGCGGTCAATGATCCTGCATGGATCGAGAAGAAATTGTCATGGTGCGGCGGGACAATTGACACAATGTGTAGTGTTCCCTATATAATTGTCGAAATAGGTAGCAGACGCTATAGTAATGCGTGCCATTTGTAGGCCAATCTCATCACGGCAATTCAGTGGAGCGAAGGTCATGACGCGAAGTGCAGGGGATCCGACTCGCCCTTTATTAGCCCGGCTGCTTACGAAGGGTGCCGCATGAGCGCAACGCTGGTCGAAGGCACGATAAGCGCCGTCGAATGGGGCGGTGGAGTTGGCTGGTTGGGCTTGGGAATCTTCGCTCTGGTTTTTGTCGTGGGAACGATGGTTCTTGTGCCCGCTTCTTTATTGGCGGCAATCGCCGGTTTCAAGTTCGGGCCGGTGTCGGGAATGTTGCTGGCTTTGTCGCTGGGTATTGTTTCTGCGTTGCTGGTCTTTTTGATCGGTCGTTCAATGACTCGTCCGCGAATACTGCGGTGGCTGAAATCGCGCCAGCGCCTCGCGGCTGTCGACGCGACGATTGGGCAACGGGCGTTTCTTTTCATTTTGCTGTTGCGTTTGACTTCAGTTATTCCGTTGACGCCGCTCAGTTATGTGTTGGGAGCAGGACGGGTCCGCTTGCGCGATTTCGTTCTGGGCTCGTGGTTGGGTCTGCTACCCGGTACCTTTCTCTACGTCTATCTGGGCTCGCTCGTTCCGGGTATCCGCGAAATCATGGGTGGTACTCATGCATCGACAGTCCTGGACTGGGGAAACTTGTACTGGTTGGGGCTCGCAGCAGTGATGCTGGCGTTCTTTCTCGTCGCCAGGATTGCACGCGACGCTGTGAATCGTGCCGTGAAAATGGAAACTTGATTGTGAGTAAGCTATTTGAGCCATTTAGTCTCCGCGGCGTGGAATTCCGCAATCGCCTCGCGTTGTCGCCGATGTGCCAGTACGAAGCGAAAGACGGCTTAGTGACACCGTTTCACGGTGTGCACTACGGCAAGTTCGCACTAGGTGGATTCGGTCTCGTAATGGTCGAGGCAGCGGCGGTGTCGCCTGAGGGTCGAATCACACACGGTGATATCGGCCTGTGGCACGGTGCACACGTCGAAGGATTGGCTGCCATTGCTGCCTTTATCAAGAGACAAGGAGCGGTACCTGGCATTCAGATTGCACATGCCGGACCGAAGGCGAGTATGCAGCGGCCCTATGACGGTGACGGGCCTTTGACCCCGGCGGATGGTGTTAGTGGCGACGTACCGTGGCCGGTAGTTTCGGCCAGTGCCGTTCCCGTTGATGAAGACTGGCAAATTCCCCATGAGCTCGATGCATCCGGAATCGCCACGGTGCGTGCCGATTTTGCCGCCGCGGCGCGGCGGGCGCTGAAAGCGGGTTTCGATGTACTCGAATTGCATTGTGCGCACGGCTTTCTGCTGAATTCTTTCCTGTCGCAGCTTACCAATTTGCGGACCGATGAATACGGCGGTGATCTTGAAGGGCGCATGCGACTTCCGCTGGAGATTGCACGGGAACTGCGCGCGATCTGGCCGGCTGGCAAGCCGCTGTTTGTCCGTGTCTCTGCTGTCGATGGCAGTCGCGACGGTGTCTCGATCGAGGACAGCGTGCTGTTTGCGAAGGAACTGGCCGGTATAGGCGTCGATGTGATTGATTGCTCGTCTGGAGGAATCGGCGGGCCGTACGAGTACCCAAACGGCTATGGCTATCAGGTGCCGTACGCTGAGCGGATCAAGCGCGACGCAGAGATTCACACGATGGCGGTTGGTCTGATTGTCGATCCGATCCAAGCCGAGCGCATCGTTGCATCCGGTCAAGCGGACTTTGTTGCGATCGGGCGAGAGGCATTGCTGGAGCCGCATTTCGCCTACCGTGCGCAGCGCGTGCTCGAGGCGACCGATCTGGACAGTTCTTTCAACGGCTGGCCACGGCAATACGGCTGGTGGTTGAATGGTCGCGAGAAAAGGCTTCGGCTACTAGGGCCGTGGGCGCCGTCTACCGGCGATGTCGGCCAATAGCCCTACATCCTCGCTCCCGGGCAACCGCACTGGAGTTATTTTTTCCTATTTCCATCAAGAGTGACGCAATGAACGAAGCGACATACGTACAAGAATACAGCGCCATCGTCGACGTGTTGAACAAGTACAGCGAAGGTGGCGCGAAGGCAAGTAGCGCCATCATGAAGCCGGCCTTCCACGAGAAAGCCTCGATGTTCGGAGTTGATGGCGGCAAGCTGGTTGGTGGCGAAATTCAGGTGCTCTATGACGTGATCGACTCGTCGTTTCGGCCGTCGCCAGAGGCGAAATCCGCCATCGTTCGCATCGACATCGTGGGCACCGCTGCCAGCGCGCGGGTGGATACGGACAATATTTCTGGCTTCCGTTTTACCGATTTCTTCAATCTGCTGAAGGTCGACGGCAAGTGGACCGTTGTCAGCAAGATCTACCACACGCATCTGAGCGCCTGACTCGCCAATCTATTTCAACCCGGGAATATTCCATATCCCGTTGTTCATAAAGGAGAAATCGTATGTCGAAGAACATCAAAGCCGTACCCACACGTGACTATGATGCTGTCATCTCGACCGCCAGCAAGTATGTAGAGGGGCTGCGCGTCGGCAACGTCGATATCCTCGGCGAGGCCTTTCACAAGGACGCCGTGATGTACGGCTTCACCAACGGCGAACTGCTGGCTGGCTCGGTGAAAAACCTTTATGAGTTCGTCGAGAAGAATGGCAACGCGCCCGAGATTGCCACGCGTCTCGATGTGCTTGCGATCACCCCGACCACAGCGGTGGTGCGTGTCGATATGGAGAAGGATGCGATCGGTGCTGATTACAACGACTTTCTTACGTTGATTAAAATCAACGGCGCCTGGAAAGTGGTCGCCAAGGTATATCACCAGTTCGAGGGTTGAGCGCTGGGTCGATCTCGGCCTGCACTACAAGGCTTGGGTCGACATCCGTTGATCACAATCGTGAGGACGTCCTCGTGAGCAAAGTCTTCATCATCGGCGCCGCAGGCAAGATCGGGCGACGTCTTGTCCGGCGATTGGCCGACCGTGGGCATCAGTCGCTTGCTCTGCATCGAAAGCCCGAGCAGCGCGGCGAACTGCAAGCGCTGGGCGGTACGCCGATTGCCGGTAGCTTGCTCGATCTCGATGCACAAGGGTTGGCCCAGTTCATGTCCGGTAGCGATGCAGTCGTATTCACCGCGGGTGCAGGTGGTGTCGGCATGGAGTTGACCAATGCAATCGATGGTCGCGGACTGGAGCTGTCGGTGACGGCGGTGAAGCTGGCGGGAATCAAACGCTTCGTCCTGGTATCGGTGTTCCCCGACGCCCTCAGGGGCGGGCGTGTATCCGAAGGCTTCGAGAACTATATCGCCGTGAAGAAACAAGCGGACGTCCGTCTGGTGGAAACGGACCTGGATTGGATAATCGTCCGTCCCGGAACGCTGGTCGATACACCGGGCCACGGCAAGGTGTGTGCCGATGTGGCGATTTCGTATGGCAATGTGTCGCGCGACGACGTGGCCGCAACGATCGTCGAGCTTGTCGAACAGCCGGCAGTGAACCGGATCATCATCGAGTTGACACAAGGTGACATGCCCATTGGAGATGCGATCCGGCGTCTCGTCCGTCGTTAAGTCGAACGTCGCCCATAGCTGAAGGAGCCGAGCGTGAATCTGCTTGTGGTGGGATCGACCGGATTAGTCGGGCGGCACGTTCTGGATGCGGCGCTTGGCGACTCGAAGATCGACCGCGTGGTCGCTCTTGCGCGCCGTGCGTTACCGGTGCATCCAAAATTGCACGCACTGCAGGTCGACTTCGATCATCTGCCGGAAGATGCGGAATGGTGGAAGGCGGACGCCGTGATCTGCGCGCTCGGAACCACCATGCGTGTTGCCGGCACCAGGCAAGCTTTTCGGCAGGTGGACCATGACTACCCACTCGCTGTTGCTCGTCTGGCTCATCGACATGGTACGCCTGTATTCGTACTGAATTCGGCCATTGGTGCCGACGTGGCGTCACGGTTCTTCTACAACCGCGTCAAGGGCGATGTGGAACGTGAGCTTGCTGGTATCGGATTTACTGCGATTACCTACGTGCGCCCGGGCGTGATCAGCGGGTTCCGGGAAGAATTCAGAATTGGGGAACAGGCTCTGGTCGTCGCGTTGATGCTGAGCCGACGGCTGTTGCCGCGCCGCTGGCACCTCAATCCGGCGCCGCGTATTGCCGGTGCCTTGATAGAGGCTGCGATCAGTCCGGCACCGGGGATTCACATCGTTACATCAGATCGCCTTGTCTGATCGATGCGACATCAGAAAAAGATTTACTAACCCAACAAACTTTCGAGGTGCCAATCATGCCGACCGTAGAGTATTCCGCAGTTATCGACAGTGAAGCAGACCGAGTCTGGAGCGTCCTAAAGAAGTTTGGCGAGATCCACAAGTGGCATCCGGCAATCGCTGAAAGCGGCATCGAGGATGGTCAGCCTGACGGGCTGGTCGGGGGCATTCGCAGGCTCAAGCTCCAAGACGGTGCGATCGTGAGAGAGCGACTACTTTCCGTCGATGACCAGCGCCACACGCTGTCGTACCGGTTCGAAGAAGCGCCGCTTCCCTTGGACAATTACGTGGCGACGGTGACAGCGGCACCACTCACTGGTCAAGCGAAGACATTTATCAGCTGGCGGGCAGGTTTTGAGCTGCGAGCGCCTGACCCCGAGGGACAATACGAATCGCTCATTCGTGATCTAGTGGTTTCAGGACATAACAGCTTGCAGCGTTTCTTGACGGAAACAAACGAGCGCTGATTGGGGGGGGGCGCTGCGGCGTCCCGTTTTTTTCAGGAGGTGTTCATTCACTGCCACTTTGTCTCTAGTCTATACAGTCCAACAAGCAAATTTAAGCGCCGAAGTTTTTGGGATGTCTGCTTCCCCTGACCTCTGAGAAATTGAAATCGTCGCCCCCTCTCTTGAT
>NZ_JAQQET010000062.1:0-22651 GCF_046026855.1 Paraburkholderia sediminicola | reverse complement strand
GATTCTGGTCGGCATTCAGGTGCCGGAGAGTGAGAACAGCGGGTTCGAGCGCTTTCTCACAACGCTGGGTTATCCGTACTGGGAAGAAACGCAGAATCCTGTTTATCGCCTGTTCCTTGCGTAACAGAGCGAATTGCGTTGTGGGCGGGCTCCAACGACTGTATTAGCGCGCGTGCTTACCTTGCCAGACTTTGCCGAAATGCACCGCCGAAAACGTACCCAACACCAGCACGCCGGCAAGCACGGTGAGGCAGTTTGCATTCACGCCGATCGTGACAGGCTGCCGCGTGAGCAGGTAGAGGCCGGCGAGCAGATTGGAATAACCCCACAGCACATTGACTAGCGCCGACGAATTGCCGACGCCATGGGGTTTCGCAAAGGGTGTTGGAAACGGCTCGCCGCGCAGGCCGCTCGCGAGGTGCGGGACGCAATTGCACAGGAACGCGCCGGAGAAAAACAGGGCGAGATAGCTCATGGAATGGTTTGTTTGGTTAGCGAAAAACGCGATCGGGCCGCATCGATCATGTCGTGCGGGTGATGTCGTACTTTTGCGAGGGTATCCTCGCAAAAGATAGTAGAGGATGTCCTCGCATAAGTCAAACCGGTCCAGTCCGGACTTCGTATTGTGAACAACAACGTACGCGCATCGCCAGTAGCCTTGGCCGCTGCCAGTTGTGGAGTTAACATGCATGCTGGAATCCGCATGCACTATGCGAGGCCAACCTCGCAAAAAAAGACAGTTAAAATTCTCCGATATGGCAACAACACTTTCTAGCGGCGCGCAGGAACCGAAACGGCAACGGGGGCATCTGCGGGTCGCGGCGATCATGGAAGCGGGTGTGGCGGTGTTTACCGAAAAGGGCTACGACGCGGCCACCATGACCGAGATCGCCGCGCGCTCGAGCACGGCGATCGGCTCGCTGTACCGGTTTTTCCCATCCAAGGAATCCTTGGCGGATGCGTTGCTTTCGCGCTATGTGCAGCACACGACGAGTGGCTTTGCCACGCTCGCCGACCAGGCACCGGCGATGACGCCTCATCAACTCGCCGACGCATTCGTCGATTTCATGGCGTCGCTGCATTCGCAACGCAGTTTGGCCGTTGCACTTGTGGACGCGCGCGGTGGCAGCGACGAACGACGCGCACGTTTTCGCGAAACAATGCGCGGCGGCATCGCCACGATTTTGCGCAACGCGATTCCTCATCTGGCGAAAGCGCAGTCGGAGACGATGGCGGTGGTGCTTCTGCATGTGCTCAAAGCAGTCGCAGGGGCGGGCGAGGAGAAGCCCGCAGCGCGCCGGAAGTTGCTTGCCG
This sequence comes from Paraburkholderia sediminicola, assembly GCF_046026855.1. GTDB lineage: Bacteria > Pseudomonadota > Gammaproteobacteria > Burkholderiales > Burkholderiaceae > Paraburkholderia > Paraburkholderia sediminicola_A. The sequence continues at coordinate 21,337 of NZ_JAQQET010000062.1, read as the reverse complement.
AGATCCGTAAACTGGTTAGGGTTTACCTCGAGGCCGCGCAAAACGATACGGACTGATCGGCTATCAGTCGAATGAGCGCACGTGCCGTCTGGGCAACGGTGAGGCGCATTTACGTGTACCCAATCCGTTCGAACCGGCACGTCAATTATCTCAAAACAAGATAATGCATATCCGTGATATCGCGTTGCGCGATACAGGGTGTGATTGTCAAACTGCGTGCAAATCAAACGCATTCAGGAGACAACTCATGCGCACTCAAGTTGGCATCATCGGTGCCGGGCCTGCGGGCCTGCTTCTTTCCCATCTTCTTCACCTGCGCGGTATCGACTCCGTCGTGCTCGAATCGCGTACTCGCGAGCAGATCGAATCCACCATCCGCGCCGGCGTGCTCGAACAGGGCACGATGGACCTGCTCACCGAGGCCGGTGTCGGCGCGCGCATGAAGGCCGAAGGCGCGCTGCATCACGGCTTCGAACTGGCTTTTGAAGGCAAGCGGCGCCGTATCGATCTCACCGGACTCACTGGCCATTCGATCACGGTCTACGCGCAGCACGAAGTCATCAAGGACCTGGTCGCCGCGCGCATAGCTGCCAACGGCGCCTTGCGTTTCGGCGTGACGGACACATCGCTGCACGGTATCGATACTGATAAACCGTCGATTCGCTATCGTCACGAAGGCGAAGCATGTGAATTGCAATGCGACTTTGTGATCGGTTGTGACGGTTCGCAAGGCGTCTCACGTGCGTCGATTCCGCAGGCGCTGCGCAAGGACTTCGAACGCGTCTATCCGTTTGGCTGGTTCGGCATTTTGTGCGAAGGGCCGCCGTCGTCGGATGAATTGATCTACGCGCGGCACGATCGCGGTTTCGCGCTGATCAGCACGCGCTCACCGAATGTGCAGCGTATGTATTTCCAATGTAATCCTAAGGATTCCGTCGAAAATTGGTCGGACGACCGGATCTGGGCCGAACTGCACGCACGTGTCGATTCGCACGACGGCCAGAAAATCGTGGATGGAAAAATTTTCCAGAAGAATATTGTCGGCATGCGCAGTTTCGTGTCGGCCACCATGCAGCATGGCCGCCTCTTTCTTGCCGGCGACGCCGCGCATATCGTGCCGCCCACCGGCGCCAAGGGCATGAATCTCGCGGTTGCCGACGTACGTGTGCTGACCGGGGCGCTGAATGCTTTTTACGTCGAAAACCGTACCGATCTGCTCGACAGCTACAGCGAGACCGCGCTCAAACGCGTCTGGCGTGCGGAGCATTTTTCTTACTGGATGACGAGCATGATGCACCGCATTGAAGGTGCATCGCCGTTCGAGCAACAACTGCAGGTAGCCGAACTCGAATACGTGACCACGTCGCGTGCGGCGGCTACCGCGATGGCGGAGAACTATGTGGGCGTCGCCGCGGTATAAGAATGAGCGGGCAGGGCGCGAGATGTGAAGCGGAGGTGCCGGGTTAAGTAAAAAATCCTGACGCGGCACCCGGTTCGCATCGGCAAACCCTTGATGGGCGGCCGTTCGCCATTGTCGTGCCAAAAGCAACAGTGAATTCGGGATTGGAGGATTTATCCGCGTCTGATCCACACCTAGACTGTCTTCATCGACTGCACAACACGTCATATTTGCAGCGCGTGTAAGACAATCTCTGGAGGTGGTTTCATGAAATCGCTCATCAAAGCTGTTGCTATTGCTGTTGTTCTTAGCGCCCCGATCGCTTCGTTTGCGCAATCGAATCAGCCGGCTCCGCAAAACACGCAGGGCACGCAAGCGCAAGTTTCCAGGCAACAGGGCGCGGCCCAGGCCGATACCAGCGGTTATGGTTCGGGCAGCCGCGGCACGTGGCAAGCAGGTCGCGGCAGTGACACAGCGGTAAGCTCGTATTCGCCGCCGATCTATAACGCACGTTAAGAGCAATACGAAGTACACGGATCATCGCAAGACCAGCGGCTTTTATCCCGTGTTCTTTACGCTCGTCATACGGTTATGGCGTGCGCAATAATGTCATCTCGTTGCGCAACAAAGCCCGAAGGTCCTCGTCAGTAGGCCGCGTGCCCCAATGCCGCGCGCCGGCGACCGACGCGATCGCAATCCACGAGTGAGGTGGAAACCATTCGCGAAGCACGGTGCCGTCCTGACGCAAACACAATTGGCCGGTCTGTTCGCTGTATTCGGCGGAAATGACCGCGCCGTCGATTTGCGCCGTTACACGCCGTGGATCGTTGCGTACCAAATCGTCGCTCCTGCAAATGATGTGGGGCGAGCCACCCGCGCGGGCCGGTCGCGTCAGTGACGCCGTCACGGCCCATGCATTAATGATCGCCCCGGCCGTGATCATCGCCATGGCCGTGCCAATCACCATGATCGCCGCCGTGGTCGTGCCAGTCACCGCGCGGGCCGTCGCGATAGCCGCGCGCATCATGCCATTCGCGATCGTGATGGTGTTCTTCCCACTCGCGCCGTTGCCAGTAGCGGTGGCCGTCGTAATAGCGATCGCCATACCAGCCTGGACTCACCACGACCACCGGCGGTGGCGGAGCGTAGACAGGTGGCGGCGGAGCATAGACCGGCGCAGGCGCATAGGCCACGCCCGGAATGCCGATGTTCACGCCCACATCGACGTGTGCCAGCGCAACTGACGATGCACCAATCCCCAAGCCTGCAACGATCGCCAAGGACAGCCAGTGGCTTCGTGAACTATTCATGTTTTATTCTCGGATTTTACGATTGAGAGTGGAGAGCGCTGCTCGCGCAACGCTTAATAATGGTCGTGATCGTGGTAGTGGTCATGATCGTGATAGCCGCCCTCTGGTACGACGATGCAGCCGCCCAATGCACTCCCGAGGGAGATAGCCAAAAGAACCAGCGCGAAAATTCGTTTCATGACGTTGCCCCTTTTTTATGTGTGATTGAACTCTACTGAGCGGCTGAATTACCGGTGTGTTCGTGTGTAACAGGACGTGTCGATTCCTTCGCATGTCGGCGGGGTGCATGACACAGTGCGGGGACACGTTGCAGCGCGGCGATTAGCCCTTCTGCCGATGAGAAGTTGGCGGCCAACCCGTTGAGCGCGCTATGAAAAATGTTGTGCCTTCATGCATCCGGCGCGTTTGGGCAGGTTGATGCGCATACGTATGAACAACTCGAATATGCACGGTGTGACATATTTCTGTGTGTATGCCAGACGGATACATTCAGTTGCAGACTTAGGATGAGATCCGGCCTCATGGATCGCCGATCGCACTTTATACGCAGTCGTCGGTGCTTTGCGGATGCATTTCCGCCACATGGGCCCGAAAGAGATTGTCAGACGCGGCATCAGCTTTTCTTAAGATTTGATCCGTAGCATGCTGCGTCGGTATGCTCAGCATGTGTGTACCCTCGGCGCAAATGAGCGCGCTCCCTCCAAGGCTTAACTGCGGTTAAACATTCTTATGATCATGCGATCCGACCGGGCCAATTTCTCACGCTACGCGTCTGGCTACGATGGCGTAGCCAGATTCCTTCACTGGCTGGTGGTCTTATTGATTGCTGCGCAGTTCGTGATCGGTTGGACCATGCCTGACATTCATAAAGGTACGCGGCCTGATGGTCTGATCGCATGGCATCTCGGCGTGGGAGCAACGCTGATTGCAGCGGTGGTGGTGAGAATCGTCTGGCGTCTTACGCACACGCCCGCACCTGCATCGCTTTCGCCTTTTTTCAGTGTCGTTTCGCACATCACGCACGGCCTTCTTTATGTCGTGCTGGTGGCGGTACCCTTGCTCGGCTGGGCCAATGCGTCTTCGCGCGGATGGTCCGTCAAACTGCTCGGTGTATTGCCGTACCCCAGCATCTCGACGGTCGGCTCGTCAGTGGGGCATGAAATGGGCGATATCCATGGCTATCTGGCCTGGGTGTTGTTCGCGCTGATCGCGTTGCATATCGCGGCCGCGTTGTTTCATCGCTTCGTGCTCAAGGATCAGACATTGCAGCGGATGCTGCCGTGACCCGTTAGCGTGCGTTAGCCGTTTGTTACTGTCCGTCTGTTAATCGCCTGCCGCCCGTATTCCTGGGGCGGCAGCGAGTCCGTCGATATTCTTCCCCGATGCCTGGATCATGGCGATTTCGACGCCATTGCATCCGCGCGCGATGGTCATGCCCGCGTGCGTGATAAGCACATGAAAAACAAGTGTTTTACGCGCGTCGCTAACGCTGGTTAGATCAGAAGATCTGATCCGCGCTCAGCCGATTCGCGCCGTCGCTACCTTCAGCTAAAGATTTTCGCCCTGCGCGCCGCGTGGCGCGCTGACCTGTCTCGTCCTCAGACTTAGGAGTTGCATCGCATGTCGAATCTCAGTCTCGCGACGTCCAACGCACTGGACATTCATCCTGTCACCGGCCGCATCGGCGCGGAAATTCGCGGCGTACGCCTGTCGGGCCAGCTCGAATCCACAACAGTCGAAGCGATTCGCGCGGCGCTGGTGCGTCACAAGGTGATTTTTTTCCGCGGCCAGACACACCTGGAGGATGCCGATCAGGAAGCCTTCGCCAAACTGCTTGGTGAACCGGTTTCGCATCCCACGGTGCCGGTGGTCGACGGTACCGACTACCTGCTCGAACTCGATTCGCATCGCGGTGGCCGCGCAAACTCGTGGCACACGGACGTGACGTTCGTCGACGCGTATCCGCAAGCGTCGATCCTGCGCGGCGTGACGATTCCGGACGTGGGTGGCGACACGGTATGGGCCAACACCGCCACCGCTTACGAGGATCTGCCGCCGCCGCTCAAAGCGCTCGCCGAACAACTGTGGGCTGTGCATAGCAACGAATACGACTACGCGAACTACGCCAACGTCGGCGAGCGCGGACGTGACGCCGAAGCACTCAAACGCTACCGCGAAGTGTTCGTGTCGACACGCTATGAGACTGAACATCCGGTGGTGCGCATCCATCCGGAATCGGGTGAAAAGACGCTGATTCTCGGTCATTTCGTGAAGAGCTTCGTCGGCCTCACACCGAGTGCGTCCGCGCACGTGCTGGAACTGCTACAGGCCTATGTGACGCGCCTCGAGAACATCGTGCGCTGGCGCTGGCAGGCGGGCGACGTCGCGATCTGGGACAATCGCGCGACCCAGCACTACGCCGTCAACGACTACGGCGACGCTCACCGCGTGGTGCGTCGCGTGACGCTGAAGGGCGACGTGCCGGTCAGCGTCGACGGCCGCCGTAGTTTTACGCGCAGTGTCGAACCGAATCCGGCTGCGAAGGCCGCTTGAACTACGCGGGCCACCTGGACCGCTGGCGCCACGCAGCGCGGTCTGGGTTGGCGGAAGGTGCTCGCCGACGGCATAGCGAATAGCACGCCGTGTCGGTGTCCTTGCGAGGGTGATGAGTGCCTGATTGAGGCGCTTTTGCGGCGTTTCTTGTTTTTAGCTCAGCCCCTCGACGGGTACATGCTCCGGCGCCGTCGCTTCACGATAGCCGAGCCGCGTCGAGATCGCGAGCCCCGATTGCTTGAGTAGCGCGACGTAGTGCGATTTCGTGTCGGCACCACAGCGCATCGTCGGAAACGAAATTGACAGACCGGCGATCACCCGGCCGAAGCGGTCGAATACCGGCACCGCGAGACACCGCAATCCTTCTTCCTGTTCCTCGTTGTCCTCGCCGTAGCCTTGCTCGCGCACGTGCGGCAGGATGCTCAGGACGGCTTCGGCGGAGGCGAGCGTCTTTTGTGTCGACTTGCGAAATTCCACGTGCGAGAGTACTTCGCGCGCTTCGGCCGGATCCATCCACGCGAGTAGTACCTTGCCGATCGCCGTGCTATGTAAAGGATTGCGGCGGCCGATCCGCGACTGCATCCGCAGCCCGTAATCGGCGTCGATCTTGTGGATGTAGATGATGGCGTCTTCGTCGAACGCGCCGAGGTGAATCGCCTCGCGGGTGGCCTGGCCGATGCGGCACATCTCGATGTCGGCCTCGCGCACCAGGTCGACACTCTCCAGCGCCTTCGCACCGAGTTCGAACAGGCGGATCGTCAACCGGTAGCGCTCGGTTTCGATTTCCTGCGTCACATAGCCGAGTGCTTTCAGCGTCTGGATCACGCGGTGCACGGTGGTCTTCGACATGCCGAGCCGCTGCGACAATTCGCTGATGCCGATCTGTCCGCTGTCGCCGATCGCACCGAGAATCGCGAAGACCCTGCCGATCGATGAAGCCGACTCGCCTCTGTCATTGGCCGTGCCGCACGTGCTGTCCGCTTCCTGTATGGGTGCGACGTCGTCGTCCTTGCGCTGCTTGTCCATTGCTGCCATTTCCCTCATTCCCTGTTGATGCCAACCCGATCACAATCTGACCACCGCTCGACCACCGCTCGACCACCGCTCGACCACCGCTCGACCACCGCTCGACCACCGCTCGACCACCGCTCGACCACCGCTCGACCACCGCTCGACCACCGCTCGACCACTGCTCGATGCCGACTGAGCCCCGGCGCCGAAAGCATACCGCGTCCCGCGGCTCACGTGACTTCTGCTGCGGCCACGCTAGCGCGCCAGCCACCCGCCGTCCACCGCGAGCGTATGGCCGTGCACGTAGTCCGACGCGGATGACGCAAGGAACACGACCGGTCCTGCAAGATCTTCCGGCGTGCCCCAGCGGCCGGCCGGAATGCGTCCGACGATTTCCCCGTTTCGCTGCGTATCGCCGCGCAGCGCCGCCGTGTTCGCGGTCGCCATGTAGCCTGGCGCGATCGCGTTCACGTTGATACCGTGCTCGGCCCATTCATTCGCGAGCAGCCGCGTAAGACCCAGCACGCCGCTTTTCGACGCCGTATAGGACGCCACACGTATGCCGCCCTGAAACGACAGCATCGACGCGACGTTGATGATCTTGCCGCCGCTTTGCTGCTTCACGAACTGCCGCGCCACGGCTTGCGAAAGAAAGAACGCGCTCTTCAGGTTGACGTCCATCACGGCGTCCCAGTCGTCTTCGCTGAAGTCGAGCGCGTCCTCGCGGCGGATGATGCCCGCATTGTTCACCAGCACGTCGACATGACCAAATGCTTCGACAGCGGCGCGCACGATGTCGTTGACGGGGGCGATCGACGCGAGGTCGGCGCGCACATCGGCAAAGCGCCGGCCGGTCGCCGTGACGCTCGCGGGCGTATCGCCGGCGCCGGCGCGGCTCACGCCGACGATGTCGCAGCCGGCCGTTGCGAGTGCCATCGCCATGCCGGCGCCGAGGCCCGTGTTGCTGCCGGTGACGATAGCGACCTTGCCGGTCAGATCGAAGGTGTTCACGGTGCGTAGGCTCCTTGAATGCCGAAGGTGGCCGGAGTGGCCAGCGTGTTGCACGTCAACGCAGGTCGCGCACTGCGATGTGATCCATATCGCTGAACACCTGGTTCTCGCCGACCATGCCCCAGATGAACGTGTACGCACGCGTGCCGACACCCGAGTGAATCGACCAGCTTGGCGAGATTACGGCCTGTTCGTTATGCACGAGGATGTGCCGCGTTTCGTTCGGTTCACCCATCATGTGAAAGACGGCCGCGTCGTCAGCGACGTTGAAATAGAAATACACCTCCATGCGGCGCTCGTGCGTGTGGCACGGCATCGTGTTCCAGAGGTTGCCCGGCTCGAGCTTCGTCATGCCCATTGAGAGCTGACAGGTGGGTAGCACTTCGGGGACGATGAACTTGTAGATGGTGCGGCGGTTGCTCGTAGCGGGGTCGCCCAGCGTTTCGGGTGACGCTTGCGCCAGCGAGATCGTGCGGGTGGGATGCGACTCGTGCGCGGGTGCGCAGTTCAGGTAGAACTTCGCGGGGCGCGCCGCGTTGTCGCTGCCGAACGCGATGGCCTGCTTGCCTTTGCCGATGTAGATCGCTTCTTCGTTACGCACCGTATAGCGCGTGCCGTCCACGTCGACCCAGCCGTCGCCGCCGATATTGATCGCGCCGAGTTCACGGCGTTCCAGCAGATAGCCGACACCGATTGCCTTACCAAGCGAGGTGGGCACCTCGACCGCGCGTGTGGCCGGCCACACGCCACCCACGATAATGCGGTCGATGTGACTGTAGGTGAGTTGAAGCGCGTCGCGTTCGAACACCTGCTCGACGAGAAACTGCTTGCGCAGTTCCGCGGTATCCAGCGTCTTCGCGTACTCGCTATTAATGCTCTGCCTCACTTCCATTGTTCTTTTCTCCGGTCAGATTGGGCGCCGCGCCATTCCGTATTGCGGGCGCCGGTTTGCTCTCGACTTTAGCGCAGAATTTATGATTTGGAACGTCGGTCCGAAAATATTGCGATGCCACATTGAGAGTGACAAAGCTTTTGCACGGAACGCGGGTAAACGATGAGCAGGAAGTCTATCAAAAACGGAACGTTGTTCCTAACGCGATGCTATATTGCGCCGAAAGGGAGTCGCCCGGCGTAAGAACGGGACATCACCCCGGGTGATCCACCCGACAACTGGACGCGAAGTCCATGGAGGAGGCATGAAGCTCAAGAAGGCCATCGACCGCATTCCTGGCGGGCTGATGCTGGTGCCGTTGCTGCTCGGCGCCTGTGTTCACACGTTTGCGCCTGGCGGGGGGAAATACCTCGGGTCATTCACGAATGGATTGATTACCGGCACCGTGCCGATTCTGGCGGTATGGTTTTTCTGCATGGGCGCGACGATCGACCTGCGGGCGACTGGCGTAGTGCTGCGCAAGTCGGGCACGCTGCTCGTGACCAAAATGATCGTGGCGTGGATCGCGACCATAGTCGCGTCGCACTTCATTCCGATCGACGGCGTCAAGGCGGGCCTGTTCGCCGGGCTCTCGGTGCTCGCGATCACCACGTCGATGGACATGACCAACGGCGGTCTCTATGCGGCCGTGATGCAGCAATATGGCAGCAAGGAAGAGGCGGGGGCATTCGTCCTGATGTCGATCGAATCGGGGCCGCTCGTCAGCATGATCATTCTCGGTGCGACCGGCGTCGCGTTCTTCGAACCGAGGCTTTTCGTCGGCGCGGTGTTGCCATTCCTGATCGGCTTCGCGCTGGGTAATCTCGACAGCGAGCTGCGCGAATTCTTTGGCCGCTGCGTGCATCCACTGATTCCGTTTTTCGGCTTTGCGCTCGGTAACGGTATCGACCTGAACGTGATCGTCACGAGTGGCTTGCCGGGCATCGTGCTGGGCCTCGGAGTGATCGTCGTGACGGGCATCCCGCTGATCCTCGCCGACCGCTGGATCGCGGGCGGTAATGGGGCGGCGGGGCTGGCGGCTTCGTCGACAGCAGGGGCGGCCGTGGCGAACCCTGCGATCATCGGCGAGATGATTCCGCGCTTCAAGCCGCTAGTGCCGGCCGCGACGGCGATGGTGGCGACGGCTTGTCTCGTGACGGCGATTCTTGTGCCGATTCTGACCGCGCTTTGGGTACGTCGGCATCATGCGCGCGACGCGTTGCGCGAGGAACTCGCGGGGGCGACGCAGCCGCCGCTGAGTGAGCGGGACGTGCACGTTTGATCGGGGCGGCTGGTTTGCGCCCGAACGCGGAAGTGAAGTCGGTAACGTGAGGCGGGGGCTCACCGCCCCAGCTTTTCCTCCAGCATCGCCTTCACCGCTGCCCATTCCTCATCGATGATGCTAAAGCGCACCGAGTTGCGCTTACGCCCGTCCGGCATGATCCGCTCGTGCCGGACAATCCCTTCCTGTTTCGCACCGATCCGCAGAATCGCCGCTCTCGATTTTTCGTTGAGCTCGTCCGTGGTGAATTGCACGCGCACGCACTGCATCGCTTCGAACGCATGACCCAGCAGAAGGTACTTCGCCTCGCTATTCACCGCCGAGCGCTGCACTGACTTGCCCAACCACGTGTGCCCGATTTCGAGCTTCCGGTTCTTCCGATCGATCTTCCAGAACCGCGTGCTGCCGACAATCGCCCCCGTATCGCGCCTGACGATCACGAAGGGCATCACAGTACCGGCCGCGCGTCCGTCGAGCGCGGTTGCAATATAGCCGGCGATGGTTTCAGGTCCTGGCACCACAGTCAGCGTCATGTTCCACAACTGGCCGTCCGCGGCGGCGTCGAGCAGACCCTGCGTGTGTTCCTGCTGAAGCGGCCGGAGTTCAACGGTCTGCCCGGTCAGCGTGGGTTGCATGGAGTCAGCGGAGGTTTCGTTCATGATGAAGCAGATTTTCGTTGTATGACTGCGCATCATAAAACGAAGAAAGATCCGAACGAAGCGAATGAGCCGTGAATCAACGGGCGACTTGACAGGCGAATTCCAATAAAAAAGTCCGCGAACGAGCGTTCGCGGACCTGGCACAGCAATCGAACAGACAGACGAAGCCGGAAACCTCGCCCTTAAAGCTTTACAGCCTTCGGCGTCTTAAACCGCCATCACCGAAACAGCCTTGGTGACCAGATAGCCTTCCATGGCTTCCGGGCCGCCTTCCGAACCGTAGCCCGAATCCTTCACGCCGCCAAACGGCATTTCCGGCCAGGGCGTTGCAGGCTGGTTGATCCACAACATGCCGACTTCCATCTGTTGCGACAGCAGATGCACGTTGCGGAACGACTTCGTGAACGCATAACCGGCGAGACCAAACGGCAGACGGTTCGCCTCGGCGATCGCTTCTTCGAGCGTGTCGAAACCGCGGATCGCGGCGATCGGGCCGAACGGCTCGTTGTTGAACACGTCCGATTCGAGCGACACGTTGGTCAGCACGGTCGGTGCGAAGAAGTTACCCTCCGAGCCCACGCGTTCGCCACCGGTCTCGACCTTCGCGCCGGTCTTGCGCGCGTCGTCGAGCACCTTGCTCATTGCAGTGAGACGGCGCGCATTGGCGAGCGGCCCGATGGTTGTGCCTTCCGCCAGACCGTCGCCAAGCTTGAGGCCTTCAGCATGCTTGACGAGCGCCGCGGCAAATTCTTCGCGGATGCTGTTGTGCACCAGAAAGCGCGTCGGCGAGATGCAGACCTGGCCCGCATTGCGGAACTTCGCGGCACCCGCGGCCTTGATGGCCAACTCCACGTCGGCATCTTCGGCCACGATGACAGGCGCATGACCGCCCAATTCCATCGTTGCGCGCTTCATGTGCGCGCCAGCCAGCGCGGCCAACTGCTTGCCAACCGGCGTCGAACCGGTGAACGTCACCTTGCGGATCACCGGGTGCGGAATCAGGTAGCTCGAAATCTCCGCCGGATCGCCGAACACGAGGCCGACCGTACCGGCCGGCACGCCCGCCTCGACGAACGCCTGCAGCAGCGCCGCCGGCGATGCCGGGGTTTCTTCCGGCGCCTTTACGAGGAACGAGCAGCCGCATGCAAGCGCCGCGCTCAGCTTGCGCACCACCTGATTGACCGGGAAATTCCACGGCGTGAACGCCGCTACCGGGCCGATCGGCTCCTTGAGCACCGTTTGCTGCGCCGCCAGATTGCGCGGGGGGACGATCCGGCCGTAGACGCGGCGACCCTCATCAGCGAACCATTCGATGATGTCCGCCGCGGACAGCATTTCGACGCGAGCCTCGGCGAACGGCTTGCCCTGTTCCTGTGTCATCAGGCGGGCGATGTCCGACGCGCGCTCGCGCAACAGCGCGGCGGCCTTGCGCATGGTGGTTGCGCGTTCGTTGGCCGGAATCTTGCGCCAGGCTTCGAAGCCGCGCTGCGCGGCGGCCAGCGCCCGGTCCAGATCGGCAATGCCGGCATGGGCCACTTTGCCGATGGCCTTGCCCGTGGCGGGATTGATGACGTCGATGGTTTTGCCGCTGGCGGCGTCGCACCACTCGCCGTTAATCAGAAGTCGCGTATCGGTATAGCTCGAGGTAGCCATGCTGGGTTCCTGTAAGTGGGGAAAACGATAGGTCGCGCGGTTGTGATGCATTGGGCTGAACCCACGCGGCCAGAGGAATGGACTGCCGATAACGATTATCTTATCTGATTGCGCGCAATCGCATCGGCCGGTGCGCCCGTGGGGGCTGCGCGGCATGGGTTTTGCTACTCCGGTTGCCGCGGCGGAGAAACACCTGCCTGAGCGCCGCCGCGCAAACTGGCGTAAAGTCAAGCAGCAGTAGCAGGAACTGTCACGAGCAGGCAGCCACGGATCGCGTCGCGAGTGGGTAAAAACAGCACTCGCGGTAATGGTCGAAAGCAGCAGGCGAAAGACGGCGAATGCAACCCAATCAACCAAGGTGCAAGCGAGGAATCGACATGCCAACCGGTACAGTGAAGTGGTTCAATGACGCAAAGGGTTTTGGCTTTATCACACCGGATGACGGTGGCGAGGATCTGTTTGCCCATTTCTCGGAAATTCGCAGCGAGGGTTTCAAATCGCTGCAGGAAAACCAGAAGGTCAGCTTCGAAATCAAGCAGGGACCGAAGGGCAAGCAGGCGGCGGATATCAAGCCGGTGTGAGCGTAGCAGCCGGTCCGCACATGCAAGGTGTGCGGACCGGAGCCCGGCATTAAGTACATAGAACAACCCGGCCAGGCGTATTTTTTCTTAAGGTTTCCTTCAGCTTTGCTCCGTAGTATTTGCGCGAACGCCCGTATCCCCACGGGCAATAGTTCCGATAGTTTTCCGACAGAAAACTGAAAGCGCAGATCAAAGGCTTGCTGGAGCATTCATGAAAACCCTGTTCTTACAGGCGCCGTCGTACGACGGCTTCGATGGTGGCGCGGGTTCGCGCTATCAGGCCAAGCGTGAAGTGCGCTCATTCTGGTATCCGACGTGGCTCGCGCAGCCCGCGGCACTTGTCCCCGACAGCCGTGTACTCGACGCCCCCGCCGATGGCCTGTCCGTCGAAGCATCGCTCGATATAGCGCAGCAATATGACCTGGTGATTATCCACACCAGTACACCGTCCTTTCCCACCGACGCCCTGTTTGCCGAAGACCTGAAGAAGCGCAAGCCTTCGGTGCTGATCGGCATGGTCGGCGCCAAGGTCGCAGTCGATCCGCACAATTCGCTGACCGCGAGCGAGGCGATCGATTTCGTCTGCCGTGAAGAATTCGACTTCACCTGCCAGGAAGTCGCCGAAGGCAAGCCATTCGCCGGGATCACAGGTCTCAGCTATCGCGCCAGCGACGGCTCGATCGAGCACAACGAAGCGCGCCCGATCCTGGAGAACATGGACGAACTGCCGTTCGTGGCACCGGTGTACAAGCGCGATCTGAAGATCGACAACTATTTCATCGGCTATCTGAAGCACCCGTACGTGTCAATTTACACGGGCCGCGGCTGCCGCTCGAAATGCACGTTCTGCCTGTGGCCGCAAACGGTGGGCGGGCATCGCTACCGCACGCGTTCGACCGAGAACGTGCTCGAAGAAGTGAAGTGGATTCGCGACAACATGCCTGAAGTGAAGGAGATCATGTTCGACGACGACACCTTCACCGACTTCAAGCCGCGCGTCGAGGAAATCGCCCGCGGTCTCGGGCAATTGGGCGTGACGTGGTCATGCAACGCGAAGGCGAACGTGCCGTACGCGACGCTGAAGATCATGAAGGAAAATGGCCTGCGCCTGCTGCTGGTCGGCTACGAGTCCGGCGACGACCAGATTCTGCTGAACATCAAGAAGGGTTTGCGTACCGACATCGCGCGCCGTTTCAGCGAAGACTGCCGCAAGCTCGGCATCAAGATTCACGGCACCTTCATTCTCGGCTTGCCCGGCGAGACGCAGGACACGATCCAGAAGACCATCGAGTATGCGAAGGAAATCAATCCGCATACGATCCAGGTTTCGCTCGCAGCGCCGTACCCCGGCACGACGCTCTACAACCAGGCGGTGGAGAACGGTTGGCTGGAAGAGAACAAGGTCATCAACCTCGTCAGCAAGTCAGGGGTGCAGCTCGCGGCGATCGGCTATCCGCATCTGTCGCGCGACGAGATTTACCACCAGCTCGAAAACTTCTATAAGCGCTTCTATTTCCGGCCGTCGAAGATCTGGGAAATTTTGCGCGAGATGCTGACGAGCTGGGACATGATGAAACGGCGCTTGCGCGAAGGCGTCGAATTCTTCCGTTTCCTGCGCGCTCACGAAGCGTGAGCGCCGTGCATCTGCTCGCCGTCACGCTGGCCTATGCGTGTGCGGCGGGTGCGGTTTTCGGCATCGCCTACACGATGCTGGCGGGTGTGCTGATCGGCCGGTTCTTCGCGAAAGCGGTGTCCCAACCGACCAGTTTTCCACCGGTCACGATCGTCAAGCCGTTACACGGCAACGAGTGGGCGCTGCTCGCCAATCTGTCGAGCTTCTGTCAGCAGGACTATTCGGGCCCCGTGCAATTCCTGTTCGGCGTGCACGATTCGGCCGACCCCGCCTTGCAAACCGTCGACGATCTGCGGCGGCTGCATCCGGAAGCGGACATCACCGTGGTCGCCGATGCGCGCCTGTACGGTCCGAACCGCAAGATCAGCAACATCCTCAATATGCTGCCGCAGGCCCAGCACGACATATTGGTGTTTGCCGACAGCGACGTGAGCGTTGGGCCGGATTATCTGCGCAATGTGATTGGCGAATTGCAGAAACCCGGCGTCGGTCTCGTCACCTGCGCGTATCGCGGTGCGCCCGACCCCGGCTTCTGGCCGCGCATGTCGGCCAAGGCCACCAACTACCAATTCCTGCCCAGCGTGGTGACGGGGCTCGCGCTCGGTCTTGCGCGTCCCTGCTTTGGACAGTCCATCGCGATGCGACGCGATACCCTCGAGAAAATTGGCGGGTTCACACCGTTCGTGAAGCATCTGGCCGAGGATCATGCAATCGGCGAAGCCGTGCGCATGATTGGCGAGAAGGTGGTGATTCCGCCGTTCACGATTTCGCATGCCTGCGTGGAATCGAGCGCGACGCAACTGATCGCGCACGAACTGCGCTGGAGCCGGACGATTCGCAGCATCGATCCGCTCGGCCATCTCGGCTCGGCGTTGATTCATCCGCTCGCTTTTGCGCTGCTCGCCATCGCCTTTTCGGGCGGCGCACTGTGGTCGTGGCCGCTCGCGCTGGTTGCGATATGCGTCCGGCTCGTGCTGAAACTGCAGTCCGATCGCGCGTTGCAACAGGCCCATCGTGACCTGTGGCTGCTGCCGTTATGGGATATCGTATCGTTTTCGATTTTCGTGGCGAGCTTCTGGTCCTCGCGCGTGATCTGGCGCGGTTTCAGTTTCAAGGTGGATGGCGACGGCCTGTTGTCGGCAGCTCAGGACGGAATGGCGGATGAACAGCAAGCTGGGTAAGTAATGATGCGTGGGTATCTGCAGGAGCGTAGCGAGGGCAATACAGCGAATGTGAAGCACGGGCTAAGGGTGGCCGCGTGATGAAGCATCTCGGCCGTGTCGCGGCGCTTGCTGGCCTGCTGGTGTCATTGTGGCTGGTCTGGCAGGACAATCCCGGCGCCGTGCTCGACGCACTGCGCGCCGCGGGTGCCGGCCTCTTGCTGGCCGCGATCGCGCACGTGTTGCCGATGATCGCCAATGCCTGCGACTGGCGCTCGCTGATTCGCGGCGCGAACCGGCCGGGCATTGCCAATATGCTGCATCTGGTCTGGGTGCGCGAGTCCGTCAATAGCATGTTGCCGGTGGCGCGTATTGGCGGTGAGGTGGTGTCGTTCCGGATGCTCAAGCGCTGGGGCGTGCGGCCGTCTACCGCGGTCGGCAGCATCATCGTCGATATGCAACTCACGGTGATCAGCCAGTTGCTGTTCACGATGGTCGGTATCGGTTTTCTGTTCGCACATGCGCATTCCGACACGCTGCGGCTCGCCGGGCAACTGGCGTGGGGCGTGGTGGTGCTGACGCCGCTGCTGGTGCTGTTCGCGCTCGTGCAGCATGCCAGTCCGTTTGAACGCATCACGCGCGCGCTGAATCGTATGACAAGCGGCAAGCTCGCCGCGCTCGTCGGACAATCGGCTCAGATCGATCAGGCCATCAAGCTGATCTGGCGCCGGCGCGGTGTGGTGCTGCGCTATCTGTTCTTCTGGCAACCGCTCCAGTGCTTCCTGACATCGCTGGAGATCTGGCTCGCGCTCTACTTTCTCGGCGTTCACGTCACGCTGGTCGAAGCGGTGGTGATCGAATCACTGATCCAGGCGATCAGCAGCGCGGCTTTTTTCGTGCCGGGCGGTCTGGGGGTGCAGGAGGGTGGTTTCATTCTGATCGGCGGCGCGTTTGGTCTCGATCCTTCCATCTGCCTCGCGCTCGCCGGTGCCCGGCGCATTCGTGATCTACTGATCTTCGTTCCCGGACTCATTGCATGGCAGTTTGCCGAGTCCTCGAATCGCGAGCCCAAACGTGTGGAACGGTCGGAACGGGTAGGGCGGACGGGCGTGGGTGAAGCAGGCCAGCGCTAGTGCGGCAGGAGTGAAATACTTCGCTTGTCCGACAGATCTGGCGATGGCCTCGTCGACAGTTCAGCACACACCCTCAATCCTCTCCCGCATAAGCCGGAAACGACACGTCCACCGCGAGGCCGTGCTCGCCGATACCCGTTCCGAGATGCAGCTCGGCACCGAAATGTTCGGCGATCCGCGCGACGATCGAGAGTCCCAGCCCGCTGCCGGTGGCGTGATTGCCGGTCGCGCGGAAAAACCGGTTCGTGAGGCGCGCGAGATCGCTGGGCGCGACGCCGGGGCCATCGTCGCGCACGGTGAGCCGCACCCGGCCGACTTCAGATTGCACCGCCACTTCGACGTTGCCGCCATCGCGGCCGTACTTGATTGCGTTATCGAGCAGATTGTCGAGCAGGATGCCAACTAGTACGGGCTCCGCATTGATCTCGGCGCGCGTGTCGCCGGTGAGTGTCACGCTAATGTTCTTCTGCTGCGCATTGCGTTCGTTGGCAAGCAGCGCATTTTTTGCCACCGCCGCGGGCCTGAGTGGCGCGGTGGAGAGTTTTTCGTGCACGTCCAGACGCGCGAGCAACAGCAACTGCTCCGCAAGTCGCGCGCTGCGATCGACGCCTTGCACCACACGTTCCATCGCCAGCCGCTGTAATGCCGTATCCGGTTCGGCCAGCGCAACCTGTGCCTGCACCTTGATGGCGGCAAGCGGCGTTTTCAGTTCATGGGCGGCGTCGGCGGTAAACGCACGTTCGCGTTCGATGGAGTGTCGCAAGCGCGACAGCACCAGATTGATCGCGTCGACGAGCGGCCGCACCTCGATCGGCGCCCGGCCGATGTCGACCGGTTCCAGCCGGTTGATGTCCCGCGCGCGAATGGCGCCGGAGAGGACTTTGAGCGGCGCCAGACTCCAGCCGATGCTGACCCACACCAGCAACGCCAGCACCGGCAGTGCAATGAGCGTCGGGCGAGCGATCCGGCTCGCGACGCCGCTCACCAGGTCGCTGCGCGTATTGGCCGGTTCGAACACGCGCACCGTGTTGCCGGGCGCGGTGCCGCGCAAAGTGAATGTGTGCCATTCCTGACCGCCCAGCGTCATGTTTTGCGCGCCGCTTGCGGATGGCACTGGTAGGTCCCACGCTTTTAGCGCGCGCAATTGCGGGCTGCCCGCCAGCACGTCGCCGTTTGCGCTGCGCACCTGGAATAGCGCGTCGCGCGGCAAGGAATCGTCGTCGTCGCTGTCGTTCGCGCCGGCTTCGCCGCCTTCTTCTTCTTCGCGTAAATCGATGCGCGCATTGGCCAGTGTGGTCAGATTGTGTTCGTCGAGCAGCGCGAGAATTTGCGCGATTTCCGCGAGGCGCGCCTCTTCCCATTCGCCGACTTCGCGCTTGGCCTGACGATAGCTCGATATCAGCGCGATACCCCAGATCAGCACGATGCTGGTCAGGACCAGCAGCATCAGGCGGCGGCGTATTGATGCCGACATTATGTTTTCTCTATCACGTAGCCAATATTGCGCACTGTTCTGATCAGCTTGGCGCCGAGTTTTTTGCGCAGATTGGACACGTGCACCTCGATCGCATTACTTTCGATTTCTTCCTGCCATCCATACAAACTTTCTTCGAGTTGCGAACGTGACTGGGGAATGCCCTGGTTGGTCAGCAGTTGCATCAGGATCGCCCATTCACGCGAAGTGAGGGGCACGCGTGCATTCCCGACCTCGACGGTTTGCGCGGTGGGGTTGACCGTCAGATCCAGGTAGCGGATCACTTCGACGCTGCGCCCTTGCGCGCGACGCAGCAAGGCCCGGCAGCGGGCAATCAGTTCGGTCAGGTCGAAGGGCTTGCCGAGGTAGTCGTCGGCGCCGGCTTCCAGGCCGTCGACGCGGTCCACCACCGTGCCCTTGGCGGTCAGCACCAGCACCGGCACGTCCTTGCCGGCGTCGCGCAGCCGTTTCAGCAGTTCCATACCCGATACCCTGGGTAAGCCGAGATCGAGCAGCACCAGCGCATAGGCAGTGGTGTCGAGAGCGAGACTGGCCTTGTGGCCGTCGCGTGCCCAATCGACTGTGAAACCGGCTTGACGCAGTCCTGCTTCGATGCCGCAGCCGATCAGATCGTCGTCTTCTACGAGGAGTACGCGCATGGGAGAGAAATTCCGTTCGATGTCTATTGCATGGCGGTGACAGATTTTAAGCAAACACCGGACCGTATGCCCGAAGTGTAACGGTCATGCTCATGACACGCTTTATACCTCTTTCTTCCTTAAGGTTTCCTTCAGCTTGAATCGCTACTATCGACCGTCAACAGATCACTGTCGCGTGGCCGACATGAGCACGCGAAACGACGTCGTGTTGTCAGATCATCGCAACTTAATCGTAAGCACATCGATGGAATGTACGGCCGGTGCTTTTGTCGCCACGTTTTGCCGGCGAATCGCGCCGCTGCACTTCACCGTGCGTTCCTTCAGGTCACGAGACCAAGCCATGAAGCCAGTCACCGTCGACATGCTGCGAGCCCATCTAATGGCGGCTACGATCACGGCCATGGGTACCGAAGTGCTAGCATTGCTGGCACTGCTGGTCTTGCCTGTTTCCCAGCAGGTTTTCAGCTCCACATTGTTCCGGTTTCTTGCTCTCGCGCTGATCGTGAGTGGCGTGATCGTGATGCGCCAATTCGCGCACGCCGCGTTCGACCTCGCCATTGAGGGCCGTCACGCAATGCCTGCCGGACGGCCAATCCTGATTGAAGCGGATTGTCCACGGCGCTGGTTCGTCATTCTTCATCTGCGCTGCACGGGCAGACCGTTTGTGCTGGCCGGGCACTAACGGACTCAGGCGATGGCAGCGCACGCAATGACGGCATGCCAATTGGTTTTGTTGTTCGGCTGCGTCTCGGCTTCGCTCTATGCGATGCTGGCGGCGGTGGCCATGCCGTTCTTCGCGGTGCGCCGCGGGCGGACCACGAGTGATGCCGTGCGGGCGTCCAATCCTCTGGCTCCTTTTGCGAATGTCGGCGTCAGCGTGCTGAAGCCGCTGTGCGGCGCCGAGCCGCGTCTCTACGAGAATCTCAGAACCTTCTGCGATCAGCGCCACGGGCATTTCCAGCTCGTGCTCGGCGTATCGTCACCGCACGATCCCGCCATTGCCGTAGTGCGCCGTTTGCAGGCCGCCTATCCGACACGCGACATCGAGCTCGCGGTCGATACGCGCGTGCACGGCAGCAATCTCAAGGTCAGCAATCTGATCAACATGGCAGAGCGGGCGCGTTATGACGTGATCGTGATTGCGGATAGCGATATTGCAGTCGAAGCCGATTATCTCGACACCGTGGCGGCGCCGCTCGCCGACCCGCGCGTGGGAGTGGTGACCTGTCTCTACGTGGCGCAAGGCGTTGGGGGCTTCTGGCCGCGGGTCGGTGCGCTATTCATCAACGAGTGGTTTGCACCGTCGGTACGCGTCGCGCATGCGGCGGGGTCGCGCCGCTTCGGCTTCGGCGCGACCCTAGCTTTGCGCCGCGCGACGCTCGAGCGCATTGGCGGTTTCGACGCGCTGAAAAACTGTCTCGCGGACGATTACTGGCTCGCTGAACACGTACGCGCGCTCGGGCTTCGCACGGTACTTTCGCGCGTGATGGTAGCCACCGATGTCATCGAGCCGACTTTCTCCGCCCTGTGGCAGCGCGAGACGCGCTGGCTGCGCACAATCCGCTCGGTGAATCCGCTTGGCTTTGCATTTCTGTTCATCACGTTCCCAATGCCGTGGTTCTTTATTGGCGCATGGCTCACTGGCCGCCTCGCACACGGTCCATTCGACGGCGTGCATCTGTGGGCGGTGCTGGCGAGTGGGGTCAGCACGGCGGCCGGTTTTGCCGCGCGCATGCTGTTGCATCTGCGTGCCGCGCGTCACGAACGCACATTCTGGCGCGACTTGCCGCTTGTGCCGTTGCGCGATACCTTGCTGGCATTCCAATGGCTCGCGGGCGCGTTCGGCTCGCATGTGGTGTGGCGTGGCGCACGCGTGCCGGTCGAAGCCTCCGCGTCGACTACGCAGGGTGCGACGTTGGGTGTGATGGATGTCATGGAGACTTCGGATGGCGGCTAAGCCACGCGGGCTGATCGTCACCGCCGACGATTTTGGCCTGCATCCACGGGTGAATCTGGCGGTCGAGCAGGCGCACCGGCATGGCGTGCTGACGGCTGCGAGCCTGATGATCGGTGCGCCTGCCGCGGATGATGCCGTGGCGCGGGCTCGCGCACTCCCGGCGTTGCGGGTCGGCCTGCATCTCGTGCTGGCCGACGGCGACGCGGTTACGCCGCGAGCCGGGATTGCCGCATTGCTTGACGAGCACGGCCGCTTTGGCGACAACATGGTGCGGGACGGGGTACGGTTTTTCTTTTTGCCGCATGTTCGCAAACAGCTTGCGCGAGAGATTCGCGCGCAATTCGAGGCTTTTGCGAGGACGGGGTTGACGCTCGATCACGTCAACACCCACAAGCATTTTCATTTGCATCCGACGGTGCTGGGTTTGATTCTGGAGATCGGCCGTGAGTATGGGATGCGGGCGATGCGATTGCCGTTCGAGGCTAGCGCGCCGCTGTGGTTGCGGCCGTGGATTTCACGGGTGCGGGCGAGGCTGGATCGGGCTGGGATTGTGCACAACGATTATGTTGTTGGGATTGCTAATAGTGGACGGATGGATGAAGCGGCATGGCTCGCCGCGCTTGCCGATTTGCCCAACGGAGTGGGGGAGATTTATTGCCATCCTGCCTTTGCCGGGGATCGGGTTTTGAGTCACGGGATGCGGGATTATCGGCATGCTGAGGAGCTGGAGGCGCTCTTGTCGCCTAGGGTCGCTGATGCGATTCGGGGGTTGGGTGCCCGGGTGGGCGGGTTTGGGGATGTGTTGGAAGTGTGATGGTTTTTTTGCCTGCGCGGCGCTTGGTTGTTTGCCTGCTGCTGTGTGCTTTTGGTGTTGGCCTTTCCTTGATTACTTAGTGGTCTATTAGCGTTTGCCCCTGTGCGGGGCGGCACT
>NZ_JAQQET010000061.1:0-25746 GCF_046026855.1 Paraburkholderia sediminicola | reverse complement strand
GCGCACCACCCAGTGCGCCCTTCGTCTCCCTGCCATTGCGGTTCTGCTACTGCTTTACTTCTACATCAACCGCCCACCAAACTCCTCACACGCTAAAAAGCCTCAAGCCTCAAGCCTCAAGCCTCAAGCTGCTCCAGCACCTTCCCCTTGGTTTCGATCCCAAGAAAGTGCACCGCAATCGCCGCAATGAACGGCACCGCAGCGAGGATATAAAACGCGACTTGCAGATTGCCGCCGATCATCGTCTTCGACACGATGGCCGGCGCGAAGATCGCCGCCACCTTCAGCCACGCGCCGCCCACACCGCAGCCCATCGCACGGATGCTGGTCGGATACAGCTCCGGCGTGTACACATAGGCCGTGATGAAACCGCAAGCGAGGAAGCCGAGCGCGAACGCGCAGCACGTCGCCACCACATACACCGAGGAATTGTGGAACACGCCTGCCAGTAACAACGACAGCGCACACATCACGAACGACAAATTGATGATCGGCTTACGCCCCACCTTGTCGACCAGCAGTGCACAAGTCAACGAACCCACCACACCGAGTACCGAAGCCGCCACCGCCAGATTCAAGGCCAGTTGCAGCGGCGCGTGATAAATCGTGCGATAAATCGTCGGCAGCCAGGTGGACAGACCGTATTGAATGAAACCACACGTAATCCACAGCATCGCCACAGCCATCGTACGCTTCAGATACGCCGGACCGAACAGATCGCCCATCCGGCGCTTCGGATGACGATTAGCCATCGCTTCGAACTCAGCCGAATTGGCGACCGGCGGCAGCGGACCTTTCACAGCGCGCTCGAAAGCATGCACGGCGGCATCGGCATCGGCCATCCGTTCACGTTCGGCCAGCCAGCGCGGGGACTCCGGAACCAGCTTGCGCAGCACGAAGAACAGAATCAACGGCGTGCCACCGATGAAATACATCGCTTGCCAGCCGAAGCGCGGCACAATCCATGCCCCCAACGCATTTGAAGCGAGCAGACCAACCGGAAAAACGATTTCATACAACAGCACGAAACGGCCACGGCCATGCGCACGGCTGATCTCGTTGATATAGGTCGCGGCCACCGGCAATTCGCCACCGAGCCCCAAGCCCTGAATCACGCGCAATACGACGAACGCCGCGAAGGTCGGCGCAAAGCCGCACGCAATACTCGTAATGCCGATGATCCCCGAGCTCAACGCAATCGCCTTCACGCGTCCTTGGCGCTCCGCGTACCACGGGAACACGAACGCGCCGATCAACTGCCCGACCGAACCGGAGCCGATCAGGAAGCCGATTTCCCACGGCGTCAGATGCCACTTCGCAATCAGGATCGGCAGCGTGGCCGCGATCGCGATCACGTCGAAGCCGTCGAAGAAGGTTGCGAGACCGATCAGTATGCGCGCGCGCACCTGCATCGCATTCTTCGGCAAGCGCTCGAGACGCGCGATGATCGAACCCCGGGTCACGGGGCCTGAGACACCGGCACTGCTGCGGTCCCCCATGGTGTTGTCGATGGTTCTCATGCCGTGGTGCCGTCCATAGGTGGGGTTAGGCAAGCGCCGTTGAGGCGTCGGTCAGGGTGGCAAGGTCGATCGTCCGGCCCTGGTTCATCCATTTGCGCGAGAGTTTCAGCTCGCGTGGCGTGTTGATGGCGATCACGCCGCGAATCGCGCCGTCTTCCAGATGGAAAAGCGTGGCGCGTTTGCCCGGCAAATCACCGCGTACAGCGAGTTGCGCATCGCCCGGAATGTCGCCGAGGATTTGCAGATTGACGTCGTATTGATCGGACCAGAACCACGGAATGTCCGCATATGGTTCGAAACTGCCGAGCAAGGCTTTCGCTGCCGAGATCGCCTGGTTCTGCGCGTTGGCCCACGATTCGAGCCTCACGCGGCGCTTCAACCACGCGCTCGGATGATTCGCCACGTCGCCGCACGCGAAGATGCGCGGGTCGTCGGTTGCACCAAAATGATCGACGACGATGCCGTCCTGCACCTTGATACCCGCTGCCTCCGCCAATGCCGTGTGCGGCGTGAGCCCAATGCCGGCGACGGCGAAGTCGGCGTCCAATGTGGAACCGTCTGCGAACGTCGCGCGAATGCGGCTAGCGTCGTTCGGATGATCCGCGATCGACACGAGCGATGCGTTCAAACGCACGTCCACACCGTTCGCACGATGCAAATGCAGCAGGAAATCCGACACCATCGGCGGCAACGAGCGAGCGCACAGCCGCGGCGCGCCCTCCACGACCGTCGCTTCGATACCGAGCTTGCGCGCCGTGGCCGCGACTTCGAGACCGATCCAGCCACCGCCGACCACCAGCACGCGCTTGCTTGCGCGCAGCCGTTCGCCGAGCGCGACGGCTTCGTCGAGCGTACGCAGATAGGCAATGTGCGAGGTATTCACCAGTGCATCCGGCAAGCGGCGCGCGGCACCACCCGTGGCGATCACGAGACGGTGGTATTGCACTTCACGACCTGACTGCGTGCGCACAATGCGCTGTTCGCGATCGATCGACGTCGCGCAATCCGGTTGCCATGCTTCCACGTTCAGCGCGTCGAAATCGTCAGGTTTCACGAGGTGCACGGTTTCGATATCGGCTTCACCTGAGAGTACGGCCTTCGACAGCGGCGGGCGCTCGTACGGCAGATGAATCTCGTCGGCGATCATCACGAGGCGGCCGTCGAAGCCTTCCTTGCGCAACGTCTTCACGACCCAACCCGCGGCCTGGCCGCCGCCGATCACGACAATCGTGCGTGGCGCTTCGAGTCCGGCATGCGCGGCCTGAGCCTTTTCAGCAGCAGCGTCAGTCATTTTTCCGCTCCGTCATGAACTTGCCTTCCGGCGCCTTCGCGTTCTTCTGGCGACGCGTATTGCCGTCGATGCCGCCATCAATCGCCCATTCAGCGAATACGGTCGGACCCGGTTCGAAATCGCGCGGCTGCCATTCGGGCGTGAGCTGGTCTTCGTCGGCGTAGTACTCAATCAGGCCACCGGCCGGATTCTGGAAATACCAGAAGTACGCGGACGAGACCGGATGACGACCCGGACCGAGCTGCGTATCCCAACCGCAACGGCTGATATGCATGCCGCCGCCGAACACTTCGTGAATATCGCGCACGGTGAACGCGACGTGATTCAGGCCGCGCTTACCGCCGGGCAATGCGAGCAGGAAAATGTCGTGGTGGCCGCCGTGCGGCGCGCAGCGCATGAATGCGCCACGGCCCGGATAACGGTCCGACATTTCGAAGCCGAGCAGTTCCTGATAAAACTTTTCCTGTTCCGCGAGCCGATTCGTGAAGAACACCACGTGGCCCACTTCAACCGGTTCGGCGCGTTCGTAAATCGGCGACGGTTGATCGACGCGCAGCGTTTGACCCCACACGTTCGACGGCGAACCGTGGATATCCACAGCACGCTTGCGCGTCACTTCCACGCGAATCGCCATGCCGTTCGGATCGATACAACCCACCGCATCTTCGGTTTCGAAGTGGCCCGGCTGGCCGGCAAAGCGACCGCGCAGTTCGTCGAGTTCCGCTTTCGTTGCCACACCCCACGTCACTTCACGCAAGGTCGGACCTTCTTCGAAAGCGGGCGGCAGCGACGGGTCGTTTGCATCGACGGCGAGAATCGTGCAGCCGTTCAGCGTTTCGAAGCGTGCGTGTGTTTCGTCACGCGCGACTTCCTTCAAGCCCCAGTCCGCGAAAAACTGGCGGCAGGTGGCGAGATCCGTCACGCCGTAAATAATCTGTTCAATGCCGAGAATCGTCATCACGTGCCTCTTGCGTATCTTGCGTATTAGTTCGCCCACGCCAGCGGCGCGTCGTTCAAGCCCCAGTAGAGGCTCTTCTGCTGCATGTATTCGCGGATGCCGAGTCGGCCCTTCTCGCGCCCCATGCCGCTTTCTTTCCAGCCGCTGAACGGCGTCGAGATCGAGAACAGTTTGTAGGTGTTGATCCATACGGTGCCGGTTTCGAGCGCGCGGGCGATCCGGTAGGCGCGTTTGTAGTCGCGCGTCCAGATGCCGGCGGCGAGGCCGAACACACTGTTGTTGGCTCCTTTAAGCAGCGAGGCTTCGTCGTCGAATGGCATCGCGACCAGCACCGGGCCGAAGATTTCTTCCTGACAGATGCGCGCGTCATTCGTGAGGCCTTCGAGGATCGTCGGCTGAAAGTAGGTGCCTGCTTCGCGGCCATCGCCGACCGGACGTTCGCCGCCACACAAGAGGCGGCCGCCTTCTTCCAGGCCCAATGCGACGTAACGCTCGACGGTTTCGCGATGCGCCGCGGTAATCAGCGGCCCCATCTGCGTTTGCTCACGCGACGGATCGCCGACGCGCAGCTTGCGAGCGCCCTCAGCGAGACGCTTCATGAACGCGTCGTAAATCGAGCGCTGCACGAACAGGCGCGAACCTGCGATACACGCCTCGCCTGACGAACTGAAAATGCCGTACAGCACGCCGTTTACTGCGTGATCGAGATCGGCGTCGTCGAATACGATGGTCGGCGACTTGCCGCCAAGTTCCAGCGACACTGGCATCAGCTTGTCCGCTGCGATGCGTGCAATACCGCGGCCAACTTCGGTACCGCCGGTGAACGACACTTTCTTCACCAACGGATGGCGCACCAGCACGTCGCCGATCACCGAGCCCTTGCCCGGCACCACGCTGAGGACACCCTTCGGCACACCGGCTTCTTCGCAGATGCGCGCCAGTGCTAAAGAGACCAACGGCGTGACTTCAGCTGGCTTCAACACCACTGCATTACCGCCAGCCAGCGCCGGAGCGAGCTTTTGCGCGTCCGATGCAATCGGCGAATTCCACGGCGTAATTGCCGCGATCACACCGATCGGCTCGTAGATACTCATCGTCAGATAATCACCACGCGAGGGCGTCACTTCTTCGTCGAGCGTTTCGAGGCAGGCCGCGAAATAGCGGAACGTGTTCGCAGCGCTTGCCACCAACACGCGCGTTTCGTTGATCGGTTTGCCGTTGTCGCGGCGCTGCAATTGCGCGAGCGCTTCGTGACGCGTCATGATCAGATCGGCGATGCGATACAGGATCAGCGCGCGTTGATGTGGCTTGAGACCCGACCAATCCGCGCGGCGCCAGGCGATATCCGCGGCTTCCACGGCCTCGCGGGCGTCGTCGGCATTGGCCGTCGAGATTTCCATGTTGACCGACTGATCCGCCGGATACAGGCTTTTATACGGGTTGCCACGCCCTTGCCGCCATTCGCCGCCGATGAAAATGTCGCCGGTAGGCACGAGGCTGGTATCGAAGTGAGTCATGTCGGTCGTTCCGGTTTGCTTCAGCTAATGTCTTAAATCACGCAGCGTGCCGCGCGATTGCGCAGCGCACGGATCGCGCTGTATGCGGTCAATGCGGACGTCTTGGGGTTATCCGGCAGCGGCTTGCCGCACATTTCCAGCGACATCTCGCCGAAAGCGCCGCGCGCCACGATTCGGTGCACATTGCGCGACACGTTCGGGTCGGCGATCAGGCGCACCGTGGTGTGGTCCAGACCCAGGCCGGCAAGCGCGATCGTCGCAGCGACGTTGGCGTTCTTCGGATACAAACGCGCCGCTTCGCGTGCACTGCCTTCGAAGATCACACGCTCTTCGGTCAACGCGCGCAGATCGCACATCTGTTCCGCGGGCGTGCCGAGCCAGCCAGTGGGCGGCTTGCGGCCGGTGTACAGAACTTCGTCGAGACCGCCGAGCTTCGCCGCAGCCAACGCGTCCACGCCGCCGATCGCGCCCGAAAGCAGCGTCAACGTCGCATCGCCTTCATCGGCGGCTGCGGACAACGCGTCGAGCAGCAGCATGTCGGACAGCGCACCGATCGACGCGACCGCGCAATCCGTACCGGCTTTCAGCAACGGCACCACGTGATCGACGAGAGCGCTGTGCCCCGCGCATTCCAGCGCGAAATGCGGATGACTGCTCAACGCGGACACCGACGAGACCACGTCGACCGACGCACCCACCACCTCACGCACCGACGCCATATGACGTTCCGGCACAATCACGTGCGACACACGCACCGTCGGGTCCGACTCGACCGAGCGATACACCGCCTGGCCGATCGCGCCGAAGCCGATCATCGCGACGTCGACGGGTGCGTGATGCCCAGCGTAGCCGGTCTCACGCATGTTCCGGCTCCTGTTCCTTGACCGGCGGGCCCGCGAACGCGGTGGCGAACGAGCCGACCGACAGCATGTCTACTTCAACCAGCACCGGGCCCGTCTTCGCCATGCCTTCGCGGATGATCTCCCCGGCCTGGTCGAGCGATTTGATTCGGTAATGCGTGAGCTTCAGGCTCTCGCAGAACTGCGCGAAATCCGGCTGGTGCAGATCGACGTAGCAGCGGCGCCCACCGTATTGCGCATCCTGAATGTTGCGGATCACGCCATAGCATTGGTCGTTCATCAAAACGATCATGACGTTGGCGTTTTCCTGCACGGCCGTTGCGAGTTCGCCGACGTTCACCATCAGGCCACCATCGCCGACCAGGCACACCGTCTTCGCTGCATTGCCGGCAAGTGCTGCGCCAATACCCATTTGCATGCCCTGGCCGATGCCGCCGCCGAGTGCATGAACGCCCGCGCGCGGCGAGAAGATCTGCAGCATGCGGTTGCCCCACGTGCTGTTCGAGATCGTGACGTCGCGCACCCAGTTGTAGTCGCGGCCCACAGCCTGTTGCAAGGCGTCGACGAGGCGCTTGTACGGGCCCAGACCCTTACCCACATCGGCGACTGCGGTTTCGCGAGCGGCGGCCAGATCCTGGGCGAACGTCGGATCGACCTTCAGGCGGCCTTCGAGCAGCGTCGCGAGTTCTTCAAGCACTGACGCTGCATCGCCGTGAATGAACATGTCGTTGCGATAGCCGCGGTTGTCGGCAAGCGCGTCGGCATCGATGCGATACAGCGGTTGTGGCAGCGCCAGCTTGTACTTCAGCGTTTCATTGCCACGCAGACGCGAACCGACCACCACCAGCGCATCGCACGTCTTGTAGAAACTTTCAACAGCGGCGTGCACGTTGAACGCGCCGAGCGTGGCCGGATGATCTTCCGGCAGCACGCCGCGCCCTTGCACGCTGGTCACGACGCCGAAGCCCAACGCCACCAGACGCTCGACCGCGGCACCCGCGTGACGCGTACCGCCGCCCAGCCACAACAGCGGGCGCTTGGCGCCTGCCAGTTGCTCTGCCAACTGCGCGACGCGCTTGCTGCAATGCGTGAGCGTGGTGACGTGCGGCGCGGCCAGATCGGCAGGCCATTCGATTTCGGCAGCCTGAATGTCGATCGGAATCTCGACGCTGACCGGACCACTCGGCGCGGTTTGCGCGACACGTACGGCTTCGCGGATCGTCGGCAACGCGGTTTCGACCGAGCGCACGCGGAACGCAGCCTTCGAGATCGACGACAGCATCGACAATTGATCCGGCGCTTCGTGGATATAAGCGAGGTCCTGATCGAGATATTCGGTTTCGATCTGGCCAGTGATGTGCAGCAACGCGGTGCCTGCCGTCAGTGCTTCGACCATCGCACCCGCTGCGTTACCCGCTGCGGTGCCCGTGCTGGTGAATGCAACGCCAAGGCCGCCGGAGACACGTGCCAGGCCATCGGCCATATTCACCGCGCCCGCTTCACCACGTGCGCCGACGTAGCGAATCTTGCCGCGGTTGTGGATCGCGTCGAGGATCGGCATGTTGTGGATCGAGATCACGCCGAATGCGGTTTGAACGCCGCACTGCTCGAGAAAAGCGGCGATCAGTTCGCCAACGGTGGTTGTGTTAGACATGTCGTGCAACGCCTCCAGAAACATCGATGTGACTGCCCGTCGTATAGGACGACAGCGTCGTAGCCAGGTAAAAGAGCGCTTGTGCGGCCTCTTCGGGTTTGCCGAAGCGGCCTAGCGGAATGTTTTTCTTGCGCGCCAGTTCGGCGGTCCAGTCTTCCCAGCTCTGGCCCGGCTGCGCTTCTTTCGCGTGACGGCGGCGCCATTGCCCCGATTCGACGATGCCGATCAGAATCGAATTCACGCGGATACGTTGCGGTGCGAGTTCGATCGCGAGCGATTTGATGAGGCTCAGCACGCCGGCGCGCGCCGATGAAGTCGCCACCATGTGCGGCTCGGGTTGCAGGGCGAGCAGCGAGTTCACGCAAACCACGGCCGGGTTAGCAGCGTCGCGCAGCATCGGCAGGAACGCGCGGGTCGGACGGATCACGCTGAAGTACTTCAGGTCGAGTTCTTCGCGCCAGGCGTCGTCGGTGGTGTCGGCGAAAGTCGACACACGGCCTTGGCCCGCGTTATTCACCAGCATGTCGGTGCGGCCAAAGCGTGCTTGCACCGTTTGCGCGAAGGCGGCGACTTCGTCGGCGTCGAGCACGTCGCAGGTTTGTGCGAGCAATTGCGCAGCAGGAAACTGCGCCTTCAGCGCGGCTTCCGCCTGTGCGAGACGCTCCGTGTCGCGACCGCAGATC
Organism: Paraburkholderia sediminicola; assembly: GCF_046026855.1. Classification (GTDB taxonomy): domain Bacteria; phylum Pseudomonadota; class Gammaproteobacteria; order Burkholderiales; family Burkholderiaceae; genus Paraburkholderia; species Paraburkholderia sediminicola_A. The sequence continues at coordinate 17,263 of NZ_JAQQET010000061.1, read as the reverse complement.
GCGACAGAGGCGCCTGCCCGCAGAAGCAGTTCGGCAGTTGCAAGGCCGATGCCGGACGAACCACCCGTCACCACCGCGACCTGCCCGGTCAAATCGATTTGAATCATCAGAGCCCCAGTGCCTTCATGTATTTGCTGCCCGCATTCGGCCCGGCCTTCGGCCGATAGTTGAGCCGCTGCGAGAGTTCGTCGGCCGCGCGGCGGACCTTGTCGATCAGGCCGCTGTCGAGCAGCGACGCGTCGATCTCGTGGCGCGGAATCGTCGTCGTGATCACGGCGACAATGCGGCCCGTGTCGTTGCGCACCGGCGCGCTGACCACCGAAATACCGCGTTCGAACGACGACTCGCTGATCGCGAAACCACGCTTGGCGTCATCGCGAATCCGCTCATACAGGTCGTCGATCGTGGCGGGCGTTTGTTTCGTGAAGCGTTCGAGTTCCGGCTCGGGATAGAGCTTCTTCAAGTCGTCGAGCGTCATGTCGCCCATCAATACCTGGCCGTGCGTCGTCGCATACGCAGGCAGGCGGGTGCCGACATTCACCTTCACCGAACTGAAAATCGGCGCGTGGCTTTGTGCCTTGGCGACGAATACGACATCACGTCCGTCGCGAATCACGATGTGACTCGTCAAGCCGGTGTCGTCGCGTAGCGCTTCGATGATCGGCAAACCGAGGTCGGTCAATTCGAGCGAGCTCAGATATTCGAAACCGAGCCGCAGCACCGCGACGCCGAGGCGATAGTTGCGGTCCTTGTCGGCGCGCTCGAGAAAGCCGAGTGATTCGAGTGTTTGCAGCAGACGGAACACCGTCGTGCGGGGAATCTTCAGGCGCCTGGATAATTCCGGTGCGCCGAGAACCGGCTCGCGTGGCGAGAACTCCGTCAGAATTTTCAGACCGCGCTCCAGACCCGGCACGCGATAGCTGATATCGCTGCTGGTGTCGTTGCGGTCGTCGTCCGCGTCGCGCTCGGCGTTAACGGTGTCGGGCATGTCGGGCGTCATTCATTGGCTCCGTTGTCCGTCGCTCGCGCGGCAGAACGTGTCGATGATCGCGGTGTACGCGGCAGGTGCTTCGATATAGCCGGCATGCCCCGCGCGTGGCACGACCTGCAATTGGGTGCCGGCGGCCAGCGCAAGCCGCTCGCAGGCTTCGGGGGTCGTAATCGTGTCATCAGCGCCTACGGCTACATTGACGCAGCCTTTATGACGCGCGAGGTCGCTGGCGAGATCGGCGTTGGCGAGAAGATGCGTCGCTTGCGCATAGCCATGCGGGATCACCCGCGACATGTTCCAGCGCACCCATTCGCGAGCTTCCTCGCTCGCATAGGCGGACAACATATTGGTGCTGCGTTTTTCGGCGAGACCTTGCGGGCCCAATTCTTTCAGCATGGCAAGACGTTGATCGCGTTTGCTTTCACGCACTTCCGCAGATGCCGCGCCATAGCCGCCAGCCGGCGACAACAGGAGCAAACCGGCCACGCGCTGGGGATTGGCCACAGCAAACGCACCGGCGATGATCGCGCCGAGCGAATGACCGAGCAGCACGTAGCGTTCAATGCCGAGCGCGTCGAGCCACTCTTTCAATACCGTTGCGTATTCGCTTGCAGTGGGCGAATCGGCATTTACGGGTGTTGATGCGCCATACCCCGGCGCATCCCACGCCAGCACGCGCCGCGTTTCGCCTAGCGCTTCAAACTGCTGCACCCAAGAAGCCGCGCCCGAACCGATGCCGTGCAACAGCACAAGCGGCAACGCATCGCTTTGGGCGCTATCCACGTCGCGATAGCTCACCGCGCGTTGCGATGCCAGCCAGATCTGCTGCGCCGGGAAGCGCGCGAGGCGCGCTTCGAGCGTAACGTTCTGATCGGCGGTAGCGGACGGGGCTGCGGACATGATTTCCTTTGCGGATGTTTTCAAAACGGCGCTGATAATTGAGGGCTTAGCGCTTGAGCCTGGCCAAAGGCGAATCCGGCGGATACGTCGGCGTAACCGGCTTGGCTGCGCCGAGCATCACGCACATCAGCGCGTCTTCTTCACCGATGTTCACTTCCGTGCGATACACGCCCGGCGGCACCGAAATCAGATCGCGCTCGCCCAGTACGGCTTCCCACGTTTCGCCGTCTTTCTCGCAGATCACTTTCATCTTGCCGCGCAGCACGAAGAAAATTTCTTCGACATCCATATGGATATGACTCGGGCCGATGTTGCCGGCCGGGATCACCATCGTTGAAAACGTGAAGCCGCCTGCGGGTACCGTGTTCATGTCCTTCGCGACGCCCGTGCCGCCCGTGCCGACATAGCGCATTTGCGCGCGGCGATACTTCGGGTCGTAGTCGGCCTGGAACTTCAGCGCATCCCAGTCGTAACGACGCGTTTCCAGGCGTGCCACGCGCGTGTCCAACCATTGTGCAAAGCTCGCGTCCGCGGGTTGTTCCCACGATTTGCGTTCGATATCGGCGTCCGCCATCTCTTTCTCCTTTCGATTCGACAAGATCAATTCATCACGAAGCCGCCGTTGACCGGCAGCAACTGGCCGGTCACGAAGCGCGCGGCATCGGACAACAGGAACAGCACCGGCCCGGTAACGTCGTCGGGCACTTGTGCACGCGTGAGCGCACGGCCTTGCAGGTAATACTGGTGACGCTCGGCGGGCACGTAGGCGGTGGCCTCGACTTCGGTGAGACCCGGCGCGATCGCGTTGACCGTCACGCCGTGGGCGCCGAATTCGCGCGCCAGCGAGCGGGTCATCGAGATCACGGCGCCCTTGCTCGCGACATAGGCGAGCAGCTTCGGTGCACCCCACATCGCCGTATCCGACGCGATGTTGACGATGCTGCCGCGGCCCGAGTCGCGCAGGTACGGCAGCGCTGCTGTGCTCATCAGCCACGTGCCGCGCACGTTGACGTTCATCACGGCGTCCCACGTGTCGACCGACAACTCGTCGGCGAACTTGCCGCCCGAATTGGTGATCGCCGCGTTGTTGATCAGCGCGTCCAGCCCGCCGAGTTGCGCTGCGGCCTGATCGGCGAATTGCTTGATGCTCGCGGGGTCGGCGAGATCGAGCGGCAGATACGTCACCGCATGACCTCGCTCGATCAGCGATGCAGCCAGCGCACGGCCTTCGTCATGCAGCACGTCGCCGAACACCACTTGCGCACCCGCTTGCGCCAGCGACCGAACGAACGCAGCGCCGAGACCGCGCGCGCCGCCCGTCACGAGGACGCGCCGGCCTTTGAGTGCTGACAATGCCGGAGGCGCTTCGTTATGCATGACTGTGGCCTGCTGCTTCGGTTTGAGCGGTGCCGGCTTGAGTGGCTTGAGCCTGGTAGGCGTCCAGTTCAGCGAAGTGCTGTTGCGCGCGTTGGCGGAACATGCGGCGCACACGCGTCATGCCGACGTCGTGCTGATAGAGGAATTCGTGCTCGCGTGCATTCGGCGCCATGCTTTCGAGAACATAGCGGTCCTGTTCCAGCACGGCCCAGTGCAGCGCTTCCAGACGGTTGCGATACATGAAGCGCCATGCGTCGCGCTGCCAGCCGGACACTTTGCGCGTACGCCAGAAGTAAACCTGGCAATTGTTTTCGTCGACCGGCGTGGCAAAACCGATGATCCCGAAGTTGCCGCCCGGGCCGAACTTCTTCTTGTACGGAATCGCGAGACGCATCCATAGCGCGCCGGTTTCGCCCAATTCCACCCAGTCGAAATTCACGTCGCGTTGACCGACCTTTTCGAACATCAGGCCGGTTTCCGTCTTGCGCACGCGCATGTCGGCCTGCTTGTCGCCTTCGGCCATCGAGTGCGACGTCGCGTGCAGATACGCGCCGTGCATCGGGTCCATCACATTGTCGATCGCGTACTGGTAATTGCACTTCCAGTTCGACATGCACAGGAAGTTCGCGTATTCCTCGCCGACCAGTTCTTCCGGCAACACGAGCGGCGTGGGTTCTTTATGAGCGTCGTCGCCGAACCACAGGAAGATCGCACCGGCGTGCTCTTCGACCGGATACGACTTCACACACTTCTGGCCTTCCAGCGGGCAGTTCGAGACGGCCGGGACCTTCGTGACCGTGCCGCCGCCGTCGATTTCAATGCCGTGATACCAGCACGCGACGCTGCCGCCGAGGTTCCAGCCGAGCGACAGACGCGCGCCACGGTGCGGGCAACGGTCTTCGAGCGCGCGGACTTTGCCTTCCTTGTCGCGCCACAGCACGATCTGGTCGCCAAGGCGCGTGATGCCGACCGGCGCGTCGCCGACTTGCCAGCTCGGTGCAACGGGATACCAGTAATTACGCAGGCCACGGTCCAGATAAGACTGGATCGGATCGGCCGCGCCTTGAGTCGTTGTATTGGGGGACGTCATAAAGAGACTCCGGATACGAAAGCGATGAGACGTGTTCGGGAAAGCGCGCTTATTCGGCGAGCAGGCGGAATTCGGCGGCGAGACGGTCGGCATCCCACGTGTTGCCTTCCGGGGTGCGGAAACCCACGCGGTTCAACCCGTCGACGACTTCCTGCAACTCATTCGCACCGGCTTCGAAAACCTTTTCGAGCGCATCGCCGAAGTCGTTTTCGTATTGGGTCGGCTCCGCCTTACGCGTTTGCCAGATGAAGTTTTCGGTCTCGCCCGGTTTTTCGATCACGCCCTTGCCGGCGACGTTGTTCGGCTGCGGCGCGAGCCACGGCTTCAGGAAGGGATTGAAGTTCACGGTTTGCTCTCGCATGTCATTCCACCTTGATCTGGATTTCTTCGCCGGCGAGACGTACCGAGTACATCTTCAGGTCGCGGCCACCGGGCTCTTTCAGGCATTTGCCGGTCGGGATATGGAACACGGCTTCGTGCAGCGGGCATTCGACGGTGTCGCCGTCGACAAAGCCCTGCGTCAGCAACGCGTACGCATGGGGGCAGACGTTTTCCAGCGCATACAGCGCATCGCCCACCTTGTAGATGCCGATTTCGGTGCCGTCGAGTTTGAACTCGAGCGGCGCGTCTTCGGACAGGTCGCCGGCATGGCCGGCGCAGCGCCATTGTTCACTCATGTCTCGCCTTCTCCTGAAGCTCTATGTTCCATATAAGGAACATCAGTTCGTGTATGGATAATTATAGGAGTGGCTGGGGTTCGAGAAAATAAAAATCTGGGCTGGTAGGGGAAAACACTGACTGTCGCGCTCACAACACAATTGCGCGTGAACTGACATGAATCGCGGCATCGGCTTCAGAGCCTTTACAGGCTTGGGTTTGACCATAATTTTCAGACGAATACCGCAGCCCTCATGCGGGTTTGTACGGGGTCCGAAAATTTATTTTGATCACTTCTAGACTCACTATACTTTCCATAGGCGATACAGACACCCATAGGTGGAACATAAAGCGGCGCAGTTTTGGCGCATAAACCCGAAACTGCATTCAACCCAAAGCAAGGATCAGGGACGACGAAATCGGCGCGAGCTATCCGTCGTGTGATCAGGAGAACCAACGGTGAAGCACATCATTGCGGCGGCCGGCTTGACGGCAATCTGCGCAACGACTGGCGCATGGGCACAGAGCAGTGTGACGCTATACGGCAGCCTGGATGCCGGTGTCGCGTATATCAGCAATGCGGGTGGCAGCTCGAAGTGGATCGAAGAACAGGGCAACATGCAGCCGGACCGCTGGGGCCTGAAGGGTGTCGAGGATCTGGGCGGTGGACTGAAGACGGTTTTCCAGCTGGAAAACGGCTTCTATACGAACACGGGTGCATTCGCCAAAGCGGGTACGCTGTTTAATCGCCAGGCTTTTGTCGGACTGAGCTCGGACCAGATCGGCACGGTGACGCTAGGCCATCAAACGCCGTTCAGCTTCGACGTGCTGGACCCGTTTAGCACGGCTTATCTGGCCGCGAGCTGGTACGCGTTCCACCCCGGCAACATCGACGAACTCGCCGACACCGGCGTGGTGCCGTTCGACAACTCGGTGAAGTTCCGCTCGGCGAGTTTCGGCGGTTTCTCGGTCGGCGCGATGATGGGTCTCGGCAATACGACCAACTTCTCGACCGGCAAGACACTGAGCTTTGCACTTAGCTATGCGAACGGTCCGTTCAAGGCCGGCGCGACCTATGCGAACGAGCACAACCGTACGCCATCGATCGTGACGACGGGCATCACCAACTTCCAGGGCGTCGCCGCGGCGACCTACACGGCGGACAAGGTCGAGAACATGGGTGCGGGCGCGTCATACCAGTTCGGCAAGCTGCTGGTGCATGGTTTGTACACGCGCGTGAAGCTGGAATCGTCCGGTCATTCGGACACGTATCAGAGCTACGACGTGGGCGCGAATTATCAGTTCACGCCGTTCAACACCGTCGCAGGCGGCGCCGCGACGACGACGATGGCCGGCCATCGCTGGACGCAGTTCGAGATCGGCGATATCTACTCGCTGTCGAAATCGACGCAGTTGTATGTGAATGCGCTGTATGAGCGCGCGGGCTCCAATACGGACGCCGCGTTCTTTACGGCGGGGGTATCCAGCGGCCGGAACCAGACGATTTTCCTGACGGGTATCCACCACTCGTTCTGATGTCAGTCATTGCGGTGTAAATGTCGACGCGGTAAAGCAAACGGCCCGGCTGCTTATGCACCCGGGCCGTTTTATATGAGCAAAACAGAAGCCGGATCAGTTCGCCGCAACCGGTCTGCGACGCGCTTGAGCCGCAGTCGGATCATCCGGCCGCGGACGATAGCTCAGACGCTCGGACAATTCGAGCGCCGCCTGGCAAACCGCGATGACGAGCGGCTCGCGCTCTTCCGCTTCGCCGATATCGGAGCGCGGAATGGTGACCGTCAACGCGGCCGTGATCTTGCCGCTTTGATCGCGCACCGGTGCGCTCACCACCGAGATCCCTCGTTCAAAAGACGCTTCACTCAACGCGTAGCCGAGCGCCGCGCTTTCGCGCACTCTTCCGTACAGCTCTTCAACAGATGCCGGCGTGCGTTCGGTAAAACGTTCGAGTTGCGCCTCCGGATACAACTGACGTAATGCTTCGAAACTCAAATCGCCCATAAGCACCTGGCCATGCACGGTGGCATGCGCGGGCAGACGCGTCCCAACATGCACTTTCACCGAACTGAACATCGGCTCATGCGTTTGCGCTTTGGCGACGAACACCACGTCGCGCTGATCGCGGATCAACAGATGGGTGCTGAAGCCGGTCGCGTCGCGCAAACGTTCGAGAATCGGCGTACCGACGTCGGTCAGTTCAAGCGAACTCAAGTATTCGAAGCCGAGCCGCAGCACCGCGACACTCAAACGGAAATAGCGGTCACCGTTCACGCGCTCGAGAAAGCCTAAGGCTTCGAGCGTTTGCAGGAGGCGAAATGTGGTGGTCCGCGGAATGCCAATGCGCTTCGACAATTCGGGTGCACCCAGAATGGGCTCGCGCGCGCTGAATTCGGCGAGAATACGCAGGCCGCGTTCCAGGCCCGGCACGAGATACGTCGATCCGCCGGTACTTTCTTCATCGGTGGAATCGGTTGAATCGGCGCCCTCTGCGTGGGACAACGCCGCATCGTCCTGCGATGTCGAGGCCAACGCGCCGCGTGGCTTCACGTGCTTGCGTCCCGCTCCTGTCTGCTCTTCTTTTGCCATCTTGGCTGCCGTCTTTGCCGTTGTCTCTGCTGTTCATCGGATACAGATCGTCATGATAGCGCGAAGCACACGGCGGTCATTTCCGTTTCGCGCGGTGCTATCCTTTGATCCGGTTCATTGCGCGAGGTCTCTGCACTGCGCTTTCGCGCCCGCCAGGCGTCCAGAGACCACGTTCATGCCCGAATCCGTCCAGGTTCAAATTGCCGGCTCGCATCTTTATCCGGTGCCGCGCGCACGCTGCCCCGAGCGGTAGCTAAAGGCTGTTAAGCGCCCGTCACGCTAAATCGAAACCTACCGATGACAGACAACGACTCCACCCTGCCGCCGAACCCCGACAATGCCCCCGACGATCCCGAGCGCCGCCGTGTCCTGACCGGGATCGCGGCAGTCGGCATCGGACTCGCGCTGACCGGTTGCAAGACCGAGCAAAGTACCGCGAGCGACGCGGCGCCGCGCAGTGCCGCCGACTTGCGGCTCGACGCCGCGCTACGCGACCAGGTCAAACACATCGTGGTGATCTACGCCGAGAACCGCAGCTTCGCGAACCTGTACGGCAACTTTCCCGGCGTCCAGCATCCACTCGATGCAGTGAGCGCCGAGCGTTATCTGCAACTCGACCGCGACGGCAAGACGCCGCTGCCGCGCCTGCCCGCAATCTGGGGCGGCCTCGTGCCGCAAGCGCAGGAGGTGGACGGCAAGCGCTACATGATTGGTCAGAAGGACATCGGCAACCTCCGCAACGGGCCCTTCCATATCGCGGATGCGCAGGGCGCACCGTTGCCGACCGGCGTGATCACGCGCGATCTGGTGCATCGCTTCTATCAGAACCAGATGCAGATCAACGCCGGACGCAACAATCAGTTCGCCGCTTGGGGCGACTCCGGCGGCCTGGTGATGGGGCACTACCGCAATTCCGCCGACACGCTGCGTCTGTGGAATCTCGCGCAGCAATACACGCTGTGCGACAACTTCTTCATGGCGGCCTTCGGCGGCTCGTGGATGAACCATATCTTTCTGATCTCGGCGCAGGCACCGTTCTATCCCGACATCCACAATAGTCCGGCGAAGAAGATGGTCTCGATCGTCGAAGGCGACGATCCGACCGGCATCCGGCTGAAACAGGCGGCCGACTCGCCCGCGTCCGCACTCGACGGTCCGCCGAAATTCGTCAACGACGGCGCGTTTACCGCTGACGGCTACGCCGTCAACACCATGGCGCCGCCGTACCAGCCGAGCAATGTGCGTCCGGCCGAAGGCGGCAATCCCGCTTTCGCCGACCTGTCGAATCCGCGCGTGCTGCCGCCGCAAAACTACGCGACGATCGGCGACCGTCTGACGGACAAGGGTGTCGACTGGGCGTGGTACAGCGGCGCGTGGCAGTACGCGTTGGAGCATCAGGACACGGGCGCGGTGCCTGACTTCCAGTACCACCACCAGCCGTTCAACTACTTCACCAATTACGCGCCGGGCACTGCCGCGCGGCGCAAGTATCTGCGCGATGCAGGCCTCGGCAACAACGCGTCCACCAATCGCCTGCTTGCCGATATCGACGCAGGGCGTTTGCCGGCGGTGACGTTCTACAAGCCGCAGGGCGACCTGAACATGCACGCGGGCTATGCTGACGTCGAATCGGGGGATCGTCACATCTCGAATGTGATCGAGCATATTCAGCGCGGCCCCCAGTGGGCCAATACGGTCGTGGTCGTCACGGTCGATGAGAACGGCGGCTGGTGGGATCCAGTCTCACCGCCGAAGGGCGATCGCTGGGGGCCGGGATCGCGGATTCCCGCGCTGGTGATTTCGCCGTTGGCGAAGAAGGGGTATGTCGACCATACGGTGTACGACACCAATTCGATTCTTCGCCTGATTAGCCGGGTGCATGGGCTGGCGCCGCTGGATGGGGTTGTCGCGCGAGATCGGGCTTTTGCGCAGAATGGCCTGGCGCCGCTTGGAGATTTGACCGGTACACTGGATCTGGCCTGAGCCGCGTGGCGTGACTATCGCATGAGGGTGGGCGGCAGCGCATCAATCACTGCGCCACCCCGTGCAGCCTGGCGATCACCGAATCCGAGATCTCTTGCGCGGTCTTTTTGATCGTCTTCTTTTCATCGCCGCTCGCCATCACGAACTTGGCTGCGATCACATACGGGTTGAGTTTGATGACTGCGCCCGGCTTACCCTTGCTGTCGGCCTCTTCGACGGCCTGATAGAGCGGCGGCAAATCAGCCGTTCCCAGGCTGTCGCACGACACCGCCACCTGGATGTCGTTCTGACCCGCACCCAAACCGACCATTGCACGCCTTAGACGATTGCCGTCGTCGACACTCAGAAACACGCCGCGCACTTGCCAGCCCATTGCGGGCAAAGGCTGGCCGGGCGCAACGCGGCGTGCGTCGACACCGCCTTTTTTCAGGTCCGCAGTCAGCGCGTCCGCCATCTCGTTCACGATGTTCCTGGCGTGATCCTCCGGATTCTTGTCCTCCCCTAACGGCCCCGGGCCGCTCGGCAGCAGGCCGCGCAGGCGGCGCACACGTTGCCCCGGTCCGCTGTCAGGTTTCACGTTGGCCACGTCGAGTTCGAAGTCGGACACGTAGACAATCGGCGCCGGCGCTGCGAAGGGGGCGCTGTCCGCGGCGGCGCTGAGCGTGGATGCCGCGCCGAGGCATCCCGCCACTACTGTGAGTTGCAGAAATCGACGCAGCATGGCGCGCCTCCGCGAATATCTTGTAGACGTGGTTATCGTACAGCCGTGTGCGCCACGCGTAAGTTTTTTCGTGCCGGATCGTCGTACCTTTTGCCTTGCATAACACGCGCTGCGGCATAGACTGTTAAATCAGTATTTCGCAATTTTGCACGGGACTGCCATGCGCCTGACCATCCTCATTAACGGTTCCGATCCCACCGTCAGTCACGATTACGCTGTCTTATGGCTCGACACCGAAGAACACCGGTGGTCGCGGGAAGCACATCAGGGGATCGATCTGCCCCCGTGGGGCGAGTTACACGACGACAACGGCGTGACCACGCTTTGTGCACCGAGCGCGGATGCACCACTGTGCACGCTGCGCGGATTGCACGTCGATCGCAAACAACGCGTAAGCGCGGCACAAGGCGCCGCAGCGTGGACGGCCTTGCCCACGCGTGCGCCGACCAGCGGCTTCTGGCGCTTGCAAGCCGTCGACCGTCAGACTGTGCGCGCCGAGAATAGCGTTTTCGGCAATTAGGTTCTGGCGCTTTTTCGTCCGTCGAAATTTCTACTCATCCAAACCGCACCGCACCGCCCCGTGCGCGGGCGCGGTTGTGTGCGGATTCGACGTTCGATGCGTGCCCCGCATTCCGCTTTGTGCGTTTAAGGCCGTCTTAAGTTTGCGTGCGTAGAGTTTGAATTCCACGCATTAGGGTCGCTGCAAGGCGGCCCGTTTTTTTTGGTGCAGGGCTTTTTTGCTGTGCGCCGAGCGCTTCTTCCGCTTCTTCCGCTTCTTCCGCTTCTTCCGCTTCTTCCGCTTCTTCCGCTTCTTCCGCTTCTTCCGCTTCTTCCGCTTCTTCCGCTCGCAGCATTTTCATCGCCGTGCGTGCCGCGCAAAAACCCTTTTCTCCTCTGTGTTTTCCTGCGTTCTGCGTCGCTCGATACGGGTCCGCGACGCTATACTTGCGCCCCCATCCCTCAACTGACTGACACATGAAGAAGTGGTTTGCCTGTCTGTTGTTCGCCGTTGCCGCTCAAGCGAGCGCGGCGTCTTCCTGCACCCAGTTCACCCCGAATGCGCAATGGCCGATTCTGACCAATCAGAAGATGGCGCCAAAAACGCGCATGCTTTGCTATAGCGATTTCGCGGTGCTGCATTCGGGTATCACGCATGGTCCGCTGTGGTCCGCCGAGCACCTGACTCGCGACCATATTGACGCCGCGAAAGACATGGTGCGCACCAACAAATTCTTCGAAGACGCGCGTCTGCCCGACGGTGAAGGCGCGACGCTCGCGGACTATAAGCGCAGCGGCTTCGATCGTGGACATATGAGCCCGGCGGGCAATCGCTGGAATCAGGAAGCGATGGCACAATCATTTTCGCTGGCGAACGTTGTGCCGCAAAATCGCGAAAACAATCAGCGCTTGTGGGCACGTATCGAAACGTCAGTGCGAAAGCTTGCGATGTCGTACGACGATACCTATGTGGTCACCGGACCGATTTTCAGCGGCCAGCAATTGCAGACCATCGGACCGACGCGCGTCTTCGTGCCGACGCAATTGTTCAAGGTCGTCTACGTGCCGTCCCGGCAGATGGCGTTCGCGGTCGTCGTGGACAACGTCTCGACCAACCGTTATGACATCAGAACGATTCACGAACTCGAGGCAGCATCGGGTATCCGCTTTCCGGGTATTCCGGAAAATCTCAAAGATCAGCGACCGGGAGGACTGAAAGGTGTTTAAACCCTATTCGAACGATGACGACGTACTCAACATCCAGGGCGATGCACTCACCGTCAGCAACGGCACCACGCGCGTGGTGCTCAACGGAACGCTGGAGTTGACTCAGGACCAGCGCGGGCTGAAGGCAGCGCTCGCGCTGAAGGAAGCGGTCGACGCGGTGGTGGCCGCATTGCAAGCGCAGACCAATTTGCCAGCGAAGGTGAAGGATGAACCGGATGCGAAACCAGGCGTGGTACAGAACCCGTTTCAATAGTGCGTTCAAGGACCACGACGTTAGTCTTCACCCCTGCGGCATACAGCACCGCCTTACTGCGACATGTATAGGTCCGACGCCTTTTGCCTCGATATTTCAGGCGTCGCAACTCGGATTTTTCTATCGAACGCCCCTACGCCCACGCCAATTGAAGCGGGACAGCCGATGAAAGATTCAGCGACACGTTCATCTCGACCAGAGGTATTCGGCTAGGCGAGCCAACATTGCATCGCAGCCGGCCAGTTGCTCAAGGGTGATAAATTCGTCCGGCTTGTGGCCTTGATCCATGCTTCCCGGCCCGCAGACCACGGTGGGAATGCCCGCCTGGTCGAACAGTCCGCCCTCTGTGCCGAATGCCACCGTACCGAACTCGGTGGAACCGCTCAGCAGCGCCAACAGGCGTGCCGCTTCGCTGTCGGGTGAGGTGGCCAATCCCGGGTAGGCGCTCAGCGGCTGCAAGCGAATGTCGGTATCGGGCTGCACCGAACGCATCCTCGGCAGCAGCTCGGCCTCGGCATAGGCCTGCAGTTCATCCGCGACTTCGTGAGCATGGAAGCCTGGCAGGGCGCGTACCTCGAAATCGAATTCGCATTCAGCGGGCACGATGTTCAGCGCACGGCCACCTTTGATTACGCCGGTCTGCACTGTCGAGAACGGCGGATCAAAGCGCTGATCGTGATGGTCAGGCCGTGCCAGCCGCGCACCGATCTCGCTCAGCCGGCCAATCAGTCGCGCCGCATATTCGATCGCGTTGACCCCATAGGGTGCGTAGGCCGAGTGACAGGCCGCCCCTTTCACCTGGCAGCGCATGGCCAGCTTGCCCTTGTGACCCAGCACCGGTTTCAACTCGGTGGGTTCGCCGATCAGGCACAGGCGCGGCTTGTGCAAACGCTTTTCCAATTGCGCCAACATCGGCCGTACACCCAGGCATCCCACTTCTTCGTCATAGGAGAAGGCAAGGTGTACCGGGAGCGCCAGCGGCTGCTTGAGAAAGATCGGTACCGCCGCCAACACCGAGGCAATGAAGCCCTTCATGTCGGCCGTGCCGCGACCGTACAACCGCCCGTCTCTCTCGGTAAGACGGAACGGCTCCACCGTCCAGGCCTGCCCATCCACCGGCACCACATCGGTATGGCCAGAAAGCACAACGCCTCCCCGATCGCGAGGACCGATAGTGGCGAACAGGTTGGCCTTGGTGCGCTCCGGGTTGTAGAAAAGTTCGCTCTCCACGCCGAGTTCCGCCAGGTAACGCTGGATGAAGGCAATCAGTTCCAGGTTGGAATCCCGGCTGACGGTGGCGAAACCGATCAGTCGTTCGAGCAACTCACGGCTGGACACCTCACTCATCGCCCGGCACCCCATAGCTGGGCGCTGCGGTCGGATTCAACGCCCGGGCCAGGTAGTCCTGCATCTGCGGCCGATAGGCTTGCCAGAGCGTGTCCAGTTGACCGATTGGGTCCTCTTCCGCCCAGTCGACTCGCAGATCGACGATCGGCCAGCTCACGTCGCCCACTACCTTGAGCGCCGCCGAATGCACAGCCCCCGCTTCACCACCGGCCGCTATCGCCGCATGCATGGCCACCAGCAGACGGTCGGCAAGCATCCCGGGCGCATTCTCGAACGCCTGAACCATCGCCTCGATGACCTGGACACCTGCCAATAAGTTGCCAGCGGCTACGCACTGCTCACTAGCTACAACGTTGTGCACGCCCAGTGCTTCTTTACCGCTGAAAAACGCGGTACGGCCCTGGCCATCGATCACCGTCACCTGTCGATACTGGCTCCAACCGTTGGCGCTGAGCGCCTGATCGAGGGCCGCCGCAGGCTCGATCTGCTGGTTTTCGAGGAGGTCGAGAATCTGCGGGCCGAGAGCAGGCAGGGTGACGTTCTGGGTCGCCACCGCACCCACCCCCGCACGTACCCAGGGGCATCGAGCACCCACGGCGATACTGGAAGAGCTGATGGCGATCCCTAGCTGCCCGGTTTCCGGGCAACGTCCGATGATAGAGAATGTCATGTCCTATTCCTTAGGCCTTAGGCCTGATCCGGCTTCCAGCCGTCCGGGATCACCGCGATCACATCGATCTCCATCAGCCACTGCGGCTGGCCTAGAGCGGTCACAACCAGGCCGGTGGAAATAGGAAACACGCCCTTAAGCCACTTGCCGACTTCCTGATACACCGGTTCGCGATAGCGCGGGTCGATCAGGTAGGTTGTGGTCTTGACGATGTGGGACATATCGCTGCCCGCCTCTTCCAGCAACTGCTTGACATTCGTCATCGCCTGCCTGGCCTGGGCTCCCGGGTCGCCGAGCCCGACCAGGCGGCCGTCGAAATCGGTGCCCACCTGCCCGCGTACATAGACGGTGTTGCCGGCACGTACGGCCTGACAGAGATCGTTATCCAGCGACTGATTCGGATAGGTATCCTTGGTGTTGAACATGCGGATACGGGTGTGCGTAGGTTGGCTCATGAGTGCACCTCAATACTCGGAAAGAAATTTGGCTCGTAGATCTCGCGACCGTCTTCTGCCTGGCGTTCCGAGGCATCGCGGTAGGAGAGATATTTGCGCTGCGTGACGATATGGTCGGCAATATGCCTGGCATCGTGCCAGACGCCCCAGATGAAAGCGGAGCCACGACGCGACAACCACGGCAAACCCAGGAAATAAACGCCAGGCTCGGTTGAAACGCCGCGCTGATGCTTCGGCTTACCGTTTGCGTCGAAGGCGTTGACATGCAGCCAGTTGTAATCGACGGCATAGCCCGTTGCCCAAACGATCGAGGTCACGCCGGCCTTGGTCAGATCGAGCTCAGGAATGGGATGGGTCACGCATTCCGGATCCGGGAGCATAGTGTGGGCTTCAGGTTCTTCCGGAAGGTCGAGACCATTGCGGACAATGTACGCGTCAGCTGCATTCAGTAGCGACAGATAGCTCTCGTCACCGCGAGCAAGGTTGTCCGCAAGATCCGGCTCGAAGGTCACGACACCGTCATTGAACGATTTCGTCAAACCAACGAGCGTGATGCCCTGATTGGCAAGACGCCGGAAGTCAACCGTATGGCCACCACGCGCACCGCTTACTGCAATGGTGACGTGTTCCTTGCCCGGCCTCATGGCCTCCGCATCCCACTCGCCAAGCACACCCAGCCACCAGCAAAAGTCACGGTTGCGATAGGCGCGCGGAGGACGATCGTGCGGCCCAACCGAGAGGTAGACCTTCTTGCCTGCGCGTTGCAACTCATCCGCGATCTGCACGCCCGACGACCCGGCGCCGACCACCAGAACAGCGCCCTCGGGCAGTTGCTCCGGATTGCGATATTCGGCGGAGTGAATCTGCGTGAGCTTCCCGGCTTCAGACGCGATCGGCGGGATCACCGGGCGCTGAAAAGGTCCGGTGGTGACAACCACGCGGTTGGCCTCGATCACCCCCTCAGTGGTTTCAACTGTGAAGCCAGGCCGGCTGGCATTGCGCACCACCTTCGTCACTTCCACACCCGTGCGGATCGGCGCGTTGATCTTCCTGGCGTAGGCTTCAAAATAGTCCGCAACCCGCTCTTTCGACGCAAAGGCGTCGGGGTCGAGACCGTCGAATTCCATGCCCGGGAAACGATCGTGCCAGGCCGGACCATTGGCAACCAGAGAATCCCACCGCCCCGTGCGCCAACTCTCGGCGATACGATCGCGCTCCAGAACGAGGTGGGGCACCCCGAATTTGCTCAGGTGTTCACTCATGGCCACACCGGCCTGACCGGCGCCAACAATTAGCGTATCGATTGACGTTATTTCAACTGTCATGTCTATCTCCTTGCAAGATCCACTGATGAAAGAAATCTACGCGGATAGATGACATCTGAAAAATATATTTAAAAAATGCAAAACATCTGTTTTAGCTATGCAAAGCGCGAGATAATCAGCGCGGGGCCGAGCCCTGTGTCCGGCGCCTCCGGAATGATTTTTCTCATGGGAACAGTTCAATGGAAAGCCCACTGCTTCGGTATTCGCTGCGCCAGTTGCGATACTTTGTCGTGACGGCAGAAGCGTTGTCTTTTACCGGTGCGTCAAAAGTCCTTCACATTTCGCAGCCCTCGATTTCTACGGCGATTGCTGAGCTAGAAGCGTCTTTTGGTGTGCAACTGTTCATCCGTCACCATGCATCCGGGCTCTCCCTGACCCAGGCAGGGCGCGAGATGCTCGGCAAGACGCGTGACCTGCTAAAGAATGCGGAGGAACTGCAGGTTGCTGCACGCGGGATGGACACCGGCATATCGGGCGGCATTGCGTTCGGCTGCCTGGTCTCGCTTGCCCCGCCGTTGCTGCCGGGCCTCATCAGCCACTTTGTCGCCCAGCATGCCGACGTCGTATTCCAGACACTGGAAGCGCATCA
The DNA here is from genome assembly GCF_046026855.1 of Paraburkholderia sediminicola. Classification (GTDB taxonomy): domain Bacteria; phylum Pseudomonadota; class Gammaproteobacteria; order Burkholderiales; family Burkholderiaceae; genus Paraburkholderia; species Paraburkholderia sediminicola_A. The sequence continues at coordinate 576 of NZ_JAQQET010000061.1, read as the reverse complement.
GGAAGATTTGTTCACGGGCCTGCACGATGGATCGCTCGACCTCGCGCTGACCTACAACATTGATCTGACCGATGACATCGAATTCCTGCCGATGCTGACGCTGCCGCCGTACGTCATCTTGCCGAAAACCCACCACCTGGCGCAGCATCGCTCGATCGCGCTCGCGAATCTTGTGGGGGAGCCCTACGTGATGCTAGACCTGCCCCATAGCCGGGAATACTTTGCGGCGTTGTTCGACGCGGTCGGCGAGCGTCCGGTCCCGGCGTTCAAGTCCGCACAACCCGAGGTGGTGCGCGGTATGGTGGCGAACGGTCTGGGATACAGCATCCTGAACTTCCCACTCAAATCGACCCATACCGTGGACGGCGAGGATTTCGTCGTCAAGCGGTTCAAAGACGACGTTACAGCAGTCACGTTGGGCATTGCACAGTCGCGCAACATGAAGCCGAGACAGGTTGTTCGGCATTTCACGGCTTTCTGTGAAGCGCAGATAAAGAAACAACACGCGAAGCGCTGAACTTCTTGCGCTGGAGCCCGACGACGCTGTCGAGGGGCACCTCACTTCGGCGCAAGGCG
>NZ_JAQQET010000060.1:0-28151 GCF_046026855.1 Paraburkholderia sediminicola | reverse complement strand
GCTGCTGCCGCTGCTGCCGCTGCTGCCGCTGCTGCCGCTGCTGCCGCTGCTGCCACTGCTGCCACTGCTCCCGCTGCTGCCGCTGCTACCACTGCTACCACTGCTACCACTGCTACCGCTGCTTCCACCGCCGCTGCTACCGCCACCATTGCCGTTACCGCCGCCGTTGCCGTTCCCCGAGCCGGCAGCTCCGCCGGCACCATTGCCGCTCGAACCTCCGCCACTGCTGCCCGCGCCGTTGGCGCCGCTGCCACCGCCATGCCGTGCGCACCCCCCGACAGTGCTGGTAGTGCAATCGTGCGGCTGGAACACCAGGGCTGCGTCGTCGGCAATGGACGGTTCGCCCGGCGCCGTGCCTGTGGCCGCCGCACCTGCCGCCGAACCGTCGTCCTGCGCGACTTGCGTCGCGCCATGCGTGCCGCTCGCGGGCAATGGCGCATCGGCAAGCACGATCCACCTGGGGATTACATCGGTTGAAGCCGGGTACGCGACCTGGGTCACCAGCAAAATCACGCCTGCCACGACTGCCGTATTCCGTATAACCCCGAAGTAGTACTGATTGAATCTTCTGGTTTTCATCACGTCTCTCCCGAGGGAACGCCGACACCTCGCCGTCGCCATCTCTCACGCTGATTCGCTGGCGGCGGGCCTGTCTGAACGCGGGCCTCGTCGCCCCCCGAGTCTGTTTTGCGGATGCAAATCAAGCATCATCCCTGTCTTCCCGGTTCCGTGACCGGTGCGCTGACAAACGCTACGTGCGCTTCAGCAGATACCGTCCGGCGCGCGTCGTCACGTATCGCTTCTTGCTACGGCGATGCGCACAAGCGGCGCTTCCGATTCTCTTTCCCGATCTCGTTGGCCCGGAGTGTCTGGACAGTACTTAGCGATATCCATGCCATTGCCCGCAAAGCCTTGCGGCGACAGGTGTCGAATCGGGGTGTGCGATGCCCGGGAGGCAAAAATGCACAAAAACGTTTCGGCGATGAAACGCGTGGCCGGAGCGTCGCGTTATTACGCGTTATTCGTTACGCGCGGCGGTTTCCGGCGCGTTTTCCGAGCCGCTGCCGGAGGCCTTGCCGCCATTGTCGTGCGAGGCGGCTTGCAGCACGCGCAGTTCGTCGACGGGAATATGGCAGCGGATGCGATGCGCGGACAGTTGGGCAGGATCGCCGCCGCCGGCTTCGAGGAAAGGTGGGTCCTGCTGCTCGCAGATCGCGCCGAGCTTGCGCGGGCAGCGCGTATGGAACACGCAACCGGACGGTGGCGATGCCGCGCTCGGCAGATCGCCGGATAGCCGTATGCGGGTTTTGCTGTCGTGGGCATCGAGCGTCGGCACCGCAGACAGAAGTGCTTCGGTGTAAGGATGGTGCGGTCCGCCGAAGACGGCGGCTGCCGGCCCGATCTCCAGCAGTCGGCCGAGGTACAGCACGGCGATGCGGTCCGACAGATAGCGCACTACGTGCAGATCGTGCGAGATAAACACGTAGCTCACGCCGCGCTCGCGTTGCAGATCGGCGAGCAGGTTGAGAATCGCCGCCTGCACGGAAACGTCGAGCGCGGACGTGGGCTCGTCGCAGACCACCACGCGTGGCTCACCGGCAAACGCGCGCGCGATCGCCACGCGCTGCTTGAGTCCACCGGACAACTGACGCGTGCGCGATCCGAGATAGCGTTCGGGCAGGCGCACCGCCGCCGTCAAGGCGGCGAGCCGTTCGTCGATCGCGGCGCCACGCAGCGCGGTGAGGCGCGACAACGCACGGCCGATCAGCCGCTTCACCGAATGCGCACGATTGAGCGCTGAGTCCGGATTCTGGAACACGATCTGCAGTGACTTGACCTGTTCGTCGTTGCGTCGCGTGACGCGTGCGGCGAGTGGTGTGCCGTCGAGTTCGAGCACACTGCCCGCGTCCGGTGTGAGCAGGCCGAGCATCAGCTTCGCGAGCGTGGTCTTGCCGCTGCCGGATTCGCCGACAAGGCCGAGCGTTTCGCCGCTCGCGAGGTCGATCGAGACGTTGTCGACTGCGCGCAGCGGGGCGCCGGATACGTGGAATGTCTTCGAGAGTTTTTCCGCGCGCAGCACGAGAGCAGCGCGCTCGCCGTCACGCGGCACATCGCCATGCCGGGGCAATATTTCTGCGGCCGCATGCGGCAGTTCGATGGCGCGTTCGTGATAATGGCAGCGCGACATCTGATCGCCATGCGCGGCGCTCACGCGATACGGCGGCGGTGCTTCACGGTGGCAGCGGTCGTCGGCGAGGCGGCAACGGTCCGCGTAAATACAGCCTTGTGTGACCGAACCGGGCAAAGGCAGATGGCCCGCAATGGTATCGAGCCGCTCGGTGTCCTTGCTGCGCCCCGCGCTCGGCAGGCAGCGCAGCAGTCCAACCGTATAGGGATGACGCGGCCGCGCGAACACGTCCTGGGTTGCGCCTTCCTCGACCAGCTTGCCTGCATACAGCACGCCAACGCGCTCGCACATCCGCCCGATCACTGCGAGGTTGTGGCTGATGAACAGCACGGCCGTGCCGAGTTCTTCGCGTAGTTGCGCCACCAGATCGAGCACTTCGGCTTCGACGGTGGCGTCGAGCCCGGTGGTCGGTTCGTCGAGAATCAGCAAGGCCGGATTCGAGGCGAGCGCCATCGCGATCACAACTCGCTGCTGCATGCCGCCCGACAACTGATGCGGATAGCTGTCCATCACGCGTTCGGGTGCGGCGATGCGTACACGCTGCAGCATCTCGACCGTGCGCTGCGCCGCTTCGTCACGCGAGACGCCGGCCGCTTCGAATGCTTCCGTGACTTGCCGCGCGATCGTCAGTGACGGATTCAACGCCCGCCCCGGATCCTGATAGACCATCGAAATCGCGTTCGCGCGCATCGTGCGCAACGCGTCGGCGTCGAGCTTCTGCACGTCCTGGCCGGCGATGATGATCTTGCCGGCCTTCACTTTGCCGTTGCGTGGCAGATAGCGCAGCGCCGCCATCGCGACGGTCGATTTACCACACCCCGATTCGCCGACGAGGCCATACGCTTCGCCCCGTCGCACGCGAAACGACACGTCCTGCAGCACTTCACGATCGCGTCCACGCATCCGGTACGTGACCGTCAGCCCGACGACGGTCAGCGCATCCGTGCGATCGCTCTTCGATACGTCGAAGGCGGGGAACGAGGCGGGCGGCGGGCCGTTCATCGGTCGAGCACTCCTTGCACACTATCGGCGATCAGATTCACGCCGACCACGAGCGAGGCGATGGCGCCGGCTGCGAACACGACAGTCCACCATGCACCGCCCGCCATCAGCGTGTACGACTCGGAGAGCGCGAGCCCCCAGTCGGCGGAAGGCGGCTGAATGCCGAAGCCGAGAAACGACAGCGTCGCAACCGCGAAAATGGCATACCCGAGCCGCACGGTCGCCTCAACGATGATTGGCGGCAGCACGTTCGGCAAAATCTCCGCGAACATGATGTACGGTGCGCGTTCGCCGCGCAGTTGCGCCGCGGCGACGTAGTCCAGATGCCGTTCGGCGAACACGGCGGCCCGTACCGTACGTGCAGTGATCGGCGTGAAAGTGATGCCGATCACGAGGATCACGGTGAAGTTCGATGCACCGACCGCGGCCAGTGCGAGCAACGCGACGATCACGAGCGGCAGCGCGAGCACGGCATCGATCGCGCGGCCCACTACGTTGTCGACCCAGCCTTCGAAGTAGCCGACGATCAGTCCTAGCGCCGTGCCCGCGAGCGTGCCGAGCAGGGTCGCCAATGGCGCGATGGTCAGAATGTCGCGCGCGCCGACGATTACCCGCGAAAACACGTCACGGCCGAGCTGATCGGTGCCGAACCAGTGGGTGCTGTCGGGCGGCATGAGTGAGTTGAGCGGGTCGGATGCGTACGGGTCGATCCGCACGATCCATTGCCCGGCGATCGCGCAGACAATCCACCATCCAACGATCAGCACGCCCACCACAAACGTGGGCGAGCGCAGCAGCACGCGCAACTGATCGAAGCGCGGTTCAGTCGCCGGGCGTGGCGCAGGCGGCGCGGCCGGCGGAACGATGGTGCTCATTCGGCGCTCCTCACCCGCAGCCGCGGATTGAGCAGGACATGCAGCGCATCGGCGACGAGATTGGCGACGGTGTAGACCACGCCGATCGTTAGCACGCCCGCTTCGAGCATCGGAAAATCCTTGGCCTTGGCGGCGTTGTAGATCAACGAGCCGATACCTTGATAGTGGAACAGTGTCTCGACCACCACGAGACCGCCGATCATATAGCCGAGCTGCGTCGCGGCGACGGTGATAGTTGGCAGCAGCGCATTGCGCAATACGTGCCGCCAGATCACGGTACGGCGCGGCAAGCCTTTGAGGATCGCAGTGCGGGTGTAGTCCGCATCGAGCGCTTCGACCGTACCTGCGCGCGCCATCCGCGCGATGTAGCCGAAAAACACCAGCACCAGCGGTAGCACCGGCAGAATCAGATGGCGTAATTGTTCGAGTGCGCTCGCTTCGGGTGGATACGACGCTTCGATCGGCAGCCACCTGAGCCACACGCCGAACACCAGAATCAGCACGATCGACGAGACGAACTCCGGCACCACGGTCGCCGACAAACCGGCGATGCTGATGGTGCGATCAAGCCAGCGTCCCGCGTGCATGGCCGACCACACGCCACCCGCAATGCCGAGCGGCACGACGACGATAAATGCGAGCAGGCCGAGCTTGGCCGAATGCGCCAGAGCGTCGGCGATAAACGGCCCGACCGGTTCGCGGTACGCATAGGAGAGCCCCATATCGCCGCGCACGAAATGCGAAATCCACTCGACATATTGCGTCATGAGCGGCCGGTCCGCGCCGAGTTGATGATTGAGCGCTGCGACCGCACGCGCATCGGCGAGCGGCCCGAGTACCGCGCGGCCGATATCGCCAGGCAGCAACTGGCCGCCCGCGAACACGATCACCGACAGCAGCCACAGTGTAATCAACGACAAACCGACCCGCGTCGCCAGAAAACGCACGACGCGGCCCGCGTTGCCGCTTGAGACCGATGAAGCGGAAGGGGTCACCGTGGTCGACATCGTGATCTCCTGCCGAAGAAGCGCCGTGCGCTCATACGTTCAACGGCTTTCGCGTTCACAGCTTTTGTGTTCACGGCCTTTGCGTTCAAATTACGCGCTCAACACCGCGCGGTCGAAATAGAGTTGTGCGAGCGCGGTGAAGCGCACGCCGTTCACACCCTTGCGCATGGCGATCAGTTGATCGTAAAAGAATGGGATGATCACCGGTGTCTCGTCGAGCAGTAACGTCTGGATTTGCCCGGAGATTTTCCGCTGCGTGCCCAGATCGATCGCCGCGACGAACTGCGCGACCAGTTGATCGTACTGTGGATTCCTGAAGTGGGCGGCATTCCATGTGCCGGTGCTGGTGAGCGGCGCGTTCAGAAACACGTTCGGTACGCCGCGATGGCCGTAATCGGTGATGCCGAGCGGCGAGTCGAGCCAATCCGACTTGCCCGGCGTGCCCGCACCGTAGTACAGCGACTGGCTTTCCACTTTCAGATTGATGCGCACGCCGATCGCCTTCGCCGCGTTCTGAACGACCACCGCGAGATCGGGAATCTCCATGTACTTCTCGGTGGTCAGCGTGACGTCGAAACCGTTCGGCACGCCTGCTTGCGCAAGCAGTTGCTTCGCTTTCGCGACATCGATCTTTCGTTGCGCGACGCCTGCATCGGAGGACGGAAACACGGGGGCGAACGGACTGTCGTTACCGAGCTGCGCGCGGCCTTTGAACAGGCCACGCACGAGTATGTCGCGGTCGAGCGACAACGCCATCGCCTGACGCACGCGCTTGTCCTTGAACAGCGGGTTGTCATTGCGCATATGAATCTGGCGATGCGCGCTCGACTTCACGCCGACTGCCTTGTAGTCCGGATTGTTCAGAATACCGGCGCCGCCCTGCACGGTGAAGGTCCCCATCACGTCAGCCTGATGGCCCTGCAGCGCGAGCAATTGCGCCTGTTCATCGGCGTAGAACGAGAACTGTACGCGTTGCGGTAACGCTTTGTCGCCCCAGTAATCGGGATTACGCACGAACGATGCGCCGACCTTCGCCTGATACTTTTCGAGCTTGAACGGACCGGTACCGATAAAGCTCTTTTCATAACCACCCGCATAGTTCGCGGGCAGGATCACGGCGTTGTAATTGTCCGAGGAAACGTAGTACGGGAAGTTGCCGTTCGGTGCATCGAGATGGAAGGCGACCGTGTGCTCGTCGACCACCTTCGCAGCGCCTTTCGACAGGACGCCCTTGAGCACCGAGAGCGCTGCCGAACCGCTTGCCGGATCGGCGAGACGATCGAAGGTGGCGACGACGTCTTTGGCGGTGAACGCCTGGCCGTCGTGGAACTTGACGTTCGGGCGTAGCTTGAAGGTCCACACGTCGCCCTTCTCGTTCGGCTTCCACGACAAGGCGAGCGCCGGCTTCAGTACGAGCTTTTCGCCGTCGTCGTCGATCAGGAATTCGCCCGTCTGGTTCAGCAGCGCGAGACTCGCGGCATCGGTCACGGTGAGCGGGTCGACCGCGCCGGCCGGCGTCAGATGGGCCACGCGGATCGTCTGGTTAGACGAACTCGGCGCGCCTTGCGCACGTGCCTGCGGCGTATTCAGAACGCCGCCGCCAGCCAGCGACAAACCGATTACGCTCGCGTAGCGCAGCAGGTCGCGGCGTGTGATGCGGCTGGCGATGAATTCGTCGATAGCGTGGTTGCCGTAGGCGTCGGCGGTGCGGCGGGCTAGGTCGAGTTCGAGAAATCGGTCCGCGGGAGTCTTCATCTATGGAGTGTCCAGTCCGTTCTGCTGTCGGTTCTGAAGGGCCGCGCCGGATGCTCGCGACAGGGCGACTTATGGCAATGACGACAAGCTGCAGGGCGCTGCAGTGACGAAAAGCGGTTTCAGTGTAAGCGATTGCCCGCCGGTTCGGAGCGCCTGGTGCGCGCTCCGGTTCCCGTTTCGCGGATAAAAGGACCGGGGTGTGTCGTCACGACAACGCCCGCTGGGGCTGTCTCGCATGGTCACGCGAAAGCGCAGGATGCGGCAGCGCGGAAACCGCCGCTGCCGCTGTGGAAGCCTTACCGATCCTCCGTAAAAGGCAAGGCGGATTTACCGCGCAATGGTGCCCGGACGGCGCCAGCGATGGAACAACACCGAGCCGATCCAGCACGCCATGAACATTGCGACGATGCCGTAACCCAGTACGCCGAAGCGCTCGTTGAGGCTCGCCACGGCGTCCCATATGCCGCCGTTCAGACCGAGTTTGTCCGATAGCAGTCCCAACGCTTCGATGCCGCCAATCACGATCGCGACCATCGCCGAGACGAACGTGATGCTCGCGTTGTAGTAGAGCTTGCGCTTCGGATCGTCCATGGCCCAGCCGTAGGCGTGGACCATCAGCACGTTGTCGGTGGAGTCGACCAGCGTCATGCCGGCGGTGAAGAGCGCGGGGAACACGAGGATCGAATACAGCGGCAGACCTTTGCCGGCTTCGGACGCGGCAATTGCCAGCAGGCCGATCTCGGTCGCGGTGTCGAAGCCGAGGCCGAACAGCACGCCGACCGGGTACATGTGCCAGCTTTTCGTCACGAGCCGGAACATCGGCCGCAGTGCGCGCGACAGCAGGCCGCCGGGCGCAATGCTCGCCGCCGCTTCAGCAGCGGCGAGTTCGCCGCCACGTTGAACGTGGCGATAGCGGCGCCAGACGTCGCGCAGAATCACGAGATTCACGCACGCCAGCACTAGCAGAAACACCGCCGACACGACCGTGCCGATCGTGCCGCCTACCGCCTTGAAGGTTTCGAAGCGGCCGTGCAGCGAATGCGCAGTCCACGCAATGCCGACGGTCGCCATGATCACGATCGTCGAATGGCCTAGCGAAAACGACAGGCCCACGCCGAGCGGCCGCTTACCCGTCTGCATCAGCTTGCGCGTGACGGCGTCGATCGCGGCGATGTGGTCCGCATCCACTGCGTGGCGCAGGCCGAAGCCATACGCCAGCAGCGCGGTGCCGAGCAGCAGCGGATAGTGGCGAAACGCGATCAGCGCCCACGCCCACGTACCGAGATTTGCGGCGATCAGTACGGTATACAGCGTGATGAGGCGAGGGCGTAGCGAAGCGGTCGGCGTCATGAGTTGGGTGAAAGAGATTTAGTGATCGTGCGGATGCTTGTGAATCGGATCGACCCAGAAAACAGTTTCCGGTGCTTCCACCGCGTCGATGTTCAGATTCACCACCACCGCTTCATTGTCGCTGCGCACCAGTACGCATTCGAGCGGATCATCGGTACTCGCGTTGATTTCCTGATGCGGCACATAGGGCGGCACGAAGATGAAGTCGCCCGGCCCGGCCTCGGCAGTGAACTCGAGATGCTCGCCCCAACGCATGCGCGCCTGGCCGCGCACCACGTAGATCACGCTCTCGAGCGCGCCGTGATGATGCGCGCCGGTCTTTGCATTCGGATGGATCGTCACGGTGCCGGCCCAGATCTTCTGTGCGCCGACGCGCGCCGCGTTGATCGCCGCCGCGCGATTCATGCCCGGCGTTTGCGCGGTATTGCTGTCGAGCTGGTCGCCCTTGATGACCTTGACGCCGTGCTCGCGCCAGTCGACCGGCGCGGACGGTTGTTCATCCTTGTAGTGCGGGTGTTCGTGATCGTGGCTCATGGTGTGTCTCCTCGGGGGCGACCGTCCGGTTGCTGGACGCAGCGCCGTCTGGCATTTTTGCACGTTCAAAAACGTGCGTGTTGCCTGCCGGCGCGGGCGGCGTCGCGAACGAAAAAAAAGCCCGTCCACAGGGGACGGGCTTGTTACTGTTTGCCTTCATTGCAGCCTGGGTTGCAGCGCAGCGCATGGCGTGTTGCAACCCTTGGTGCTTACTTCTGCTTCGCGTTGATCACGGCTTCCGCGACGTTGTTCGGCGTTTCAGCGTAGTGCTTGAACTCCATCGTGTACGTCGCGCGGCCTTGCGTGGCTGAGCGCAGCGATGTCGAGTAACCGAACATCTCGGCGAGCGGCACTTCGGCGCGCACCAGCTTGCCGCCGCCGCCGGCGATGTCTTCCATGCCTTGCACCATCCCGCGCCGGCTCGACAGGTCGCCCATCACGTTGCCCATGAAGTCTTCCGGCGTTTCCACTTCGACGGCCATCATCGGTTCCAGCAGCACTGGTTTCGCTTTGCGCATCGCGTCCTTGAACGCCATCGAACCGGCCATGCGGAACGCGTTTTCGTTCGAGTCGACGTCGTGGTACGAACCGAAGGTCAGCGTGACTTTCACGTCGACCACCGGATAACCCGCCAGCACGCCGGCCTTCAGCGTTTCCTGAATACCCTTGTCGACCGCCGGAATGTACTCACGTGGAATCACGCCGCCCTTGATCGCGTCGACGAATTCGTAGCCCTTGCCTTGCGCCGACGGTTCGAGCGTGATCACCGCATGGCCGTACTGGCCGCGGCCGCCCGACTGCTTGACGAACTTGCCTTCGACGTCTTCGACCTTGTTGCGCACCGTTTCGCGGTAAGCCACCTGCGGCTTGCCGACGGTCGCCTCGACGCCGAACTCGCGCCTCATCCGGTCGACCAGAATTTCCAGGTGCAACTCGCCCATGCCGGAGATGATGGTCTGGCCGGATTCTTCATCCGTCTGCACGCGGAACGACGGGTCTTCTTGCGCCAGACGATTGAGCGCAATGCCCATCTTTTCCTGGTCGACCTTGGTCTTCGGTTCGACGGCCTGCGAAATCACCGGCTCCGGGAAGATCATCTTTTCAAGAATGATCACATGCTGCGGATCGCACAGCGTGTCGCCCGTGGTCGCTTCTTTCAGGCCGACTGCCGCGGCAATGTCGCCACAGTAGACTTCCTTGATTTCCTTGCGCTCGTTCGCATGCATCTGCAGGATCCGGCCAAGGCGTTCCTTCTTTTCCTTGGTGGCGTTGTAGACGGTGTCGCCCGAATTCACCACGCCTGAATACACGCGGAAGAAGATCAGCTGGCCGACAAACGGGTCGGTCATGATCTTGAAGGCGAGGGCGGAGAACGGATCGTCGTCTTTCGGATGACGCTCGATTTCGCGGTCGTACTCGTCGTGACCGCTGATCGCGGGAATGTCGAGCGGCGACGGCAGATAGTCGATGACGGCGTCGAGCATGGCCTGCACGCCCTTGTTCTTGAACGCGCTGCCGCACAGCATGGGCACGATCTCGTTCTTGATGGTGCGCACGCGGATGCCGTGCTTGATTTCCTCTTCGGTCAGCGTCTCGCCGCCCAGGTATTTGTCGAGCAGTTCCTCGCTCGCTTCAGCGGCGGCTTCGACCATCTTGTCGTGCCATTCCTTCGCGGTAGCCGCGAGCTCCGGCGGAATATCCCTGTACTCGAATTTGATCCCCTGGTTCTCTTCGTCCCAATAGATCGCCTTCATCTTGACGAGATCGACCACGCCCTGGAAATGATCTTCCGCACCGACGGGAATCTGGATCGGTACGGCGACACCCTTCAGGCGATCGGCAATCTGCCGCTGCACGCGGAAGAAATCCGCGCCCACACGGTCCATCTTGTTGACGAACGCAATGCGCGGCACCTTGTACTTGTTTGCCTGACGCCACACGGTTTCGGACTGCGGCTGCACACCGCCGACCGAGTCGTACACCATGCACGCGCCGTCGAGCACTCGCATCGAGCGCTCCACTTCAATCGTGAAGTCGACGTGACCCGGGGTGTCGATGATGTTGATCCGGTGTTCCGGATAGTTGCCGGCCATGCCCTTCCAGAAGGCGGTGGTGGCCGCCGACGTGATGGTGATGCCGCGCTCCTGCTCCTGTTCCATCCAGTCCATCGTCGCAGCACCGTCGTGAACCTCGCCGATCTTGTGGGTCACGCCTGTGTAGAACAGAATGCGTTCAGTGGTGGTGGTTTTGCCGGCGTCGATGTGAGCGCTAATGCCGATATTCCGGTAGCGCTCGATGGGAGTCTTGCGGGGCACGTGAACCTCCTTGGAATGGCGCGCCTGAAACGCTTGCCGGGCGGCAGTCTGTACTACCCGGGGAGCCTTTTTGCTGCTTTGCTAAGAATACTAGGATAGCGCGTCGGCCCGTCTTTTGCAGGAATCTTGCCAGCCGCGCGTGAAGGCCTGCTGATAAGGGCTCACGGGGTGGCGCGGGCCTGCACCACGCAGTGCCGGCCTCGCTCTGAACGCAAAAAAGCCGGTGCTTCGTGGAAGGCACCGGCTTTTTCTGAAAAGCGGCCACTGATGACGCGGCAGGGTATCGCCGTGGTCGGCGCGCTGTTATTGCACGGCCGGCAAGCCCTGGATTTTCATCCCCGGTTTGATGCCTTTCGACGAGAACCAGCCCTTGCTCATTTCCAACGCATACACGCCGTTGTTCTTCGGGCAGTGATTGTTGGTTGTCTCGGCCTGCATTTCGTCGATGTCGGTGACCGTGCCGTCGGCGCGCATGAAAGCGATCGACAGCGGGATCAACGTGTTCTTCATCCAGAAGCAATGCACCGCGGTTTCATTGAAGACGAACAGCATGCCTTCATTCGGCGCGAGGGTTGTGCGATACATCAAACCTTGTTCACGGTCCGCGTCGTTGGCGGCGACGGCCGCGTCGATCACGAACATGCCTGCGGTCAGCTTCGCGCGCGGAAAGTCGCCAGGCTGCTTCGCGCCGGCCGGCATGTCTTGCGCGTGAGCGGGGGCAGCGGTACTCGCGACGAACGACATCGCGGCGAGCGGCAGTGCAACGGCAACAGCGAAACGCGCAATCAACGAGCGCATGGGAAATCGCACGGCATGACTCCTTGCTGGAAATTAACCCGCGAATGTTACGCGAGCGCGTCAAAAACAAAAAGGCAGATCGCCTTTCGGTGATCTGCCTTTCAACGCCGTAAGAACGGCAATGAAGCGTGTTCTTGACTGCGTTTTTACAACGAACTTACTCCGAAGCTGCCGAAGCTGCAGCAGCTGCTGCTGCCTTCTTGTGCGACTTCTTGTGAGCCTTCTTCGTGACTTTCTTTGCCGACGAAGCAGCTGCTGCCGGAGCTGCCGATGCTGCCACCGGTGCCGAAGCTTGTGCGAATGCTGCCGTTGCGAAGAGGCCAGCGACCAGAGCGGCGATCAGTTTGTTCATTTTGAAATCCTCAGCTTGAGTTGATTAACCAAATGACCCGGTTATATGTAGAGTCATGTCGGTAAACGTGCCATCCACCTTTCGGTTGACAGCGCATCGAACAAATTTTTCGACGCGTCTGCTTAGCGCTCAGACTCCCTGTACTCACCGCGAACGGCTTGTGCAAAGGCCCTTAAGGCTGAATGCCGGATAGCTTCGGGTGGCATCTGCGTCGAATAACGCGTGAGCTCGCGCACCGGTTGACGTGTTTTTTGTGGAAAATTTATATGCCGACGTGCTGAAGCAAATGAATGACTGCGCAGCGAATACGAATGCAATTGTTTCACGCGCTATTTTGTTTGCGGATACAACGAGTTAGCTTTTTCGCTGCGGGTCGAAATACAGATTCGATGCGAGACCGGTGCAGACGTGGTGCGCGTGTAAACGCGTTCAGACGATGCCTTCCCATGGCGCCTTCAGCGGCAATTCAACGCTCTCTCCCGGTTGAAGTCCGAGCGAAAAAATATCAAGGGCGCCGACCCCGGCGCGCACGAGGCGCAACGTCGGAAAACCGACCGCAGCGGTCATGCGCCGTACCTGACGGTTCTTGCCCTCAGTGATCGACAACTCGATCCATGTGGTCGGAATCGCGGCGCGATAGCGGATCGGCGGCGTGCGAGCCCATAGCGAGTCGGCCGGCTCGACGTATTCAGCGCGGCAGGGCCGCGTCACGTAGTCGCCGAGATCGACGCCGCGCGCGAGCTTCTTCAAAGTGGCATCATCGACCGCGCCTTCCACTTGCGCCCAATACCGTTTGACCAGTTTGTGACGCGGCTCGGCGATGCGCGCTTGCAGCGCACCGTCGTCGGTGAGAAGCAGCAGCCCCTCGCTATCGGAATCGAGCCGGCCCGCCGGATAGACGCCGGGCACTTTTACCCAGTCGGCCAGCGATGCCCGCGTTTCGTGCGGCGAAAACTGGCAGATAGTGCCAAACGGCTTATTCAGGGCGAGGAGTCGCATAGGAGGATCAATGATGGTCGGGCAACGCCGGCGCGCGGGGGCATGCCACGCAGGCCGGGAGAGGCGCTGACCCGATAGTAAATGGCGGAATAATAATGCATAATAAGTCGCTACCAGTCTTATGTCTTATATAAGACATAAGACTAGGCAGATTGCCGGTTCTGATTTTCGACGATGTTGGAAAACCCCGAGCCACTATGGGCTCGTTGCTGCGTCGGCGTGGGCTAGAATAGGCGACCAGGCCGCTCGCGGGCGTCCGGCATTGCGCGTAGCGAGGAGCACCCAGTTTCCGCAGTCTCCCATCAGCTTTCAGCACAGCCTTCACTGGAGTCCGATCATGCCGTATCAGCACATCAAGGTCCCGACCGGCGGTGACAAGATCACTGTCAACGCAGATTTCTCGCTCAATATTTCCGACCAGCCCATCATTCCGTATATCGAAGGCGACGGAACGGGCCTCGACATCACGCCGGTGATGTTGAAAGTGGTGGATGCGGCAGTAGAAAAAGCCTATGCAGGCAAGAAGAAAATCCACTGGATGGAAATCTACGCCGGCGAGAAGTCGACCAAGGTGTACGGCCCGGACGTGTGGCTGCCGGAAGAAACGCTGCAGGTGCTGAAGGAATACGTCGTCTCGATCAAAGGTCCGCTCACCACGCCGGTCGGCGGCGGGATCCGTTCGCTGAACGTCGCGCTGCGTCAGGAACTCGATCTGTATGTTTGCCTGCGCCCGGTGCAGTACTTCAAAGGCGTGCCTTCGCCGGTGCGCGAACCAGAGAAGACCAATATGGTGATCTTCCGTGAGAACTCGGAAGACATCTATGCCGGTATCGAATGGCCCGCCGAGTCGGAACAGGCCAGGAAGGTCATCAAGTTCCTGCGGGAAGAAATGGGTGTGAAGAAGATCCGCTTTCCGGAAACCTCGGGGATCGGTATCAAGCCGGTGTCGCGCGAAGGTACGGAGCGTCTGGTGCGCAAGGCGATCCAGTATGCGCTCGACAACGATCGCCGCTCGGTCACACTCGTGCACAAGGGCAACATCATGAAGTTCACGGAAGGCGCATTCCGTGACTACGGTTATGCACTGGCGCAAAAGGAATTCGCCGCGGAGCTGATCGACGGCGGTCCGTGGATGAAGATCAAGAACCCGAAAACGGGTGGCGACATCGTGCTGAAAGATGTGATTGCCGATGCATTCCTCCAGCAGATTTTGCTGCGTCCGGCGGAATACGATGTGATCGCCACGCTGAATCTAAACGGCGACTATGTATCGGACGCGCTGGCCGCACAAGTTGGCGGTATCGGGATCGCGCCGGGCGCGAACATGTCGGATTCGGTCGCCATGTTCGAAGCCACGCATGGCACTGCGCCGAAGTACGCCGGCAAAGACTACGTGAACCCGGGTTCGGAAATTCTCTCGGCCGAGATGATGCTGCGTCACATGGGTTGGACTGAAGCGGCTGATCTGATCATCAAGTCGATGGAAAAGTCGATTTTGCAAAAACGAGTCACGTATGACTTCGCGCGCTTGATGGAAGGCGCGACGCAAGTGTCGTGTTCGGGGTTTGGCCAGGTGTTGATCGAGAATATGTAAGCGATTCGCGCTGGGTTCTCCAGCTCGAATTCAAAACCCCGGCACCGTGAGGTGGCCGGGGTTTTTTGTTCTGGAGCATCCAGGCCGCATACATGCTGGCAAAGGGGAAGCCGAAGGCTTACGGAAAACCGATGGTATTTCCGATAATTGGGACGAGGTCCGCCTGCCGACCGAGATCGCGGCCGCGATCACCTGAAACTAGAAGGAGACGCCCAAAAAAGAAACCCGGCACGAAGCCGGGTTTCAAAGGACGGGTAACGAACAGTTTCAGGCAGGTGCCTGGATGTTCGATGCCTGTTTGCCTTTCGGGCCTTGCACGACCTCGAAGGTTACTTTTTGACCTTCCTTGAGGGTTTTGAACCCATTCATCTGGATGGCCGAGAAGTGTGCAAACAGATCCTCACCCCCTTCGTCAGGCGTGATGAATCCGAAACCTTTTGCGTCATTGAACCATTTGACCGTACCAGTTGCCATTCCAACTTCCCCTGTAACTCATGTCACTACCACGAGCCCTCGAAAAGCTCGACGACCGCGATGCAGTCGCTCCCTCCTCACAAGCTCACCATCGGCATTTTTTCGAATTATGGCTCAGTGAAAAAAGTGCCAGCTTGATTGTTGAGGCTCTTTATTCGAGTGTCAAGAAAATTTTGAGACGCCGTTGTCGCGTTGCAAACAGGCGTTTTCCAGGGTTTTTCCCGCTTTTATTTTGTTATGTGCGGTTGCGCAAGCGTGCTGTCTTGAAAAGTCGCATAATCGACTCACATGCTGTTCTGCGGGTTGCGCACCGTCCGCTGGCCGGGGCGGGTGCCTTCAGCCAGCACTGGCAGGTTGTGCGATACTCGATCCGACTGCGGCGCAGCACGGCTGCGACGCATCACAGGATAGGGGCCGGCTCCGCAATCGGCTCGTCGAATGACGCAACGCCGTTGGGGGTAATTACCCATCAGGCGTAGCGAACGGGCTCACCGGCCGGTTGGCCGGGTTTTGACAGGATTGCGGGCCTGTCCTAGTTGTTTAGAATGGGTGTATGGCGATTATCCCGGACAAGCAGGACGGCACCGTACTGGAGCGGCAGGAAAAGAAGCTGAAGCCGCCTTCCATGTACAAGGTGGTGCTGCTGAATGACGACTTCACGCCAATGGAATTTGTCGTGATGATCGTGCAGGAATATTTCAATAAAGATCGTGAAACCGCAACACAGGTCATGTTGAAGGTGCATCGCGAGGGCAGGGGAGTTTGTGGGGTCTATACGCGGGACATCGCGTCGACCAAAGTCGAGCAAGTTGTTACCCACGCACGGCAGGCCGGGCATCCGCTGCAGTGTGTGATGGAGGAAGCATGATTGCCCAGGAACTGGAAGTCAGCCTGCACATGGCGTTCATGGAAGCACGCCAGGCGCGGCACGAGTTCATAACGGTCGAACATCTTTTGCTGGCACTGTTGGACAATCCAACGGCGGCGGAAGTGTTGCGTGCATGCGCGGCCAATATCGAGGATCTGCGTCAGAACCTGCGCAACTTCATTCATGACAATACGCCTACCGTGCCTGGCACGGACGACGTCGACACGCAGCCCACGCTGGGTTTTCAGCGTGTGATCCAGCGTGCGATCATGCATGTGCAGTCCACCTCGAATGGCAAGAAGGAAGTGACCGGCGCGAATGTACTGGTTGCGATCTTCGGCGAGAAGGATTCGCACGCGGTGTACTACCTGCAGCAGCAGGGCGTGACGCGTCTGGATGTGGTGAATTTCATCTCGCATGGCATCGCCAAGACCAGCAGTACCGACGCCGCGAAAGCGAGCGACGCGAATGCCGAGTCCGACGAAGCCGCCGCGCAGAAAGAAACGCCGCTCGCCCAGTTCACGCAGAACCTGAACCAGATGGCGAAAGACGGCCGCATCGATCCGCTGATCGGGCGCGAGTCGGAAGTCGAGCGCGTGGTGCAGGTGCTGTGCCGTCGGCGCAAAAACAATCCGCTACTGGTCGGTGAGGCCGGTGTCGGCAAGACGGCCATCGCCGAAGGGCTCGCCTGGCGCATTACGCGCGGCGAAGTGCCGGATATTCTGGCCGATGCGCAGGTGTATTCGCTCGACATGGGCGCGCTGCTCGCCGGCACCAAATATCGCGGCGACTTTGAACAACGCCTGAAGACGGTCCTCAAGGAATTGAAGGAACGTCCGCACGCAATCCTGTTCATCGACGAAATTCATACGCTGATCGGTGCGGGTGCTGCGTCGGGCGGCACGCTCGATGCCTCGAATCTGCTGAAGCCGGCGTTGTCGTCGGGCACGCTCAAGTGCATCGGCGCGACCACGTTCACCGAATATCGCGGCATCTTCGAAAAAGACGCGGCTTTGTCGCGCCGTTTCCAGAAGGTCGACGTGACCGAGCCGACCGTCGAACAGACGGTGGCGATTCTGCGTGGCCTGAAGTCGCGCTTCGAAGAGCATCACGGCGTGAAGTATTCGTCGGGTGCGCTGTCGGCTGCAGCTGAGTTGTCGGCGCGGTTCATTACGGATCGTCATCTGCCGGACAAGGCGATCGACGTAATCGACGAAGCAGGCGCGGCGCAACGCATCCTGCCGAAGTCGAAGCAGAAGAAGACCATCGGCAAGAACGAGATCGAAGAAATCATCTCGAAGATTGCCCGAGTCCCGCCGCAAAGCGTGTCGCAAGACGATCGCAGCAAGCTGCAAACGCTGGATCGCGATCTGAAGAGCGTGGTGTTCGGGCAGGATCCGGCCATCGACGCGCTGTCAGCCGCGATCAAGATGGCGCGCGCAGGCCTCGGCAAGCTGGACAAGCCGATCGGCGCGTTCCTGTTCTCCGGCCCGACTGGTGTCGGCAAGACGGAAGTGGCGAAGCAACTGGCGTTCACGCTGGGGATCGAGTTGATCCGCTTCGACATGTCGGAGTACATGGAGCGTCATGCGGTCAGCCGCTTGATCGGCGCGCCGCCGGGCTATGTCGGTTTCGATCAGGGCGGTCTGTTGACCGAAGCCGTCACGAAGAAGCCGCATTGCGTGCTGCTGCTCGACGAAATCGAGAAGGCGCATCCGGACATCTACAACGTGCTGCTGCAGGTGATGGATCACGGCACGCTGACGGATAACAACGGCCGCAAGGCGGATTTCCGCAACGTCATCATCATCATGACGACGAACGCGGGCGCCGAGGCAATGGGCAAGTCGGTGATCGGCTTCACGAATCGTCGGGAAACCGGCGACGAAATGGTCGACATCAAGCGTATGTTCACGCCGGAGTTCCGTAACCGTCTGGACGCAACGATCAGCTTCCGCTCGCTCGATGAAGAAATCATCATGCGTGTGGTCGACAAGTTCCTGATGCAACTGGAAGATCAGTTGCACGAGAAGAAGGTCGATGCGCTCTTTACCGACGCGCTGCGTGCTCACCTCGCCAAGCACGGTTTCGATCCGTTGATGGGCGCGCGGCCGATGCAGCGTTTGATCCAGGACACGATTCGTCGTGCGCTGGCCGACGAGTTGCTGTTCGGCAAGCTGATGAATGGCGGCCGCGTAACGGTCGACGTGGATGCGGAAGACAAGGTGCAGCTGACCTTCGACGAGCATCCGGCGCCGCGTAATCCGAATCCGGAAGCGGTTGAGGTGGAGTAAGTCAGTCGAGTAAGTCTTAGTCGTACCTCTGAAAGCAGAACGGCGCGGGTTGAATCCCGCGCCGTTCTGCTTTTTGCGTTTCCGATTGCGTTACTTTGCGGTCCATGCCGCAGAGTGATACGGCATCCTTAGTGCTTGCCCGTACTGCCGAAACCGCCGGCGCCACGCTCGCTTTCTGCGAAATCATCCACGATATTGAACTCGGCCTGCACCACCGGCACGATCACCAACTGCGCAAGGCGTTCCATGGGATTCAGGACGAATGTGGTCTCGCCACGATTCCACGTCGAGATCATCAGTTGACCTTGATAATCCGAATCGATCAGGCCGACCAGGTTGCCCAGCACGATGCCGTGCTTATGGCCCAGACCCGAACGCGGCAGAATCAATGCCGCGTAACCCGGATCGCCGACGTGAATCGCGAGGCCCGTCGGCACCAGTGCCGTCTCACCGGGTTTCAGCGTCAACGGTTCGTCGAGGCAGGCGCGCAGGTCAAGGCCCGCGCTGCCGGTGGTTGCGTAGGCCGGGAGTTGGTCGCGCATGCGCGCATCGAGAATCTTCAGTTCGAGTTTCATGCAGGTTCGAAGGTTTAAGGAGTGGAGGTTGGGCGTCCGAGTTGGAACGCGTTGGCGAGAAGTTCGTAGGAGCGTAGCCGGGCGCGGTAGCTGCCCGCAACGGTGAGCACGATCAGTTCGTCGGCCTGGAACTGCGCCTGCAAGTCTTGCATGCGTTCGGTTACGGTTTCCGGCGTGCCGATGATGCTGCGCGGTTTCTCGCGGTCGATCACCAGGCGCTCGCGCTCGCCATATTCCTGCGCGATGCCCTGTTCAATTGTCGGAATCGGTTCATTCAGGCCGTAAGCCATTTGCACGCGGCGCAAATCGACGGCTTTCTCCAGGTCGGCTGCTTCCTGCTCGGTGTCCGCGCAGATTACGAATACTGCGGCGGCCAGATAAGGCTGCTGGGCTTCCTGACTGGCTTTGAAGCGCTCGCGGTAAGCGAGCGCCACCTGATGCCCGAAATGTGCGTTGATGAAGTGCGCGAATGCGAAGCGGATACCGAGTTGAGCCGCCAGCAAGCCGCCGAATTCGCTCGAACCGAGCATCCAGAGTTGTGGGCGCGTGCCGACCTGCGGTTGTAGAAGCACGCCACGCGCGAGATGACCTTCGGGCAGCGTGCCGTGCATCAGGCCGACCAGATCCGCGACCTGCTGCGGGAAAATGTCGCCGCGATTGTAGGCGCCGGCGGCCACCGCTTGGGCCGTTTGCATGTCGCCGCCCGGCGCGCGTCCCACGCCGAGATCGATGCGATTCGGGAACAGCGCCTCGAGCATCATGAATTGCTCGGCGACTTTGAACGGGCTGTAGTACGGCAACATCACGCCGCCGGAGCCGAGGCGAATGCGTTTGGTTACGCTGCCGAGGCGCGCCAGCATCACCTCAGGGCAGGGATTCGACACGCCGCGCAAGCCGTGATGCTCGGCGCACCAATAGCGCGTGTAGCCGAGATCGTCAGCAAGCTGCGCGAGTTCGACGGTGGCCGCGATTGCGTCCGCCACTGAGTGCCCGCCGATCACGGGCGTTTGATCGAGCACGGAAAGTAGCGTCATGTCAGTACTGCTCCAGATACAGATAATTCGGTGCGCTGGAGGCGCTTGCGGCGAGCGCAGCACGCGCCGCCGGGCGCGGCTTTAGCGGATCAGACTTGTGTCGGGCAAACGCCTGGCAATCTCAACGATCAGGGCGCGCGCGAGCGTCTGCTTGTCTGCGCGCGGCAGTTTCGTTGCACCGCCTGCTTCGAACAGGATCACCTCGTTGTCGTCGAGACCGAAAGTGAGTGGGCCGAGATTGCCGATCAGCAGCGGCACCTTTTTGCGCACGCGTTTTTCTTCGCCGTGCACTTCAAGGTCGCCGCTTTCCGCTGCAAAGCCGACTGCGAATGGCGGATGCGGTAGCTTGGCGACGGATGCGAGGATGTCCGGATTCTCGACGAATGTGAAGGTGGGCAGTGCGTGGTCGGCGGCCTTCTTGATTTTGTGATCGCTGGCGTGATCGACGCGCCAGTCGGCCACCGCAGCCACGCCGATGAAGATGTCGGCGTCGGCGACCAGGCGCATCACCGCGTCGTGCATCTGCTGCGCGGTTTGCACGTCTTCGCGGAACACGCCCCATGGCGTTTCCAGTGCGACCGGGCCAGCCACCAGATGCACCTCGGCCCCCGCTTGTTGCGCGGCGCGTGCCAACGCAAAGCCCATCTTGCCACTCGAACGATTGGTGATGCCGCGCACCGGATCGAGCGGCTCGAAGGTCGGGCCGGCGGTCAGCAACACGCGACGGCCGGACAGGATTTTGGGCGAGAAGAACGACGCAATCGCCTCAAACGTGGCGGCTGCTTCCAACATGCGCCCGTCGCCGGTTTCGCCGCACGCCTGCGGACCCGAATCGGGGCCGAGCACTTCAATGCCGTCCGCGCGCAGTTGCGTGACGTTGCGTTGGGTGGCCGGGTTCTGCCACATCTGCCGGTTCATCGCCGGCACGACGAGCAGAGGACAATCGCGCGCGACACATAGGGTCGAGAGCAGATCGTCGGCCATGCCGTGCGCCAGTTTGGCGAGGAAGTCGGTGGAGGCGGGCGCAATAACGATCGCGTCGGCTTCACGCGACAAATCGATGTGCGCCATGTTGTTCGGCACGCGACCGTCCCACTGGCTCGTGTAGACGGGGCGGCCGGATAACGCCTGCATCGTAATGGGGGTGATGAACTGCGTGGCCGCTTCGGTCATCACGACCTGCACGCTCGCGCCGGCCTTGGTCAGCAGACGCGTGAGTTCGGCGATCTTGTAGCAGGCAATGCCGCCCGTCATGCCGAGGACGAGGTGTTTTCCTGCGAGTTCTGCGGTTGCCAACGAAAGCCTCCGACAAAGCGTGGTGGCGGGCAGCGGTGCGGGTGTCGCACCGTTGGCCGCCTACGAATCGGCCGTAAGCGCGGACCTGAGCGCAAACATCAAACATCAGCCCGGACGCAGCGCATACATAAAGCGCGGCGCAAGCGGCCTGAGTGGCGTTAGCGCGAGCCGCGCACGCGCCGCAACTCGTCGAGCACGAGCAGGATCGCGCCGATCGTGATCGCGCTGTCGGCGAGATTGAACGCCGGCCAGTGCCACGTGCGGACGTGAAAATCGAGAAAGTCGATCACATGGCCGTACGCGAGCCGGTCGATCACATTGCCGAGCGCGCCGCCGAGAATCAGCGAGAGCGCCGTGCAGAACATCTTCTGTCCGCCGTGACGCTTGAGCAGGTAGCAGATCACGAGGGCTGCGACCACGCCGAGCGCGGTGAACGCCCAGCGCTGCCAGCCGCCCGCCATCGCGAGGAAGCTGAAGGCGGCGCCACGGTTGTATACGAGGATCAGGTTAAAAAACGGCGTGACCTCATGCGGAACACCGTAGGCGAACACCTTCTGCACCGCGATCTTCGTCAACTGATCGAACAGGATCACGATCAGCGCGACGCCAAGCCAGGGCGCCAGTGAACTGTTTCCGGACGACGTTTTCGACATGGTTCTTGCCATTATGCCGCGCTCCTCGTTTCGCCGTTGCCGAACAGATTGCTGAAGCAGCGGCCGCACAGGCCGGGGTGCTCGGCGTTTGCGCCGACGTCCGCGCGGTAGTGCCAGCAGCGTTCGCACTTCAGATATTTCGAGGCGGTCACTTCGACGCCTTCTTCCGCTTCGCTCTCGACCTTCACAACGCTTGCCGCCGACGTGATCAGCACGAACTTCAGGTCGTCGGCAAGGCTGGCGAGCGCGTCGTAACGCGCACCGCTCGCGCGGACTTCGACTTCGGCCTGCAGCGACGAACCGATCAGGTTCGCCACACGTGCTTCTTCCAGCGCCTTGGTCACGTCGCTACGCGCGGCGCGCAGCAGCGTCCATTTGTCGAGCAGGGCACCGGCTTGCGGCACCGCCGGGAACGCGTGGTAGGTCTCGGTGAAGATCGTTTCGCTGTTCGGCGAGAAGATCTTCCACGCTTCTTCGGCCGTGAACGACAGGAACGGTGCGATCAACCGCAGCAGGCCGTGTGCGATGTGATACAACGCGGTCTGGGCCGAACGGCGTGCGACGGAGTCAACGGCCGTGGTGTACAGACGGTCTTTCAGCACGTCCAGATAGAAGCCGCCCAGGTCTTCCGAGCAGAACGTCTGCAGTTTCGCGACCACCGGGTGGAACTCGTACTTGTCGTAGTGCGAGAGGATGTCGTTTTGCAGATTCGCCGACAGCGCCACCGCGTAACGATCGATCTCGAGCCAGTCTTCGACCGGACGCGCGTGTTGCGCGAAGTCGAAGTCCGACAGGTTCGCGAGCAGGAAGCGCAGCGTGTTGCGGATGCGGCGATAGCCTTCCGTCACGCGCTTCAGGATTTCCTCCGAGATCGCCAGTTCGCCCGAGTAATCGGTCGACGCGATCCACAGACGGATGATTTCCGCACCGAGCCGGTTCGCCACTTCATGCGGGTCGATACCGTTGCCGAGCGACTTGCTCATCTTGCGGCCTTCGCCGTCGACGGTGAAGCCGTGCGTGAGCAGCGCGTTGTAGGGCGGGCGGCCGTCGAGCATCGAAGCCGTCAGCAGCGACGAGTGGAACCAGCCGCGGTGCTGGTCCGAGCCTTCCAGATACAGGTCGGCCGGGAACTGCAGTTCGTCTTTATGCGAGCCACGCAGCACGTGCCAATGCGTCGTGCCCGAATCGAACCAGACGTCGAGCGTGTCGCGGTTCTTCTCGTACATGTTGGCGTCGTCGCCGAGCAGTTCGCGCGGGTCGAGCGTTTGCCACGCTTCGATGCCGGCCTTCTCGACGCGTTGCGCGACTTCCTCGAGCAGTTCTAGCGTGCGCGGGTGCAGTTCGCCGGTTTCCTTGTGCACGAAGAACGCCATCGGCACGCCCCATTGGCGTTGACGCGACAGCGTCCAGTCCGGGCGATTCGCGATCATGCTAAACAGACGCTGCTTGCCCCACGACGGATAGAAAGCGGTGTTCTCGATGCCTTCGAGCGCGGTTTCGCGCAGGGTCTTGTCGGTGTCGTTCGGCTTCACGTCCATGCCGGCGAACCACTGCGAGGTTGCACGGTAGATGATCGGCGTCTTGTGGCGCCAGCAGTGCATGTAGCTGTGCTTGTACTTCTCGGTGCGTAACAGTGAGCCCGCTGCTTGCAGGGCCTCGATGATCTGCGGATTGGCCGCCCAGATCGACAGGCCGCCGAACAGCGCGAGCGATTCGATGTAACGGCCGTCGCCCATCACCGGGTTGATGATGTCCGAATCCGACATGCCGTGCGCCTTGCACGACACGAAGTCTTCCACGCCGTAGGCCGGCGACGAGTGGACCACACCCGTACCCGATTCGGTTGTCACATAGTCGCCGAGATAAACCGGCGCCGTGCGCTTGTAGCTCGGATGAGCAGAGGCGAGCGGATGGTTAAAGCGCAGGTTGACGAGCTTCGCGCCCGGAGCGGTCGCGACGATCGTCCCTTCCAGTTCGTACTGTTTCAGGCATGCTTCAACGCGTTCTTCAGCTAGGATCAGCAAGCCGCGCGGCGTGTCGACCAATGCGTAGACGATTTCCGGATGCAGGTTCAGCGCCTGGTTGGCGGGGATGGTCCACGGCGTGGTGGTCCAGATGACAATGCCGCCTTCATTGCGCGGCAGTGCGTTCAAGCCGAAGGCCTGCGCGGTCTTTTCCGGCTCGGCGAAGCTGAACAGCACGTCGATGGTCGGATCGGTCTTGTCCGCGTATTCAACTTCCGCTTCGGCCAAGGCCGAGCCGCAGTCGAAACACCAGTTGACCGGCTTCAGGCCGCGGAATACGTAGCCCTTTTCCATGATCTTCGCGAGCGCGCGGATTTCGCCGGCCTCGTTCGTGAAGTTCATCGTCTTGTACGGGTTGTCCCAGTCGCCGAGCACGCCCAGACGGCGGAAGCCGACCTTCTGCTTCTCGATCTGTTCGGTCGCGTAAGCACGCGCCTTCTGCATCACTTCAGCGGCCGGCAGCGACTTGCCGAACTGCTTTTCGATCTGGATTTCGATCGGCATGCCATGGCAGTCCCAGCCCGGCACGTAGACCGCGTCGAAGCCCGCCAGATTGCGCGCCTTGACGATCATGTCCTTGAGGATCTTGTTCACCGCGTGGCCGAGGTGGATGTCGCCGTTCGCATACGGCGGGCCGTCGTGCAGGATGAACTTTTTACGGCCTTTGCTGGCGGCGCGGATCGTCTCGTAGACCTTCCGTTCCTGCCATTCCTTGACCCATTGCGGCTCGCGCTTGGGCAGGTCGCCACGCATCGGGAACGGTGTGTCGAGCAGGTTGACCGGGTAGCGTGACTGCGGTTTCGAATCGGCTTTCTTGTTGCTCATGATGAGGTCGCGGTGAATTCTTTCTAAGCGCAGCGAGGCTGCGGTATGCGCATGAAGCGCAGGGCGTGGGGCGCGCCCGGCAGGCATGTCGCGTGATCCACGGACGCCCTTCGATGCGCGCAGCGGTGGGTACATGCGGCACTTGGCGCGCTCGCATGTACCGCGGCGGCTATCTAATTCGGTCGGTGGCCGAGGTGGCGAAACCGGTGGAGCGGCTGCCCGGCGTGCCGGCGCCGACGGCCGCGAACCACGCGCGGGCATTGGCGACGTCGCGCGCGATGGCGGCGGTCAGCGTTTCGAGGTCGACGTATTTCTCCTCGTCGCGCAGCTTTTTCAGGAATTCGACGCGCACGAGTTTGCCATACGCATCGCCGTGCCAGTCGAGCAGATGCACCTCGAGCAGCACGCGGCCGGAATCGTCGACGGTGGGACGCAGGCCGAGGCTGGCGACGCCCGGCAACGGTTCGTCCGCCACGCCATGCACGCGCACCACGAAAATACCGGCGAGCGCCGGGCGCTTGTGCGCGATCGCCAGATTGAGCGTGGGGAAACCGAGATCGCGGCCGAGCTTCATGCCATGCACGACATGGCCGCTAATCAGGTAGTCGCGGCCCAGCGCGGCGCGCGCCGAGTCGAGATCGCCCGCCACCAGCGCCGCGCGTACGCCCGAGCTGGAAATGCGCGCGCCGGACGGATCGGCCACGGTTGCCATCTGCTCCACTTCGAAACCGTGCTGCTGCCCCGCGGTCTTGAGCGACGCGAAATCGCCCGCGCGCTTCGCGCCGTACCGGAAGTCGTCGCCGATCATCACCCAGCGAGCATGCAGCCCGTTGACGATGATCCGTTCGACAAACGTATCTGGCGACTGGCTGGCGAAGGTGTGATTGAAATGCTCGACCACGACCCGGTCGACACCGTTGGTGCGCAGCGCCTCGAGCTTGTCGCGCAACATTGCGATTCGCGGCGGCGCGCCAGCCGGGTTGAAGAACTCGCGCGGGTGCGGCTCAAAGGTCATCACGCAAACGGGCAGGCCGCGTGCATCGGCTGCGGCCCGGACGTGGGCGAGCAAAGCCTGATGGCCGCGGTGGACACCGTCGAAGTTGCCGATGGTCAGTGCGCAGGGCGCACGGCTTTCAGCATTGGGAAGACCGCGGAAGACTCTCACGATAACGAGTTTGAGGTAGGGCGGGCGAGATGCCGCAAAACAAACGATTATAAACGCTCAGCGCATGAGACGGCGGCGCGTCGCCGTTTCAGTGTCCCCCGAATGATAAAATCCGCGGATGAAAAAACTCGTCATCCTGATTTCCGGACGGGGAAGCAACATGGAAGCTATCATTCGCGCCTGCGCGGACGAAGGCTGGGCGGCGCAAGTCGCCGCTGTGATTGCCAACCGTCCTGACGCCGCGGGCCTCGCGTTCGCAGCGTCGCACGGCATTGCCACGGCGGTGGTCGACCACCGCCAGTTTCCGGATCGCGACAGCTTTGACGCCGCGCTGGCGAAGGAAATCGACGGCTTCGCGCCCGATCTGGTCGCGCTTGCCGGCTTCATGCGGGTGCTCACGGCTGGTTTCGTCGATCACTACGCCGGGCGCATGCTGAACGTGCATCCGTCGCTGCTGCCGAGCTTTCCGGGCCTGAAAACCCATCAACAGGCACTTGACGCCGGCGTGCGGCTGCACGGCGCGTCGGTGCATTTTGTCACGTCGCAGCTGGATCACGGGCCGATCGTCGCGCAGGCGGCCGTCCCCGTTGAGGCTGGCGACACCCCCGCCACGCTCGCCAAACGCGTGCTGGCAACCGAACACATTATTTATCCACGCGCGGTGCGCTGGTTCGTCGAAGGGCGTCTTGCCCTCGACGGCTTGCGTGTCACGCTTACGCCGCCGGAGCCGCAATGGCTCTTTGCCGGTCACACCGCCGGAGAGGGCGCATGAGATTACATGGTTTTTTGATTGGACAAACTGAGACTTTGCTGGCTGAAGTCCTGAAACTGAGCGGCCCGGCCGACGCCACGACGAGCCGCTTTTTCCGCGCGCATCCGAAGCTCGGGCATGGCGAGCGCGGCGTGATCGCCGAGGCGGTCTTCGCGGTGCTGCGCCGCCGGATGGAATTCGCCCATCTGGCCGAAGGCGGCGCGGGCAGTCCGGCCCGTCGCATGGCCTTGCTGGGACTGATGCAGACGGCGGGGCGTACGGCGCTCAAGCCGTTCGTGTCGGATACCGAGTCGCACTGGCTGGAACATGTCGCGAAGATCGACCCGGAAAGCCTGCCGCTGCGGATTCGCCTGAATCTGCCCGACTGGATCTATCAGGCGCTTTCCAAGCGCTTTGAACCCGCGGAACTGGCGCAACTGGCCGCCGCGCTGAACTACCCGGCGCCGCTGGACCTGCGCGCGAACCCGATCAAGGCAAGCCGCGACGAGGTGCTGAACGCGCTGTCGAAGGCCGGTATCGAAGGGGGCGCGACGCCGTTCGCACCGTTCGGCGTGCGGGTGATCGGCAAGCCGCCGCTCACCAAGCTGGACGCGTTCCAGCACGGCTGGGTCGAAGTTCAGGACGAAGGCAGCCAGTTGCTGTGCTCGCTGGTCGCGCCCAAGCGTGGCGAAATGATCGTGGACTTCTGCGCGGGCGCGGGCGGCAAAACGCTGGCGCTTGGTGCGGCGATGCGCTCCACCGGGCGTCTGTACGCATTCGACGTCTCCGAGCGCCGTCTGGCCAAGCTCAAGCCGCGCCTTGCGCGCAGCGGCCTGTCGAACGTGAATCCGGTGCTGATCGACAGCGAGCACGATGCGAAGATCAAGCGTCTGGCCGGCAAAATCGACCGCGTGCTGGTCGATGCGCCGTGCAGCGGCTTGGGTACGCTGCGCCGTAACCCGGACCTGAAGTGGCGCCAGTCGCCGGAATCGGTCGCTGAACTGGCGCCGAAGCAGGCGTCGATTCTGGCCAGCGCCTCGCGTCTGGTGAAGAAGGGCGGCCGTCTCATCTATGCAACCTGCTCGATTCTCGAAGAGGAAAACGAAACCGTCGTGCAGCAGTTCCTCGCCGACCATCCGGACTTCGCCCTGGTGCCGGCGCGCGACGTGCTCGCCGAGCAGCGTATCGATCTGGAAATGGGCGATTACCTGTCGCTGTGGCCGCACCTTCACGCTACTGACGGTTTCTTCGCAGCGGTGCTGGAACGCCAGAGCTAAACGCAACAGGCTATCTGCCGGGGGGGGGGGGGGGGGGGGGGGGGGGGGGGGGCCCCCCCGGCGGCGGGGGGGGGGGGGGGGGGGGGGGGGGGGGGGGGGGGGGGGGGGGGGGGGGGGGGGGGGGGGGGGGGGGGGGGGGGGGGGGG
>NZ_JAQQET010000059.1:0-28237 GCF_046026855.1 Paraburkholderia sediminicola | reverse complement strand
CCGGTCTAATGCCGAACTACCGTAGCTGCCCCTTTGCAGATGTCCCGTTAGTCAGCAATCGAACGAATGACCCTCGCCGGATTTCCACCGACAAGAGTATTCGGTGGAACGTCCTTGGTAACTACCGATCCTGCCGCGACAACCGAGTTCTCGCCTACTGTTACGCCACCGATAATGATCGCCCCAGCTGCGATCCAGACGTTTCTCTCAATCACGATGGGCTTTGCGATTACGCCGTTGCGCCGCTGGGAAGGTTCAATGGGATGGCCAGACGTGATGATGCTCACGTTTGGCCCGATCATCACATCGTCAGCAATGTCGAGTCCGCCAGCTTGCTGTCGATGGCCAGGTTAAACATCGCAAGGTCGCGGGTTCTCGCGGCCAGTTGCAGACGAATCCGTATCGCCCAGATCTCTTTCAGTTTTAGCGGGGGCTTCTGCCCAGTAAGCTTGCCTTTGTTCCAAGGCACCCGTGCCGGGCTGGCGACGGTATTAGCTTCCATGACGATCTCCTTTCCAAGTGAAGGGAGTTCCAGTCTGCGCGAACCACCGGAGGCGACAAACGGCCAGAGAGCGACGGACGCGCAGCGAGCGCGAGTGTCTCTCTTCGTCACGCTTTCAGCATTCGCATCGTCAGCGAATAGAGGCCGCCTCACATGGTCGATGCAAATTTGATTGGCGCCAAATTGGCATCGATTTAATGCAAAGGGCATTATCCACGCCTGCAATTCGGTACCGACAAAACTTGGCTTCTATCTCCCTCCTGGAGCAGTGCTGGGAAAAAGCTTTTGAGCGGCACATAGAAAATTCATGTATTCGAATAGCATATGCGAGTCCGATGATTGATATATTTTAAGAAATAATTATAAATTAGCCTTAACATGAGTGCCGCTGTCCGAATCTCATCCGCAACTCATTCCGCTAAAAAATATGAAAACAAAAGCCTTGTTCTTGAGTGTGCTCATTGGTACGGCGATTTATATGCCGCAACTCAGTTGGGCCGAAACTATTAATGCACAGTCCCACACTTCGGGAATTAGCGTCAACGACGACACACCTGCCATCGCCCGCCTAAAGTCCGCAGCTGCGAAACCTATCACCGTAAGGCCATGGAGTCTTCCAACTACCCGCTTCCAATCGCTGCGAACAACGCGTGATACCACATTTACCGCTGCGACGGTAGCGCCGCCTGTTACAGGCTGTGCGGACATTCAAGTTGGTGCGGCGTACAACGCAAGTACAGCGCCTTCCGGGCAAACAGATTGTTTTGAGTTCGTTGCAGCTGATGTAACCAAGACAGTGGCCTATGTCGTTAATCTCCCATTTAATGAAGAACACGACGCCCACCTGGTCCAGGTCAATTCGGATGGTTCTTTCACGTATCTGGATGACGAACGCGACTCGTCGCAGAACAAAATCGTCGAAGGCATACCCGGCGGTCCTGTCCGACTTTTATTGCTCGTAGACTCACAACAGGGAGCAGGTGGTGCGACGTTCCAGTTTCAAGTGACTGGCACGACCGGCTACGATACGTACGAACCGAACGACTCAATTCTCCACCCGACACAGCTGCCGGGCAATCAACTAATCAACGCGAATCTGGATACTGTAAGCGACGTTGACTATTACGCGATTCAGACATCAAACACACAAACCGCCAATCTGATTACCTTCACAGGATCTGGGACCCAAACCGCCCAGTTGGAGACAGCACCAAACACTTGGGCCTCTCTCACGTCAGGAACAACATACAACGTTACATCGTCCGCCGGCGCTACATTGCTGATGCGCGCTTACGACACGGGGACATCCGCCCCTGCAGGACAGACATACTCGCTGCGCGTTTCAGATGGCGGCGGCACTGCCGGGTTCTATCAGTTCACGGATACCGAAAACATTACGCATCTTGCCCCCGGACACGAAAATGTGGCGCGCACGATAACTCCGGGCGTGATCGCCTGGGACCACACCGGCAATGTTCGACTGCCGCCGGGTGAGCATGTCACCATTCAAGCGTATGACCGCAGTACGACAGGTGCGCTGACGCTGTTGACCACTACCTCGGGCTATACGGGATCCACGGGCACACTTGTTACTCCATTGAACGTAGGAGTCTGCCAAGGGCAAGGGACCAGTACCGGGACTTTTCAAACACTGTCCACGCCGGCTGATCATTGGCAGATCACGTACAACCCCAATTCCTTCGCGGTCGCCTATACGGACAGTCAGGCGCTGAGCGCCAGCTCGTCGTACGCGTACTTCACTCACATCTGCACAGAAACCTACCTCGGCCGATACTAAATAATTCGGCCCGGTGATACCGGGCCGAATCACCGTGCTTACGTCTTGGAATCAGGCTTTCTCCTTAAATCCTAGTGACTGAGTGTCCGATGGCGGAAAGAAGTTCGGCATCGCTGAACTATTCATTTCGAAAATATTCATCTGAAGAACTGCGTGCAAGGACTGCCCCGAAGAGGTCGCGAAAGTGGCAGTGCCGTTCTTCGCAGATTGCACGCTTTGCATAAAACTCAAGAATCCCTTCGCGCTGCCGGGATCTTGAGCGAGATTCAGCGGTGCTCCGCCTGAGGTGCTGTAAGTGCCATCTCTCATCAGCGAAGATTGAGCCCCGGCGCCGAGGTTCTTGAACAGGTCCATAAAGCTCGTCAAATTATCCGCCTGTTTGCTTATGGAGTCGGTCTCGGACTGTGAAAGTGGCTTGCCATCCGCCTTCGCCCAAGTCGTATAACCGGCGACTGCGTCATCATGAAATGATTTCACAGCCTGGACGAGGGATGTATTGCTATTTAGCTTTCCCTGAAGCCAGGTTTTGTCACTGTTACTCATTGTTGTCGAAGAGACAGCAATGGCACCATTGTCCGCCGCGAAGTCGAATTGCGCATTTGCAAGATCCGGCCGTTCTTTTATGACGGACTGCATTGTCGGCACTAGCGCATCAGCAATGCTTTGAGCATCGACTCCCATTTTCAATGGTGCATTCAGTGCATCCAGGTATTTGTCAATACGGGTATGGTCCTGGGTGTCAACGGCACTGACGGTAATCGATGAAGGAGTGGTCTGCGAAGCTGAAACGCCCGGCGTTGGCGCTGCGGAGTTGAGTGCCGAGTCGGATACAGATAGCGTCGTGGAGTTCGCGGAATTTATCGAAATGCTCATGCCATGCTCATTTTTAAGGTTGTGATCGTATTACGGCGGAGTACGGAGAAACTTGAATTGATTTTCTGGCTAAATAAGTATTCCGACGGCCGGCGTGTTAGGCAGCTCACAGCTGCCAATCGAGAAGCATGTTGCCCACCAGATTTTAGAGTGGCGCGCCGACTACAGAGGG
The DNA here is from genome assembly GCF_046026855.1 of Paraburkholderia sediminicola. Classification (GTDB taxonomy): domain Bacteria; phylum Pseudomonadota; class Gammaproteobacteria; order Burkholderiales; family Burkholderiaceae; genus Paraburkholderia; species Paraburkholderia sediminicola_A. The sequence goes on along the minus strand of NZ_JAQQET010000059.1, from coordinate 24,892 downwards.
CAGCCTCATTCGGATATGTAGTGCCGGTGAACCTTGGTGAAATTGGCCATTGATTTTCGAAAATATCCAAATCGCATAGTTAAGAATGGATATTTATCGATTGTCTTTTTTTCCTGTAGGCCGAATTCAACGACTTCTGCCGCTTGGTTTCTGCTTTGCGGCACCCGCGGTCGGCGATGTAGAGCAGTTTGGCAGCAACGGCCGCGGGCCTGCTTCCGGGCCACTTTCGGTCGTAAGTGAGAAACCGTTAAGGGGCCGCTCAGGGTCGCACTGAGACAAATGACCTCCGCCCCACGACGCTGGCCACCGACCAACGCTGAACTTCCGTAGCCGACCCTTTACGGACCTTCGGCTTTCTCCGATGCGGCCGTTCAAGATGCCAGCCAACTGCGCTGGTAGGATGAAGTTCTTGCTCAACACTCCTATCGCAGTTTATCGGCCAATGAAATTCGAGATTGAGGGAAAGGTCGGCATTTCAGCGCCCAGGCTGGCTCAGATCAGCCGTGCAATAAAGGCATTGCGCAGCTATGGGCCGTCTTCGTACGCCTCTCTGACTAGTGAGAGCGGGAGTTACGTTCAGGTTGCAGGGGGCGGCGTCACTTGCATGGTCGAACACTTTGATGCGGGCACGAGGACGCGTTCAAGAGCCTTCCACGACAAGCCCAATCCAGTGTTCCCGGACGGGACCATATTGGCGTTTAGGGCGGGAAACATTCCGATGCGTTGCGACGAATGGTTCATGTCGATGCAGGTCGTCGACATATTTTCCGCGTTTCTGAATAACGCTTCATTCCCGGCTTATGTTCACTGGCGGCCCGCGCCGGGCTTCTAAGCTGCGTGCGCCCGGGCCATCGAAAAAGCATCCGGACAACTTTGACCATAACCGATGCCTGTGAGTCGGCGATCTGGGCGATCTCGTAGGACGGCTCAAGTTGGCCGCAGTGCGCCTAGCACTGTCCTTTGATTCAGTCGTAGTACGACAGTGCGACCAAAGCGGCTCCATGCTCGCGCGCACGACGCCAGTTCACGAAAGCGCACGCGTCTTGCAAAGCCTCGAATAGGTCTGGACAGCGCCTCCTGAAACTGATGACAGCGCCAAGCTGTATCGCCAACGTCTCTCCCGGCCTGACATGCAAGCTCGTCATCGCAGCCAGGGGCTCATCGAGGTAACTCAAACAGTCAATCAACGCGTCCATGTTGTTGCCATAAAACGCGGGAAAACCAAAGATCTGCGAGAAGACCCGATGGAAGGAAGGCCAGTCTGTAATTTCAGTCGTGTCTACGAACACTTTCGTCATCGCGCTTTTCCGAATTCTGTTGTGCGTCAAAGCGGTTCCCATAGGTACTCCATCGTCGGATTGTCGACGATTCTGGCACCGAGTACCAGTGACCGTTCCTAGCCGGTTGCCGTCGGATGAGCGCGTGCGAGCCGAGACTAAGTAACAGTCGGCTGATGCCCTCAGAGGGGAAGTTCGTGTGCCACAGATTTGCTGCAGCAATGGTGGAAAACCACATCTGACGGGCCATGCGCCTGTCATTTCATCCCCTGAACTCATGGACATCCACGTAGATTTCAATGAAGACAGGTGGGCCGGATTGAATGAATCGTCAGGCCGCAAGGTTCAACTGCCAGGACACACCAAACCGATCGCTGACCCAGCCGAATTGCTGGCTAAATCCGTAATTGTCCAATGGCATCAAAACCTGACCGCCCTCGGACAAGATGCCAAATACACGCTCCAGTTCTATTTTCGCATCGAATTCCACGAAGGTAGAACTCGCAGGCGTGAACGAGAAGTGGTGCTTGATCGGGCTGTCGGAGCACATGAACTCTCGTCCACAAATTGTGAATACCGCGACCTTAATCGTGCCCACTGGACCTGGCTCGCCCTGAGCATAGCGCTCAGCCCGCACCATCCGTGAATCAGGAAATGTGGAGAAATACAAATCCAATGCAGCCTGCGCATCGCCATCTTGAAACATAAAAAAGGGTCTGGCTATTGTCATGAAGCACCTCGATGGTGGGATTGATTTGAAGTCTAAATTCAGTAGTTGCTGCGAGCAGCCTTGAGGAGTTCAAGAATGCTCGACGCGTGGCTCAATTTAGATCCGTCCGATCTTGCGACCCAGTATGCCATTCGTGACAACCGCGAGCGGCCGTACTACGAACATTAGATCGCAGCCTGGCTGGGCGGTGATGCCGCGCAGTTCGAGCCTGCCCTCCGCGTCGGCAAAGCAACTTTGGGCGTCCCAATTCGACACGTTTCTTCCGTTCGCGCCCTTTCGCCGCAACGACGCCTTTCCGCTGGATTGTGTTGAAAAAGTCTTGTTTTGGATCAGGGCGCTGGAGTTGGCACGACGTTATCGAGTTGTGACGATCGGCGAAGCGGTGAATTTGAGCGAGGCAAGCATGGGTCGGGTCGGGCAGTAATCAACGCTGTGCGGCCGGTCGGCCATCACGGTGCAACGTGGTCGAGCGCACAGACGACCGATGGAGCTTCGTGGTCTGGTTGAGGGGTTTGGACTCCCCGCCCCAACAGGAGTATCCCGTTCAGACTGCGCAACCATAATGATGAGTACATGGATACATGAGCTGCCGTTATGGTTGATGGCGCTTGTCACTTTCGGTGCGATATTTCTCGCGGGCGCGACCATCCATCTCGTCACCGGATGGCTTGCTGCCGGTCGACATGGGCGATCATTCAAGGCAATTTCGCCTGGTCTGCTTTCTCCGCTCGGTATCATATTTGGCTTATTTATCGCCTTCACGGCCTCGCAGGTCTGGAACGATACAGCGCGAGCCAATGTCGCGGTGGCCACTGAAGCGAGTGCGCTGCGATCGGTTATTGTCATGTCTGCCGTTTTGCCAGAAGAAGCCCAGACCGAGCTGCGAAGGATGGTCCGAGACTACATCCAGTACACCGCGACGACTGAATGGCCGCTCGTGGCGAAGGGAGCCGTCACACTTAACGTTACTCCTCCCACGCTGTACAACGCACTGAAGTTCACGCTATCCCTGCCAGTCGTTACGCCCGGGCAGCAGACGGCGCAGCACGAGGTCGCAGCGTCCCTGCAGCATGCTCTCGAAGTGCGTAGCGAGCGCATCCTGATCAGTCGCAGCGAAGTGAATGGTGTCAAATGGTTATGCCTGGCGTTTCTGGCGGTGTGCCTGCTGTTCGCCATCGCGTTCGTTCATTGCGACAACCGGCTGACATCTGCCGTGGCCATCGGTCTGTTTTCGGTGGCACTCGCCACAACCGTTTTGCTCATCCTCTCCCATGATCGGCCCTTTACAGGGGAAGTCGCGCTGACGCCGGAGCCGTTGTTGCAGGTGATGCCTGAGGATCGCTGACCGTTGTCGGGCGATGCTGTTGAAAAGTCACGACACGCAATCTTCCCACCGCCGGTAAGAAAATCGATTTCTCACATCGGCCTACAAGCCGCTCGCAGGACTCGGTTAAGGGTTGAACGATCTTTGCAGACCTCGCGACGTTGACCTCCGCCGACTTTTTCAACAGCATCCGCTGTAGAACGCTCATTCAACCTTTCGCCTCGGCCCGGCGTACCCGCAGGGTCAACATCGATTGTTGAAGCAACTTGTCTCAGACGCTAGATGGTTTCGGACGGCCGAGCTTTACCATTTGCCGGAACATGCGGCGCAACGCGGCTGGCGATCTTCAGTACATTGCTCACGCCTGGACGGATCTCGAGTTTCCCGGCTTCGATATGCGGCACATATCAGCGAGTCTCGGTTGGTTGTTGTATGTCTCAAAGTGGCTGAACCCAGCCGGATGACGACCGACCCGGTTCGACCCGCTGCCGCCCTCAGCTTTCTCCAAAGCGGCCGTTGGAGGCTATGCTTTCCACCCCCTCATCCAATTTGAACAGTAGTCTCGTGATCACCCGCCGAGAAACGGCTCAACTTCTTCGTCAGCGACGATAGTGCGCGCTTCAGACAGAAAGACGCCCGCAGCCAGCAGGAGACCAGCCGCCATGCTGGCATAGAGTGCGATAAAACGTTTCTATCTGTGTTTGCAGAACGGGACATGCGTGAAGGCACAGGAGTCTCCGCAGTCATGAGCCGGAATCTGGTCCGTTCGCCAGCCGAAATTGTAAGAGGAACGCGCCTGCACCCCGTACAAATGAGCATTGAATGTCCATTTGCCGCTCGGCCCTCTTGTGTGAGTCGACTGTTCGGCCGTTGCTGTCATTCAGGCAACGAGCTCGGTGAGGTTGCTATAGGTTGCTTTCCTGCCGTTCGCGCATCGACTGTTCCCCATGTCCTTGTCTCGACGTCAGCGCGAGCGTGCTCGCCACCCGCTGCGAACGGCGGATCAAGCGCCATCCAGCAGGCGGAGATGTCGGCGAGCGCATAGGTTCGTCCGACCCGCGTCAACAAGAACCTTCGTGGACTCGTCATATTTGCGGGCCCCTGCAGGATATGACATATTCACCGCCAACCGCTTCTAGCGAGACCCCTTTAGTTCGGAGGTCCACTGACGGAAACACAATATACTTCCTATCAGTGACAAGCGAATCCGCAGCAAGCTCGAAGCCGCCGACTTTCCGGTAGTCAACGCGATCCTGTCGCTGCGGAAAAACTGACGCTGGCAGTTGAGCCAGCCACACTGGAGACAAGGAGCGCAAGCGGTGACGAAGCAAGAACTATTGACGATCATTTCCTTCGCCGAGAAGGCGCGCACGTTGTCAAACGAGTGTCTGGGGATCAACGAGGCAACCTGGGACATTCTGCTTTTCGTAATCCGCAGGCATTTGGAGAACAAGCTGGTTACAGTAACCAGCCTGGCACACGCCGCGAATATGCCCTACAGCACGGCAGTGCGAAAGATCGACCAGATGCTCGCGGAGGAACTGATCATCAAGCGCGAGCGCACTACGACCGGGAAATCGTTCTCCCTGCATCCCAGTGAGGACATGCTAGCCCGCTTTCACGACTATGCACTGCGGATGAAGGACATAGTCGCTCAGACCTTTGGGTTTCCAACCGACGGCGAGGGACGCAGTAACTACTATTTCGGTGCGTCCTATATGGCCGCCAACATTATCTCGGGACCTGCAATCCTGCGGCAGGGCATCGGGGTCAAGAATACGATGCGGTTTCTATTCACCGACGACCCGACGTTTCTCATTCTGGCGGGGGCTCAAAAGGAACTCGAGCAATGGTTGGGTGGTAAGGTCGAGATCACTTGCGCATCGATAGACGATGTTCGAACACTGACCCTCGCCGATGCCCGGCGGGCAGTTTCTCATTACGACATCATCGACTTCGACATGCCGTTGATCGGCGAATATGCGGAGAAGTGTGTACTGATGCCGATTGATGCTCTGCTCGAAAGTAGCAACATACATCCCTCCGACTTCCATCCGGCAAGCTGGAATGCCGCGAGCTACGATGAAGTACGGTACGGCGTTCCAATCGAGCCAACCGCCGAGCTATTTTTTTATCGGACAGATATCTTCGAATCTCTCGGTCTCGCGCCTCCCACAACCATCGACGAAACATTGCGGGCTCTTCGTCTACTAAAGAAGGAGCGTCCGGACATCGCCGGAGTCGCTTTTTGTGCGGCACGCGGAACCGCAATCGCGCAAACGTTCTTACAATTATTGGGTGACTTCGGCCGGTCACCGCTTGATTTGCCGATGATCGACGAGGATTTCGACCTTTCCCAACTTTCTCGGGGGCGGATCGCATGCGTGATCGACAGCCCGGAAGGCCTTGCGACAGCAGAGTATCTTCTCGCTCTCAAGGAATTCGCCCCACGAAACCTACTGGACCTCGCTTGGGACGACGTCGCACAACTGTATGCCGAAGGGAAGATTGCGACTGCATACATCTGGTCGGTTCGCGCAGCGCGCTTCGAGTTTAACCCGGCGTCGGCTGCCTACAGGCGGTCTGGTTATCTTCCTCATCCGCGTGCGGGGGGAGCACGATGCATCTCGCCAATGGGTGGATATGCTCTTGGTATCCCCAGGAACATTGATCCGAAACGTGTCGAGATGGCGTGGCGCGTTGTCCAATATCTTACGTCTCCCGAACTGATCAAGTATTACGTCCAGAATGGCTGCCTGGTCAGTCCGCGCTTTAGCGTCAGTGCAGATCCTGAGGTCAAGGGCATGAGTGGCGTCATCGAGACGATAGATACACTCGCGCAAAACGATCAACTGAAGTATTGGCAGCGTCCCCCAATCCCGGAGTTTTCAGGGATGGTGTCTATCCTCGGCGAGGAGATTCATCGAATGATGCGCGGCGAGCTCACGCCAAAAGAAGCGGTGGTCCGGTCTCAACAACGTATCGACCGCATCCTTCAGGCTCGCCAGAGTTAAGGCAACCGGTTATGCAGAGAGTCCGCGCGTTCGCTCGGAATTGAGGTTCAGGACCCCGCGCTCAAGATGACCAGGGCTTTCAGCGCCGAAAACGATTCCTCCAGGGCGAGCCTGATAGACGAAATCAAGTATCTATATAGGACATCCAGAAAATTTCCGTCGGGCGCAATGTCAGGCGTGTGTCTCATTCATTTCGAAATCAGCGTGGACCGCAACCGAATACAACATCTGCGTCGAGATACTTACCGTCCTCGCTAATGTTGCGCATCGCCATTTCCCCTGTGATACAGCATCGAGTTCAACGATAAAACTCGCAGGTGCGAAGAGAAATGCACTGTCGTGAAATGACTTTCTTCACGAGAAGTAAAGAGAAACGCAGCGCGTGTGACCCAGGATCTGCTCGAGTGGGTCGCAACAGTCAAGGGGCTTCTTCGCAGTATTGGGCGAGAGATTCGACGATCGCTGCGTCGCAGCAAGCTGGAGGCCGGGTGCGCACCAATGCGAACAGGATGCCGGCCACTGTTCCGCGACAGGCCGGACCGTCCATAAAAAGTCCAAAATGAACTTTTCTCAAAGTGGACACCTACGCGCTTTGATTTTGTTTGCCCGTCTTCAATAATCAGAGCGCAGTTTTCCACGTAGAGGAACAAAAAATGGCGGATAGGTGGAGTGAGATAGAGTTGTTCGTCCTGACTGCCGAACTGGGCAGCCTCTCGAAAGCTGCCGATAGACTCGACATGTCGAACGCTTCGGCAAGTCGCACGCTGAGCGCGCTCGAAGAACGTCTGGGGGCGCGCCTCATAGAACGAACTACCCGGAGGATGTGGCTGACCGACGTTGGGCATGATTACCACCGGAGATGTTCCGCAATGCTTGCAGAAATGGCAGAGGCAGAATCGATTGTCTCCGACGAATGCGTGGTCGCTCGCGGCGTTTTACGGGTAACGAGTTCAGTCTCGTTCGCGATGATGCACATTGCCCCAGCACTCCCCGAGTTCAGGAAGAGGTACCCGGACCTTTCCGTGCAGATTGTGGCGGCGAATCAATATCAGGATTTCATCGAGGCGGGGATCGATGTGGCAATACGTACCAAGGAGCATGAACACGACTCCGGAATCACCGTGCGGAAGCTCGCCGAAACCCGGCGAGTGATCGCTGCCTCACCGGCCTATCTACAACTGCACGGACGTCCTCGTACACCGGAAGATCTGGAGAAACATCAGATGCTGGTGTACAACCTCGCAGCCGATCCCTATATGCTTCACCTACGCAAGGGAGAAGAGGAACGTCACATCCGGATCGAAAGCGTGCTCGATTCAAACGAAGGCCAAGTCATCGTTGGCGCTGGTAGAGCAGGCCTGGGAATGGTCATCCAGCCTTTGTACATCATCTACGATGACATTGTGTCGGGGAGGATCATCCCGGTTCTTGAGGACTGGAAGCTGCCGCCGCTCACGATCAATCTTGCGTATCAGAGCCGTAAGTATCAGCCCGCAAAAATTCGCGCTTTCACAGAGTTCCTCATCGAACGGGTGAAGAATCTGGACCTGGAAAAACGATGGCTGGCGGAGGCTGCGTGACTGGTCGTATGCGCCGACCTGGCACATGCCCGGTTTATCCATGATGTTGAAACAGGCAGACGCCGATCATCGGCAAGGCGCGCTTCCGTCCCATGCATTCTGAAGCAAGGACCGAAGTGACTCGCGTTCAATCGGGCGTGGATTCCAGTACGGGTTGGACAGAGCGATCTCGCATGCTCGATCCAGGTCAGATTCCTGCATTCCTATCTCGCGCAACCCCGAAGGGATGTTGAGTTCACGCCCCAACTCGAAGACTCCACGCGCGGCGCTTTCACTTCCGAGGGCCCGGGAAATTCGGGACATCGCATCAGGCGCAGCGTCGCTGTTGTATGCCAGCGCGTGGGGCAACACGATAGCGTGTGTTTCCGCATGTGGCATATTGAAACTGCCACCAAGGGTATGACAGAGCTTGTGATGCAGAGCCATCCCCACATGGCCCAGTACATTTCCGCACATCCACGCGCCGTAAAGGCAATCACTGCGTGCCGACAGGTTGTTGGGGTCTTGTTTGATGCAGCGCAATCCTACGGCCAACGCACGTATTCCGTCCTCTGCCATGAGCGACATAACAGGATTGCCATCGCGTGCGTAGAGTCCTTCCGCGGCGTGAGCGATTGCATTAAGGCCGCTCACGAACGACAAGCCGAGCGGTAAGCTCAACGACAACATCGGATCGTAGATGACAGTCTTGGGCAGAACTCGCGCGTCACGTCCTGTACGCTTTAGTCCATCCTCTGTGAGCCCATAGATGGGCGTCATCTCGGAGCCAGCATAGGTAGTTGGAATCGCAATGATCGGCAAACTCGACTCAAGGGCGATCGCTTTGCCGAGACCGATCGTAGATCCTCCGCCTATCGCAACCGCGCAGTCGGCCCCGACGCTTCGCGCATGGTCGCGTGCACGCCTTGCAATTTCAATCGGCACGTGCATCTGCGCTTCCGCAAATACGCTTGCGCTCAGCGGCCCCAGCAAATGCGCAACTTCGGTTGCCTGTCCTTCCTGCTCCGGGGTGCAAAGGATGAGAGACTTTTGAGCGCCGAGCGCGTAGACCTCTTCCGCAACACGCGCGAGAGCACCCGAGCCAAAGACTACTTTCGAAGACTGCGAGGTGTAAACGAAATCGTACATCGAAGCATCCTTACCTGTCGTTATGCGCGGTTGGGGTTGAGTAGGCGTCGAGCAAGTCACCAGTTCAAAGGCCTATCTGGCGCCATGTTTTCTTGTTCTGTCATTGATCGAGAGCGGCGGTTTTGTGCTTCCGCCCTTCAACTTCGCGGAACTGCTGCATCGTTGTGTCGAACGCCCGTGCCGCCATTTCATTCAGCGGTAGTTTCCGCAATTCGGTAGAGATGATTTCCACGCCGTACCATTCGCCATTGAATCCAGCGTTTTGCACCGCTTCGATGAAGCCCGGATTGTCGAGGTCACCTTCGCCACACAGCTTGCGGCGGAAGACCGTGTCTTCGAGCAAGCTTCCCTCGGTTGCCGAGTTCGCGTCGTCGAGTTCAACCGCCTTGATGAATTGCGGCGGGATCTTTGCAATTTCGCTGAAGTCGATACCGCCGCGAACCATGTGCCAGATATCCAGGAGGAGGCCTCCATTCGGCTGATTGGCTTCCTGCACAATAGCTAAACCATTTTCTAGCGTATTCACGATCGAAAATGGCATCACTTCAATCGACACGTTTGAACCAACCTCGGCGGCCTCCAGACACAGCTTCGCGAACTCATCCGCCATCCGGACGAAGTTTGGCGAGCGCTGATCGAGCACGCTCGCAGCAACCTTCACATTCTTCATGCCCAGCTTGGCACCGAGTTCAAAAATCACGCGGCGAGCGCGATCCGATACTGCGCGTTCTGGACCATCCCGGTACCAGTCAACGAGGAACTCAAGCTCAAAGTGCCTGATCCCATTGTCTTCGAGCATATGCTTGACAGTGTCGGAGCTGATCTTGTCGAGCGTCGCCACCAGGTCCTCGTGAATAACGCCGATGCCTCGCCAGCCCGCTTTAGATGCAGCCTCGATCCGTGCCTGTAACGAGTAAGGACTGATCGATGGGCGGAGCGGATCCACGTCTCCGGCAAGAGTCCAGTATGCGGCCAGCAGATCAGTGTCACGTGTGCTCACTTGGCTTACTCCAAAAAGCGAAATTTGAATATCTAATGATGGGCGCGAGAGTCGAACGGGCGATGTCAGGCTCTCAAGACACAATAATCGCGGAGCAAAGCCCGGACGGGAGACGTTGCAAATGTCCCCGGCGTCCTTTTTGTGCTGGCCGACTGGAGATCGGCAATCGTCATACAGGCACCAGTTCTGCGAAACGATTGTTAATACGGTTGCCCGAGGCGTCCAGTTCGTCCAGTCGTTCCTCGAGTTGTTCATAAAGGAGTTTGCCGGCGCGTTTTTTGAACTCGCCAGCCACCAACACCGTGTCGACGTTTGCCGCGCTTCCTTGCATCAGCACAGCAGACACAGGATCGTGCACCGGTCGCATACTCAATCCGTCTGCGCGGATCAAAACGACGTCGGCCTGCTTTCCTGGCGTCAGTGATCCGACCCGGTCCTGCAGCCCTAGCGCCTCGGCGCCGCGAATCGTTATCCAACTGAGCGCTTCGGATGTGGAAATCGTGGAATGAGCGGGCAACTGTCCGCCGTCCGCCCGAGCTCGTGCATTGTCCAACGCTCGCTGCGAGGCCAGCGCTACGCGTGCTACTGTGAACATGTCACCCGCGATGGCTGACTCAAGGTCGACTCCAAGCGAGGGCGCACCGCCTGCATCACGTAAACGACCTGTTATCGGATGGCCGTGTCCCTGAGTCATTTCGGTCTCGGGCGCGACAGAGAATGTGACGCCGCGACCGACCATCATCCGAAGTTGCGCGGCACTTAAGTTGTTACCATGAACGACGTTGGTGGTCGGGCCAAGAAGGTCACGCTCGGCCAGACGTTCCCAGCCATCCGGTGTTTTCGCTTCGAGCCCTGCGCAGTGCATGCTGGCGATCAGCTTGAACTCGGCTGCAAGCTGGAAATCGTGCTCCGACACCTCGTAAGTCGAGTAATGAGGACCAAGGATCGCCATGCCGAGTCCGACTCGCGCGTCGCGGCTTGTGAACCTGTTCTTCACCAGGCGCTCGATTTCGCTGCGCGGATGGGGGATCTCGCTGAAGTGCTTCTGACCAGGTTTTGGATCTGGCTTGGGCGAACCGTGAAAATAGACCGCGCGAATCCCGGATTCGAGCAACCCGTCAATCGCACGGTCTGTGTGTTCAGGCGTCGAATTGTTGTGGCACCAATCGCCCAGTGTGGTCGTGCCAAGATTCAACTGATTGAGCGCGCCCAGCAACGTACCGATGTAAAGGTCATTCGGATTGAACAACGTGGCGAGTCCGGCATGAACACTGCGGAAATAGGTGGGCAGCGTCCAGTTTGCTGCCACTCCGCGAAGCGCGGTCTGCCACGTGTGCATATGCGCGTTGATGAGCCCCGGGATGACAATGCACCCGGTAGCGTCGAGTAGCTGTGCATCATGCGCCTGGATCGACGGTCCCACCGCGACGATCAGGTCGTTCTCGATCAATACGTCGAAGCGGCCATTGCCGATGGCCGGATCCATCGTGATGACATGACCGCCTGTAATCAGCAGCTTCATCGACGCGTCTCCTTTCTATGAATTGGGGGCATACTCAGTCGAAGGCGAAACGTCTTGTCTTCGCTTCGACGCCACTGCCAGATTAGCTGTTCAACAGTTTGCGCTGCATGGCCACGAGAGCGAAGGCTTTCAACTGAGCGGTGACGATCTCGCGCGTCTGCTGGTCCGTGATGGTCCTGCCCTCGACATCGACCTTGCTCGCGGCTCCACCCACCATGACCTCTGGTTTGTTCAGCACCTGCGCATCGAGGAACACCATACTCTGGCGCAAGTGGTATTGCGCGCGGGCGCCTCCAAAGATGCCGGGCGAGGCTGACTGAATGGCGACAGGTTTTCCTGCAAGGGGTGTTGTCGGAAGACGCGACAGCCAGTCCAGCGCATTCTTCAGAACGCCGGGGACGGAGTAGTTGTATTCGGGGGTAACGATGATGACCCCGTCTGCTTCACGGATTGCGTTGCCAAGATCGAGCACCGATTGCGGGAAGCCCTCCGCCTGAACATCGGCATCGTAGTGAGGAAGTAGCCCAACCGAGGGCAGCTTCGTCACAGTCACGTTCTCCGGTGCCAACTCTGGCAAGGAATCCGCAATGGCAGCGTGGAAGGAAAGACGACGCAAGCTTCCGACAAGCGTAACGAAGCGCAACGAGTTTTGATCAGGCATTATGTTCCTTGGAAAAATACTTGCGTGATGGCTACGGGTCAAAGTTTTCTAGCGGTAGTGGCTCGGGCAGCCGTCCGAGTCAGATCAGGCGTTCGCCGCCGTAGTCTCTTGTCTTTCAGCGTCGGCCATTGGATCGATGGGATAGTCGACCTGAAAACGCGCCGTTCTTATATCGCCAAGCCGCTCTCGCACTCGCAGGTGTTCCGGATGCGTCGCGTAGGCATCAAGAGCGGCCAGTGAGTCGAACTCGGTGACCAGTACGGCGTCACATGCATAATCGACTGCACTCGAATCTAGTCCGACCTCGAGTCGGAGCATGCCGGGAATTCGACCGCGTAACGCCTCGAAGCTCTCCTTGACGAGCCGGCGAGCTTCCTGACGTTCGTGCGGTGTTTCACCGCGCACTCGCCACATGACAATATGTCGGATCATGCCGAAACCTCCGCCGGATTCAGTATGAAGTCGTAGTTGACCGTATAAAACGGTTTTTCCATTTTCGAGCCGTCGGGTGCCAAACCGGCATCGTGCTGGACCCAGTCAGTAATTAAGGTAGAGCGAACGCCAAACACCGCGTCAGAATTCAGATACCGATCGCCGTCTCGGAATACATGGGTGATGAGAGTGTCGTAGCCGGGCGCTTTGATCATGAAATGCAGGTGTGCCGGGCGCCACGGATGTCGCCCCAACGCTTCCAGCATCCGGCCCACGGGGCCGTCGTGGGGAATCGGGTATGCCTCCGCAAGGATCGAACGAAAATGAAACCGACCGTCAGGGCCGCTGCGCAGGCTGCCGCGCGCCTGATGGGATACGACTGCCGAGCCTTCGGACGGTCTTTGCACGTCGTAGTAGCCGTCTTCGTCGGATTGCCACACGTCGATTTGTGCGTTCGACACAGGGGTACCGCCAAGGCCGCGGACCTGACCGCTCACAAAACACGGCTCGCCTCGCGCGCCGTTCGCGATATCGGCACCGTTTTCATATTCCGGCGCTCCCTCGACGTAGAAGGGGCCAAATACAGTAGCTTCCGTGCATTTGGTCGGCTTTTTGTTGTTCTGCGCCATTACCAGCATAGAAAGGCCAAGCGTGTCCGAAAGCAGAATAAATTCTTGCCGCTTGTCGTCGGTAATCTGTCCCGCCTCGGTGAGAAACTGAATGGCCTTGAACCACTCCGCCTCGGTGAGCTGGACATCGCGCGCGAAGCTATGGAGATTCTGCACCAGGCTGGTAATGATCGTGCGAAGCCTGGCGTCGCAGCGATCATCCATTGACGCAAGTACAGCCTGCGTAATGGTGTCTTCGTTGATGTTGAGCATCGCTGTCCTCTCCGTTGTGCGCATATGGATGAGACGACAGGTTAACGGCCTCGTAACGGGAAAAAAATGCGCTATAGCGAAATGACATTTCCGCCTGGTGGATAAATCAAAAGAATGTCCGCTGGACTTCGTAGCACATATTCCCCGCATCCATTAACGAAGGGTCACCCGTTTCTCTCGAGTGCTGGCGCGCGGTTGTCATTGCCTCGGGCTAATCCTGATGAGGTTTTCCATAGGACTGCTTTATCGCGGGGATATTTCCGCTCACCGGAAATATGATTTCGCGAATACGCATATTTCTTTAGTCCGCGTTCGCATAGTCTCTAGCCACCGGGTAACAGAAGCCGACAAGGGCTACCAGATCACCTGATACAAACTGGCTTAGAGGGGACCATCAATGAAAGCAGTACGGTTTCACGGCAAGCACGATCTTCGCGTCGACGATGTAGATGCGCCGGCCGCGCCGGGATATGGGCAGGTGCTTATTGCGCCAACATTTTGTGGGATCTGCGGCTCTGATCTTCATGAATACGATCACGGCCCGACGTGGACGTCAGCGGACCCGAACCCCTACAGCAGCGCTTCTCTGCCGCAGATCCTTGGCCACGAATTCGCGGGTCGCGTCATCTCGGTCGGCGAGGGCGTCAGTACAGTTGTCCCGGGTGATCGCGTTTCCATCCAGCCGCAAACCGGACCGCGAGACGACTATTTTGGGCAAAGAAACGTCCCGTTCCTTGGGCCGAAGGCCTCTGTCATTGGCTTGAGTTGGCCGTGGGGTGGAATGGCGGAACTTGCGATAGTGAATGAGGGCAACGCGATCCGGCTGCCAGATTACATCACCGATCAACAAGGTGCGCTCGTCGAGCCGGCAGCAGTTGGTGTACATGCAGTGGACCGATCTCAAGTTCAACCCGGCGGAAGCTTGCTGGTGACCGGCGGCGGGACTATTGGCGCGATGACTGCGCTCGCGGGCCGCGCCGCAGGCGTTTCCCGAATCTTTGTCAGCGAACCAAACGCCAATCGGCGCAAGCGCATTGAGGGCCTCGGCATCGGGGCTGTCGTTCTCGATCCCACTGTCAGCGACATCGGGAAAATCATTCGTCAAGAAACGGAAAACGGCGTGGGTGTCGATGCTGCAATCGAGTGCTCGGGTAATGGCCGTGCGTTGAACGCATGCGTTGATGCAGTGAAACCGCAGGGAACGATTGTTCAGGTCGGCCTCATGGGAGGGAAGGTTGAAGTAGAGCCGTTCCGCTGGACCGTGAAGGACATCACCATCAGAGGCTCGTTGAACTATCCGATAACGATCTGGCCTCGGATCTTCGAAATGATGCGAAGCGGTTTATTCCCCGTTGAAAAAATTGTCGACGCTGAAATCAGTATGTTCAACGCCAAGAACGACGGCTTTGAGGCGTTGCTGGCCAAAGAGAGTTCCAAGCTCAAGATTCTGGTGGCGATGCCACAGTAGTCGAGACAACGGGCGATACAGCGGATTTTCGACGAAGACGAAAACGGTACCGCAAATAGCGAATATTAGATAGGAGATAGAAAGTGGACCGACTCAAAGGAAAAGTCGCTGTGATCACCGGAGCCGCACAGGGCATCGGACTGTCAGTAGCGCAGATTTTCGCACGCGAAGGCGCCACGGTGATTGCGGCTGATATCAAGCTGGCTAGCGATTCGGATGGCTTCGACGTTCGGCAGCTTGACGTGTCCTCGCCTGCGGATTGGTCACGCGTTGTGGAGTCGGTGGTTGCCAAACACGGGCGCATCGATGTACTCGTCAACAATGCTGGCATTGTCGGCTGCTATGAAACGCTGGACGGCACCGATCTGGACAGTTGGCAGAAAGTGCTCGCCGTCAATCTCACCGGCAGCTTCCTTGGCATCCAGGCGGTACTCCCCTCAATGCGCGCAATGCGCAAGGGCTCGATCATCAATTTCTCGTCCATGTGGGGCATTGTTGGGGTCGCGGGGGCTGCCGCCTACGCTGCAGCGAAAGGCGGCGTACGAAACATGACAAAGAACGCGGCCGTGACCTACGCGCCCGAAAATATCCGCGTGAACTCCGTTCATCCTGGATTGATCCGGACCCCTCTGGTTACGGATCAGTCCGACGAAATGAACGCCGGGATCATCGCAAAGACGCCGATGGGACGCATGGGTACGCCGGAGGAAGTCGCGAACGTCTGTTTGTTCCTCGCCAGTGACGAGTCCTCGTTTATGACTGGTAGCGAACTGGTGATCGACGGTGGATATCTCGCCCAGTAGCAGTATGCGATGCGTGAACGCGGGCGGCGATCGTCTCAAGGTCCCAAAAGAAGTGCTTCCATCGACGTTGACTGGTTTCATTAGCACGGTCGGCGAATTTCTCAATAGCCTTCAGCTTTCGCTGCAGGCGTAAGGCAGATGAAACGTATGTCTATCGATCTTCTCTCTCAATTTGGTCGGCGCGTGCGAGTGGGCCTCGTCGGCTGCGGAAAGGATTCCGTCATTGGTCGTACTCATCTTGTCGCCATGCGGGCCGACGGACTTTACGATGTAGTCGCTGGCGCGATGTCAGTTGATCCCGAGGTCGCGAGAGCTTCCGCGCAGGCCGAATTGATCGACGAAGATCGCATCTACACCGACTTTCGTGTGATGGCAGAGCGCGAGGCGGCACGTGAGGACCACATCGATGCGGTGGTGATCGCCACCCCGCCTCAATTGCATTTCGAAGTGGCGAGCGCATTCATGGAAAAAGGGATCGACGTCATCTGTGAAAAGCCGCTCACCCGTGATCTCGGCGAGGCGCAACGCCTCAATGAGCTCGTCCAGCGCCACGACCGGATATTCCTCCTCACGCATTGCTACACCGGTTATCCGATGGTTCGCGAAGCGCGCGCGTTGATAGCCTCGGGCGCACTTGGCAAGATCCAATGTATTGAAGGCGAACTATGCGCAGGCTTTGTGGTTGATCCCCAGAATCCTGATCGCCATTGGCGGTTTCGCGAATCGGCGATGGGCAAGGGCGTGCTCCTGGGAGAAGTTGGCTCTCACGCCCACCATATTGTCTCGTACATCACCGGACTTCGCGTCGAGGAAGTCTCCGCCGAAATGACGACTTTCGCCGAGGAGCGTGAAGTGTATGACAACGCCTATTTGACAGTACGCTTCGAAGGTGGCGCTCGAGGTCGACTGTGGGGTAGCTATGTCGCAGTCGGAAACGACCATGGGCTTTCATTCCGGATTTTTGGAGAGAAGGGCAGTCTCACGTGGGTTCAGGAAGAACCGGAAGTTCTTTGGTTCAAAGCGGCTGGCAAGCCCGCGCTGAGGCTTGCTCGGGGCTACAACTGCCTTTCGCCTGCAGCGGCCGCCTCGACGCGTTTCACGGCTGGACACCCCGAAGGTTACGCACTTGCCTTTGCAAACCTGTACTCGGATTTCGCGAAGGCGCTGATGGCCAAGCGTCTTGACTTGCCTTATCAGTCATACCTCGACGGCATTCCAGGCATTTCGGACGGAGTGGACACGATGGCGCTGATCGACGCTGCTGTTCGTTCCAACGATAAGGGCGGAGCTTGGACCGCGCTTACACGACAAGAGATCGGGTTGCCTGGAAGAAGCTGAGTTCGAATCTGAGCTTGAATTTTCATTGAGAACCCAGTTGGCCTTCCTAAGGCCAGGTTCCGTCACGATCTGGCGAACGTGACACCGTAGAGTTTTTTAAATCAGATTGGAGACAATGATGCTTAAGAAATTTTTGTTTGGCCTGACCGCCATGAGCTTGCTGGTAGGTGCGGCATCAGCGAAAGAGCTGACTTCGGTCGGCGTTACGGTCAGCACTCTCGGCGATCCTTTCCAGACTGCTGTTGTAAAGGGCGTCACCGATCGCGCAAAGCAGATCAATCCGAACGTGAAAGTCACAGCGGTGGCCTCTGACTACGACCTGAACAAGCAGTTTTCCCAGATCGATAATTTCATCGCGGCAAAGGTCGACCTGATCATGCTGGTCGCCGCCGATCCACAAGCAATCTTGCCGGCGGTCAAGCGTGCAGAAGCGGCGGGGATTCCAGTAGTTGCGGTTGATGTATCCGCGGAGGGTGCCAAGGCGACCGTGCAGACCAACAACATCAAGGCTGGGGAAATGGCGTGCCAATACCTGTCGGACAAGCTCGGCGGGAAAGGCAAGGTCATTATCCTGAACGGTCCGTCTGTTTCTTCCATCAAAGATCGCGTCAAGGGTTGCAAGGAAGTGCTGAGTAAAGGAAATTTCGAAATCCTTTCCGACAATCAAAATGGCAAGGCGACACGTGATGGCGGTCTCGCTGTCGCTCAATCGCTCATGACCCGGTTCCCGAAGATTGATGGCATGTTCACTGTCTGTGATCAGGAAGCCATTGGCGCTGACCTGGCGGCAAAACAGATGAATCGCAAGGACTTCGCGATCGTCAGCATCGATGGTTCCCCCGAGGTCGAGGTCTCGCTCAAGCAGTCGGGTTCCTTGATTCAGGGGTCGGTGGCTCAGAGTCCGTACGGGATGGCGATGAAAGCCCTTGACATTGGCAACGACATTTTGAAGACCGACAAGGCTCCGTCAACCCCGGTTGTGCTCCTCGACCCCAAACTGGTCACGCGTGACAACGTTGGGTCATATAAGGGCTGGGCTATGAACTGAGTTTGGTGCATCGCGGCGTATGCCGCGATGCATGCGGTCCCCGCACGCGCTTTTGCGTGCGCACCAACCAGCACATACAAGGAGACATGATGCCTACGGATAGTGGGATTCCTCTGCTCGAGATGCGGAACGTCAGTAAGACGTTCGTCGGCACAAAGGCTCTCGATAACGTCAATCTGCGCGCATGGGGTGGTGAGGTTCTTGCACTGATGGGGGAAAACGGCGCAGGGAAATCGACGCTTATGAAGATCCTCTCAGGTGCCTATGAGGCTGATGTGGGCAGTGAGATCCTGATCGATGGCCAGCCGGTAACCATCGGAAATCCGTTGGAAGCGAAAAAGCATGGCGTATCAATTATCTACCAGGAATTGAGCCTCGCTCCCAATCTTACCGTTGCTGAAAACATCTATTTGGGGCGAGAGGTTGTAACTCACGGAATGGCAAATCGCCGGGCAATGTATGCAGGCTGTCGCGACGTACTGGAGCGACTCGACGCTCCCTTCAATGCTCGCACGCTGGTCGGTACGCTTTCGATCGCAGAGCAGCAACTGGTAGAAATTGGCCGTGCGCTGCATGCGAAGTCCAGGATTCTGGTGCTGGACGAGCCCACCACCGCGCTCTCATCTCGCGAATGTGAGAGGCTGTTCGCACTGGTCAGGCAGCTGCGCGCAGAAGGCATCGCCATCATTTATATCAGCCACCGCATGGAAGAGGTCTACGACCTCTCCGATCGTGTGTCCGTACTGCGTGATGGGCGGTACGTTGGCACGATCGAGCGTGCCGAGCTATCCGCGCAGACGATCGTCAAGATGATGGTTGGTCGGGATCTATCGACCTTCTACATGAAGGAGCACGATTCCGGTGGTAGCCGTGGTCCAGTGATATTCGAAGCAAAGGACATTACCGACGGCGACAAAGTCAAGCCGTGCAGTTTCCAACTCCATCAAGGCGAGGTGTTGGGCATTGCCGGGCTGGTCGGCTCCGGACGTACTGAGCTGGCCCGATTGATTTACGGGGCCGATGAGAAAACAGGCGGGAAGATTTTTATCAATGGTCAAGAACTGAACATCCGTCAACCCTCGGACGCTCTCAAACATGGCCTAGCATACCTGACGGAAGATCGTAAGGCACTTGGTCTCTTTCTAGACATGTCGTGCGCCGAAAACATCAATATCGGCGTCATCGTTCCAGATGCCCGTTACGGCGGTTTTCTTAATCTCGCAAAAGGCAAAAGCCGCGCCAACTCGGCATTTCAGCAACTTGGCATTCGGGCGGCGAGCCCCCTGGTCAATGTTGGCAGCCTCTCCGGAGGAAACCAGCAGAAGGTTTTGCTGTCCCGTTGGCTTCAGATCGGGCCAAAGGTCCTGATTCTCGACGAGCCAACGCGTGGGGTGGACATCGGTGCGAAATCGGAGATTTATCGCCTGATCGACGACCTGGCTCGCCAGGGAATCGGTGTCGTGGTGATATCAAGCGAGTTGGCGGAAATCATTGGAGTTTGCGATCGCACTCTTGTGATGCGCGCGGGCCATATCGTCGGCGAGATCGGCGGCCCCAACAAGGAAGCAATTACGCAAGAAAACATTATGGCCCTGGCGGCAGGTGCCAATGCATCCCTTGATGCCGCTTGATACCCAGAATTGGAGACAATCATGAACAAATCAACCGTTAGCGGTTCCACCACGGCCAAGAAACTGACAGATGGCATCGGCATGTCAGCCCATAAGGTGTACGTGCGCAGGCTGATTAGCGCAATCGGCATGCTGCCGGTGCTGATCATTCTTTGCTTCGCCTTCAATCTCGCCACTCAAGGCACATTCTTCACGGGCCAGAACATAGCCATTGTGTTGCAACAGGCTGCTATCAACACAGTCCTGGCCGCAGGGATGACCTTCGTCATTCTCACAGGTGGCATCGACCTTTCAGTCGGCTCGATGCTGGCTACCGCGGCGATGACAGCCATGATCTGTTCTCTCAGTCCATCGTTCAGCGCGTTTGCGCTCCCGGTCGGACTTTTGACGGGGGCCGTGCTGGGGGGAATCAATGGCTTGCTAATCGCGTATCTCCGGCTTCCACCCTTTATCGTCACGCTCGGATCGCTTACCGCCGTGCGAGGACTCGCCCGTTTGTTCGGTGACGACGGTACGGTGATGAATCAGAATCTGAGCTTCGCGTGGATTGGTAATGCAAGTTTCCTGGGCGTGCCTGTACTTGCGCTCATTGCACTCGCTGTAATCACGGTCTCGTGGTTCATCCTTCGCCGTACTGTGGTCGGTATCTGGATCTACGCACTCGGTGGAAATTCTGCGGCAGCCCGTCTCTCCGGCATCAAGGTCAGCCTGATCCTGCTGTTCGTCTACGTCGTCTCTGGACTGCTTTCTGGTCTCGGTGGTGTGATGTCCGCGGCGCGGTTGTACGCTGCAAATGGATCGCAGGTCGGGCAGGGTTATGAACTCGACGCAATTGCAGCGGTCATTCTCGGCGGAACGAGCTTCGTGGGTGGCGTAGGTTCAATCTGGGGAACCCTGGTTGGTGCATTGATCATTGCAGTACTTTCCAATGGCCTCGTCATCTTCGGCGTGTCCGACATCTGGCAGTTCATTATCAAAGGGCTCGTGATTATTGCTGCCGTGGCGCTCGATCGCTTCCGCCGCAGCGATGAGAACCGCACCTAGTTATCGACAAGCGTAATCGAAGCACGACAGTCAATAAATTTACGCGTTTGGGCTTGCCTTCTGCGTGCTTCGGTCGGCCGCGATCGATGTTCGAGCAACGCAGAAAATGGTGGAAATCTCGAGTGACAAAAATGCTCTGCCGCGCGACGTCGAACACAGATCTGATCTTCATGGCGGCGCTTAAGGCCGAAAACGTGTAGGCATCGCAGACGTATCCGCCTTTCCAGCATGGCCATCCTCGACGCGACGTTGATGCCGGCAAGGCGTCTGCGTCCGCGTGCGCGCGTAAGGTACGGTGATTGGCCCGGGCGAGTTTTGATCTGTTTGTGTGCACGCGCACGTGCGTTGACGTCATTGTCGAACAAGAACCGCAATGAGAGTGTCATTTCGTGCGTACGCAATCGCGAGCACTACCTGATCGACGGATCAATCTACAAGGCTTCTAAAAACAATAGAACTTAAAAAACAAGACTCATATATTTAGCATTACATATTTATAGAAAGCGTCTTTTCACAGTTTGGAGAAAGGAGAAAAAGGTGAAGCGTATCATTCTTGGATCGCTGACGATGAGCCTGGCAGTCGCAGCGAGTGCTCAAAGCAGCCTTACGCTGTATGGGCTTGTCGATAATGGTTTGCAATACGAGACCGGCTTGCCGAAAGGGAGTCGTTGGGCGGCCGAATCGGGAAATTGGGCTGAATCGAGATTTGGTCTGAAAGGACTCGAGGACATCGGTGGGGGCACGTTCGTGACGTTCCAACTGGAGTCCCGGCTTAACACGGAGAATGGGACTTTCGCGAATGGCTCCTTCTTTGAGGGCCAGGCAACCGTGGGGATGAGTAATGCAACCTACGGGTCATTCCGTATCGGTAACTTCGGTGCCAGTGAGTTGCTTCAATACGCGGGTATCCTTGACCCTCAACAGACGCAGAAGTATTCGTTTGGCACACTTGTGCGAGGCCGCATGTTCCCGCAGGCGGCGAATGGTGCCGAATACCTGTCACCAAGTTTCGGAGGATTTACCGTTCAAGGTCAATACAATCTGACCAACTCGACTACTTGGAACGCCGGTAACCCAGGGAGCGTTCCCAGCCAACAGGGAACATCAACCGGACTCGGCAGTTCTCAAGGCCGTGATGACGGCATAAAGTTGGAATATAAAGCGCATAGTCTCGATTTCCAGGCCATTTACGATGAGATGCGCGACGGAAATGGGAAGTTCAGTAACGTCTATCTCGCTTCGCGCTCGATCTTTGCGGGTGGGTCTTACGTCTGGGGCCCTGTGACGTTCTATGCAGGGTACCAGCACCTTAGCGCGCCCGACGCGTCAAATGTGGGCTATTACGGAACAGCAAACCCGTCCGCGTTGCCAGCAGGCACTTCGCTACCTACTACGGTAGATGACAAATGGGTCGGCGCTCAGTGGGCGGTGACGCCCTCGACGTTCCTGACAGGCGCGGTGTATCACGCGAATGCAAACAACGGGAACGGAAATGCAACGTTGTACACGCTTTCCGGTGCGTATCAGCTTTCGAAACGTACTCGCCTTTATTCCGAACTCGGCTATTTGCATAACAGTGAGACCTCGAATCTTGGACTTAACGGTGGACTGTACGGAGCAAACACGAATAACGATCCGGTGAACGGAAACATGTCGAGTACTAATCCGAACTTCGGTCACAGCCAGTTCGGTGCTTTTGCGGGGATCGCTACGCAGTTTTAAGCGTAGGAGGCCGGGGCGGCGGTGCGAATAATCGGTTGGGCCACCGCTCCTAGACATGTAAAACGACGGCAGTGGTCGCGAACGTGACGAAATCGCATCAAGGATGGGATGAAAGAAAAGGCTGCCTTCTTCCGTTACCATTTTCATGGAGACGAAGATAACTTCTAGACGAATCAAGGGTTCGACGCCGGCTTAGACGTAAGCTGTTCACCCTTCCCTTTGGGGGCCAGGATGGGTCGTGGGCTGGCATTCGTTGATGTTGGCAGCAGACGTTCGCCATGGCTGTCAACGAATGGCTGGTCTGAGGCAGTGAGCAGGCATAGCAAGGCCAATGGACGAACGGCAGCTCAGGCCGAAGACCGGTCCGTCGCAGAACCGCAAATGCGACTATGACGCAAGGCGCACGAGGGATAAGGCCGGATGATGGATTTAGGGCGCTGAAAGGTATCATCTACGACGAGCCCCTGCCTGCCGTGCCTCTCCAACCCTACTTCACCGCCCCCAACGCCAATCCCTTAACCAGGAACCGCTGCAACCAGGCAAACACAATCGAAACCGGCAACGTCGCGCAGAGGGTAGCGGCCATCACCAGATGCCACTCAACGACGTACTTGCCAGCGACCATGTCAGTCACCTGCACGGTCAGAGTCTTATTCTCCGGCGACCGAATCAACGTATAAACAACCGCAAACTCATTCCAGGCATTGATAAAAGTAAAGATCGCCGTAACAACAATCGCAGGCACGGCCAGCGGCAAGAACACCTTAAAAACAGCCCTCGTCCTGCCACATCCCTCCAACCAGGCCGCCTCTTCCAAATCCCTTGGCACCGTCTGAAAGTAAGAAGACAACATCCAAACCGCAAACGCGATATTGAACGCAGCATAAGAAACGATGACCCCAATCTTGGAGTCGACCAGATTCCCATCCCCATAAGGAATCATCGCCGCGAGCCGGAACAAGCCCACCACCAGCAAGATAGGCGACAACATCTGCGTCACCAGCAGAAACTGCGAATACAGTCCCTTCCCACGAAACGGAAACCTCGCCAACGCATAAGCCGCCGGCAAGCTCACCGCCAACGCCAACGCAGTCGACAAGAAACTAATCACACAGCTATTCCTCAGCGCGACACCAAAATTCGCCGCAACCCACATGTCCGAAAAATTGCTCCACTGCCAATGCACCGGTAACCACCTCGCCGGATAAACAAAGATCTCAGTAGCCGGCTTCAACGCCGTAAAAAACATCACAGCAAACGGAAACAGCACCGCCACAACCAGCGGCGACAGCGCCAACCAGCACCACAACGAGCGCTTCATCTTGACGCTAAGACTCATGACGCCTCTCCTTCTTTCGCGGGCTGCAGGCGCAGATAAGCGATCGAGAAAACGAACAGCATGACGAGCATGATCAGCGACACGGCCGCGGCCTGGCCGGGACGTCCCAGCCTGAATCCAAGCTCGTAGAGATACGTAACGAGAATGTGCGTGCCGTTATCCGGCCCGCCTTGCGTCATCACCCAGATGATCGGGAAAGAATTGAACACATAGATCACGTTCAACAGAATCGTCATGTTGATGAACGGCCGCAAGAGCGGCATCGTCAGCTTGCGAAACTGCTGCCACGCACTGGCGCCATCCATTCGCGCCGCTTCATAAATATCGCCCGGCACCGACGACAACCCGCCCAGCAGAATCGTCACCGTAAAGGGAATCGACACCAGAATACCAACCGCGATTTCCACGGGAAAGGCGAGCTCCGGCGTCGCAAGCCAATGTATCTGACCGTGGATCAAGCCAAGCCGCTCCAACGTGACGTTGACCATGCCGTAGTCGTCGTTGAAGGCCCAGCGCCACACCACGGCGGTCATCGTCAGCGAGACGGACCACGGCAGCATCACAATCGTGCGCGCCACGCCGCGCCCGTAGAAATCCTGATTCAGAATCAGCGCAACCGGCACGGAAATCAGCACCGTGCCGCCCACCACGCACACGGTCCAGACAACCGTTCGTCTGGCTGCGGCAAGAAAGTTTGGATCGGTGAAAACCGTAATGAAATTCTGCAGACCGCTGAAATCGCGGATCGCGCCGAAGCGCGAGACCTCGTGCAGCGATTGCCACACGATGTTGAAAATCGGATAGCTGATGATGAAAAGCGCCAACACCAGACTCGGCGCAATCAGCAACCAGGGCGCCTGGAGGCGCGAAGAAGCGGAACGGCTCATGCGTGCTCGATCGTAAGACGCGCTCATGTTAAAAAATGGGCGCGACGGGATGGGCCGGATAGT
>NZ_JAQQET010000058.1:0-28492 GCF_046026855.1 Paraburkholderia sediminicola | reverse complement strand
GGGGGGCATCGTCGACGATGCCGCCCTTCGTTTCATCCGGCGCGCGTTATTTGATCGGCTTGCTGACGTCGATACCGAACCATTTGTCCGAGATCTTCGAGAACGTGCCGTCCGCTTCGAGCTGGGTCATCGCGTCGTCGATCGCCTTGGCGAATTTCGGATTGCCCTTCTTGAACGGAATGCCCGACGGGTTGCCCGCGCCGACCATCGCACCCGTGCGCAGCGGCAGTTGCGAGTTCTTCATCAGATACGCGAGCATCAGGCGGTCGTTCAGCGCCGCGTCCAGACGGCCGGAGGCCAGATCGCGCAGGTATTCAGGCGCGCCCGGATACGTCTTCACATCGATGCCCGGCACCGACTTCGCCATGTCCATGTAGTTCGTGCCGAGACCGACGCCGAGCTTCTTGCCCTTCAGATCGTCGAGCGATTTGAACTGGCGCGTGTCGTCCTTACGCTGGATCAGTTGCGCGGCCGAGTACGTGTACGCCGGCGAGAAGTCGAGCACCTGCTTGCGCGCGTCCGTGATGCCGACCTGGTTGACGATCACGTCGAATTTGCCCGCTTGCAGACCGGCGATGATGCCGCTCCACTCGGTCGTGACGAATTCCGGCTTTACACCGAGCCTGGCAGCAACGGCTTTGGCGATGTCGACGTCATAGCCGACCAGTTCACCCGAGGGCGCTTTCGAATTGAACGGCGGGAAGGTGCCTTCCAGGCCGATGCGCAGCGTGCCGCGCTGTTTGACCTGGTCGAGCACGTCGTCCGCGTGGGCGGTGACAGCTGTGAACGATGCGCCGATCAGGCCGGCGACGAGCATCTTTTTCAGCAAGCCAAATTTCATCGTGTTCCTTTTTGTTCGTCTGGCGTTTCAACAGACGAAAGCATAACAAAGCAGACTATCGAAACCTAAATACCGTTTGTTTATGTCTATATTACTGATGCGGATTGGGGGATGGTTGGCCTTAACGCAGCGCCTGCGCGCATTCGGCCACCAGCGCCGGTCCGCGATAGATGAAGCCGGTATAGAGCTGCACCAGCGAAGCGCCCGCCGCGAGCTTCGCGCGCGCATCTTCGCCCGAGAAAATCCCGCCCACGCCAATGATCGGCACCGCTTCGCCGACTTCGGCGCGCAGCTTGCGGATCACTTCGTTCGACGCGTCGAACACCGGCTTGCCCGACAGGCCGCCGGCTTCGTCACCGTATTGCATGCCGGTGACGGCCGTGCGCGAGAGCGTGGTGTTGGTGGCGATCACGCCTTCGAACTGGTGGCGCAACAGCGTATCGGCGATCGATTTGATCTGCTCGTCGTCGAGGTCCGGCGCGATCTTTAGTGCCAGCGGCACCAGCTTGCCGTGCATGTCGGCGAGACGCAGCTGCTTGTCCTTCAGCGCGGCAAGCAGTGCGTCGAGTTCGCCCGCGCCTTGTAACTGACGCAGATTCTTCGTATTCGGCGACGAGATGTTGACCGTCACGTAGCTCGCGAACGGGTACACGCGTTCGAGGCAGTAGAGATAGTCTTCGGCGGCGCGCTCGATCGGCGTGTCGGCATTTTTGCCGATGTTCAGTCCGAGAATGCCGCGATAGCGCGCGGCCTGCACGTTCTTGACGAACTGGTCGACGCCCGCGTTATTGAAGCCCATCCGGTTGATCACGGCATTCGCCTGCGGCAGGCGGAACATGCGCGGGCGCGGGTTGCCCGGCTGCGCGCGCGGCGTGACCGTGCCCACTTCGATGAAGCCGAAGCCGAGCGCCGCCAGACCGTCGATACACGCTCCGTCCTTGTCGAGACCCGCAGCGAGCCCGACCGGGTTCTTGAACGTCAGCCCCATCACGGTGCGTAGCGCATCCGGCACGCGTGGCGCGAGCGCGCCCGCAAGGCCGGTGCGGCCGGCGGCGCCGAGAATGCGCAAAGTCAGGTGGTGAGCGTCTTCCGCGTCCATGCGAAAGAGTTGGGCGCGTACGAGCGGGTAGAGGGAGCTGAACACAGGACGAAGCCGGGCGGCCGGAAAATGGGAACCCGCCATTTTACCGGCTTTAAGACATTAATGAGACTTACTGAAAAGGGAGCGTAGGCGCCGGTGCTGGAGTGCTGCGTAAGGCTGCGTGAGGTGGACTCGTGCGTCGCCGCGGCAATGGCAGCGCAACCCATAGAGGTGTCCGGGGGCATCGCACTTCGACCGAAGCGGCTGCGGAGTTGCAAACACTGTCAGCGCCTGAGCGCCTGAGCCATGCCGTCCTACCGTCCTACCGCCTTGGTGGCCGGTAAAGGCCGCGGACATCACGGCCGCAGCGGCCCGCGCTTGCCCTGAATCGCCAGATCGACCGGTGGGAGATCGATGCTGGCGGGATCGAGCACCTTCCATGAACCGTCGATCAAACCTTCGAGCGGCCGGAAATTCGCCTTGTACGCCATCTTCGGACTCTCGCGGATCCAGTAGCCGAGATACACGTAGGGCAGCTTGAGGCTGCGCGCCTGTTCGATCTGCCAGTAGATGTTGTAGGTGCCAAAGCTGGTGTGCGGCATACCCGGCTCAAAGAACGTATAGACCGACGAGAGCCCGTCACCGAGGATGTCGATCATGCTGATCATGCGCAGAATGCCCGGCGCGTTCGGATGATCCGGCTGCGGCTCGCGGAATTCGACCAGCCGCGAGTTGATCCGGCTCTGCAGCAGGAACTGCTCGTACTGGTCGCGGCTGTCGCGATCCATGCCGCCACCGGCATGCCGTGCCGATTGATAGCGCATATAGAGCGCGTAGTGCTCTTCGTCGTAATGCAGGGGGGCGACTGTGGCGATCAGCTCGCCGTGCTTTTTCCAGACCCGGCGCTGTGTGCGGTTCGCCTCGAAACGATCGACCGGCACGCGCACCGGCACGCAGGCGCGGCAGCCATCGCAATACGGGCGGTAGGTGAACACACCCGAACGGCGGAAACCGGCTTTGACGAGATCGGTATAGACGTCGGAGTTGATCAGATGACTGGGTGTGGCGACCTGCGAACGTGCGATGCGTCCGTCCAGATAGCTGCAGGGATAGGGCGCCGTTGCATAAAATTGCAGCGCGGAAAGCGGGGAAAGAGGCAGCTCGTTGGGATGAGTCACGTTGGCAGCTCTCGAAGCGTCTCTGGTATTGCAAACCCGGCGTGCCTTGCGGCTCGTGACCCGCGGCTCGGTGGGCGACGGATCCGGATTCGGCCTGATTCTTTCTACGCCGCCGGCGCGACGACATCGCGCAAGACGGTCTTGTCGAAACGCCAGGGAATCGGCGGTGCCTCGACAGCGGTGCGAACATGCGCGATGAACGCTTTGCGCGCGATCTCGCGGCCGCCCAGCGACGCCAGATGCGACGTGTTCTGCTGGCAGTCTATCATTTCTATTTCGTGACGGCGCAAGTGTCCGACAAGCGCGGCCAGCGCCATTTTCGACGCGTCGGTGACCTCGGCGAACATCGATTCGCCGAAGAACATCCGGCCGAAAGACACCCCGTATAAACCCCCTACGCGCTTGCCCTCGAACCAGGTTTCGATGCTGTGCGCATCGCCGACCCGGTGCAGCGACGAATACGCTTCGACCACATCGGCGGTGATCCACGTGCCGCGCTGGCCGCGCCGCGGTGCTTGCGCACAGGCGCGCATCACGGCGGCGAAATCATGGTCGACGCGGATTTCCCACCCGTCCTCGCGCAGCACGCGCCTGAGCGTCTTGCGCAGCGACGGCGACAGTTTGAACTCGGCGGGGTGCAGGATCATGCGCGGATCGGGACTCCACCACAACACCGGCTGGCCGTCCGAATACCACGGGAAGATGCCGCGCCGATAGGCGTCGATCAGCCGCGACGGCAGCAGATCGCCGCTGGCGGCGAGCAGGCCGGGTGCGCCGCTTGCCGCGCCGAGCGCGCGCTCGACGGAGGGAAACGGATCGTCAGGTCCGAGCCAGGGAACCATGCGCGCCGCTCAACCTTCGCGCAGCGAGCGGAAAATATCGCCCGTGTGCAGCCCGAAGCTGCCGGCGGCGCGGTCGGCGAAAAAGAAACGCAGGGTCTGGCCGACGGTCGGGAAGGCGATCTCGTCCCACGGAATGTCGTGCTCCTCGAAGAGCTTCACTTCGAGGCTTTCCTCCCCGGCTGCGATATCGAGGTCGAGCAGGCGCGCCATGTAGAACAGGTGCACCTGATGCACGTGCGGCACGTTCAGCAGCGAGAACAGGCTCTGCACCTCGACGCGCGCGCCGGCTTCTTCCAGCGTTTCGCGCGAAGCGGCTTCGGCGGTGGTTTCACCCATTTCCATGAAACCTGCCGGCAGCGTCCAGTAGCCGTAGCGCGGTTCGATCGCGCGACGGCACAGCAGCACTTTGTCGTCCCAGACCGGGACGGTGCCGACCACGTTGCGCGGATTCTGATAATGCACCGTGCCGCAACTGCCGCATACGAAGCGCTCGCGGTTGTCACCCGGCGGAATGCTCAGGCTGACGCCGTGGCCGCAGACAGAACAGAATTTCATAGGAAGGGGGCGAGAAAGAGTGATGGGAGTTTATCACTGGGCAGGAGTTTTCTGAGGTCCGGCAAAGGCGGCGTGCCGGCGTTGGCGTGAAGGCAGTCGTGCGCGTCGCGCGCCGGACCCGGTTCGGGCGATCGTGACTTAGGCCGATTGGCTAACGTCGGCGTTTTTCCACGCTATTCATTGGCAGGGAGTTAGGATTGCTATTGATACGATCAAGTCCCGGAGCGAAAGCTTTCGCGTCAAGCGTGGCTCCGACGTCTCCAGGACCTCGGGGTGCATCTGATGACTACGGGGAAAGAGCAGAGCGCAGAACACGCACCACAACGAAGAGAGCGAGGCAGAAAACAAAAAAGGCCTGCCGGTTGGGCAAGCCTTTGATGTTGTTTCGACGTTTCGAACCGCGTGAGTTACTTGGTTGCGGGGGTAGGATTTGAACCTACGACCTTCGGGTTATGAGCCCGACGAGCTGCCAGACTGCTCCACCCCGCGTCCGTCGAAGAAAAGATTATAGGACAAAGCGACAGCCAATGCAATAGCTGTTTAAGAACCGGCTTCAATGCGCGCAAATCTGAAGTGAGCGGCGCTGGGACGCAAAGCGTGGCGGCATCCAAAGTCGCGGCGCGCGTCGACGGCGTCGCATACCGGCAGGCTCCCGTAAAGCGCTGCGCTAGAATTCAGGTTCTCTTCGCGGCGCCGCGATGCATGTGCAACGGCCTGCGCTTCACTTCTACTCTGCTCTGAACTCCATGGATATCGCTCACGACCTACAGGTAATTGTTGCTCAGGAACAGGCGCTGGTGTTCCCGCAATTCGACGCCGACCGCGCATGGCAGGTCGGTGCCTATCTGCACGAGATCGCCAAGGCACGCGGTATCGCCGCCGCAATCGACGTGCGCACGTTCGGTCAGCCGCTATTTTTCAGCTTGCTCGACGGAGCGACGCCGGACAACGTCGACTGGGCGCGCCGCAAGGGCAACACGGTCGCGCATTTTCGGTGCAGTTCGTACGCGATCGGTTTGAAGATGCAACAGGCGGGCAGCACGCTCGCTGATAAGCACGGCTTGCCGGTCACGGAGTATGCGTCGCATGGCGGCGCTTTCCCATTGACCGTAGCGGGCGCCGGTGTGATCGGCTCGATCACGGTGTCCGGTTTGCCGCAGCGTGCGGATCACGAACTGGTGGTGGAAGCGCTGTGCGCGCACCTTGGTCACGACTACAGCAAGCTCGCGCTTGCAAAGGTCTGAGGCGATGCGGATGCCCCCTTATGCATTGCTCGCCATTGCGATCGTCGCCGAAGTCATTGCGACCTCTGCAATGCGGGCGTCGGAAGGTTTTTCACGGCTCGTGCCCTCAACAGTCGTTGTGATCGGCTACGGCATCGCATTCTATTGCCTGTCGCTCACGCTGAAGAGTATTCCGGTCGGCATTGTCTACGCGGTGTGGTCCGGCGCCGGCATCGTGCTGATTACGCTGGTCGCGGTCGTGATGTACCGGCAAGTGCCTGATCTGCCGGCCATTATCGGGCTCGGGCTGATCATGGCCGGCGTCGCGGTATTGAACATCTTCTCGAAGATGCAGGCGCACTGAGCGTTACTTGCAGCGCACGATCATCGAACGGTTTTTCACGTTGGCCGAAACGACGTTCGTGACGCTGCCGCCCGCGGCACCGCCTTCGTCGTTGTCTTTCGACACGATGTCGTAGCCGGTCGCGCCACATGCATTGCCGGCCTGCACGTAACAGGAGGCCCAACTGGACGCAGCGTCGGCGCCGCTGCAGTTCACCGCAAAGCCCGTTTGTCCGTTCGGCAGATTGATCAGCGACGTGGTGTTCGACGACGCGCAACCGGCGAGACCCGTGCCCAGCAGCACGGCGACGGGCAGGGCGGCAGACAGTGACGCCCTGCGGACTAGAGCAAGCGCGGCGCTGCTGGGTCGAAAGCGGCCGGAGCGGCGCAGTTGCGTCATGAAATGCATCGTGATGTTTCCTTTCAAATAGGTATCGAGACTCGCCACGCAAACCGGCAGTGTGCCAGGAAGACTAAGGCGTTTCGATTGTGATGCCCGCTGCGCTAACCAGTTGACGGCTTTCTGCGCCGCTTTCGGTAGCCGCGTCTTCCCAGATGTTGATGGCTTTCGGAATGTCGATGCCGTGGCTTTCGGCGTAAGCAAACCATTTGGTTGCCGCATCGGGCTCAGGCAGTTCATGGTTCTGCAGAAAATATTTTCCCATATTGTGCTCGCTGACCTCGAAACCGCGTTATTGCGTCAGCACAGATCGTGCCGGTGAACCGGTTCGACCGAAGCCCGCGGCACAAGTGCCATTCAGCATGCAGAACTTATCGGCTCGAAGCGCGCCTTACTTACTGGTCTGCCGCGAGCGCATACGTGTGAACCGTCCACGTGGCGCCGCCCATAAATTGCAAACGAGGAGAAAGAACATGGCTGAGCGGGTCAGTGGCCCTTATCGCGGCTATTACATCAGCGCCGCCGCGCGCCTCGTGCCGGCAGTTGGCGCATCGGCGCCGGCTGCCAGCACCGCAAGCGGTACGTACGTCGGCTCGGTGAGTCTTGCCGAACGGGGTCCGGACGATCCGCACCGGATGGAAACCTTGCTTGAACTCGGCGACGAGCAGCGTTTCGGCAGTGAAGAGGAAGCGCTGGCCTTCGTCGAACAGGCTGCGCGCGACTATATCGACCGCCTGCTCGGAGGCGCCTGATGGCGGCGCGCGATATTGGGCAGGAGGGCGAAGGAGGCTGGACCGAGGTCCAGCCGCGCGAGTACCATATCGGGCATGTCCGGGGGCGGCCGGTTCTCACCGGTGTCCCTGTCCTGCCGGATCCTTCTGATGAGGCGACCATGGAAATTCGGTTTCCCGCGGATGAGCCTGCTTACCGCGACTCCAATCTGACGGTTGTGTTTCCCGCGCTCGTGGACGGCGAACCGGTGCCCTGCGCGATCTCGGTCGAGGCGCTCGAGGATCACTTCGGCGCGTACTCCGAGGATCTCGAAGGCTGGATGCGCGCGTTCGACGCGGGGCGTCCGCGCATCGAAGCGGTTGCGCGCGAACATTTGCAGATCAGCAATGGCACGCCCGTGCTGCTCAAGAGCGGCCATTTCCCGCCAGGCAACGTCGCGGCCTGATCCGGCCTGTTCGCCGATACGCGGATAACGTGGTTCAAACATCCTCGCTTGCGAAAGCAGCCCTCAGTCAGGTTGTTTTCGCTGCATCCCGATGCGTGTCAGTACTCGCCGATGCCGCCATGCGCGCGGCGTCGAATGCATGCCGGATGCCGTTTTCGTACGACGTTTTGGCGATGGGCCCGATCAGCTTCGTCAACGCGGAGTCATCGAGTACAACCGGCTCGGTCATCAGGTAATTCATTTCAACCAGTTCTCGCATCAACGGATTGAACAGACCAAGCATGCGCAGCATGGTCTTGCCCGCCACCATCAGCTTCGGCTCGCGGCCCGCCAGCGCATAGGCCTGTCTCACCACTTCGCGCGACGTGATCGTGCCCGTGCCGGCGAGATGCCACCACTGGCCGTAAGCTTCGGGTGTACGCGTGAGTTTCTCGACCACTGGTCCGATATCCGGCAGGTAGATGAATTCGTGCGGCACATCCACCGGCCCGAGCACCTGCGCACGCTTGCCGTGCGCCGCACCCTCGAACACGCCGTTCAGCAGGCTGCGTTCGATGCCGGGCCCGTAGAAATCCGGCAGGCGCAGCACCAGCGTCGACAAGCTGGTTGACCCGCTTGCGCGCCCGTGTGCTGCCAGCACCAGATTTTCCTGCGCGAGCCGCATCTTGCCTTTGAACGTATGGGGTTCACGCGGATGATTTTCGCTAATCGGATTGCCGCGCGCGCGGCCGTACGGATATACGGTACCGATCAGAATGAAGCGCTCGACGCCCGCCGCCGTTACGCCGGCGAGGGTTTTTTCCATGAGCGGCGGATGCGCCGCGAACTGATCGTAAGGCACACCCACCAGATAGATCACGGTCTGCAAATCCGCTGCCGCCGCGCTGATCGACGCGGGGTCGTCAGGATTCCACGTGACGATTTCCGCATGCGGGTCGTGACCGAAGGCCGCCTCGAGTGGCGCGCGCGAGCGGCCGACCACCCGGTAGTCCCGGCCTGCCACGCTCAGCGCGGCCGCGATGATTTGACCTGCCGCACCCGCGGCACCGAATAAACCCACTTTTCCTGTGGCTTGCATGACGACTCCTGAAGGCGGCGCCATATCGCGTCTGATGATGGCCAGCTGATTGATGAGAAGTTAGTGAACACCGTTCAGTAAACAGTGTTCAGTTTAATTTGACTTTTCAGTTTGTCAACCCGAAAATGTTCGTCATGGGAATCGTCGAACGAAAAAACCGTCAGAAACAGGCGCTGCGCGAGCGCATCCTCGATGCCGCGCGGCGTATCGTGATGCGCGAAGGCTTTGCCGCACTGTCAATGCGCAAAATTGCCGACGCCATCGAGTATTCACCCGCCACGCTGTACCTTCATTTCGCGAGCCGCGATGAGATCGTGCAGGCGTTATGCGCTGAAGGTTATGCGCAATTGCTGGAGACGTTCGTGCCGCTGGCGCAGATCGCCGACCCGGCTGAGCGTCTGAAGGCCCTCGGGCGTGCTTACGTGGCATTCGGTGTCGCGCATCCGGAAACCTACCGGCTGATCTTCATGGAAGACCCGAGCTACACGGGCGCTGCGCTGGCCGGTGTGGCTGCCGTTTCGGGCGCGGGCGCGTCGGTGGCTGCGGTCGCTGATGCGGATGCGTCCGGCGAAGTGGTTGAGGTCACGGCGGCTGGGACAGCGGTTGCGGGATCCGCCACGTCCGGAAAAGCGAGCCTCGCCCCCCCGAAACCGGACGACGACCCCGGCGACGCCGCGTTGCACATCATGATCTCCGCGCTGGAAGAGTTGAAAGCGGCGGGGCGTCTGAGCGCATCGACGGACTTGATCGTGTGGGCGGAGGCGTTCTGGGCGACGCTGCACGGCATTGTCGCGCTCAACCTCACATGCCCCGTGTTCCCGAGTGCGCCGCTGGATACGGTGCTAGGTGTCGCACTTGATGCCTGGCTGGGTACGCAGGGCGCCGGGCAGCAGGCGGGCGTCAAGAGCGCTTCCCGCTCGCGCAAAAAGAAGTCCGCTGAAGCCTTGGTTGAAGCGCACGTCGAGTCGGGTGACTCGCCTGTGGCGTCTGGCGGCAAACCGGCCACTCAGGCGTCTCAGCCATCCGTTTCGTCGGGGAAAAAGTCCGCGAAACCACCGGGATTATCGGCCATTAAACCCACCGATGCGGACACTAACCCCGTCGTCAAACCCGTCACCAGGCCCAAAGCCACGAGTGCGTGATAACGTTCAGTTCCGATTCATTTCGCGCCATCGCGCTTAGCTCTCCATGTCCATTTTCGCCTCACCCGCCGTCAGCGACGAAGTCGCGACCTACGTAGCCAATCGCATCGGTTTCATCGAACTGGAAAGGCCGAAGGCGCTCAACGCGCTGTCGACCGGCATGATTCGCGCGATGCACGCGGCGCTGGATCAGTGGCGCGAAGATCCCGACGTGCTTGCCGTGGTGGTGCGCAGCCAGCATCCGCGCGCGTTTTGCGCGGGCGGCGATATCCGCTTTCTGTACGAGTCGGCGCTGCGCGGCGAGCACGAGGCGCGCGATACGTTTTTCACTGAGGAATACCGTCTCAATCACGCGATCTTCAGCTACCCGAAGCCGTATATCGCCCTGATGAATGGCGTCGTGATGGGCGGAGGGATGGGGATTTCGCAGGGCGCGCATCGTACCGGCGGCCTGCGGGTGGTGACGAACTCGACAAAAATGGCGATGCCCGAGACCCGCATCGGACTCTTTCCCGATGTTGGTGCGAGCTGGTTTCTGGCGCGCACGCCGGGCGCGCTCGGCCGTTATCTGGCGGTCACCGGCGAGACGATCGGCGCAGCGGATGCGCGCTACGCAGGCCTCGCCGACGCCTATATCGACGACGCGGCCTTGCCCGCGCTAGTCGACACGCTGCGCACTGAACTGTTCGAACGTGGGGCTGACGTGGTGGCGTGTATCGAGCGCGAGACAGCCGCCCATCAGGTGGTGCCGGAACCCGATGCTTCGCCGCTCGCGGGCATACGTGCATTGATCGACCGGCATTTCGCGTTGCCCGACGTGGCGCAGACCCTGGCTTCGCTGGAGCAGGAACGGGAGCATGACGGCGAGGCTGCCGATTGGGCCGAGCAGACGATTGCGGTGTTGCGCGAACGTTCGCCGTTGTCGATGGCCATATCGCTGGAAGTGGTGACGCGCGCCGAGGGTTCGATGGAGGACGTGCTGCGCGGCGATCTCGATCTGACGCGCACGTGCTTCGCGCAGGGCGACACGATCGAAGGGATTCGTGCGCGCATCATCGACAAGGACAATGCGCCGCGCTGGCGTTTTGCGCGCATTGAAGACGTGAGCGCCGCCGATGTGGCGAAGATGTTCGAAAGCCCGTGGCCTGCAAACGAACATCCGCTGCGCGATCTGCGCGGTTAAGCAAGTTCGCGCAACAGCGATAACAGCAGCAGAAGCTATACCGGTTGCCGGATCGCCGGATCGCCGGGCAGCCCGATCGGTATAGCCTTGCGAGCAGTCGTAAAGAAGCTCAGTCCTCGTCTTCACTCGCCATGAATGCGCGCATGAACACCAGCGCGCCCCAGCCCCACATCGCATTGGCCGCGAAACCCACCGCGAGGCGCGGCAGCATGTTGCCGCTCGGCCAGATGCCGCGCAGCGGATCGACCACGAACACGCTTGC
The DNA here is from genome assembly GCF_046026855.1 of Paraburkholderia sediminicola. Classification (GTDB taxonomy): domain Bacteria; phylum Pseudomonadota; class Gammaproteobacteria; order Burkholderiales; family Burkholderiaceae; genus Paraburkholderia; species Paraburkholderia sediminicola_A. Next base: position 17,188 of record NZ_JAQQET010000058.1, on the reverse strand, counting down.
CGCCGTCAACGCAATGCCGCCGAACACGAAAGCCGGCACCCACGGCGCGCGCCGCCCCGGCGCAACGCGCAACAGCCACGCCATCAGCACCGCCCAGAACGCGCTCCAGATTGCGTTCGCAATGAACTCCGGCAGGCCGAGCGGCAAAAACGGCGCGGTCGAAAAACCGGTCAGGTCGATCAGACCGGCTGCGTGCAGCAGCGCCAGAGTCGATTCATGAAAGAACAGGGAAGCCAGAAAACCGGCGACGAACGGCAGGATGAGTTTTTGCATGCATTGCACCGCGAGAGCTCAGGCGGCGCGGTTCGCGCGGCCTACACCGGATTATTGGAAACGTGGCGCCATTATATAGAGCGGTATCCCGGTTCCAGCGTAGGTAAGGCGCAACATCCGTATGCTTTAGCGTCGGGCTAATCACGAAAGTGGAAAACCTAAGCTAAAAAAAATCGTTCAAAAGCCGGGCCCCGATCCATAGACTGTTTCTCCATGCAGACGGCGTTTGTCGCCGTCGCCCATTTAATCGAGCGCGTCACGCGCACGTTTGGTCGAGGGAAGCTGTCGCGATGTCCTGCCTGATGCCGATCTTCAACCGCTCCATGGCGCACGCGCGTTTGCGGACGCGTTGTCGGAACTAGTCCGCGCCTCATCGCAGTATTTCCGTCCTTTTTTGCGCTTGCATCTCCGGCCGCGTGCCGGATGGATGCGCGCGGCCAGCGGCGCACGGCCAGTGGCGAGCGGCCAGCGGTGCGCGACCAGCGTCTGCGTTTTCGCTCGACGCATCGTCGTTACACACGTCTCCATTTAATCCAGTTTCGAACAAGCAGGAGCAGCAAATGAATGTGTTCTGGTTCATTCCGACTCACGGCGACAGCCGCTATCTCGGTACGTCCCAAGGCGCACGCGCAGCCGATTACGACTACTTCCAGCAGATCGCCGTCGCCGCCGATACGCTCGGCTACGAGGGCGTGCTGCTGCCGACCGGCCGTTCGTGCGAAGACGCATGGGTCGTTGCATCGAGCCTGATTGCCGCGACCAAACGTCTGAAGTTTCTGGTGGCGATCCGTCCGGGCATTTCGTCACCGGGTCTGGCGGCGCGTATGGCGGCGACCTTCGACCGGCTGTCGAACGGGCGTCTGCTGATCAATGTGGTGACCGGCGGCGATTCGGCTGAACTGGAAGGCGACGGCGTGTTTGTCGATCACGACACGCGCTATGAAATCACTGACGAATTCCTGCATATCTGGCGCAATCTGCTGACCGCGGCGCATACCAACGACGCGATCGACTTCAATGGCAAGCACCTGACCTCGAAGGGCGGCAAGGCGCTGTATCCGCCGGTGCAGAACCCGCATCCGCCGCTGTGGTTCGGCGGTTCGTCGGCGGCGGCGCACGACATCGCGGCCGATCACATCGACACGTATCTGACGTGGGGCGAGCCGCCCGCGGCCGTCGCGAAGAAGATCGCCGACATTCGCGCCCGTGCTGAAGCGCGGGGCCGCAAGATCAAGTTCGGCATTCGCCTGCACGTCATCGTGCGTGAGACTGAAGAAGAGGCGTGGGCCGCCGCGGACACGCTGATCAGCAAGCTCGACGACGAAACCATTTCCCGTGCGCAGGCTTCGTTTTCGAAGATGGATTCCGAAGGGCAGCGCCGCATGGCCGCGTTGCACGGCGGCAAGCGTGGCAGCCGCGCGGACCTCGAGGTGTATCCGCATCTCTGGGCGGGCGTGGGTCTCGTGCGCGGTGGCGCGGGGACGGCGCTGGTCGGTAATCCCGAACAGGTGGCGGCACTGATGAACGAGTACGCGGCGCTTGGCATCGACACGTTCATCCTGTCCGGCTATCCGCATCTCGAAGAGTCGTATCGCTTCGCCGAGCTGGTGTTCCCGCTGCTGCCGGGCCGTCAAAGCAAGACCGCGGGTGGTCCGTTGTCGGGTCCGTTCGGCGAGATCGTCGGCAACAACTATCTGCCGAAGGCGGCGAGTTCGAGCTGAGCGCTTTCGCTCGGTTCGGCAACGACGCCCATCGATAAGCAATGAGGAAATCATCATGGCTCAATCCACTGTGAGTGCGGAACGAGGCACACACGCAGGCTCGGGCGCGCGTTCAGGCGCGGGTCTCGGTGTATTACGCCGCATCGGTGCGCATCTTGCGCCGTGGCTCGCGCCGCTGGCGATTCTGCTGGCGTGGGAATTCGCCGCGCGTAGCGGCATTCTCTCGACGCGTGTGCTGCCCGAACCGCTCGCGGTCGTAAAAGCTGCGTGGTCGCTGATCCAGTCCGGAGAAATGTGGGCGGACGTGAAGGTCAGCACGTGGCGCGCTGTGTCGGGTTTTGCGATCGGCGGCGGGATCGGACTGGTACTCGGTCTCGCGACCGGTCTCTTCAAACCTGCCGAAATCGCGCTCGATTCGACCGTACAGATGGTCCGCAACATTCCCGCGCTGGCAATGATCCCGCTCGTGATCCTGTGGTTCGGTATCGAGGAAGAAGCGAAGGTGTTTCTCGTAGCGCTGGGCGTGTTTTTCCCGATCTATGTGAACACGTTCCACGGCATCCGCTCAGTCGATGCCAATCTGATCGAGATGGCGCGGAGTTACGGTGTGAAGGGTTTCGCACTTTACCGGCATGTGGTCTTGCCGGGGGCATTGCCGTCGATTCTGGTCGGCGTGCGTTTCGCGTTCGGGCTGATGTGGGTCACGCTGATTGTTGCTGAAACCATTTCCGCGCAGTCAGGCATCGGCTACATGACGATGAACGCACGTGAATTTCTGCAAACCGATGTGGTGGTGGTCGGCATCCTGCTGTACGCGGTGCTCGGCAAACTCGCCGACGTGCTGGCCAAGAGCCTTGAGCGTGTGACGCTGCGTTGGCATCCGGCCTATCAACGAGGAGCGAAAGCATGAGTGCAACGACATTGTCGGCGTCGTTTGGCGGCATCGCGGGCAGCGATCTCGAAGCCGAGCTGGCGCAACCGCGCACCGTCGATCACGACGCAGAGGAGTCTGCCGGTTTCGACCGTGCAGATCCGGCGCACGATCGCCGTCAAGTGGGTGTAGTGCCCTCGGCGGCGGGTGCATCGGCGCGCAATGACGCGCGCCGGTCCGCCGAATATTCGGTCGAGTTGCGCGGCGTCGGCAAGCAGTACGGCGAACGCAAGGTGTTGTCCGATTTTGATCTGTCGATCGAGCGCGGCAGTTTCGTCGCGATTGTCGGTCGCAGCGGCTGCGGGAAATCGACCTTGTTGCGACTGGTCGCGGGTCTGGAAAAGACGACGTCGGGCGTGCTCGAAAAACGCACCGAAGACGGCCAGCCGCTCGACACCCGGATCATGTTCCAGGACGCACGACTCTTGCCCTGGAAGAGCGTGCTGCAGAACGTGATGCTCGGCCTCGGCCGCAGCGCCCGTGACGACGCGCGCGCCGTGCTCGCTGAAGTCGGTTTGCTGGAGCGCGCCAACGACTGGCCGGCACAGCTTTCCGGCGGTCAGCGTCAGCGTGTGGCGCTAGCGCGGGCGCTGGTGCATCGGCCGCAATTGCTGCTGCTGGACGAACCGCTCGGTGCGCTCGACGCGCTGACCCGTATCGAAATGCACGCACTGATCGAACGCCTGTGGCGTGAACATCAATTCACCGCACTGCTGGTGACGCACGACGTGCATGAAGCCGTTGCGCTAGGCGACCGGATTCTGCTGATCGAAGAAGGGCGCATTGCGCTCGATCAGCCGGTGCCGCTTGCGCGCCCGCGGGCGCGTGCGTCGGCCGGTTTTGCCGCGCTGGAAGAACATGTGTTGCAACGCGTACTGAAGACGGCGCCGAACGACGACGCACTGTCCCAACGCGCTTACGACGCACGTGATGAGGGCCGCCTCAGGCGGCCGACAGAGGTCCGCTGGGCCGTCTGATATCCCTTTGACTGACTGTTTTCAATCGCTTTTCTGGAGTCACTCGACATGAGCATTTCCGCAATCAACGTACGCAATCAGTTCAAAGGCAAGATCAAGGAAATCATCCGCGGGCCGGTGGTATCCGAGGTCGATGTGGATACGCCGTTCGGCATCGTCACCTCGGTGATCACCACGCGCTCGGTTGACGAACTCGAGCTGAAGGTCGGCTCGGAGGTGGTCGCGCTGGTGAAGTCGACGGAGGTGTCGATCGCGCGTTTGTAAGGCCGATCAGGCGCGATTAATGCCGCCCGATTGGGCCCGATTGCGCCGTTCGCATCGTCCGCGCGTGCCGACGCTATTTCGCGTTGGCGCCGCTGGCGGGCGGCTCGTGCGTCATCCTGTCGTTGGTCGGTTTGCCCGGACGCTTGATCGGCATATGTCGGGATTGCTCGAACCGCCTGTGCCGGAGGCCGCCTCGGGCGGTTTTACCATCGATGCGCCGCCATTCTGTGGCGTCGCCTGCGTTGCTTGTGTCCCTTGTGTCTTTAGTGCCGGATTCGACGTTTGTGCGAACGCCACCGTGCCGTCTGTGCCGAATACCGCGAGCGCGACGCCCGCTGTCAGCGCTGCCATTCTGCTTCGCTCCATCTCGTCCTCCTTGCGATGCCGCTCGCCGGCTGCCGCCGCTGCGCATCCGTACAGCACGCAATACGTATGCCTTGACGTGCCGCTGCGTGCGCCCGCGAAACTTGCTAGGATGAATTGAGCATCACGACGGAGACGGCCATGTCGAAGTCATTAAGTCCGGAGGCGGTTGAAGCATTGCGCCGCCTGAACGATGTCGGCGTCGGACAGCCCATGCCGAAATTTGCGCAATCCGTCACGGCGGAGTTGCTGGCGAACGGGCTTGCCGCCGAAGCGAGCGGCGGTGAAGTCGAGATCACCTGTAGCGGCCGGCAGTACCTGTCTGGCGATTGCGATTAATCGTCAGGTGAAAGGGAGGCTGGAGCCTACTCCGAGCCGCTGGCGGCCCGGTGGGGAGGCATGGCCGCTATCTTCGCGATCATTCAGATGGGCACACCAAGGAGGCGGTCATGGAGCCGAAGGGCCTCGACATGGGCGACTATCAGGAGCGCTACCAGGACTACGACGTCGAAGTCGCGGTCGAACAGGTGCTCACCGGCGTCAAGGCGCATTTTCGGGTGTTGCGCAACGACGCGGTGGTGATCGACTGGCGGCTCGTGCATATCGACAGCCGATGGTCCACCGAGCATGCCGCAGCTGAGGCGGGCTTCCGGGTGGCGCACCAATCCTCCGTGCCGCCATTCTGCAGGCTCCATTCGACATGCAGGCAATACCGTCCCGCGTCGTTGACCGACCATCGGCCGTTCATGCGCGACGATGCGCCCGTTTTCCTTCAGATCCGGGCGTGCCTTTTCGCGTAGGGCGGTCAATCGGCAAGCGCGTTCGATTAAGCTGGCGGAATCTTTCAAGTTACTGGAGACCGCCATGCACCTGGCAGCAGCCATCCCGATCATCCGTATCTTCTCTGAAGAGAAAGCCAGGGAGTTTTACGTGGACTTTCTCGGTTTCACTATCGACTGGGAACATCGCTTCGAGGCCAATTTTCCGCTCTATGCACAGGTGAGCCGGTCCGACCTGATTTTGCACTTGAGCGAGCATCATGGCGACGCGACGCCAGGTTCGACGATTTTCGTGCCGGTGCAGGATATCGACGCATTGCATGCTGAACTTCAGCGCAAAGACTACAAGTACGGGAAACCGGGAATTGAAGTGGAGCCGTGGGGGAAAATGCTGGAGACGATCGATCCGTTTGGTAACCGGATTCGTTTTTCCGAATCGCCAAAAGAGGAGGGGAGCGAGGCGTGAGGAAGGCGGGGATGGGACTTGATGCTGTGGGCGTGGCCGCCATGTAAACGGAACTGGGCGCCGGCATGCATTGCTGCATGCGCGGCGCCCAGTTCGGCTACCGTCTTGTGAACGGCAACCTTCAACGGCGACAGATTAGTGGCCGAAGAAAACTGATTGCGGGCCCGAAGCCGGCTCACGTGCACCCGATTGCGACGACACGTTTTGCACGCCGCCGTATGCGTTGGATTCAGCGTTAGCACGTTCAGCCGCGATGGTTTGCGAGTTCTGGCCTTGTTGCGAAGCCGGTGCGCCGACCGACGGACGATAGAACGGTGCCGGGCCGTAGCCGCTAGCGAATGCGGGAGCAGCGATCGAGGCAGAAGCAGCAACCAACAGGGCGGCGATAAGCTTGGTCTTCATGGTGTGACTCCGATAACGTTTCGATTTCATTTCAGGAAGGCGTCGCAGGGGCCGGTGAGGTGTGTCTGCAACGTCGATGGAGGCAGTGTATACCCCTACTATCGAAAATTTGTATCGATAATCTGAAATTACTATTCTCGCCACTGAAATAATCGCTCAGACGTATAGACGACAGGCGTCTGCGGTGGTCCGACCCCGTCGGCCAAGCGGTTTTGGCGTTCAAAGACCCGGTTGCCGGGGCGGTTATCGGTGGTGTTTGCGGGAATTCATGGCTCGTCGTGGGCGTTTCAGGGGCGTTTGGCCACTTGCGGTAAAATTGTGGTTTGATTCAAGCCGTCTGGCCGCCCCATGTCTTCAGCTCACACTCCCAGTCCGCGTCGCGTTTCCGTCGCGCCCATGATGGACTGGACCGATCGCCACTGCCGCTCGCTGCATCGCGTGATATCGCGCCATACGTGGCTCTACACCGAAATGGTCACCACAGGCGCGCTGCTGCACGGCGATGTGCCGCGCCATCTGGCGTTTGCGCCCGAGGAGGCGCCGGTCGCTTTGCAACTCGGTGGCAGTGAGCCTGACGACCTCGCGCGTTCGGCCAGGCTTGGTGAGCAATGGGGTTATGACGAGATCAACCTGAATTGCGGCTGTCCGTCCGAGCGCGTGCAGCGCGGGGCGTTTGGCGCTTGCTTGATGAACGAACCGCAACTCGTCGCCGACTGCGTGAAGGCAATGCGCGATGCCGTATCGGTACCGGTGACGGTCAAGCACCGGATCGGCGTCGACGCGGTCGAGGAATATGGCTTTGTGCGCGACTTCGTCGGCACGATCGCGGACGCCGGCTGCAACGTGTTCGTCGTGCATGCGCGCAACGCGATTCTCAAAGGCTTGAGTCCGAAAGAGAACCGCGAGATTCCGCCGCTCAAATACGACTTTGCGTATCAGTTGAAGCGCGATTTTCCGCATCTGGAGATCATCATCAATGGCGGCATCAAGACGCTTGATGAAGTGGAGATGCATCTTCAGCATATCGATGGCGTGATGCTTGGGCGCGAGGCTTATCACAACCCTTATGTGTTGGCCGATGTCGATGCACGCTTCTATGGCTCGACGGATACGCCGCTCACGCGCGAGCAGGTCGAGTCGAAGTTGATCGAATATTGCGCGGCTGAAATGGCGCGCGGCACGTACCTTGGTTCGATCACACGGCATGCGCTGGGTCTGTACCGCGGTGAGGCAGGCGCACGTGGATGGCGTCGCGTATTGTCCGATAGCAAACGTCTGGCGGCGCGCGACCTGACCATCTTCGACGAGGCAAGACAGCATCTGCGTGTGCCCGTCGGAATTTTTGAATAAAGGACTAGGCAAACGAGATTCTTGTTCGTATAATCTCGTTTCTTCATTGACGAGCCAAGTTTCTCGGCAACGAGTTGCTCAGCAAGTCAAGCAGATGTCAGTGGTGGCTGTAGCTCAGTTGGTAGAGTCCAGGATTGTGATTCCTGTTGTCGTGGGTTCGAGCCCCATCAGCCACCCCAAAGAATTCGAGCAGTAAAAAATTGCGAAACGGCGTTGTGAGAAATCACAATGCCGTTTTTTGTTTTGGTCTTTGCAAAAGTTGCGGCCTTTGCAAAAACTCTCCCGGTGCAGGACCAGGACCGTCTCGGCATTCGATGCCGGCTTCCATTGACGTCAATGCCCATGTCCCCCATGGCCGCCGCCACTGCTCCACGAACTGCCGCCGTTGCCGTGGCCGCCATGTCCACCGCCTCCGTGCCACCCACCGCCGTGCCAGCGGCCGCCGCCCCCGTGGTAGTAACAGCAACCGCCGCCGCCCCAACCGCCCCAGACATCGACCGTCCCGTAAGCCGGCCCATAGGCGTAACCGTAGCCAGGGTAATAGGGTTGCGCGTAGGCATAGTCGTATCCCGGCGCGACCACGCACCCGGTGAGACTTACCGCCACCGCCAACATCGCGACTGATGCAATGAGCCTGCTCACGGTTTTCTCCTTCGTATATGAATGAGAAAAACGGCGTGCCCGGGAGTTCAGCCGCATTTGTGTCCGCAAATTACGGCCCGGATGCGCCGCCGTGCTTTCATGACGCCCGCGCGGCGATCCGGCGCCATAGCGGCCGCGTGTTGCGGCAACCTTCCGGATCGTGCCGGATTCATCATGCTGTAATAGTTCGTTAAATTTTTGAAACGTAACTGTAGGGCGCGCCTGATATTTTCCCTTCAGACAATTTCTCTTTGAATCCAGAACCAAGCTTGCTGACGCTGGACGAAGAAGAACGCACTCCACATTGCCCGGGCCGCTCGATGCGAAGCCTGCAAAAACCTGGCCGTTAATGAAGCACGATCCACAGCCGGCAACCGCATCAGAATGGTGCGCCGAAGGCGACGCCTGTGCCGCCCGCGGCGACCTTCAGGCGGCGCTCCAATGTTTCGACGCAGCCCGCTCGCGCGATCCCGCCGACGCCATTCTTCATGAACGCCTCGCCGCGACGCTCGCCGCGCTGAACCGCTTTCCCGAAGCCATTGCCCGCTATCACGAAGCAATCACGGTCGATCCGCGCAACTCCGATTTGCATCATGGCCTCGGCTGGTCGCTCGAACAGATGCATCGGCTCGAACCGGCGATAGACGCCTATCGCGAAGCAGTCCGGGTGAATCCGAAAGCCGACGGCTCGTACAACAACATGGGTAATTGCCTGCAGGCGCTTGGTCGTTTCGACGAATCGCACGAAGCCTATCGCCGGGCGATCGAGGCCGCTCCGCAGGTGCCGCTGTATTACCGTAACTTTGTGCAGTCCAAGCGTCTTGCCGCTGACGATCCGGTGTTCGTCGCGCTTGAGCACCTCGTCGGCGATATCGCTTCGCTTACCCCCGCCAATCAGGCGGAAATTCACTTCGCGTATGGTCAGGCGCTGTCCGATGTGGGCCGTAACGATGCGTCGTTCGATCACTTCCTGAAGGGCAACGCACTGCACCGCGCCAGCGTGCGTTATGACGAGGCGGCGTCGCTCGGCCTGTTCGCGCATTTGCCGGAACTTCTGACTTCAGATGTGCTGGCGGGCAAACGCGGTCTGGGCGCACCGTCGGCCGCACCGATTTTTATCGTCGGCATGCCGCGCTCCGGTTCGACCCTGATCGAGCAGATTCTCGCGAGTCATCCGCAGGTTTTCGGCGCCGGTGAGCGCACGGAATTCGGCGAGGTGCTGGTGAATTGCATTGGCCGCGATTCGGACGATCCGTTACGCATCGATATCGAAGCATTGCAGGGCGTCGGTCCCGCGCAATTGCGCACACTCGGCGCCGACTATTTGCGCCGCATGTACACGGCGCTGCCGGAAATGCAAACCGCAGTACCGGGTTACACGCGTTTCACCGACAAGTATCCGTTCAATTTCATCAATATCGGGCTGATTCATCTGGCGTTGCCAAATGCTCGCTTCATTCATAGCAGCCGCTCGCCGTTGCAAAGCTGCCTGTCGATTTTTTCGCGAATTTTTCACGACGTTCCGTTCAGCTACGATCTCGGTGAACTGGGCCGCTACTATCGCGCGTACGACGCGTTGATGGCGCATTGGCAACGCGTATTGCCCGAGGGCACGATGATCGAAATCAAATACGAAGAACTGGTTGAAGATTTCGAAAGCAATGTCCGGCGCCTGCTCGCGCATTGCGGACTCGACTGGGACGAGCGCTGTTTAGCGTTTCATCAGACCACGCGGCAGGTGAACACGGCAAGCGCGGCGCAGGTGCGCCGTCCGCTCTACAAAACGTCGCTGCAGCGCTGGCAGCCGCAGCAGGCGTTGCTGCAACCCTTGTTCGACGGTCTGGGACCGGAATTGGCGTCCGCTGACCGCTTCAGCGCACACGAGCGTGTGTCTTTGCAAGATGCCGGAGCGGCGGCTAATGAGATGGAGTGGAAGTCATGAGCGCAACCCGTGGGGCCGTCATCTGGATGGCGGGTTTGTCCGGCGCCGGTAAATCGACCCTGGCCGACGCGTTGCACCAGCGTCTGAAAGAAGCCGGGCATGCCTCGATCGTGCTCGACGGCGACGTGCTGCGGCGTGGCCTGACCGCCAACCTCGGCTTCACGCCTGAAGACCGTACCGAGAATCTGCGGCGCATCGCGCACGTCGCGACGCTGTTCATGCAACAGGGTTTCATCGCGATTGCCGCGGTGATCTCGCCGGAGCACCGGCATCGGTGCATGGCGCGCGAGATCGTCGGCGAAGGTTTTATCGAAGTGTTCGTGAACGCGCCGCTGAAGGTGTGTGAAGCGCGTGATGTCAAAGGCCTCTACGCACGTGCGCGGCGCGGTGAGATTCCCAATTTCACCGGGATTTCCGGGCCGTTCGACGTACCAATCGGGCCCGAAGTCATGATCGAAACCGATCGGGTATCGATCGAGGAGGCGGTAGGCCACCTGCTCGCCCATCTGACGGCTCTGGGCTATCTGCCCAGGGAGCGCGTGCACGGCAGGCCTCGCCTCGCGAAATAGTCAGTACGAGGTTGCTGCCGTGTTTCGTCCGCGCTTTCGCGATCGAGGGCGCGCTCAATGCGATGCGCGGCGTGTTTCATCCTGCGCGTGCTCGCCGTCACCTATGGTTGGCATCTGCCGAAGGCGTCGCTCTCAGCGCTTGCGTAAAGGCTCGATCAGCGACGACAAACCGTTGTGATCGATCTCGTGCATCAAGGCCAGCAGACGGCCGATTTCGCCCGGCGGAAAGCCCTGGCTCGCAAACCAGTTCAGATAGTGACCCGGCAGATCCGCGATCAGCCGGCCTTTGTATTTTCCGTAAGGCATCACGCACGTGACCAGTAATTCGAGGTGTTCGGTATTCATCGCAGATGGATCGGCGGAAAGTTTATCGAGCGTGGTGGCAGTGAGCGACTGCTGAAGCAGCATTTTAGCCGCGCTGCAGGCATTGCGACGACATGGTAACGTCAGCGCTTTCCGTTTTCACAATCAACAGGACAGGTTCGATGGAATACCGCAGACTCGGCGACTCGGATGTGAAGGTTAGCCTGATCGGTCTCGGCACCATGACATGGGGCGAGCAGAACACCGAGCAGGAAGCACACGCACAGATCGATTACGCACTCGACCATGGCGTCAATCTGATCGACGCCGCGGAAATGTACCCGGTGCCGCCGCGTCCCGAGACGCAAGGCTCGACCGAGCGTTATATCGGCACATGGATCGCGCAGCACCGTAGCGCGCGCGAGAAGATCGTGCTGGCCACCAAGATCGCCGGCCCGGCGCGTCAACCGCACAATCCGCGTCATATTCGCGGCGAGGGCAATCAGTTCGACCGCAAGAATCTGACCGAAGCACTGAACGATAGTCTGAAGCGCCTGCAAACAGACTACGTCGATCTGTATCAGTTGCACTGGCCGGATCGCAGCACGATGACGTTCGGCCGCCCGGCGTATCCGTGGGTCGACGACGCGTACACGGTGCCGATCGAAGAAACGCTGTCGGTGCTCGCCGAGTTCGTCAAGGCAGGCAGGATTCGCCATATCGGGGTGTCGAATGAGACGCCGTGGGGCGTCGCGCAATTTCTGCGCGCGGCGGAAAAGCTCGGCTTGCCGCGCATCGTCAGTATTCAGAATCCGTACAGCCTGTTGAACCGCACATACGAAGCGGGGCTATCGGAGTACGCGCATCGCGATAACGTCGGCTTACTTGCGTATTCGCCGCTGGCCTTCGGCTGGCTGTCGGGCAAGTACGAAGGCGGCGCACGTCCGGCAGGCGCCCGCATCTCGCTGTTCGAGCGCTTTCAACGCTACAGCAAGCCGCAAGCGGTTCAGGCCACCACGCGCTATGTGGAACTGGCGAAGCGTCATGATTTGTCGCCCGCGCAATTCGCGCTGGCCTTCGTCAACAGCCGGCCGTTTTTGACGAGTAATCTGATCGGCGCGACGTCGCTTGATCAACTGAAGGAAAACATCGCCAGCGCCGAGGTGAAACTCTCGCCGGAAGTGCTCGCGGAGATCGACAAGCTGCATGAACTGCAGCCGAATCCGGCGCCTTGATGTAGTTGCGTTGTGTGTCGACTTGAGGTTGGCCTGAGCGTACCCCGCGGTCGGCCTGAAGCTGGCCTGAGGTGGACCTCAACGTAATCCGATGCTGGCCCGAATGACCTGAGGTTGGTTTCTGGTTGACTGGCGATTGACCTTAAGTCGCCATTACTTTGACTGGGTATAGCCCCGGCTATGTTGCCGGGGCGGCAAGGCGAGTTGATCCGCCTTGCGCGCCTCAATTTCGTTCAACCTCGCTCAGCGAATCTTCAGCTTCGAGCGCACGGCATAGAGCGCCAGCAAACTCGCCACTGCGCAGAACATCAGATAGAAGCCGGGCGCGAGCTTATTGCCGCTCGCGTCGATCAGCCAGGTGATCACGAAGGGCGCAAAGCCGCCGAACACCGTCACGCCGATGTTGTAGCTGACCGCGAGACCGGTCGCGCGTGTCTGGGTCGGGAAAATCTCCGACATCAGCGCGGGCAGCGCGCCAAAGTAGGTCGCTTTCAATACGCCAATCCAGATCAACGCCAGCAGCATTGTGGCGAACGACGGGTGTGCATTCATATACACGAAGGTCGGATAGACCGTCAGCAGCATCAACGTTGCGGCGACCGCCATGATGCGGATGCGTCCCAGGCTATCGGACAAGTGGCCGGCGAACGGCGTCAGCACCGTCAACACGACTCCCGTTGCGAGCGTAGCCGCGAAACCGGTGGAAGCGGGCAGGTGCAACTGCTTGATCGCATAGGTCGGCATGTACAGAATCATGTAGTTGGCCGCGGTCGAAATGACCAGCGAACCGACCGCGAGCAGCATTTGGACCTTTTGCGTGCCGAACAGATCGCGCAGCGGCGTGCGGGTTTTCGGCTCCGTGTCGAACTCGGCGCCTTCGTCCACGAAGCGGCGAATATAGAAACCGACCGGGCCGATCGCGAGCCCGAACAGAAACGGAATACGCCAGCCCCACGACTCGAGTTGCGCCGTTGTGAGCTGGCTCGTCAGCACGGCGCCGAAACCGGAGGCGAGCAGCGTCGCGAGGCCCTGGCTGGCGAACTGCCAACTGCCCATGAAACCGCGCCGCTCGGGTGCATGCTCGACGAGAAACGCGGTCGAGGCGCCGAACTCGCCGCCCGCCGAGAAGCCTTGAACGAGCCGCGAGAGCATGATGCCGGCCGGCGCCCACAAACCGATCGCCGCGTAAGGCGGCATCACGGCAATCGTCAACGTGCCGATCATCATCAAGCCGATCGACAGTAGCAGCGACAGCTTGCGCCCCGCACGATCGGCGAGTGAGCCGAGTACGAGTCCGCCGAGCGGCCGGATCAGGTACGAGATGCCGAAGGTACCCAGCGTGAGCATCAGCGAAATCGCTTCGGTACGCGCAGGGAAGAACAGCTTCGCGATCGTGACCGCAAAAAATCCGTAGACGACGAGGTCGAACCACTCAAGCGCATTGCCGATCGACGCCGCGAGAATGATGCGATGGACCTTCGCGGCTGACGGCCGCGCGGCGCTGGCTTGCAAGGTGGACGTGCTCATCGTGGGCGTGCCTCGTGACGGATGCAGGTAATGGTGAACCGCGGGCGCGATGCAGGCGTGCGGGGTTGATTGCTCAGGCCGCGGCTTCTGTCGATGTTGCGTGTGCGTGCGGTGAGTTTTCGCCAAGATCCCAGAAGAGTCCTGCCATGATCTGTAGCCCCTCGCGTACCACCGGTCCGAGCAGATGCTCATTCGGCGCGTGCTGCGAACAGGCCGGGTACGAATGCGGCACCCAGATGGTCGGCAGGCCGAGCGTGTCGGCAAACACTTCGTTTGGCAGCGTGCCGCCGAGATTAGGCAGCACCGCCGTCTTCTTGCCGGTGGTCTGTTCGAGCGAAGCGATGGCCCACGTGACCCACGGGTCGTCGGGATTCAGACGTGTGGCCGGCGCACCGCGCTCGACGCTGATCTCGACCAGTGAAAAACCATGCGCATCCAGATGCGCCCGCAGATGCTGCTCCAGGTTTTCCCAATCGGTGCCGACCACGAAGCGCAACTGGCAATGTGCGAATGCCGACGACGGAATGGCGTTGACTGGGTTCTCGGGATTGCCCGCCTTGAAGGCCAGCACTTCGAAACTGTTCCAGCCGAACACGCGTTCTGGCGGTGTGAGACCGGGCTCGCCCCAGTTATCGTCGACGGCCGGGTCGCCCGGCCCGCCGCCTACCGTGATATCGGCCAGCGCACGACGCACCGCCTCGGGAATCGGCGGCGGACGCAAGCTGTCGACAGCGATCACGCCGCGCGCATCGACCAGACTTGCGAGTGCGTTCGCCAGCACGGTGGCCGGGTTGCGCAACAGACCGCCCCAATTGCCCGAGTGGTGTGCGCCGTCGCGCAGGTTTAGCGAGAGCTTGAAGTTCACCGAGCCGCGCGAGCCGAGGAACACCGTAGGGCGGCGCGCGGCGAGGCGCGGACCATCGGAGGCGATCAGTACGTCCGCGGCCAGTTCCTGTTTGTGTGTGTGGCAGATCGCGTCGAGCCCCGGCGAGCCGGTTTCCTCGCCCATCTCGATCAGCAGTTTCGCGTTGAAGCCGAGCTTGCCGCCGCGCGTGGCCAGCACGCTTGCGAGCGCGGCGAGATTGATCGTGTGCTGGCCTTTGTTGTCGGCGGTGCCACGGCCATACCAGCGTTCGCCTTCGACGGTCACGGCCCACGGCGTCAGCGGCGCGCGCCACTGGCTGTCGTAGCCGCGTACTACGTCGCCGTGGCCATAGATCAGCACGGTGGGCAGACTGTCGTCTTCGTGGCGATGAGCGATCAGAAACGGCCCGAACCCTTCCGCGGGATTATCGATAATGCGCGTGCCGAAGCCGAGCCCTTCGACTTCGGGCGCGATTTCGTCGGTCAGATACGACAGCAGCGTGGCGGCGCGATCGCTTTCCTGACTTTCGGTGCGAAATCCGACACGGCGGTTGAGGTTCTCAAGAAAGGCGCCCGATTCGAAATGATGCGTGGCGTGTTCGATCGCCTGGTTGCGGCTCATGTTTGTCTCCGATACGGGATGCGGGGGGATGGCGGCGACGCTGCGCCCTAGGTGGCACGTCTGATTCGCGGCCATCAGCTTCGAAATGATTCTAGGAGGCCGTTATTTTTGTCACAATGATCGTCTTTCGAAGCTTGCGTTGCCAAAAAAGCAAAGCTCGACACCCCCGCACGCGGCTGCAGCCGCTCGCAAAAGGCATCGCTCATGGCACTTTCACTACACGGCATTGCATTGCGCTATTTTGTTGAAGTGGCGCGCACCGGCTCGATCAGCGACGCGTCCGCGCGGCTGCATGTGGCCGTTTCGGCGATCAGCCGGCAGATCGCGCGGCTCGAAAGCGATCTCGGCGTTGCGCTGTTCGAGCGGCGCCCGCGCGGCATGTCGCTCTCCGAAGCGGGCGAGCGTCTGCTCGCCTACGCACAGCGCAGCCTGCTCGAGGCGGAGCATGTGATGAAGGAGATCGGCGGCCTCGAGGCGCTGCATGGCAGCATGATCAAGGTCGTCAGTTCGGAGGGGTTCGCCGTGGACTTCTTGCCCAGCGCGATGGCGGCGTTTCGCAGCCACTATCCGGGGATCGACTTCGCGCTACACGTGATGTCGCCTGGCGAGGCGACTCGCCGGGTGCGCGATGGCGACGCCGATCTCGCGCTGACGTTCAGTCTCGCACCGGAAAAGGGCGTTAAGGTCGAACACGCCGAGCGCGCGCCGGTACTGGCGCTGCTGCGCGTCGATCATCCGTTGGCCGGGCGCGCGAAGGTGTCGCTCGCCGATTTGCAGCGCTATCCGTTGGTGCTGCCGGAGCCTGGCACGACGATTCGCCAGTTGATCGACATCACCTGTGCGCTCGAAGGCGTGCTGCTCGAGCCCGATCTCACCTGCAACAATAGTGGTGCGACGTACCGCTACGCGCAGAAGTCCGGAGCGATCATGTTCACGGGGTTGCTGTCGGTGCGGGACCGTTATGTCGGCGACGGCTTCGTCGCGCTACCGCTGACGCATCCGCAAATGCGCCAGCGCAGCATTCAGGTGCAGACGATGGCCGGACGGGAGTTGCCACCGTCGGTGAAGGCGTTCCGTGATCATCTGATCGCGGAGATCGGTGGCGCGAAACCCTCGGATGCTGCAGCGCCGAAGCGAACTCGAAAACGCGGTGGGACGCACTGAAAGGCAAATCTCCCTGCCGGACGGCGAATCGCGACCTAAACTGTGGGAGCGGGGCGGGCTGGCTGGCCTCTGCTGCGCGGCTCGCGATGCCGCGGCCCACACCAGTGGTAGGATTCAGCCCGAAAAATGGAGAGCGGTACGCGATGAATGGGCGTGCCGTCCACAACAGAGCGATAGGACTCAGGACATCGAATGGCGCAACAAAAAACAAACCCAAAACTTGAGCAGGCGCTGACGCGTGGGGATCTTGCAATTCGCCAGGCCAACTCGGCACGGGCGACTGCATTGCTGCGGGCGTTGGGCAAGATGATCGTAGAGGCGTCGGCGACGATCGGTGTGGAGGCTTTCACGCTGATTGCGGACGGCGACAAGATTTACGATCCTGCCGACGGGCTGTGGCCGCAGGAATTGCAGGTTTCGCTCGACGGCCCCGTCGAGGAATCGGATCCGGACGAGGTTCGATCTGTCCGGCTGATTGCTGATGATCCCAGCACGGTGTTCAGGGTTGAATGGCAGCGGGCCGACGGGAAGATCGGGCGTCAGGATGGGGGGCCGTTTGCAACGGTGGCCTTTATTTCTGATGTGGATATTCCGTGGACGGATGATGAGGATTAAGGAGGGGCCTCGCGGCGGCTGGTTTGTGGGGTTGCCTGTGGTGTTGGGCTTTTTTTGATTTTGGTTGCCTGCTCGGCGCTTATTGTCTGGTCGCCTATGGCGTTGGCCTTTCCTTGAATTGTTATTGGATTATTAGCGTCGCCCCTGTGCGGGGCAGGCACCTACTTTTCTTTGCCTGC
>NZ_JAQQET010000057.1:0-28874 GCF_046026855.1 Paraburkholderia sediminicola | reverse complement strand
TAGCGCATAAGCGGGTCCCCTAGCTTGGAGGGCATAGTGGTACATCTGGAATCGGTACCCTCGCACATTCAACGTTAGTGACAAGGGCGTCATACTTCCGGCGGCGCTGCGCGCGCCGACGCTCAGTTTATAGAACCGACCACCTCGTTTTCGCACTCACGTTTCATTAGGCATTTCGCCGAGGCGAAGCCGATGGCCCCCACCACGCGTAACCAAAGCCCCAGGTTTCCCTGACAGACCCATCCGCGACGCACGCAGTGCGAAGTGGGAGCTGATGAGTGCTTTGTCACTACGGCTGAAGGCGCGAGGACACGGATTCCAGATGCACCACTACCGCAACTGCGCGGGGGATCCGCTTAAGAATTAGCGGTTTGAGCCGCTTTCTTTTGCCTACTTTTCTTTGCGGCAGGCAAAGAAAAGTAGGTGCCCGCCCCGCACAGGGGCGACGCTAATAGACCAATAAGAATTCAAGGAAAGGCCAAAGACCAAAGACCAAAGAAGCCAGATCAACGAAAGGCCAACACCGCAAGCACACCAACAAATCACGCCGAGCAGGCAAAGCTCAACGCCGCAGGCAAGGCAAAAATAACCCACCCACCGCCTACGGCGAACAAAAAAAACATTAAGCCGAAGGCTTCTTATAAGCCACGCAATCGACCTCGACTCGACAGTCGATCACCATCGACGACACAACACAAGCCCGAGCCGGCGGATTCTCGCCAAAGTACTCACGAAACACCTTGTTGAACGAAGCGAAGTCACGCGGATCATCCAGCCACACACCGCAGCGGACAACATGCTCCGCCCCATATCCTGCTTCCTTCAAAATAGCGAACACGTTCTGAATCGCCTTGTGCGATTGCTCAACAATCCCGCCATTGATCACTTCACCGTTTTCCATCGGCGTCTGCCCGGAAACGAACAACCAGCCATCCGCTTCGACTGCTCGCGCAAAGGGCATATGTTGACCACCCGTACCCTTGCCACCTTCAACACCATATCGCTTCATCGTCAAACTCCTTAAAAAGTCCGGCACGCGCCAACGAATACGCGTGCCACATTGATCAGAAAACCAGAATCAAAATGCGCCGTGCGCATCGCCTTTCGACGCAGCACCGCGCGCCACAAAATGCCCTGCCCGCTCGCCAGTCACTGCGCCATCGCGGTAAGACAACACGCCATTCACCCACACCGCGTCGATGCCGTCCGCGGGCTGCTGCGGTTTCTCGAACGTCGCCGCATCGCGCACCTTGGCCGGGTCGAACAACACCAGATCCGCGTGATAACCGATATGCACCTCGCCCCGCTGCACCAACCCAAACCGGCGCGCCGACAAGCTGGTCATCTTGCGCACCGCCTCTTCGAGCGGCAACAACTTCGTATCGCGCGCGTAGTGGCCAAGCACGCGCGGGAACGCGCCCCACAACCGCGGATGCGGCAGCGGATCGTTCGGCAAACCATCTGAGCCGACCATCGTCGCGGGATGCGACAGAATGCGCCGCACGTCGTCCTCGGACATGTTGTGATACACCGCGCCCGCAGGCTGCAAACGCTTGCCCGCCTCCTGCTGCGTGACGCCCCACTCAGCGGCAATTTCCCTGATCAGCTTGCCCGCCATCTCGGGATGCGGCTCGGACCACGTGATCGTGATGTCGATGTCGCCCGTCACCTGCTTCACGTCGAGCGTCGACGAACTGCGGTTGTACGGATAGCAGTCACAACCGATCGGCTGCAAACGACGCGCGCCTTCCAGCGAATTCAACACCTCTTCACTACGCCCCCAGTTCGACGGCCCCGCGCACTTCAGATGCGAAATCACCACTGGCACATGCGCGTGACGGCCCACCCGATACGCCTCGTCCATCGCGTCGAGAATCGCGTCGAACTCGGTGCGCATGTGCGTCGTGTAAAGCGCGCCTGCGGCGGCAAGCGGCTCAGCGAGCGCCATGACTTCTTCAGTCGGCGCGGAAAAGGCGGACCCGTACGCTAGGCCCGAGCTCAAACCCAATGCACCGTTCGACAACGCCTCTTCGAGTTGCGCGCGCATTCCATCGATTTCCGCCGCGGTCGCCGCGCGATCGAGCCGGTCCATCTGATTGCTGCGCAACGCCGTATGCCCAATCAGTGCGCCGACATTCACGGCAGGGCGCGCGGCGTTCACCGCTTCGACATACGCTGCGAAAGTCGGGTACTGGAACGCGTCACGCTCGCCAAGCAGGTTCATCGGATCAGGCGGATCGCCCCTCAACGAAACCGGCGACGCGCTGATCCCGCAGTTGCCGACAATCACCGTCGTCACGCCCTGAGTTATCTTCGGCAGCATTTGCGGCGAACGAATCACGTGCGTGTCGTCATGCGTATGAACGTCGATGAAACCCGGCGCCAGTGCGCGACCATTGGCTTCGATCACCTCTTCGGCAAGCCAGTTCGACAGATTGCCGATCGCGGCGATGCGGCCCTCGCGGATCGCGATGTCGCGTTCGACCGGCGGTGCGCCCGTGCCGTCGTACAGTTGCGCGCCGACGATCAGCGTATCGGCGGCTTCGGGATGCGAATGCATGGATCAGTCTCCTAACGGTTGTCGATCGCCGCCGCCACGATGCGCGTCGAGCGCGTGCTTCATGCGGCGCAGCAAT
Source organism: Paraburkholderia sediminicola (assembly GCF_046026855.1). Taxonomy (GTDB): domain Bacteria; phylum Pseudomonadota; class Gammaproteobacteria; order Burkholderiales; family Burkholderiaceae; genus Paraburkholderia; species Paraburkholderia sediminicola_A. Next base: position 26,238 of record NZ_JAQQET010000057.1, on the reverse strand, counting down.
TCCCGGCTCTCGTCGCCCTGACTGACGGCAAGTTCGGTGACGAGCACATCGAGCGCCATCATCATCGCGTAGCGTGACGACGACGGCTTGTAAATGAAATCGGTTTCAAAGGCGACGATCGGAATCACCCAATCGGCCAGTTTGGCTAAAGGCGAAGCGGGCGCGGTCAGGGCGATCACAGTCGCCCCGTAGCTGCGCGCGATCTTGCAGTTCTCAACCATCTCGGGCACGCGCCCAGTAGTGGACAGCGCGATCACCACGCACTCGCGCGATACGGTGCTCGCCACCATGCGCTGTAGCAGGCCGTCCTGATAGGTCGCAACCGGCCGGCCGAGTCGCACGAGCCGAAAGCGCATTTCGTCTGCCAATGCGGTCGAGCCGCCGCCCATGCCGAATACATAGATCATTCGCGCAGCGCGCAACGCGGCCGCCGCTTCGCCCAAAGGCGCCTGGCGCAGCAGCTGGTGGTTATGGGCAAGCGCGGTCTGCAGTTCGTCGAACACGCGGGTGGCGATAGGCTCGGGTGCGTCGGTGGGTCCGCCTGCTTGCAGGAAGCGCTGACCGACGGCAGCCGCCTGCGCGAGCCGCAATTTGAGCTCCCGCACGTCGCGGCAACCGACCGCCTTGGCGAAGCGCGTCACGGTCGCAACGCTCACCTCTGCCTGCTGGGCGAGCGCGCCGATGCTGGCCCGCGATGCGCCGGTCAGATCGTCGAGAATCAGTGCCGCGACCTTACGTTCGGCCGAACGCAGTTCCGGCGCACACTCAGCGATGCGCGCGACAATATCGAAAGCCAGCGGTTCGGCGGTTGAGTTCATTGCAGACTGTGGGGTGTCTCGCGAAGGCTTACAAAAAGCCTCCGGCAAGCCGTGGTACTAAATAACATTTCTTCAACCATCGTACTTTCGGTAACATAGTAAAGTCAACTTTGATTCGATTTAACTGGACGATGGAGCAGGGAGACATGAAAGTTACAAACTATCAGGGCGCAACGATTGATCCTTATAGCAAGGGCTTGGGCATGATTCCGGGCACCAGCATCCAACTCACGGATGCCGCGCGCCTCGAGTGGAACCTGCTGAACGAAGACGTGAGCCTGCCCGCCGCGGTGCTGTACGCCGATCGTGTGGAACACAACTTGAAGTGGATGCAGGCGTTCGTCGCGGAATACGGCGTCAAGCTCGCGCCGCACGGCAAAACCACCATGGCGCCGCAACTGTTTCGCCGTCAGCTCGAAACCGGCGCTTGGGGCATCACGCTCGCCACTGCGCATCAGGTGCGCGCGGCGTATCACGGCGGTGTTTCGCGGATTCTGATGGCCAACCAACTGGTTGGCCGCCGCAACATGATGATGGTCGCCGAGTTGCTGAGCGATCCTGATTTCGAATTCTTCTGCCTCGTCGATTCGGTCGAAGGCGTCGAACAGTTGGGTGAGTTTTTCACGTCGGTACGCAAGCCGCTGCAAGTATTGCTCGAGCTCGGCGTGCCGGGCGGCCGCGCCGGCGTGCGCGACGAAGCGCAGCGCAACGCGGTGCTCGAGGCGATCGCGCGCTATCCGGATGTGTTGAAGCTGGCGGGCGTCGAGTTGTATGAAGGCGTGTTGAAGGAAGAACACGAGGTGCGCGAGTTCCTGCAGAGCGCTGTCGCCGTGACGCGCGCGTTGGTCGATGAAAGACGTTTTGCACGCACACCGGCCGTTCTGTCAGGCGCCGGCTCGGCCTGGTACGACGTGGTCGCGGAAGAATTCGTGAAGGCCTCGGAGACCGGCAAGGTCGAAGTGGTGCTGCGGCCTGGCTGCTATCTGACGCATGACGTCGGCGTCTACCGCAAGGCTCAAACAGACATCTTCGCCCGCAATCCGGTCGCGAAGAAAATGGGCGAAGGCCTGTTGCCGGCGCTGCAACTGTGGGCGTACGTGCAGTCGATTCCGGAGCCGGATCGCGCGATCATCGGCCTGGGTAAACGCGATTCCGCTTTCGACGCAGGCATGCCGGAACCGGCGCGCCACTATCGTCCGGGCACCGAAGCACCGCGCGACATCGCCGCGAGCGAAGGCTGGGAGATTTTTGGCTTGATGGATCAGCACGCGTATCTACGAATCCCCGCGGGCGCCGACCTGAAAGTGGGTGACATGATCGCGTTCGACATTTCGCATCCCTGCCTGACATTCGACAAGTGGCGTCAGGTGTTGGTGGTCGACCCGTCGTATCGCGTCACAGAAGTGATCGAGACGTTCTTCTGATCTTGATGCGGGCGGCGCGCCTCACTAATGGGTAGCGCGCCATTTAATGACTCTCAGCAGGTCGGCGCCGGCCGTGTCGTTCGCGGCGGCCGCAGCGCCGAATCGGTCAAACTTTTCTCTGTCAGCCCTAATGCGCCGGTTCACTGCCCGCCGCGCCGGGCACTTGCGGAAGAGCATCAGAGTCCGCGCCCGCTGCGTTAGCCGTCGCAGCCACTTCGCCGATCCGCACTTCCAGCATCTTCAAAGCCCGCGATAGTGCGCCCAGCGCATCGTTCGGCAATGCCGCCATGGTGTCGTTCAAAAATGCGTTGCGACGCGGCAGGCTGGCTTCGGTGGCCGACTGCCCCGCTTCGGTCAAACGTACATTGGTCACGCGGTTATCGCGCGTATCCATGCTGCGTGCAATCCAGCCTAAACTCTCGAGCGTTTTCAACTGCCGGGTGAGCGCACCCGGATCGACGCGCAAGCGCTCGACCAACCGCTTCTGCGACGACTCGCCGGCCTGCTCGTGCAGCGCGAGCAGAATGCGCCAGCGCGGCAACGGGTGCCCAACCTGGGCCTCGAATGCCGACATGAACGCCCGATAAGTGCGGCCGAATTGCTGCATGACGGCGACGCGGTCCTGTTCTTCCATGATCTGTCAGTAAAACTGATAAGACTAAAAAATCAATCCGCGTGAATCACCGGCTCGAGCTTGCGCTGGAGCTTGATCGGCGGCACACGGCGGCTTTGCCACACGGACACCACGGCAATGATCGCCGCCATCGCGAGCCCCAGATGAATCGCCGCAACGAGCGCCTCGCGCGCGCTCTCGAGCAGCATCGCGCCGTTGTGGCCCGCATGCGTCAACTGGCCGAGCAAGGTGTTTTGCGCGTCGCGATTGATCAGGATTTGCGGGTCGCCGAGATCGGGGAACCATTGCGACGCGTGATCGTTTTCCAGCGCGCTACGCACGCCGCTCGCATACATATGACTGATCAGCGTGCCGGTAAGCGCTGTGCCGATCATCCCGCCAATCATCCGCAGCGACTGCAGCAGTGCGGTGGCAATACCGAGGTGTTCGCGGCCTGCTGTCTGCTGCGCGAAGATCGTCAGATTCGGCATCACGAAGCCGAGACCGAGGCCGCCAAGCACCATGAACGACATCAGCATCCATTGCGGCATGGAGCGCGTTGCGACGACCACGCCAAGGCACGCCAGCGCTACCAGCGCGAAGCCGATATACAGCATCAGATTCGGATTGCGCACGCGAGAGACGATGCGGCCATTGGCGATACTGCCGATCGTGATGAACACCACGAGCGGTGTAATGACGAGCCCCGCTTCTTTCGGCGACATTCCGAAGCCGCCCTGGAACAGCAACGGGGCGTAGAACAGCAGCGAGAACATCGTGAAGCCGCCCAGCACGGCGAGCGTGAAGAGTGCCGCCAGGCTGCGATTACGAAACATATCCACCGGCAGGATCGCCGTCGGGCAACGCTTTTCCCATTGCCACAACCCGTATGCCGAGGCGACGCTAAGTGCAAGCAGCGCGAAGGCGCTCAAGGTGACGCCGTGCTTCGGCAACAACTCGACGAACAGTTGCAGCGAGCCGAGCGCCACCGCGATCAGCAGCGCACCCGGCCAGTCGAGCCGCATCTTCCCTTCGTGCTCGACATGCCGCAGATGCGGCAGAAAGCGCCAAACGAAAAACAGCGACAGCAAGCCGACCGGCAAATTCACATAGAACACCGAGCGCCAGCCGTAGTACTGCGTGAGAAAACCACCGAGCGACGGCCCCACGGCATTCGCAATCCCAAATGCCGAACTCATCAGCACCTGCCAGCGCAGCCGCACGACCGAGTCGGGGAAGAGATCAGGAATGCAGGCGAAGGCCGTGCCGACCAGCATGCCGCCACCGATACCCTGCAAGCCGCGCGCGAGCACGAGGAACAGCATATTGTTGGCGGCGCCGCACAGCACCGAAGCCGCCGTGAACAGGACGATCGATGCGATCACGAACGGTTTGCGCCCGTAGTAATCACCGAGCCGGCCGAAGATCGGCACGGTAATCACTGAGGTCAGCAAGTACGACGTGGCGACCCACGCGTAAAGCTCGAAACCCTTCAGCTCGGAGACGATAGTGGGCAACGCGGTGCCGACCACCGTCTGGTCAAGGGCGACCAGCATCGTGACGAAGGAAATGCCGAGCATCGCCAGGAGCGATTCACGGAAAGGTAAAACTTGCCCACTCGAGTGGTGGGCCGCGGTATGGACAGCCATTTTTGATAGAGCAACAGTTGACTCGTCAAACAATAGTGAATCATACCACGAGGCGATGCTCTAAGCTGGAGCCCGCCAGTGCGGTTCACCGCGCCGGCAATCGACTGAAGAATGGACAACACATGACGCCAGGGAGGCACATGGAGCCGAGTTCGCTCGCAGCACAATCGCTATCCGACGAAGACCTGAGCGCGCTCAGACGCGCGAAACACGAACTGGAGAGCCCCGCGCTGGCGATGAAACTGGCCAGCATCGTCGGCTCGCCGCTCGAAAAGCTGCTCTCGCGCATGCCTGCTTTTGCTAACGAAAAGGTCACGGATGCGACGGAACTGGCGTTGCGCAAGTGCCTGTCGATCGCGCTGCGCACGCTGGGGCGGCAGGCTGGCGCCACGCCCCTGGTGGTGCCCGACAAACCGAGCAACCTGCTGCACAAGTTTGCCGTGGCCACCACCGGCGCGGCCGGCGGCGCATTCGGTCTATTCGCGCTGCCCGTCGAGTTGCCGGTCACGACCACGCTGATGTTTCGCTCGATCTGCGACATTGCACGCAGCGAGGGCGAGGATCTGACGTCGATCGACACGCAACTGCAATGCCTGACGGTGCTCGGCATGGGCGGCACCTCGAAAGCCGACGACGACGCCGACTTCGGCTACTTCATCATGCGCGGCGCGCTGGCGCAGGCGGTGTCGAAGGCTTCATCCGAAATCGCGACGAAGGGCTTCACCGCGCACGGCTCCGCGGCATTGTTGCGCCTGCTCAACACAATTGCCGCGCGCTTTTCGGTGCAGGTGAGCGAGCAGATCGCCGCCAAGTCGATCCCGGCGATCGGCGCGGTGCTCGGCGCGATGGTCAATACGGTGTTCATCGACCACTTCCAGCAAGTCGCGCACGGCCACTTCACCGTGCGACGCCTGGAGCGGCAATACGGCCAGGAAACAGTCGAGGCGGCCTATCAGGCGATAGATATGACGCTGGACGGCTGAACGTCTCTCGCTGCCCCGCTCGTCACACGCCGCACGAAAGCGGCAGCGCGGTCGAGCGCGCGGTTCGCTTCGGGAATGAACGGAGAGAACAGCGGCCAGACGTGCGGCATCTTCTTCCACACTTCGAGTTCGCAGTCGACGCCCGCTGCGCGCGCCTTGTCCGCGACGCGCTGCGAGTCATCGAGCAATACCTCCGTACTGCCCGCCATGATGAAGAGCGGCGGCAAGCCGCGCAGGTCGGCATAAACCGGCGAAGCGTAGGGATGCGTGGCCGACGTGTCACCGAGGTAGACCTTGGCTGCAAGCGCGATGGCGGGGCCGCTGAACATCGGATCGAAGCCGTCGTTGGTGCGGATGGTCGCGCCAGCAGCGGCCAGATCGGTCCATGGCGAGAACAGCAGACAGCCCGCCGGCAAGGGATCGCCGGCGTCGCGCAGAGCAACCAACGTGGCCAGTGCAAGGCCGCCGCCCGCTGAATCACCCGCAATTACGATCGACTCGGGCGGCGTGCCGTCCGCGACCAAACGGCGGTAGGCGGCAGTCGCATCGTCGAGCGCGGCCGGAAAGCGATGCTCGGGTGCGAGACGGTAGTCGAGTGAAAAAATCGGTGCATTGGCGCGCGTCGCCAGACCGTACACCAGCGAGCGATGGGTACGCGGCGAACAGAAGTAGTAGCCGCCGCCGTGGCAATAGAGAACAGTCGGGCTGGCGTCGACGGCCTGCGTGCTGTCGACCCGCTCTATCCACTCTCCGTGTAGCGGCTGATCGTCCGGTCCAACCATTTCGCGCAACTGCCAGCCACCAGGCACACGGGGCGACCACGCACGTTTGGCCGTCAGCGCACGCGCTTTCTCAACATTGATGCCTGGTTTTAAGGTTTGCGGCCGAAACTGCCTACGCAGATACCAGCACGCGAGTGCACTTTGCCAGCTCATCAGGACACGCTCCTTCGATAGTGTCCCGTCATGGTACCGGCGTTCGCCGCCGCTTCGATGGACGAGAACTTCTAATCCTGAAAAAGCGCTCAAGCCTCCGAGCGGGGCTTTTCTCCTGCTTAGTTGGCCGGCAAAACCTGCCCGCGAATCTCACCCATCGGGTTCTGCGCGGTATGGACGTTGAAGTACCACTGCCCCGCCATCAAGTCCGTCACCTGCTGTTCAGTGAGTGCCGCCGATCCTTTGATCGGGCTCGCGAGCGCGTCCTTTCCGATCGGCACCTGGACTTTGGCATTCTGGCCGACCGGCGCGGGACCGTGGAAGTGCGCCGCAGTTGCCGGGCCGCTCAGCCCTTCATAGGTGACAGTCCATTGGAGGGACTTGGTCGACGTATCGAACGTGGCGTTCAACATGCCGTGCCCGTGGCTCACGCGTGGCGGCACTTCACTCGACGGTTCAAGATCAGCCTTCAACGCGACCGTATCGGCAAAGGCGACACCCGACGCCAACGCCCACACCACCACGGCAAAATTCAGTTTTCGAAGCGCAATCATGGTCTTCTCCGGACTTTGATGCACCGCCGCACCGAAATTTCGGCCACGTGCGAAGCAACCACATACTAGTGCAAATCCGTCGAGCCTGTTTGCGTCAGAGGCCATATGACACGGCCGCCTCAATCGCGTGCGCACCAACGAAAAAAGCACCGCAAGCGGTGCTTTTTCCTGCCCACAGTAACGCGTTAGAAGCGGTGGCGGATACCCGTCGTCACGACCACCTGGTTCTTGCTCGACGACGGTGCGTCGGTACCGAACACTTGCGCGCCGACCGCGTTGCCGTCCGCGCCGATATGCGCGACGCCTTCGGCGTACAGATCAGTGCGCTTGGACAGCGCGTAATCAGCCTGCAGACCGAACTGGTTCCAGTGGCTCGATCCGTTCGACGTGCCAGGCGTGTGCTGCAACGCTTGCGTATACGTGTAGGCTGCGCCGAATGCGAGCGCCGGCGTCAGGTTATAGCGCGCGTTGACTTCGTAGTTGTTGTAACGCACCGAGGCGGTGTTGTACACGAAGTCGAAACGGCTTTGCGTGTAGACCAGGCCGACTGTTGCCGGGCCAAATGCATAGCTGCCGCCGGCACCCCACGTGCGTTGCCGTTGACGTTCACCCGGCACGCCGATATACGGCGCGCCGTCCTGGATCGCACCGTTCGCATTGCCGCCAACACCCTGAGCCTGCAAGTAGCCGGCCGCCAGATTCAGGCCACCGTTCGAATAGCCCATGCCTGCGCTGTAGGCGCGATCGTTCGCGAAGGCGCCTGCCTGATTCGAGAAGCCGTACAGGCCGCTGAACGAGAAACCGCCGTAATTCACACTCTGGTATTTCACCGAGTTGTTGATGCGCATAGACGCATTGGCGTTGTCGTTATCACCTCGATGGGCGAAGTACGTGCCACCCCAGCTGCCGGTTGCCGTCAGCGGACCGAGATAGTCGACCACGGAGTCGTACTGACGACCCAGCGTGACCGTGCCGTAGTCGCTCGAGATACCCGCGAACGCCTGGCGGCCGAAGCTGCGTCCACCCTGTGCAGCGGCGCCATTGGCCACGCTAAAGCCGTTCTCCAACGTGAAGATTGCCGCGTAACCACCGCCGAGATCTTCGCGGCCACGCAAGCCCCAACGGCTGCCAGACAGATTGCCACTCGTCAGGCCATATGCGGCAGCGTGCTTCGACGCATCGCTAGCCGACACTTCATTGTTCACATACGTGAAACCGGCATCGACGACGCCATACAGCGTCACACTACTTTGCGCATTGGCGGCACTAGCGAACGTCGCGGAGATCGCCGCGAGAATGAGAATCTTTTTCATGTTGTTCCAAATAACGTGTAGTTACTGAGCCTTCGACTCGATTTATTTGTACAGCGCGATTGCAGGCTGGGGACGGGCTGCATCCAGAGCGTTCTCCGCACACCGGCTTGATCTGCAGAGCGGAGTTTAGGTGCCCAACTTTCTGGGACACCACATGCATCCGCACAAAAGATCTTTTGAATTATTCGAAAAATAGACGTAGGAGTATCGGCAAGCCTTGAGCCGAAAGGCAGTCCATTTATCTCTTTTTATATTTAGCGATACTTATCTAATTAAAATGTTGCAGCTTCGCCACATCACGCATTCGGAAATCTCTTAATACCTATTCGGCCGGTTCTTGTCCCCGGCATTTTTCGCGGCGATTACCATGCTCACGTCTTGCGTGCGGCGTTAGCGTTTTCGCGTCAAGGGCCCCACCGCATTCGGTGCGGCTTCACCCCGCGCTCAACCGAACACAGGTAGCTCTATACGCCCCGGCGTTCCCCGCTCGAGTCCACTATTACGATGAACCAGTTGCAGGCCATGCGCGTCTTTCTGAAAGTCGCCGAAACCGGTTCTTTCGGGCGTGCGGCTGCGAGTCTGGATCTCTCCAATGCAGTGGTGACACGCTATGTCGCCCTACTCGAAACGCACCTGGATACGCGACTCGTCAACCGAACCACCCGCAGCCTTTCGCTGACCGAAGCAGGGCAGGCATACGCCGAGGGTTGCCGGCGGGTTCTCGAACAGATTGAGGTGATGGAGTCGGGCGTGGCGCGAAGTGCAACCGATCCGTCCGGTACGCTGAAACTCGTCGCCGCCGCATCGTTTTCATTATTTGGACTGACACCGCTGTTGCAACAGTATCGAACACATCATCCAAAGGTGAAGCTATCCGTCACGCTGCTTCATCGGCCGGTGGATCTCATCGAAGAAGGTTTCGATGTCGGCATCGTCGCGCGTGGACAGGTCAGCACCGGCACGTTGATCAAACGCCCGCTGTACCGAGTGCGGCCGGTCGCCGTGGCATCGCCGGGCTATATCGACGCAAATGGAGCGCCGGCGGCACCTGCGGAACTCAGCGCCCACACCTTCCTTGCCCCGTCCGCCGATATTCACAACTCCGCCTGGACCTTCGTCGCCGCAAGCGGACACGAGCAAACCGTGAGCCTTAATTCTACTTATGCGGTCAATAATGCCGTTATGCTGCGTCAGGCAGCGCTCGCCGACATGGGCATTACCGTTCTCCCGGAGAATCACGTTGCTGCAGACCTGATGAACGGCGCGCTCGTGCAGGTGCTGCCGACCTATCGAATCAAAGGCGCGGACAAGGAAGTGTCACTGGTGTACCCCGGGCGTCGACACGTGCCAGCCAAAACACGATCGTTTGTAGAATTCACTGTCGACTACTTCCGAAACAACGCGCTGTCGGCGCTTTCATCGAAATTTTCAAACAGTTAATTGCGCATTTCGCAATGAATCTTTGGCGCGGGGTCGGTTATGCTTTGTCCTGCGAGAAGTGACTCCTTCATCGAGGGATGTCTCCAAATCTTTAACGCGGCTTCGGCCGCGTTTTTTTTCGCCCTCTCGATTCGTCCCTTGAATTCACTTTCGAGGGCGCCAATGCGATCGCCCAAGCAAGGCGCTACTGTCCGGCCTCGCTGCTGTACGAAGCAGCGTCATGCAAGCAATGCAGCCTGCTCCTCGATTCCATCCAGCATCGCATTGCACTTGCGCGCCAACGCTAGCCCATCACTACGCAAACGCTCCGGCGTCTTGAGGGTGATGTCCCGGCGATAGTCTTCCAACGCGTTGAGCAGAGGCGGATACTGCAACACGCTCGCCGCTCCTGCCACGCGATGATGCCACTCACGCAGACGCCCGACCTCGACGTGTTCAAGTAGTGGCGACAACGCCTGCACGTCTTCGCGCACCGAAGATACAAACGAATCGAGCAATGCCTTAACGGTCGATTCGCTCCCCCACAACTGCGTCATGTGACTCAGATCGACCGGGACGAATGGGTCGGGGCCGCTGTAGGCATCCGGCCCGGAAGCCGACGGCACACTGACAGTTTCAGCGGGTGCGGCTTGCCATGCGCTGTCAGTGCCGAACCAACGACTCAGGTAGTCGCGCAGCGTAGCGAGCCGCGTCGGCTTGACGAGACAGTCATCCATGCCCGCCTCACGGCATAGCTTCAGGTCTTCTGGCGCGGTGTTTGCAGTAATGCCCAGGATCGGCAGATGCTGCGCGCCGTTCACTTCCTGCTCCCGGATGCGCCGTGCCAACTCATAGCCGGATAAGTTCGGCATATGGCAGTCCGTGATCAGACATCCATAGCTGGTTTGTTCGAGCGCGGCCAGTGCTTCGACGCCGTCGTTCGTCACGTCGCAGGCAAAACCAAGCAAGGCCAGTTGATGACGGATCAATTCCTGATTGACCGGATGATCTTCCGCAACCAGGATCAGCCGTCCGCTAGCAATTGCCCGTTCACGGTCCGGTGGCACGTTGGTGCCTTCAGCCATGCGCTGCATGCCTGCGGAACGCGGCGCCACCGAAGGCAGCCCCGTCATCGCCGCGGCGCACGCCGCGCCGAGGCCGCGCCACGAGATCGGATTGATACTGACACGCACATTGTTGTCGAGGATGCGGTAGCCGGTCGGCTTTGGCTTCTCGGTCAGACTGATGATCCGCGCGCTGGACCCGACGCTTGCAGGCAGTACCACATCTTCACTCACGAAGATCATATCCACGCCCGCCAAAACGGCCGGTTCGCCAAGTTCGGCCGCATCAGGCGACAGGCGGCGCAACTCGAGTCCGAGAGCCTGGCCGAAATGCATCAGCGCCTGCGCGACCCGTGTGTCACCCGTCGCCACGATGCCGCGCTTGCCGCGCAAGCCGCTCATGGAGTAGCGCTGCGATTCTATCGGCATGGTGAGACGCACAGTCATGCGCGTACCGACCCCAGGTTCGCTATGCAATTCGAGCGCGCCGCCCATCAAGTCGATCAGCTTGCGGCAGATTGTCAGGCCCAGACCGGTGCCGCCAAAGCGGCGGGTAGTAGACGATTCCGCCTGCACGAACGGCTCGAACAGTCGCGCCTGCGCGTCCAGCGCGATGCCGATGCCGGTGTCCTTGACGGTCATCTCGAGCGTCTGGGCGCCGCCAGTCTGGTCGACGACCGCAACCCGCACGTCGACCTCGCCTTCCGGCGTGAATTTGATAGCGTTGCCAAGCAGATTGAACAGAATCTGCCGCAATCGCACGCTGTCACCACGTAGCGTAGCCGCAACTTCGAGCGCGATCTCCACGCGTACCTTCAGGCCTTTTTCATGGGCGCGGCCCGCGAGCAAACCGACTGCGTTGTCGACCAACTCGCGCATGTCGATGGGTTCGGCTTCGATAGTCAGCCGCCCTGCTTCAATCTTCGAATAATCGAGGAGATCGTCCAGAATCTGCAGCAGCGCGCCCGCCGACTCGTGGATCATGCTCATCATTTCCCCCTGATCCGCATTGAGCGGCGTGCGTTCCATCACTTCGACGAGGCCCAGCACGCCGTTCATCGGCGTACGGATTTCGTGACTCATCATTGCGACAAAGTCATCTTTTGCGCGCGAGGCGGCTTCGGCCACGTCGCGCGCTCGCGCAAGTTCCGCGGACCGCGCATGCTCAGCACTTGCGTCCACCCAATAACCGCTCCACACAACGCTGCCATTCTTCTCACGGCGTGGCACCACCTCCGCGCGCACCCACCTGAGTTCACGCTCGACTTCAAAGCGAAATTCCATATTCACTGCTGTTTCGCAACGCGCCGATCGCTCCAGCTCGGCCAACACGAGAGGTCGGTCCTCTTCGCACACGCGTCCGAAGTCGATCGTTCCGTTGCTCATCAACGAGGTGTGGTCACCACCCAGCAGATGTCGTGTGTCGCCGCCGATATACGGAAACGAATACGCACCGTCTGCAGTGCGGCGCAATTGAAACACCACGGCCGGCAATGAACGCGTGACGTCGAACAGACGCCGCTCGGTTTCGCGCGCGAGCATTTCAGCGCGCCGGATATCCGTAATATCGACCATTGTTCCGAGCACACAACTCGGCTTACCGTCAGCACTGTGAACGATGCGGGTCCAGAACAGCCCATGACGCAAGTCGCCTGCGTTGCGTTCAAACTGGAGTTCTGCCTGTGCCGGCTCACCGCCTATCAACATCTCACGTGTAAGTTCATCCAGGACTTGGCCATTGACTTCGCCCCATGTCCGAACGTCCACGGCCTTGCGTCCGATCACTGCGTCGCGGCGCAAACCGCACGCTTCTTCGTACGCCCGGTTGATCGCGATATAGCGCCCATCCAGATCTTTAGCGACGAGCGGATAGGGCACCATCTCCATCATGGTTTCCTGAAAATTCAGTTGCAAAGCCAGTTCGCGTTCGGTCTGTTTGCGCCGCCGGACTTCACGCTGCAGCAGCAGATATGCGCGCAACGTGACCAGCAATACGAGACCGATGCCGATCAGCAACGGCAGAAGGCGCACCGCGGTAACGCTCCATGTTCCTCGCTCTCCCGTGCTACCGGTCACCCACTTTTGCCGGATGCGCTGCTTCTCTGCCGGCGGCATAGCCAGCAACGCACGGTCGATCAAGCCCGTGAGCGGCCTCAGATCAGGGCGTACCGCGAAGCCAAGTGCGTCGGTCCCGCCGACCGTGCCGAGAATCTTGAGCACACCGGCGTAGCGTTGCTTGAGCAGGATATCGACGGCGGCGACATTGCCGACCAGCACGTCTGCCTGGCCGTTCTCGACCATCTTGAGAGCGTCATCCAGACTCGGCGCGACAGCGATGTTGGCCGCCGGAATTGTGTCGATCGCCTGCGAAATCGAGCCAGCGATATGCGACGAGACCACGATGCGCCGCGAGGCGAAATCGTTGAGCGCGCGCGCCGCGGGTTCGTTTTCACGTCCGACGATCACGAGCGGATAGCTTTCGTATGCACGCGTATGCAACGCGTTCTTCAGACGTGGATCGTTGCTCGAGGAGGTGGCCAGAATCGCCAGATCGCCGTGCTGGAAAGCGTCGATCGTTGCGGGCCAGTCGGCCGTGTGGGCGCGGTTGAACACGACGCCCAGCGCTCGACTCAAGTAATCCAGATATTCGGCGGCAATGCCCGCAGGATGGCCAGACTCGTCGACATAACTGAAAGGCGGCCAACCGTTGTCGAAACCCACCTGCAAGGGAGGCAGCGAACGAAGCCATGCTTGCTCTTCCGCTGTCAGCACGAGGCGCCGCGCAGCGGACGCAGCTTGCGCGTCGAAGCTGCCGGATAGCCAGCGCACGCGGATCGCCGCGTCGTCTGCTGGATTCATTGAAGCGAGCGCGCGATCGAGCTGGTCACGCAGCGCCACCCGGTTGCGCGCCATGGCAAAGCGCAAGTCGGCAGTTCTGCCGCGCTCCTCGAAAGCGACTCGCAGTCCGCGGAATTCCTCGGTGCCCAGTGCGTATTGAACGGCAGGCGTAAAGCCGAGATAGGCGTCGGCGTCGCCTTGCGCGACTGCCTGCAGCGCGGCGTGTGTACTTGCAAAGGTTTCGAGCTGGGCGCGTGGGAAGCGCTCACGCAAGGAGCGTTCCAGCGCAAACCCTTTCTCTATCGCGAGGCGTGCGCCGGCAAGCTGAGTCGCGCTCGCGTACACGTCGCCGTCGCGACGGACCGCTACAGATGCAGACGCCCGAAAATACGGCGCGGTGAAGCTGAAGCAGCGTTCCCGCTCGGGAGTGCGTGCAACGCTCATCACCAGATCGACGTTGCCAGCGCAGGCCGCGGCCAGTAGTTGCGGCATGTCAGGAAATGCCTGGGGCTCGATCACGACGTTCGGTCCAACGAGCGCGCGCAGATAATCTGCGCTCAAACCGGTTAGCTGACCGTCCTGAAGCCCGTCGAAAGGCATCCATCCATTAGCCAGAACGCCGACGGTTAATGTGGCGGGAAAGCCGTCCTCGACTGACGGATGCGATGCACCGGCTAACGGTTGAGCTGCCGCCGGCTGTATCTGCGTGATCACGAATGCGAACACTACAAGCACGCACTGCAATACGCGTCGCGTCCGCCTTACGGCGATACCGCGTTGGCGTTTCATAGCGGGCACCATGAATTGACACCAGGAGGCGCTCACGCCGCTTTGCCCTGCTTGTGAGAGAGCGACGCAGTTTGCCGGCCACACTTGCCCCGGAGAAATGAAAACAGCGTACCGGCGGCGACGCCGCCCAGCAACGGCGCCGCCCAGAACAGCCAGAGCTGGTCGAGTGCCCAGTCGCCGACGAACAACGCCTGACCGGTAGAGCGAGCGGGATTGATCGAGCCGTTGGTAACCGGAATCGATACCATGTACACGATCATCAGACACGCGCCGGCAACCATCGGTGCGATCGGCCTCAACCTTCGCCTGCAGGCCACCATCAGACTCGCCATGACGAAAGCGAACGACAATGCAAGCTCGACGACCAGCGCAGAATGAAGTTGATAATCGGCCGGAGAATGGTCGCCGAAACCGTTCGCGGCGAATTCGCTCGCGGTCAGTTCAAAACCGGGGCGACCGCTCGCCACGTAAGCGAGCATCGCGGCCGCCGCAATGGCCCCGAGCATCTGAGCGGCAATGTAAGGCAGCAGATCCCGAACCGGGAAACGTTGCGCGACCGTGAAGCCGATTGTGACAGCAGGGTTGAAGTGTGCGCCGGAGATGGCGCCGAGAGCGTAGCTCGCCGTAACGAGCGCGAGGCCGAACGCGAGTGATACCTCGAGCACGCCGTAGCCTTGCTGGACCCCGCCGGTGTTCAATACAATGCTGCCGCAGCCGATGAACACCACCCAGGCAGTACCGACCCCCTCGACCAATAACCGCTTGCCTAACGCTATCATTGCGCCCCCCAGTTTTTGTGTGAATGGCAGATGGCGCAGCACCCCAGCTGTTAAACATCTGCCTGAATTTTCCAGGCTCGTCACCACCCCGCTAATGAAATGACTGCTTTCACCAGGCTGGCATTGGAAGTCGAACCCCAGCTAATCCAGCACTATGAAACCGCAACGTCGCTCAACCAATCAGAAGACTCCTAAAGTCTTAAGAATCATTGAAGGTCAAGAGTCCGTTCCCTCACACGACTGTCAGGCCAACCCGATTTGTCTCGCATAGTCAATGAGGTCGTTTTCTGTCTCGAGACCGAGCTTGCGCATCGCACTACGCTTCTGTGTACTGATGGTCTTGCCGCTGCGCTGCAGGCGCGCCGCGATTTCGTGGACTGCCAGACCTTGCACATAGAGCTGGAAGACCTCCCATTCGCGCGCGCTCAGCACGCCCGCGCGCGGTTGCGGCGGCGCGTCGGATGCATCTATTGCGACGCGTGCCTGATCCGATAGATAAACACGGCCGCTAACTGCTGCCTCGATCGCTTCGATCAACGCCGCGGCGGTATCGCGCTTGTCGACGATTCCGGTCACGCCGAGGTGCAACAACCCAGAAAGCATGTGCGCATGGCAGATCATCGTCAGCACGACGACGCAGGGGTGCGGCCGCGCCCGGAACAGCCGGCGCAGGAAAGACACGACGTTGCTGGCACCGTCAATGCCCGGCATGCCGATATCCGACACGACAACATCGCATGCGTGGCTGTCGAGCAATTCGGCCAGCGTTTGGGTATCGCGCGCTTCACCGACTATCTCGATGCGGGGCGCCGTTTGTAGCAGGCGCATCACACCAACACGAACGCAATCGTGATCGTCGGCCACGATGACGCGGATTTTTTGTGTCATTTTTTGTTGTCTTATCGACTGGCACTCCCTGCACACGACATGCATCCCCGGGAGTGCCAAGTACATCTTCTGTTCGCCACGCCACCGTACCGGCGTGACGTCTTGTCGGCTCAACGCCGGTTGTGCAGGCAATCCTCAGAGATCACGCCGTGCTCGACGGCGAAGCGGAACAGCTCCGCGTCGCTGTGCAGGGCGAGCTTGCGCATCGCGGTACATTTCTGAGCGCTAATTGTCTTGACGCTGCGCTCGAGGCGTGCGGCGATCTCCGTTACACCAAGCCCGGAAGCGTATTGCGTGAACACCTCCAGTTCGCGGCGCGACAACATCTGCCGGACAAAATCGAGCCGCTGCGCCGCCGTTGCGTCGGCAATCAGCGATCTCACCGCCGGTCCGAGATAGCACTCGCGAGCCAGCGCCGTGACAACGGCCACGTGAATCAGATCGATCCGGTCCCGTTTGCTAATCAGCCCGTCGACCCCGAGCGCGATGACCTTTCTCAGCTCGGCAGCTTCGGTTTCCATAGTGAGTACGACAAGTGCAACATCGGGATAGCGCACCTTGAACTGCCTGACGGCTTCCAGTCCATCGCCGCAGAAGCCTCCTGGCATGTAGAGATCCATGAGAACGAGGTCGCACGGAACACGATCGACTTCCTTGAAAAGTTCTGTGGCGTCGGCAGCGCGGCCGACGATCTGCATATTCGGATAGCTCACCATCAGATTTTCGATCGCCAACAGAACCAGTGGATGATCGTCCGCGATGATGGTTCGAACAGGTGTGCTTGAGTCTGCGTTGTCGTTCATCGTCTACTTCTCCCCCGCACCTAGATTCCCTGTCGCTCTCTTCGGAGCAACTGGCCGTCCCGCGATAATTGGACATATTTCGGAAAATAAAAATAAGATCGCTCTGAAATGACTCAATGAACGTGTCCGGACAATTGATTAGCGATGCGATTTAACTTTCATAAACTCCATGTGCACGGATATAAGCGAAGAGACCAGGATCGTTGGTGACGCCGAGTTTAGCCATTGCCTCGCGTTTTTGACGGCTGACGGTTCGGCGATGACATCCGAGCGCTACCGCGATCTCGGAGATCGAATGGCCACGCACGGACATTGCTATCACTTCCGCCTGCCTGCGGGACAAACATGAACCCGGCGACAGATCGCATGCTTCGTCCTGGGAATGGGTAAGCGCTTCGATGATGGAACGGCCGACGTACACCTCTCCCTTACCACCCGCCTCGACCGCTTGCCAGAGTTCATCCATTGTTTCAATTTTGCTGAGCAGGCTGACTACGCCGTCTGACACCATGACCCGCAGAATCGCGGTGTTTGTCAGAGCGGTCATCACGACGATACGCAACAATGGCCAGCCAGATCGGATTCGCCTGACAAGATCCAGCCCGTCTTCAACCGTGTCGGATTCCTCCGGCATCGTCAGATCGGTGACGAGCACGTCGCATGGTGTGCTCTGTAACAGTTTGATCAATGAAGTAGGCGTCGCCGCTTCGCCAACAATGGCGATGCCGGCATGCATTTCCAGTGCGGCTCGAACGCCAAGCAGAACGAAAGGATGATCGTCAGCCAGAATGACGCGAAGATTCACTATGATTTCTCTCGGTTGTTGTAGGTGAATTCGGCGAACACGCAAGGGAAATCCCACTCGCTTCGCACTTGCTTTGACGACCTCCTGGCGAGAGGCCACGCGCCAAGGGCAGCATAAAACCACCACTACAACCAGGCGAAAATCGGAGCGTTCCGAAACCCGCCGATAATTTGATAGCCCATCGTTTAACTATCAAAGTATCAATACATAGTTATGCGAATTGAATACGCGAAAATTCGTCTCTCAATGTTTATTTCTGACTGGGAAGCAATGAAACGACGAGAGCGCGCTCCGCCGCTCTCGTCGCATGAAAAACAACGAATGGGACCGGTGGCATCGCGCCGTCGGTCACCATCAATTCATCACGTGGCATCGCAAGTGCGCACCGCCACCCGCTTGCTAGCGCGCACCGTCCGCGGAAACACCGGTAGTGCGATCAATGCGCACACACTGGCCACCGCCCACACCATCGGCCACGAACCCACCGACAACAACGGCGGAATAGCGAGCGGCGTCAGGAACAGCGAGAGAAAGACGCAGGTGTTGCCGATCGCCAGCGCGGTACCTGCGCGGCTCGTCCCTGCGAGCGTCGCGAGTTCCGTGAAGGCAACACCGTGCCATGCGGACGCGCTGATGCCGCCCAGCACGATCATCAGCGCGAACACAGCCGTCATCGCCGCATGGTGCGTGCCGGCCAGGCCAGTCACCAGGGCGAGCAATACGAACAGCACCGCGGTCAGCACACTGCAGGCCCGCATGTAAGCGCGTCGATTGCCATGCCGGTCGGTCCACGCGCCGCTCCAGACCCGCGCAATCGCAGCACCCGTTTGCACCGCTGCCATCGTCACACTGATTGTGAGTACACCCGCGTGGCTGAAATCATGGAGGAAGACGGTCCCGAACGTCACGACAGCAAGCTGGGGCACGCACAATGCGCCCGCGCCGAGGGCCACACGCCATATGCCGATATCGCGCAACGGCGAAACCTTCGCCGGCATGGCAGCCGCAGCGCTGCGAACTGTACCTTCGCCATTCCCTTCGGTATGCGAAGGTTCATGCAGCCAGCACCACGCGAACACCGCCGTAGTCGCGCACGCAAGGGCCAGCACGGTGTACGCGCTGGCAAAGCCGAATCTTGAGGCGAGCACCGGCAAGATCAGCGCCCCCAGCCCACCGCCGGCGGGCACCGCGGTCTGCCGAATGCTCATCGCGAGGCCACGCTCACCTTCGCGAAACCAGGCCATCACCGCACGGCCACTCGAGCCGTTGACGCTGCCACCGAGCAGGCCGACCAGCAACAAGCCGAGCGCGAGCGTCGCCACGCCCGGCACATGCGCGCCGGACGGCACCACGAACAATGCCAGCCCGGCTAGCGCCGCGGCAGTCGAAAGAAGTCCGAGCAGCAGCACGCGACGGTCGCCCCAACGGTCGGTCAGAAGTCCCCATGGCAACTCACTCACCGCAATGCCCAAACCGAGCATGCCAAGCACCAGTCCCAACCCGTTGTTGCCGAGGTGATAACCCGAGCGCAGAAAAACGGCCGTGGTCGGAATCCCCGAGAAAGCGGCCGAAAAACTCGCATTCGCCGCAAAACCGACTCCCAGCACCTTCCACCGATGGCTTGACGCCCGCGCACCCGGTACCCGCACGGCAGCAACCGATTCGTTTCTCATGACAGCCTCTGCAATGAATGAATTGGAGGTATCCTACGGCTGGGCTAACCATCGGAAAAGCCGGAAATTTAGATGATATCCATCGGATTTACCGAATCATGAGTCAACGCGGATTTGACCTGACGCAGCTGCGCACCTTCCTCGCCGTCGCCGAATCAGGCAGCGTCTCAGCCGGCGCGGAGCGCGTGTTCCTGTCGCAGTCGTCGGTGAGCGAGCAGTTGAAAAAGCTCGAGGAGCGCGCGGGCCAGCCGCTCTTCGTGCGCAGCAAGCAGGGTGTGGCCGCCACGCCGGCCGGCAGCCGCCTGCTCGATCACGCGCGGCGCATCATCGCAATGAGCGAGGCGGCGTTCGAGGACCTGCAAGGCCGCTCGCTCGACGGCGAATTGCGCATTGCCATCACGGACTATTACCGTCCGCTCGACATCGCCCGCATTCTCAAGATGTTCTCGGAACAGCACCCGCGCCTGAAGCTGCACGTCACCGTGTTGCCGAGCGCCGTGATCGACAGCAGCGCCGGCGACGATGCGTCGTACGACATCGGTCTCTCGTTGCGACTCGTGACCAGGAACACGCGCACCACCAGCCGGCGCGCCGGCGCGCAAAGCACGGTGGTGCGGCGCGAGAAACTGCTGTGGGTCTGCGCGGCAGATGCCAGTCCGCGGCCAGCCACGCCTTATCCTCTGGTACTGCTGCCGTCGAGTTGCCAGTTGCAGCGTTTCGTCGTGAAGCTCCTCGACGAACACAAGGTGCCTTATCTGGTGTCGCATTCGGCCTCCGGGGTGGCCGGACTGCAACTGGCGTTGAGGGCCGGGCTGGGCATTTCCTGCCTGAACGAATCGTCGATTGGCGGGGGCGTGGTGGCCTGTCCACCGAGCGTCGGGTTGCCCGCACTGCCCGCCGTCGAGTTTCATCTGCTCCCGGGGCGAATCGGCGAGAGCGAACGCGTGAGTAATGCACGTACGGCGTTGATGCATCTCTTCAATTGACGCGCTACGTCGATGCACGCGCTGCGACGCATACATCCCGACAGAAATGCAGCGCAGTGCATCATTCGCATTCGGCGATGCAACCCGCATTAAAACCAGATACAGAATAAATATTGAAGACGCTCTAATCGACATCTATGCTGATCAAGTGCGCCGCCAATTGGTCGATCAATTTTTATTGACGCATCCGATGAATTCCTGCAACCTGCGATACATCTACCCAACGCATCAAGCGTTATAACAGCAGCCCGAAAGCCGCCACCCATCGGCGCATTCAGGCAGATCGTTGTTTTATGAGGCAATTGCATCGCTGTATCGATAGATACACTGCACATCCTTAATAAGTCTGTTTCTATTTGCTGCCCATGCAGTCGTTATAAAAGAAGAATTAGCAGGCTTTTCATGCATCGCTCATCGAATTCATAAGCGAATGCATGAGAAATAAAACGCGAAGATAACCGTTCCCCCGACGAGGCCTGGCGTGCATCGTAGAACTATCGGATTTTCGATCCTGTTGGCGTTTTACGTGGTCTGGCGTGGCATGGCATTCGCAGCCACTGATGCGTCAGGCGCGATGCCCTCGGCCATGGACGAGCGCGTGCGCGCCTGCACATCGTGCCACGGCGTGCAAGGTCAAGGCCTGAACAACGACTACTTCCCGCGTATCGCCGGCAAACCGGCCGACTACCTGTTCAATCAGTTGACCGCGTTTCGTGACGGCGGCCGCACCTATCCGCCGATGGGCTATCTGCTCGCCTTTCTGCCCGACGACTATCTGCGCAAGATCAGCCAGTACTTCGCCGACCTGCAGCCGCCCTACCCCAATGCCGACCACACCGAAATCTCACCCGCAGTGCTCGCAGCCGGACAACGGCTCGTCACGCAAGGTGACCCGGCACGCAAGATCCCGGCGTGCATCGCATGTCATGGTGCTCGCATGACAGGTACGCAACCTGGCATTCCGGGCCTGCTCGGCCTGCATGCGAGCTACATCGCCGGACAGATGGGCACGTGGCGTTCAGGCACACGTCACGCGCTCGCACCGGACTGCATGCATTCGATCGCCGTCAAGCTAACCGACAAGGACATTACCGCGGTATCGAGCTGGCTCGCGCGCCAGCCGCGCCCTGCCGATCCGCGGCCGGCGCCGGCGTCCGTCAGGCAGCTGCCTCTCGCATGCGGGAGTCAACCGCAATGAAGCCGACCCTTCGCTCGATCCGCCCTGTTTTGTATGCCGTGGCGAAGCGCCGTTGCGCCGCGGTGTCGCTCGCATCCGGCTTGCTGATGGCCGGCCTGATCGTCGCCGGCAGCGCCGCGCATTCCAGCTCACCACAAGCGTTGTTGATCGCTGAAGCAGGTGCTGCTGAAGCCGTGCCTGCGGCAACGACAACGACGCCAGCAACGACCGCAACGGCAACTGGCGATAAAGCCGACACCCGCCCCGACATCGTCAAACGCGGCGAATATCTGGCGCGTGCCGGCGACTGCGTCGCCTGCCATACCGCGCCGCGCGGCAAGCTGTTTGCCGGCGGCCTCGCAATGGATACGCCGTTCGGCACACTGTATTCGCCGAACATCACGCCGGACGCGCAATACGGCATCGGCACATGGAGCGAGGAAGCGTTCTTCAAGATGATGCGCACCGGCCGCACGCCGGACGGCACCATGCTCTACCCCGCGATGCCGATCGCCCAATACACCAAGGTCACACGTGAAGATTCGAACGCGATCTTCGCTTATCTGAAGTCAGTAGCACCGGTACGCGAGCCCAACCACAAGCACACGCTGCGCTTCCCGTTCAACCAGCGCAAGCTGCTGTACGGCTGGCGCACACTGTATTTCCGTGAAGGCGAGTTCCAGCCGGATCCGACCAAATCGGTTGAATGGAATCGCGGCGCGTATCTGGTCGATGGGCTCGGGCACTGCACGATGTGCCACACCAAGATCAACATGCTCGGTGGCTCGTCACAAAGCGAGCAGTTCGCCGGCGGTCTGATTCCGGTGCAAAACTGGTACGCGCCGTCGTTGACTTCCGATAAGGACGGTGGCCTCGGCGACTGGAGCATCAAGGACATCGTCGACCTGCTACAAGCGGGCATTTCCGATCGCGGCGCCGTGTACGGGCCGATGGCCGAAGTCACCTATCACAGCCTTCAGTACATGACGGACGACGACGTCAAGGCGATGGCCGTCTATCTCAAGACGCTGCCGGATAACCGCGGCCGCAAATCGGGACCGTCCGCACCGACCAATACAAACGTGTTCGCGCTCGGCGAAAAAATCTACGCCGACAAATGTGCGCTGTGCCACGGCGCCAAGGGCGAAGGCCAATTGCAACATTACCCGCCGCTCGCACGTAACCAGTCGATCGAAATGGACTCCGCGGTCAACCCGATCCGCATCGTGCTCAATGGCGGCTTCCCGCCCGGCACCATGCGCAATCCCGAGCCGTACGGCATGCCACCCTTCGGTCAGGAATTGAACGACACCGATGCCGCCGCCGTCGTCACGTATATCCGCACTGCGTGGGGCAACCACGGCAAACCAGTAACGGCCCGCGAGGTCAACGAATTGCGCAAGGCGCCGCTGCACTGAACCTGAACCGCTGCACCGGAGAATCTCCAGATGGAAGCGAATGATACCCACAGCGCGACTCCACCAACGGATGAAGAAGTGGAACGCGTCGTCGCGGCCGGTCCGCATGGCGCGATCGCCGTGGCCGGTGTCGCCACGCTGATCGTCATGGCGATCTGGTTCGGCTTCTACTTCCTTGTCTTTCTGCCGCGCGGCGTCATCCATTGACTATGTCGACTGATTCCAATCACCAACCGGGCAGCGGCCACGAAGTCGCCTTACGTGCCGAGCGCCGCTGGGCGATCTTCGCCACGGCGCTGATCGTGCTGATGCTCGCCGTCATCGTGTTCTCGGGGCTGCACTGGGCGATGATGCCGCCGTCGCGGGTCGAGACGATTGATCCTTCGCGTCTGCAACTGTCCGGCGAATTCGTCGAAGACAACCTCGGCAGCGCCGTCGAGCCAGATGGCTCGGTGGTCGTGCGTTTCATTGCGCAGCAGTATTCGTTCACGCCGCAATGTCTGCTGGTGCCTGCCGACACGCCGATCACGATCCGCACAACCAGTGCCGATGTCGTGCACGGCCTGCTCGTGACCGACACCAACATCAACACGATGGTCGTGCCCGGCTATGTCTCCACACTGAACACGCGCTTCGACCAAGCCGGCGATCACACCATGCCGTGTCACGAGTTCTGCGGCTTCGGCCACCAGACCATGTGGGCGCACGTCAAGGTCATCGATAAAGCCACGTTCTTCGAGCAAGCCCGACAATCACGGAGGCTCAGCTGTGTTTCACGCTAAGCGACTCGTTCTCGCGCATTTCTGGCTGGCCTTCATCGCGTTTCTGATCGCGCTGCTGCTCGGCGCGTGGCAGATGCTGGTACGCAGCCCACTGGTACCGTGGGTCGGCGACCCTGAGCTCTACTATCGATCGGTGACCGCGCATGGCTCGGTGATGGCTTACGTGCTGCCCACCCTGGTGTCGATGGGTTTCGGTTACGCGATCGTCGAACTCGCGCTCGCGCAACGGCTCGTCGGTCTCAAATGGGCATGGGCCGCATTCGTCATGCTGGCGGTCGGCGCGGTAATGGCAATGGTCCCGGTCGCGCTCGGCAAGGCCTCGGTGCTCTACACCTTTTATCCACCGATGATCGGCAGTCCGTTCTATTACCTCGGTGTGGTGCTGGTGGTGGTCGGCTCGTGGATCTGGGTCGCGCTGATGCACGTTAATCTGCGCGTCTGGCGGCGCGCCAATCCCGGCAGACCCATACCGCTCGCGATGTTCGCCAACATGGCGGGCGCGTATCTGTGGGCGTGGACCGCGATCGGCGCGGCGCTCGAAATCCTGTTCCAGATATTGCCCGTTGCCCTCGGTCTAACCAACACGATCGATGCCGGTCTTTCACGCATCCTGTTCTCGTGGACGCTGCATGCGATCGTCTACTTCTAGCTGATTCCGGCTTACATCGCGTACTACACGCTGATGCCGCGCGCGATCGGCGGACGGCTTTATAGCGATTCGATGGCGCGTGTGTCGTTCATTCTGTTCCTCGTGTTTGCCATGCCGATCGGCATTCACCACCTGTTCGCCGATCCGCAAGTCGGCTCGGGCTTCAAGTTCCTGCATGCGGTGTTCACCGGCATGGTGTCGGTGCCGACCTTACTGACGGTGTTCACCATCTGCGCATCGGTGGAAATCGCTGGCAGGCTGCGCGGCGGCAAGGATGCATTCGGCTGGCTGACCGCCTTGCCGTGGCAAAACCCGATGATGCTGGTGATTGCGTTTTCGTTCGTGATGCTGGGTCTCGGCGGTGCGGGCGGCCTGATCAACATGAGCTACCAGTTGAACTCGACGGTGCACAACACGCAGTGGGTGACCGGTCACTTCCATCTGATTTTCGGTGGTGCGATCGTGATCATGTACTTCGCGATCGCGTATGAACTGTGGCCACAACTGACCGGCCGCGCGATTGTGTCGATAAAGCTGGTGCGCGCGCAACTGTGGCTGTGGTTCATCGGCATGATGGTGACGACGCTGCCGTGGCACTACGTCGGCTTGCTCGGTGCGCCGCGCCGTATGGCGTATTACGACTACACCATGCCGGGGATGGAATCACAGGCGTTCTGGGTGGGCATGTCGGCGGTGGGTGGATTGATCCTGGTGGTGTCCGGCGTGCTGTTCATTTACATCCTCGCGAAGTCGCAATTCGGGCCGCTGGTACAGCAACAGACTTTCCGCTTCGCGAGCGCGGTGCAACCGGTGGAGCACGTGCCTGCCGCGCTCAACAGTTTCGGCTTGTGGGTGGCGTTGATGATCGGGCTGACGGTTGTCAACTACAGTGTGCCGATCGTTCAGTTGCTCAGATTGCCGCAGACGTCGGTGCCGGCAGTTGTCGTCGGAGCGCAGCGATGAGTCAGGAACGCGTCTTCAGCTTGCGCAACCCGTGGTTCACAGTGAGCCTGGGCGGCACAATTGCGATTGCCGTCGTGTCGATACTGATCGGCTTTATCTGGTTGCCATCGGCCAATAGCGGATTCAGCGAGCGTGGTTTATGGGCGACGATTTGCAGCGCTGCGGGCGCGCCGTCGAGTTGGTATGGCGGCGCCAATATTGCCGGTCCAGCGCCGAGCGAGGTGGTGGTGTTGCCGCCTTTGCGGCGAGTACGAGACGACGCGAATTCGATCGGCCGCGGCGCGACGATCGCGACGCAGAATTGCTCGATGTGTCATGGCGTGATGGGCACGGTGCAAGTGACGGCACCTGCTTTGGCCGGGCAGTATGCCGACGTGGTCTACAAGGAGTTGCGTGACTATCAGAACGGTGTGCGGCAGAACGCGGTGATGCAGCCCATCATTGCTGCTCGCAGCGACCAGGATTTGCATGATCTGGCGGCTTATTATGCTTCGCTGCCTCGTGCGCCAGCGGCTGAGGTTATGCCGACTGGCGTGGGACCGGATGCGAATGCTGTGAGGCTTGCGATGCAGGGTGATCCGCAGCGGAATATTGCGCCTTGTGCTGCCTGTCATGGGCAACTGGATCGCAAAGGGGCTGCGCCCTGGCTTGGTGGGCAGTCTTCTATTTATCTCGCTGCGCAGATGCGGGCATTTGCTTCTGGTGCCCGGCATAACGATATTAATGAGCAGATGCGGAATGTGGCCCGGCAGATGACTTCGGTGGAGATTGATAGCGTGGCTAAGTATTACGCTGCGCAGCAGTAGGGGATTGTTTTCCCGCTTGGCGTTTTTGGTTTGTTTGCCTACGGCGTTGGGCTTTTCTTGATCTGGTTGCTTTGGCCTTTCCTTGAATTGTTAGTGGTCTATTAGCGTTC
>NZ_JAQQET010000056.1:0-32282 GCF_046026855.1 Paraburkholderia sediminicola | reverse complement strand
CCTGCTGGCCCGCCGGTGTGCGCTGTACGAAGACGCGCGCAGGCAGAACCCCGCACGCTGGTCAGGTGCCATCCGCAACTGGCACCTGGCAGACTCGGTCTATCTGAACCCGGAGCGAACTCACGCGTCGGCCAAAATGTATAAGCACGCAGCGTAACGGTTCATGCGACAACTACCTTGACACACACCGCAGCAGGCAAAGAAAAGTAGGTGCCTGCCCCGCACAGGGGCGACGCTAATAGACCAATAGGAAATCAAGGAAAAGCCAACGCGACAGGCAAACAACAACAAGCGCCGCGAAGGCAAAACCGCGAAAAAAAGCCCCTGCCTGCAAGGCAACCAGACGACCAGGCGCCTCGCAGGCAAAACCAAAACCTTTACCGCTTAGCAAGCGGCCGAGCCTGCCGCTGAGTCTCCCCGACGAACAACTGCCGGGGCCGCCCAATCTTCTGCTCCGGATCGGCGATCATTTCGTTCCACTGCGCAATCCAGCCCACCGTACGCGCCATCGCGAAGATACACGTAAACATCGCAGTGGGAATACCCAGCGCGCGCTGAACGATACCCGAATAGAAGTCGACATTCGGATACAGCTTACGTGACACAAAATATTCATCTTCCAACGCGATCTTTTCCAGCGCCATGGCCAGCTTGAACAGCGGATCGTCGTGCAGGCCCAGCTCTTCCAGCACTTCGTAACACGTTTCACGCATCAGCTTCGCACGCGGATCGTAGTTCTTGTAGACACGATGACCGAAACCCATCAGCTTCACGCCCGAGTTCTTGTCCTTCACCTTCGCAATAAACTCAGGGATATTGTCGACCGAGCCAATCTCCGCCAGCATATTCAATGCGGCTTCGTTCGCACCACCGTGCGCCGGGCCCCACAAACAGGCGATACCCGCGGCAATACACGCGAACGGATTGGCGCCCGACGAACCCGCCAGACGCACCGTCGAGGTCGACGCGTTCTGCTCGTGGTCCGCGTGCAAAATCAGAATGCGATCCAGCGCGCGCACCAGTACATCATTGACTTCGTACTCTTCCGCCGGATTGGCGAACATCATCCGCATGAAGTTCGCGCTGTACGACAGGTCGTTCTTCGGATAAACGAAAGGCTGCCCCACGGTGTACTTGTACGCCATCGCCACCAGAGTAGGCAGTTTCGCGATCATGCGGATCGCGGATACGTCGCGGTGCTGCGGATTGTTGATGTCGAGCGAGTCGTGATAGAACGCCGATAGCGCACCGACCGCTGCGACCAGGATCGCCATCGGGTGCGCGTCACGGCGGAAACCGCGGAAGAAGAAATGCATCTGCTCGTGCACCATCGTGTGCATCGTAACAGTGTTGACGAACTCTTCTTTCTGCTGCGCATTCGGCAACTCGCCCTTCAACAGCAGATAACACGTTTCGAGGAAGTCGGCGTTTTGCGCCAGATTGTCGATCGGATAACCGCGATACAGCAACTCGCCTTTGTCACCGTCGATATATGTGATTTCGGAATTGCATGCTGCCGTGGACATGAAACCCGGGTCGTAGGTGAACTTGCCGGTCTGGCCGTACAGCTTGCGGATGTCGATGACATCCGGCCCGAGCGTGCCCTGATAAATGGGCAAATCAATCGTCTGGTCGCTGTCGGAAAAGCTCAGCGTTGCGTGTGTCTTCGAGTTCATCTACACGTTCCTTTTACTTTCACATCGCACACATGCCGGCATGCTCGATCGTCGGATCGCCGCGTGGCATGCTCAGGCTCCGCTTTGCATTCTACGATCCGAAAGGGTTCTGATTGCGACGATTGCCCGCAACAAACCATCTCCACTGGCGCAACATTCGTTGCCTGAAAGAGTCGCGTAATCGCCTGAAACATACGGAAACAGGCGGAAATACGCAACACGGAACAGCACTGTTTGCGCCCGGCGGCGTCGCCAGCCAAATGAAAGTTAGCACGCTTACTGCAACAATGTTTTGCGGCGCTCAAGCTGCACAAGTAACGCCGCTCTGCGATACTGGATCCGTGTTTTGCTTCCCCTGCGAACACATCGCTGTCTTTGGCCCGCCGTCCTACGGCGGGCTTTTTTCATCAGCCAGAAGAACACGGAAGGACCAGATGAACGCCTCGCTCGAAACACTGTTTCCGGACCACGTCCACAACGAAGACAACATCGTCACCGCGCTGAACCACCAGGACATCGTCGTAGCGTTGTCGGCGGCGCTGAAAACGCAAGACGTGGCGGTGCTGCATATGCTTTACCCGCGTACCGACGCTCGCACTCATCGCAGCCTCGATACACTCGTCGATGTCCTGCACGGCCATGGTCTGCACGAAGTCGCGGATCTGATCGCGCAGGAAGCGCACTATCTGCTGTTCAAAGACCCCGTGAAGGCATGGAAAGCTTTCCACGAAATTCGCAACGACTCGCTCGCGATCGGCGTGCATCTGTATTACCACGGCCTCGTCGGCGAAGCCGCGGAACGCGCGCTCGACAAAGACGCGCACCGCAAGGCTTGAAGATTGAATGGCACGCAGTGACTAACTGCAAGCGCTACGCCCTGTGCGCGAGTCGGCGCGAGCCAGTCAACATGTGTTCATTGCAGGCTTATCAAGCGCTGGTTGCGCATCCAGGTGCGTACGCTGTGGTGCGAGTACCAGGAAGGCGCTTATCACGCGCGTGTCAAACGTCCATTGAGCGAATGAACTCGTCGACGTAACGATTGAATGCTGCCGGATGCGCGAGATTCATCCCATGCGAGGCGCCGCGCACGGTTTCGCGGCGCGAATCCGGCAGCCACGTTTGCAGCGCCGTCGCAGTGCGGCGAAACATGTCGGGACTCTTTTCGCCATCGATCAGCAGCACCGGGCAGCGTACTTCGGCCGCCTGTTCGGGTACGTAAGCGGGCAACGGATCGTGGAATTGGCGCGCGAGCGTGTGTGCGTTGTCAGTCGCCATCCTGCGAAACCCCGGCGTGCTCATCGCCCAGAAACCGGGACGGCTCACCGAATCGACGAACAGCTGCAAGCCCGCTTCCACCTCGCCCGTTTCGATCAACTGTGCGGCTTTCGCGCGCAATGCGTTGACGGTCTCCGGCAAGCTCGCGGGCGCTCGCCCGGCGATCTGCAACGGGCCACCCGGGTCAGCAAGCGTCAAGGTGCGCACATACTGCGGATGGCGCCGCGCGAAATGAAATGCCACGCAACCGCCGCGCGAATGGCCCACAACGTGCGCCGGCCCTGCGCCAAAAAGATCGATGAATTCGGCCACGTCGTCCGCGTGTTCACTCCAGCTGAACGGCTGGTTGGGCTCGGTATCCGTCACCGGCCAGTAATGCGTGAGACTCACCGAGACGCAGCGGTATTGCTTCGACAAACCTGCCAGTTGCGGTTGCCAGTAGCGGTAATCGCACAGCGAGCCATGCACGAACAACAGCAGTTCGCCCTCGCCGGCTTCCACATAGGGCATGCGCAAGCCGCTATGCAGCTCGATAAAGGACGGCGACGCGGGAGAGGACGAAGCGGAAACGGATTGATTCACTGGTGGTTCACGGACGGCGCGGCAGCGGCTGACTGTATCAGCGGAGCCGGCTAGAAATGGATTCGAGGAAAAACGTGTTCGCATCCCTGAAATTGGGATACAGGGCGTATTGTCACACAGCCATTGAATACGCGCCGAGGCCTGTTCAGCGTGCGTGTAGGGACTTGGCTGGGCGCCTCGCGATCCGCGCATCGCTGCTGGGGCCCGTACGGCTCATTTCGCGGCCGGTGCGCGTGACCGCGAGGCGGCTGCCAGCCCATGCGGCGAGCACGCCTTGACCACCTGCAAGGCGGTACATGCCACATCAACTCATTCGTAGGCGCTGTCGTCGAGCAAACCGGCGGCAGCCGCCGCGCCCGCGCCACGCACAGCGCAAGTGAGCGGTTCATCGGCGACGCGGACGTCGAGCCCAAGTTCGTTGGTCAAACGGCGGCCCAGATTGCCGAGCAGCGCGCCGCCGCCGGTCAGCACGATGCCGCCGTGCGCGATATCGGTCACCAGTTCGGCAGGCGCCGTTTCAAGCGCACGTTTCACGGCGCCGATCACCTGGCGCAGCGGTCCTTCGATCGCTTCAGCGATATCGTGGTTGCTCAACTGAACCGTGCGCGGCAAGCCGTCCTCCACGCTGCGCCCGGTTGCATTCATATGCTCGACCGGCACGTCGCGCACGGCCGAACCAATGCCCTTCTTGACGTGTTCTGCAGTTTGCTCGCCAAGCAGCACGCCATACAGGTTGCGCACGTAACTGACAATCGCCATGTCGAAACTGTCGCCGCCTACGCGAATCGAGCCGCTATACGCGAGGCCGCCGAGTGAGATCACACCGACTTCGGTGGTGCCGCCGCCGATGTCGACCACCATCGAGCCGATCGGCTCCGATACCGGCAGGCCCGCACCGACTGCCGACGCCAGCGATTCGCCGATCAGACTGACCTTCCACGCGCCGGCCGCCACTGCGGCCTCCTTGATCGCGCGCCGCTCGACCTGGGTCGCGCCCGCCGGGACACACACGGTGAATGCGGCACGCCGGCTGAACAACGGCCGCGGGCGGGCCATGTCGACGAATTGCCGGATCATCTGCTCGGCAGCGGAAAAGTTGGCGATCACGCCGTGCCGCATCGGCCGTATGGCTTCGACGTTGCCCGGTGCGCGGCCGAGCAGTTGGCGCGCTTCAGTGCCCACTGCCGCCACGCGTTTTTGCCCGGCGGCGGACTCTTTCTGGAAGGCCACGACAGACGGCTCGTTCAGCACGATGCCGCCGTTGTCGGTATAGATGAGGGTATTGGCCGTGCCGAGGTCCACCGCCACGGCGTGACGGAACAGTCGATCGAAAAGCGGGTAATGCGGCGTCGGTCTGGCCATAGGAAGGCTCTGATGTGTCGTTATCCGCCCTTTCCGGGCAGTCTGGAAAATGCGCCCCCGGTCACCCGAACCGCTTGGCACGCCCGGACGGGCGTTGCGCAATCCGCGCGGCGGAAGTGATTTTCATACCAATGAGCAGTTAACGGCAAGCAAATCAGAATCTTTAGGGCCACTTTTTAATTCCGGGCGAGTCAATCGCGCGACAAAGCACCCAATGCATGCTCCAGAGCCTGCTTGCCGAGCTCGACACCGTCCGCGTTAATCGTGTGGCCAATGCCGGGCAACGCGTAGGCGTCGACCGTGTAGCCGGCGTTGCTGAATGCATCCGCGGCGTATTCCAGTTCCTGTACCGGGATCACCTCGTCTTCTTCACCGTGCACGAGCGTAAGCGGTGTGCCGTTCTGCGCGACGATCGCCGAGGCGAGCCGCCCCGAATACGCGACGACCACAGCAACGCCTTCCGCGCTGGCCGCCACGTGATGCATCGCCATGATCGAGCCTTGTGAGAAGCCGACCAATGAAAGGCGATCGAAAGGAAGCTGCCAGTGCGCCAGTTCCGCCTCGAGCATGCGCCGCAACGCCGGATAGGCGGCAGCGACACGCGCGTCGCGATTGCCTTCGTTGACATCGCGCAGACTGAACCACTGCCGTCCGCCGAAGCCGCCGTCGAACGCGTCGGTGCCGTCGAGCGAGGCGAACGCGACGTCCGGCAGGCTCTCGCTCCAGATGTCCGCGAGCGGCATCAGATCGCGCGCATTGCTGCCCACGCCGTGCATCAGCACCACCAATGCCTTGGCAGGCGTTGTCGCCGGCGCGCGCCGCCAACCGTGTTCGAATTGCTCCCAGCCCATATTCAATTCCTCTCTCTGTACTCGCTGTACTCTCGGTTCGTGTTTCCGCACGCGCGGCCAGACACGCGGCAACGTGTGGCCCTCGCGGCGCCTCATGCAGCCTCAGGTCGCTTCGTGTTTCTTCGTGTCGCTGCATGCGGTCTCAGCCGGGAGCATACGCTGCCGGACTGGTTTCCGCCGCTGGATCTGTATGGGTCGACGACGCCATAACCTGAATACAGGTATGCTTTTGCAAGCATTCGACCGGCTGTCTGGCTCCTTGCCCGGGCAGTGAATAAACCGCCGTATAAAACGTCCGTAGCACCGCAATCCGGAGAATCGTTTGAGCCAGCCCTCTGCCGCGCCTGCTGCCACGCCGCCCGCACCACCGCCACCGTTACAAGGCGGCAAACTGGTTCTGGCGACCATCGCCGTTGCGCTCGCCACCTTCATGAACGTGCTCGACACGTCGATTGCGAACGTTGCGATTCCAACCATCTCGGGCAATCTCGGGGTCTCGGTCGATGAAGGCACGTGGGTCATCACGGTATTCGCCGCGGCCAATGCCGTCTCGATTCCGCTGACCGGTTGGCTCACGCAACGCATCGGCCAGATCAAGCTGTTCGTCGGCGCGATTCTGATGTTCGTGCTGGCTTCGTGGTTGTGCGGTATCGCGCCCACGTTGCCGATCCTGCTGGTCGCGCGGGTGTTCCAGGGTGCCGTGGCCGGTCCGCTGATTCCGCTCTCGCAAGCGATTCTGCTCGGCTCGTATCCCAAGGAGAAATCGTCGACGGCACTCGCGCTATGGGCCATGACGGCCACCGTCGGCCCGATTGCGGGTCCGGCGCTTGGCGGCTGGATCACGGATAGTTATAGCTGGTCGTGGATCTTCTACATCAACATTCCGGTCGGCATTTTCGCAGCCGGCGTGACGTGGATGATCTACCGCACCCGCGAGTCGGCCACCCGCAAACCGCCCATCGACGTAATCGGGCTCGGCCTGCTGATTACCTGGGTCGCGTCGCTGCAAATCATGCTCGACAAGGGCAAGGATCTCGACTGGTTTTCGTCGCCGGTGATCGTGATTCTCGGCATCACCGCGCTGATCAGTTTTGCGTTCTTCCTCGTGTGGGAGCTGACTGAGGAGAATCCGATCGTCGACTTGCGGCTCTTCCGGCAGCGCAACTTTCTCGGCGGCACGATTGCGATTTCGGTGGCGTACGGCGTGTTCTTCGGCAATCTGGTGCTACTGCCGCAATGGATGCAGGAGTATCTGAACTACCGCTCCGTGGACGCCGGTCTCGTTACCGCGCCGCTCGGCATCTTCGCGGTGCTGCTCGCACCGGTGATGGGCCGTGTGCTGCCGCGATCGGACGCACGCATCATCGCGACCCTTGCGTTTATCGGCTTTGCGGTGGTGTTTTATATGCGCTCGAAGTACGTGGTCGAAATCGACACGTGGCACCTCGTGCTCCCCACGCTGCTGCAAGGCATTCCAATGGCGCTGTTCTTCGTGCCGCTGACCGCGATCATTCTGTCCGGCCAGCCACCGAACAAAATTCCAGCGGCCGCCGGTCTGTCGAATTTCGTGCGGGTGTTTTGCGGCGCGGTGGGCACCTCGATCGCCGGCAACGAGTGGAATAACCGCACCGTGCTGCACCACGAACGGCTCACCGAGCGCGCCAGTGTCGATAACCCGCTGTTCAGCCAGCAGATCGATTCGACCCAGTCGCTGCTTCATCTGAACACGCAATCGGCACATGCGCTGTTTGATTTCACGGTGAACACCCAGGCCGCGATGATGGGCCTGAACGACATCTTCTATGTGTCGTCGATCATTTTCATTCTGATCATTCCGCTGATCTGGATTACGAAGCCAGCCAAGGGCGGCGGCGGACCGGGTGCGGCAGCCGCGCACTGATTGCGATGTTGCCGGCGCTGCGTTAGCGGAAATAGCGTGCGGGTGTGTCGCCGAAGGCGTCGCGGAACACGGCAATAAACGACGACACGTCGCCGTAGCCAACTTCGAGCGCCACTTGCGTGACGCTTGCTCCGGCGCCAAGGCGCTCCAGTGCAACCAGCAACCGCAGTTGCTGCCGCCACTGACCGAAGGTCTGCCCGGTTTCCTTGACGAAAAGGCGCGCCGCCGTGCGGGCGGTCACGCCGGCGGCCGCCGCCAGATCGTCAAGCACCGCCGGTTCCGCCGGGTTGACGTTCAGCGCTTCGGCGATCCGCTGAATCCGCGGATCGCGCGGCCAGTGCAACGCCAGAGGCGCGCTCGGCAAGCCGGACAAACGGTCCAGCAAAACTTGCAGAAGGCGCCCGGTGGGTTCGTCGACCGGTTTGTCGTGCGGCAGATCGCCCGCGGCGCCCAGCAAAGCTTCCGCCAGCCGGTCGAGCGCCAGCGCGACGTTTTGCGCGGGCAGCGGCGCCGCATCCGCGTCGGCATACAGCGAGTGAAGTTGCACCGGCTCAGCGGTAGACAGGCAATGCTGCACGTTCGCCATCAGCCAGAGCGCGTGACCCTGCGGCACGACCCATCGCCCGGTTTCCGTACGCACGCCTAGCACGCCGACGCTCACATGGATCAACCGCGCACGACGATAGGCGCGCCACGGTTCGTCCAGCGCATCGTAGTGCTCGTCGACCACGAATACCGGACGCGCGACGCCGTCCGGATCGAAAGCTTCCATCATCAATGTCCGTTTTGCCCGGTTGTTACAGGAAAGGCAGCAAGATTATCATAACCCGGGCAAAACATTGCTCGAACCCGGCAGCGCCGCTGCACGAACAATTCGCGCCAGGTTGCCAGTAGAATCGCGGCTTCAACGGTCCGAGCCCAATGAACTACGCATCCATCCTCGAACAGATTCATCGCGATCTTCAGCCTTATCTGGGCACCGGCAAGGTCGCCGACTACATTCCCGAACTGGCGAATGTCCCCGCCGACAGTTTCGGCATGGCGATTGTCACGACCGCCGACGAGGTCTTCCGCACCGGCGAAGCCGACACCCGTTTTTCCATCCAGAGTATCTCCAAGCTATTCGCCTGCACGATGGCCTTCCGGCTGCTCGGCGACGAACTGTGGCGGCGCGTCGGCCGCGAGCCGTCGGGCACACCATTCAATTCGCTGGTGCAGCTCGAAGCGGAGCAAGGCAAGCCGCGCAATCCGTTTATCAACGCCGGCGCGCTGGTCGTCACCGACGTGCTGTGCCGCCGTTTCGTGCAGGCGGAAACTGCGCTGGTGGAGTTTATGCGGCGGCTGACCGGCGAGGTGACGATCGACTACGATATGCGCGTCGCGCAATCGGAGCTGCAACATGCGGATCGCAACCAGGCCATGGCGCACTTTATTGCGAGCTTCGGCAACATGGAAATGCCCGTCCACGCGGTAGTCGACGCGTATTGCCGGCAATGCGCGATCTCGATGAGCTGTGTCGAGCTGGCCAGGGCTGCGTTGTTTCTGAGTAATGGAGGCGTCGTACCGTCGACTGGGGAACGCATCCTCGACAGCAGTTCGACCAAGCGTTTGTCGGCCCTGATGCTAACCTGCGGTACCTACGACGCTGCGGGCGACTTCGTCTTTCGTGTCGGCTTGCCAGCAAAGAGCGGCGTGGGTGGTGGCATCGTCGCGATACTGCCGGGGGAGATGGCGGTCTGTGTGTGGTCGCCCGGGCTCGACGCGAACGGCAATTCACTTGCCGGCGCGAAAGCACTGGAATCGTTGACCACGATTACCGGGCGGTCGATTTTTTGATTCCGTGCCGCAGCGACGGCGACTCGATGGACTTATTGAATGTTCAACGTCCTCGCCAAGCCGC
The DNA here is from genome assembly GCF_046026855.1 of Paraburkholderia sediminicola. Taxonomy (GTDB): domain Bacteria; phylum Pseudomonadota; class Gammaproteobacteria; order Burkholderiales; family Burkholderiaceae; genus Paraburkholderia; species Paraburkholderia sediminicola_A. The sequence continues at coordinate 22,736 of NZ_JAQQET010000056.1, read as the reverse complement.
CGTCGCCTCCTGTTGAACGAGCGCCCCTAGCCCACACGCGCGACCAACTCTGCCAACACCGTCTGATAAGCGGTGCTGCCAACCACCCGCTCATTCACGCCGTCTTCGAAATCGATCCACCCGGAATTGAAACCGTCGATCATCTCGATGCGTGGCGCGGGCCATGCCGTGCCTTGTGACTGAAAGAGCGCCTCCCACTGATCGCGCGGCACCGATTGAGCCTTCACCGAACGACCCAGCACGTCCCCGAGCATCGCGGCGATTTCATCTTGCGTGTAACGCCGTGGTCCTTCAATCTCGATCACGCGGCGGCCCTGCCAGGATGAGCCAAGCGTTGCAGCGATCACACGGCCGATATCCGCCGTTGCGATCATCGGATACGCACGACCGAGCGGTTGCAGGAAACTCGGCATCACGCCGGTTTCGCGCGCCGGCGCGATATCCCACAACGCGTTTTCCATGAACCACGCGGGCCGTAAAATCGCCGTCGAAATTGGCAGATCCGCGAGCGCTTCTTCGAGAATATGCACTTGCGTGATGAGACCGAGGCCCGACTCGCGCTGGCCGCCGATCGATGAGAGCGCCGCAACACGTTCAGGCCTCGCTTTCATCAGCGCCTCTTTCAGCACCGCCACCGCTGCGTGTGCATTCGGATAGCCCGGCTGCGGCGCGAAGTTCGGCGCTACCATCACGAAGACGCCTGCCGTACCGCTGAACGCCGCGGCGAGCGTGTCTGCGTCTTCGAATGACGCGACCGCCACTTCGGCGCCCCGCGCCGTCCACTCCGCCGCCTTGCTTTTGTCACGTAAGACGGCGCGCACGGCGTGCCCCGCGTCCAATAAGGCGCGTGCCGCCGCGCCGCCCACCTGCCCTGTTACACCGGTAATTGCATACATATTCATCGCTCCTCGAATACGGCCAATGCCGTTCTGAGCGAGATTGTCGGCATTTCCCAGTGATTTCACGAGAGCATGGATGTCATTTAGTTAATGACATGAAAGCATGCAACGCATTTCCGTTGACTTGCAATCTGGACCGGCGGCGCTACTCAGAGCGCGGATGCTTACAAGGTGTCGTGTCGAAAAAATTATGTTGCCAATCCAAACCAGATATTGCTTGCGTACAAAGGATTCCTGATAATGGGCGGTTGCTACACAATCAGAACGAGCTGGCACTAACAACAGATTAACCGCATACGGGAGCTTCGCAGTCACGACATCGAGGCAAAAGTAGCACGCTCAGAACCACGCGCAGACGCAACCAGAAGAGATAGAAAAATGAAGTTTCAAAGGCGAAATTGTGTCGTCGATGCAGTCCAGTGGTTCAGGCCCGGCGACCATCCGGCAGTCGACGCACAAGACGGGCATTGGTGTGTCGCAACTGAGGAGGGCTGGCGGAAAGTCGTACCGGGTGACTGGATCGTGACAAACGGTGACGGCGGCCCGTTTCCCATGAATGATCATCTCTTCTTCAGCATTTACGAACCGATCACCGAAGCGGAAATCAAGAGCGGCGATCAACCAGACAGCGTGAAGACGTGAGGGGAAATTGCGGTGGGTCCGGGCAAGGTTCCTCGAGGAAGACAGCGAGCATGACTTCTTCGCTTCGGTAAATCGCCACCTTCCATATCTGGAACAGCGAATCGCACATCGCGTGCGAGCGGCATGGCGCGAACCGGTCGTTCTTCGCCTTCTCTTGTGATTCCAGGCGGTAGCACTCGCTACCGCTTACTCGAAGTCACAGCTCGCCTTATCTTCAACGAGTCCAAAACCTGTAATCACTGGTCACGCAATGGAATCGCTTCGTGCGTGAAGGTTCCAGCTTCGGCGCTCGAATCGCGCAGCGCCTTATAGAGCAAGGGTTTCGGGACGATATTCGGGTCCGGCCGGCAACGCGCATCCGCACGAATGGAACGCCTTAGGCACAAAATAAGTTTGACAAACTATCTTTAGATATATATCTTACGACACATCTTAAGACACAAATGGGAGTACCCAAGATGCGTCATCAACATCGTTTTTCCCGTTCGCATGGTGCGGACGAAGGTTTCTTCGCAGGGCATGACCGTCCGTCTTTGCATGCGCTTTGGCACGCATTCGCCCATCACTACGAGTACCGCGGCGAGCGCGGCGGTGACGGCTTTGAATCTCACCATGGCGGACGTGGCGACTGGCACGAGTTTCATGGCGACGAGCGTGGCCGACGCGGCCGGCACGAGTTCCGCGGCGACGAGCGTGGCAATGGCCGCCACGGCGAGCGCGGTGAAGGCAGTGACCGCGACGACCGAGGCGGCTTCGGTCACGGCCACCGCTTCGGCCACCACGGCCACGACCGCTTCTCGCTGCACGCGCTGTGGCACGCAATCGGCCGCCATCACGAGCAACGCGGCGGCGGTCGCGGCGGACGTTTCGGCGGCGGCGGCCCGGGCGGCTTCGGTGGCGAAGGCGACGGCTTTCCGCGCGGCCGCAAATTCACTTCCGAAGATCTGCAGTTGCTGCTGCTGTCGATGATCGATGCTCAACCTAGCCACGGCTACGAACTGATCAAGGCGCTCGAAACACGCTCGAACGGTTTCTACAGCCCGAGCCCCGGCATGGTCTATCCGGCGCTTACGTATCTGGAAGAACTCGGCTACGTGACTGTGCAACTCGAAGGCAACCGCAAGCGTTACGAGCTGTCGGAAACGGGCCGCGAGTACCTGGCTGCCAATCGCGACCGCGTCGAATTGATGCTCGCCAAACTGACGCATATCGCCCGCAAGATGGATTCCGTACGCCGCGCGTTTGCCGGTGAGGAGCCCGCCGACGTCAGCGAAGGCGGCTGGCTGCCGGAACTGAGCGAAGCGCGCCGCGCACTGAAGCATGCACTTCTGCGCCGTGACAACGTGCCGGCCGCCGAACAGCGCCGCATCGCCGCGATCCTGATGCGCGCGGCAAATGAAATCGAAGGCGAAGGCAATCCCCGGGGCGACGAAGGCAGCGGCGAACCCACCGCTTGAGATCGCGCTATCCGACACTCGCGTTCGAAGGTGCCCATGAGCAGCTTCGAACGCCAACCAAACCGACAGGAGTGGCACCTTATGCTGACAAATGACAACCGGACCGATCTGGCAGTTTATCGCGTGCGGCATCCGCTGAAGTTCCGTCTGTTGCAGGTCAAAGAGGTGCACGCGCTGACCCCGCATCTGATTCGCGTCACCTTCACGGGCGAGGATTTGCACGACTTCGTCTCCGCTTCGTTCGACGACCACATCAAAGTGTTCTTCCCCGAACCCGGCGCCGACAAACCCGTACTGCCCGAAGCCGGCCCTGACGGTCCCGTGTTTCCCGCCGGTCAGCCGCGCCCAATTGCCCGCGATTTCACGCCGCGCCGCTTCGACGCTGAAGCGCGTGAACTGGATATCGAGTTCGCCATGCATGAGGCCGGCCCAGCCGCAACGTGGGCGGCGCAAGCCAAAGTGGGTCAGTACCTCGGCGTCGGCGGCCCGCGCGGCTCGCTGGTGATACCGACTGGCTTCGACTGGCATTTGCTGATCGGCGACGACACCGCGCTGCCGGCAATCGCCCGCCGCCTCGAAGAGCTGCCTGCCGGCGTACGCGTCGCGGCTGTGATCGAAGTGGCCGATCAGTCGGCACAGATCACGTTCACGACGCAGGCCGAACTGCATATCATCTGGCGCCATCGCAGCGAATCGGGCTATCGCGGCGACGCCTTGCTGCAAGCGGTACGCGAAATCTACTTGCCCGAAGACGGCGAAGGCTACGTATGGGCCGCCGGCGAATCCGCGACGATGCGTGCGGTGCGCTACCACCTGTGCTCGGAACGCGGCGTCGACAAGTCGCGCATTCGCGCCGCCAGCTACTGGAAACAGGGTGCCGAAGCGGTGCATGAAACGCTCGACGACTGACCGTCCGTAGCGGGCGTGTGATGAATTGCGTGAATTGCATGAGCCGTGTGAGCCGCATGAAATGCGGAGGCCGAGCGGTAATCCGTGAGCCGCACCGGCTACATGAGCTCTGCAAGATGCGTGAACCCAACAACCGGCGTGCTTCGAACAAAAATAAGGAATTGACCGATGTATTCAATTAGCACAAAGCACGAGCGCCGTTTGCTGTGGCTGCTTGCGCTGACGCAGTTCACCATCATCATGGATTTCATGGTGATGATGCCGCTTGGCCCGCAGATCATGCACTCATTCAGTATCACACCGGCCGCGTTTGCGACGGCCGTGTCCGCGTATTCGTGGTGCTCGGGGCTGTCGGGTTTATTCGCGGCGACCTATATCGACCGCTTCGACCGGCGCCGTCTGTTGCTGACGGTGTATGCGCTATTCGCGCTCTCGAATCTCGCGTGCGCATTGGCGAGCACCTTTCCCCTTCTGCTTGCCGCGCGCGCTTTTGCGGGCATCACAGGTGGGGTGTTGGGCTCGGTGATCATGGCAATCGTCGGCGACGTCATCCCGGTGCAGCGCCGCGGCGCCGCGACCGGCACGATCATGACCGCCTTTTCATTGGCCGCGATTGCCGGCGTACCGGCTGGCGTGATGCTCGGCGCGCACTTCAACTGGGCGGCCCCGTTCTATTTGCTGGTGGTGTTGTCGCTGGTCGTCTGGGTTGCCGGCTGGCAACTGGTCCCTTCGCTGGCCGAGCATTTGAGTCGCCGCCAACCGGCGCTGGGCGAGGTATTACCGGATTTGTGGCGTCTATTGAGCAACCCGCGGCATATGAATGCGTTTGCGCTGACGTTCATGATGATGATCGCGCATATGCTGGTGATCCCATTTATCTCGCCAGTATTGGTCGCCAATCACGGCGTGGCTCCGGCGCAGTTGTCGTGGCTGTATATGGCGGGTGGCGCAGCGACATTCTTCACTTCGCGCCGGGTCGGCAAGCTTGCTGATCGATTCGGCACACGGCGCGTATTCCGGATTGCGGCAATACTTTCGTTTCTGCCCATACTGTTCGTAACGCACCTACCGGATCTACCGTTCTACGCGCTGGTGATGTTTTTCCCGTTTTTCATGGTGCTGATGTCCGCACGGATGGTGCCGATGCAAGCACTGCTAACTACCGTGCCCGAGCCTGCCCGGCGGGGTGCTTTTCTCAGCGCCAACAGTGCACTGCAGGCTTTGGGCACAGGAAGCGGCGCGTGGATTGGCGGCCTGATGCTGAGCAGTTCACCGACGGGGCAGATCGTAGGATACGGGACCGTTGGATGCGCAGCGGTCGCAATCGCGCTGCTCGGAGTATTCTGGGTTTCACGCGTCCACGGGGCACAAAATGCATTACCGCCGACGGGCGTATTGGCCGGCAACACAGTCGGGGAAGCTTAAAACCGACGACACCAACGCCCCGCTAAAACACCGTAGAAGCACCGCATCGGCGCGCGCAGCGCCGCCGGAAGTAAGACTGCCTTGTCACCAGAGCTGAATGTGCGAGAGCACAGATTCCAGATGCACCACTACCGCAACTGCGCGGGGGACCCGCTTATAATCTAGCGGTGTGAGCCGCTTTCTTTTGCCTACTTTTCTTTGCGGCAGGCAAAGAAAAGTAGGTGCCTGCCCCCGCACAGGGGCGACGCTAACAAACCAATAAGAACACAAGGAAAGGCCAACACCATAGGCGCACAGAAGAAAAAACCACAAACTAATCAGCATCCGCAGTCACCCCCCTCCGCCCCCCTCACCCCGCGAAGACACATAAAAACCCCTGGCTCTGCCAACAACAATCCTCAGCATGGCAATCACCGGCACAGCCAGAAAAATCCCCGCCACACCCCCAATCTGATCCCCAGCCAGCAATCCGACAATAACAAGAAACGGGCTAACCTCAACACCTTCGCTCATCAGATAAGGATTCAGCACATAATCCTGAAACAACCGATACACCGCGATAAAAATCACCAACCAAAGCAAATGTGAATACCCACTAAAAACAGCCACCACAAGCGTAATAGCAATCGCCCCAAGCGGCCCGGCAAACGGCACAAACTCCAGCAACGCCGCGCTCACCGCCAGCAAAAACGCATACGGCACCCCAAGCAACGAAAAAACCACCCCATAACAGATCAAAGTCGCAAGCGACAAAAACAGCAACGCCCGCACATACTTCGAAAAAAGCACATTCAGATCCGTGACGATCTCGGCCCACAGCACACGATGCCGATCCGTCAGCACATCAAGAAACGCATCGCGCATCTGCGGACCTTCCTTGATCAGCAGAAAGCTCAGAATCGGAATCAGCACGAGGTAAATCAGATTGCTCGCTGCATGCACTACGCCCAGCCCGACACTACGCGCCATCGGCACGGCCTTGTCGGAACCGGTCTCGATCTGGCCACGCACGAAATCCACAATCCTTTCGCGCAGCGGTTCAAGAAAATGCGGCAGCGGAAAGCGATTGGGTACATCGGATTTCATCAATTCAGGCAACTGCGCGAACAGATGCGTGGCCTGATCCTGCAGTTGCACGCCGAATAGCGAACCCGCCACCGCGATCACTGCGACCACCACCACGAACACCAGCGCAATCGATGCAACCCGCGGCACGCGGCTCGGCCGGAAGCGGTCGACAAGATCGACCATCGGGTAGATCAGATAGCTGAAGAAGACCGCGAACACGACCACCAGCAAGGTGGACGACGCGGTATAGAGAATGAACAGCAGCAGCGCGATCAGAAACGCAGTCCAGACTTTCCGGGCTGTAGAGACGTCGAATCCCAGCATGAACTTTCCTCGAACAGACGATAAGATCCGGCGCCTCGAACGCGCCGGGATCATCGGACAACCAAGGCGCCCGCAGGGCCGGAGAGACGCGCCTCGTGCACCGGTAGGCGACGCACCCGGCGTCGTAGCGCATCGCGGACTTACATCAGCTTGCCCAACAAAAATCCGACACCGACCGCGATCAACAGCGCGCCGATGGGATTGTTGCGGGCCGTCTCGGCGACGTGGTCGACGCTATCGCCGTACTTGGCCTGCGCCTTACCGGCGAGTTGACGGACTTTGCCCTCGGCCTGAAGGTCGACGTCGCCCGTCAAGCCACCGACGGCGTCCTGCACCTTGCCTGCCGCATCTTTCACGGTTCCTTCGAGCTGGTTTGAATTCATCGATGTTCTCCTTGAACAGAATGAGCAAGCAGTCGCCGGCCGTGGCCGGCGTTTTACGGTTACTGCTTCGTCGTTGACTCGTTAGCGCTTCACGCGATCGCGAACCGCATCCGCGGTTTCACCGACTTTAGACTGCACCTTGCCGGCCAGCTTTTCGGCCGCGCCCTCGGCCTGGGTCGTCCGGTTGCCGGTGACCTTGCCGATCGCTTCCTTCACGGAGCCCTTGACCTGTTTCGCTGCGCCTTCGACCCGATTCTTATCCATGATGATTTCCTTGAAAGTCTGGGTTGCACACAAAAGACGTCGAGCGCGCAATGCCTGAGCGGCTTGGGCCGATCCACACCGACACTCGACGCAGGATTTCATTGTCCCAGTTCGCCATCCCTGCCGACACGCGCGAATGCACCGGATTGCCTCGTGCATTTGAACCGCACGCCACCGCGCCTGAACCCGCGGATCGACCCGCTTCGACGCCTGCTGCGCCGGCTCGGCCGAAGCTCAGCAGCACGGTTCGTTCCTGACCGGGAATCCCGGCGGAAACAGGCGAGAGAACAATACCTAGGCCGTCCTGGGGCCCTTGCGGCGCGGCGCTTTGGCAGGCGTGAGGCCAAAGTGGCCACGGGTCTGCGCCCACACGATCGCCTCGCTCCGGCTATGTACATCGAGCTTCGCGTAGATCGTAGCGACATGGTTGCGCACCGTGTTCGGGGCGAGGCCCAATTCTCTGGCGATCTCCTTGTCCGCGAGACCGGTGCACAGGCAGGAGAACACATCCCGCTCGCGCGCGGTCAGATCCGCGAAATGGCCGCCGGCATCGGGCGCGTTCGCGCGCCGCACGTTGACCAGCTTTTCGATCAGTGTCTGGCTGAACCAGGAGGCGTCCTGCATGACGGTTTCGATCGCCGTCACCAGTTCCATTTCGGAGCGCTTGCGCTCGGTGATGTCGAGCAGGGTCATCAGCACGCAATCCTTGCCGTGGATGCTGACCGCTTCGGCCGACACAAGACAGTTCAGCACGTCGCCGGCGTGATTGTTCACCTGGAATTCGACGTTACGCAGACTGCCGGACCCGGTGAGCGCCTCACTGATCCGCGCGCACGCGTCGCCGTTCCACAGACCGCTTTGGTCCAACTGCTTGCCCAGCAACTCTTCGGAGGAGAAGCCGGTGGTCGCCGTGAAGGCGTCGTTGATATCGAGCGTCATGTAATCACCCGCGACGAACAGCGCGGTGGGTACCGGCGTCATCCGGAACGACTTCGCGAAACGCTCCTCGCTCTGCCGCAGCGCGCTCTCGGCGCGCTTGCGCGGTTCGAGATCCATGAAGGTGAACAGCATGCAGGCTTCTTCGCCGATATCAATCGGCTGGCCCGCCACCACCACGAACTTGTTGCCGCCTTCGGGGAGGCGTAGCAGCGCCTCCATCTGCGGAATGGTCGATCCTTCGCTGAGCCGTTCGATGGCGAGTTCGCGCTTCTCCGCGCCTTCGAAAACGTCGAGTTCGTACACCGAGCGGCCAATCACGTCCTCTCGCACATAGCCGGTCATCTCCAGAAAACCCTGATTGACCTTGATGTAGCGCTGATCGCTGAGGCGGCAGATGATGGCCGGCGCGGGGTTGGCGTTGAAGGTCTTCTCGAAGCGCTTCTCGGCGCTCGCCCACTCGCTCGCGTCGTGCAGGATCAGCGCGAGGCAATCGGGCTCGCCGCGGGCATTAGTCAGCACGAGGCTGCGCACACGATGCACCCAGTTCACTTCGTCGTCGTGGGCCGGAAAGACCTCGACCACCACGTCGCTGAAACACTCGCCCGCCACCACGCGTTCGATCGGATAACTACCCTCAGGCAGCGGATGGTTGTTGCGGTAACGCAGCCGGAAGCGCTCGCGGTATTCGGTGACGTCGGCGCCCAGTTGCGCGACTTCAGTGATGCCGTGCATCTCCAACGCGGCCTGATTCGCCCAGACAATGGTCTGGTCCGGCTCGACGAGGATCACACCCTCGGTCAGCCCCGTAATGATCTGCTGCAACTGGCGACGGTCGGTCTGCGTGCGCAGCACCTTGTCGTCGGCTGGCGGCTGGGGATCGTCTGAGACGGTGGATTGCACCGGTGGGGAGGATGCAGCGGGGGTTGTTGCGGTCATTATTATTGGCACGCGAGGCGCGCACACGAGAGCCTGTCCAGACCGCAGAATGGACCAAATCGCGCCGCCGCGCCAATAGCCAATGCACCAGGCGCTCTGGTGCACTTGCACCAGGTGCCGGGACCTGGCGGCGATCAGCGCCCGCTGCCGCGTCGTAGGGCGTCGCAGGCGCTGGTTACATCAGCCTTCTTCGGCGCCCAATGCAGACAGCGGATGTGTCTCCCTCTTCCACGGCGACGCCAGAAAATGCCGGACGCGTTCCGGCCGCACTTCCGCGAGCGTTGCGGGCGCCCACCGGCTGTTGCGATCCTTGTCGATCAACTGCGCCCGCACGCCTTCGCAGAAATCGCCCTCTTCGATCACCCGCTTGACGATGCCCAACTCCATCCGGAAGCACTCGGCCAAGGTCATCTGCCGGCCGCGCAGAAGCGCCTCGCGCGTGACGTAGAGCATCGTGGGCGAGTGCCCGGTCATCGCGTCGTAAGCGGATTGCAGCCACTGCTTCACCTCGCGCGGCGGCTCGCGCTCCAGATCGTGGCGCAATGTCGCGACGATCCGCTCGATGCTCGAACGCCGGTCGAAATGCCTCAGGATCAACGGGGTAAACGACCCCAATGCAGCATGGGGAATGATGTTGCACGGTGGCTCGAACACCCCGCGCAATGCAGCCATCAAGTCCCCCGCGTGCGACATGCGCTGCAGGCGCTCCTCGAAAGTGCCAAGCCACTCCGCCGGCACGCACAGGTCCGCCAGTAGCAGGCGCAGCGCATCGGCGCCCGATAACGTCACGCCCGTGAGCCCGACATACAGTTCGACCTCCGCCGGCATCACGCTCAGGAAACGCGTCGCGCCGACGTCCGGCAGGAAGCCGATGCGCGTCTCCGGCATCGCAATCTTGCTGCGTTCCGTGACGATGCGCAGCCGCGCCGCCTGGCCGAGCCCCATGCCGCCGCCCATCGAAATACCGTCGAGCAAGGCGACCACCGGCTTCGGAAACGCGTGCAACGCATAGTCGAGCCGGTATTCGTCGACGAAGAACGCAAGCCACCGGCTGTCGCCATTTTTCGCGAGCCGGTGCACCTCGCGTACGTCGCCTCCAGCACAAAATCCCTTGGTACCGGCGCCTTTCAGCACGAGGGCAACGATGCCGTCGTCGGTACGGCAATGTTCGACCAGTACGGCAAGCTCGCGCACCATCGCATGCGATAGCGCATTGAGCGCGGCCGGCCGGTTCAGCGTGATGATCGCCACACGGTTGACGACGCGAAACAGAATCTCGCGCTCCGCTTCAACGCTCGTATCGAGCGCAACGCTCTGCAAGGCGCTCATCGACGGGTCTCCCGCTCAGCGTCCGCTACGTGCTCCGCCTGCCCCACGTGTGTCACCTGCCAGCGTGGCGCGCGCTTCTCGAGAAACGCATTGACGCCTTCGCGCTGATCGGCGCCGTCGAACAGATCGACAAAGCGCTCCCGCTCCACCGCGAGAGCCGCCGCACGTGGCACGCCGTTGCGGCCCTGGTGGATCAGCGTCTTGCTGAAGCCGACCGCTTGCGGGCTCAACGTCGCGACGCGCGCCGCCATCGTCAGCGCCGCCTCGCGCGCCGCGCCCTTTTCCACCACTTCTTCGACGAGACCGATACGCAATGCAGTCGCTGCATCGACGCGTTCGCCGGTCAGAATCATTCGCTTGGCCCAGCCTTCGCCGACCAGCCAAGGCAACGTCTGCGTACCGCAGCCGCATGGCAGCAAACCCACCGCCGTTTCGGGCAACGCCATCAATGCGTGTTGCTCGGCGATACGGATATCGCAGGCCAGCGCGCATTCGAGCCCGCCGCCCATTGCGTAGCCGTTGATCGCGGCGATCACCACCGGCCGCGCGTTCTGCAAGGTCTCGAACGCCGCGCCAAAGCGTGTCGCCGCCGTGCGCGCGACCTCGCGATTGCCGTCAGCGAAGGTGTTCAGGTCGGCGCCCGCGCTGAAGAACCTGGGGCCGTCGCCCGTGATCACGATGGCCCGCACGCGCGCTTCACCGTTCAGACGCTCGACCGTCTGCTCCAATTGCAACAAACCGTCCGGCGTGAACGCATTCGCGGGCGGCCGTTTGAGCGTCAGCAGCGCGACGGCGCCGTCGTGTGCGTAGTCGAGTTCGATCATGACGCGTCTCCGTCCTTACCGTCCTGACGGTACAGCTTGATCACCGCGGAAAAGTCCAGACGTCCTGCGCCTTTCGTGCTCATCGTCTGATAAAGCTGCTGTGCGAGCGCGCCGAGATACACCGGTTGACGCGCGAATTTCGCGGCGTCGGTGGCGAGGCCCAGGTCCTTGAGCATCAGATCGGTGCCGAAGCCGCCGGTATAACCGCGCGTGGACGGCGCGGTGTCGATCACGCCGGGCATCGGGTTATACGTGTCCGAACTCCAGCAGCGGCCCGTCGAGGTATTGATGATGCCACCCAGCACTTTCGGGTCGATGCCGAGCGCCTCGCCCAGCGACATCGCCTCGGCCACGCCCGCCATGGTGATGCCGAGCACGAGGTTATTGCAGATCTTCGCGACCTGGCCGGTGCCGGTCTCGCCGCAATACACGATGTTCTTGCCCATCGCCGACAACACTGGCTTGACCTGCTCATAGGCGCTCGCGCTGCCGCCAACCATGAAGGTCAGCGTACCGGCCGCCGCGCCGCCGGTGCCGCCCGAGACGGGTGCGTCGACGAAGGTGTTGCCGTGTTGCACGGCAAGCTCGGCGAATGCCTTGACGCTCGCCGGATCGATGGTGCTCGAATCGATGATCGTCACGCCTTTCGCGATGCCCGCGAAGACCCCGTCGTCCGCTGTCAGCACGCTGCGCACATGTGCGGCGGCGGGCAGCATCGTCACCACACATTCGACGTCGGTCACCGCGGCTTTCGGCGAACCTGCCGCTTTGGCGCCCGCGTCGACGAGTGCCTGCACAGCCTGCGCGTTGAGGTCGAATACGTTGACCGCGTGGCCTGCCTTGAGCAGGTTGAGCGCCATCGGCGCGCCCATGTTGCCGAGTCCGATAAAGCCTATTTTCATAATGTTCTCTCCTGTGTCGATGGGAGTTAGCGCTTCAGCGCTTACTCCTATCCCATGCAAAGCAATAGACCGCGGGACTCAGCGCAGGCTGATGGTCGTGTTGACGCCGTCGTTGACGGTATCGTCGTCGAACCAGCGGGCGGTGACGGTTTTGGTTTGCGTGTAGAACTGCACAACCTGTTTGCCATAAGGGCCCAGGTCGCCCAGTTTCGAGCCACGTGAACCAGTGAAGCTGAAGGACGGCACGGGTACCGGAATCGGAATATTGATGCCGACCTGCCCGATATCGATCTCGCTCTGGAATTTGCGTGCCGCCGCGCCGCTTTGCGTGAAGAGACCGACGCCGTTGCCGAACGGATTGCGATTGACGAGCGCGATCGCGTCATCGAGCGTCGCGACATTCAGCACCACCAGCACCGGGCCGAAGATTTCCTGGCGATAGATTTCCATCTCCGTGGTGACGTCGGTGAAGACTGTCGGGCCGATGAAGTTGCCTTGCTCGTAGCCTGGAACCTTCACGTCGCGGCCGTCGAGTGCCAGCGTGGCGCCCTCTTTCACGCCTGTTTCGATCAGGCCGAGAATGCGCTGCTTCGCCGCGCGTGAGACCACCGGGCCGATGTCCGTTTTCGGCTCGTTGCCCGCGTTGACCTTGAGCGTCCTGGCCTTTGCGACCAGGTCGGGCAACCATTGCTGCGCCGCGCCGACCAGCACGACTACCGAGGTCGCCATGCAACGCTGTCCCGCTGCGCCGAAACCGGCGCCAGCCAGCGCATTCAAGGTCTGCTCGCGGTTCGCATCGGGCAGCACGACTGCATGATTCTTTGCGCCCATCATCGACTGCACGCGCTTGCCGTGTTCGCTGCCGAGGCGATAAACATGCGTGCCAACCGCCGTCGACCCGACGAACGAAATCGCTTTCACCAACTCGTGCGTGCAGAGCGCGTCGACCACGTCCTTGCCACCATGCACGACATTCAGCACGCCCTTCGGCACGCCGGCTTCGAGCGCCAGTTCGACCAGCTGCATGGTCGACAACGGATCCTGCTCCGAAGGTTTCAGCACGAACGTATTGCCGCAAACGATCGCCATCGGGAACATCCACAATGGGATCATCGCGGGAAAATTGAACGGCGTGATGCCGGCGCATACGCCAATCGGTTGACGCAGCGTGTAGGTATCCACACCGCCCGCGACGTTCTCGGCGAATTCACCCTGCTGCAAGGTGCCGATCGAGCAGGCATGCTCGACCACTTCGAGCCCGCGGAAGATATCGCCTTCCGCGTCGGGAATCGTCTTGCCCTGTTCAGCGCTCAAGGTCCTGGCGATGCGCGGTGAATGCTCGCGAATCAGCGCCTGGTATTTCAGCATGATGCGCATGCGCGCGCCGATCGGCGTGTCTTTCCACGTCTTGAACGCGGTGTGCGCCGAGCGGATCGCTTCGTTCACTTCATCGGCGGTGGCGAACGGTACGCGTGCAAGCACCTCTTGCGTAGCCGGGTTGACGATGTCGCGCCATTCGGTAGTTTTGGATTCGACGAACTCGCCGTTGATCAGCAGTTTGACGGTGGCGGCCTTGTTCGAAGCGATTGCGCTCATGCTGGAACTCCTGTGCAGTGGCCGCGTCGCGGCCGGACAGTGATTGGGATTAAAAATAATCAACGCAGATCCGGGAAGTCCTCTTCCCAATACTCGCCGGGCAGGCGCGCGGGCTCAGCCTCGCGCTCCATTTCGCGGCGTCGCAATTCGACGCGGCGGATCTTGCCGGAGATGGTTTTCGGTAATTCGCTGAATTGCAGGCGGCGAATCCGCTTGTACGGTGCGAGTTTTTCGCGCGAAAACGCGAAGACCGCACGCGCGAGTTCGGGGCCGGCTTCGTAGCCTTGACGCACCGTGACGAACGCTTTCGGCACCGACAAACGCAGTGCATCGGCACTCGGTACCACGGCCGCTTCGCCGATTGCCTCGTGTTCGATCAGCACGCTTTCGAGTTCGAACGGGCTCAGCCGGTAGTCCGACGATTTGAAGACGTCATCGGCACGGCCAACGTAAACGTAGTAACCGTCATCACGACGCAGCGCGACGTCGGAGGTGTGATAGAACCCGTTGCGCATGGCTTGCGCGGTGGCATTGGCGTTGTTCGCGTAGCCGGTCATCAAGCCGAGCGGGCGTTCGGCCAACGGCAGCGAGATTTCGCCTTCGGTGACGGGTTGGTCGTCCGCATCGAGGAGCGCGATTGTGTAGCCCGGCAGCGGGCGCCCCATCGAACCCGGCACCACCGGTTGCCCCGGCGGGTTGCCGATCTGGCAGGTCGTTTCGGTCTGGCCGAACCCGTCGCGAATCGTGATGCCCCACGCGTGCCTGACGCGTTCGATGATCTCCGGATTCAACGGTTCGCCCGCGCCGACGATCTCGCGCAGCTTCACCGGATAGTCGGTGAGATGCTCCTGCACGAGCATGCGCCAGACGGTCGGCGGTGCGCACAGCGTCGTGACGTTGAAACGCACCAGCACGTCGAGCGTGTCTTTCGGCACGAAGCGCGGAAAGTTGAAAACGAACACACAGGCCTGCGCATTCCACGGCGCGTAGAAGCAGCTCCACGCGTGCTTGGCCCAGCCCGGTGAACTGATATTCCAGTGGATGTCGTTCGGTTGCAGGCCGATCCAGTACATCGTCGACAGATGGCCGACCGGATAGCTCTGGTGCGTGTGCTCGACCAGCTTCGGTTTGGACGTGGTGCCCGACGTGAAATACAGCAGCAGCGGATCAGTGGATTGCGTGACGCCGTCCGGCGTAAATTGCGGCGATGCGTCATAGGCCGCGGCGAGGTCGATCCAGCCGTCGCGCGGTGCGCCGACGGAGATACGTGTGAGCGGCACGTCGAGGGAATCGAACTTGGCCAGCTCCGCGCTATCGATCACTACGAAAGTCGCGCCGCCGATCTGCACGCGGTCACGCACGTCGTCGGCGGAAAGCTGGGTGGTGGCCGGCAGCACGATCGCGCCGAGCTTCATGGCGGCGAGCATCACGTCCCAGAGTTCGACGCGGTTCGGCAGCATCAGCAGCAAGCGGTCGCCGCGACCGACGCCGAGGCTCCGCAGGAAGTTCGCCATGCGTGACGAGCGTTCCGACATCTGCGCATAAGAGAGACGTAAACCGTCGCTTGCCAGATCGTCGACGATCCACAGCGCCGGGTTGTCGTTATCTCGCGCGATCACGTCGAAGTAGTCGAGCGCCCAGTTGAACTCGCCTGGCGCCGGCCATGCGAATTCGCGGTAGGCGCGCTCGTAATCGGTTCGATGGCGCAACAACAGGTCACGCGCTTCGAGAAAGCCCTTCGCTGCAGTCATTGTCGTCTCCTTGTGGCGCGATACGCGCTCTGCTTTTTTGCCTCTGCTTCTTACCTTGCTAGCAGGCTATTCTGCGCTCAAACGCCGTCTAACTTGCGTTTAAACGTGGCGCGCGATAACCATCCGCTGCACCTCGCTGGTTCCTTCGTAAATCTGAGTAATACGGGCGTCGCGATAATGGCGCTCCACGGCGTAGTCCTCGAGATAGCCATAGCCACCGTGAATCTGGATCGCATTCGAGCAGATTTCCTCGGCGAGTTCCGAGGCGAACAGCTTGGCCTGCGAAGCCTCGGACAAACACGGCCTGCCCGCCGTGCGCAGCCGCGCCGCGTGATGCACAAGCAAACGCGCGGCATTCAGGCGGGTCGCCATATCAGCAAGCATGTTGGCAATCGTTTGATGATCCTTCAGTGCCTTGCCGAACTGGATGCGTTCGTTCGCGTAGAGGCGCGCGGCGTCGAATGCGGCCCGCGCGATGCCGACCGCCTGCGCGGCAATACCGATACGGCCACCTTCGAGATTCGACAACGCGATGCGCAGACCTTCGCCGGGTTCGCCGAGCAGATTGGCTTCGGGCACCGCGCAATCGTCGAGCGAGATCGGGCAGGTGTCCGAGGCGCGAATGCCGAGCTTGTGTTCGGGCTTGCCGACGTTGAAACCCGGCGTGTCGGTCGGCACGATGAAGGCTGACAGGCCGCGCTTGCCGCGGTCAGGATCGGTGACGGCGAACACGATCGCGATATTGGCGCGCGCGCCGTTGGTCACGAACTGCTTGTTGCCGTTGAGAATCCATTTGCCGTCGCGCAGCACCGCGCGGGTGCGCAGATTGTTCGCCTCGGAGCCGGCTTGCGGCTCGGTCAGGCAGAACGCGCCGATGCGGCGTCCGGTGGCAAGGTCTTGCAGATAGCGGTCCTTTTGCGCTTCCGTGCCGAAGTTCAGGATCGGCCCGCAGCCGACCGAGTTATGCACGCTCATCAGCGTGGCGCAGGCGGCGCAGCCCGCGGCGATCTCTTCGAGCGCGAGCGCATAGGCCACGTAGTCGGTATAGGAGCCGCCCCACTCGGACGGCACGATCATGCCGAGGAAACCCAGCTCGCCCATTTGCGTCACCACTTCCGCCGGCAGCTTTGCGTCGCGATCCCACTGCCCGGCGTATGGCGCGAGGCGCCCAGTGGCGAAGTCACGGGCGGCATCGCGGATCATCCGCTGTTCGTCGGTATAGAAGCTTTCCATGCTCGATCCTGTTATGTGCGTCGAGTCGCGGTGGCGAGGCACGGCCTCGTCATCTGCGACACATCGCGGGGGATGGTCGGCCTCGCCGTGGTGTCTTCGGGCGATCCGTCCCGCGATCGGTTCATGCCAAGTGTAGGGAAGCGGCCGGACAGCTTCGATGCTCAGCCCGATCATTCTGGTTGAGCGTATTTACCATACCGGTATCATGGAGCCATGACTCATGCCACGTTTTCAAAGGCTTAGCGAATCGCCATAAGGAAAATGTTGAGCGCATTTGCCAGATAGCCATGAAAAACCTGAAAAACACCAAGAGCGACAGGGGCACGATTTCCGTCAGTCTCGTCGAAGAGGCCCTCGCCCTGGCGCGAGTGCGTGGGTTCGAGGCGCTGCCGCTCGCCGAAGCCGCCGGCATTGCGGCGACAATGCTGGCGTCACCGAAAAGCCGGGTTTCGTCGGCGCAATACGGCGCGCTGTGGGCCGGCATCGCCCGCGCGCTGGACGACGAGTTCTTCGGCCAGGACTCGCATCGTATGAAAAGCGGCAGCTTCATCGCGATGACACAGATGGCGCTGACCGCGCGTAACGGCGCGCAAGCGCTCGCGCGGGCGGTCGGCTTCATGCGGCTCGTGCTGGACGATCTTGGCGCACAGATCGAGACGGATGCGCAGCGGGTACGGCTCAGGTTCGTCGAGCGCGAGGGCACAAAGCCGCCGGCCATGTTCGCTTATGCGACCTACTTTATCGTCGTCTACGGCCTGCTGTGCTGGCTGGTCGGACGGCGCATCCCATTGATCGAGGCGCGCTTTCGCTGCGCCGAGCCGCCTGCCGCGCATGAATACCGCCTGATGTTCTGCGACGACATGACGTTCGATCAAACCGGGTCGTACGTCGACCTCTCGCCGGCGTTTCTCGACCTGCCGGTGATCCAGACCACGAAGTCGGTCAAGCCGTTCCTGCGCGATGCGCCCGGTAGCTTCATCGTCAAATACCGCAATCCCGGCTCGCTTGCGGCCCGGGTGCGCAAGACGCTGCGCGCGCTGCCGATGGCGGGCTGGCCCGCCGCCGATCAGATGGCGGAGCGCCTGCACGTCGCTGAAGCGACGATGCGGCGGCGTCTGAAGCAGGAAGGCTATACGTATCAGTCAATCAAGGACGACTTGCGGCGCGACATCGCAATCGGCGAGCTGCAGGACACCGACCGCACGATCGCCGACATCGCCACCGCGGTGGGTTTTGCCGAGCCGAGCGCGTTTCATCGCGCGTTTCGCAAGTGGACCGGCATGCGGCCGGGCGATTACCGGCCGGCGCGTGCGGATTTCACGCGTCGCACGGAATCGGACTAAGCTGTAAGGAGCAGGCCAGCCTTTTTTGGGGTATCGGCCCGCGTCGGCCGATACCCGTCGGCATGGCGCGGCAGCCGTCAGCGATGAGCACGTTTCCACGTCTCCCGTTCCGGCAGTCTGGTCCGCGCCCTGTGCTTATCCGTGGCCGAGGCGTGGGCCGGTTGATGCGCGGCATGACCGCGTTCGGCGTGCTTTTGGCATTTGGATTCGCGTTGTGCGAAAACACGCCGCAGGCCTGGGTCGCGGAGGCCGCCGCCGCGCCGAATAGCGTTGTCGTGATCCCGGTGAACGGCGCAATCAGTCCGGCCAGCGCCGATTTCATCGTGCGCAGCCTGCAGCGCGCCGACGACGATCGTGCGCAACTCGCCGTGCTGCAACTCGATACGCCCGGTGGCCTGGATACGTCGATGCGGCAGATCATCAAGGCGATTCTCGGCTCGCCGGTGCCGGTCGCCACCTTTATCGCCCCGAGTGGCGCGCGAGCGGCGAGCGCCGGCACCTATATCGTCTACGCCAGCCACATTGCGGCGATGGCCCCGGGCACTAATCTCGGCGCGGCGACACCGATCCAGATGGGCATCGGCGGTGCGGAGCCGCCTGCGGGCGGCGGCGGGATGCCGGGCCTGCCGGGCACGGGGGGCGGAAGCGGCGCTGGCGCCCAAAAGAACGAGCCCGCCGGGTCTGCCTCAACCGGTCCGGTGAACTCAGCCACCTCGGCGAACTCAGCCAGTTCGTCCGCGACCACGCCCAGCGCCACCCTTCCGCTCGACACGCAATCCACCGAGTTGCGCAAGCAGGTCCACGACGCGGCCGCCTACATCCGCGGCCTCGCGCAAATGCGCGGACGCAACGCCGACTGGGCCGAGCGCGCGGTGCGCGAGGCCGTCAGCCTGTCGGCCAGCGAAGCGCTCGCGCAGCACGTGGTCGATCTGAATGCGCGCGACATTCCCGACCTGTTGCGCCAGGTGAACGGCCGCACCGTCAGCACGAGCCGCGGCGACGTCAAACTCAACACCGCCAACGCGCCGGTGGTCACGCTGGAAGCCGACTGGCGCAGCCAGTTCCTCGCGGTCATCACGGATCCGAATGTTGCACTGGTTCTGCTGATGATCGGCATGTACGGCCTCTTCTTCGAATTCGCCAATCCGGGCTTCGTGCTGCCTGGCGTGGTCGGCGCCATCAGTTTGCTGATGGGACTCTTCGCGATGCAGATGCTGCCGGTGAACTACGTCGGGCTCGGCCTGATCTTTCTGGGCATTGCGTTCCTGATCGGCGAGGCGTTTCTGCCGACCTTCGGCTCGCTCGGCTTCGGCGGTGTAGTCGCGTTCGTGATCGGCGCACTGATGCTGATCGATACCGACGTGCCGGGCTATGGCATTCCGTTGCCCCTGATCGCGGCCGTGGTCGTGTTCAGTGTCGTGTTCGTATTCGGCGTGTCGAGACTCGCGTTGCGGGCGCGACGCCGGCCCGTGGTGACCGGCTCGGAAGGGCTGATCGGCAGTCTCGGCGTCGTGCTCGACGGTGGCCTGTTGCCGGACGGCGCCCTGCTGCAGGGGGACGCAACGGCAGACGCAACGGCAGACGCAACTGCGGGCGGCACGCTGGCGGGCTGGGCTCAGGTACATGGCGAACGCTGGCGGGTGTCCAGCACGGCCCCGGTCGCGGCCGGTCATGCGGTGCGCGTCACAGCGCGGCGCGGACTGACGCTAACCGTGGTGCCCGCGGAAGCACTACAACAAGGAGAACGCTCATGATCGGTTTCACATTTGGCTTCAGCAGCATTCTGATTCTGCTGGTGGCTGCGTTGATTGCTTCATCGATACGGATTTTTCGTGAGTACGAACGCGGCGTGGTGTTCATGCTCGGGCGCTTCTGGAAGGTCAAGGGGCCGGGGTTGGTCCTGATCATTCCGGTCGTGCAGCAGGCGGTGCGCATGGATCTGCGCACCGTCGTATTCGACGTGCCGCCGCAAGACGTGATTACGCGCGACAACGTTTCGGTGAAGGTCAACGCGGTGGTGTATTTCCGTGTGGTCGATCCGGAAAAAGCGGTGATTCAGGTGGCGCGTTATTTCGATGCGACCAGCCAGTTGTCGCAAACCACGCTGCGCTCGGTGCTCGGCAAGCACGAACTCGACGAACTGCTCGCCGACCGCGAGCAACTGAACGCCGATATCCAGAAGGTGCTGGACGCGCAGACCGATGCGTGGGGCATCAAGGTGTCGATCGTCGAGATCAAGCATGTGGACATCAACGAAACGATGATCCGCGCGATCGCCCGTCAGGCCGAAGCGGAGCGCGAACGGCGCGCCAAGGTGATTCACGCGCAAGGCGAGTTGCAGGCCTCGCAGCATCTGCTGGAAGCGGCGCAGACCCTCTCGAAACAGCCGCAGGCGATGCAGTTGCGCTATCTGCAAACCCTCACGACGATTGCCGCCGACAAGAATTCGACGATCGTATTTCCGCTGCCGATCGATCTGCTGAGCGCGGTGCTGGATCGCTTCAGCAAACCGTCGGCCTCCTGAACCGGGGATCGCGCCGGTTCAGTTGGGGCCACATTGGATCGCTGGATGAAACGGTGCATTACCTTCAGGCGACTTACTCGAAATGCATGCGAAAACTAAAATATAGGGGTTGTTTTTAACCGCTCCACAGGAGCTAATCATGAAGATCGTTTCTTTAGTTGGACTCGGCGCGCTGTTAGCCGCTGTGAGTATGAGCACCGCGTTTGCACAGACTTCGCGGCCTTACGACCCGTCGGCGCCGCTAACGCGTGCTCAGGTGAAAGCCGATCTGGCCGAATGGCGCGCCGCCGGTTACGATCCGCTCGACTGGATTGACTATCCGGACAACGCGCAACGCGCGGGCCGCATCGTCGCCGCGCGGCGGGCGCAACAAATGGGTGGGAGCATGACGCAGTAGTCGTTTCTGGCCTGGTGCGGCAGGCCGCTAGCCGCGACGGCAAGGGTCACGAGCGACGCTGGCCTTGCATGCCCGCACATTCGCGCACTAGAGTCGCCCGCCTCTCCCGCCGCCTGCCCGCCGGGCTTCGCCTTCCCCCGCCCCCCCAAAACCCCGCCGTTCGCCGTTCGCCGTTCGCCGTTCGCCGTTCGCCGTCACATCGTAAATTCGCTTGCCGCTCCGCCCCACGCGCAGGCAAGGTATCATCTCGCCCCTTCGGCAAACCCCATAGTCACGCAATACGGTTGGTTCGCCGCCACCAATCATGATTACAATCCGCCGGTAGGCTTGGCCGCGTGGTGGACCGATGCCGTATCGCACGGCACATCCGCCGGTTTATTTGCTGCGCATAGCCCGTATCAACCACAAGAAACGCTTTTTGAACAACAAGAGACCCGCCTCATGGACTCCATAAAACGATACTTCGGCTTCGAAGCCGCGGGCACCAACCTGCGCACCGAGGTGCTCGCCGGGCTCACCACCTTCCTGACGATGGCCTACATCATCTTCGTCAACCCGGCGATTCTCGGCGACGCCGGCATGCCGAAAGACGCGGTGTTCGTCGCGACCTGCATTGTGGCCGCGCTGGCCTCGCTGATCATGGGTCTCTACGCCAACTACCCGATCGCGCTCGCGCCCGGCATGGGCCTGAACGCGTACTTTGCCTACACCGTCGTCAAAGGCATGGGCTTCACGTGGCAAGCCGCGCTCGGCGCGGTGTTCATCTCCGGTTGCCTGTTCATGATCGTCACGCTGTTTCGCGTGCGCGAAGTGATCGTCAACGGCATTCCACATTCGATACGCATTGCCATCACCGGCGGCATCGGCCTCTTTCTCGCGATCATTTCGCTGAAGTCGGCCGGCGTGGTGGTCGGCAATCCCGCCACGCTCGTCACGCTCGGCGACCTGCACAACCCGCATGTGGTCCTCGCCGTGATCGGCTTTTTCGCGATCGTCACCCTCGACTATCTGCGGGTGCGCGGCGCGATCCTGATCGGCATTGTCGGCGTGACGGTGCTGAGCTTTTTCTTCGGCGGCAATCAGTTCCACGGCATCGTCTCCGCTCCACCGTCGATCACGCCGACGCTGTTCCAGCTCGACATTCGCGGCGCGCTCTCCAGCGGCGTGCTGAACGTAATCCTGGTGTTCTTCCTCGTCGAACTGTTCGACGCGACCGGCACGCTGATGGGCGTGGCCAATCGTGCCGGGCTGCTGGTCGAAGGCAAGATGCACCGGCTGAACCGCGCGCTGCTCGCCGACAGCACCGCGATTCTCGCCGGCTCGATGCTGGGCACGTCGTCGACCACGGCGTATATCGAAAGCGCGTCGGGCGTGCAGGCCGGCGGCCGCACGGGCGTGACGGCGATCACCGTCGCCGTGCTGTTCCTCCTGGCGCTGTTTTTCGCGCCGCTGGCCGGCGTGGTGCCCGGCTATGCGACTGCGCCGGCCCTGCTGTACGTGTCGTGTCTGATGCTGCGCGAAATGCTCGATCTGCCGTGGGACGACGCCACCGAAGTCGTGCCGGCCGCATTGACCGCACTGTTGATGCCGT
>NZ_JAQQET010000055.1:0-33256 GCF_046026855.1 Paraburkholderia sediminicola | reverse complement strand
CGCTAATAGACCACTAACAAATCAAGCAAAGGCCAAAACCATAAAAACACAAACAAGCGCCACGCAGGCAAAAAAACCAGGCAAAGACCACCGCCATAGGCAAACCAATAAACAAAGCGCCGAACAGGCAACCCCCCCTCGTTACATGCAAACCCGATATAGATATGGCCGATCAATATTTAACAACCGCATGTAGCGCTGCTACCTTAAACCCCTCGAACAGAGCAACGCATCCAGCAAACAAAGCCCCCGCCCCGCCGGGCAAAAAACCCGTCCATGGAGACACCAGCGTGTCCATCGAATTCATCGGCATGATCCAGACCCGCAAGGTGTCTGAAACCCACGCACCGCAAGGCCCGGTCATCGACATCGACTACGTGGAGCAGTTCGCCCGCGCTCACGAAGCAGCGGGCTTCGACCGCATCCTCGTACCGCATCATTCGACGAGCCCCGACGCGCTCCTCACCGTCGCCCACGCGGCAAGCGTCACGAGCAAAGTGCATTTCATGCTCGCGCATCGCCCGGGCTTCGTTTCGCCGACACTCGCCGCGCGTAAACTGGCAACACTCGATCACTATTCCGGCGGCCGTCTCGCCGTCCACATCATCTCCGGTGGCGATGATGCCGAACAACGCCGCGACGGCGACTATCTGTCGCATGACGAACGCTACGCCCGCACCGACGAATATCTGCACATCCTGCGCCGCATCTGGACCGAAACGAAACCCTTCGATCACAACGGCCAGTATTACCGCTTCGAACAAGGCTTCTCTGAAGTAAAACCGGTACAGCAACCCCATATCCCCGTGTACTTCGGCGGCGCGTCGGCACCGGCGCTCGAAATCGCCGGCCGTCATGCAGACGTCTACGCGCTGTGGGGCGAATCGAAGGCGCAAGTGCGTGAACAGGTCACCCGCGTACGAGCCGAAGCCGCCAAACATGGCCGTACCGTGCGCTTCTCGGTGTCGTTTCGCCCCATTCTTGCCGCGACCGAGGCGGCTGCCTGGGAACGCGCGGAGCATATCCTCGAAGAAACGAAGCGGCTGCGCGCGGCGCAAGGGCTCAGTGTTGGCGGCCCGGCGCAAAGCGAAGGCGCGCGCCGGTTGCTGGCGGCATCCGGTGAATCGGATCGTGTCGATGAACGTTTGTGGACCGGCATCGCCAAGGAAATCGGCGGACGCTCGAATTCGACCGCGCTGGTCGGCACGCCGGAACAGGTCGCCGAGACACTCGCCGAGTATTACGCGCTCGGCGTCTCGACCTTCCTCGTGCGCGGCTTCGATCCGCTCGAAGACGCCGTCGACTACGGCCGCGAACTGATTCCGGCCACCCGCGAACGCATCGCACGCGTCGAACGCGTGGCCGCCTGAACGGAGCGACGATGACTGATCTGTCTGCCCCGTTGCAAAACACCCCGGCGCTGCAAGGAGCCTCCACACAGCAAGACACTCTGGCGCAGCAAAACACGGCGGCGTTGCAAAGTGCCCCTGCGCAGCAAAACACGCCGGCGCTGCAAAGTACCCCGGCGCAACAAAACACCCCAGACACGCCACCACTCCAGCGTCACGCGCCGCTCCGTAAATTCTGGTTCGACGACGTCCCGCCGCGCGAAAGCATTGCGGCCGAACGGCGCTATCGGCAGGAACGGCTCGCCGTGGCGTTTCGCCTGTTCGCCCGCTATGGTTTCGATCAGGGTCTCGCCGGCCATATCACCGCGCGCGACCCGGAGTGGCCCGATCACTTCTGGGTCAATCCGTTCGGCAAGCACTTCAGCCGCATTCGCGTGTCGGATCTGCTGCTGGTGAATGCGCAAGGGGAGATTGTGGTCGGCGATGGGCCGCTGAATCAGGCGGCCTTTGCGATTCACGCGGCGATTCACGAGGCGCACCCCAATGTGGTCGCCGCCGCGCACACGCATTCGCTCTACGGCAAGGCATGGTCGACGCTCGGCCGCACGCTCGACCCATTGACGCAGGACTCGTGCGCGTTCTATCAGGATCACGCCTTGTTCGACGACTTCCGCGGCGTCGTTCTCGATACCGATGAAGGTGCGCGCATCGCCGCGGCGCTGGGCGAAAGAAAAGCGGTGATCCTGAAGAATCACGGCATCCTCACGGCCGGTCCGAGCGTCGAGGCCGCAGCGTGGTGGTATATCGCGCTCGATAACGCCTGCCATGCGCAATTGCTCGCCGAAGCCGCCGGCACGCCGCAAGCTATCCCGCACGATGTCGCCACGCTCACGCACGAACAGGTAGGCCGCCCCGGCGGCGCGCTGTTTGCGTTCCAGAGCCTGCTGGAAGGGCTGGTCGAAGCCGAGCCTGACGTCCTGACCTGAACGCCTCCATAAGATGACCCAACGTTTCGAATCGCCGGTTTCGCTCCGGCGCCGCCGGCTCATGTCCGCGCTGCCGGCTGCCGCGTTGCTCGGCGCAGCAGGCTCAGGCCTGATCTCGACAGCAGCCAGTGCAGCCGCGCCAGCTGGCGAGAAAACCAATCCGCCTGTCGATCTCAGCAAGGTCCGCTTGCGCGTCGCAACCTACAAAGGCGGCGACGCGACGCTGCTGAAAACGGCGGCCCTCGCGGATACGCCGTACACCATCGACTGGTCCGAGTTCCAGTCCGGCAACGCGATGGTCGAGGCGATGAACGGCGGCTCGCTCGATATCGCCTCGGGCAGCGAAATCCCGCCGATCTTCGCGCGCCTGCAGAACGCCCAGGTGCGCGTGATCGCCGTCTACAAGGACGACGTCAACAATCAGGTCGTGCTGGTGCCGAAGGGCTCGGCGATCCGTTCGATCGCCGATCTGAAGGGCAAACGCGTCGGCTATCTGCGCGCCACCACGACACATTACTACCTGCTGCGCATGCTCGAAGAGGCAGGGCTGTCGTTCAACGATATACAGGCCACCTCGCTCGCGCCGCGCGACGGCTTCGCCGCTTTCAACGCCGGTTCGCTCGATGCCTGGGCGATCTACGGCTACAACGTGCCGCTCGCGATCTCGCAAGCGGGCGCGCGCGTGTTGAAGAACGCTAACGGCTATCTGTCTGGCAACTATCTGTACTACGGCCACCCGTCGGTGCTCGCCGACCCGCAACGGCGCGCTGCATCCGCGGATCTGCTGGTGCGGCTGCAACGCGCCTGCGCGTGGTTCGGCCAGAATCAGGATGTATACGCGAAAGTATTGTCCGCCGAGTTGCGGGTGCCGGAAGAGGCGATCCGCTCCTTGTATCGCAACCAGAGCCAGGCGCGCCGCGTCACCGGCATCACGGCGACGGACATCGCGAGCGAGCAGCAGGTTGCCGATACGTTCGCGCGCGCCGCGGTTATCGACCGGCATGTCGATGTCGCACCGATGTGGACCGACACCTTCAACGCCGCGCTCGCTCGCGGTGCGTGACCGATTCAAGTCAATCAACTGTGTGAATATTCGATGACTCAAGCTTTGAGACTGGACCGGCTGCGCGCGTTCGTCGGACGCATTGCGTCGCTTGTCGACGAGCATGTGCCCGAAGCACATCTGCTCGAAGCCGGCGGTGCCGCGCTCGGCGAGCTGATCGCCCATGACGACTGGTTGCCCGACGCCTTCGCGCAGCCCGACCCTGAGCGCTATCAGCAATTCTTGCTGCACGCCGATTCGCAGCAGCGTTTTTCGATTGTCAGTTTTGTATGGGGACCCGGGCAGTCCACACCAGTGCACGACCACACCGTATGGGGTTTGATCGGCGTGTTGCGTGGTGCGGAAATTGCTCAGGGATATCGCATCGCGCCAGGCGGCGCGTTGGAGGAAGAGGGGGCGGCAAAGCGCCTCGACACCGGCGCGGTGGATGCCGTGTCGCCGCGCATTGGCGATATCCATCGCGTGAGTAATGCGTTTCGCGATCGTGCATCGATCAGCATTCACGTGTACGGTGGAAATATCGGCGCGGTGACGCGTTCCGTCTATCCCGTCGGCGGAGGCCGCAAAACCTTTATCTCCGGCTACTCGAACGACGTGTTGCCGAATATCTGGAATGTTTCGAAGGAGTCCCTGATCTCATGAGTTTCGTTAAAGAGTTCCGTATCCGATCATTCGAAGACGTGCGCCGCGCATTGCTCGATCGCGAGGAAATCGCGCTCGTCGACGTGCGCGAGGAGGACCCGCACGCGCGCAGTCATCCGCTGTTCGCGGCCAACCTGTCGCTCTCGCGTCTCGAACTGGAAGCGCCCGTGCGCTTGCCGCGCCGCGACGTGCCGGTCGTCGTGTTCGACAACGGCGAAGGGCTCGCCGAACGCGCCGTGCACCGTTTGAGCGAGCTGGGCTATACCGATGTCGCGTTGCTCGACGGTGGTTTGCAAGGCTGGCGCAAGGCGGGCGGCGAACTGTTCCAGGACGTCAACGTGCCGAGCAAGGCATTTGGCGAACTGGTCGAAAGCGAGCGCCATACGCCCTCGCTGGCAGCACCGCAGGTGCTGGCGCTGCTCGATCATGAAGCCGACGTGGTGGTGCTCGATGCACGCCGCTTCGACGAATACCACACCATGAATATTCCCGGCAGCATCAGCGTGCCGGGCGCGGAACTGGTGCTGCGCGCGCGGCAACTCGCGCCGGATCCGGCGACACGGATCATCGTTAATTGCGCGGGGCGTACGCGCAGCATCATCGGTGCGCAGTCGCTGATCAATGCGGGCGTGCCGAATCCGGTTGCGGCACTGCGCAACGGCACCATCGGTTGGACGCTTGCCGGTCAGGCGCTTGCGCACGGCAGTTCGCGCCGTTTCGATCCGCTTGTCGATGACAAACTTCGTCTCGCCGCCACGGATTCCGCGCGGGGCGTGGCGGATCGCGCAAAGGTGGGCCGTACATCGCGCGACGAAGCGCGTCGTTGGGCCGACGAAGCGGTACGCACGGTCTATCGTTTCGACGTGCGCATGCCGGAAGAGTACGAAGCGGGCCACGTGCCCGGTTTTCGCAACGCGCCCGGCGGTCAACTGGTGCAGGAGACCGACATGTTCGCGCCGGTGCGCGGCGCGCGCGTGATCCTCGCCGACAACGACGGCGTGCGCGCGAACATGACCGCCTCGTGGCTCGCTCAGATGAACGTCGAGGTGTATGTGGTGGACGGCCTGGGCAATGCGGACTTCGGCGAAAAAGGCGCAGCGCCCGCTGCGCGCCATGCGCCCACGCCGCCTGCCACCGAGGAGATCACGCCGGCCGGCCTGGTGACGCTGCTGCAATCGCCCGGCACTGTCGTGCTGGATTTCACGACCAGCGCGAACTATGTGAAGCGCCATATTCCGGGCGCGTGGTTTGCGATTCGCGGGCAACTCGACGAAGCGCTGCGCAAGCTGCCGGATGCGCAACGGTATGTGGTGACCTGTGGCAGCAGTCTGCTTGCGCGCTTCGCCGCGCCTGAGTTGGCGGCGTTGACGGGGAAGCCGGTGCAGGTGCTAAGCGGTGGAACGAGCGCGTGGATCGAAGCGGGTCTGGCCGTAGAAAGCGGCGAGACGCGCCTGGCTTCGCCGCGCATCGATCGTTATCGTCGTCCGTACGAGGGGACCGATAACGCGCGCGAAGCGAT
Organism: Paraburkholderia sediminicola; assembly: GCF_046026855.1. Classification (GTDB taxonomy): domain Bacteria; phylum Pseudomonadota; class Gammaproteobacteria; order Burkholderiales; family Burkholderiaceae; genus Paraburkholderia; species Paraburkholderia sediminicola_A. Next base: position 27,697 of record NZ_JAQQET010000055.1, on the reverse strand, counting down.
GAACGCGTATCTGGAGTGGGAGTATGGCCTCGTTGCTCAACTTGGGCGCGATGGGACGCACGGCTTTCGCGTGATCTGAGATGTGTCCCTGAGCCAGGCAGATGAAGCGGGCGAATCGGCCGGATCAGCCGAAGCAAACAGCGTGCAACTCAGGCCGCGCGCTGCACGCGCGCTTCCTTGAATTGCCGCTCGATTGTCGCGCCGAAGCGCTCGACCGGCTGTTGCAATTTACCGAGCACGCGCGGATGCACGAGCCAGATATCGATGAGCGGCTTGAAGTCGCTGATCGAGACGATATCGAGTGCGTCCGCGTGAGCGCTGGCCTGCAGCAGCGGTAACGGCACGAGGCCCAGGCCGTTACCGTCAGCGACCAGTTGCAATTGCAATTCGGTGCCGAGCGTTTCCAGATTGAGCTTGAGCGCGAGCCCCATGCCCGTCAGCGTGCGTTGCAGGCCGTCGCGAAAGCCACATCCATCCGGATTCAAGACCCACCCGATCGACTGGCATTCCGCCAGCGTATGCGCGCGCTTTTTCAGCATGCCTTTCTGTGCGACCACCGCCAGTTTGATGCGGCCAAGCGAGTGCGCCGACAATGTCTCGTCGAAAGTCTTGTTGGTGGGCAGCAGGATCGCCGCGGCGTCGAGTTCGCCCTGCTCGACGCGTTGCAGGAGCTGGCTGCCCCAACCGGTTGACGCACGCGCCTGCAGATCGGGGTAGGCCGCCTTGAGACCGCGCATCGCATCGGTAAGCGCGATGTCGGCAATGGTCTGCGCGACGCCGAGGCGCAGCGTGCCGACCGGCGGCGTGTCGGCGGCGACGATCTCGCGCAGCACGTCGAGTTCGCGCTGGATCACACGGCACTGTTCATAGACGACGCGGCCCGTTGCCGTCGCCTTGAGTGGGCGCGTATTACGGTCGAGCAGTTCGACGCCGAGCGCCTCCTCGAAATTCTGCAGGCGGCGCGTGATGGCCGGTTGCGTGAGCCCGAGCGAGAGCGCCGCCTGTTGCAGCGACTGACAGCGAATGACGGTGACGTATGCGTCTATTTCGTCGATCTTCATGATGAGCGGTGATTAAATGAGTACGCAACCGGGCGCAAGATTCGTGCGTTCGATAATACCCGTATCGATGTGCGAACACGCCTCGCGGCTCAAGAAAATTCGCATATTTGCTTAGCAGAATAATGCGTTTGTCTTATACAGATGCGTGCCTTATCGTCGATGGCAAATCACCAGGATGCCACGACGTAACCGCCGCTATGACGACTTCCCGTTCCTCTTTCTCTGTCTCATCCGCCTTGCAACGTACGTTGCTCAAGCCGCTCGGCGCGGCAATGCTTGCGTTGTGCGCAGCGGTTTGCGCAACGCAGTCCTATGCCGCCGATTTACCGGTGCTCAAAGTCGGCGATCAGGCTTTGCAAACACGCGGCATTCTCGAAGCGTCCGGTCAGCTGAAAGACCTGCCGTACAAGATCGAGTGGTTTAACTTTCCAGCTGCGCAACCGCTCGGCGAGGCTTTGAATGCGGGTGCCGTGGACGTCGGCGGCCTGGGTGATGCGCCTCTCGTGTTCGCGCTCGCTGCCGGCGCCCGGGTACGCGCGGTCGCGGCTACCCGGTCGAATCCGCTGGATCTGGCGATCGTCGTCGGCGCACATTCGCCGTTGAACGATGCAGCGAGCCTGAAGGGTAAACGCATTGCCACGACGCGCGGTTCGATCGGCCACTATCTCGCGCTCGCAGCACTGAAGAAGGCCAACGTGCCGCTTACTGAGGTCTCGTTCGTATTCCTCGCACCGGCCGATGCGAAGGCGGCGCTTGCGTCGGGCAGCGTCGATGCATGGTCAGTGTGGGACCCGTATACCGCGCTCGGCGAAGCGCGCGATCACGATCGCATCATCGCCAACGGCGTCGGCCTGTCCGAAGGGCTCAGCTATCAGGTCGCGACCGAACGCGCGATCGCGGACAAGCGCGTGCAACTCGCCGACTTCCTGCGGCGCGTGGCGATCGGCCAGCGTTGGGCGCTGTCGCATCCCGACGAGGTGGCGGCGATGCAATCAAAAGTCACGGGCCTGCCGACCGATGTGCTGAAAACCGTCTATCAGCGTGGCCAGGTGCATCCGGTGGCCATCGACGACAGCGTAGTCGCCGCGCAGCAGCGCACCGCCGATACCTACGAAGCCGCGAACGTGATTCGTGTCCATCTCGATGTGCGTACGAGCTTCGATCGCAGCTTCCCTCTGCCTTGATGCGGCTCGCCGGAGTCCTGATATGAACGCCCCGATTGCCGAAAGCGCGGTGACGCGCCGTCATCCACCGCTAGATAGCAATGCGTTCGACGCACTGCTCGCGCGGCTGACCAGCGAGTTTGCTGCAAGCGCGGCTCACTACGACCGCACGGCGGAATTTCCGCACGCCAATCTGGCGCGCCTGCATGAATTCGACCTGCTCTCGTTGACGGTGCCCGCATCGCTTGGCGGCGCGGGTGCGAGCTTGCCACAAGCCTTGAAAGTGGTGCGCGCGGTGGCGCGCGGCGAGCCATCCACGGCACTCGTGCTGGTGATGCAATACCTGTTTCATCATCGCTTGCAGGGCAACCCGCATTGGCCGGTCGAACTGCGTGAACGAGTGGCGCGCGACGCGGTGCGCGACGGCGCGCTGATCAATTCGCTGCGCGTCGAACCCGAATTGGGCACGCCGGCGCGCGGCGGTTTGCCATCGACTATTGCGAAGCGCAGCGCCGACGGCTGGATCATCGACGGCAGCAAGCTGTACTCGACCGGCAGCCCCGGCCTCACCTGGCTTGCGGTGTGGGCGCGCAGCGACGAGACGCCGCCGCGCGTCGGGGTCTGGCTGGTGCGTCGCGACACACCCGGCGTGCGGGTTGGCAGCGAATGGAATCATCTCGGCATGCGCGCCACGGGCAGTCATGAACTTGTGTTCGACGACGTGTTCGTGCCTGCCGGACACGCAGTGGATGTGCACCTGCCTGGCGAGCCGGGAGCCGGGCTCGATGCGCTCGGCTTCGCGTGGATGAGCGTGCTGTTGTCGGCGGTGTACGACGGCGTCGCGCGGGCCGCGCGCGACTGGTTCGCGCAATGGGCCGTCGCGCGCAAGCCCGGTAATCTCGGCGCGCCGCTCGCGAGCCTGCCCGCGTTTCAGCAGACGCTCGGCCGCATCGACGCGTTGCTATTCAGCAATCGCGTGTTGCTCGACGCAAGCGCGTATGCCGAACGCGTGACGCTCGACGAAGCGCCGCTCGTCAAATATACGGTGACGAATCAGTCGATCGAGGCGGTGCAACTGGCCGTTGAGGCGAGCGGCAATCCCGGCCTCTCCCGTGACAATCCACTCGAACGTCACTTTCGCGACGTGCTCTGTGCGCGGATTCATACGCCGCAGAATGATTCGGTGCTGCAGGGGGCGGGGCGCGTGGGTTTCGGAAACGGAGCAATCTGAGCGGAATGTGCCGGCTTGGATGGGCTACGTGTGCTCGCGAGGACGGCGAAGCATCTTCGCTGTGCCTGCGGGGAAGTCAATGCATTTTCGCTGCGTTTTGTCGTGCGTAAGGGTCGCGCGGCCGGCGCGCGGACCGCATGCCGCCCACCGCACGCCGCGGGCAATGCCGGTGCTGTGGTGCTGTGGAGCGCAAATCATCTGCCCATTCGGTGTAAACGCGCTCTCGTCTAAATCCGCCAATCCGTTTAGATTAGCGGCACTTGGAAGGCTTATCGAGGGACCAGGGCGGCCAAACAAGCAGCGGTCTGCCATTTCGGCGATGGCGCAAGGTTAGAGGCCAAGGTCGCTGACCGCTTCGCCCGGATCAGGCCGCTGCGCGTCGTCCGCAGTGCTGTGGTTTTTTGGCGGCTGTTCCGGCCGTTGTTTGTTTCTCGGTGTTTCTCACTGTTTCTCGGTTTGACCGTATCGACCGACTTGGCGACGCTTTGCACAGCGTCGCTTTTTTGCTTCTGGTGATCGGTTTTCTTGGGCTCGGCGCGGGTTTGTTGTTCATTTGTCGTGCCTTTTCTTGATTACTTAGTGGTCTATTAGTGTTGCCCCTGTGCGGGGCGGCACTTACTTTCTTTGCCGCCGCCGCAAAGAAAGATAAGCAAAGAAAGCGGCTCACCCCGCCAGCTCATAAGCGGGTCCCTTGGCTTGGAGGGGGTAGTGGTGCATCTGGAATCTGTGTTCCCGCACATTCGGCGTCAGTGACAAGGCAGTCATACTTCCGGCGGCGCTGCGCGCGCCGAAGGGCACTTCACTAAACCGACCACTACGTTTTCAGTCTCGCGCTCTGCACAGCACAGCACAGCACAGCACAGCACAGCACAGCACAGCACAGCGCCGTAGCGCCGTAGCCGGCCGTTGGGTCGCAAGGGAGGCGGCAACGGCAACTTCGGCTGCCTACTACGATCCGCCGCCCACGCCCACGCCCACGCCCACGCCCGCCGTCCACCGCCCGCCGTCCACCGCCCGCAGCTCACCGCCCTCCGCAGCCCTGCCGGCCTCGCTCGCGGTTTTTTCCGTGCGCGGTTATCCTGTAGTACACCCTACACAACGGGATGCGGGCGAATTGCCGCTTCGCATCCGTACAGGAACTCGCTGTGAGCCTGAAACTGCTTACCGTCGCGATGCTGGCCGCGTGCGTTGCGCTGACCGGTTGCGACGACCAACAGAGCGACCGCGCCGTGCAAAAACTCAAGGAATTCTTCAACGCCGTCAAGCCGGACGCGTTGTTGCTGAAGGATATGACGCCAGGCGTCACGACCGAGGCGCAGATCCGCGATCAGATGGGCAAGCCGGAAACCGAGCGCTCGTTTACCGACGGTTCGAAGCGCTTCGAATATCCGCGCGGCCCGCAAGGACTGAACACGTACATGGTCGACATCGACCGTGACGGCAAATTGCAAGCTATCACGCAGGTGCTGACCGCCAACAACTTCGGGAAGATTCGCGTTGGCATGAGCGAAGACGAAGTGCGCCGCCTGCTCGGCAAGCCAGGCCAGGTCGCCGTGTTTCCGCTCAAGCCGGAAACCGTGTGGAGCTGGAAGTGGCGCGAGGGCGGCGTGACTGAAGAAGGCATTTTCAACGTGCACTTCGACCAGTTTCAGAAGGTGTACACGACATCGCGCTCGGACGTGATACGCGGGCGATAGACGATAAAAGGCAGGCAACACATGATACATCGACGTCGATACAGCCGGATCGGGCTGGTGTTGGGGGGCGGCGCCGCACGTGGCTGGGCGCATATCGGTGCAATTCGCGCGTTGCTCGATGCGGGCATCAAGCCGGATGTGGTGTGCGGCACGTCGATCGGCGCGCTGGTCGGCGCCGTGTATGCAAACGGCGATCTCGACTGGCTCGAAGAATGGGTCTCGAAGCTCACCTGGCAAACGGTGGTGCGGCTACTCGATCTGCGTTTTTCGGGTGGCTTGCTCGGCGGGCGTAAGGTGATCCAGATATTTGCGGACAAATTCGACGGCCGCTCGATTGCGCAGTTGAACATGCCGTTCGCGGCGGTGGCCACCGAACTCGATTCGGGGCGCGAGACCTGGTTGCAGGACGGCAGCGTCGTTGACGCGGTGCGGGCTTCGATTGCGATTCCGGGGATTTTTACGCCGGTGTTTCACAACGGGGTGTGGCTGGTGGACGGCGGCCTGAGCAATCCGGTGCCGGTTTCGGTGGCGCGCGGCATGCGCGCGGACTGCGTGATCGCGGTCGATCTGAACAACGATATTCTGAATGGCCGCGATTTCGGCGGCGCGGTGGTCGAGACGCCAGCGATCGATCCGGCTGCGCCGCCGCCGGTCTCGCTGCGTCGTAACGGCAAGCCGTGGCCTCGCTGGCTTGCGCCTGCCGAAGGACGCGCTTCGGATGATGTGCGTGTGCCGCCTGCGCCGAGTGCGCGTGTACCTTCGATGCTCAGTTCGATCGCGCAGAGCATCGACATCATGCAGGTGCGGATTACGCGTAGTCGCCTTGCCGGTGAGCCGGCGGATATTCTGATTCAGCCGCGGCTGGGCGGGATGGGGATTTTTGATTTTCATCGGGCCGGGCCGGCGATGGAAGAGGGGCGCGCGGCGGTGGAGTTTATGTTGCCGGCTATTCGGGCTAGGTTAGGGATTGAATAGGGTTTTTTGCCTGCGTGGCGCTTATTGTTGTGTGCCTATGGTGTTGGCCTTTCCTTGAATTCTTATTGGTCTATTAGCGTTGCCTTGACCACTACAAATCAAGGGCAGGCCACCGCCGCAGGCAATCAGATAAACAAGCGCCGCGCAGGCAAATAGACAAAGGAAAGCCCACCTCCGTAGGCAAACCAACCAACAAAGCGCCGCGTAGGCAACCAAATCAAGCAAGGCCCCCGCCGCAGGCGCCCCCAACCTCTATCGAAAAAGCGACCCAAAACTTGCTAAATCGCGGCAGCGCCCACGGCGCACTCGCCACCTTACAAACCCATATCCCCCACAAAACCAAGCGCTGCAAGCCCCCACCCGCGCCAGGCGGCCAATTGCTGCACCGCAGCACACACTCCCCAGTCCTTTGAGAATTTAATTTTCGCTTGCGAGACTCCGCGCCATGCTGGACGAGTCGGGCAGCCAAAGCCGACACCGTCCATGACATCCTCAATAAACCTGGATGGAGACACGCGTGTTCCTATACGGCTTTGGTCCGGTGTTGCTGGCCGGCACGATCCAGACGATCGAGTTGTCCGTCCTGTCGCTGGCAGCGTCGGTGCTGCTCGGCCTCGCGGGTGCGGCGGCGAAACTCTCGTTCAACCGGCCGCTGCGGATGATCGCAACCGGCTATACGACGCTGATCCGCTCAGTGCCCGACCTCGTGCTGATGCTGCTGCTGTTCTACAGCATCCAGATCGCGGTCAACAATCTCACCGACGCGCTCAATCTGCCGCAGTTCGATATCGATCCGTTCGTAGCCGGTGTGTTGACGCTCGGCTTCATTTACGGCGCTTACTTCACCGAAACCTTCCGCGGCGCGTTTCTCGCCGTGCCGCGCGGCCAGCTCGAAGCGGGCAGTGCGTATGGCATGAGCGGCGCACGCGTGTTCACACGCATCCTGTTTCCGCAGATGATGCGCTTCGCGCTGCCGGGCATCGGCAACAACTGGCAGGTGCTGGTCAAGGCCACCGCGCTGGTGTCGATCATCGGTCTCGCCGATGTCGTCAAAGCCGCCCAGGACGCGGGCAAGAGCACCTTCAACATGTTCTTCTTCATCCTGATCGCGGCGCTGATCTATCTGGCGATCACCACCATGTCGAATCTCGTACTGATCTGGCTGGAAAAGCGCTATTCGATCGGCGTGCGCCACGCGGAGCTCTAATCGATCATGATCGACATTCTCAATCAATTCTGGCGCGCGTTCCTGTACTGGGACGGTCAGCGCATGTCCGGTCTGGCAGTCACGCTGTGGCTGCTGGTGGCGTCGATCGGGATCGGCTTTTTCGCGTCGATTCCGCTTGCGGTGGCGCGCGTATCGAAGAAGCGCTGGCTGTCGACGCCGGTGCGTCTCTACACTTACGTGTTTCGCGGCACGCCGTTGTACGTGCAACTGTTGCTGATTTACACCGGCATGTACAGCCTCGAATTCGTGCGCTCGCATCAATTGCTCGACGCGTTTTTTCGCAGCGGTTTTCACTGCGCGATTCTCGCTTTCGCACTGAACACCTGCGCGTATACCACCGAGATTTTCGCCGGCGCGATCCGTTCGACTTCGCACGGGGAAGTGGAAGCGGCCCGTGCCTACGGCATGAGCTGGTTCACGATGTACCGCCGCATTGTGATACCGTCCGCGCTGCGCCGGGCGCTCCCGTTGTACAGTAACGAGGTGATCCTGATGCTGCACGCCACCACGGTCGCGTTTACGGCCACGGTGCCGGACATCCTGAAGGTGGCGCGCGATGCGAATTCCGCCACGTATCAGTCGTTCGATGCGTTCGGCCTCGCGGCGCTGATTTACCTGGCGGTGTCGTTCGCGTTGGTGGCCTTGTTCCGCCGCGCGGAGCGTCACTGGCTGGGTTACCTGGCGGTGCGCACGCACTGAGCAGGCATGTTTCGATGCAGCGGCGCGGCTGGGCCGTGCTGTCACGTAGATTGATCCGTATTTTCAAAGGGAGAGCATCTTGCTCCACACGACTCAAACCGAAGCTTGCAAGCTCGCCGTTCAGGACATCCACAAGCGCTACGGCGACAACGAAGTGCTCAAGGGCGTATCGCTGAACGCGAACAAGGGTGACGTGATCAGCATCATCGGCGCGAGCGGGTCGGGCAAGAGTACCTTCCTGCGCTGCATCAATTTTCTGGAGCGACCGAACGCGGGGCAGATCGTGGTTGACGGGGAAATGGTTAAAACCAAAGCCGACCGCGCCGGCAATCTGGAAGTGGCCGATCACAAGCAACTGCAACGCATCCGCACGAAACTCGCGATGGTGTTCCAGCACTTCAACTTGTGGGCCCACATGAACGTGATCGAGAACATCGTCGAAGCGCCGATTCATGTGCTCGGCATGTCGCGTCGCGAAGCGGAAGAACGTGCGCGCGAATATCTCGAGAAGGTAGGGCTCGCGCCGCGTCTGGAAAAGCAGTATCCGTCGCATCTGTCGGGCGGTCAGCAGCAGCGCGTGGCCATTGCGCGTGCACTGGCGATGAACCCCGACGTGATGCTGTTCGACGAGCCCACCTCCGCGCTCGACCCCGAACTGGTCGGCGAAGTGCTAAAGGTGATGCAGAAGCTCGCCGAAGAAGGCCGCACGATGATCGTCGTCACGCACGAAATGGGTTTCGCGCGCAATGTGTCGAACCACGTCATGTTTCTGCATCAGGGCCGCACCGAAGAAGAGGGCTTGCCCGCTGAAGTACTGACCACGCCGCGCAGTGAACGGCTCAAGCAGTTCCTGTCCGGCAGTCTGAAGTAAGGCGCGGTTCGCGTTTTACTGATAAGTGATGGCTCGCACGTCCAACCCGGCCCGCACCACGCAGGTCGCAATCGTCGCCTTGCCGCCGGTGTCGATGACAGGCGTCGGGCCGATTGTCGACGCGCTCAATCTCGCCAACGAAATCGATGGCCGGGCGCTGTACCGCGTGCAGGTATGTTCGTGGGACGGCCGCGCAGTGCCTTTGTCGGGCGGCGCGCAATGGCCTGCCGATGCCGCCTTCGGCGATGCGATTTCGTGCGACTGGCTGATCATCGTCAGCGAACGGTTCCAGCAATTCGCCGACTATCGCCTCTTTCTCGCAAGTCTTTCGCGGGTCGGGCAGCGCACGCCGCTCGTCACGGGCATTCATCACGGTGTCTGGTGGCTGGCGATGGCGGGGCAATTGTCGGGCTATCGCGTGAGCGTCAACTGGGAAACCTACCAGCAGTTCTCCGAGCAGTTCGAGCGCTCGATCGTCACCCAGCAAATTTTCGAAATCGACCGTGATCGCGCAACCTGCGCGGGCGGTCAGGCAACCGTCGACTTCATGCTGGCGATGATCGGCCGCGACCATGGTCCGGAGTTGGCGGACCGGATTGCCGATACGCTCGGCGTCGGCGTGTTGCGTGCGGGCGAAGAGCGGCAGCGCATTCCGTACGTGACCGCGCCGGGCGAGCGCCATCCGCGCCTGAACGATGCGCTGATGCTGATGGAAGCGAATATCGAAGACCCGCTGACCACCGATGAAATCGCCGATCTCGTCGATGTCTCGCGGCGTCAGCTGGAGCGCCTGTTTCGTCAGTATCTCGGCTCGATGCCGTCCAAATACTACCTGGGGTTGCGGCTTTCGAAAGCGCGCACGCAGTTGCAGCGCACCAGCAAGTCGGTGGTGCAGATCAGTCTTGCTTGCGGATTTTCGTCGGCGGCGCACTTTTCGAATGCTTATCGCGAACGCTTTGGTGTCACACCACGCGAGGATCGTCGTAACTGGATCGATAAGCAGACCGGCGCGACCGGCGCCACGGCCAGCGAGCCGCGACCGGCTGCGTTGATCGAACGGCCCGATCAGGCGGAATAGGCAAGTCGAGTAGGCAAGTCGAACAAGCAGGCGGAAAAAGCGAAAGGAACGGCCGGAAAGCGGGCTGTTTGCGACCATCCGGCGACCTGCCCGCGACATATCCGCCTGGAAGCTCATAGAAAGCGTCGCGTATGCGCAAGACGTATCGCCTGCGGTTTCCTACACTACGTGTATTACCTCTCACCTGTAACGAGGATTTGCCATGAACGACCTGACTGTGACACGCCAGACCTTCGACGAAGTGATGGTGCCGGTGTTTTCGCCCGCCGCCTTCGTGCCGGATCGCGGTCTCGGCTCACGCGTCTGGGATACGCAAGGCCGCGACTATATCGACTTCGCCGGCGGTATAGCCGTGACCGCGCTCGGTCACGCGCATCCTGAACTGCTGAATGTGCTGCACGAGCAAGGTGGCAAGCTGTGGCACATCGGCAACGGCTACACCAACGAGCCGGTGCTACGTCTGGCCAAACGTCTCGAAGACCTGACCTTCGCCGATCGCGCGTTCTTCGCCAACTCGGGCGCGGAAGCGAACGAAGCAGCGTTGAAACTGGCGCGCCGCGTCGCGTTCGAACGCCACGGCGCCGACAAAGTCGAAATCATCTCGTTCACGCAGTCGTTCCATGGCCGCACATTCTTCACCGTGAGCGTCGGCGGCCAGCCGAAGTACTCAGAAGGTTTCGGTCCGGTGCCGGCCGGCATTATCCACTTGCCGTACAACGATATCGAAGCGGCGAAGAAAGCGATCGGCGCGAAGACCTGTGCGGTGATCGTCGAGCCGATCCAGGGCGAGGGTGGTGTGATCCCGGCCGATCCGGCGTTCCTGAAGGCGCTGCGCGAAACCTGCGACCAGCACGGCGCACTGCTGATTTTTGACGAGGTACAAACGGGTGTGGGCCGCAGCGGTTATTTCTACGCGTATCAGGACAGCGGCGTGACGCCGGACATCCTGACCACCGCGAAGGCGCTCGGCAACGGTTTCCCGATCGGAGCGATGCTGACCACTAACGAACTGGCCGCGCACTTCAAGGTCGGCGTACATGGCACGACTTACGGCGGCAATCCGCTGGGCGCGGCGATCGCGGAGAAGGTGGTCGAGCTGGTCAGCGATCCGAAGCTGCTCGAAGGCGTGCGTACTCGCAGCGAAGCATTGAAGGGTCATCTCGCGAAGCTGAACGAACGCTTCGGTTTGTTCAAGGAAGTGCGTGGCAAGGGTCTGTTGATCGGTGCTGAATTGACCGATGCATTCAAGGGCCGCGCCAAAGATTTCGTTACCGCCGCGGGTCAGCACGGCGTGATCATGTTGATGGCGGGTCCGGACGTGCTGCGTTTCGTGCCGTCGCTGATCATGCCGCTCGACGATATGAACGAAGGCTTCGCGCGTCTGGCGAAGGCCATCGAAGAGATCGTCGGTGCGAAGGCCGAAACGGCGTCGCACTGATCGCTGGCACTGACTTGCTGCATTGATCATGCGTCACATTCAACAGGAACGATGATGCTCTTCGTACGCCCAAGCCGCCTCGCGGATCTCGATGCGCTCGAACATATGGCGCGCACCGCGCAACCGGTGCTGCATTCGCTACCGCACGACCGGCAAGCGCTCGAAGCGCGCGTCGCGCTGTCGGAAGACTCGTTTCGCGCGGAAGCCGATTTTCCGGGCGAGGAGTTTTATCTGTTCGTACTCGAGGACGCAGAGAGCGGCAAGCTGATGGGCACGGCGAGCATTGTCGCCGCGGCCGGTTATTCGGACCCGTTCTACGCGTTTCGCAACGACGCGCTGATTCATGCGTCGCGCGAGTTGCACGTGAATCGCAAGATTCATGCGCTGACCATGTCGCATGAATTGACCGGCAAGAGCCGGCTTGCGGGCTATTACATCGATCCGTCGCTGCGCGGCGATGCGGCAGCGCATCTGATGTCGCGTGCGCGGATGATGTACATCGCCGCCAATCGCAAGCGTTTCACGCCCGAGGTGTTCTCGCTGCTGCTCGGCGTGACCGACGATTCGGGCGTGTCGCCTTTCTGGGAAGCTGTGGGGCGCAAGTTCTTTGGCCGTAACTTTGCCGACATCGAAATCGAATCGGGCGGCCGCAGTCGTACCTTTATCGCTGAAGTGATGCCGACCTATCCGATCTATGTGCCCTTGCTGCCGGAAGCGGCGCAACGCGTGCTTGGTGAGCCGGATTCGAAGGCGTTGCTCGCGTATGAGATTCACCTCGAAGAAGGCTTCGAGACGGATCGCTTTATCGACATTTTCGATGCGGGTCCGGTGTTGACCGCACAAATGGATCGCAGCGCCTGCGTGAAACGCAATGAAACGCGTGTGGTGCACGAAGCCGGCGCGGTTGCCGACGGCTCGACGTATCTGATCGCGCATAACGGTGCGGACGGCGAGTTCCGTTGCGTACTTGGTGAATTGCCGGCCGGTAAGGCAAGCGGCGCGTCGTTGTCGCATGCGGCGCGTGCCGCGCTCGGCGTGCAGGAGGGCGACGCGGTACGCTGCGTGCCACTGCATGAGCCGCATCAGGAAGAATTGACGGGAGACGCACAATGATCGTCGTTCGCGTTGTGCAACGAGGTGATGTGGACGCGCTTATGCGGCTCGCGCAGGAGACCGGCCCCGGTCTCACCACCTTCAAGCCGGATCGCGATGCACTGGCGGCGCGCGTTGAACGTGCCCGCCGCACAATGGAAAACCACGCCGAGCCGCACGAAGCCGGGTACTTCTTCGTCATGGAAGATACCGACACCGGCGACGTGGCAGGTGTATGCGGCATCGAAACCGCAGTCGGTTTGCAGCAACCGTTTTACAACTACCGCGTGAGCACGGTCGTGCACGCGAGCCAGGACCTCGGCATCTGGACGCGCATGCGTGCGCTGAACATCTCGCATGACCTCACGGGTTACGCCGAAGTGTGTTCGCTATTCCTGAGCCCGCGTTACCGCACGAGCGGCGTCGGCGGTCTGCTGTCGCGTTCGCGCTTCATGTTTCTCGCGCAGTTCCGCGAGCGCTTTCCGCAGCGTTTGTGCGCGGAATTGCGCGGCCATTTCGACGCGGAAGGCACCTCGCCGTTCTGGCGCGCGGTCGGCTCGCATTTCTACCAGATCGATTTCAATGCCGCGGACTATCTGAGCTCACACGGCCGCAAGGCGTTTCTCGCCGAGCTGATGCCGCGTTATCCGGTGTATGTCGAACTGTTGCCGGAAGAGGCGCAGGAATGCGTTGGCCTCACGCATAGCGACACGATTCCGGCGCGCCGCATGCTCGAATCGGAGGGGCTGCGCTACGAGAATCACGTTGATATTTTCGATGCGGGCCCGGTGCTCGAATGCCATATCGCCGACTTGCGCACTGTGCGCGAAAGCGTGGTGGTGCCGGTCGAGATCGCCGATGTGCCGGCAGGCGCGCCGCAGGATGCACCGCGTTCACTGGTATCGAATACGTCGCTGGGCGATTTTCGCGTGGGCGCGGCTGCGGGCGTGCCGCAAGACGGCGTGTTCCGCATGAGCGCCGCCGAGGCGGCCGCACTCGACGTCAAGGCAGGCGACCCGGTGCGGGTGCTGCCGCTGAAACACAAACAAGGATGATCATGAGCGAGCTTTTCATCGACGGCGAATGGGCCGCCGGCACAGGACCCGCATTCGCGTCGCGCAACCCGGGTACGGGCGCGACGGTGTGGGAAGGCAACAGCGCCTCGGCGGACGACGTCGATCGTGCGGTACGCAGCGCACGCCGCGCGTTTGCAGCGTGGTCGGCCTTGAGCCTCGACGAGCGTTGCGGCGTGGTGCGCCGCTTCGCCGCGCTCGTGACGGAACGTAAAGAAGCGCTCGCTGAAGCGATTGGCCGGGAGACTGGCAAGCCGCTGTGGGAAGCGCGCACTGAAGCGGCGTCGATGGCGGCGAAGGTCGAAATTTCGATTCAGGCCTATAACGAGCGCACCGGCGAAAAGCGTTCGCCGATGGCCGACGGCACTGCCGTGCTTCGGCATCGTCCGCATGGCGTGGTCGCCGTGTTCGGGCCGTATAACTTCCCGGGACATTTGCCGAACGGGCATATCGTGCCGGCGCTGATCGCGGGCAATGCCGTTGTGTTCAAGCCGTCAGAACTCGCGCCGGGTGTCGCGCGTCTGACCGTGCAGATCTGGCGCGATGCGGGCTTGCCTGCGGGCGTGCTGAACCTCGTGCAAGGCGAGAAAGAGACGGGCATTGCGCTCGCCAACCATCGGCAGATCGACGGTCTGTTCTTTACGGGTAGTTCGGATACCGGAACATTGCTTCACAAGCAGTTCGGCGGTCGTCCGGAGATCGTGCTGGCGTTGGAGATGGGCGGCAACAATCCGCTCGTGATCGGACCCGTGGCGGATGTCGATGCCGCTGTGCATCACACGATTCAGTCGGCGTTTCTGTCGGCGGGGCAACGTTGCACCTGCGCGCGCCGTATTTTTGTGCCGAACGACGCGTTCGGTGATCGCTTTGTAGAACGTCTGACCGAAGTGACTTCGCGCATTAGTGTCGGCGAATACAACGCCGATCCGCAGCCGTTCATGGGTGCGGTGATTTCCGCGCGCGCGGCTTCGCGCCTGGTCGCGGCGCAGGAGCGCTTGCTGGCAGACGGCGCGAAAGCACTGCTGAAAATGGAGCAGCGCGATCCGAAACTCGGCTTCGTCACGCCTGCGATTCTCGACGTGACCGCCGTGAAGAACCTGCCGGACGAAGAGCATTTCGGACCGCTGGCGCAGATCATTCGCTACGGCACTTTCGACGAAGCGATCGAAAAAGCCAACGATACCGAGTTCGGCCTCTCCGCCGGCCTGCTCGCCGACGACGAAGCGCTGTGGGCGCATTTCCAGCGCACCATCCGCGCGGGTATCGTCAACTGGAACCGGCCGACCAATGGGGCGTCGTCGGGCGCACCGTTCGGCGGCCCGGGGCGTTCGGGCAATCACCGGCCGAGCGCGTACTACGCTGCCGACTACTGCGCGTATCCGATGGCGTCCGTTGAAAGCGCGCAACTGCAAATGCCCGCGAGCGTCTCGCCGGGTCTTCAATTCTAAGGATCGACGATGCAAGCCACTGAAGCGAATTTCGACGGTCTCGTCGGCCCGACCCACAATTACGCGGGGCTCTCGTTCGGCAACGTCGCGTCGCAGAACAACGAGAAGTCGGTTGCCAATCCCAAAGCGGCTGCCAGGCAGGGGCTGCGCAAGATGAAGCAGTTGGCCGATCTCGGTTTTCATCAGGGCGTGTTGCCGCCGCAGGAGCGTCCTTCGATGCGCCTCTTGCGCGAACTCGGCTTTTCGGGCGACGACGCCACCGTGATCGCACGCGTTGCTAAAGACGCGCCCGAGTTGCTGGCCGCGGCGAGTTCGGCTTCGGCGATGTGGACCGCGAATGCCGCGACGGTGAGTCCGTCAGCCGACACGCACGACGGCCGCGTGCATTTCACGCCGGCCAATCTGTGCAGCAAGCTGCATCGCGCGATCGAGCATGAGTCGACGCGCCGCACCTTGCGCGCTATTTTCAGCGACACCGACCGTTTCGCGGTGCATGAGGCACTGACTGGCACGCCCGCTCTCGGCGACGAAGGCGCGGCGAACCACACGCGTTTCTGCTCGGAATATGGCACACGTGGCGTCGAATTCTTCGTCTACGGCCGCAGCGAATATCGCCGCGGACCGGAGCCGAAGCGTTTTCCCGCACGTCAGACGTTCGAGGCGAGCCGCGCGGTCGCGCATCGTCACGGTCTGAAAGAATCGGCCACCGTGTACGCACAACAGAACCCCGACGTGATCGACGCGGGCGTGTTCCATAACGACGTGATCGCGGTCGGCAATCGCACTACGCTGTTCTGCCATCAACTCGCGTTTGTCGAACAGAACGCGGTGTACGACGAACTGCGCACCAAGCTCTCGGGGCTGAAGGCCGAGTTCAACGTGATCGAGGTGCCGGACGCGCAAGTGAGCGTGTCCGACGCGGTCACGTCGTACCTGTTCAACAGTCAGTTGCTGACGCGCCCGGACGGCAAGCAGGTGTTGGTGGTGCCGCAGGAGTGCCGCGAGAACGAGCGTGTGGGCGCCTATCTGGACGATCTGACCTCGCACACCGGTCCGATCGACGACGTGCTCGTGTTCGATCTGCGCGAAAGCATGAAGAACGGCGGTGGTCCGGCATGTCTGCGCCTGCGCGTGGCGCTGAACGATGTGGAGCGCGCGGCGGTGACGCCTGGCGTATGGATCAACGACAATCTGTTCGACCGCCTCGATACGTGGATCGAAAAGCACTACCGCGATCGTCTCGCACCGTCCGATCTGACCGATCCGAACTTGCTCGCCGAGTCGCGCACCGCGCTCGATGAACTGACGCAGATTCTCGGCCTGGGTTCGCTGTATGACTTCCAGCGCTGAGCGCCGCATGCCGGTTCCGATGCTCGACGATTTTCTTGCCTACACGTTGGCGGGGACACGGCCTGATGCGCAGGAAACGCGGGACACGTGTGCCGGCAGCGGTGTGCGCTGGTCCTGGCTCGACGACGGCGTTCTGCAACTCGAACCGGCCTCGCATGACGTAGCCGCGCGCAGCGTGCTCGCTTCCGCCGGCGTGCATGGCGACGAGACAGCGCCGATCGAACTGCTTTCACGCCTCGTGCGCGATATCGCGCAAGGCCGCGCGGCGCTGACATGCCGCCTGCTGGTGATTCTCGGCAACGTCGATGCCATGCGCGACGCGTGCCGTTATCGCGACGACGATCTGAACCGGCTCTTCAGTGGACGTCACACGCAGGTGCCGCATAGCCACGAAGCGCCGCGCGCGGTGGCCCTGGAGCGTGCGGCAACGCAGTTCTTTGCCGCTGCTTCGCAAGAGCCTGGTGCGCGTTGGCATATCGACATGCACACGGCGATCCGCGCCTCCGCGTTCGAGCAATTCGCCTTGTTGCCGCACACCGGCACGCCGTTTTCGCGCGCGATGTTCGAGTGGCTCGGCGAAGCGCGCATCAGCGCAGTTTTGCTGCACACCACCAAGGGCAACACGTATTCGCACTTCACCGCGCAAGCATGCGGCGCCGAAGCGTGCACACTGGAACTCGGCAAGGTGCGTCCGTTCGGGCAGAACGATCTGACACGTTTTGCCGGTGCGGACGAAGCGCTGCGCCATCTGCTAGCCGGTACAAAGAACGGCAACGCGCCCGCGGCGATGCCGCGCGTGTTCACCGTGATCGACCAGCTCACCAAGCAAAGCGAAGCATTCGAATTGCTGCTTGCCGCCGATGTGCCGAATTTCACGCCCTTCGTAAAGAACACGGTGCTCGCACGCGATGGCGAGTATCGCTACACCGTGCGTCACGACGAAGAGCGCATTGTGTTTCCCAACGCGACGGTCAAACCGGGTTTGCGTGCGGGTCTGCTGGTCGTGGAGACCACCCAGGAAACGCTCGCGAAGCTCGTTTAGCCGTCCGCGGCATCATCTCCTTCACACCTCATCTCTTGCCCGAACGCGACACGAATTTGCACCTTTGCCGTGCATCGATTCGAGGTCGTGTGAGGGTGGCGGGTGTCGGCGCCCGCCTGGCGCGCCTGGCGAAGCCTGTACAATCCCGCCCTCGCGGCTGTTGCGCTGCACCACACCGGCCGCACGAGTTTGAATCGCATTTTTGGCGCGGCAATCATGCTTGCCCGGATTCGGCTCCGTCTTATTCAATACCGTAGAGGAACACCCGTAATGAAGATGAATTGGCGAAACATGGCCGCGCTCGCGCTGTTCGCGACGGCAACGGTAACGGCAGGGTCCGCGTCGGCCGCGGATATCAAGGAAGTGCGGTTCGGCGTTGAGGCGTCGTATGCGCCGTTCGAATCGAAGTCGCCGTCGGGCGAACTGCAAGGTTTCGATATCGATATCGGCAATGCCGTGTGTGCAAAGCTGAAGGCGAAATGCGTGTGGGTCGAGAATTCGTTCGACGGCCTGATTCCGGCGTTGGAAGCGCGCAAGTTCAACGCGATCAACTCGGACATGACGATCACGGAACAGCGCCGCCAGGCGATCGATTTCACCGATCCGATCTACACGATTCCAAATCAGATGATCGCGAAGAAGGGCAGCGGTCTGCTGCCCACGCCGGCATCGCTCAAGGGTAAGCACGTCGGCGTGCTGCAAGGCACGATTCAGGAAGCGTATGCGAAAGCGCGCTGGGCGTCGGCTGGCGTCGACGTCGTGCCGTATCAGACGCAGGACCAGATCTACGCCGACCTCGCATCGGGCCGTCTGGACGCCGCGTTCCAGGACGCGGAAGCGGCTTCGAAGGGTTTCCTGAAGAAGCCGCAAGGCGCAGGCTTCGAATTTGCCGGCCCGCCCGTCACCGACGAGAAGCTGCTCGGCGCGGGCGTGGGCTACGGTGTCCGCAAGAGCGACAAGGCGTTGAAGGACGCCTTGAACCAGGCGCTCAAGGAACTGAAGGCCGACGGCACGATCGACCGCTTCGCGGCGAAGTACTTCGACGTGAAGGTCGTGTTGAAGTAAGGCGTTGTGCGTCTTGCCTGATGGATTTTGCCTGATGCAAACGGCCGCTGATGCGACCGTTTGCATTTTGGGCGAGGCTTGAAGCGTCGTCTGCCTGACGCGTGTCTGGCAGCAGTGCTTCATGCGCTTCACATGTACTTCATATGCGCGTCATGCGCGTCGTGTACGCCGAACCGCGACGGTCGATCAGCGAACGTTGGCTTCGGGCTGGTCCAGATAATCGAACACCACTTCACCGAGTCCAAGCGTCAGGTCGGCAACCAGATGCCGTGCCTCGACGATTTCGAGCACCGGCAGGTCCGCCACCGGCGCCAGCGCGTGCGGCGCCAGGTCCAGCGCGGCGGGGCCCGTCCATGCGCCTTTGAGGGTGATGTCCTGCAGGTAGTAGCGCACCAGTTCGCAAATGCGCGGCGTGCCGTCCACGTGGGGAATCACCTTTAGCAGGAAGTTCGGCGCTTCCAGGCGTTTCTGCTGCTGTGCGAGGTCCAGTTGCCGATGTTTGTAGCCCATCGTGCCGGTGGCAATACGCACCGGGCCGTAATCGAGTGTGCCGACGAGTGTGTCCGTGTGGACTTCGAGCACGGGCTTGGCGAGCTTCTTCGGAAATCCCCACAATTCGCGGCCGCCGGCAATCGGCGGATGGTCGTCCAGATACATGGCCAGTGTGTAGCCGCCTGCCACGCCGTTGTACGACACCGGGATCACCTGGCCGCTTTCCGTGTAGTCGCCGAAACCGGTCGAATCCGGCATGCGAATGAATTCGTAATGCACCAGCGGCTCACCGATCTCGAGCGGCTCGGGCACGACGGCGCGCAGTTTGTCCGGATCGGTGCGGTAGGTGATGATCAGAAATTCCCGGTCGATGAAACGATACGGGCCCATCGGAAACGCCGGGCTCGTGATCGGCATCGCGAAGGCATTTGACAGCACGCTTTTGACGTCCATGATTTTCCTTGGTGGTTAAAGGCGGGGTAGCACGAGTGGTGGAACGCTTCTGCACTGCACAAGAGTATCGTCGATTCTTTCCAGGCCTTCAGCGAGACGGGTAACCAATTATTTCGAGATATTGCGGCGTTGGCATGTCCGCGCGCAGCGGCCTGAGCTAAAATCGCCGGGCGCATCGCAGACGCCACGGGCCTCAGAGGCTTGGGCGCACGCTATCGGTGCAGCCAAAACCAAAATACAGCAGTGAGCGCCGGGGCGGCGCTTAGCGGGGGAATGGAATGACCACCATCGCAATCGAGAATCCGGGCCACACGGGTGCAGCGGACGATGCGCAACTGAATGCCAGCTTCGCGCGTCAGCCGATTCTGAATCGGGACGGCATGCTGTGCGGCTATGAGATCAAAGTGCGCGCGCCGGATTTGCCTGCGGGCGCAGACCCTGACGCGGCCCCGATTGCGGGGCGTGGCACGGATTCGAGTGCCGATGCGTTGCCGGGCCGCGCGCCCGAGCCGGCGCAAATGGTGGCGCGAGCCGTGATTCGCGGTCTGGCGCAGAGCAATGTGCGCAGCGCGCTCACCGGGCATCCCGCTTACGTCGATGTCAGCCGCGAGATGCTGTTCGACGACTCGATCCTGCGGCTGCCCACCGAGCGCTTCATGTTCGAATTGCCGCCGACGATCGAGGTGGACGATGCACTGATCGCGCGTATCGTTCAATTGCACGGCCGTCGCTACCGCTTCGTACTCGACGAAGTGACCCAGCCCGACGACACGTTCGCCAGGCTGTTGCCCTACGCGGACGTCGTCAAGATCGATTTCGCGCGTACCCCGAGTGCGCTGTTGCCCAAGCTGACGAGCGTGCTCAAGTCGGCCGGCAAGCTGCTGATCGCGCTGGGTCTCGATGCGCAGGCCGATTTCGACGCGGCGCATGCTCTCGGCTTCGATCGTTTCCAGGGCTACTACTTCGCGCGAGCGCAGACCTCGACGACACGGCGCGTCAGCGCGCCGCGGCACGCATTGCTGAACCTGCTGCAGCTGTTGTCAGGCGAGCCGACCGTTGCGCAACTCGAAGCCGAACTCAAACTGAATCCCGTGCTCGTCATGCATCTGATGAAGCTCGCGAATTCGAGCGGCCTTGCTGTTGGCCACAAGGTCACGACGCTGCGAGAAGCGATCAACGCAACCGGTACGAACCGGATCGCTCGCTGGACGCAATTGCTGCTGTACGCGGACGGCCGCAAGGTCGCGCTCGAGGACGATCCTCTGCTGCAGCTCGCGGCGAGCCGGGCGCGTTTCATGGAACTGGCGATCGAGCGCTTGCCCGAAGCCGGGCGCGACGAATCCGATGCGGCGTTTCTGACCGGCGTGTTTTCGTTTGTCGATGCGGTGTTCGGTGGTTCGCTTGAAAGCACGTTGAATGTGCTGACGCTGTCGCGGCCGATCCAGACGGGCATCCTGCATCGGCAGGGTGTGCTGGGGTTGCTGCTGACGGCGGTCGAAGCTTTGGAGTGCGGCGCGTGGGATGAACTCGATGCCTTGTGCGCGCGTTTGCAGCCGTTGACGGTGGAAGAGATCGCGCTGCTTGGGTTGGCGGCGGGAGCCTGGGCCGGGGTTGCGGATCGGAGTGCGGAGGGGTTAGAAAGGATTGAGGATTGAGGATTGAGGGGGCAGGGTTGAGGTTCGAGGTTTGAATCAGAAAGGCCGGCATGCGCAACATGCCGGCCTTTCCGCATCCAGGATTCATGACTCGCGACTTAGGGCAAATACAAAACCGGTGAGCGTGAAGCACCGTGATCAACGATCACGCCACGTCTTCACATCATCTCCATTTCCTGCATCTGCCCCAAGCCGAAAAAACGTCCTAACTCCCTGGCCAGTTCATTCAACGCGCTCATTTCCTTCTGCGATATCCGGCGTGGCTCGTTCGTATGAGACCAGTCGCCGTATAACAGCGCCACTGTCTGATCGGTTTCGTCGACTACCGGCAACAGCACGAAGGCGCGGGCATCGTCGAACGAACGCCGGAACCATTCCGGTAACCGCGCGACCATTTTTGGGTCGCGTGCGTTCTCGATAAAAATGCCGACCGAATTCGCGATCGCGAGATGAAACACGTCGGGCTCAAACGCGGTGTTGAACGAAAGCCGCGGCATTGCCGCGTCGATCTTCGGACCGAGTCCGAGGCGCGCCTTGAAGGTGCCGTTGCTGTGCTTGACGAACACCACCGTGCGCGCGAAGCCGAGCGCCGCCAACACGGTTTCCGCGGCCAGCGCCAACGCCGGCGCGAGCGCGCTGTCGTCGGGCAGGCCGCGCAGATCGCCCACACCCGCCGCGATGCGCGCTTCCGGATCGAGCGCCTCGCGTGCGATCGCGTCCGCATTGGCGCGCAACTCGACGATCTCGCGCATCACGCCGTCGCCGCCTTCTTCACGGGCGAGCGCGACGCTCATCTCGAGCAACACTTCCGGGTCGGTGTTCAGCGCGCGGCTGTATGCCTGCGCCAGTTCAGTGATGCGTTCTTCGCGTTCCCAGTCCGGCATGTTCTGCTGGGTCAGCACGTCGGCGACCGCCGTCGAATAGTTGGTGATGGCGCGCAGCCATTGCACCTGTCGCGGCTGCTCGATATCCAGCGGATCGAACTCGCCCATGCCGGAGCGGATCATGTCGGGCAGGCGCCAGCGCACCGCCGCTTCGGCGCCGATTTCGTCGAATGTGACGCCGAGCACCAGTACGCACGCATCGGTTTCGAGGGTGCCGTCTTCGATATGCCGGCGAATCTGATCCCACTCGGCGTCGAGATAGAACACCACCAGCAGCTTGCCGATCTGCCGCATCAGCGTGCAGACCACGGCTTCTTCGCCTGCGCGCAGATCGCCGCGCTCGGTCAGCTTGCGTGCGACGCAGCCCGACAGCAGCGTGCGGTTCAATTCGAGTTTCGCGTCGATGCGGCGCGGCGCGCTGTGATGAAAGTGATCGACGATTTTCAGTCCGACCACCAGGTGGCCGACCGCATCCATGCCGAGCACCATGAGTGCGCGCGACACGGTGGTGATGTTGCCGCCGAACGCCATGTACATGGCCGAGTTGGCAAGCCGCAGCACCTTTTGCGTCAGGGCGAAATCCGACAATACGACCTGCACGAGGCCGGTGAAGTCGAGGTCGTCGTTGTTCATCGCCGCCATGGTGGTACGCAACGACTGCGACAGCATGGGGAAATCGCCGCGCTCGCTCATTCGCGTCCAGAGCCGGTCGAGCACCGCCGCCTTTACCATGTGAGTCCCGCAAAAGCCATACATGTTCCAATGAATGCCACACCGGCTCCCGGCCGGCATCTTCCGCTGTGCAGGAGGTTTGTCTGCATCGCTATGCGGTGTGCAGGTGAAGCGTGCGCGCTTCGAAACGCTGCGCGAGTTCGTCGGAGGGCAGCGCCTTGCAGACGAGCCATCCCTGAATGTGGTCGCATCCCATCTCGGTGAGCAGGGTGCGTTGTGCTTCTGTTTCAACGCCCTCGGCAACCAGTTCGAGATCGAGTGTCTGTGCGAGTCCGACGACCGCGCTAACGATTGCCTGATCGTTGCGGGAGGTTAGCAGATTCTCGACAAAACTCCTGTCGATCTTGAGTTTGGCCAAGGGGAATCGTTGCAGGTAAGCCAGACTTGAATAGCCGGTGCCGAAATCGTCCACGGCAAAGCGGATGCCCATCGCGGTCAGTTCTTCGAGCAGAACTTTGGCATGCGCCGGGTCGTGCATCAGCAGGCTTTCGGTGATCTCGAACACGAGGCGGCGCGGGTCGATGCCCGTCAACTCGATCGCTTCGCGCACGGCGTCCTTGAAACGCGGATCGCGGAACTGCTGCGGCGACACGTTCACGGCAACGTATTGCAAGGAGATGCCCTGCTTGTCCCACTGGATCAACTGCATGCAGGCGACCTTCAACACCCAGTTGCCGAGGAAGTTGATCAGGCCGATCGATTCCGCAAGCGGAATGAACATTGAAGGAGGCACGAGACCGTGCACCGGGTGCGACCAGCGGATCAATGCTTCGACGCCGACCACGCCATGCGTGCGGCTGCTCGTGATCGGCTGGAAGTGCAGCGAGAATTCGCCGTTGCGCACGCCGTCGTAGAGATCGGCCTCCAGCTTCAGGCGCTCGGCGTCGGCGGGATTGTCGTCCGGCACGTAGAAGGCGAGCGTGTTGCCGCCGGCCGCCTTGGCCTGCAGCAAGGCATGATCGGCCCAGCGCAGCAGGTGGGTGTCGTGGGCGGCGTTGTCGTTGGCGTGGCGCACATCGGGATAGAGCGCAATGCCGATGCTCGCCGACAGATGCACCTGCTGGCCGTTGAAGACATACGGTTGCTGGATCGCGGTCAACAGGCGGCGCGCCAGCGCTTCGGCTGCGGCGGCCGCGTCGGTGCGGCTCGCGGCAGGTTTGACGAGGATCGCGAACTCGTCGCTGGCGACGCGCGCCACCGTTTCGCCCGGGCTCGTCATGTTCAATAGACGCCGCGCGGTGTCGCGCAGCATCTCGTCGCCGGCATCGTAGCCGAGCGCGCGGTTCACGCGCTGATAGTCGTCGAGGTCGAGCAGCAGCAGCGCGGCCGGCGTGCCGTGGGCGTCGGCTTGCTGTTGCGCGTCGAGCAACGCGGGGATCAGCGCCGGCTGATTGGCCAGATTGGTCAGGCGGTCCAGATGCAGCGCCTGGGTCAGGCGTTCCTCGGTGGCGCGCCACGCCGACACGTCGAAACCGGCGATCGCATAGCCGTCGATGCCGTCGTGGCTGCTGCGCACCACGCGCAGCTCGACGGTGATCGGGTAGGTCAGTGACTTGATGAGACCGAGCGTCGCCTTCTCGACGTTGCCCGTGGCAACGGCGCGCGTCAGCAGCGCGTCGAGGCGTGGCACGTCGGCGGGCGCCACGAGATCGTGCAGCGTGATGGTCTCGAGATATTCACGGTGATAGCCGATGAAGCGCAGGCTGGCGTCCGAAACATAGAGGAAGTGCAACTCGTGATCGATGTGCGCCAGCAGGTCGACGGCGCCGACCACCTGTTCCAGTTGCGCGGCGCGGCTGGCGCGTGCCTGGGGTTTGCCGTGGGCACGCCGGCCGAACGTACGAAACCGGTCGATGACCGTGCGCAAGGAGCCCCGGCGGGGCGCGGTGATCGTATTCGCTTCCATGTTTGTCGCTGGCAACCTGTGTTCGTCTGCAGGCGGGGCGGCTCATTGCCCGCCGTGTCCGGGCGGTTAAGCGGTATCAGGCCGCCCCATCAGAACAAGATAACGACCGGCAGCGGGAAATCTTTAGCGTCTGCTGCAAAAAACATAGGGTAAGGACGCGGCGGCATGGCCCGGCGTCGCCACGCGAGCGATTCAGTTAAAGTGCAACGGCTTGCCGTCCGTTAATACGACAAACCCGTTGTGCAGTGCCGGCCGTGATGTCGCTGCGTAGCCTTCCGAACACTTGCACCGATGATCCATGTCTGAACGTCACTTTGTCAGGGCCAGTCCCCGGCACGTCGAGGTGCCTGAGCCATGTTCCGAAGACGCCGACCCGACGTCCGGAGCACAGTTCGTCTATCTGGGCCGCCAGCCGATTCTCGATCGCAACGGGGCGCTCAATGCTTACGAATTGTTGTTTCGAGCCAGTGCGCATAATTATGCCGAGGTCAGCGATGACGCCCAGGCAACGGCGCAGGTCGTGGCTCGCGCGATCGGCGGGATCGGTGTGGGGGCCGTACTGGGTCAGCACCGCGGCTTTGTCAATATCGACCGCGCGCTGCTCTTTAGCGACATCGTCCATTTGATGCCGCCGGAGCGCTTTGTGCTCGAGATCCTCGAAACCGTCAAGTTCGACGCACATCTGGGCCACCGCTTGACCGAGTTGCGCCGCGCCGGCTTTCAGGTGGCGCTCGACGATATCAGCGAACTGTCCGACGACCTGCTTGCCGTGCTGCCGTATGCCGACATCGTCAAGATCGATTTCCTGCAGACCCAGCGGGCCGCGCTTGGCCAACTGGCGTCGACGATACGCAGCCACGGCAAGACTCTGCTCGCCGAGAAGATCGAGACGCGCGAAGACTTTGCGATCGCTCGCGACCTCGGCTTCGATCTGTTCCAGGGGTATTTTTTCGCACGGCCGCAGGTGCTGGCCACGCCGCGCAACCGCTCGCCGCGGCCCGGCCTGCTGCGCCTGCTGGCGCTGTTGTCGCGGGATGCCGGGATTGTCGAGCTCGAAGCGGAGCTCAAACTGAACCCGAGCGTGGTGGTGCAACTGCTGCGCCTCGTCAATTCGAGTGCGTTCGGGCTGGGGCGCAATATCGCTTCGCTGCGTGAGGCCATCATCGCGACCGGCACGCGGCAGATTGCGCGCTGGGCGCAACTGCTGCTGTACGCGGATAGCGGCGAACTGCCGTGGCGCGCCGATCCGCTGGTGCAACTGGCCGGCACGCGCTCGCGCTTCATGGAATTGACCGCCGGCTGGCTGCGCCCGTCCGATGACGAATTTGCCGATGCCGCTTTCATGACCGGGATTTTTTCTTTGGTCCATGTGGTGCTCGGCAGCACACCGGCGTCCGTCCTCGAGAAGCTCGGCCTTGCGCCGCAGATTCGTGATGCGATCGTGGCGCGTAGCGGCGCGCTAGGCACCTTGTTGCGGATAGCCGAAGCGGCCGGCGAGGGCGCCGATACCACCGCGATCGCAGCCGGACCCGATGCGCCGCCTGGCTTCGCGGCGCTCACGCCTGAGGTGCTGGCCGAGCTGAACCTGTCCGCGGCGGCGTGGTTCGGCGCGCATGTCGAAGAAGCGGCGGCCTAGCAGTGGCCTGGCGGTGACCTGATACCTGGCCGGCTCGCGTCTGCATCCTTTCCGCAGTTTCTGACGTATCTTGTCTGTACGTGGTCCAATAGCGAGTGGAGATTGCCGGGGTTGGGCCGAGTGCCGCAACCTTCGGCGCATTACGCCAACCGCGTGCACTAACGTTCGAGGGATTGGAAATGAAGAGAAAACTCATATCGGCGGCGCTGGCCGCTGTCCTGTCGCTGGGATTCGCGATGCATTCGCTGACGGCCTCGGCCACGCTCAAACCGGGCGATGCCGCACCGCCGTTCACCGCGCAGGCTTCTCTGGGCGGCAAGACCTACACCTATTCATTGGCCGACGAGTTGAAGAACGGACCGGTGGTGCTGTATTTCTATCCGGCGGCCTTCACGAAGGGCTGCACGATTGAAGCCCACGAGTTTGCCGAAGCTGTCGACGAGTACAAGAAATATGGTGCGACGGTAATCGGCGTGTCGCACGACAACATCGACACATTGACGAAGTTTTCGGTGAGCGAATGCCGCAGCAAATTCCCGGTGGCGGCCGATGCCGACTCGAAGGTGATCGGTGCATATGACGCCGGTATGCCGATGCATAGCTCGATGGCGAATCGTGTGTCGTACGTGATTGCGCCGGACGGCAAGATCATTTACGAGTACACGAGCCTCTCGCCGGAGAAGCACGTCGAGAACACGCTCAAGGCGGTGAAGGAGTGGGCGGCGACGCATAAGCAGCCGTAGGGCCTGGCACTCGCGCGGCGGCGCGTTTTTCGCAATGGTTTTTTGCTCTGCGGATTAGGGCCGCGCCGTGCTAGCCTGATTTTTTGTCTAGCGAGTTTGCGATGCCGATTCTTGTTGCGTTCGTTGCATTGATCGCGCTGGTGTATGGCGCGGTGCGGGCTTTTTATGCCTTGCAAGCGGCTTTAGGCCTGGCTGTTGCGGTTGGGGTTGCTGTTCTTGTTGCTTTGCTTTTGGTTGCCGCAGTTGTTTATTGGTGGCGGCGTCGGAAGGAAGTTGCTGCCAATATTCGCGATGGCGATTGGACTCATGAACTCAAGGGAAGCTGGGGGGCGGTTCGGCTTGCTGCGGGCAAGCGGTTATGTGAGATTCGCCTTGGCGGCGAGCAGGGGGCTTATATTTTTGCCGACCTGCTTGGGGCGGAGGTGCAAGGCCATGATGCTCAATGGCAGGTCGCTTTGAAGGTTAAGGACGCTAAGCGTCAGGTTTGGGTTTTGCCCATGGTGGGTGAGCGGCAGGCTAAGCAGTGGGCGCGGATATTTTTGCTTGCTGTTGAGCAGAGGCTTTAGGGGTGTTTTTGTGCCTGCGGCGGTGGCTTTTTCTTGATTTGATTGCCTGCGCGGCGCTTTGTTTGTCTGTGTTTTTATGGCGTTGGCCTTTCCTTGAATTGTTATTGGTCTATTAGCGT
>NZ_JAQQET010000054.1:0-37127 GCF_046026855.1 Paraburkholderia sediminicola | reverse complement strand
GTTCATGGCTCTTTATCCGTCCACCCACCGGCGCTACGCACAACGTCTCCTGTGCGCGCGGCTCTTGCGACATGCCGTTCCTGGCACCGCAGATCCTCCAGCTGCAAGGGAACTGCGACGAACGACGGCTGGAGCGTAGCATCGTGAATTTATTGAATAAAAATAGTTTTCCTACCTTATGGATAGTTTTCTTAGATGCAAAATCATCTCGTTCCTTCTTGCCTACCAAGGCAAGTTTCACAATCCATTCCGGCGTTCGAACAACGAAACATTGAAAGAGGTAGGAAAAGAATGCAACTCTGAAAATGAATAGGGAAAACAGATGCAATGAAGAGCAAATTTGTTCTTTCCCGTCCCTTTTTGTCGATCGACAGTAGGGCGCTAGAGCCGTAGCTGTCTCGATCATCGATACACGAGATGGGAAGGTCTGCCTGCCCATCTCCAGACCGGAGTTATTCCTTGAGTCATTCTTCAGCAAAAATCCACAACCATATGGACTGGCGCCGACTGGCCGCGGATGTTCTCCCGCGAGCGCAGGCACATATTGACGGCCGCTTCACGGACGCTCAAGACGGCGAGACCTTCCAGGCGATCAATCCCGCGACTGAGACGGTGATTGCCAACGTTGCATCCTGTGGCGCTGCAGACGTTAACGACGCCGTTCGTGCTGCCCGTGTTTCGTTCGATGCAGGGCATTGGTCGCGCTGTCCGCCGGCAGAACGCAAGCGCGTCCTGTGCCGGTTAGGTGCATTGATTGCGTCCCATGGCGCAGAGTTCGCCCTGCTCGACTCACTCAACATGGGCAAACGCGTGGCCGACGCCTTCGACATCGACGTGCCAGCCGCAAGCAGCCTGTTCTGCTGGTATGGCGAGGCGATCGACAAACTGAACGGCGAAGTGGCGCCGACTGATCCCGGCAATCTCGCTGTTGTCACGCGGGAGCCGCTCGGCGTGGTCGGCGCAGTCGTGCCGTGGAATTTCCCGCTCGATATGGTGGCCTGGAAGATTGCACCTGCCCTTGCAGCGGGCAATAGCATCGTGTTGAAGCCCGCGGAGCAGTCGCCACTCTCTGCACTGCGTCTTGCAGAACTCGCGCTCGAGGCAGGACTGCCGCCGGGCGTGCTGAACGTAGTGCCCGGGTTCGGGGAGACGGCCGGACGCGCGCTCGGCTTGCATCCGGATGTCGATGTCGTGGCGTTTACGGGGTCGACGGTCGTCGGCAAGAAATTTCTCGAATATGCAGCGCAATCGAATATGAAGCAGGTCTGGCTCGAATGCGGCGGCAAGAGTCCGAATCTGGTTTTCGAAGACGCGGACGATCTCGATCTTGCGGCCCGCAAAGCGTGCTTCGGCATCTTCTTCAACCAGGGTGAAGTGTGCTCGGCTAATTCACGACTGCTGGTGCATCGCTCGATCCACGATGAATTTGTCGATCGCCTGATCGCCCACTCGCTCGACTTCATGCCGGGCGACCCGCTTGATCCTGCCAGCGGCATGGGTGCAATCGTCGACCGTGCGCAGTTTGACCGCGTAAAAGGGTGGATCGAGCGTGGGCGCACGAGTTCGACGCTGGCGACCGGTGGCGGGACACGGCTTGTCGATGGCAAGGGGTATTTCATCGAGCCGACCATCTTTGTCGATGTGAACGCAGGCGATCCGATTGCGCGAGAGGAAATCTTTGGCCCGGTCCTGTCGGTTCTTAAATTTGACACCGAGGACGAGGCGATCCAGCTCGCCAACGATTCGATTTATGGGCTCGCCGCATCGGTCTGGACAGGCGGCCTGTCACGCGCACATCGCGTGGCGTCACGCTTGCGTGCCGGCACGGTTTCCGTCAACACCGTCGATGCGCTCAGCGCGCAAACTCCGTTTGGAGGTTTCCGTCAATCGGGGTTCGGCCGCGATCTGTCGTTGCATGCACTCGACAAATATACGGGGCTAAAAACGACGTGGATCAGCTACTGATCCGGCATGGTCAAGCGGCTGGCATAGCGCCGCAAAGAGACTAAGAGCGTGATTCCGCTGCGGTCGACCTGCCGCGCCGGGCACGCAAGGCGAAATTCGTCTGTCACACAACTGGAACCTTGAACATGAACGCTCCTAATTTTCCGCACCGCGCCACTCGCGATTATCAACAAAGCGATGCAGCCCATCACCTGCATGCCTTCGTCGATCAGAAAGCCCTGAACAACGAAGGGGCGCGCGTGATGGTTCGAGGCGAAGGGGTCTATCTCTGGGATAACGACGGCAACCGTTACATCGACGGCATGTCCGGCCTCTGGTGCACCAACGTCGGTTACGGCCGCCAGGAACTGATCGACGCAGCGTCGCGGCAAATGAAGGAACTGTCGTACTACAACATGTTCTTTCACACCACGCATCCCGCAGTGATCGAATTGTCGGAACGACTGTTCTCGCTGCTGGGCGATCGTTTTAGTCATGTCGTGTACACGAACTCGGGTTCTGAGGCGAATGAAGTGCTTATTCGCACGGTCCGGCGGTACTGGGACATCCAGGGCCAGCCCGGCAAGAAAGTATTGATCGGGCGAATCAATGGCTACCACGGGTCGACCGTCGGCAGCGCGTCGCTGGGCGGCATGGCCTTCATGCATGAGATGGGCGACCTGCCGATTCCGAATGTGACGCACGTCGACGAACCCTACTGGTACGCGAACGGGGGCGAACTGAGCCCCGAAGCATTCGGCAAGCAGGCCGCGTTGTCGCTCGAAAAGAAGATTCTCGAACTGGGCGCGGACCGGGTCGGTGCCTTTGTCGCCGAGCCATTTCAAGGTGCGGGCGGCATGATCTTTCCGCCGGACGGCTACTGGCAGGAAATCCAGCGCATTTGCCGCCAGTACGACGTGCTGTTGTGCGCGGACGAAGTGATTGGCGGTTTCGGGCGAACCGGAGAGTGGTTCGCACATCGGCATTTCGGCTTCGAACCGGATTTGATCTGTATTGCGAAGGGTTTGACGTCGGGCTACGTGCCGATGGGCGGCCTGGTGATGAGCCGCCAGGTCGGCGAGGCGCTGGTCGAGAAAGGCGGCGTCTACGCGCACGGACTGACCTACTCAGGTCACCCGGTCGCGGCGGCGGTCGCGCTGGCCAATCTGGATGTCCTGGTGAAAGACCGTCTTGTCGAGCGCACGAAGAACGATACCGGTCCGTATCTGCAGAAGGCATTGCGTGACGCATTCGCCGATCACCCGTTGATCGGTGAGATCCAGGGCGTCGGCGCGGTGGCCGCGATACAGTTCGCGAAGAATAAGGCCACGCGCGAGCGTTTTAGCGACGAAGCCGAGTTGACCTGGCATAGCCGGACTGTCGGCTTCGAACTGGGCGCCATCGTGCGCTCGACGAACGGCCGGCTGATCGTCGCCCCGCCGCTCGTGATCGACCACGCGCAGATCGACGAACTGGTCGACAAGATGCGGCAGGCCGTCGATGCGACTGCACAGAAGGTACTCGGCAACACCCGTTAATCCTGTTCCCTGTGATCGAAAACCGGCGGAATCGCGTTCTTGCGATTGCGCCGGTTCGGCACGACACCGGCGGGAGCGGCGGATTGGCACCCAATCGGTGGTCGTTGATGCGGCGGATTCAGGACCCCGATATGTATCCGCCGTTACGTTTTGTCACCAGAGCACCGTCAACTGCTGTCTTCCGGCCAACGTTAAACCGGCAGCGCTGAAACATTTCAGCCGCGACACAAGAAATAACCGGTTAAACAGGAGTTACATCATGAAGACGCTTTTCGCTGCTCTCGCATCCGCTCTGGTCGTATCGACCGCTTTTGCTCAAACCGCAGCGCCGTCGGCCGCGCAACCCGCGCAAACGCAACCGGCCGGTCAAGCGAATCTGAAGGCGAGCACCGCCGTGCAAACGGGTGCTGCTGATGCAGGCACCGCCACGACGAAAGCGCCGACCAAGGCCGCCACAAAGGCGCATGTGAAAAAGACGTCCGCCAGCAACCACGCGGCAAAGACCCATAAGGCCAGCAAAAAGACCACTGTCGACACAAGCGCAAGCAAGAGCAAGACGGAGAGCGCGAAAGAGGCCAGCAACGCCCCGGCAAAAGTCGACGGCGCAAAGACCGACACGACGAAAACGCAATAACACGTGATCGGTTTTCGGCACGCACTGGCCAGGCATGCGTAGTTAATCGAAGCCAAACGGTGCCGTTCAGGGAGGGCGAGTCTTATGACTCGCCTTTTTTTATGGCCGTATTTCCAGCGTGGTTTTGAGCGGCGGTTTTTGTGAGCGCTCTTTATAAGCTCGGAACGCGAACAGATTTTTTCAGCGGATCCCTCAATTTTTGCACCGTGTTTACCCGCAGAAGCCTAAGCTCGAACTGTCTTGATCAACCATGGCGTCAACGAACGCCGCACTAAATGGCTCTCACGCAATCAATCGACAACTTCGAAACGCGACCGCTCAGCGCGCCGCCGGTCCAACGCAACAATGTCATTCCCTTCCCCGCGGCCCGTGCCCGCTTGCAGGTCACCCTGCCCCACCCCGCGCACGATCTTCCTGGCACCCAGCTCCGCACACTGCTCCATTCTCCACTCGGCGTGTATGTGGTCAGCACGGAGGCCGTGCGCGAAGAAGTGCGCGTGCAACTCGACATTGCGCTCGACGACCTCGATTTCACATTGCATACGCTGATCTCGACACTCCCCGCAGCACTGATCGGACCTCTGAAGCGCCGCCATGCCGTCGCAAAGGCGCGCTAATCATGTTTTCAGGTATCTGGTTGCCCATCGTTACGCCGTTTCGTCATGGCGAAGTCGACGTCGACGCGTTGCAGCGCCTCGCGGACTACTACCTGCGCACGGAGATCAGCGGTTTTGTCGCTTTGAGCACGACGGGCGAAGCCGCTTTATTACAGGAATCAGAACGCCTCATCGTATTGCAGGCGCTGACCGATGTGATCGGCTCCCGCCTGCCGATGCTGATCGGCGTCGGCGGCTCCAATACGCGCGACGTCCTGCACGATATTCATCGCTATGAGCGTTGGGACTGCGCGGGTTATCTGGTGTCTCCACCGTCGTACGTATGTCCGGATCAGGCCGGCGTGCAATGGCATTTCGAACAAGCCGCACTCGCCACCGAGCGCCCTGTTGTTTTGTACGACGTGCCGCATCGAACCGGCGTAGCAATCGCGCCTGACACGGTTGCGCGCCTGATCGAATACAGCAACATCGTCGCCATCAAGGAATGCGTGAAGGAACACTTCAGCGCACTGCGCGGCCTGCCGATCAATGTGCTGTGCGGCACCGATGAAGCATTGGACGACTGCCTGAACAACGGCGGCACAGGCGGCATTCTGGCAAGCGCACATGTTTGCGCGGACCTGCTGGTTGCCGTACAGGAATTGATCCGGACCGATCGCGACCCGGACGAGCGCAATCTGTTCGCCAGCTTGCTGCCCGTGTTGCGCCTGCTGTTCGCCGCGCCCAATCCGTCCGCGATCAAGGCGATGCTGGCATTCGATCATTCGATGACCGACGAAACGCGCATGCCGATCACGCGCGCTTCGGCACAACTGGTCGAGCGCCTGAGTACCGCGCGCGACAGGTTGCAAGACCTGCGCGCCGAGTTTGCCGGAGCGATGAGCTAACGCGAGAGAAAACGAGCAAGTCGGAGGATCTGAGGACGAATGCGCCGCGAATCGTTTAATCATTCGCGGCGCAAACTTGCGTCGAGGCGCTGCATCCGCAGCACGACACGCCGCGCGTAGCCGCGGCCGCCACCGTTGTAGCGAAGCAGAGCGGCGTCGAGATCGCCGCCGCTTTCATCGAGGTAGCCGCGCAGGATGGTCGAGCCAATCCGTACGTTGATCGCCGGATCGGACAAGTCGATTGTGCCCGCAATCAACTGCGGATGCGCGGCGGGCAAGATCTGCATAAGCCCTCGCGCACCTGCGATGCTGACCGCGTAGCGATCGAAGCTCGATTCGACCGACATCACGGCAAGCAGCAATATCGGCGAGATGCCGTGGCGGTCGGCTTCGATCAACACCGCGCGCGCGATCTTCATGGACTCCGATGGCGCAACGCGAAACTGTGCGCGCAGTAAGGCAGTGATATCGCTGAGCGCCGGCAAGCCGGTGTCAGGCGTTGCGTCGCTGGCGGCGGTTGGAGTTGGAGCGACCAACGCCGACTGCTGCGTATCGGCAGCTCGCGATGTCGCAGCAAGCGAGAGAACGATCGCCGCGAGCATCACCTTCAGACCGGCTCTCGAACGCAGGTCCCGTTGTGTTTGCACGCCATCCAGAGCGCTGTTTCCATGCATATTTTCGCTTCCTGACCGGAGTACCTCGACCTTACCGGTGTCGGTGTAGCGAATCGCCAAAGAAACAGGGGTGCGCCGTAAAATGCTTATAAAGATGTGTTGTCGCGCGCGGCCTCAGCACGACTCAGTTCCATCAATCCGAAGCTGGATTCAGATCGGCTAGCGCACTGAGCTTTTGCACATCGGTAATTTCGATTTCCGCATAGCCCAGCTTCAACGCACCTTGCATTTCGAACTGCTTGAGCACCTGGTTGATTGTCTGCCGCGACAAAGCCAGCATCATCGCCAGATCCTCCTGCGGCACTTTGAGTACACGCCGCAATGCACCGGGTTCGCCGTAGCCGCCTGCCATCAACAGCAGGCGCCGCGCCACGCGCTGCGCGGCGGGAAGCAAAGCGGCTTCTTCAATGGCATCGAAAGCGAGGCGCAGCTTTTGCGCCAACAGTAAGCCGAAGACATGCCAATACTCGGGCGTGCGTTCGAGCAGCACGGCAAGCGCGGTGCGCGGCACATGAAACAGATCGGAATCGCGTTCGGCATACGCATCATGGGTTCGCGGGCGACTATCGAACAGCGCGATCTCGCCGAACCAGTTGACCGGTTCGATGACCGCGAGCAACGCTTCCTTGCCGGCCGAACTCGCCGCGCCGATTCGCACCAGACCGTCGAGCACACAATAGAGGCCATCGTCAGAATCGCCGCGCGTGAAGAGCCGTTCGCCGCCCGTCAGCCGCTCGACACGCCCCGCTTCGATCAACTGCGCCCGCATGGGCGCAGGCGCCGAGCGAAACCACGCGCTGCGTTCAAGCAGGGTGGCAAGCTCATTCGATGAAAAACTTGCAGTCATAGGACGGCATCCGTGCCCGATTGTCGGCTACCCGATGGTTTCAAATTCCGCTGACCGCGATTATGCTGACTTTGATCGAGGAGCGGCATACATGAGAACGCTGACGCAGCAACTTACGCAATATGCGGCCTACCACCGCGACCGGCGCAATATCGCCACGCATTTCATCGGCATTCCGATGATCGTGCTGGCGCTAGCTGTGTTGTTGAGCCGGCCGGCTTTCGGCCCCGGCACGCTGCCATTTGCGTTGCCGTTTACCTTGTCGCCCGCGTGGGTGTTGTTCGCCGCGGCGACTGTCTATTACCTCGTGCTCGACGTGCCGCTCGGCGTGATGATGGCCGTGGTATCGGTATTGTGCGTCGCGTGCGGACAATGGCTCGCTGCGCAAACTACGTTCACCTGGCTCACCTCGGGCATCGGCCTCTTTGTCGTCGGCTGGGTGTTCCAGTTTATCGGCCACGTGGCATACGAACATCGCAAACCGGCATTTGTCGACGATGTGGTCGGTCTGCTGATTGGGCCGCTATTCGTCCTCGCTGAAGCGCTGTTCGGCTTTGGCTGGCGGCCGGCGCTGCGCGAAGCGATCGAGGCGCAGGTCGGCGCCACGCGTATCAATGCGGATCGCGCGGCAGCGCATCGCTGAAAGCGGCGCCTGATTCGGCGGGCCAAGCGCAAATACTGCGCGCCGTCCCAACGCAACCACCCGCCGCGACTCAACCATTGCGGCTCAATCAACGCGCCTCAACGCGGCGCTAGCCGAACGAGCCGCACGCTATGCAATGCCGTCAGCGCAACCGCGATCCAGATCGGAATATACGTGGCTAACTGTGCGGCGCTGAGCACCTCGCCGAGCAATGTGATCGAGACCAGCACCAGCAGCACCGGCTCGACATAGCCGAGGATGCCGAACAATGCGACCGGCAACAAACGGCTCGCCTTCAGATACGAAGCCAGCGCAATGGTGCTGAGCGCGCCGAGCCCCGGCAACAGCAAACACCACATGTCGATACGGCCGCCGATCATTGTCAGCGAACCGCCGATGACGATGAACACCGCCGCCGCCGGCAGCAGCAGCGCCATTTCCACCGTGAACATGGCCAGCGAATCCTGGTTGATTTTGCGGCGCAACACGAAATACGGCGGATAGCCGAGCGCGACCAGCACCGTTGGCCACGAAAACGCGCCCGTCATCCACAGTTCATGCCCGACGCCCAAAGCAGCGCAGATAACTGCTAGCCACTGCAAGCCGTCGAGGCGCTCGTGATAGTAGAAGCGCCCTACCAGCACCATCACCATCGGCAGCAGAAAATAGCCGAGCGAAACTTCCAGCATGCGCCCGTGCAGCGGCGCCCAGAGAAACACCCACAACTGCGCGCCCAGCAGAACCGCGCTGACAACCATTGCCACGCCGAGCGTCGGCTCCGTCACCATGCGGTAAAGAAGTTGCCGGAGAATGGGCAGGCGTTTGCGCAACACGATCAGCAATAACGCCCCGGGCACGGTCCACACGATACGCCACGCGAAAATGTCGAGACCGCTCAACGGCGCAAGCAGCTTGACGTAAGCGGACAGTAAAGCAAACATCGCCGACGCGCCGACCGACAACGCGATACCGCGCTTTGGGTCATACTGGTTCATTGCGCGGCCCGTGGCGCAATCGCTCCGGCATACGGTGCAGATGCGCAAGCTGATTCAGATGCAGGTGTGTGCGGCGCAGCATACGGCTTCGCGCCTCGAGTTGTTGTCATTAGAAGTGAAGCCTCACAAACAGGCAGCGCGGCAGGCAGTCGGATCAAGCGCTGAATTTTTTATCTTCGATATGCGATGCAAGCGGGCATTCTAGACGGGTTCCCCGCCAACGTGCCCGCTCGTTCCTCGCTCCTTCCTTGTAGCAAGCAGCAATTTTTTCCGTGCGCATCGCGTGCCGATGCACTAGAACATAACTTCACGCGCGACAGGCGAATCCGTAGCTTTCGCACCGGCAACTTCTCGCGCAACTGCTCAAGCTCGAATCTTGCTACGAAGTCTGGCGACACTATTTGCAATGTGGTCCGAGATATCCTGGACCGCCGTCGCAACCGTCATCTGCAACATCAACGAGCCGGGCCGGTAAAGGCAGTCCAGGCGGACTGAGCCCACCCTTCTTTCCCGCGGCACGCAGCAACGACGTTTTATTGCGCCTGCCTTCACCCGGCCAGCAATCCTGCTCATCGAACGTGACTACTGGAGCCAGCATGACCCAGCCAGCCCTCTCGCACGACGCATCGCCCGATCTGCTACGCGCGACCTTCGCCGCCGACGTTCGCGCCGGACTCACGCATGCACCGCAGAAAGAACTGCCCTCGAAGTATCTGTATGACGAAGTAGGCTCCGCCCTCTTCGAAGTGATCACGGTACTGCCCGAATACGGCGTGACACGCGCCGAGGAGAGCCTGCTCACGAAGCACGCGGCGGACATCGTCGCGCACCTTCCGCACGACGTGACCGTCGCCGAACTGGGCAGCGGCAGCGGTCGCAAGACGCGGCGTATTCTGGAAGCGCTGTGTAAAAAGCGCCCCACTTCTTACTTCCCGATTGAAATTTCGCGCAGCGCGTTGCAGTTATGCCGGCGCGAACTCGGCGACATCGAGCGGATCTCGATCGTCGGTTATGAACGCGATTACCTGGCCGGGCTGGCCGAGGTGAGCAAGAATCGCGCAGCGGACGAACGGCTACTCGTACTGTTTCTTGGCAGTACGATCGGTAATTTCGGCAGACTCGCGGCGACGCGTTTCCTGCGCGATATCCGCAACATGCTCGCACCCGGCGACGCGTTGCTGCTCGGCACGGATCTGCTCAAGCCGACGCCGGTGCTCGTGGCCGCTTACGACGATGCGATCGGCGTGACCGCATCGTTCAATCTGAATCTGCTGGCGCGTGTCAATCGCGAGCTCGACGGCGATTTTCCGCTCGATGCGTTCGAGCACGTCGCGCGCTTCAATCCAGACGCGCGCAGCATCGAGATGCATCTGCGTGCGAAACGCGATGTCACCGCGCATGTCGGTGCCGCGCAATTGACGGTCTCGCTCAAGGCAGGCGAAACGATCTGGACCGAGAGCAGCCACAAATATCGCGCTGACGAGATGCCCGCGATCGCCGACGATGCCGGCTTCGTGTGCAGCCATCAGTGGATCGAAGATGGATGGGGGTTCGCTGAGAGCTTGCTGGTGGCGCGATAGGCGCTTTAGGCGCTAAACGTTATCGGCCCATTCGCCGGACAACCAGGACAGGCAAACTGCAAGGCGGTGCGCTATCGATGTGATGGCGCGCCGCCTTTTTTTGCTCGAAGCCCCGCCGCTCAGTGCTGCTCGAAACGTTCATAACGCTTTTCGGTCGCGCGCTCTTCGCCGGCCACTTCTGTCACGCGCGCCGCCGGCGGCCCATGACGCAGCCACGACAGCATCCGGTCGACCTGATTGGCCGAGCCCTGCAACATGGCTTCGACGGAGCCGTCTTCGAGATTCGCCACCCAACCTTTAATACCGAGCGCGTGGGCCTGCCGCACGGTGGCGTGGCGAAAGCCGACGCCCTGCACGGTGCCGCGCACTCGCACGTAATACGTTTCGATCCGCTGATCCAGATCCGGGGCCATGCCATCCTCTCCTGTGTCGACCGGAGTTAGCGCTTTAGCGGTTACTCCGGTCCCATGCAACGCAAATCTTTCAAGCCGGCATTCTAGCCGCGTCGCGACGAGAATGCTCGGCGGCCCTGAATTCGTCCGGGCTCGCCTGCGCGCCCGGGCAGCCCGGCGCGACACGTGGCACGCGCGACACGTACAATCCGTCGACTGTCACGCAGGGAATGAAAGAGAATGACCGAACAGAATCGCGATCTCGTGCTCGTGACCGGCGCATCCGGCTTCGTCGGCTCGTCGGTGGCGCGCATCGCGCAGCAGAAGGGTTTCAAGGTGCGCGTGCTGGTGCGCGCCACCAGTCCGCGCAAAAACGTCGAGGCGCTCGATGCGGAAATCGTCGTCGGCGATATGCGCGACGAAGCGTCGATGCGCAACGCGCTGCGTGGCGTGCGCTACCTGCTGCACGTGGCGGCAGACTACCGTTTGTGGGCACCTGACCCAAGCGAAATCGAGCGCTCGAATCTTGAAGGCACCGAGGCAACCATGCGCGCCGCGCTGAAGGAAGGCGTCGAACGTATTGTCTACACGAGCAGCGTGGCGACGCTGAAAGTCACCCGTTCCGGGCAGTCCGCAGACGAGACCTCGCCGCTCAAAGCTGACCAGGCGATCGGCGTATACAAGCGCAGCAAGGTGCTGGCCGAACGCGCGGTGGAGCGCATGATCGCCGAGGACGGCCTGCCCGCCGTAATCGTCAATCCGTCCACGCCGATCGGTCCACGCGACGTCAAGCCGACGCCGACCGGTCGCATCATCGTCGAAGCGGCGCTCGGCAAGATCCCCGCATTCGTCGATACGGGGCTGAACCTCGTGCACGTGGACGACGTGGCCGCCGGCCATTTTCTGGCGCTCGAACGCGGCAAGATCGGCGAGCGCTACATTCTCGGCGGCGAAAATCTGCCGCTGCAACAAATGCTCGCGGATATCGCGGCGCTGACCGGCCGCAAGGCGCCGACGCTGAGTTTGCCGCGTTGGCCGCTTTATCCGCTCGCCGCGGGCGCCGAAGCGGTCGCCAGGATCACGAAGCGCGAACCGTTCCTCACCGTCGACGGTCTGAAGATGTCGAAGAACAAGATGTACTTCACGTCGGCGAAGGCGGAACGCGAGCTCGGCTATCGCGCGCGACCCTATCGGGAAGGTTTGAGCGATGCGATCGAATGGTTCAGGCAAGCCGGGTATCTGAAGGCCTGACGCGCGCATGACAGTCAGGCCGGGCCGCGCAAGCGGCGCCGGGCAATCCGGTGTGGCCTGCACGCACTTTGTTACAACGTCACTTTGTTTGCGACAGGTAAAAGCCTACGCGCAGCAGGTAAAATCGTGGGTCTTACCAGAGAAACCTCGCATGAATCTTCACGAACAGCTCGGCGCGCTGGAAACGGGCGTCGATCAGCTCATCCAGGCTGTCGTGGCCCCGCAGGCCGAAAACATCCCCGAGACACCCGCAGAAGCCGCAGCGCAGGAAGCGCCGGTGGCAGGCCACGTCTCGTCCGAATCGAAAGTGGAACGCGTCGAATCTGAAGACGCGGTAGCCGCCGCGGAAGAGCCGGCGGCGGAATCCGTCGCACCTGTCCCGCCCACGCTCGAAATCAACCGTCCGGCGCAGAACGAGATCACGATGACGATCGGCGGCCAGACGGTCGCGCTGCGTGCCGAGCAGATCGGGCAACTGATCGAGGAATTGTCGAACGCGCGTGCCTCGATGACGCCGGAACCGCCGCCGGGCATCCCGCCGGGCTGGCGCTTCGTATCAACGAAAAATCCCGTCATGGCCGTGCAGAAACAGTCGAATGGCGACCGTCTGCTGGTCATGCGCCACACCGGCCACGGCTGGGTGCCGTTCACGTTCTCGCCCGACATGGTGATCCAGATGTACATGCTGCTCACCAAGGGCTGATGGAAAGGTCGAGTAACGATCGATGTAAAAAAGCGGCGCCTGAGAGCGCCGCTTTTTTTCGTCCGACAAATCCCTGATGGCGCGCGTCTCAGCGCTCCTGCACCGGCGCCTGCACACGCGCCTTCCATTGCCCACCCTTACCGCGCCAGTAACGCACCGCCGACGCCAACGTCGCGCCGACATAGAACAACGCCACCAGCGGCAGGAACGGCGCCCATAGCGGCGAACGGCGGTAGTAGCTGAGCATCGGCGCATAAGCGCAGCACATAAGCGCCCAGGCCAGCCACGCAGGCCAGCCAAGAGGACCGAGCACCAGCGCAGCCACCGGCGGCATCAGGTAGATGATCGTCATGCCCAGCAGCGTGCCCGCCAGCAGCAGCGGCGAATAACGCAACTGCGTAAAGGCCGTGCGCGCGATCATGTTCCAGATCTCACGCCAGCTATCGTAAGGACGCAGCGACACGCTGCGCGCCGCCACATCCAGACGGATCGCATGACGCCCCGTGCCGCGATGCTTGATGCGCGCGGCGAGGCTGCAATCGTCGATCAGCTCGGCGCGAATCGACTCGATACCGCCCGCTTCTTCGAGCGCGCTGCGCCGGACCAGCATGCAGCCGCCCGCCGCCGCCGCCGTACGATTGCGCGGGTTATTGACCCACGAGAACGGATACAGCTTGGCGAAGAAGAACACGAAGGCCGGAATCAGCGCCTTCTCCCAGAACGAATCGCAGCGCAGGCGAACCATCAGCGAGACGAGGTCGCGCTTTTCCGCATCAGCACGCGCAACGAGTTGCGTGACGGCGTCCGCGGGATGGCCTATGTCGGCGTCGGTAAGCAACAGAAAGTCTGCAGGCAGGCCGAGCGTACGCACCGCCTCGATACCCTGCGATTGTGCCCACACCTTGCCGGACCAGCCCGGCGGCAGTGGCTTCGCGCTCAGCACCGTCAGGCGATCCGGGCATTGCAGGAGCAACGCGGCCGCACGGGCGGCGTCGGCGGTGCCGTCGGTACTGTGGTCGTCGACGACGATCACGTGGAATTCGCCCGGATAGTCCT
Source organism: Paraburkholderia sediminicola (assembly GCF_046026855.1). Classification (GTDB taxonomy): domain Bacteria; phylum Pseudomonadota; class Gammaproteobacteria; order Burkholderiales; family Burkholderiaceae; genus Paraburkholderia; species Paraburkholderia sediminicola_A. Next base: position 23,366 of record NZ_JAQQET010000054.1, on the reverse strand, counting down.
GCTCGAGCAAGGTGGTGACCGCCTCGGCGATCACATCGACTTCATTGCGCGCCGGCACCACGGCGGCGACCGCCGGCCAGGTTTCACGCGGTTCGAGCGTGAGCGGCGTGGCGGGACGCGCCCGCCAGAACCCGCCGCGCGCGAACAGCAACACACACCAGATCAGCAGGGAAAGACACGAAAGAAGAAACAGAACCACCAGCATTAAGCATTACCCTCGAGTGAACCCGCTTCTACGCCGACGCGCCGCGACAGGCGCATCACCACAGTGCGTACCGCGACGACGCACCAGTCAAAAGTGTTGAGCACCGGCCGCTCGCGAAACACGTCGTAGCCGGCCTTTTCAATCCGCTCGAGGATGCGCAAGCCACCGTGGATGGCGCCGCACAGCTCGATACCCAACCGCCCGCGGATACGCAACGCGAGCGGCGCGCCGCGTACCAGCGTGGCCCGAACAAACGAAATCTCGTAGGCCATCAGCTTGACCCAGGCATCATTGACGACGCCCTTGGCGATCTGCGCCTCGGTCACGTTGAAGCGCCGCAGATCCGCGAGCGGCAGATACACGCGGTCTTTTTTCCAGTCGGCGGCAACGTCCTGCCAGAAGCTGATCAGTTGCGAGGCCGTGCAGATCGCATCGGCGTCGGCGAGATTCTCCGGCATGGCGGCGCCCACCAGATGCAGCATCAGATGCCCGATCGGGTTTGCCGAGTGGCGGCAATAGTCGAGCAGGGCGGCCCGGTCTTCGTAACGGTTGGTGTCGATGTCCTGGCCGCACGCGTGGAGCAGATCGTAGAACGGCGCGAGCGGCAGTTTATACTGGGCAATGACACCGGCGAGCTTGCCGAACAGGAGTGGGTGCACCGGCGCCGCGCGCCGCTGTGCTACCGCGTCGAGGCCAGCGCGGAAGTCGGCCAGGCGGGCGTGCCGCTCGGCCGGGCTCCAGTCGCCTTCATCGGCAATGTCGCCGGCGGTGCGGACAACCTGATAGATAATGTCGATCGGCGCGCGCAGCGCCTTTGGCAGCAACACGCTCGCGACCGGAAAATTCTCGTATTGATCGACGTCCATCCAGCGAGCCTCGAAACCATTCTGTAATGCAGCCGCAAACGTGCGCCGCAGGACCATGTAGTTTAAGGGTTCCGCCAAACCGGTGCAGCGCGTAATCATTACCACCAGCGCATCACTACCTGCGCATTGCCGCATGCGCCATGGGTGCGGCTGCCCGGCAGCGGGCCCGCGGCGCAGCGGCGGCCCAACACCTGGGCAGGCGCGCCAGAGCAGAGCCGGCCTGATAGCGTTAGAATGCGCGTTTGGTTTTGCTGTACCGGCTCGTCGCCGGGGCTCAAGACGTCAACTAAATAGATGGTCGCGGCGATAAAGTCATTGTTACCGACTTCTTCGAAACCCGCGTCAGTCGGAGTTCGCCAATTTATGCGAGTCATCCTTGCTCAACCCCGCGGATTTTGTGCAGGGGTTGTTCGCGCGATCGAGATCGTCGACCGCGCGTTACAGCAGCACGGCGCGCCCGTGTATGTTCGCCACGAGATTGTTCACAATCGCCACGTGGTGGACAACCTGCGCCAGAAAGGCGCGCGCTTTGTCGAAGAACTCGACGAGGTGCCGCAAGGCGCGGTGGCGATTTTCAGCGCGCATGGTGTCGCGCAGACTGTCGAGCGCGACGCGGAACAGCGCGGCCTCGACGTGCTCGACGCGACCTGTCCCCTTGTGACCAAAGTTCACGTGCAGGGGCGCCAGTATGTGGCTGCGGGTCGTACCCTGATCCTGATCGGCCACGCGGGCCATCCGGAAGTGGAAGGCACGATCGGCCAGATTCCCGGCAAGGTGCTGCTGGTGCAGAGCGAGGCCGAGGTCGCGCATCTGGACCTGCCGCTCGACACGCCGCTCGCGTACGTCACGCAGACCACGCTGTCGGTGGACGACACACGTGGCATCATCGATGCCTTGCAGCGCCGTTTCACCGACATCGTCGGTCCCGACACGCGCGACATCTGCTACGCCACGCAAAACCGTCAGGCGGCGGTGCGCGAACTGAGCAAAGAGGTCGAGGTGCTGCTGGTGGTGGGCGCAACCAACAGTTCCAACTCGAACCGGCTGCGCGAGATCGGCAGTGAAAGCGGCGTGGAGAGTTATCTCGTCGCCGACGGTTCGGAAGTGAAGCCGGAGTGGTTTGCGAATGTGCAGACTGTCGGCATCACAGCCGGTGCTTCGGCACCGGAAGAGATGGTGAAGAACGTAATCGATGCGCTGCGCGCATTGGGGCCCGTCGATGTCACGACGATGGCGGGCCGTGAAGAGAAAGTCGAATTCAAGTTGCCATCGAAACTGATGCAACCACTCGCTGCACGCGAAGTTTAAGGAGGACGTCTTGTCTATTCCGCTGCTACAGAAAGTCCGGGTCGGCGCATACATCATGCGTCAGCACCTTTCGCGCAACAAACGCTACCCGCTCGCGTTGATGCTGGAGCCGCTGTTCCGCTGCAATCTTGCCTGCAATGGCTGCGGCAAGATCGATTATCCGGATCCCATCCTGAATCAGCGTCTGTCGCTCGAAGAATGCCTTGGCGCAGTCGACGAATGCGGCGCACCGGTCGTTTCGATTGCAGGCGGTGAGCCGCTGCTGCACAAGGAAATGCCGCAGATCGTGAAGGGCATCATCGCGCGCAAGAAGTTCGTGTACCTGTGCACGAACGCGCTGCTGATGGAAAAGAAGATGGACGACTACGAGCCGAATCCGTACTTCGTCTGGTCGGTTCACCTGGACGGCGACGAGCAGGCGCACGATCACTCGGTGTCGCAGGAAGGCGTGTACGTCAAGGCAGTCGCCGCCATCAAGGAAGCGAAGCGCCGCGGTTTCCGCGTGAACATCAACTGCACGTTGTTCAACGACGCAGTGCCGGAACGCGTTGCCGCATTCTTCGACACGCTCGGCCCGATGGGCGTGGACGGCATCACCGTCTCGCCGGGTTATGCCTATGAGCGCGCGCCGGATCAGCAGCACTTCCTGAACCGCGACAAGACCAAGCATCTGTTCCGCGAAATTTTCAAGCGCGGCAACAATGGCAAGAACTGGTCGTTCAGCCAGTCCGCGATGTTCCTGGACTTCCTGGCCGGCAATCAGACGTACGAGTGCACGCCTTGGGGCAACCCGGCGCGTACGGTGTTCGGCTGGCAGAAGCCGTGCTATCTGGTCGGCGAAGGCTACGTGAAGACCTTCAAGGAACTGATGGAAACCACGGAGTGGGACAACTACGGTACGGGTAACTATGAGAAGTGCGCGGATTGCATGGTGCACTGCGGCTTCGAAGCGACGGCCGTGATGGATACGGTTGCGCATCCGTTGAAGGCGTTGAAAGTCAGCCTGCGCGGCCCGAAGACTTCCGGCGCCTTCACCAAGGATATTCCTTTGGATAAGCAGCGCCCCGCTGAGTTTGTGTTCTCGCGGCACGTCGAGATCAAGCTGGAAGAAATTGGGCGTGCTGGTAAGGGCAAGAAGGTGCAGACGGCGGCTTCCGCTTCCGCACACTAAGCTGTCGATCATCGGGGCGGTTTTGTTCGCCCCATGATGTGCATGTTCTGTAGAAAAAAAGCGCGGTGGCCTGATTGCCACCGCGCTTTTTCTTTTTTGTGCTTTCTCTTTTGCGCGTGACTTCAGCCTGCGCTTCGTGCGTTATGCGCAGTCAGGAACTTGATCAGCCCATCAACGCCGCCTTTGGAAAGCTGATCGGCAAACTGCGTCTGATAAACCTGAATCAGCCAGGCACCCATCATGTTGATGTCGTAAATCTTCCAGCCGGATGCGCCTTTGGTCAGCCGGTAATCAATCGCATCGTCCCCGCCGTTGCTGATTACGTGTGACTGCACGACTACGTCCTTGGCGCCGGCCGGCACGCTGACCGGCAGAAACTTGAATTTCACATCCTGATCGCGCAACTGCGACAGCGAGGCGGCGTAGGTGCGCACCAGCAGCAGCGTAAACTGCTCATACAGCTGCTTCTGCTGCTCGGGGGTCGCCGTACTCCATGCCTTCCCTACCGCGATCCGCGTGGTCCGCTGAAAATCGGTGGCCGGCACAAATCGCGTCTGAACCAGCTCGGTAATCTTCGCCATATCACCGCCGCGCGCCTGCGGGTCGGCCTTCATCGCGGTAACCGTGCCTTCGACGGCACTCTTCACCAGCGCATCAGGCGCGCTTTGTGCGTATGCCGCAGTGGACACCACGGCCGCAGCCAGAAAAGCAGACAGATAACGTTTCATACGCTCGCCAAAACCCCAAGAAGTAAGCACCGGCGGGCTCATAAGCCCGCGGCGAAAGCTGGATAGACCAGTATACCGATATTGCGTTCCCGCCCCCGGCCGCGCCGCCCGGGAGCCGTCCTTGCTGCCGAAGTGGAGCCGAGTCGCTCCGGCTCTGTATACTTGTGCACTTTCGTCAAAAACACCGTCCGTGATAAGGCCACCCCCGCCTACATGCTGAAGTCATCTATTGTCCGTCTCGTCGCCTATTCGGTGCGCCATCCGTTACGGATCATCGCCCTGTCTCTTGTGCTCGCCGTTTTGAGCGGCTTCTACGTTGCCGATCATTTCAAGATCAACACCGATATCAGTAAGCTCATCGAGACCGACAAGCAATGGTCGTCGCTCGAAAATGCCATGGACAAGGCCTTCCCGGATCGCGGCCAAACCGTGCTGGTGGTGGTCGAAGCCCGCGCGCCGGAGTTTGCCGACGCCGCTGCCAGTGCCCTCACGGCCGCGCTCAAAGCCGACCCGAAGGAGTTCGTCGCTGTCTCGCAGCCCGCCGGCGGCCCGTTCTTCGAACACAATGGTCTGCTGTTCCCGTCGACCGATGAGGTGATGTCGACCACGTCGCAACTCGTCCAGTCGCGCCCCCTCGTCAATGCCCTCGCGCACGATCCGAGCCTGGCCGGCCTCGCCGGCACGCTCACCACGAGCCTGTTGCTGCCGCTGCAACTCGGTCAGGTGAAGCTGGCCGACATGAGCCATCTGCTGTCGCAAAGCGCCACCACGCTCGATCGGGTGCTGGCCGGCCAGCCGGCGGCGTTCTCGTGGCGCGCGCTGGTCGACAAAAGCGCCGCCACGGATCCGGCGCGCGCCTTCGTCACGGTGCAGCCGGTCGTGAACTACGACGCACTGGAGCCGGGCGCAACGGCATCGAAAGCGATCCGCGACACCGCCGCGTCGCTGCACCTCGATACGCGCTATGGCGCCACGGTCCGCCTCACCGGCGAACAGCCGCTCGCGGACGAAGAATTCGCATCGGTCAAGGACGGCGCCGTGCTCAACGGCATCGGCACCTTCATTGTCGTGCTGGTCATTCTGTGGTTGGCCCTGCGTTCGGGCCGCATGATCGTAGCCGTGTTCATTACGCTGTTCGTCGGGCTCGCGATCACCGCGGCGCTCGGCCTGCTGCTGGTCGGCGCGCTCAACATGATTTCGGTCGCCTTCATGGTGTTGTTCGTCGGGCTCGGGGTCGATTTCGGCGTGCAGTTCGGCGTCAAATATCGCGAGGAACGTAATCGCGACGACCGTCTTTCCGCCGCCCTCATGCACACCGCACACAGCATCGGCGTGCCGCTCACGCTCGCTGCCGTGGCGGTCGCGCTGAGCTTCTTCTCGTTCCTGCCGACGGCTTATCGCGGCGTGTCGGAATTGGGCGAGATCGCCGGCGTCGGCATGTTCGTCGCGTACTTCACCAACATGACGCTGCTGCCGGCGCTGCTGAAACTCTTCAACCCGCCGGTCGAAGCCGTTTCGCCCGGCTTCAAACAACTCGCGCCCGTCGACGATTTCCTCGACCATCACCGCAAGCCGGTGCTGATCGGAACGCTCATCGTCGTGATCGGCGCCACGCCGTTACTCACGCATTTGCGCTTCGACTTCAATCCGCTGCATCTGAAGGACCCGCATACGGAATCCATGGCGACACTGCTGTCGCTGAAGGATTCGCCAGAAGCCGCGGTCAACAATGTGCACGTGCTGGCGCCCACGCTTGCCGATGCGGACCAGAAGGCCACGCGTCTGCGCACGCTGCCGGAAGTGGGCCGCGTCACTACGCTGGACACCTTCGTTCCGACCGAGCAGCAGCCAAAGCTGATGCTGATCGCAAGCGCCGCGCAGCAACTGTTGCCCGCGCTGCAGCAGCAGCCCTCGCCCCAAGCCACAGACGCTGTGCGCGTCGCCGCGCTGAAGCGCGCGTCGAACCAGCTTTCGCTCGCCGCTGACGACCACCCGGGTCCCGGCGCCGCCGAAGCCCAGCATCTGTCCGCAACGCTGCAAAAGCTGGCCGCCGCCGATGCCGCCACGCGCGAGCGCGCCGAAACCGCGATGTCCGAGCCGCTGCGCATCGCGCTGAAGCAGCTGGCGGATCTGCTGCAGCCGACCGAGATTACGCGCGACAACCTGCCCAAGGAGATCTCCACAAGCTGGGTGTCGAAGGACGGCCGCGCGCTCGTCGACATCGCGCCGAAGGTCAAACCCGGCGCCGATCCGAACGACGACGCGACGCTCGCCGCTTTTGCGCACGCGGTGAAGAAAGCCGAACCGGACGCGATCGGCGGCCCGATTTCGATCCTGCATTCCGCCGACACGATCATCAAGGCGTTCCTGCAGGCCGCCGGCTACGCCTTGCTATCGATTGCCATCCTGCTATGGATTGCGCTGCGGCGGCTCAGCGATATGCTGCGCACCCTGGTTCCGCTGCTGGTCTCGGCGCTGGTGACATTGGAGTTGTGCGTGGTGTTCGGCATGCCGCTGAACTTCGCGAACATCATCGCATTGCCGCTGATGCTGGGCGTCGGCGTAGCATTCAAGATTTACTTCGTGATGGCGTGGCGCAACGGGCAGACCGGCCTTTTGCAGTCGAGCCTCACGCATGCCGTGTTGTTCAGTGCGGCGACCACCGCGACGGCGTTCGGCAGCCTTTGGCTGTCACACCATCCGGGGACGTCGAGTATGGGACGCTTGCTGGCACTCTCGTTGTTTTGCACGCTGATCGGCGCGGTGGTGTTCCAACCCGTGCTGATGGGTAAGCCGCGCCAACGTCGCGCGAAGCACAAAGGAATATAAGCATGAAGCTGCAAACCACCGTGCTGGCGCTGGTCGCCACCGGGCTGATCTCTGGCTGCGCGACCGGCCCCGACCGTAAACCGGGCGACCCGTTCGAGCCGGCGAACCGGGTGATTTTTAATTTCAATGACGGCCTGGACCGCTTCGTCGCCGTTCCGGTCGCCAAGGGCTACCAGAAGGTGACACCGCAGCCGTTGCGTACGGCGGTGAGCAACTTCTTCTCGAATCTGGGCGACCTGACCAACGCCGCCAACAATCTGTTGCAGTTGAAGATCACCGACGCGACCGAAGACTTCGTGCGTTTCGCGTTCAACTCGACCTTTGGGCTCGGCGGCCTGATCGACTGGGCCACGCCGGCCGGTCTGCCGAAGCACCATCAGGATTTCGGATTGACGCTGGGCCTCTGGGGCATCCCGTCGGGCCCGTACCTGGTCTTGCCGCTGTTTGGTCCAAGCACGGTACGTGACAGCATGGGTCTGGTGGTGGACGTGAAGTTCAACCCGCTGAACTACATCGAGCCGGCGGTGCGCAATCCGCTGTACGTGCTGCAGTTCGTGAGCGTGCGCTCCGACCTGCTGGGGGCAACCGACCTGCTGCAACAGGCTGCGCTCGACAAGTATTCCTTCGTTCGCGACGCTTATACGCAGCAGCGTAAAGCGCGCCTGCGCGGCACTGGCGACAACGCCGCACCGCTCCCGAACTACGACGACCAGGAGGGCGACTCCGGCGCAGCCGCACCTGCCAAGGGCGCTTCAGGCGCGGCCGCAGGCTTGCCGAACTACGCGGACCAAGGCGACACCGCTGAAGCCCCGAACGCGGCATCAGGAAGCGCCACAGCCGCCCCGGCGGGCGTACCGAACTACACGGACCCGGGCGACACGCCAAACGCCCCAGCGGCGGCGCCTGCTGCGGCATCGGGCGCAGCGGCACCAGCATCGGCGTCGCAAACCGCGCCGACGAGCACGAAGCCGACGCAAGCAGCGCCGGCGGCGCAATAAAGGGGAGTCGGGTGACCCTGCGCTACAGAGCGCCCGGGTCACCTTAAAGAGCGGACTGGGAAATTAGCGTACGGAAACGGCGGGAATTAAAACGAACAGTGTGCCTGCCGATTGCGAACAGGAATGCCGAGCGAACCAGACGGGAAGCACCCTTCGGCGCGCGCAGCGCCGCTGGAGGTATGACTGCCTTGTCACCGAGGCTGAATGTGCGAGAACACAGATTCCAGATGCACCACTACCGCGACTGCGCGGGGGACCCGCTTAAGAACTAGCGGTGTGAGCCGCTTTCTCTTGCTTACTTCTCTTTGCGGCGGCAAAGAGAAGTAAGTGCCGCCCCGCACAGGGGCGACGCTAATAGACCAATAAGAATTCAAGGAAAGGCCAAAGGCCAAAAAAGCCAGATCAAGAAAAAGACCAAACCCCTCACCCACCACCCATCCGCAAAACCCCACTTTCCCCCATAGCATGCCGCGCCTGCACCAGCGAGGTCCGCGCCGCCCGCGCATCGACAGCGACCTGAATCAGCGCCCCCAACTGCGACGGCTGCCGCAACAACTCCCGCAAAATCGGCCCTAACGCCGTCGTGCCATCATCCCGCAAGCCAGCGGTAGCAGCCGAAGGCAACGTCCGCCAGGCCGGATCGACAATCGCGCGACACACCGCGAAAGGCAAACCATGCGCGGCAGCCGTCGCACCGGCAATATGCGATTCCATATCAACCGCCAAAGCACCCGTCGAGCGATGCAGCACACGCTTGTCCTCGGCAGTGACCAAAGGCGCGGTCACCGCCGCCACCAACCCGCGCCGCAGACGCGCCACAAGCGGCCCAGTCGCCAGCGCGGCGGCGAGCCTGTCAGCCCACGGCCGGTCGGTCTCGAGCCGCCCAAACGGCCCCTCGACGGCTTCTGCGACGATCAGCGTGCCCGGCTCCAGATCGGGCGCCAAACCACCCGCCGTCCCAAAACTAACGATCCCGGAGCAGCCGCGCGCAACCGCCGCACTCAACGCCCGCTCCAGCAGATCGGCACGAGCCGCGTAGACCACCTCGACACCTTTGCCGCGCGCGATACGCGCTTCGAACGCCATACCCGTCACCACGATCACCGGCAACATGCTGCGGCCGGCCCCGGCTGACGGCGTTGTCGAAAGCGCCATCCGTTACATCCCGACAGCGACGCGCGTCAGCCCGTTGCGTTTCAGATGACGGAAGCGCGCCAGCGCCCACAATGGGAAGAACTTGCGATAGCCGTGGTAACGCAGATAGAACACGCGCGGGAAACCGGTCGCCGTGAAGCGCGTTTCGTCCCACAGGCCGTGCTCGCGCTGTTCCCGCTGCAAATACTCGACGCCACGCGCAACCGCCTCGTGATTCACCTCGCCCGCCGCCATCAGGCCCATCAGCGCCCACGCGGTTTGCGACGCCGTGCTCGGCGCGCGCTCGTAGCCGCGATAGTCGAGCTTGTAGCTCTCGCCGCCCTCGCCCCAGCCGCCGTCTTCGTTCTGGATCGACAGGAGCCACTGCGCGGCGCGCTTCATCCGCGGATCGTCGTGCGGCAAGCCTGCGGCGTTCAGCGAACACAGTGCGGTCCACGTGCCGTAGATGTAGTTCAGGCCCCACCGGCCATACCAGCTGCCGTCCGATTCCTGTTCCTTCAGCATGTAATCGAACGCGCGCTGCGCCGGCTCACTGCCCTGCGGAAATTCACCGAGTTGTGCGAGCATCGACAGGCAGCGGCCCGACACGTCCGCGGTCGGCGGATCGAGCAATGCGCCATGATCGGAGAACGGAATGTTGTTCAGGTAGTACTGCGTGTTTTCCGGTTCGAACGCGCCCCAGCCGCCGTCGCTGCTTTGCATGCCGACCACCCATTCGCGCGCCCGCGCAATGGCTTCGCGGTCGACATCCGATTGCGTCAGCGCCGCCGAGCGTTGCATCGCCATCGCGACCACCGCCGTATCGTCGACGTCAGGATAGTGCGCGTTGTTGTACTGGAACGCCCAGCCGCCAGGACGCACATTCGGACGGCGTGAGATCCAGTCGCCGCGCACGTCGAGAATCTGCAGCGGACGCAGCCATGCAAGCCCGCGTTCAGCCGCCTGCTCGGCATGCGCTTCGCCGGTCTCGAGCAGCGCGTGCGCCACGAGCGAGGTATCCCACACCGGCGACAGGCACGGCTGGCAATAGGCTTCGTCATCCTTGATGACAAGCAGCTTTTCGATCGACTGACGAGCGATTGCGCGGTTCGGATGATCGGCCGGATAGCCGAGCACGTCGTACATCATCACCGAGTTGGCCATCGCCGGGAAAATCGCGCCGAGGCCGTCTTCGCCATTCAGCCGTTCGTCGACGAACTTCACCGCTTCGCGCACCGAACGCTCGCGCGTCACCGTCGGGAACAGGCCGTCGATTGCGCGCAACATGACGTCCACGCCGCGGAAGAAGCGGAACCAGCCAAGATGCTGATGTGGCGCCCGATCGCGCATGCCGGTATTGACCGGCGCGCCGCGGAACAACTCGTCGATACGCACACGGCGCGGATTGCGCGCCACCGGCCGCTTCGCGTTCAGCACCAGCAACGGCACGATCACGGTACGCGCCCAGTACGACACCTTCGACAGATGGAATGGGAACCATTGGGGCAGCAGCATGATTTCCACGGGCATCATCGGCACGGCGCGCCAAGACACCACGCCGAACAGCGCGAGCAGAATCCGCGTGAACACGTTCACCGTTTCCGCACCGCCGTTCGCCAGGATCGCTTCGCGCGCGCGGACCATGTGCTCGGCATCCGGCGAGTCGCCGATCATTTTCAGTGCGAAGTACGCCTTCACGCTGGCGCTGATGTCGAGCGCGCCGTCGGTAAAAAGCGGCCAGCCGCCGTCCGCCAGCTGGATGCGGCGCAGATAGCGGCCGATCTTCTGTTCGAGTTCCAGGTTCGGCGTTTCGGCGAGGTAGTGGACGAGAAGCACGTATTCGGCGGGAATCGTCGCGTCGGCTTCAAGTTCGTAGACCCAGTGGCCGTCCGGCTTCTGCGCGCCGAGGATTGCCTCGGTGGCGCGCGTGATCGCGGCGTCGAGCGACGGTGCGAACGCTTGCGACGCAGCGACGGGCGCAGCACTCGGCTCCCCGTTCGGCAGCGCGTTCGATACATTCGGCGCCGCATCGGCAAATTCAGGCAGGACGGCGTCCAGCGGCTGGGCTTGAGATAAGTCGTTCATCGGCGTTCCATCGGTTGATTCAGCAGCGTGTCCGCGGCCTTCTGGCCGGAGCGAATCGCGCCTTCAATCGTCGCGGGCAGGCCGGTGGCCGTCCAGTCGCCCGCGAGCATCAAATTGTTCCAGCGAGTGCGCGTGCCGGGGCGCAACGTTTCCTGATCCGGCAAGGCGGCAAACGTCGCACGCTTTTCCATCACGACCTGCCAGGCCGGCATCGGCTCGGCCGGCAAATTGGCGGCTTGCGCCACTTCGGCCCAGATGGTTTTCGCGAGCGCTTCATGCGGTGTGTCGAGCAGGCGCTCAGCGGCGTTGACCGTGACCGACAGGCGGCCCTCGAAAGCGAACAGCCAATCGGCAGTCGCATTGAGCAGCCCCGTGATCGGCGCCATACCGAACGGCGGCTCGACTGCGAAATGTACGTTGACGGTCGCCGCGAAACGATTTGGCGAGCGCAAGCCGGGTACGAGCGTCTGCGCAATGTCGGGCGACACCGCGAGCACCACGGCCTGGCTGGCTTCGATCGCGATGCTTTCATCTACGAAGTTCAGTGCCGAAACACGGCCGGTGTCGGCAAACACAATATCTTTCAGGCGCGAGCCTAGCCTGATCGCCGCGCCGCCATGCTGCAGCAGACGCAGCGCCGGGTCGACGAAGGCACTGCTCAGACCGTTGCGCGCCACCAGAGGCCGGCACGCCAGACCACCGGCGACGAGCATCTCCCTAACCATCGCACTCGTCAGCTCCGCCGACGCTGCACGCGGCTCGACGTTGAGCATCGCGAGAAACAGCGGCCGAAGCAGCCGGTCCCACAGCGGGCCATTGCAACGCATGGTCTGCGCCACAGTACGCCCAGGCTTGGCGAACAGCAGCGGCACCAGCGCCAGATAGTCGCTCGGCCCGGTGTTCGGCACGCGCGCGTTCGGGTCGAAGATCCACCAGGGCAGACGGCCCGGCGACATGCGCACAGTCCAGCGCGAGCGCGTCGCCAGATCCACGAACGGATACTCGGGCTGGGCGGGGCCAACCAGCTCGTCGGCGGCGCCGATTGCGCGCAAATAGTTGAGCGTGGCGAAATTGCCGGACAGCACCATGTGATTGCCACTGTCGATCGTCGCGCCCAGCTTGGGGTCGTAGTACGAACGGCACCGGCCACCCGCCTGGGGTGCTGCCTCATGCAATACGACTTGTGCGCCGCGCCGCTGCAATTGCACCGCAGCGGCCAGGCCGGCGAGGCCAGCGCCGATCACATGGATGAGCTTTGGCATCAGCTCAGAAGAGCGCGTAACGCGCGACGATCCACAACAAGCGCAGTTTCGGCTTGTTGACCTTCGTACGCGGAATGTCGAAACCGCGATCGAGCGTGCGTTCGAGCAGCACGCGATAGACGCCCGACATGATGCGCGGTGCACGCACGTGGCTGCGCGGCTCACGGGCCATGATCGCGTCGGAGGCCGCGAAATGCTGCTTGGCGCGCTCGGCAAGCGTGGCGCAGACGCGCGGCAGAGACGGATCGTCTGCGATCTGCGCCGGGTTCGTCACCGCGATACCTTCGCGCGCCAGCAATTCGTGCGGCAGGTAGCAGCGGCTGATACCGGCATCTTCGTCGATATCGCGCAGGATGTTGGTCAGTTGCAGTGCGCGGCCGAGATGGTGCGCGAGCAACCGGCCAGGCTCTTCCTGCATCCCGAATATTCTCACCGATAGACGGCCCGCCGCGCTGGCGACACGGTCGCAGTACAGATCGAGCGTGGCTTCGTCGGGTGCGCAGATGTCCTCGGCGGCGTCCATCGCCATGCCGTCGATCATCGCGTGAAAATCTTCGCGTTGCAGGTGAAACGTATGAATATGCCGCGTCAGCGCGCGCAAGGAAGGGCGCGGCGCGCCGGCGTAACACGCGTCGACGTCGGCGCGCCAGCGCTCGAGCGCGGCGGCGCGTTCGGCGCGCGGCAAGTCACTGTCGGCGATATCGTCGACAGCGCGGCAGAACGCGTAGACCTGATACATCGCGTCGCGCTGCGCGGCCGGCAGGATACGCATCGCGAGATAAAACGAGCTGCCGGACGTGGCGGCAGCGGCGTCGATTTCTGTATCGTCCACGACAAGATTGGAAACAGCCAAGACGATCTCCGCTGGAGGCGCCCGCTGAAAGGCGTTCAAGAAATTTTAATGCCTACCCGCAGGGCGAGCAGCCCGCGCGCGCGGACACGCGCGAAACACCCGGCAGGGATGCCGGAAACGGCGAAAAGTATAACAACCTTTGTGAGATGCCGCAGTTTGGGGGCGAATAAGGGGCCGGAAGCAGACGCGAACTCGCTGGTGAGCGCACGTCGGGCGGAGCGACGTACGTCCTGCTCCCCATTCGGCGTGCGCAACCACACCGTGGTTGTCAGGTGAACGCGACCGAGCGGTTGCGCCCCTGCCGCTTCGCGCTATACAGCGCCGCATCGGCTTCGTTGATGAGCACGTCGTACGCCGGCACGCCCGCGCGCGCCGTCGCGCCACCGACGCTGGCCGTTACCGGCACGCTCGTGCCCTGCACGTCGACCGGCGTGTCGGCGATCGTGCGGCGGATCTTTTCCGCGACCCGCATTGCGTCTTCGAGCGGCGTACACGGCAACAGCAAGGCAAACTCCTCGCCACCGAAACGCCCGAAGGTGTCCTGCGCCCGCACCACCTCGGCGACCCGCTGCGCCATCACGCGCAACACCGTATCGCCGACGCCGTGGCCGAACTGGTCGTTGATTTTCTTGAAGTGATCGAGATCGAACAGCAGCACGGACATTTCACCGCCGTAGCGCTGCCAGCGCGTGTATTCGTCGCGCAGGCGCGCTTCGAAGTAACGCCGGTTGGCGATGCCCGTCAAACCGTCGCGGTCCGCGTATTCCTGCAGCTTGGCGACCGCTTCTTCACGTTCGCGCTGCACGATGCTGACATGCGTGACGTCGGAGATGGTCACGCATACGGCCACCACTTCGCGATCGCGCATCAACGGCATGAACGTGCAGTCCTGCTGCATGAAATCGACGCCGCCGGTAATCGGCCGGTCGTGATCGAACTTGAAGAGGTACGGGCGCTGCTCCCATGAACTGAACGCGAAACTGCCTAGCTGAAACACGCTTTCGATCTTGCGCGACAGCCACACGCGCGGCAATTCCGGAAAATGAGTGAAGATCGATTTGCCGACCACCTGCTCCGGCGACAAGCCGCTGTGATCCTGCATGAAGCGATTCCACATGAGCACGTGCATGTCACGATCAAGCACGAAGATACCGAAACCGACACGTTCGACAACCAGATCGCTCAACGACTCCACAGGCACACTCATAGGCTGGACAACAGCTCGTCGAGCGCCTCGCTCATATGCCGAATCGACTCTTCAGCCATCAGCATCACGAGGTGCGCGCGGAAGCTCTGGTCCTCGAGCGCGAAATTGACTTCGACCAGCAGCGCGACTTCCCATTGCAACACGCCGGGCTGGAACACTTCGTCGAGCGTCATCGCTTCGCCGAGCAGGCCCGGCGCGGAGAAGACCGGCGTGCGGCCGAGCTGGTCGAGAATGCACGAGACACACGCACCCGTCAGCACGTTCGCCACGTCAAACACGAGTTCTTTCTGGCTCACCGTCTCGTAGCTCGAGCGCGAATACGGGTCGCTCACGAGCGAACACAACTGGTCGATGCTGCCGCTGCGGCAGATCACCAGCGCTTCGCCCTTGATGTCGGAACGAAAGCCCTGACGCACCGCGCTCACCGTGTCCTCGATCCCGGTCATCTCGCGCAGCGCCGCTGCCGCCTCGCTCACCGCCACCACCTTCACGCGCGGCACCGACAATTCGATGAACGCATCGAGCAGGCGCGCGAGACGCGTCGCGGCCTGGCCCATCGCCAGATTGGCGACCTCCTGCAGCGCGTCGCGCTGATCTTCGGTGAGGACTGGCTCAGACATACAACCCGTACTCCTTGAGGATGGGTAGTACCGCCTCGGGCGTCACGGGCTTGGCGATGAATGCGGCGGCGCCGAGCGCGCGCACGCGCGACTGGGCCATCGGCTGAACATCGGCGGAGACGACGATGACGAAGGTATTCAGGTCCTCATGCTGCAAGGCTTCCAGCACCTGATAGCCGGTCATGTCCGGCATCGTCAGGTCGAGGAACATCACCGACGCTTTGCCTTCGCGATACAGGCCGAGCGCTTCGCGCCCGTTTGTGGCGTAGGACACGTCGACATCCCAGTCCGGCGGCAATGCCTTGGTGAGCACCTTGCGGGCAAGCAACGAATCGTCGGCGATCACAATAGGCAAAGGCATGGGCGGGTGGGTAAGCAGAATTAGCTCTTGCGTGTTAACGGCGGGTAGAGTGGGTTTCTTTAGCGCGTGATCTGTCGACCAGCGGTAAAGCGGGCTGAAGCTTGCGAGAATGCAGCTTGCAAACGAGCGGGGAAAGCGCGCAGCGAGGCGCTTTTGACGGAACCCGTGGGCACGCATGGGTGCGTGCAAGCACGGTGGACGACGGCTATGACCGGCATGTTCGAAGCCTACCCCGTAGATGAATCCGCGCGGCTTCACGGATCGGGCTGGTCCCCTTGCCGCGCGCCTGTTTCCGCGAGCGCCCTTGGCCACGCGTTGTGCGCGTTGTCTGGCGGCCCTCGCGGCAGATGCATCCGAACATGGCGGACACATTATTTATGATGGCATGGATTTTCGAAGCAAAACGGCGGAAAGGCAACTCGCCAATTTCGCATTGGCTAAAGAGATTTTCCGATTAATTGCTATTTTTGAAAAAATTTTGATAGATTCAGAACGCTTTCTTTTGCATTTATACTTTTGTGTACGTTTGCGCTTCTCGATTTGTCACTGATTCAAACGGTGGACAAATCAGGGGGCGATCATTCGTCACAGTAACCAGTACTGCCGCTGCATGTCTATGCTTTCTGTATGAAGCTGACTTCCGTCCCGAACGACCTTAGCGTTACCGACCATGACACCAGACCGGTTCGACCCGCCCGAAGCGAGCCGCCGTCCCGCTAGCCGCCAGGACGAGGCGCGGTTCCCAGCCGTGCCTGAACAGAATTTCCACGTCCGGCGCATCACACTGATCGCGCTGCTGGTCGCAGCGATCGTGCTGCCATGCGCGTATGTCGCGGCGATGGCGTTCAGCGATCTGCGCGGGCGCATGGCCGACGCGACCGACATGACGCTGCGCACCGTGCGCGTGGCGGAAGAGCACGCGCTGAAAGTGTTCGACATGAACGAGACCCTGGACGCGCGCATCGTCGATCTGACACAAGGTCTGGACGACAACGGCATTCGCGCTCAGGAGGGCGAGATTCACGAGAAGCTGCGCACCATGGGCGGTGGCTATCCGCAGGTGGCAGCCGTTTCGATTTTCGGCCGTGAGGGCGATCTGCTCGCCACCAGTCGTTTCTATCCCGCGCCGGTGTTGTCGATTGCCGATCGCGAAGATTTCATCGGTATTCGCGACGGCAAGGGCCTCGAGCATGTCTCGAAGGTGATGACAGGACATGTCGTGGGCGAGCAGGTGTTCAACACCGGCGTGGAACGGGTCGCCGCCGACGGCTCGTTTGCCGGGGTCGTCTCGGTGGCGCTGCGGCCCAGCTATTTCGATGCGTTTTACCGGGAACTGCTCGGCGGCAGCGATAGCACGCCGATGACCATGAGCCTGCTCCGCACCGACGGCGCGGTCCTCGCGCATTATCCGCGCCGCCCGCGTGAGCCGATGACGGTGGCGCCGACTTCGCCACTGGCTCAAGCGCTCGCGCAAGGGCGGCGAGCCGGCGTCGTACGGATGCATTCCGACATCGACGATGACAATGTGATCCTCGCATTCCGCCGCGTCGGCGCCTATCCAGTGTACGTGTCGTGCGGCTATCGCACCTCGGCGATCTGGGCCGCGTGGTACCGGCACCTGAGCGTGCTGATCCTGTCGATGTTCACGCCGTCCATCGTATTGTGGTGCGTGATCTGGCTGTCGCTGCGGCGCCTTGGCGCCGAAGAGGAAGCGTGGGAGCGCTGGCAGGCCGAAGCCTCGATGCGCCGCTCGATCGAATCCGCGTATCGTCAGTCGCGCAAAATGGAAGCGCTCGGCAATCTGGTCGGCAGCGTGGCGCACGATTTCAACAACCTGCTTATGATCGTTTCGGCCAACGTGCAGATCGCGCGGCGGCGCGGCACGCCGGGGCTCGACCGCGAATTGTCGGCGATGGAACGGGCGCTCAAGGGCGGCCAGTCGCTTACGCGGCAATTGCTCGGCGTCGCGCGCAAGCAGCCGTTGCGCAACGAGACGCTGGCACTCGAACGCTGGCTGCCGGCGTGCCGCGAATTGCTGCGCGCGTCGCTCGGCGCGAAGATCTCGCTGGTGATGGATATCGGCGTCGATATCTGGCCGATGCGTGTCGACGTCGCCGAGCTTGAGCTGGCGCTGATCAACATCGCGGTGAACGCACGCGACGCCATGCCGAACGGCGGCCGCTTCACCGTGCGAGCCGCCAATATCAACTTCCGCCACGAGGACGGCTTTCCGTTGACCGGCGACTTCGTGCAACTGTCGCTTGAAGACACCGGCGGCGGCATGCCGCCTGAAGTACTCGCACGTGCCTTCGAGCCGCTCTTCACGACGAAGCCGAAAGGCATGGGCACGGGTCTCGGGCTGCCGCAGGTTTTCGCCTTCTGCGAGCGCTCCGGCGGGCTGGCCGCGATCGACAGCGCAATCGGCGCGGGCACCTCGGTGCGCCTCTATCTGCCGCGCGCCACGGCCGCACCCGAGACCGAATCGCCGGCTGAGCCAGGCGTCGAGGAAAGCGGCGTGCCGCACGGCTTGCGCATCCTGCTGGTCGAGGACAACGACGAAGTCGCTGCAGGCACTGAGGCGTTATTGCAGATGATGGGCCACCAGGTCACGTGCGTCTTCAATGCCGATACTGCGCTGCGCCTGTTCGACGACGCTCACGCGAGGCAAGCGCGCACCGGCGAGCCGCTGCCGTTCGATCTGGTGCTGTCAGACATCCACATGCCCGGCACGATGAACGGCATCGACCTGGCCGAAGCCGTGCAGGCTTTCGACACCAGGCTGCCGGTCATTCTGGTCACCGGCTACGCGGAAGAACTCGACCGTGCACGGCATGTGGACGTGCGGGTGTTGTCCAAACCTTTCGATATCGCGTTGCTGGAAAAACTCCTGCAAGCGATCCAGCGCGAACTGGCGCAGACGGGCGCCGATCCGGCCGCGGCGGCACACCCGGCCGGCTAAAACCTGCCGTTTCAGCGTCGCCGCCAATTACCGGCGGTTGTAAAAATGCGCGACGTGGCATGTCACGCTTCTGCATGACCGAATCGGCACAAGCTGGCAGCAGCGGGCGTGCAGGCGCGTCAAGCCGGCCCCGGCATGATCGTTGCGACGTTTTCAGGGAGGAAGGCCGGCGCGTTGTAACGCCGTCCGTTCCACCTAAAACGTCGGGAGACAGCCATGCGACACACCGTGATTGGGTTATTCGACACTTATTCTCAAGCGGAAGTCGCGCGCGATACGCTTGTGCAGACTGGTTTTGCACGTGAAACGATCGAGTTGCAGGCAAATCCAGAACCCTCCGTCGGCTCAGCAACCGATGAGGTTGCCAGTTCCGGCGTGCTTGCCAATATCGAGCGCTTTCTGTCGAGCCTGTTTGCGAGCGGCTCCCGAGCGCCGGATGCGGCCCGCTATGCCGAAGCCGTGCGCCGCGGCGCCGTACTGGTCTGCGTAAGCGCGGCAAGCGAATCGCACGCGGAACTCGCGCGTAATACCTTGAAGAGACTGGGCGCGACCGACATCGGCGAACGTTCACCCAATTGGGATATGCAGCCAGAATCGAGCCGCGATCATTCGATACTCGACGAACTCGGCATCGGCGCAGTGACGCCCGGCACACCGCACACCTCGAGCGTAGCGACGCCGGGGTCCACCACCTGGCCTGCGACTTCGGCCGACCCACTCTATCCGCCGCCGCTCATGGGTACCGACGCCGAGCCGTTCGTCCCGCCGCCACTGTCTGAGCGGCCGATGCGCGACCCGCTCAACGAGCCAGTCACCAGCGACCCGCTGGTCGGCGATGCGGGACGCACCGCGATCGCCGCCGGCTCGATGCCGGGCTCGGGCGCGATCTTGCAGCCGTCGGAAGTCGTATCCGAAGCAGGACAGCCGACCGCCGGTTTAGGCGGCCAGATGCCGAACGAGTATCTGGAATACGAAGAGGATTTCCGCACGCACTTCGACGAGCAATACGCAGCCGGGAACGGGCGCTACGAAGATTACGTGCCGGCCTATCGCTACGGCGCGGAGATCGGTCGGGATGCGCGTTATCGCGACCAGCCGTGGGACGACGTCGAGCCCGAAGCCCGGCGCCATTGGGAAACCACCTCGTCGGAGAGCACATGGGAGCGCTTCAAGCTCGCCGTGCGTCACGGCTGGGAACGGGTCACGGGGCATCACCACGTATAGGCGAACGTAGGGGCAGCGCCGGCGTGCCGTGAAGTCATGGCAAGGGCGGCGCTGCCCGGGTGAAACGTATCCGCGAAGTCGCTGTCAGGCAGCGGTCTGACGTTTGACCCACGCGACGTAGCGGTCGACGAAAGTCTGCAAAAACTTACGCGTACCGTCGTTCACGATCTCGCCCTTCTCGTTAATGGCCGCCGGGTCGTGCTTGATGAACACCTCAGGTTGGCCGAGCGTGGCGACATCGAGGTACGCCAGCACATTGCGCAGATGCTGTTGCGCCAGCGCCGTGCCGGTCGCGCCGAGGGAGGTGCCGATCACCGCGCCGGGTTTGTTTGCCCACGAATTGGTGCCCCACGGCCGCGAGCCCCAGTCGAGCGCATTCTTTAGAACGCCCGGTATGGAACGGTTGTACTCAGGAGTGACGAACAGCAGGCCGTCGGCGGCTTCGATGCGCTGCTTCAGGTGTTTGGCGACTTCCGGATAGTCGGCGTCGTAGTCCTGGCTATAAAGAGGCAGGGAGCCGATATCGAGGAATTCGAATGTGAAGTCGGCGGGCGCGAGGGAAATCACGGCTTGCGCCAATTGGCGGTTAAACGACTCGCGGCGCAGGCTGCCGACGACAACTGCGATGTGATAGGCCATGTTCGTTTCCTTGAGGTGATGCGCTTGACGCGCGAAAGGGTACGAACTGTCCATCATAGGCAAAGCTACGCGGGATGACGACGGCGCGGTCAAAAACGGCCCACTTCTGGCCGCGCGCGACCAGGCCTCGAAAATGCTGCCGGTGGATAACCCGGTAGCACTCAAAGTTATCCACAGATTTACTGAATAACCTTGTGGATAACTGGTACTTTTGCCTTGTCAATCAAGCATGCTTTCGGTCTAGGACGTTTTGAGGCAAACGGACGTTCTTCTCTGCCCGCGCGGACAAAAATCCAGCCGCGCGGCATAGGTCGAAGCAATCATTCCGGGACGGCGATGTCGCCATCCACAAGCTGCCAGCCGTACGTCTCGGCAAATAGTTGGGCAGCATCGGCGTTTTCAAAAAACGGCATGTCCGCGTGGCCCTGAAAGGGGTAGATCACGCGCTCGTCGCTCAACCGCATCACTTTCAGCGTCGGTACCGTCCCGCTGGAGGTTCGACGCGACGACACGGCCACCTGATAGTTCGCGCGGCCAGTCAGTGGCGTGGAATTCGCGCCCTGTGCGCGTCTGGAAACGTGACTTGCCATCGGCGCGCGCATCAAAGCCCGGCGATCGACTGGCCGGCAACCATGCCGTCGATCACTCGCTCCGCGTAACTCGCCGATGCAATGCGCGCGTCGCCGGCCGCGCCAAACGGAGAACGGCTCGGCACGCGGAATACGCGGCTGGTGGTCAAGGTGTCGTCGGAGCCGCGCCGGCAGATTCGCACTGCGGCGTCGAAACCCGCATCGTAGTGGCGGGCGCCATCGGGTGAGCGCGGCTGGTGCGGATAAACCAGTGGATAAATCTCGAGGCCCCGGTAACTTCTGATCGTATTGCTCATGGTGTTCGTCTCCTGTGAAGGATCTCGCTCGAAACGTGTGGCTGTATGCCCGGCGTGACGCCGGGTGAGTCGCTGCGTTTCAGCGAAAAACAAGGTGTTAATCGACGATAATCAACGATGCGCGTAAAGAGCGGCCGCGTTTGTCAGGCCACGCCGACGACACCGTAAAGCGAAGTAGAAGGAAAGGACCCCGTTCGATTCAGGGCGCGGTGATGAGAGGCTGATGCCTGAGGGACTACGCAAGACGCGCAGGAGAACTGCAAGCTGTTGGCTCACTGTAACACGTTAGAAGAGTGAACATTAGACGCATTTGCGTGCCGGGCGCGAGTGTTGCTTTAGCGTGCAGGGTATTGTTACCGCTTTCTGTTTCGTGAGGCTCGCACGCCGATGGAATGGACCTGCGGCCATGTTCTGCGGTGCCCTCCATGCGCGTTAAAAGTATTGGATCCAATGCAAAAAAGGCGCCTTTATCGGCGCCCTTCTTGACTTCGAAAACTCGTTTCGTCGGCGGACTTGTGCCGGACATGCTTCCGGCCGCGTCCACCAGACGATTAGTTGCCGAAGAACACGTTGCAATACGATGCCGGACCGTTGCATTGAGCCGGTGCAGCGGCTTGAGCGGCGCCCGAAGCTGCGGCAAACAGGGCGACGGAAGCGATCAGGGCGGTAAGAATGCGTTTCATGGTGATACTCCTCTTCAGCGTTTGGTTTGCGATCTGGTGCGATCGATGGACTGAAGAATAGCGATTCAGTGTCCGCATAAAAACACCGAAGACAAGAAGACTTTTTTTCAAATAATGAAATAATCCGGACGTGTATTGAGGGCGAGTTTGAGACGTACGTGGCTGCACGTCTCACTCACGCACCGCAGGTTACGGTTCGCCACCCCAGCCTTGATTTCATTTTGCGCAATAATGTTTTTTGTCGTCATAAAGCCTGCTGTGGCACGACTAAAGTCATCAGGTCATCGCTGCTGGCGGGCACATGTTCAATACCGATTCGCTTGCGCAGGAACGTGCGGGAGAATGGCGCACACGTCCGGGCAGTGCGCGAGGAGACCCACCCACCTATGAACCACAGCGATTCAGGAAAAAACGTGCGGCAACCGCGAGCGCGGCGACGGAGCATGCCATGGCGCAAGTAAGCGGGCCGGCACTCGACGATCCCGTCTATCTGACGCAACTGCGGCGCGACCTGTTGCGCTTCGCCCGTTTGCAACTGCGCGATGCCGCTGCCGCCGAAGACGCGGTCCAGGAAGCACTGGCCGCCGCCTGGACGCAGGCCGACCGGTTTGCCGCGCAATCGGAGCACAAGACGTGGGTGTTCGGCATCCTGCGGCACAAGCTCATCGACACCTTGCGTGCCCGGCAGCGCACGGTGAACCTGTCGGCGCTCGAATCCGAAATCGACGGCGAGGCGCTGCTCGATCGCGAGCTCTTCAAGGACAACGGCCACTGGTCGCGCGAGACCAAGCCGCAACCCTGGCCGACGCCGGAAACCGCGCTGCGTCAGCAGCAATTCTGGGCCTTGTTCGAGATGTGTCTGGAACACCTGCCCGAGCACATCGGGCGCGTGTTCATGATGCGCGAATTCCTCGATCTTGAAACCGAAGCGATCTGCGCCGAACTGCAGATGACCGCCAATCACTGCAGCGTGCTGATCTACCGCGCGCGGCTGCGCTTGCGCACTTGCCTGAGCGAGAAGGGCCTATCCAGAGAGGATGCGAATGGGGAAGTGTAAGCACATCACGCGCCTGTTGTCGGACGCGCTCGACCGCCGTTTGACGACCGGCGAATGGGTCGCGATCCGGCTGCATCTGCCGACTTGCAGCGGCTGCCGTAATTACCGCAAACAGATCCGTCTATTGCGCCTGGCGGCGCGCACGGTGAGCGGGATTGCGACGCCAGGAGCGGGTGGCAGCGACGATTGAAGCCGGCGTCTGGGCTTTAGCGATGCATTGAAGCGGGGGGGGGGGGGGGGGGGGGGGGGGGGCCCCCCCGGCGGCGGGGGGGGGGGGGGGGGTTGGTTTTG
>NZ_JAQQET010000053.1:0-38384 GCF_046026855.1 Paraburkholderia sediminicola | reverse complement strand
AGACTGGATGGCGGACTACGTCCAGCGGGCGAACAATGGCGGAATCGAGCGCGTGCTGGTGTGAGAATTGAATGAGCTATGAAATTAGTTATACAAGTGGATTGCTGCGGCGATAGGGCCAGGTGCCGAGATGAGTCAGGATCAACAGATCCATTTTGATTGTGATCGAGTTGCACGATCTTGTAAGGGGCACAGCCCCGCTGACGTCGGCATCGCAGTCTTGCGAATAGCTTGCGTTCCGCGCGGTGAAATGCTGGTCGATCGACATTGAAGCAATCCCCTGGTGCGCTAACATGGGGTTGTGCCTGTGGCGATTAACATAACGGAGACAGTGAAATGAAACTGGTGAGTTTTCATGCGGAAGGGCGTGACAGGATCGGCTTTGTGGTGGATGCGGAGCGAGTCTGCGACGTGACTGATGCCGCCCGGGAATTTGGCGTAGAAGCGTTGAGCAATTTCCCAGCCGACATGATGTTGCTAATCGACGCTGACGCCAACATCCAGTCGGCGCTCCGTACACTGCATGCTGCGATAGAAACGGATCTTGAGAAAGTCCGTTTATTTGAGCGGACGGAGGTCGCACTTTATCCACCAGTACGTCGCCCTTCCAAAATCTGTTGCCTTGCGCTTAACAACAGTGCGAATACCGACCGCATTATCTCGGGCCCGAAACATCCTGCGATGTTCACGAAGCCTTCGTCCGCCCTCATTGGCGATCAGGGCACACTCGAGATCCGCCGAGCGTATGGCCGCGTACATCCAGAACCAGAGCTTGCTGTCGTGATCGGTCGTCAGGCGAAGAATGTCGCTGCAGAGGACGCCCTGGATTACATCTTTGGCTATACGATTCACAACGATTTCACCTCCCCAACAATGCGCGGAGAGGACACATTTCACTACCGTGCGATCCATCCGAAGGCGGGCGATCCGGGTGCGGTGACATATGTGGACACATGGGTCAGCTACCCCGGACGCTACAAATGCAGCGACACGTTCTCGGCTCTCGGTCCATGGCTCGTCACCCGTGACGAAATATCGGACCCGCACGACCTGGCGGTAGAGTGCTATCACCAGGGGAAACTTGTCACTGAGGACAGTACTGCGAACCTATTCTACAAGGTTGCGCAAGTCATTGAATTTGCCTCGTCCTATATGACCCTGTTCCCGGGTGACGTGATTTCGATGGGTACTGCGCTAAAACGCTCAAACGGCGGAATGGCGGTTCAGAATGTAGATCTTGCAACGCTAGGGGGGCCGGTTTCCGTGAATATTCACGGGCTGGGGACGCTGACTACTGTCGTTGAGCGACTACCATGACAGCGATGCTAGTCTGCGTATCGCATTCGCCGATTACGATGATCCGTGCGAAAGCACCGGAACGTGAGCCGGAAATACTTTCCTTGTACCAACGAACGGCCGAGGAAGTGGCGATGTTCAATCCCGAGCTGGTAATCGTCTTCGCTTCCGATCACTTCGCCGGCTTCCACTACTCGTTGATGCCTCCATATTGCCTGGGGCTGGAGGCGAGCGCAGTGGCGGACGTAGGCGGGTTCGGGGGGGAATTCCAGGTCCCCCGGGAGACAGTCCTTTCCGTCGTTCAGGCATTGGCGTCGCGCGGATTCGACGCTGCCGTTTCCCACCGGATGAAGGTGGATCACGCGTTTTCGCAGCCTGTTCATCGCTTGTGTGGATCGCTGGATCGGTACCCGACGATGCCCATATTTCTGAACGCTATTGCGGCACCCATGCTTTCGTTTGGCCGCGCACGCTTTCTGGGCGCTGCACTTGGCGAGATAGTCAGAAGCCTCGATTCACGCGTCCTTGTGATCGCGTCAGGCGGCTTGTCGCACCACCCGGCGCGCTACTACCCACCGTTGGGAACCGGTTCGCCCGAGGTCGAGGCCTGGCAGATGGCCGGAAACCAGAGCGGGATGTCAGACGATGCGTGGTTCAGCAAACTCCGGACGATGCACGAAGAGGGTGCGGAAATGCTGATCGATGGTCGGAGGACAGTGCAGGATATTCGGCTGAACGAAGCGTTCGATCAGCGCTTCATGGATTTGATCTGTGGGAAGGATCTTTCGGTCGTCGATGACTGGGCGACGGACAGGGTCATTGACGAAGCAGGTATTGGCGCGATGGAACTCAACGCCTGGGTGGCGGGCTGGAGTACCTATCATCAGATAGAAAACAGGCCGGTGCGTCGGCACATCTATGTGCCTGCCCTTGAATACGGCATTGGCTACGGCATGGCCGTCGCGGGCGGCGTGAACATTGGCGGGTGATAGTTTGTGTGTGTTGCCGGCTGACCGGATAATCGGGGTGGTGGCAGCGCACTGTAGTCCGGCTATGTCGAAACGTTATTTTGGAGATCGAAATGCAGCTTGTCGAGGAACAACGGGGTCCGCAAACGGGCGAAGGTGCTGCTGATCTGATCGGGGGTTCATCAGATCAGGAGTCGCCTGATCCAGTTCGATCGAGCACCGTCGACGAATGGTCATTACGCGTCGAACTAGCCGGCGCATATCGCATTTTTGCAATGCTCGGATGGACAGAACTAATTTACAATCATATTACGGTTCGTGTTCCAGGTCCCGATACGTACTTTCTCATCAATCCCTTCGGGCTTCACTATTCGGAAGTGACGGCCTCGAATCTGGTGAAGATCGACCTCGACGGCAACATCGTCGGTGATTCGCCCTATGGTGTGAATCCGGCGGGGTTCGTGGTGCATTCGACGATCCATCGGGACGTGCCTGACGCGCACTGTGTCATGCATACCCATACCACAGCTGGTCTGGCGATCGCGTGTTCGCAGGGCGGCCTTGAAAACTCAAACTTCTACTCAGCGCAGTTGCACGACAAGGTTGCTTATCACGAGTTTGAGGGGATCACCCTGCGAGCTGACGAGGGACCACGATTGCTCGCAAATCTCGGTGATCGGCGCTTGTTGGTCCTCCGAAACCATGGCTTGCTGTCAATCGGGACCACGGTCGCGCAAGCATTCAGTCTGTTATGGACTCTGAACCGGGCCTGCGAAGTCCAGCTCGCCTCCGCTGTCCTCGGGCCGAGGCGACTCGTTTCAGAAGATATAACAATTCGATCGACAAAGGCCTCGCTACAGTTCGACCCGCGGTATGGCGCTGGGCAGGACGTGCTCGACGCGCTGCTGAGACAGGTCGATAAAATCGCCCCGTCCTACAGATCATGAGCGCCTCCGTCTCGATGGCTAACAAGACAACGATTGTAGGCGCAGGAGCAATCGGCGGCCTGCTGGCGTTGGCACTGGCACGCGCCGGGCATGAGGTGACGTTGCTCGCGCGAGGCAGGACACTCGATACTCTGCGCAGCCGTGGATTGACGGTAACCACTCCGAAGGGCGATGAGGACGTCGCTGATCGCCTCGCACTGCGGGCGAGCGATGACGCTGTGACAATCGGTGTACAGGATACGATCGTGATCGCGTTGAAGGCGCAGACCCTGCCGGCGGTTGCACACACCCTTGCGCCGTTGCTTGGACCGGAGACGGTTGTCCTGTCGGCAATGAACGGTCTGCCATGGTGGTTTCCGAGCGGTTTTCCAGGGCCGCTGGAGGGGTGCCATATCAACGCGATCGACCCGGGAGGAGCTGTTTCAAACTCGCTCGCGCCCGATCGGGCGATCGGCTGTGTCGTACATCTGTCTGCATTCACTACGGCGCCAGCCATTGTCCGGCGCGGGATGGGCAATCATCTGATCGTGGGCGCTGCGTGTGAAGCACAGGCGCCTCGGGCACGTGCACTTGCTGAAAGCCTGCGCAGCGGTGGATTCGATGTCACCGATGCAGGAGAGATCAGACGGGACATATGGGCGAAGCTGTGGGGGAACATGAACATGAATCCTATCAGCGCGTTGACCGGATCGACGGCTGATCGAATCCTGGATGACCCGATGACTCATGGCCTAGTCCTAAGGTTGATGGACGAGGCCAGTACTATCGGTGAGCGTCTTGGCCTCAAGATGGGTATGTTACCAGCGGAGCGTATTGCGGTTACTCGGAAGCTCGGCGCTTTCAAAACGTCCATGCTGCAGGATCTGGAAGCATCCAGGCCGCTTGAGATTGAGCCGCTGCTTGGTGTGTTTCCGGAACTGGGACGCCTGCTCGGCATACCGACACCGTTTTGCGACGCTGTCTTTGGCTTGGTCAGGCAGCGTGCAGTGAACAGCGGACTGTGATGATTGGAGGGTCCGTACGACATGGGGCGACAGGGACTCTCCTGGGAAATAAAACATTGGGGCAGCGCGGGAATGCTACGGTAAAGTCCTTCGCAGGCAGTGCAGATTGCGAGCGACGTAACGGCCTCGGGATACCTGTATGAACCAAAGCATTCGACCGGTGGCGCGAGCACTGATGTTGCTACAGGCGTTAAACAAACGCCCCTGTTCGACATTGCATCAACTTCACCTGGATACCAGATTGCCCAAGCCGACAGTTTTCCGGCTAGCCACGACTTTATGTAATGAAGGCTATGCACGCGCCAACGACGGCACGTACTCATTGACCGCAAAGGTTTGGTCACTGAGCGACGGGTACACTGAGCTGGATCGGCTCGTGGAAGTCAGTATTCCGATTACCATTCGGGTGACGCGTGAAACCAACTGGCCGCTGGCTGTCGGCACGCTCGACGGGATGGAAGTGCTTGTTCGGCATAGCACCATGCCCTACAGTCGGTTGTCCACGGTACGAACCACGCTTGAGCACCGACATGGCCTTCTGCATTCAGCGTTAGGAAATGTGTACCTTGCGTACATAGCGCCGGCCGTGCGCTCTGCCCTAATTGCCGAGCTTCTTCCCGAGTATGGTATCGGTACAACAGTTGCTATGTTCGACGAGGTCGTTTGTCAGGTATCGGCTTGTGGTTATGGAATCCGGCTACCACGGCGGCGCGGCGACAGTGCCACTATAGCCGTGCCAATTCTCGTCGCAGGCGAGCTAATGGCCGCATTGTCGCTCACCACGTTTGGAGCAGTGTTGAACGGCGATAGCGCCGAGTCGTTTGTGCCTTTGCTGTTGTCAACGGCGGCGGAAATCGTGATGACCTATCAGAACGCGCGGAGCATCGACGTGACTCTCCCATAAGCGTTAAATGGACACGAGAATACGCTTTTTGAAATCCGTGCTGTTGTCGGGGGCCTCATGCACGCTGTATCATGAAAGATATCGATTCGACTCGAAGCAACGATACATTGGCGGTCAAAGATAGCTGAGAAGGAGGAGCGGCTTCGATCCATGACCGGCGCTTGAGGCGATTCGTTGCGCATCGCCTCAAGCGAAATCATTACGTATTACTGCGATTTCGCAGCCTCGCCGTCTGCGGCAGGAACGGTTGCTCCCGTATTCACTGGAGTTATTGTCAAATGTGGTGTTCGTATTAATCGGCGCGATCAGGCGGCAAGCGGTTGCTGAGCCGGTGTGCTGTCGGTCACCGGTAGTCCGTCTTTGAACGGGACGCCTTCGAGCAGCGAGGCGATTTTTTCGGGTGCACGAATGCGCCGCCACGATTTTTCCGCCGACTCGATCAGCTTGAATGCGAGGCCCAGGAACGTCGCACGCGAGACGCAATTGCGCGTGCGGGTCGTTCGATGTCGAACGGTGGCAAAGGTGGACTCAATGGGATTGGTCGTTCGCAAGTGCTGCCAGTGTTCGGCAGGAAAGTCATAGAAGGCAAGCAGTTGATCTCTGTCTTTTGTGAGTTTCTCTGTCGCCTTCGGATACTTTGCCGAATAAGCGTCAGTAAAGCGGTTGAAGGCCGCGAGCGCTTCTTCGCGCGTGGCGGCTTGCCAAATCTCTTGCAGTCCAGCTTTGGCCCGACCATGCTGTGATTTGGGCAAAGCGTTGAGCACATTTCCAGTCTTGTGGAACCAGCAGCGCTGGTGCCGGGTCTTCGGAAACACTTCAGCCAATGCTGCCCACAATCCCATTGCTCCATCTCCGGCCGCGAGCAGCGGGCCGCTTTGCAGGCCTCGCGCTTTCAGGTCCAGCAAGAGCTCGCACCAGGCATCCTTCGACTCGCGGAACCCGTCGCCGATTGCCACGCGTTCTTTCGTTCCGTCCGGCTTCACGCCGATGATGACCAACAAGCACTGGCCATCCGAATCGTCACTGCGCAGCCCCGTGTGAATGCCGTCAGCCCACCAATAGACCCAGCGCGCGTTTGACAGATCGCGTTGATTCCAAAGGGCGTGCTCATCGGCCCACTGAGCCTTCAGACGGCTAACCAGTCGACCCTGAACAATTCGTTTCTTGTTGCGCCGGTGTCACGCCGTCACGTCAGCGGCAATGCAGCGGTTGAGCAAAGCGACGAGAACGAAGACGCAAAAAACGTAGACCGCATTAAAAGTGTCACCATTTCGCAAGTAAAACTGTCACTTGCGTTCCGCGAAGCCATCCAGCCCACAAATCTGTTGGAATTTCAATGCGCTCGCCTGTGCGAATTAAAAGTGTCACCACCTCTGTTCAGGGACTTCATTGCTTCGAGTCCGAAAAGCGATCGTCTACGGCAACGCCGAAGTAACCGGTTCGGTGACACCGTCCCTGCGGACGGAGGCGGTTGAGACGCCTAAAATATCTAGCTGACACGGAAGGCATTCATCACGAAGGCTGAAGCGCTCCCGAACTGTCCTTATTGAAGCGTGACGTACTTCGTCCATCCCCGCACCGCTTTCACATACGTGCTCTATCGACTCGACGAGTTCCGCCTGCGAAAAGAAATCGACCAGGAATCCATTGTGACCACCCTCAATCACCTCCTCTACGGGCGCGGTTTTCGAGCCAACCACTATCGCACCCGCGGCCATCGCCTCGAGCATCGACCACGACAGCACGAAGGGGTAGGTCAGATACACGTGAGCGGTCGAAATCTGCAGCACTCTCAGATAGTCTGAGTACGGGATTCGCCCGAGGAAATGAACCCGCGACAGGTCGAGTTGCGGGCCTACCTCGGCACGATATTTCTCCCTGTACGTGCCTGCGCCTGACGGCCTGCCGTACGAAACATCGTCGCCACCGACGATCAGGACGTGTGCACGCGGCAGGCGTCGCTGAATTTCCGGCAAGGCACGCATAAATACGTGAAACCCGCGGTACGGTTCCAGATTCCGGCTCACATACGTGATGACCTGGTCGGCCTTCGTCAAGGTCAGCGATTTCTGCGGCAGGTGTATGCGAGCGCCCGGGTCGGGCTTGACGATGTCGAGGTCGATCCCGTCGTGGATGACGGAAATACGCTCCTGAAACAGTTCAGGGTATCGGGACTTCTGCCACTGGGTCGGACTGATGCAGGCGTCGGCTGCGACCAGACTCACCAGTTGTGTCATGTTCTCTGTGCGGATCCGGAACCCGTCCGGATCGGAGTCTGGAAATTCCGGATCGAACCCGTAGTCCTGACCCTCGCGGTTGAAATAGAACTCGCAGTAGTTGATCACGTGCACGTACGGAAACACGTCTCTTACGTGAAGCATCTCGCCCCACCCCGGATGACCGTAGACCACGTCGGGGATGAAGCCGTCGGCGCGAAGCTGTTTCAGACAGGCGGCCGCGGCCCGCCCACGACGCACCGCGTTTTCGGTGGTCCACAGGTCACGTGCGACCTTATTGCGAGGCGTTGGCGTAAAGTCGTAGCCGTAGAATTTCACTCCGGCTACGGGCCGCTTCACATTCTCCAGGATACGCCTCTTTTCGCCGATCGCAACTACCTCACAGGCCGGATCCCGCGCGCAATGAAAGATAAGGTGCCTGAACTGGCCGGGCAGATTCTGGTGGATGAAAAGTATCTTCAACGCGGCGTCCCGTCACAGTTAAACGTGCGGCATTCTCTTCGCTGCCTGATCTAGCGACTGCCAAGTTGCAGGCTCCCGATGCTGAGCCGGCCCATTTTCGCGGCAAGTTGCAACCTTGCCGTGCGCCAGTCGGTCAGCGCCTGTATGCGCTGCCTATTTGCGTCCGCGAGCGACGACTGCGAGTTGAGCAACTCAAGAATATTGCCGACGCCCGAGGCGTACCGGTGCTTCGCCGCGTCAAACGACCGCTGCGCAATTTCCAGCAGCAATGCGGTGTTCTGCAGATTCTGAAGGTCGGTCTGCAAGGTCTGATAGCTCTTCCAGACATCGAGCCCGACCTGCTGCTGGGCTTCGTCGAGCGTGTATTGCTGCACCTCTACTTGCGCGTGCGCCTGGCGAATCTGATACATCCTGCCGAAACCTTCAAACAATGGAATCTGCACCTGCACGCCGAAATACCAGTCATGCCCCGTCGCGGGAAACTGTGGTTCACCCAGTCCCAGACTGGCAGGCTGATTGTTCTGACTGTACTTGGCGACAAAGCTGATGTTTGGCAATCCTTGGGCGCGCGTCTGCTGCTCCTTGGCCACCGCCGCTTCAAGCTGTGCCTTCGCAGCCGCAACGCCTGGATGCGTGCGCTCCGCATCGTCGATCAATTCCTCGACCGATTCTGCGAACTCCTTATCGGGCGTCACGCCATCGGCGACATCCGGTACCACGATCGGTTGACTGGGATTCAGGCTCATGTCGGACGCGAGCGTCCCAAGCGCGGTTTGGAGATCGCCTTCTGCCTTTGCCCGATTGAAGGTAGCCTGCGCATACGACGTCTGCGCCTGCAGCTGGTCGGTGATTGCTGCAACGCCGTGACCGACACGAGCCGAAGCGGCGACAAAGCTGTCGTGCGCAATGCCTTCGGTTTCCCGCGCAGCCGCCAGCTTCCCCGCCGCCGCTTGCGCCGAATAGTAGTCGGTCGCTACCGTAGAAAAGGTTGACTGCAATGTGGCGTCCTGATTGGCCCGGGCGGCAGCAAGCAATTCCTGGGCGTTCCTGAGCGCGGCCTTCCTGCCGCCGAAGTCGTACAACACCCAGTTCAGCGAAACCGATGCGCTCTGAATCGTCGCCCGGTTGGCCGAGCCAAGTGCCGGATGGTTTGTCACGTCGGTGACGGAGTCGTCGCGCACGTCCTGCCAGGTACCCGTGATACTCGGAAGGTATGCGGCCTTCGCGACACCTATACCGGCTGCCTGCACCTTCACGTTTGCCCACGCTTCGCGCGTCTTGGGGTTGTCGCACAACGCACGGTCAACCGCCTGGTCAAGACGAAGTGGCGCCCCCAACGGACCGAACTCACAGGGCGATCCGGCGCCGGCCGTGAGGAGTAAGCCGGCTGGCGTGACCGGAACCGCGTTACTGGTCTGGAACACGTCAAAACCCATCGCCTCCTGAGGCATCCACACACCAGAAGAAAACAACAACCCGATGCATACCGTCATGCTGTATCGTCGCGGTGAGCGATACTGGAAGCTGCGTGGTGCGAATGCGCGCCTCGGTGTGCGGGGACAACTGCGGGTCCACTGGTCATCGCTCACGCAGACTCTCTCCTGCGGTCCGGACCAGCGGGTCCAGAAAGTATCCGGCGACGCTGCGCCGCCCAGTCCTGATTTCTGTCGTCACTTCCATGCCAGGCGTGAGATTGATCGATTTGTTGTTGATATGCATCTGGCTCGTCGGCAGGCGTATGCGCGCTGTGAACGTCAGTCCCAGTTTCCTGTCCTTGCCCTGCACCGCATCATTTGAAACCGTGGTGACTTTGCCTGTCAGGTAGCCGTATCGCGTATAGGGGAACGCTTCAATCTTGACAATGGCGTCCTGCCCTACGTTAACAAAACCGACGTCCTTATTCTCGATGCTGGCTTCGACCTCGACGGCATCGTCAGGAACAACTTCCATAAGGGATTGTGCCGTGGTGACGACGCCGCCCAGCGTATGCACGGAAAGTTGCTGGACGGTTCCACTCACGGGAGCGTAAAGCGTCAACAGACCCTGCCGGGTCACGGCCTTGGTTTCGTCGTCGCGGTTCTGGGCAAACTGCTGATTTGCCTTGTCAAGCGCATCGAGCTGTTCCCGCGTGAATTGCGAAGTCGTCTGTTCGATCGTCGCCCGCTGCTCAGCGATACCTGCAACGAGTTCCTGGGAGTGACTCTGCTGTGCGGCGAGTTCATGCTCCTGCTCGAGGGCGGTCTGTTCCTTTCCGAGATAGTCGTGTTGAGCGACGTAGTTGTCGCGCGCAAGCGTCTTGTAGTCGTTCGCCTCGCTGCGGGCAAGAGGCGCCGTTGCGCGCAATTTCGCGATCTCCTGCTGGGTCGTCCCCAGTTCCGCCTGCCTTTTTAGAAGCTCCGCCCGGGCTGCGGCGAGCTTGTCGACGTACTCCTTGTAAAGTCCATCGGCGAAGTGCTGGGCCTCGGCCCGCTCCTCGGGTGATGCGCCTTCCACAGCGGCAACGGCCGACGATCGCCCGCTCATTCTCGCGTCCAGCAGCGCCCGTGCGCGCGCCGCGGACAGTGCAGCGTCGATCCTGGCCGAACGAGCCTTGTGCGCATCCGCAGCCGCCTGCGTTGCATCGAGAACCATCAGCGCCTGTCCTTCGATGACCCTTTGACCGTCCCGGATCATGATCTGCCGGACGACCCCGGTAATCGCTGGCTGAATGATTTTCACGCGGGCGCCAGGAATCAGCTTGCCTTTGGCTGTCGCGACAATGTCCAGCTTTCCAAAGATGGCTATAAGCAGGATCACGGATGCGAGCGCGACGATAACCCGCATCGTCCAGCGAGGCGCCGGGTGTGACGGGGTTTCGATGAGTTCAAGATTGGCTGGCAGGAACTGCAGTTCCTGCGCCGTGCGCGGTTGGACATCCAGCTGGTCGCGAATGACCCATGCCGACCGGAAGATCGCGCCATATCGACGGCACAGATCGCCAACGGCCTGAAGGCGGAGAGGGGTTATTGACATCAGGTGTTCTGCAAGCTGACGAGATGGGCGTAATAGCCTCCCTTCCCGATTAGCTGATCGTGACTACCGTGCTCGACAATCTGCCCCTTGTCCATCGCGATAATGTGATGGGCGTGACGAACCGCGCTCAGTCTATGCGCAATGATGATTACGGTACGACCGTGACACATGGCGCGCATGTTGTTCTGGATCACCCTTTCGGTTTCGAAATCGAGCGCGCTCGTCGCCTCGTCAAAGATCAGGATCCGCGGGTTGGTTACGAGGGCGCGGGCTATCGCGATTCGCTGCCGCTGACCACCGGACAATGTCGATCCGTGTTCGCCAACGATCGTGTCATATCCTTCGGGTAGCTCAGAGATGAATTCGTGGGCGCCGGCAAGTTTCGCCGCATGGATCACCACCTCCAGGGACGCTCCGGGATCCGTCACTGCGACGTTCTCGCGAATCGAACGATTGAAGAGCAGGTTCTCCTGTAGCACGACGCCAATCTGCCGACGTAACCAGGCAGGGTCAGCCAGTGCCAGGTCGATCCCATCGATGCGGACACGCCCATTCTCGGGAATGTAAAGCCGCTGCAGCAACTTGGTCAGCGTGCTCTTTCCTGAGCCAGACCTCCCGACAATACCTACAATCTCGCCGGCATTTATCGTCAGATTCACACCGTTCAGGACCGGCTGGCCGTCCGGGCGGTACCGGAACCGGATATCTTCAAAGCTGACGTCGCCCTTGACTGCCGGCAACGCCTGCCTGCTTTGTGGCAGTTCCGTTCGCGAATTCAGAATGTCACCCAGCCGGAGCATGGAGATGCCAACCTGCTGAAAGTCCTGCCACAATTGTGCAAGTCGAAGCACGGGCGCAGCGACGCGTTGGGACATCATGTTGAATGCAACGAGTTCGCCGACTGTGAGCTTGCCGTCAATGACAAGCTTCGCCCCAAAAAACAGCGTGGCCAGAGTGACAAGCTTGCCCACCAGCTGGATAAGCTGCTGGCCTATATTGCTTAACGAATTGACCCGAAAACTTGCGTTGACGTATGCCGCCAGCTGGTTGTCCCATCGACGGGTAAACTGTGGCTCGATAGCCATCGCCTTCACCGTCTGGACACCCGACACCGCCTCGACAAGGAATGACTGGTTATCGGCACCGCGCGCGAACTTGTGATTCAGACGTTCCCGCAAGATCGGGTTGAGTATCATGGAAACGACAGCGTAGACCGGTAGCGAGATTGCGACGATTAACGTCAGCCAGACGCTGTAGATACACATCACCCCGAGAAAAACGACCGAGAAGATGAGGTCGATCACGGCCGTCAACGCCTGGCCCGTGAGGAAGCTGCGGATATTTTCCAGTTCGCGCACGCGGGCAACTGTGTCGCCGACGCGCCTCGCTTCGAAGTAGGCGAGTGGTAGTGTCAACAGATGACGAAACAGCCGAGCTCCCAGCTCAACATCAATACGGTTGGTCGTGTGGGAAAAGACGTAGTTGCGCAGGCCAGTGAGCAATACCTCGAACACAGAACTGACCAGCAAGGCCACGCAAACGACATTGAGCGTGCTGTAGGCCCTGTTGACCAGCACCTTGTCCATCACGACCTGGAACATCAGCGGTGACACCAGTCCGAAGACCTGCAGGACGAGCGAAACGAGCAGCACCTCTAGCAGCAGACGCCGGTACTTTACGACTGCGGGAATAAACCACGAAAAGTCGAACCTAGCCAGGTCGCCCGCAAGCGATGCCCGTGAGGCAAACAGGAGCAAACGGCCACCCGAGCGGGTTATCACCTCCGATGGCGAGCTGACCGTCGGTGTCGCCGCGCCGCACTCGAGCACCATTGCACGGGTTGCGTCACATCCAGCCAGCACGCAGTGTTGACCGGAGCTGTCGAGCAATAATGCGGGTAACGGCGTCTTCGTCAGCCGCGTTTCGCTAACTGTGACAACGCGCGCCTTCAGCCCCAATAACCGGGCTGACAGAATCAGATCACGCTCCCCAAAGCGCTCCGTCTTCATCGCCGCCACATGGCGCAACTGGCCCGGATCTGCCGCCACGCCGTGGAGGCGAGCGATCAGGACGAGTGCAGCCAGCCCCGGGTCGGCAGTAATCTCCTCTGGTCTTGCTGTCACAGATCATGTCTTCCAGTTAGCTCAGGTGGCCGTCATCGTCTTGGTTGCTGCTGGCATGCGGTGCATAAACGATGAACTGAATATCGGCAGATATCCCGTCGCCCTTTAGAGCGACGGGATATGGTTGCCAGAGCTATTGATGCCAGGCTGTATTTACTGCGGCGAGAACAGTCGGGTCGGTGATGACCGGATTTGCTGAGGAGGTTGGATCGAATCCAGGATTGTTGGCCGAAAAAGTTGCCATCGCCTGCACCAGTTGGCTGACTTGTGAATCGAGCGCATAGGAGCCGCCGGGCGTTCCGTCAGAAACGTCGATCGCGGCCAGCTGGCTGTAGTTATCGCCGTACCAGTCCGCTATGGTGGCCGAAGTCGACGAGCCCATCAAATCGACCTGCAAAGCATTGCCGACCCGCTGCAGCCAGAGATCCTGCGGCACAGCTTCCTGGATCGCAAGCTCACCGCTCCCCGAGGACCACCAGTGTGCGGAATTGCCGTTCTCGATCGATAACGCACCGTACCCGGGCTTCAGCACGTATGTATCATTTCCGCCCCGGCCGATTTCGAGGTCGGTGCCACCCTGGCCATCGAATGTATCGTCTCCGGTCGACCCGTACAGCGTATCGTTGCCGGCCGTACCGGTAGTCTCCATCTGGATCAGTTCCTGGCGCGACCACGTGGTGCCATCGGCGAACTGCACAGACTGGATGCCGGACGCAGCGTCGGACAACATACTATCGATCGTAATCTGGTCCCCGGCGGTGCCGTCATGCAGGACTAGTCCCTGGCCGTTGGCCGTAGCGCTCACTATGACCGCGGATGTAGTGATGCCAGATCCAAGCTTCAACACGTTGGCGGGAT
Source organism: Paraburkholderia sediminicola (assembly GCF_046026855.1). GTDB lineage: Bacteria > Pseudomonadota > Gammaproteobacteria > Burkholderiales > Burkholderiaceae > Paraburkholderia > Paraburkholderia sediminicola_A. The sequence goes on along the minus strand of NZ_JAQQET010000053.1, from coordinate 24,573 downwards.
GTGCGCTGTAATCGGCTTCGTCGATCTCGAGCGAACCGTAGCCCGGATTGAAAATGAATGTGTCTCCGCCACCGTCGCCCTCTTCGTAGTCGTTACCGCCCTTTCCGTCAAGCACATCCGCGCCCATCGAACCGTAGAGGCTATCGTTGCCCGTCGTGCCCGTCGTTGCCATCTGCAGGATTTGGTCTCGCGACCAGATCGTGCCGTCGGCAAATTCGATGCTCTGTACACCGTGTGAGCCGTCCTCGATCATGTATTCGAGTGTGATCTGATCACCGGGCGTGCCGTCCGATATTTGAATGTTGACGGGTGAACTTTCGCTAACCGTAATCGACGATTCGGTGATGCCCGCTCCCAGCTTCAGGACGTTTTGAGGGTTTGGTCCGAAATCCTGTTCGGCAATATCGAGCTGACCGTATCCCTGATTGAATATGAAGGTGTCGTTCCCGCCGTTACCCTCCTCGAGGTCATTACCTCCCTTCCCATCGAGCAGGTCCGGGCCCCTTGTACCGTACAACGAGTCATTGCCACTCGTGCCGGTCATTTCGAGCTGAAGAAGCTGGGCGGCAGACAACGTCGCACCATCAGCAAACTGTACGACCTGCACTCCATATTCACTTCCAAGAAGCATGCGGTCCAGCGTGATCTGGTCTCCGGATGTGCCGTCCTTCAAGACAAGGTTAGTGCCGTAGTCGCCCGCACTGACGGTCAAGTCAGATTCGTTAATTCCCGAACCTAGTTGCAGGACGTTGTCGGGATTCGCGCCCTGGTCGTCTTCATTGATCTCCAGTTGCCCATAGCCTTGATTGAAGATAAACGTGTCGCCACCGCCGATTCCGATTTCGAGATCATCTCCGCCCTTACCATCGAAGAGATCCGCGCCGGTGCTACCTGCAAGCGTATCGCTGCCGGTTGTTGCACCCGCGAGTTCCACCTGGATTAGCTGACCACGAGACCAGGTCGTTCCGTCCGAGAACTGTACCTGCTGCACTCCGCTGCCGCTCCCGCCCGCAAGCATCTGGTTCAGGGTAACCTGGTCGCCGGCCGTGCCATCAGTCAAAACTATGCCAGTTCCATCCGAGGTCGCACTGACGGTTGTCGCCGACGCGCTGATGCCGGGACCAAAGACCAACACATTCGCTGGATTCGGTGCTGCGTCCGATTCGGCGATGTCCAGCTGTCCATATCCCTGATTAAAAATGAACGTATCGCCGCCGCCATTGCCTTGCTCGTAATCATTGCCGCCCCTGCCGTCGATCAGGTCCGGTCCGTAGGAGCCGTACAGAGTGTCGTCCCCTGTCGTACCGGTTGTTTCCATCTGGACGAGCTGACTGCGGGACCACGTCGTACCATCGGCAAACTGCACTTGCTGCACCCCATAGCCATTTGAGTACAACATGTTGTCAAGGGTGATCTTGTCTCCGGCAACACCATCTGTCAGAACCAGGTTGACACCGTCGAAGCTCGTTACTGTCACCGAAGACGCACTAATGCCAGAACCAAGTTGAAGGACGTTCTCAGGGGTTGCGGAATAGTCCGTCTCATCAATTTCAAGCTGACCATACCCCTGATTAAATACAAATGTGTCCTCGCCACCACCGCCGTGCTCATAGTCCGAACTGCCCTTGCCATCGAATAACTCGGCTCCATCGGTTCCGTATAAAGAATCGTAACCAGTCGTTCCTGTTGCAGCCATCTGCACAAGCTGGCTGCGGGACAAGGTTGTACCGTCCGCGAATTGCACCTTCTGTACGCCGTACGAAGCACCGGCAAGCATGTCGTCGAGGGTAATCTGGTCGCCATCGACGCCATCCGCCAGAAAAATGTTTACGCCATCGGACGTGACAATGAGTGACGCGAGGTTAATGCCGGCACCGAGTTGCAACACGTTGTTCGGACTATTGCTGTCGTCGACCTCGTTGACTTCGAGCTGACCATACCCCTGATTAAATATGAACGTGTCGCCTCCACCATTGCCTACTTCAACGTCGTTCCCACCCTGGCCATCCAATAGCTCCGCCCCGGGCGACCCATACAATGTGTCGTCTCCCGACGTCCCGGTCGTTCCCAACTGAATTATCTGGCTGCGTGACCACACAGTCCCGTCGTCAAATTCGAACTGCCCGACTCCTTGGTCCGATCCAGCAAGCATATCGTCGAGGGTGATCTGGTCGCCGTCGACCCCATCCGAAACAACGAGCCCGGTGCCATCCGGCGTTGCCGAAATATGAATTGATGCTTCGTTGATGCCGCTCAGTTTGAGCGTGCTAAGATCGGTCGGGCTCGAAGAGTTTTCCTCGACTTCCAGTTGACCGTAACCTGCCGCGAACACAAAAGTGTCATCGCCACCGCGTCCGATGGCGATATCGTTGCCGCCCTTACCATCCAGCAGATCGGCGCCGCTTGTTCCGACGAGTGTGTCGCTGCCCGTCGTCCCGGTCTGCTCCATCTGCAGCAGGTCGGCCCTCGAAATCACCGAACCGTCAGAAAATCGAACCGACTGAACACCATTGAAGGAACTGGTGAGCATGTTGTCGATCGTAATTTCATCGCCGGCGACACTGTCAGTCAGGACAAGGCCTGTACCGTCGGCAGTGCGTCCGACCACGAGCGATGCTTCGCTGATCCCCGGACCGAGCTGCAGGACATTGTTTGCACTATCATTCCAGTCGAATTCGGATATTTCCAGCTTGCCATACCCCGCTTGATAGGAAAATGTGTCGTTGCCACCGTTGCCAATCTCGAGATCGTTACCCCCTTTACCGTCAAACAGATCCGCGCGGTCACTACCGTAGAGCGTGTCAGCTCCGGAAGTTCCGGTGGTCTCCATCCCGATAAGCTGTGCGGCGGTCAGCGATGATCCGTCTGAAAACCGAACCTGCTGCACGCCGTTCGACGCATTTGTAAGCGCGCCGTCGAGCACAACGCTGTCCCCGGAAGTACCATCCAGGATTACCAACCCAGTTCCGTTGGCCGTTGCTGATACAGTCAGTGACGACTGCGAGATGCCGGCCCCCATCTCCAGTACGTTGTCAGCCGATGCATTCGGGTCCGTTTCCCGGATCTCAAGATGACCATATCCTGCCTGGAAAACAAAGGTGTCGTTTCCTCCCCCGCCTAGAACCAGATCATTGCCCCCGTGCCCATCCAGCACATTGGCACCGGAATTTCCGACCAGGAAGTCATCGCCGGCCGTACCTGTCATTTCCATCTGCAATAGCTGGGCTGAAGACAGAGAGGTACCGTCTGACAATGTGAGCGACTGAACACCGCTAGTCGGGTCGATCAGCATTCGATCAAGCACAATTTCATCACCTGCGACACCGTCTTTCACGACCAGGCTTTGGCCGTCCAGTGAAGCCGTGACGGACAGCGCCGCAAGGATAACTCCAGTAACTTGCAGGTTGTTGCTGCGGTTCTGAGCACTGTCCTGCTCGTCGATCTCCACCTTCCCGTTTCCCGCGACTACGTTAAAGATATCGTTGCCGCCACCACCAAACATGTAGGTCTGGCCTGCAGTGGCGGTGAGGGTGTCAGAACCAGAAGTGCCGACAAGCTGCGTCACATCCTGATTCTGAGTCGCGATTGCCTGGAGCATGTCGGCGATCGACCAAATGGTACCGTCGGCAAATCGGACTCCGGATATTCCCGCGATATCGCCAGACCCAAGTTCGATCGTGATGGCGTCCCCCGGGCGTCCGTCAGTCACGACGATTGCCGCATTGGCTGCAGCGACCCGAAGCTGCATACCAGACGGAGTAAAACTACCGCCAAGTTGCAGAGGAGTGCCGGCACCCCCGCCGCCTGTCGGGACATCAAGTGTTCCATCCCCTTCCTGGTAAACTTGCCCTTGCTCATAAACGTGGCCGCTGGCGATGAGGCCGCTTGAATTGTCGTTCTGCGCGATCGGAAGCGTTGGAACGGGAAGGCTGAATTCTGGAGGGTTATCTGGGCTACTGGAAAAGAACCAACGGTAGTCGCCGTATACCTGACGAGAGCCATATGGCGAAACACCGACGTCCGCCTGTGGGTCATCAGTTATGTAGCGGGTCGTGTCAACGCCTGAGCCGGCCTTGAGATAGAAGATCTCACGCCCATTCTGGTCAAATGAGCGCGCGTCAATGGGTTGGCCGTCCGCAGTGAAGTTCTCAATGATTCTGCGTAAGCCTGGGAAGGTTTCCGTAACCGTAATTAAATTGCCGGTCTTCTGGATGACGATGATGGCGCCCTGGTAAGGTTCGAGGCTACCCCTGATATCTGTAGTTATGCCAGCTGGGCTACCGGGGTCTGGCGTTCCGTCGTCAAAAACCCCACGATCCGCCGACGTGTAGAGGTCTACGCCAACAGTCGCCCACTCTGGCAGGTTGAATTGCGCAGATGCATTTACCAATTTGCCACAATCGATGGTGACCTTGTAGTTGCCATTCGGAGAGACGTGGGCAGTAACGACGATAGCATTGGATACCGGATCGAGTTCTGATAAATCGTATGACCCGTCGTCGTTCACAGTAATGCGCTCGCTGGTTGAAAGCTGAGCGGAGTGATAGACCTCACTGCGGAACGGATCCCCCATCCCCACGGTCCATCCACCATTCCAGCTTCCCTCGTCAACCTCGCTTTGAGGATTACCTGCAGACTGCCCGTTCGCAAACTCAAACGCGCTCAACGCTATTCTGACGTCGTCTTGGTCGAATATCGGAAGAGTGGCAGCCCCTGTTGGATCAATAACGAGCGGATTGCTTATCCCGATGGTGGCTAGCGCCGCCCAAGTAAAGGTAACGCAATTATTTGTCAAAACATTGTAGTTAGAGCTAAACCCGGGCGTGTTTGCGCCGAAATCTTCCAATGCTTGCGCCTGGCTATCAGAAATCGTGACGCTCCGGGTAAAAGCCGGTGTGCCATAAGTGCTGTTGTCGTCAGAATATACTTTGCCTGGGCCGTTGGAAGAAAATTCACTTATGGGAGCGAAGCCGTACTGATGCTGCACACCGGAATCGTCTGTCACGACATACCACATATGACCACTGATTGAAGGTTTTCCCGTATTAAGAATCGTCCCCATTGCGGCAATATTAACTGTCAAAGTTGGCATTTGTTTTCCCTCGTCAGTGGCCTGGATGCGTGATCTCAATCGCCCAGTGGAGTTTCGATAGGATCGGCGGCGGATCGTAACTACTTAATTCGAGCGTATACTCTCCTGGAGAAAGAGTGACGGTGCCTATCCTCAGCGAAAGAGAGCCATGCTCGCTGTCCCGCCAGCCATGTGCCACAAGCCTACTTATTTGAGTGTCCGTCGCCAAATAGAAGGATGAGTCTTTTTTCTTGATTAACAGAGATGAAGATATAAGCGGGAATTTCGGTGGGGAAGATTTGGATTCCCACTTATCTTTCTGATCACTTTTCAGAGCGTATAATTCTTTCAGCTCAGCGCTTGTTCGGTATATCAAGCTGAGATCAATGTCATATGGATTTTCATTTTTTATTAAGAAATCCATCTTGATATGTCTTCCATAAGGTATTGATTCCATTTCCACGCTAAGCGGCGGAACCAATTTTCTGGTAAACTCTTGCCCAGAAGCCGCATGGAGATTTAACAAAAAGACGAGTGTCGTTACCCCAATCCACGCCATCAATTTTTCGGATATTCTGATTGAAATTCGTAGGAATATGTGACGCAGAGAACAGTTGGCCATTGAAGATTCCCCGAAATTGCTTGCCTTTAGGGCCTTTGAACTCGAAAACATACGCCTCTGTCACGCAAGTTCAAGGCGCGCTAGGTTGCGGTAGGTCCGCCGGCGACCAACCTGCCTGTTGTCTTGCGTAACATTTTGTTACTTTGTGTTACCAGTTAATAACAACAAATTGATATTTACAAGTGCTGGTTAACGTTAGGTCTCGACTATTTCACAATCTTCACAAAGTAAAAACTGGAAAGCGGGTTCCCTCGCATCGCGAGCCTCGGCAGAAAATTCAGGCCGTACGCAAGCTCATACACAAATGGGCGCAGGCGCATGGCCATGCGCGAGCCTCGCTGGAATTCACGACTGTAGAAAACGCCGGCAAAATCTCACCAACGGGGTCGCCGTGCCAATCGCGTTGATGTCACGAGAAGACGACAGGCGTCACCAACTCGGATCGGATCACAGAGCAATTCACGTCGACCGCGCAGCAATGCGAGGAGCTTGCGCTGGCCAGCGAAGCCGCGCTGAGAGGAGGTGGAGCACCTGGTTGATATGCCTCGCGAACAAGCTACTACGATAAGTATCATTATCACAATAGTACGATTGTTGTGCCAAACTGGCGCGTATGAAAACGCGCCTTACCCCGACACCTTCGCCCGAACCTCGCTCCGTGGATTTCCCCGACGCCGATGAACTGGCCATGCTGCGCGCGTGGTACGCCGGCATGCCGGTCCGTAAAGCCGTGGAACGCTACCTGACGGACCGCGTTGGAGCAGGGCAGTCGGCGCGCGGGGTGCTCGGCGCAGTTCGTCGGCGGCTGGCAAAGATTGCACGGCAGGTCGGCCGGCCGGATCTCGCCGCGGTTTTTGCGCACCCTGACGGTGAGCGTTTACGGGAAGCGCGGGCGGTTGCAGACGCGATCGAAATCCTGCGGCATGCCCGCCTGCCGGTTCCGCAGATCAGCGACGACATCGGGCTCTGGCTGCCGGCACGCGCGGTCGCTACCCTGCGCGCGCACGGTATCTCGACGCTGTCGGACCTCACCGTACGGATTCCGCGCCGGCGCCAGTGGTGGAAATCCATTCCCGGGCTCGGCCTTGCCAGTGCGCGGCACATCGAGGCATTCTTTGCGGCGTACCCGGAGTTAACCGAGCGGGCGAGGGCGCTCATCGCCGTCTTACCGGGCAGCGGCATCGTGCCGTGGGAACAGCTGCGGCTACCGCACGAAGTCGACGGTTCGGCCGGCGCCTATCGCGCGCCACGCGCCACCTGCACACTCGATGCAGACAACGATTACCAGGCCGTTCAGGCGTGGCTGTCGCTGCACGAGTCTGCCGCGACGCAGCGCGCGTACCGCAAGGAAGCCGAGCGACTGATCCTGTGGGCGATCGTCGAGCGGGGGCGGCCGCTGTCGTCGCTGACCACCGAGGACGCGGTCGCCTACCGCGCGTTCCTGCGTCGACCGACCCCGCGGGAGCGGTGGGTGGGACCGGTTCGGCCGCGCAGTGCAGCCGACTGGCGTCCATTCTCGGGCGGCCTGTCGGCCCGCTCGGCCGCCTATACGCTGTCCGTGCTGGGCGCGCTGTTCCGGTGGCTCATCGAGCAGCGGTACCTGCTCGCGAATCCGTTTGCCGGCGTCAAGGTGCGGGGCAGCGCCCGCGCGAGCGTGCTCGACACGTCGCATGTGTTCACTGAAGTGGAATGGCTGCTGATCCGGGCGATCGCCGACGGCCTCGAGTGGTCATACGGCTGGGCGCCTGTGGCGGCACAGAGACTGCGCTTCGTGCTGGACTTCGGCTATGCGACGGGCCTGCGCGCAAGCGAACTGGTTGGCGCGTCGCTCGGCGACATCGAGACCGACGCGCACAGCGACCATTGGCTCAAGGTCGTCGGGAAAGGGCGCAAGGCGGCCAGAGTCGCATTGCCGCCGCTCGCCCGCACGGCGCTCGATCGTCACCTGGTCGAGCGCCGGCTATCCGTGACGCCCAGCCGCTGGCGCCCGGACACGCCGCTGATCGAGAGTCTCGCCGGGGACGGTACGGCGCGCATCACCAGTGCACGCCTCTGGAACGTGCTGCGGCGGTTCTTTGCCAGGACCGCCGATCTCATCGACGCCGACAGCCCCGCGGTTGCAAAAAAACTGCGGCAGGCGAGTCCGCACTGGATGCGCCATACCCATGCGACCCATGCGCTCGCGCACGGTGCCGAACTGACCATCGTGCGCGACAACCTCCGTCATGCCTCAATCTCGACGACCTCAATCTACCTGCATGGTGATGATGTCATGCGGGCTCGGCAAATGGCGGAAGCTTTTGTCGCCAGCAAGTGAATACCCGCACTAGATGCAAACGCTAGGCAAGTAAGCGTGCAGCTCCAGGTGCGAAGGCGTCAGGGATCAAAGCCGGATGGTCGCGATTCGGCACAAAGCGCAGGGTGCATCCCGGGGAGCCCGAGGGCGCGGCGCAGGCTCGCCGGGATGCATCCCTATGCAGGCGCTCGTTGACGCTTTGTTAGCGTACGCAAAAACGAGCCAGCTCCGCTGTAGACCCCGCACTCGCCGCTGCCAAAGGCAGGCTTTCCCTCACCTAGAAAACATGAGACAATCAAATTAGTCCATTTGATTGATGTAAAAATACATTGATAATCAACTATTTAGGAAAATGCTGGACGAAATGAATGAAGTTCAATCAGATTTAGCCCAGCTGATTCGATTGGCTCTCGCTGAACAGACCGAAGACGTGAGGCTGTTCGTGGCGAGGCTCGTGCGCAAATACCGCAATACCGATCCAGCGCTGGCCGAACAGATGGACCTCTACCTGCGCGCGAAAGCGCCCCGCGCGGGCGCCCCCTTACGCAAGGCCACGCAGCCGACAGCACCTACGCACCCGTTGCCAGTTGACGATGAGTCACGGCTTTCGCTGCTGAAAGTATTTAAAGACACGCCAGACCGAGAACAGCCACTGCTGTCAGTCGACCTCGAAGAGACCCTAAGCCAACTGATTCAGGAGCGTCGGCAAGTGGAGCGGCTGGCGTCGATGGGCTTGAACCCGACACGCTCCGCAATCTTTGTCGGGCCGCCGGGTGTCGGCAAGACCCTGACCGCTCGATGGCTCGCCGCACAGTTGGGTGTGCCGCTGTACGTGCTTGATCTGACTGCAGTCATGAGCAGTCTGCTTGGTCGAAGCGGCAGCAACCTTCGCGCCGCACTCGATTTCGCAAAACGCACTCCTTGCGTGTTGTTGCTAGATGAAATCGACGCCATTGCCAAGCGCCGCAGCGACGATACCGATGTCGGCGAATTGAAACGCCTCGTCACGGTCATCCTGCAGGAGGTGGATGAATGGCCTGCTACGGGATTGCTGTTGGCGGCCACGAATCACGCAGATTTGATCGATCCGGCGCTATGGCGTCGTTTCGATCTGGTGATCAATTTCAAGACGCCTGAGATGACTGCCGTCAAGGCCGCAATCAAGCGGTTCTTGGGTCCTGACTATGCATTGTTCGGGCGCTGGATTGACATCCTGACTTTCGCCTTCAACGGAGAGTCGTTCAGCGACATCGAACGCGATCTTCAGCGTTTCCGCCGCGCAGTGGCACTCGGCACGGCCTCAGATGCCGATCTCATTGAAGAGTTCATCAAGTCGCGCGCGCTCGTTCTCGATCGCCAGCCCCGCATCGATCTGGCCGTGCTTCTGGCCAAGCAGACGCGCCTCTCACAGCACACCATTTCCGATATCACTGGCGTCAGCCGCGACACCATTCGGAAGTACACGAACGAGCAGTCATCCGCAGATAAGAACCAGAAAAGGAAACCTGACGCATGAGCCAAACGAACTTTCTGATCGGACGCGGCGAACTGCTGACCCACGATATCAAGGGCCCGAAGCGCATGCCGGGCAAGGTTGAGGTATACAGCTTTGAACAAGCCACGCAACGGCTAATGCCCCAGTTTTCCGAGGCGGCCGCAACACTCGATGCCCTGCCTCAGGACGCCTGCCCCGGCGACTTCGGTGTCGCCCGGCTGACAATGAACCCGAGCTACATCGCAAGATCCTTCTTTCCGGTGGCAATGTTACGCACCGTGGGTCTGGAATCTGTCGGCAGCCGCACCGTGAAAGTGACGCCGGACGGCTGGACCAAGAAGGGGGTGCCGCAGGAATGCACGACGACGGAACTGTTCGTCGCCGGCAAGCGCCAAGCATTTCGCAATCTGAAGAGCTGGACCCGTCAGATCGAAGCCGAATCCGACGAGGCGCTAGACTTGGCACACATTGAGAGGTTCTCGGCATTCGCGCCCAAGGAGCGCATTGCCAACTACGGCAGCGCGAAAGATCGATTCTTCGAAGTTGGTATCCATCTGCTGCCTGAAAGCCGCACATTTGTCCAGCAGGCCTTCGTGAAGTATGCCAAGGAGGTGGGCGTTAAAGTTCACGGCGATCTCGGTTTCACGGCAGGCAGCCTGTGGTTCGTGCCAATCGAAGGCAAACATGACCGCATTGAAAGGGTCGCGGAATTCGTGTTCGTGCGTGTCATTCGCCCGGTCCCAAAGCTACGTGGCATGCGCCCTGTGCAGCGCGCGGGTGAAGTGTCGGTAGGCTGCAGGCTGCCAACCGAGCAACCGCTGTCGTCGGAACCGAAAGTCGCTATCCTCGATGGCGGTTTGCCGAAACAGCATGTGATCGGTCCGTGGCTGCGTTCCTATCGCATCCTCGACGAAGACGCCGAGGACGACCCGGCAGGCCTGGAGCATGGCTTGGCCGTCAGTTCCGCATTCCTGTTTGGCCCCATCCAGCCGAATGGCACTGCCGCCCGTCCCTTCGCTTACGTGGATCACTTGCGCGTGCTCGACAAGGATGCCGATACTGAAGATCCGTTGGAACTCTACAGAACCCTCGGCTTCGTCGAACAGGTCCTGTTGTCGCGCCAGTACCAGTTCGTCAACCTCAGTCTCGGCCCGGATCTGCCTATCGAGGACACTGACGTTCATGCCTGGACCTCGGTCATCGACGATCTGCTGAGCGACGGCGATACGCTGATGAGCGTGGCGGTAGGCAATAATGGACAGATGGACCGCTCTTCGGGCAACGCCCGCGTCCAGGTTCCATCGGACTGCGTCAACGCGCTAGCAGTCGGTGCCACCAACGACACGGAAGCGAGCTGGGCCCGCGCGCCTTACAGCGCGATGGGCCCAGGCCGCAGTCCCGGCGTCGTCAAGCCCGATTTGATGGCCTTCGGCGGTGATGCAGGCAACTATTTTCATGTACTTTCACCAGGCAAAAAACCTCTACTCTCGCCACAACTCGGTACCAGTTTCGCTTCCCCTTACCTGCTGCGCAGCGCGGTCGGCATTCGCGCCATCCTCGGCGCAGAATTGACACCCTTGGCGATCAAAGCATTGCTGGTGCATGCCGCGGACGCTGCGACGCACGATAAGCTCGAAGTGGGTTGGGGCAAAGTACCGGAGGACTTGATGAGCATCATCACCTGCCCGGAGGGGGTGGCGCGCATCGTCTATCAAGGTGAACTCAAGCCAGGTAAATACCTCCGTGCCTCGTTGCCGCTACCGGTCGACGGCTTGAAAGGCAGCATCCGCCTCAAGGCAACCTTCTGCTATGCCTCGCCAACCGATCCGCAGGACGCGGCCGCTTACACCCGCGCGGGCCTTGAAGTTGTCTTTCGTCCCAGCGACGAGAAGATTAAGGCAGGCAAAGCCAACGCAGACACGAAGAGCTTCTTCGACATGAAGAAGTACGCGACCGAGGAAGAACGCCGCTCCGACATGGGCAAATGGGAGACTGTGCTTCACAGCGCAAAGAACATGCGTGGCAGCACCCTCAACAATCCCGTCTTCGATATCCACTACAACGCGCGCGAAGCCGGCGGCCGGGCAGCCGGAGCCGAGAAGATTCGCTACGCGCTGATCATCACCGTCGAAGCTCCGAAGCACGCTGATCTCTACAACGAGATCCTGCGTGCCTATGCAAAGACGTTGGTACCAATTCAACCGCAGGTGTCGTTGCCGATCCGCATTTGATAGCAGGGTGAGTGCGACGTTGAATCTTTCGGTATCAACTGAGCTGATTGTAACGGAGGCAGCGAATGCCGGAACCGCTTAAACGAAAAAGAAAAGACGGTGGGCTGTACGATCGGCCGCCAGAAATTGAAGACTGGCTCGGGAGACTGGAGACGGTCGATGCCGCAGAGCGACTTCGACGGTTTGCTATGCTGTCCAGGAAGAGTCTTGGATACGTGCCATCGGAAGCCGTGGTCCATTTCCTGCGGCGAGCTTGGACCGACGGAGCGCAGGAAGATTTTGAAAAGATCTTTCGCGTTCTTATGAAGCGGATTGAGCAGTCCCTGTGCGCGGCCATCTCCGATTCACGCATGGCCGGCGCCCGAGGTATCCGCGAAGAGATCATGGAGCGGTTTGCGGAGCGGATCGCTAAGGACTGCGGGCGGCGCATTGGTCTGCTCGACTTCTATGAAATCCGCTTTGATAAGGCATTCGCGGCTTTCCGCACATCCGCGCTGCGCCAGATCGGCCCGTCCGTTGTGGACACGGTGCCTTTGGGCACGGACAAGGACGACGGCTTGGAGATTTCGGCCGAGGTGGAATTCGCAGCTGCGGCCTTTCTAGGCGGCGATCCCGAAAAACTTGATGATCCGGCTTTCCGGTTGGAGCTGACCGCTGCGATTGACCGCCTACCAGATGACCAAAAGCAGGTCATCGGGTTGCTACTGCAAGGATTCCAGATCGACTCAAAGGATAAAGATGTCATGACCATTGCACGCATTCTGCAGTGTGACGAAAGGACGGTTCGCAACCGTCGCGACCGTGCTTGCAAGACGCTCAGATCCATTCTTCAACAGGAGAATGCACGATGATTGCTGAACAGCCGTCAAGTCGGAGTGAGGAAGAGGTTCTGGTTGCCTTTTCAGTCGAACCGATACATGACCGAAAGACGTTGGAGAAATATCTGACGGACTACCCAGAGCACGCGCAAGCACTTGTAAGCTGTTCGATTGAATTGATGGTGGATGCGACGCGCAATGTCGAAATTGTGGCAACGTCGGAGAAAGCGGTAGATCGGGCTTGGCAGCGGTTTCAATCCGTTGTTGGCCAACCTGAAGAAGCGTCAGTCATAAACCCCTTTGCCACGCTCAATCCAACCGCGTTCAAGTCGTTGGCAAAGAAGCTCAACATCAATAATTTGCTGCTGATACGCTTGCGCGACCGTGCAATCGACGCAGCGACGATACCGCGCCGCTTTGTTCAGAGGCTCTCGACCGAGTTGGGGGCAACGACAGATGCTGTCATGGACTATCTAAAAAATCCGCCGGCCATGGTTTCCGGGCACAGCTTCCGCTCGGCCGTGAAGCCCGCAGTTACCGAACAGATTTCCTTTGAAAAGGCCGTCGAGACTTCGCAGCTTACGCATGATCAGCAGGAAGCCCTCAAGGCGCTTCAGGATTAATCATGGATGCGACCGAGGCCGCTCGTCGAGAAGCAGAACGCATCCATAGATTGGCAGTCGCGGCGGGCAACGATCCATGGAAATTGCTCGACTTCGTCCGCCAGGAGGCAATCCGGAGAGAGCTGGACGTGTACGCCTTGCCAGCAGGGGATTCTCAACTCAAGGGCGGGCGGGCGACCTTCGATAGCCAGGCCGGGATCATTCTTTACGAAGACACGGGGTCTGAATTTGACCGCGCTTTCCTCATCGCCCATGAACTCGGGCATGTTGTCCTGGAGGGCGGAACACAGGATGTCGTGACAGAGCACGTCGAAGCGGATCGTTCCGTGGAGGATTCCCCGGTTGGCATCGAAAAAGTGCTCGACAATGGTACGCGAGAGCGGAGGGAGGTCCGCATGGATCTCTTCGCGCGCGAACTTCTCCTGCCACGCACGATGGCCCGGCATCTCCATCTGCACGACGGCTGCTCTTCAACGGACATTGCAGCGCGGCTTGGTGTGCCATCGCAGGTGGTTCAGCAGCAGCTGCTGGACGCGCTATTGTTGCCTGACGAGTCGTCTATCGAATTAGTCTCTGTTTCTGCTTCAGCCTTGACCCCTGATCCGACTCAGATCGCAGCAGCAAACCATCGCAATGGTGCCTTCCAGCTACAAGCGGGGCCAGGCACGGGTAAGACGCGAACGCTTGTGCGTCGTATCGAGAGCCTGCTTGCTGAAAGTGTCGACCCCACGTCCATCCTGGTTCTCACTTTCTCCAATAAGGCAGCCAATGAACTAAGCGAGCGGCTTGCTGCCAGCAACCCGACAGCGGCGGCAGCAATGTGGATTGGTACGTTCCACGCCTTCGGCCTGGATATCGTTCGTCGCTTTCACGACAAGTTGGGGCTTCCGCCCGATCCACGCCTGATTGATAAGTCGGAAGCGATCGAACTGCTTGAAGACGAACTACCCCGGCTACCACTTTGTCACTATCGAAATCTGTGGGATCCGACGCTCGATCTCAGTGACATGCTCAATGCGATATCGCGAGCCAAGGACGAGGTTTTAGATGCCGCAGCGTATCGCGCCTTGGCTCAAACCATGGCGAACAACTCCGGTCATGACGCAGAGGCGGTTACCCGGGCGGAGAAGTGCTTGGAGGTCGCGCTGCTGTTCGAGACCTATGAGCGACTTACGGCAGCAAGGCAACTGATCGATTTCGGAGACCTGGTCGCGCAACCTGTGCGGCTGGTCGAATCCGACGCCGAAGTGAGCGGTGCATTGAAAGCGCGCCACCAGCATGTTCTCGTTGACGAGTACCAAGACGTCAACCGTGCATCGGTGCGTTTGCTGAGAGCGATTGTGGGCGAAGGGCGAAATCTTTGGGTCGTGGGAGATGCGCGCCAGTCCATCTATCGGTTTCGTGGTGCGTCGGCCACCAACATGGCGCAGTTCTCTTCAGACTTCCCTGGCGCGCAGGTGCGCCAGCTAGGCATTAACTATCGCTCGGGTCAGGAGGTCATCGAGGTATTCACGACGTTCTCAAGCACGATGAAGGCATCGAGAGGAGCATTGCCTCTGCAACTGGTGGCTAGTCGCGGCACCTTAAATGCACCGTCGGAATTTCGGGTGGTCAAAACACCCGACGATGAAATATCGGCGGTAGCGGCTGCAATCCTAGAGCGGCGCGACGCGGGAGTTCCATTTCGCAGACAGGCGCTGCTCTGTGCGTCCAACGCCCGCCTGAGCGATATTGCCGAAGGCCTGGAGGCAAGGGGTATTCCGGTGCTGCACTTGGGTAACCTCTTTGAACGCCCGGAGATCAAGGATCTGCTTGCCTTGCTTTCGATGTTGTCGGACCCATATGCGGCGGGCCTAATCAGGGCCGCAACGATGTCGACGCACGAGATGCCGTTAGAGGATGTAATGCAAATCATCGGATATCTCAGGGAAAACAATGCTGCTCCTCTCGACTGGCGGCTGGTAGGTGCGAAGCTGCCAAACCTTACGACCGAGAGCCAGGCCGCGTTGACTCGCGTAGCGGATCTCTTTGCCGGCCTGAATCCGACGGGCAACCCCTGGACCATCCTAGCGACCTGGGTGATCGACCGGTTGGGTATGGCAAAAAACCTGTATTTAGCAAACAGTCCCCAAAGCCGAATGAAGGGGCTCGCGCTGTGGCAATTCCTTAACTTTTGCCGTCGCCAGCCGGCGGGAATCGGAATTCCGAGCGTGCGCCTGCTTGATCGGATTCGCCGTCTCCTCGTGCTATCCGAGGATCGTGGTCTTCGCCAAATGCCAGGAGTTGCAGAAGAGATTGATGCGGTACGCCCGATGACGATCCATGGCAGCAAGGGTCTTGAGTTCGACATCGTGCATATTCCCGGCATGGTGACCTCGGGGTTGCCACGTAACAACACCCCACCGCGCTGCGTGCCCCCAGATGGCCTGATTCACGGTTCGCAGGGCTTGACCGGTTTGGAGGCGGTTAGAGCAGGACATGACGAGGAAGAGGAGTGCCTGTTTTTCGTAGCGCTATCGCGCGCCCGCGATCGGCTATTTCTCTATGCGTCCTCGGTCCAGCCCGATGGCAAGGTACGCAGCCCTTCAAAATTCATTCCGGCAATCGATTGTCTGCTTGTCCGTCCTGCCAATCCGTCTCAGTGCGGCGAAGTAGTGACGCCAGTAACCGCCATCGATATTACTTGGGAGGAAAAACCGGTCTGGACCGAGAACCAGATCAACCTGTTTGAGAGATGCCCGCGACGGTTTCTGTACACGCATGTGCTCAAGCTCGGCGGGCGTCGTACGGAAACAGCTTTCATGAAGATGCACAACGTCGTCAGCGACGTGTTCGAGTGGCTGAAAACGGCCCACGAGACGACGACCCCGAGCGAAGCCGAACTCGACACGCGCTTTGAGGGGGCTTGGCAAGCGAATGGTGCAGTGGATCATGGATATGCTGACGACTATCGGCGCATCGGTCGCCGCCTGGTTGACTACCTCATCGAAACCCGAAGCACTGGCGTCCGCTCGTCGGTCGCGCCTCTGTCACTAGGTTGGGCCGAGGGTGACATTTTCGTCAGGCCAGATAGCGTTGCCCGTGGCGACCAGGGGCAGGTCGTGGTCGGGCGGGTCAAGACGGGCAAACCAAAGTCGAATGCCTTTGACGATATCGAATACACCATTCTTCATCTCGCCGCGGTGCAGGCTTACGGTGGCCAAGCACAGGTAGAGGTAACTTTCCTGACCAGCGAGACCACGATGCCGATGTCGATCTCGGCGAAGAAACTTGAGACAAGACGACAGAAAATTCAGAACATTGTTCAAAGTGTCCGCTCCGGCGACTTTCCGCTCAAAGCAGAAGCGCGCGCCTGTCCACGCTGCCCCAGCTTCTTCATTTGCGGCGATCTGCCCGACGGCGCCATCACCGTAAAAAAATTGTAGGCAGCTTTCCGGTTCTGAAATGGGCTGCGATTAACTGACTGAAGGCCAGAAAACTGCACTCCCGCAGCGGCCAACAGAAAGGTAATCATATGCAAACCTATCCTACTGCCGGCAATAACCGGATTCATGACGAAGATGCTGGTGGCGCAGCCCACCACATAATCGAAGTCGCCGATCAAACCCTGACTTATCGGCAGGTCCGTATCGAGGACCGCACCCCAACCGGCGCGCAGCTCGCCGTCGCCGCCGGCTTCAAGTCGGTTGATGATGTCAGTGTGCTGCAGGTCCTGCCGGACGGTGAACTGGAGGATGTCCGCCCCACGGAGACCGTGGATCTGCCCCGGACGGAACGGCGCTTCGTTATCATCGAGAGCGATCGTGCTTACCGGCTGACCATCGATGACCAGCGTTTTGATTGGCCCTGCCGAATTGTCTCGGGAGGACTCTTGCGCAAGCTTGGGCAAGTACCTGCCGACAGGGTCATCTACTTCGAACGGTACGATCAACCGGATCGCCTCTTGGGCGAACACGATCTTGTCGATCTCAACGCTGCAGGAGTTGAAGCGTTCGTCAGTCGGAAGCGGTCGTGGAAGTTGAACGTACAGGGAGTGTTGCTGGAGCTTCCCGCGCCGACTATCGTGGTGCGCGAAGCGCTGGTCCTGGCCGGGTTCAACCCGGATCAAGGCTGGCAGATTTTCCTCAAGGTCGCCGGGCAGCCGAAGCAGCCTGTCCAGCTTACTACCGAGATCGATCTGCGTACGCCCGGCATCGAAAAGCTCCGGCTCACGCCGAAGGATGTCAACAACGGCGAGGGCCCCGCAAACCCTTGCCGGGCGTTCGCTCTACTCGACATCGACGAAGCACATCTCGATCGCCTCGGCTTGCGGTGGGAAACCATTATTGAAGCCAATCGGCGCTGGCTCCTCCTCCACGACTATCCGCTGCCGGCCGGCTATACCGTCACCGACACGAAATTGGCATTGGAGATCCCGCCCACCTATCCGGGCGCACAGATCTATGGCTTCTATGGCTACCCGCCGCTCGCGTTGGCTTGCGGGCGGACAATCCAGAGCACTCAGCTTCGTGGAGTCCTGCTCGGCGTCGAGTATCACGGGTGGTCTCGGTACCGTGGCCCAGCAGCGCCTTGGAATCCCGCCACGGATAACGTGGCTACCCAACTCGCTTTGGTCGATGCGGCACTTGCCAAGGAGGTCGGCGAATGATCCCCGAGACGACTCTGGCTTTCAGCGGTGTCCTGCATGCTGAGCTAAAGGGGCACCTCTTTCCGGAGGATGGACTGGAAGCGGCTGCCATCCTGATCTGCACACGTACGCCGGGCCCGCGATTCCGCCTGCTGGTCCGGGACATGATCCTTGTCCCGCACGCCGCTTGCCAACGCCGGGAGCATGATGGCATCACTTGGCCGGGGGAATACTTGGAACAAGCGATCGACGTAGCTGAGCCGGCTGGCCGTGCTGTCATCCTTATCCATTCACACCCCGGCGGTCTCTTTGCGTTCTCAATAGCGGACGACGAGAGCGACCAACGGGTAATTCCCAGTTTGTTCCATGCGTTCGGTGCCTTTCATGGTTCGGCTGTCATGACGACGGATGGTGCGGTCCGTGCACGCCTCTATGATTCTGACCTCGAGGAGCGCCCGGTTGATCTTGTGACCGTCTCCGGTGACGATCTAAGCTATTGGTGGGCGGACAATGCTACCGATCGCGGCCCCAGGGATCGGCCTATTGCGTTTACCAGCGGCATGACCGCCGAACTTGGGCGGCTTTCTGCTTTGGTGGTCGGCGCTTCCGGAACGGGGTCGATCACTTGCGAACAGCTCGCCCGCTTGGGATTCGGCCGCGTTCAGGTAGTCGATTTCGACCGGGTCGAATGGAAGAACCTGAATCGAATCCTCAACTCTAGCCATGCTGACGCCGCGGCAAATCGCCTGAAGGTCCAGGTGTTTGCCGAAGCTGTGACCGGCTATCGCGGCCAAGGCATCGCCGTTCCGGTGCCGGCATCGATCACGACGCGGGAAGCAGTGCTCGCGGCCGCCGACTGCGATGTCGTCTTCTGCTGTGTTGACACCCTTGAAGCCCGGCATATTGCCGATCTGATCGCGGCAGCATTCTTACTGCCGCTATTCGACGTCGGCGTGGTGATTCCGGTGCGCAAGAAGGGGGACACGTTTGCGGTCGCCGACGTGTGCGGACGCATTGACTACGTTCAGCCAGGCGGCTCAACCTTGCAAGACCGCGGCATCTACACACCGGAGAGTTTGCGCGGTGAATACCTTCGCCGAGTCGCACCTGAGGCTCATCAACAGGAACTCGAAGCCGGCTATCTCAGGGGCCTTGTGGACGAGGCGCCGGCGGTGATTACGCTCAACATGCGTGCAGCCTCAGCGTGCGTGAACGAGTTCATTGCGCGTGCGTATCCGTTCCGGTTGGAGCCTAACACCCTCTATGCGCGTACGGAGTTCAGCCTTGCGGCCTGTGAGGAAGAGTATTTCGCCGAGACTGCTTTCACGCGCACACCGAATCTCATTCTTGCGCGCGGCAATGCAGAGCCCCTTCTGGGTATGCCGATTCTCAATCGGGTCGTGAGATGATGAGTATAACGAAGGTACGGAAATGGTGGCGCAACGCGCTGGCACGCTTTAGTCCGCGTCGCAGGCTACGTGTCATTGAGGGTGACAGCTTGCCCTCTCGACTCCCCAGACGCGACTTGATCCTTGCGCGTGACGGTGGCGAAGACTGGTGCGTTGGGATGCGCTGCCCTTGCGGTTGCGGCTGTGCAATCGAACTACTGGTAGTTGCGGAGGCCAAGCCTCGCTGGGATGTGGAAGTCGACGCGAATGGCGCGCCAACGCTTACGCCGTCGGTCTGGCTGCAGAAAGGCTGCGGCTCACACTTCTGGGTTCGCATGGGCCGGATTTACTGGTGCTGAACTGCCCCACCGGCGAGTTTTTTGTACCCATCCTTCTTTGGCGTCCATGGACCCCAGTGCTCAGCCGAAAAAGTGCAAAAATCACGGTTATTCGGATGCTGCGCAGACGGGTCAACCCCTATCGAGAAAATGATGAGCCGTGAAAAATCGAGACGCGCGCGGCAAGCCGCCGAAAGCCTTTTCGGGAATATGCCGGCCGATTGTTCTACCTCGGCCGGTCGGATCGCAAAGCTGTTCGACGTTCCTTTCGCGAATGAAGCACCCTTACGCTGCCTCAGGATGGCCTCACAACGTTGCCGACTCGATCGAACTACCGCCCGGCTATGAGGGTCCAGCGCATATGCGGGATGCGCTGGGCCGCGCCTGGCGTATGGACTGGGTCAAAGGCGGAGAAGTCGAGCCTGTCCTCAGATTGCCTGTCGGATGGGGGGTACCGACAGGTCCGTAGACGGCGTGCTCCGGACCTACTCTGCCGGGATCGTTCGTGCCGAGGGAAGGCTCGCCCAAGGCGCGGTGTGTGGATACTTCCGCGATACTACATGCAGGCAGAGTTCAATACCTTGGATGATCACTGTCGCGACCGAGTCGTGGTCGGAATCACCTCAGAACGAGGCGAATCCGGCACATGACGGGGCAGACGCAAACACATCTCTTAAAAGTATCAGATCGAGAAAACAGAATGAAAACGAACCAGGCAGAAGTGAAGGGCAATAGCGGAGATGAACGGCCGTCGTTGTCCGGACGGTGCAAGGAACTATCTGACACAGTCAAGGGCGTGGGCATTTTCATCGCCGGCGCCACGTTGCTGTCCTTGTTTGCACCGGCTGCGCTAGTTCCTGGAACGCTCTCTCTGATCGTCAAGCTTTTTGTGTCGGGCCTGATTTTAAGAGTCTTGTTTGTATGTATGCCAAAGAGGGAGCTGCTTCATAAAGTCGGGGCGAAGATAGCGGAGATATACCGTTTACTGGCGACATTTCAAAAGCTGTATGTCAATGCGTGCATTGTCTCGGCTGCATGTTTCCTGACTGGATGGATGGGTGGGCAGCCTTTTCTGCGTCTCAGCATAATGATGGTTCTGGCTTTCTGGGGAGCTGTCGTTGTCTACGATGTCCTGCGCTGGTACAAGGTCCTGTCCGGCCATCTTGTCGGTAAGGCGGTAATCGGGATCGCGTTTGTCGCGGCCTCCAATCTTGCCTATAGTTTGGCAGGTCAGCAGATTGCTTCGGTTGTCCATGTTGCACCGACAAACTTTACCCATACAATACTTTTCATCGCACTTGCGACGATCCCCGTGCTGCTGATCTTTGCCGGAGGGATGGCGTTCTTCGCGTGTCTTTTCATGTCGGCACTTGTCATGCTGCCCGTGATGCTTGGGAAACACGTCCATCACGCAGTGGAGTGGCTGCTCGCCGGAACGCTACCGAAATCAGACCTTCAGTATGCGATGGTAACGCGGATGTTCCAAGTGGTCTTCTACGGAGTGGTTGGATCCCTCCTGTTCACACAGGGGCAGCGTGGCATGCCTTGGTACGACAAAGAAATCTCCCATGCGGCAACATGGTTGGTTTTCAATTTCGACATGTTCGAAGGGGCAGAGTGCAAGCTCGGTGAAGGTTATAAATTGGCACCATTGGGAGACGCGAAGTTCCTGATAGCGAAGAGATCGCCTGCTGGTGAAATCAACTTTGAGCATCCGGTCAAATGCGACGATCTACCCGCAACTTGATCCTGCCGCAGCAGACCGTTCCCCGTCTTACGACAGCAACGGCAACATGTCCGGGTACGCCGGATGGTCATATGGCTACGATGCCAACAATTGCCTGAAGTCGGCACCAACGGGCTTCTTGGCATCCCGAACATCAGTTTTTCCTGCGATGCCAAGGGCCGCATGCGCCAGACCGTCGACACGATTACAATGCTCTACACGTGTCGTTCTCAATAAATAGTACGGCGGCGTTGCCGGCGACCGTGAGGCTGAAGAAAATTGACGTAGCTGGCTACGGTAAGCGTTGAGTTTCAAGCACGAGAGTAATGGCAGATAGCTGGTCGGATTTGCTGTTCATGCCGGACGATGGCGCTGTTCATGTCGTTCTCCGTATTTGATATAGGGACTGCGATGTGCGTGAACATTACACTGTTGCTTGTAACTTGACCAAGTAGGCAAGTACAACGGTCTCATCCGCGATGACTTCGCACTTTAACACCTCGCCGCTAACGGAATGAAGAGCTGCTTTCGGCAGACACGAAAGTCCGCTCCGGGTGGATACTGTTGAAAAAGTTGGAGCGGTCGTCATCCGTTTCGGTTCGGCCACGAAGCAAAATAGCTCAATATCGACGGCGCAATAGCACTTTCCGTTGTCGACGTTCAGGCGATACCGTGGACGCCATCCGAGCGACTAACCACGCGATGTAGATCGTTCACCACCCAATGAGGATGATTGTCGCGCGGATCTGAAATCTCGAGTACATGTTGTGTACGAGTCACGACGACTGGACGTGCACAGTTACCCTTGGGTCCCTTTGACGAACAAATTTGTGGCAGTGGTAGCAAGATGTGCCTTGAGGTCGTGTCCTATTAGGAGATAACTGCAATCGTCTTTTGGACGGCCATCATCGTCGTAGTCCGGGTAACGGTAGCCGTCTGTCGCAAGGACCCAGGGGACAGCAGAAGCGCCTGTGATCGTAGTGACGTCGGGCACACGGAATCTCTTCGCGTTTAGCGTTCGGGTAACGATGTGACGTTTGGACGCATCCACGCTGAATCCTAACTCCTCGTAGGCATTTTCCAACGTGTGGGTTCGGGTAAGCCACTCTATATCTCCTTCTGGTGACTGAGAGCCGAGCGTACAGTCGCCACAGTGGAACACTGATGCGTCCGCCTCACCGTGGCGGAAAAGAAAGGCTATATAGGAGGCTCGTTCCGAAACGAATCTTTCGGCTCGAAGCTGCCTTTGCGCTGCATGCAAATAAGTGACTACAGCGTCTTCAGACGGAGCGTCGTGACTCAGACGGTCTAAGACTTCAGCAATCCAGGTTGCATTAAATCTCGTGCCATATTCGCCGCGAGGTGACGCATCCATCACTATGGAGAATGTGTAAGTTTCGCATTGATAGATGCCGCAAGCGTCGCGATTTTCCGAGCATGTAGAGCCCTGTGTGCTGTGCCATTGCCACGTGGCAAAAGTAGCACTCATGCCAATTCGCCGAAGGATATGATGAGGTCGATGCGCTTATGGATCACTTGTTCGCGGGCCACATCGTTATTACTCGCCGTGGCGACCGCATAGTCAAAATCCCGATGCTGTTGCAACGCGTGCAGTTGACTACTGACGTATGAACGTAACTCTTTTGCGGCATGCAGAATTTCCTCGGCGATCTCGGGACGACCGTCAATCAACGTGAGAATGTCTTCTGCGTCGTTACTTTCTAGTGGATCGTTGTTGCCACGCGATAGATAAGCGGCCAGTTTTGTGGCGAGGAAATGCTCGGGACGGACAACCTTCACGATTGTCCCTTCGCCGACATCATGCGGCTCGGCACTCTCGAGGGCGTCCCGATACCATGCATTTCCAAACTTCAAGATCGTGGCGTCATCAGGCATGAAATCAACACGCAGACTCCCGAGGAACATGGCGCAGATAGGTGCATCTTCTTCCATATTTTCGCGAAAACCTTTCTCCCGAAGGCGTTCGGTCAACTGGTCCCAATAGGCGTAGCTCAGTACGTGCACGATAAGGTCAACGTCATCCGTGTGCCTTACCTGTTGCTTTGTGTAGAGATCTGTTAATAATAGAGCTGTGGTGCACCCGCCAACGAATGCAACGTCCTGACACAGTTCCGGACCCATCGCCTTCGCGACAGTCCGTATCATCGTGATGTGATCGTCGATGGTAGCCATTTCAAAAATCGAGTAATCGCCGTAGTTGAGTTATCGCCAGTTTGCGCTCACGGGGTTGACCAAGGCGGATCGAGTCGACGATCGCAAGCAGCCTATAAAGCATTTCATCATCTCGGATTGCGGACGGTACGGTTTTGTACAGCGGTTCAACCACGAGCCCCAGCGTATCTCCATGCGGATCCGGCCAGACAGGGGGGTGCTCGCCAGCGTTGCGGAGTATGCCCTGAAAAATAGGCGCTGTGAGGCCGGTCGGAATGCCGCGTGCCAAGCCGAGCATTTTTGCCGGGAAGACAAACCGTACGCCATATGAGAGAAATTCCTCAAGCCCTCGCCGATTGACGACTGGGCTTCCGCCAAGTCGCTGTGGTCTGGCGAGGCCGTTGGCGTAGCAACGGCCGAGTGCGTTGCTCACTTCGGACTTGCTTATGCCAATGGCACTTGACAAGCCGCGCACGCTATAAGGATCGAACTCGAGGTTTAACACGAACGGCGTTGCGGCACTGCTATCCTCATCGTCCGGCATCTCGTGCGTCGATTCGACTTCACGGTTGAGATCCTCGGGCTTTTCGGTAATAGCCGGATTCGGAGCATTCGCTCGCCGCTCCAGCGCGACCAGCTTGAGCAGAAGCAGAATGTCTTGACTTTTCATTTCCCTCACCGGTGTCTTGTCCACTGTCCGTGGACGATGGACACATTGTTTCGCGGCTTGTCCGCGCTGTCAACCGGTGATTTGGGCTCAGTAAAAGTCGTCCGCGGTCCATGGACCGCGGACGCACTTTGCGAGAGAAATCAGAACTGTCAATCACCCGCAAGCGTCGGTTTGCCCAAAACTGTTCCGGTCTGTCGGTCCGCCGTTCGGGGCCGAGCGGCGGACCGGGAACAAAATGGCCGCGCGATGTTTTTGCGCAAAACCCGTTCCTTCGGGCGCGGCGCGAGGGCATTGCGGCCGCCCAGACGGCGTCCCAGGGGGCTATCTCGCGGCCACCTCAGCGGGGGCCATCGCAACGGTCAGTGGTCCGAGTGCGAGTAGAGCAAGAACAAAATCATGCAAAAACGGGAACAGTTTCATGCAAGCCAACGGCGACCGAACACCGGTTCGCGCGCCATTTTTAACTTGACATAACATAATTTATCAACATATTGGA
>NZ_JAQQET010000052.1:0-44307 GCF_046026855.1 Paraburkholderia sediminicola | reverse complement strand
AGCAAGAGAAAGCGGCTCACCCCGCTAATTCTTAAGCGGGTCCCCCGCGCAGTTGCGGTAGTGGTACATCTGGAGTCCGTGTTCTCGCACATTCAGCCATGGCGACAAGGCAGTCATGCTTCCCGCCTCGCACTGCGTGCTCGCCGGCAGGGTTCATCATGCAAACCCATGGCTTCGTTTGAAGGTGCATCGAATACCGCTTCATTTGGAGGTGCGTCGAATACCGCGGGCGGCTTTGTGAAGTACTGCTGAGCGAAAAAACGGCGCACGGTTCAATGAAGTACCCTTCGACGCGCGCAGCGCCGCCGGAAGTATGACGGCCTTGTCACCAAGGCAGAATGTGCGAGGGCACAGATTCCAGATGCACCACTACCGCCACTGTGCGGGGGACCCGCTTAAGAATTAGCGGGGTGAGCCGCTTTCTTTGCTTATCTTTCTTTGCGGCGGCAAAGAAAGTAAGTGCCTGCCCCGCACAGGGGCGAGCACTAATAGACCACTAAGAATTCAAGGAAAGGCCAACGCCACAGGCCAACAGCCAAACAAACGCCGAGCAGGCAAAAACCCAGGCAAAAGACCAACACCGTAGGCAATCAACCCCATCCCCAACGGCAAAAAACCCCACCTTCAGGCATCCGCCCCCCCCAAAGCCCGCGATTCATCAGCAGCATCACCGTCATCACGCGCATCGTTGCCGTACTCAACGAGACGGTTATAAAGCGTCTTCAGACTAATACCAAGAATCTCAGCAGCGCGCGTCTTCACGCCACCACATTGCTCGAGCGTAGCCAGAATCAACTGACGGTCCGCTTCGGCAAGCGAGGTGCCAAACGGAATCGTGATTGCCGTGCCGGTCGCGGGCTTCGACAACGTGATCTGCAGCGGCACCGTCGCCGTACTGTCCGAATCCGTACCCGACATGATGTGCGCGCGCTGCACGTAGTTCTTCAGTTCACGCACATTGCCCGGCCACGGATACGACATCAGCATTTCCTTCACCGCGGGCGGGAAATGCTTCTTCGTACTGTGACGCTCATTGAGGTCGTCGAGGAACGCTTGCGCGAGCAGTTCGACGTCCTTACCCCGGTCGCGCAGCGGTGGCAGACTGATCGGAAACACGTTCAGACGGTGGTACAAGTCCAGCCGCAACTTGCCTTCCAGCACCGCCTGCTCAGGATCGCGGTTGGTCGCCGCGATCAGGCGCACGTCCGTTTCGATTTCCTTGGTCGTACCGACCCGCATGAACATGCCGGTTTCCAGTACGCGCAGCAGTTTCACCTGCAACTCGATCGGCATTTCGGTGATTTCGTCGAGGAACAGCGTGCCGCCATTCGCGCGCTCGAAATAGCCTTTGTGCTGACGGTCCGCGCCGGTGAACGAACCGCGCTCGTGGCCGAACATTTCCGATTCGATCAGGTTCGGCGAGATCGCGCCGCAGTTCACCGCGAGGAAGGCATGCTTGCGGCGCAAGCTGAGTTGATGCAGCGTCTGGGCGGCGACTTCCTTGCCGGTGCCCGACTCGCCTACCAGCATGACCGAGGCCGCCGTCGGCGCAACGCGGCCGATCTGGTCGTAGACCTCCTGCATGGCGGGCGAATTGCCAAGCATCAAACCAAAACGGCCCATGCGGCGCAACTCACCGCGCAAGGTGCCGATTTCCGCTTTCAGGTCGCCGGCGCGCGGCAGGCGCGACAGGATCGCCTTCACGCGCTGCATGTTGATCGGCTTCACCAGGTAGTCGGTGGCGCCCATCTTCAGCGCGTTGACCGCCGACTCCACCGTGGCGTGACCGGTAATTACGATCACCTCCACGCCGGAGCGCGGATCGAGATCTTCAAACAGATCGACCCCGCTGCCGTCAGGCAGCTTCAGGTCGGTGAAGACCACGTCCGGCATCTGCCGGACCAGTTGAATGCGCGCTTCGCGCAAATCGCCCGCAGTGGCGGTAGTCAGACCGTCTTCCCCGATGATGGCGGCAAGCGCCTCGCGGGTACCGGCATCGTCATCGACAATCAGTACGTGTGGCATCGCGTCTCGAGAGCCCGAAAGCGTGAATGGGGGAACATTTAAAACCGTATGCTGGACAGCCGGCCGGCCACTGGTCGTTGCGCCGCGTATGCGCCCAGATGTGAGCACACGCTAACATTTCGCGACAGCGCCGAGCCTTCGACTTGATTCAATATCGCAACAATCGACGGCGAAACCGCGCCACAACGTGCGACATTGTTGTCTATTTACCTATTATACGGCTTTAGCGAGACAAATCTGTAATGTGCGGGAGGACGCTACTTGGCGGAGCGTTACCCCGGCGATACAGCGCACCCAAAGGTCCTCAACCGTAGTCCTCAACTGCGCGGGAACGGCCACGCACCTTCTTTTCCGTTCGGATGCGTCGAGCCATTTGCGCCGTGCGCGGTGTCTGGAGTCGACGGGCCGGCACTCGCCGCGCTCACGCTACCGGCCGGCGTAGGCGGCGTCGCCACCGTGCCGCCCTCGCCTTCCCAGCGGCTTAGTTCACGCGCCGCCGGAACCTGCGCGGCACGGTTTCGCTGCACGTAGCGCAAAGCCAGAAAGCCGCCGAGGGCCATCAGCGCGCCAAAGATGCCAATTTTGGGTCGTCCCATCGCGAACTCCTTGTTATCGTCAAACGAATCGGCGTCGAGCATTGCGCGTTAGCGCGCGCTCAGAACGCCAAGCAGGAAGCCGGCGCCCGCGGCAATACCGATCGAGCGCCACGGGTTGTGCCGCACGTAGCGTTCGGTATTGACTGTCGCGACCCGGTAGCGGCGCTGCGCGTTCTGTTGCGCATCGCCGAGCGCCGTTTGCAGCGTTTCGACATGCGCCCCGAGCCGGCCGCGCAGTGCGTCGACGCCCTCACCCGGTACGTTGGCGGCAAGCCGCAGCATCTCTTCCGAGTCCGTCAGCAGCACCCTCAGATCCTCGACAATCTTCTGGCCGCCGAGTGCAAGCTGTTGCGTGGTGTCAGTCATCATTCACTCCTATGTCTGAATTCGGCGTTTTGCGCGTTGTGCGCGCGTTATTTCCGGCGCGTCGCGATCAATCGACAAACCGCGCCTGCCGCCGGCGCGCTTTGAACGGAGCCGCTCATAAAGCACTCGCGTGTCGGATGGATTGCGCAAACGTCGTGCCCGGTAAATTTGCCGCCTTCATTCGAGGCTGGCACGGGCTAAGGCACTTTCGACCGACCCCGCGCCGGCCTATTTCGCCGTCCGTCACATGGATTGCCCGAAGCCGCGCCAAAGTGGTTAAATCGAATTTCTGTGAGATAGTGCCCGCATGGGTCCCTCTTGCTCCAAGGCCTGCGCGCCGCAACACCGAACCCCATTTGCACAGGACTCCCCGTTTATGGCGTCAATCGATCTGGACTCGCCCACCGTCACCGCCGGCGGCAATGCTTCGGCACAGGCGAAGCAGCGCGTCGCGGACGGCATCGCGGGACTGAAATCGTACGGGCTGCTGTATGGCTCATCGCCGGTGATGCTCGATCTGTACGAACAGATTGAACGCGTCGCCAGCACTGACGCGACCGCGCTGATCATCGGCGAATCCGGCACCGGCAAGGAACTGATTGCCCGCACGATTCACGATCAGAGCAGCCGCAAGGACGCGCCGTTTGTCGCCGTGAACTGCGGCGCGATTCCCGACGAACTCATCGAAGCCGAATTGTTCGGCCACGAAAAAGGCAGCTTCACCGGTGCGGTCCAGGGCCGCGTCGGCTACTTCGAACATGCGAACGGCGGCACGCTATTCCTCGACGAAATCACTGAAATGGCGCCGGTACGCCAGGTCAAGCTCTTGCGCGCGCTTGAGACCGGCACGTTTTTTCGGGTCGGCGGTAACGAACTGATTCGCGGTGACGTGCGCGTGATCGCGGCAACTAATCGCGACCCCGCGGTAGCCGTGAAGGAAAACGGTTTGCGTGAAGACCTGATGTACCGGCTTGCGGTTTTCCCGTTGCGCGCGCCGCCGCTGCGGGAGCGTGAGAGCGATCGCGAACTCCTTGCGCAACACTTCCTCGCCTTGCTAAATCAGCAGGAAGCCGCGAGCAAGAGCTTCAGCAAACGGTCGATCGAAACACTGCGAACCTGGTCGTGGCCCGGCAACGTACGCGAATTGAAGAACGCGGTGTATCGCGCGTTCATTCTCGCGGAGAAAACAGTCGAGCTGCCGCATCCACATCTCGCATCGCGCGTGAAAAAGCCTGTGACCCAAGGCGACGCAATGAGCGTGTGGATCGGCACCCCGCTCGCCGATGCGCAAAAGCAGATCATTCTCGGCACGCTCAAGTATTGCGGCGGCGACAAGCGGCGCGCGGCCAAAGCGCTCGGCGTGAGCCTGAAAACGCTGTATAACCGCTTGAGCGTGTACGGCGGCGACGAAGGCGCTGAAGAAGAAAACGAGCAGTAAGCCGTGCCAGGCACTCATGCGGCGCGTTCGCGTGAGCCTTTTTTTTCGCGCTCGCCACCTATTTTTTGCCCTTCCTTTTGCACCCCTCTTGTACGCCTCTTTTGCATTCCCTATGTGCTGAATTGCCCTTTTCTGCACACCCGTCATCTCATAATTAATCCATTCGCACCACCAATCAAATTGGCCGCTGCTCAGCAGAAACCGATTTGACTCGCATCATCTTTTGCAATTGCTTGCACTTTCCCTCTGCCAATTACAAATGGCATCCTGCAAAATGCGGCAGCGCATCGTGCAGCAATGAGAAAGACGTGCCGCTCGTTTACGCACTTGGCGTCGCGTGACCGAAAGGCAGTAGCAGGAGCAGAGACAGGGAAATGCAAAAAAGTATGGTGTGGGCCAAATGGGCAAAGCAAACAAACAACGCGGCTAAATGCGGGCGTCCCGGTGCAACGGTACTCGTCGCGTTGGCCGTGGCGATCACGTCGACATTGAGCGGCTGTAGCTCGCTCTATTCGGAAGGTGCCACCGCCGGCGCCGGTATCGCAGGCGCCGCGCTCGCGGCCAAGGTCACTAGCAATGCGGCGGTCGCCACCGGCATCGGTCTCGGCGCGCTGGCCGCGGCGCGCGCCGGCGTGCAGTACTCGGAGCGCGTGGTGCACACGAATACGCAGGACGGTATCGCCAAAATCGCCGGGCCGCTCGAAGTCGGCGCGATCGCCCCCTGGAGCGTGACGCACTCGGTGCCGATCGAAGATGACGAACACGGCCGCGTCACCGTTAGCCGCACGATCAGCGCCGGCGCGCTCGACTGCAAGGAAATCGTCTTCTCGGTCGATCAGACCGCTACCAAGAATGTGCCGGCAAGCAGCGCGTTCTACGTCGCGTCGATCTGCCGTGACGGCGACAACTGGAAATGGGCGTCGGCCGAGCCCGCTACCGAACGCTGGGGCGCGCTGCAATGAGGGCGCTGTCACCTCCACGGCCCCGGAATGAACGCACGCTGTCCGGGCGACGCCTCGCCGATGGTGCGCGTGCCGCCCTGGTCCCCCGCACGTCTGCGGCAGCGCTTGCCGGCAACCGGCTACGGCTCATGCTGGCCGGTGTGATCTGCATCGGCGCCAGTCTGCTGACAAGCGGTTGCTCGTCGGTCGGCGCGGCGAGCGGCGCTGCCGCCGGTGTCGCGTCGGGCCTGGTGACGTCCAACCCGGCAGTCGGCATCGGCGTCGGTATCGCCGTGCAGGCCGCGACCGACGAAGCCATCGGCCGCTACATGCGCAACATGCACACCGATCAGCAGAACATGATCGCCGCGTTGGCGGGTGCTATGCCAGTCGGCGAGACGCGGCCCTGGGCGGTCAAGCACACGCTGCCGATCGAGAACGGCCACGGCCAGGTGCGCGTGACGCGCGCGTTCGGCTCGGCGCTCGCGCTGTGCAAGGATTTCGTGTTCTCGGTACAGGACGGCGACGGCCCGAACGCGCATGAAGCCTGGTACACGGCGAGCGCGTGCCAGCAGGACAAGGGCTGGAAGTGGGCGTCGGCGGAACCGGCGGTCGAGCGCTGGGGCAATCTGCAATAAAAAAGCGGCAGGGTCTCCCCTGCCGCTTTTTGCCTGAAGCCGTCTTGGCCAACCGCGGGTTTAAGACTCCACGTCTTCCAGACTGAAAATTTCCGTCTGGTCGTTGTACGAGAAGATCTCGCCATAACGGCCCCAGTTGATCACTGCGTCGAGCGTCTCTTCCGCGGCGCTGTCCGACAGAAAATCCTCGAGCTCCTGTTCGAAGCGTACGCGCGGCGCGCGATGCCCCGGCCGTTCGTTCAACACCTTCTTGATTCGTGCGGCGAGCGGCACATGGCGCAGCAGATGCTCGGCGAACATCATCTTGCGTTCCTGGGTGCCGAATTCAGAGAACACGCGCGCCGGCGGCGTCAGGAAAATATCACCTTCACGCACGTCGGCGAACCCCAGATGCTGCAGCACTTCGGCGACCGGGAACAGATCGTCCACCTCCAGATGCAACGAACGGGCGATTTCCGGCATGTCCGCGCGGCCATGGTACGGCGCAGCGGCCAGTGTTTCGATCAGACCGGCCATCAGGTTAGTCGACACATGCGGCAGCCAGCTGTGCAGCTCCAGCCCCTTCTTGGTCTTTTCGTCGGTCTGACGCGCGGTCATCTTCGCGTAGATCTCGTCGACCAGACGACGGAACGCCGGGTCGAGGCGGTTACGCGGATGCTTGAACGGCACCTTGATCTCGGCGATCACGCGCCCCGGATTGGACGACAACACCAGAATCCGGTCGCACATGAACACCGCTTCCTCGATGTTGTGCGTGACGATCAGCACCGCCTTGATCGGCATGCGGCCTTGCGTCCACAAGTCGAGCAAATCGGTACGCAGCGTTTCAGCGGTCAACACGTCGAGCGCCGAGAACGGTTCGTCCATCAGCAGCAGCGTGGGGTCGACCACCAGCGCGCGTGCAAAGCCGACGCGCTGACGCATGCCACCCGACAACTCGCGCGGATAAGCGTTTTCGAAGCCGTCGAGACCGATCAGGTCGATCGCCGCAAGTGCGCGTGTGCGCCGCTCGCTCGCGCCGACACCCTGCGCTTCGAGACCCGCTTCCACGTTTTGCAGCACGGTCAGCCACGGGAACAGCGCGAAGGTCTGGAACACCATTGCCACGCCCCTGGCCGGGCCGTCGAGCGGCTTGCCCATATACGTGACTTCGCCGTCGGTCGGCTCAATCAGACCGGCGATGATGCGCAACAGCGTCGACTTGCCCGAGCCCGAACGGCCCAGCAAACCGACAATCTCGCCTTCGCGCAACGACAGATTCGCGTCGTCGAGGACGAGCAACTCGCCCTGCGACTTGTTAAACCCGCGGCACACGTCCTTGACGCGCAAGATCTCTTCGCCGAGGCGCGGTGGCTTCGGCGGGGTCTGGATCGGCGCGGCGGTCATAGCAGCTTTAGGATTTTGCATCGCGTTTAGCCTTTATTCTCTCAAGAAAACGCCGGGCCGCCCCCAGGTTTTCCGCTCCGCAGGAAGTCCTCTTGGGGGATTACCCACTCGGGGGCCTGGCGCGAAGCGTCAGGTTCGGGGGCGCTCAGTCTAGCCGGAGCTTGGCTTCGGCATAGGCGTACATCGGACGCCACAGCAGGCGGTTGAACAGGGTCACGAACAGGGACATCACGGCGATGCCCAGAATGATCTTCGGATAGTCGCCCGCCGCAGTGGTCTGCGCGATATAGGCGCCGAGGCCATGCGCGGCGACCTTGGTGTCGCCCCACTGGACGAATTCCGCGACGATACTCGCGTTCCACGCACCGCCCGAGGCGGTGATCGCGCCCGTGACGTAGTACGGAAAAATGCCCGGCAGCATGATCTGACGCCACCATTGCCAGCCGCGAATGTGGAAGTTCTTGGCCGCCTCGCGGTAGTCGTTCGGATACGAACTCGCGCCGGCAATCACGTTGAACAGGATATACCACTGGGTGCCGAGCACGATCAGCGGCGACAGCCAGATATCCGGGTTCAGATGAAAGCGCACGATGGCGATCACGAACACCGGGAACAGCAGGTTCGCCGGGAACGCCGCGAGGAACTGCGCGATCGGCTGCATCTTCTCCGCCAGCGCCGGCCGCAGCCCGATCAGCACACCGATCGGCACCCAGATCACCGAGGCGATTGCGATCAGCAGCACCACCCGCAGCAGCGTGATGAGCCCGAGCACGAACACATGCCAGACTTCGTCGAGCGACACGCCGGTTCGCACGTAGGTGATCACGCGGAACACCACATAGACCGTGGTGACTAGCACCAGAATCGCCCAGGTGATGTCTCCGAGACGCGAGGACTTTTCGCGCTGTGGAATATGGAAGCGCGGGCCATGGAATACCGGCAACCGGAACGGCATACGCGCGGCTTTCGCAAACAGCCAGCCGAGCGGCACCAGCAAGCGGTGAATCAACCGGGTGCGGCGGATCAGGTCGAGCAGCCACGACTCCGGCGCATTGCCCGAGCTGGTGGTTTCCATGCGGAATTTGTCGGCCCATGCGACCAGCGGGCGAAACAGAAACTGGTCGTAGGCGAGAATCACGACCGTCATGGCAAGGATCACCCACCCGACCGCATGCAGGTTCTTATCGGAGATCGCCTGCGCAAGGTAGGCGCCGATACCCGGCAGCGTGATCGTATTGTTGCCGACCGTGATGGCTTCCGACGCGACCACGAAGAACCAGCCGCCCGACATCGACATCATCATGTTCCAGATGAGGCCCGGCATTGAGAACGGCACTTCGAGTTTCCAGAAGCGCTGCCATGAAGTCAGATGAAAGCCGCGCGAGACTTCGTCCAGATCACGCGGCACCGTGCGCAGCGACTGGTAGAAGCTGAACGTCATGTTCCACGCCTGGCTCGTGAAGATCGCGAAGATCGCCGCGAGCTCGGCGCCGAGCACACGGCCCGGAAACAACGCGAGGAAGAACGTAACCGTAAACGAAATGTAGCCGAGCACCGGCACCGACTGCAGGATGTCGAGAATTGGCACCAGCACGAGGCCGGCGCGGCGGCTCTTGGCAGCCAGCGTGCCGTACACCAGCGTGAAGGTCAGCGAAGCGACCATTGCCGCCAGCATGCGCAGCGTGGTGCGCATGGCGTATTCGGGCAAATTCGACGGATCGAGCGAAATCGCTTGAGTCTTGAGCGTCGACATCGGCGCCAGGGTCTCGTGGAAGCCGATCGCGGCCATTGCGATGATGCAGATGATCAGCGGAAAGGCGACGAAGTCCCAACGATTGGGCAGCACCCGCCATGCCGATGCATTGGCGGTGCGCTTCAGGTTGAAGCTGAAATCCATCAGACGCTCTCCCTCTTCATACAGGCATTCAAACGCACCAAGGGGGCCGCGGCTTCGGCGCGGCGGTCTGAAATTTGGTCCGGAAAGCGGAAATCAGGCATGGCAAAACGCGTGTGCGCGGTAAATCGTTAGCGTTGGAGACACGTGGACCGGTGACGGATGTGTCCGTGGGCGAGCTGCCCGGGACCGCAACCGGCAAGCCGGGCTCCTGTCGCCGCAGGCGCCGCCCGAAGGCTGGCGGGCTTTCCTTGTTTTGGACGGCACGACACTACACCATCCTATGTTTCAGGCACAACCTTTCGCGGCAATTAGTGGCAAATAGCGCTGAACGCCCCGGCAATGGCCTTCGCCAGCCCCAGCCAGCGGTGATGCACGAGTCATCGACTCCCGTGCGCCAGCCACTTTTCCCGCCATCGTGATCGCGGCCCGGGTCGCGTTTCAAACACCCGGAAAACCCGCGCTGCCATTCAGAAAGCTGACACGTTGCCGTTAAGAATCGGATGGACGCGGCGGGCGCACTTCGCATTCCCGCAATAACGGTGGCATCAAGCCCCATGACGGTTAAAATCAAGAGACGGCACATCTCTTCGCGGTTATGCCAGACCACCGCGCGGCCCACACCGAGGGCGTATCGCCGGCCGCTTCCGCAGGGGCGAAACAGCGCCAGCGCGCTGCCACGAATGAGCTAGTTGCATGTCACAGCCAGACGAATCAGAGGGTCGATGAACAGGACAACCTTGCGCCAGGCAACCGGACCGATCAGCTTCGTGCTGATCGTGCTCGTTTGCTGGTTCGTGGCTGGCATGGTCGCGGACCGGATGGTACAGCAAGAGCTGGACGCGGCCTTGCGCACGCAGCGGCAAATGTCCACGTCGATCGTCGACAACATGGCGGAGGTGATCGCCAGCGACCTCGCGATGTCCCGGGCCATCCCCGCAACCATGGCCGAAATGGACGTGATCCAGCACGCGCTGGTGCAATCCCAGAATTATGCCGCGAACAGCGCAGCGGCGGAACCCGCCTTACGCGCCGCGTTGTTAAAAGACCCGCAGATGAGCGCCGTGAGTGATTTCCTGCACGACGCGCAAGGCTTCTCCGGGCTCGACCAGGTCTGGCTCGTCAACGCCAACGGCATCTGCGTCGCTTCGAGCAACTCCATCAATCACCCGCTCGGCGCGGAACACTCCTTCGTCGGCGTCGACATGCGCACGCGCGGTTACCTGACGAATGCTCTGCTCGGCGCGTTTTCGGAAGCCTATGGCGTCGGCCGCAATACCGGCGAGCCTGGCATTTTCATCGCGGCGCCGGTGTACGCCGACGGCCTGCTAGTCGGTGTGGTGGTGGCCAAGGTGGGGATCGCGCGACTGCGCCACTGGGTCGCGCATGCAGGTACCTTCGTCGCCGATGAGAACGGCGTCATCATCATGGCGCACAACAGCGAACTCGAAGGCCACGCGCTGCCGAACTCGCGCGTCGCGCAGATGAGCACAACCGAACGCGTGACCATCTATCGCCGCGAAATCCTCCCCGACATACGGATTCAGGTCGACCCGCAAGTGCGTGAACAGGCACCCTGGGTGCCCGCAAGCGTCGCCGGACAACTGTTCGGCATGAGCGAGCAACCGGCGCCAGCGCTATATCAGGCACGCAGCGGCTTGAATTCGGGGCTGTCAGCGCATCTGGTCGATCCGCTCGCGGCCTGGCCCGAACTGCTGCGCAATCACAAGCGCGATCATCTGCTGGTGTTTCTGACGCTGGCCGGCACCGTCGCGCTCGCGTGGGTGATCACCGTGTCGTACGTGCGCGAGCGGCGCCACCATCGCGCCACGCGCGATCTTGCGGAGCAATTGCAATCGGCCAACACCCTGCTCTCGGCCGAGGCGCGCCATGACGCGTTGACCGGCGCGCTGTCGCGGCGCTACTTCCTCGATCTGCTGCGCCGCGAGATCGAACATGCGCATACGGCCAACGAGCCGCTGTGCATGGCAATCGCCGACCTCGACCACTTCAAGCAGATCAACGACCGCTTCGGCCACGCCGCCGGCGACCGCGCGCTCGAACATTTCGTCGACACCTGCCGCGCCGAACTGCGCGGCTCCGATGCGGTTGGCCGGCTGGGCGGCGAAGAGTTCGGCTTGCTGCTGCCGGCCACGGACCTGGCCGGCGGCCGCGAAGTCGTCGAACGCCTGCGTCTGCGTCTGAAGGCGGTTCCTTCGCCGAAGTTGCCAGTCTCGGTGGGCTTGAGCGTGAGCATCGGCATCACCGAACTCTCGTCCGACGATCTGCCCGAACGCATCATGAGCCGCGCCGACACCGCGCTTTACGCGGCAAAGACAGGCGGCCGCGACCGCACCGAAGCGCTTCCGCCCGACGACACCGCACCGCCCGCGCGAACGGTGGCCACCGCCTGGTGACACCTGGCGATGCCTGGCGACACCAGGCAGTACGCCGGTCACCGCCGGAAACCCATTCCCGCCTCAGTGCCGTCAGTGCCCCGGTGAGTCAGGTAACTGACGCAAAGCAAGTCACAGCCTCGGGCGTCCCGTAACGAAGCAGGTATCATCAACCCTGACATTGAGGTTGCCGCTACCGCACTAACGGGAGATTCGCATGAAGGGAAATTTGGTCATCGTCTGTCGCGATCACGATGCTGACGCATTCGACCATCTGCTGGCCGAATACGGCGCGTTCCAGACGCGCTTGTCGTCGACCGCGTGGTATCTGAAACTGGCTGTCGCGCCGGAACTGATTCAGGAAGAGATACTCGCGCGTCTTGGCAAATACACCACGCACTACATCTTTGAAGCCGAAACGGTGACGTGGAATACCGTGGATAGTGACGCGGCGAATGCGTTGAACACGCTGTTTTCAGACTAGCGCAACGATTGCCGGACGCCGCGTTCCGAACATTGCGTTCGGACGTCGCATTGCAGTATGGATATAGCGGGGCCGGCGCCTGCCGCCCTTGCCCCGCTCAACCTACCAGACGCTTTCCGAGATTGCCAGGACACGCGGCACCACTTCGAACGGAAAGCTCATCAAGACCCGCAAGCCACGGCCGCCGTGGTTGCCAATCTCCCACTCCCCGCCCGCACGCCGCACCAGACGCTCGACGATCGCGAGCCCCAACCCGCTATGGCCGTTGCCGCCACGTGCCGGGTCGAGCCGGACGAACGGCCGGCTGGCATTGATCAGGTCCTGCGCGGCGATACCGCTGCCGTTGTCGCTCACCGTGAGGGTGAAACCCTGCGCTGTGCGCGCCGTGGCAACGACGATCGGCGGTGCGCCGTAGGCATGCGCGTTGTCCAACAGGTTCGACAGGATCCGGTCGAGCGTCGCCGCCGGCAGCAGGAAACCGGGCCCCGCGTTGAGCTCGGTCCGCACGGTGGGCGCACCAGCAGCAACCGCACGGTAACTGCGGACCACGCGCTCGCACTGCGCGTCCACTTCGACCGCTTCGCTGCGATCGGCGCCGTCGTGCGCGAACACCAGAAACTGTTCGACGATATGCGTCATCGAATCGACGTCGCGCACGACGCCGTCGCGCATCTTCACTTCTTCCATCATTTCGGCACGCAGCCGCAAGCGCGCCAACGGCGTTTTCAGGTCGTGCGCGACGCCGGCCAGCATCACGGCCCGGTCGTTTTCAGTACGCGCCACTTCCTGAACCATCTGGTTAAAGCCGTGCGTCAACTGCCGCAACTCGCGCGGACCGCGTTCGGGCACCGGCGGCACGGGCAAGCCGCGGCCGAAGCGCGCCACCGCCTGGGCGAGCGAGCGCAACGGTTGCTGCAACGCCCACGCGGCAAAGAGCGCCGCCATCACCGCGAACGAGAAAATGATCGCGAGCCACAGTACCGTGCGATCGAGCGAACGCGGTGGGCGCAATGGCTGCACCGGCACCACGATCCAGCTGCGATCCGTAGTGGCGCGCACCCACAGCGTGGGTGGACGGCCTGGCTGGCCGACCCGCACTAAAGTGCCGGCGGGCATGCGATCGCGCACGTCCTCAATGAAACGTTCGAGCGGCGGCGGCAGTGTGGTGATATCCGGCGGCACGTCAGCGCTCGCCGGATCGACCAGCCTGACGCGTGACGGCAAGGGCTGATCCGGCGTACGGGCGACGTGCTGGCGCACCGCGTCGACGAGGAAGGTGGCTTCCTCGACTGCGTAGCGCGTTTGCAGCTGGCTGCGCTCGAGCCGCATCAGCGCGTACCACGCGAAATGCGACAGCAGCAGCACCGCAATGACTAGCAGCGCGAGGCGCCCGAAAAGCGAATCAATGGGCCGGCGCATGCTGTTCGCCATCCGGCACGAACACGTAGCCGCGTCCACGCACCGTTTGAATGAAGCGCGGCGTGGACGGGTCGGTTTCGAGAATGCGACGCAAACGCCACACCTGTACATCGATACCGCGGTCGGTGCCGTCGTATTCCGGCCCATGCAGCAGTTCGAGCAGGCGCTCACGTGTGAGCGTGCGCATGGGGTGATTGACAAAAATCTTCAGGAGCGCGAATTCGCTGCCCGACAGCGTGAGCGGCTTGTCTTCGAGATGCAGCGTGCGCGACTGGAAATCCAGCGTGAAGCGGCCGAAGTTGAACGGCTCGCGCTGCTCGGGCGCCGCCGCCGACGGCAGCGTGCGGCGGCGCCGCAGCACCGCCTGCACGCGCGCCAACAGCTCGCGCGGGTTGAACGGCTTGCCGAGATAGTCGTCCGCGCCGAGCTCCAACCCGACGATCCGGTCGACGTCGTCAGCCCGTGCGGTGAGCATGATGACGGGGATGTCGTCGCCCGACGCGCGCAGCTTACGCAGCGCGGTCAGCCCGTCTACGCCGGGCATCATCAGGTCGAGCACGATCAGATCCGGACGCTCGCGTTCGAGTCTGCGCTCGAGCGTGCCCGCGTCGTGCAGCACCGAGACTTCGATGCCCTGACGGGCCAGATAGTCGCGCAGCAGATCACGCAATTCGACGTCGTCGTCAACAACAAGTATTTGAGTAGCCATGGCATGAAGTTTAACGCGCAGCAGGAAGGGTTTTCGATTTCAGACGGCCCGCAAGGGTTACCGGGTGTTACGGTGAAAGGCGTACGTAATGGCCCGTAACAGCCGCATTAACCCACGTAACACAGCGCCGGGCGCAGTTCTCTACGCTGTGACTTACCGAATGCACGCCGTCCTTTATCAGCGGTTGCATCGTCGGCTATTCCATTACAGGGAGTCTTACATGTCCACCAAAAAAATGTCGCGCGTTCTCGCCGTTGCCGCCACTGCACTCGCCATCGGCGCGGGCGCTGCCTATGCCGCACAACCCGCCGGTCACGGCGGCCCCGGCGGCCCCGGCGGCTGGCATGGCCACTTCATGAAGGAACTGACGCAACTGCATGACCAGTTGAAGCTGAACGCGGATCAGGAAAAGCAATGGCAAGCCGCGCTCGACACGATGAAGCAGAACCACGAAGCCATGCGCGCCAACCATGAACAGATCAAGAACCAGATGAAGGCCGCGCAGCAGCAGCCGATCCTGGATCTGAACGCCATGGCCGCCGCGCACCAGCAAGTTGAGCAGAAAGACGCACAACTGCGTCAGCAAACCACAGACGCGTGGCTCAAGTTCTATAACGGCTTGAACGACCAGCAGAAGACTACCGTCAGCACCGCGCTGAAGCAGCGTTTTGCGAAGATGGAAGCGCGTCACGAGAAGATGCGCGAGCGCTGGGAACATCGCAAGGGCGCGGCGTCGGCGCCGGCTGCGAATCAGTAAGCGGTACGACGCAGGCGGAAGGCGGCCTGCGCGGCCGTCGTCCGAATGCAAAAACGCCACGGAAGGTCTTCCGTGGCGTTTTTGTTTGCGTACAGCTTGCGCTTCAGGCTGGGGGCTTCGTTGCGCCAGCAACTACCGGTAGCACCCGGCACCCGCCAACCATCGGCGGATGCATGAACGGCCGGTAACGGGCACTTCGCCGCGCTTATCCGTTGAGCGGACCGAGGTCGAACAGCAGCACTTCGGCGTTCTCGCCCTTTTCGAGCGTCACCAGATCAGTCTCACTGAGCCTGGCGGCGTCGCCGGCCTGGAGCGCCTCGCCGTTCACGGTCAGCGCTCCGCGCGCCACGTGCACATACGCCAGCCGGCCTTTCGGCAACGCGAACGCAGCCTGTTCCGCGCCGTCGATCAGCGCGGCGTAGATCGAGGCATCCGCATGAATCGTAACGGAGCCGTCCCGGCCGTCAGGCGAGGCGATCACGCGTAGACGCCCGCGCTTATCGGCATCGTCGAAGCGCTTTTCCTCATAGCCGGGCTGGTCGCCCGCACGTTGCGGGATCACCCAGATCTGCAGCAGGTGCGCCGCCTCGTCCTGCGATGCATTGAACTCGCTGTGCTGCACGCCCGTGCCGGCGCTCATGCGCTGCACGTCGCCGGGACGGATGGTCGAACCGTTGCCCATGCTGTCGCGGTGCGCGAGCGCGCCTTCCAGCACGTACGTGACGATTTCCATGTCGCGATGGCCGTGCGTGCCAAAGCCCTGGCCGCCGGCGATGCGGTCTTCGTTGATCACCCGCAGCGGTCCGAAATGCACATGTTGCGGGTCGCGGTAGTCAGCAAACGAAAAGCTGTGATACGAG
The DNA here is from genome assembly GCF_046026855.1 of Paraburkholderia sediminicola. GTDB lineage: Bacteria > Pseudomonadota > Gammaproteobacteria > Burkholderiales > Burkholderiaceae > Paraburkholderia > Paraburkholderia sediminicola_A. The sequence goes on along the minus strand of NZ_JAQQET010000052.1, from coordinate 28,398 downwards.
TCGAGCCAGCCGTGATTGGCGTGGCCGCGTTCGTCGGAACGGCGAATCTCGATCATGGGGATCTCCCGGAGAGTAAATAGCGATGCTCAGAATGTATGGGCGCGAAGCACGCTAAACAATCGGCAACAGCGCACCGGATCGTTTCATAAATCCGTGCAATCGGGCGCCGGTCGGGCGCGCGGTACTGCCAGACCGGCTGCTGGCGGCCGTTCTCGCAACACCGGCCACCTGTTTGTCGATCATCAGCCTGAACGAGCGCGAATGGGCGCGTGCCAAGCGCAACCGGACCGCGACCCGGCAACGTCGCGCATCCACAACGCATGCACCCGGCCACCGGCAGGCAGCGGCGTCCGGCACTGGCGCGCAGCCCCTGTTCGGGTAAAATACCGCCCTTTTCGAGACGCGTGGGCGCTCAAGGTGCGCCGGCGGCCCCGGCAACCGGGCCGAGAGGGGGCAGCCACCGGTTTCAGCGCCTGCCAATTTCCCTCGAAAGCGTCGAAAAGACACCGGCGGGACCGAAGCGAACCCCATACGCGGCGCGACAATTTTGACCGCCTAGAATAGCGACGGTCGGCCATGAGCCGGCGGTCGTCGAGATCGGCACACCACGACGATCAGTTTGATCCAGGAGAAACATGAAGAAGGCCGCACTGTGCGTGGCGCTTGCCGTCATGGCCACCAGCGCAATGGCGAAAGAATGGAAAACCGTGCGCATCGGGGTGGACGCCAGCTATCCGCCGTTCGAATCGACGGCGGCAAGCGGCCAGGTCGTCGGCTTCGACGTCGATTTGACGAAAGCGCTGTGCGCCAAAATGAACGTCAAGTGCGTGTGGGTCGAGCAGGATCTGGACGGGATCATCCCGGCATTGAAGGGCAAGAAGTTCGACGCAATCGTGTCGTCGCTGACTGTCACGGACAAGCGCCGCGAGCAGATCGATTTCTCCGACAAGCTGTTTGACGCGCCGGCCCGCATGATCGCCAAAGCCGGCTCCCCGCTGCTGCCCACGGCCGAGTCGCTGAAGGGCAAGCATGTCGGCGTCGAGCAGGGCTCGACTCAGGAGGCCTACGCTAAGGCGTATTGGCAGCCCAAAGGCGTGACCGTGGTGTCCTACCAGAATCAGGATCAGGTGTACGCCGACATCGCGTCGGGGCGTCTCGACGCTGCGTTGCAGGACGAATTGCAAGCCGACGCCGGGTTCCTGAAGACGCCGCGCGGCAAAGGCTTCGCCTGGGCCGGCCCGGAAGTGAAAGACCCCAAGACCATCGGTGAAGGCACGGCCATCGGCCTGCGCAAGGACGACGTCGAGCTGAAAACGATGTTCAACCAGGCGTTGGCGCAGGTGCACCAGGACGGTACGTTCAGGAAACTCGAGAAGCAGTACTTCGACGTCGATATTTATCCGGGTTATTGAGATGGTCACGAACTCGGGGCTCGCCCGCATGGGCTTTCCCGAGGCTTCGTAATACAGTCGCAAGAGATTCAAAAACAGCTTCAACCCCGATTCAGAACGAGAGTCGAAAAGCGCGCTGCAAGACCGGCAACGGTCATGCAGTCATGATTTGCACAGCGGTGCGCTGTGCGCCGCAGGAAACGGCGAGCTCAGGCTCGCGGCAAACGCGGTGCAGAGCTGGCCGCGTCTTTCGCGGTACGTCACACGCGTATCGTCAAGGACCCCATATGTTCCTTCAAGGCTACGGCCCGCTGCTTCTTAACGGCACCTGGCAAACCGTCAAACTGGCGGTGTTGTCGCTGGCGTTCGCTTTTGTGCTGGGCCTGCTCGGCGCGGCGGCGAAACTGTCGAAGAATCGCTTGACCTATAGTGTCGGCACTATCTACACGACGCTCGTGCGCGGCGTGCCCGACCTGGTGCTGATGCTGCTGCTGTTCTACAGCATCCAGATCTGGCTGAATAACCTGACCGACCTGCTCGGCTGGGACCAGATCGACATCGACCCGTTCGTGGCCGGAGTCGCGGTGCTGGGCTTCATCTACGGCGCGTACTTCACCGAGACGTTCCGCGGCGCGTTTCTCGCGGTGCCGCGCGGCCAGCTCGAAGCGGGCTCGGCCTACGGCATGAGCAGCTGGCAGGTGTTCTCGCGAATCATGTTCCCGCAGATGATGCGCTTCGCGCTGCCTGGCATCGGCAATAACTGGCAGGTGATGGTGAAAGCCACCGCGCTGGTGTCGATCATCGGTCTCGCGGATGTGGTCAAGGCCTCGCAGGATGCGGGCAAGGGCACGTTGCGATTCTTCTTCTTCACCCTGCTCGCAGGGGCGATCTATCTCGTCATCACCACAGTGTCCAACTTCGTGCTGATGTACCTCGAAAAGCGTTACTCGACCGGCGTACGAAAGGCGGATCTATGATCGAGATCATTCAGGAATACTGGCGCAACTATCTTTATAGCGACGGCTACCGCCTCACCGGCGTCGTGATCACGCTGTGGCTGCTGGTGGTGTCGATCGGACTCGGCTTCTGCCTGTCGATCCCCCTCGCGGTCGCGCGCGTGTCGAAGAAGAAGTGGCTGGCCAGCCTGGTGTGGCTGTATACGTATATCTTTCGCGGCACGCCGCTCTACGTGCAACTGCTGCTCTGCTACACCGGCCTGTACAGCCTCGAGATCATCCGCAATCACGAGCTGACCAACGCGTTCTTCCGCGACGGCATGCATTGCACGCTGCTCGCGTTCACGCTGAACACCTGCGCGTACACCACCGAAATTTTCGCGGGTGCGATCAAGGCCACGCCTTATGGTGAGATCGAAGCGGCGCGCGCGTATGGCATGTCGTCGTTCACGCTGTACCGGCGCGTGATTCTGCCGTCGGCGCTGCGCCGCGCGTTGCCGTACTACAGCAATGAAGTGATCCTGATGCTGCACGCCACCACCGTCGCGTTCACCGCGACTGTGCCGGACATCCTCAAGATCGCGCGCGACGTGAACTCGGCTACGTATCAGTCGTTCAATGCATTCGGCCTCGCCGCCCTGCTCTATCTGTTGATTTCTTTTGCGCTCGTGTGGCTGTTCCGCCGCGCGGAGCGTCGCTGGCTCGCTTACCTGCGGCCGCAAGGCAAGTAATTAAAAAGGGCACTGCGCCCCCAAGCAAGTAAGCCCGCCAAGGATCCCGATGAACACCAAGAAGCAAAAGCTCTTCGTTGACGAGCTTCACAAACAGTACGGCGACAACGAAGTCCTCAAGGGCGTGTCGCTGAAGGCCAACGCCGGCGACGTAATCAGCGTGATCGGCTCGTCCGGCTCGGGCAAGAGCACGATGCTCCGCTGCATCAACTTCCTCGAACAGCCGAACTCCGGGCGCATCTTTGTCGACGGCGAAGAAGTCCGCACGCAGATCGCCAGGAATGGCGCCTTGCGCGTGTCCGATCCGAAGCAGTTGCAGCGCGTGCGCACCAGACTGTCGATGGTGTTCCAGCACTTCAACCTGTGGTCGCACATGAACGTCCTCGAGAACATCATCGAGGCACCGGTCAACGTGCTGGGTCTGAAGCGCAAGGAGGCCGAAGAGCGCGCGCGTGAATATCTGGAGAAAGTGGGCCTCGCACCGCGCCTGGAAAAGCAGTACCCGTCGCATCTGTCGGGCGGCCAGCAGCAACGTGTCGCGATCGCGCGCGCGCTGGCCATGCATCCGGACGTCATGCTGTTCGACGAACCGACTTCCGCACTCGATCCCGAACTGGTCGGCGAAGTACTCAAGGTCATGCAGACGCTCGCCGAAGAAGGCCGCACGATGATCGTCGTCACCCATGAGATGGCGTTCGCGCGCAACGTGTCGAATCACGTGATGTTCCTGCATCAAGGCCGCGTCGAAGAAGAAGGCCACCCGGACGAAGTCTTCAGGAACACGAAGAGCGAACGGCTCAAGCAGTTCCTCTCTGGCAGCCTCAAATAAGACTGTCGTACAGCCTGGTATTTGGGTTGTAGTCAAAGTAGTATTACAAGGCGCTTACGAGCGCCTTTTTTACTTCGCTCACCTGTGCATTCCGGCCGTTCTGGCCTCGAAAATGCGCTTGAACCACGCCCAAGCCGCCCTCTCCCCGCCTTACTCTGCCGCATTTGAAGCGTCAATAGTGGCAATCCTTAACGCTGCTCGTCCCAATCCGTGATTCCCTTACGGCATAAGGGTTTCCCGGCTTTTTGGGGACGTTGCAACGCTTCCTCGCGCACATTCGTATTGCAATTTGGAGACACCAGCCCAGGCCGGTACTAATTTCTTCTCCCAGTCAGGGGTATTTTTGATAAATTAGTAACCAAAGTAGCAAAACAAAGTTCATTAAAAGTAGTTTCACTTCAAAGCAACAGAGGAGAACCGGTCGGCGAGGGATCGGCATGACGCAAAGAATAGCCCGTTGAGGCTATCCGTCACGGCAGGAGACCCAATCCACCCGCTAATCTCCCTGGTACCGATTTCTGTTCGGCGCGCTTGCGTCCGAACACCATTCGCAGTACTGGGTTTCACTTTTTGACAGGGTATGGAGGAGAAGATGAAGAAAGCTTTGCTCGCCGCTGCGCTAATGACAGCCGGTGTAGTTGCTCACGCCCAAAGCAGCGTGACGCTGTACGGCCGCCTTGACGCTGGCCTGGAATACATGTCGGGCGTTCCGCAAGGCGTCGGTGCAAATGGTCAGGCAACTGGCAGCACGAACCGTTTCAAGGCAGAAAGCGGCGACTGGGGTACCAGCCTGTGGGGTATGAAGGGCGTTGAGGACATCGGTGGCGGTAACAAGGTCCTGTTCCAGTTGGAAGGCTCCTTCAACACGATGAACGGCACGGGCCCTGGCGGCGGCGGTCTCTTCAATCGTTGGGCGACGGTCGGTATGTCGAACGACGCATTCGGTACGCTGCTGTTGGGTCGCGAACTCTTCATCTCGAATGGCGTGTGGGACTTCGATCCGTTCGGTCAGTCGAACTGGTCGTCGGCGTCGCTGGTGCGTGGCCGCAACTGGCCGCAATCGAGCAACAACATTTCGTACCAGTCGCCGAAAGTCGCAGGCTTTGACTTCTACGGTCAATATGCCCTGTCGAATGCAACGAACTGGAACGGCAACGGCACGACCGCTCAAGGTCGCGAAGCTGGCGCACAGGTCACTTACACGAACTCGCTGTTCCAGGTTCGCGGCCTGTATGACGAAATTCGCAACCCGGGCAACGGCGTCCTGTACGGTCCGGCTGCTGCCACTTCGGCCAATGCGGCTAACATCTCCACCGGCATCTTCGCGGCATCGCGCGAATACTCGGCTCTCGTGAACGTGTTCCTCGGCCAGTTCAAGATTCAGGGCGCATACCAGGCTGTCCGTTCGGCAGGTGCGACGGGCGTTCTGCCAGGCCAGCCGACCACGCTCGATCACGAATGGGGCGGCGTGACGTGGCAAGCAACGCCGGCTGCAGCGCTGATCGCAGCGGTCTATCACGTCAACGGCAACAATGGTGCAGGCAATGCGACGATCTACACGATCGGCGGCTCGTACAACCTGTCCAAGCGCACGCTGCTGGATATCCAGATCGCTACGGCACGCAACAGCAAGAATGCTAACTTCGGCCTGAATGCTGACAATGCCGGCACGTCCACCGCAACGGACAACCCGCTGCCGGGTCACAGCCAGTCGGGTGTGTATGCAGGTATTCAACACTCGTTCTAATCGAACGGTGTGCCCCGGGGGGACTTCCTTCGGGGCGTAGTAACGAGTTCTCCAAGAGAATCTTTTTCACGCTGCTGCGAGAGGCGCGTATCGGTGCGATGTCCGAAAGGGTATCGCACCGTTTTTTATTTGTGCGCGCGGTTTTGCCACCGCCCCGGCGCACCTGATCGGTGCGCGCGTTGCGCGGGTGCCAATACCAGCGCTTTAACTCTGTGTTTTAACAGTGCGGGTCGCACCGCTCAAACCGCGGCTTCGTTTTCCTCGCCCGTACGAATCCGGATCACGCGCTCAACGTCCGCGACGAAAATCTTGCCGTCGCCGATCTTGCCGGTACGCGCCGCGCCGATGATCGCGTCGATCACCTGATCGCACTGGTTGTCCGCGACAACCACTTCGATCTTCACTTTCGGCAGGAAGTCGACCACATACTCTGCACCACGATAGAGCTCAGTGTGGCCTTTTTGCCGGCCGAAGCCTTTGACTTCAGTAACGGTCAACCCCGTGAGGCCGACTTCAGCGAGCGCCTCGCGCACTTCGTCGAGTTTGAACGGTTTGATGACTGCAGTGATGCGCTTCATGGCGGACCTCGTCTCGTGATTGGAAGGTTGAAAGGGAAATGGATGATTTTTATTCTACGCCGCGCCGGATGCGTTGCGGCGATCCGCGCGGTCCGGCAATCCGGCGGTCCGGCGATCCGACGCGCGCTTCCGGGCTGCTTCGGGTAAGTCCGCAGCAGCCGTTCGCTTCTCACTGAACCGGTTCGGTGTAGCGCGACGTAATCGGATACCGCCAGTCGCGACCAAACGCGCGATGCGTGACGCGAATGCCGATCGGCGCCTGACGGCGTTTGTACTCGTTGATCTTGATGAGGCGCGTAACGCGTTTCACGTCGTCGACCGCGTAGCCCGCCGCGATGATTTCCGCCAGCGAGCGGTCCTCCTCCATATACATGCGCATGATCGCGTCGAGCACTTCGTACGGCGGCAAGCTGTCCTGATCGGTCTGGTTATCGCGCAGTTCGGCCGACGGCGCGCGCGTCAGAATCCGCTCAGGGATCACATCCTGCTTGCCGAAGGTGGTGGCCTGGTTGCGGTAATGGCACAGCTTGTAGACCAGCGTCTTGGCGATGTCCTTGATCACCGCGAAGCCGCCGGCCATGTCGCCGTAGAGCGTGCAGTAGCCCACCGCCATCTCGCTCTTGTTGCCGGTGGTCAGCACGATCGAACCGAACTTGTTCGACAACGCCATCAGCAAGGTGCCGCGAATGCGAGCCTGAATGTTTTCTTCCGTGGCGTCTTCGGCGCGGCCCGCGAATTCTTCGGCCAGCGAGCCACGGAACGCGTCGAACATCGGCGCGATCGCGATTTCGTCGTAGCGTACGCCGACGCGGCGTGCCATCTCGGCGGCGTCGGTGGTTGAAATGTCCGCGGTATAACGCGACGGCATCATCACCGCGCGCACACGATCCGCGCCCAGCGCGTCGCACGCAATGGCCAACACCAGCGCCGAATCCACGCCGCCCGACAGGCCGATCAGCGCGCCCGGGAAACCGTTCTTGTTGATGTAGTCGCGCACACCCATCACGAGCGCGGCGTACACCTGCGCTTCGAGCGAGAGCTCCGGCGCGATCGCCGTGGGCACCGGCTTGCCAGCATCGAACTCGACAATCGCGTTGCCTTCCTCGAACTGCGCCATCTTCGCGACCAGTGCGCCCTTTTCATCGAGCACGAACGAGCCGCCGTCGAACACCAGTTCGTCCTGCGCGCCGACCATGTTCACGTAGACCATGGGCAAGCCGGTCTCGCGAATCCGCGCACGCAGAATGTCGAAGCGCACCGCTTCCTTGTTCAGGTGATACGGCGAGCCGTTCGGAATCAGCAGCACTTGCGCGCCCGCCGCCTTCGCCATTTGCGCAGCCGACGCGTGCCAAGCGTCCTCGCAAATCACCACGCCGTACTTCACGCCGTCCAGTTCGAACACGAACGGCTTCGGGTCGGAAGCGAAGTAGCGCTTCTCGTCGAACACCTCGGCATTGGGCAAATCCTGCTTGCGATAGGTGCCGGCCACTTCCCCGTCCACGATCAGCGAGGCCGCGTTGAAGGTATCGACCGGCGGGACGCCGCGCTCGATCGGCGCGTTTGCATTACCATGGCCGTGCGCCGCATCGCGCAGCGGATGGCCGACGATCACATGCAAGCCGGCGAAGGGCTTCAGTTGCGTAGCCAGATCGGCGAGCGCCGCCGCACTTGCGGTGTAGAACGCGGGGCGCAGCAACAGATCTTCGGGCGGATAGCCGGACAGCGCGAGTTCAGGCGCGATCAGCAGCTTCGCACCATCGTTGTGCGCAGCGCGCGCGGCAGCGACAATCTTCGCGACATTGCCGGCGAAGTCGCCGACGGTGACATTGATTTGAGCAAGAGCGATTCGGGTCTTCATGGCAGGATCGACAGGCAAGCCAGACAGCTTGCGAGTACCGCGGCTGGTTAGCTCGACGGCAACGGACATCGGATAAACGAACGACGCATCGCACCACGCATGGGTCGCTCATTGGGAACAGTCACACAGATTGAACCAGGAACGCTTTGATTATCGCACGGGCATTCTGGCGTCACCCTCCGAGGTAGACGCCGCGGAATGGAATGCCCTCCTCGCGCAGCAATCTCAACCCACGCCGTTTCTGCGGCACGAGTTTTTGAGCGCGCTGCACGCGACCCGATGCGCGGTCGCCGATACCGGCTGGGTGCCGCAATTCGTCACGCTCACCGACCCACGCACCGACAAGCTCGTGGCGGCCGCGCCCGTGTATCTGAAGGGACACTCGTACGGCGAATACGTCTTCGATTGGGCCTGGGCCGATGCGTACAAACGCAACGGCCTGCCGTATTACCCGAAGCTGCTGTGCGCCGTGCCGTTCACACCGGTGCAAGGCAACCGGCTGTTGTCGGCGGATACGCATGCTCTCCGGCATCTGGCGGCAACGCTGATGGCGTTCGCCGAGCAAGCCGACGTGTCGTCGCTGCACGTGCTCTTTCCGACCGCAACGGAAGGCGCCGCGCTGACCGACATGGGCATGATGCAGCGCGAAGGCGTGCAATTCCACTGGCTGAACGACGGCTATCGCGACTTCGACGATTTCCTCTCCACGCTCGAACAGAAGAAGCGCAAGAACATCCGCGCGGAGCGCCGCAAGGTTCAGGAGGCCGGCGTGACGATGCGGCGGATTCGCGGCGAAGATATCCAGGACGCCGATTGGCGATTCTTCAGCAAGTGTTATCGGCAAACCTACCGCGAGCACTTTTCGAGTCCGTATCTGAACCTCGATTTCTTCCGGATGATCGGCGCGTCGATGCCGGAAAATCTGCTGCTGGTGATCGCCGAATACGAAGGTAAGCCGATCGCCAGTTCGCTCGTGGTCTATCAGCGCGACGAGAAAACCGGCGGCACGCTGTACGGCCGCTATTGGGGTGCGCTCGAACATGTGCCCTGCCTGCACTTCGAAACCGCGTACTATCAGCCGCTCGAATTCTGCATCGAGGAAAAGCTCGGCGCATTCGAAGGCGGCGCGCAGGGCGAGCATAAAATGGCGCGTGGGTTTTTACCGACTGTGACGCGCTCGGCGCATTGGCTCGCGCATCCGGCCTTCGCCGATGCGGTCGGCCACTTCCTCGACAACGAAAAGAACAGCATCCACGCGTATGTGGGCGAGCTGCGCGAACATAACCCGTTCAAAGGCTAAAAGCGTATCCATGGCGTGGTTTCTGTATCTGCTCGAATGCTCGGACGGCAGCGTCTATACCGGCATTGCGACCGACGTGCAGGCGCGCTTCGACAAACACATGAGCGGCGAGGGCGCGCGCTATACGCGTTCACGCAAGCCGGTGCAGGTGTTGGCGTCGTTCGAGTTAGCGAATCGTTCGAGTGCGTCAAGTGCGGAGTATTGGGTCAAGCGTTTGTCGCCGTCCGAAAAGCGGGCGCTGGCCGGGGGGCTGCGTACGCTCGAGTCGGTGCTGCCTGAGCCTGTGCCTGAGCCTGTGCCTGCTGCCGACGAGGAAGCGGAAGAAGAAACCGGCGCGTCCTGACAGCACTTTGGCTTCCTCCTGGCGAGTTGGCCTCCGCTCACGCATTCGTTTCCTTTAATGCGTTCGCGGTGCAACTGCGCGCAGCCAGGCGGCTGGATACGCTGACCCGCACCACCTAGCCCCTCGCCTCCCGCATCCGCTCAGTCAGCAGCCGATGCATCAGCGCGACTTCCCCCACTGCATCCGCTTCTAACGACGTCAGCCGCTCTCGCGCAGGCAGATCGCGCCGTATCGGCCGCAGGGTTCGATTCAAGGCCGCCTCGATGTCGGCACTCGTGGCGGCAAGCCACGCGCCAAGCTCATCGTGCATACCGCGCCGGTTCGTACTCAAGCGCAGTTGGGTCGCCGTTCCCGCCATTTTTCGCGACACGCTCAGCACGGTCAGCGTCACCGTGTCGACCATCGAGTCCTCGAGTTTTTCGAGTCGAATGCGGCCGATTGCCTCCTCAGCATTATTGCTGCCCAAACCGGCGGCTCGGCGCAAGCGTTCCATATCCTTCCCGCTTCGGTCCGGTGACTCCAGTGCCGCCCTCAGATAGCCAAGATTCGCCCGCACCGCCTCGCTCAGATAGGCGCGATAGTCGACTTTTTCCCGCGTCGGCCACAGATAGAACGTTGCCAGCAGCGCCAATACACAGCCGAGCACATTGTTGCCGAGCCGCGTGAGCGCGTAGACGAATTCGCTGGCGCCGGGCGTCGCAAAGTCGGCCACGAGCACAAAGGTCGGGGTCAGGAACAGAACGAACAGGCTGTAGCTGACGGGACGCAGCGCCATCGTGGCCACCACCAGCGGAAAGACCGCCAATGAAATGCCGAGCGGCGAATGGATCGCGTAGCCGATGGCGGCCGCCAGCACGCCCCCGACGATGCTCCCGGCAGCGCGCTCGATACTCCTCGGCCAGGTCGCGGCAATGGACGGTTGCAGGATCAGCAGCGTCGCCATGGTGGCCCAATAGCCGAAGGGAAGCCCGAGCGCCCGTATGACCAGAAAACCCGCCGTCGTCGTGACGCCCACACGGGCAGCGTGGCGCAAGCCGACCGACTGCACCGAGAGGTTCGCCTTGAGGGTCGACCACGTGCGCGTCAGCAATCTGGCGGCACTGTCCGACCATTTCAGCGGCTCAGCATACGTCGGCGCGAAATCGACCAGTTCGAAGTCCGACTTGAGTGTCACGGGTTCCATCAACGCAGATTCGAGCCGCCTTGCAAGGCGACGCAAACGGCGTTGCAGATCAGCGAGACGATTCCATTGCGCTTCGTTAGTGGCCGCGCCGATTCTGCGCAGCACCTCGCCTATCCCGGTCAACAGACGAGCCGCGCGTCTGACGTGACGTGCGTCTTCCGGGGGTTTTTCGCAAGCACCCGTGACCGCAATCAGATACGCAAAGAGCGCTTCACTTTCGGTTAGCAAGGCGAGGAGATTGTCATAGGTTTCCCGGCCGGCCGTTCTCGAGTCCGGCACGTTCGCCAGCGCCTTGCGCGAGCGCTCAAGCGTTGCCCGCGCATCGGCGCGAAACTTCGCGGCATGCGTGGCCCACTGTCCAGGGGCTGCGCGCTGCTCGAGCAGGCGCGCGCTGTCGAACGCGATGTCGGCCAGGCGCAAGTACACCGCACGCAGCGAAGCGCGGCTCGTGCCGAACGGATGAATGCGCCAGACGGTCAGGCTCAGCACGACGGCAAACAGGCATCCGGCCAGGTAGATGCCGAGAAACGCCATGCCTTCCCGAACCTCGCGCATCGGCCGGTCGACCATCACGACGCAGGCGGTCGCGGCGAGAATCGTCACCTGCGATGTCGCGGCCCCCCAGATCCTGCCGAACCCGCCGAGCGTTGTGAATATCAGAATGGCAAGCGCTGCGAACACGGTCCCTGCGCCTGACGCAAAGGCGGTCACGCCACCGCACACGGTCGACAGCAATGCAAAGCCCATCATCGAGGCGAAGCGCGCGCGGTTCGAGCCGGCCGCGTCGGCGAGACAGGTCCAGAAAGCGCCGATCGCCGCCCATGCGAAGACCGGGTCGTGCAGCAGATTGCCAAGCACCAGCATCGCGGTGGACGCGCAGGCGGCTCTCAGCCCTTCCGACAGATTGGCCTCGCTTGTCGAAAACGACACCATCCACACCGGCCGTCTGCGGTAGATCGCGGTGACGAGCGCGTACAGGCCCGCGTACAGGCGGCTCGACCAGCGCGGCGACGAAGGGTTGGACTTGCGATTCAGCATCCGGACAGTGGGCTCCCAAAAACGCACATTGGCGCTGCCTCAGCGCATTAATACGCCGACGGCAGGAAACCTGCTGCAGCCGCCGAATGATAAGGGTTAACGCGGAGATATAAAAATTCCTTCGCTTCACCCTGTCGATGCGTTGTGTCTATGCGCTGGAACGAGTGGGCGCCCTGGCGGATAGATAGGCAAATGGGAGATGGCCGGCAAATACGCATTGAACGCGGAGTGGACTCTCTGAAAACGCCACCCATGAAAAAACCGCGCGGCCCTTGCAGGCTCGCGCGGTTTTTATCGAACACCGGGTGCAACGCAGCTTACTTCTTGAAGTTCGCCACGCCTTCGGTGATTTCCTTGTGCGCGGCCTCGATGCCCGCCCAACCCTCGACCTTCACCCACTTACCCTTTTCCAGCGCCTTGTATTGCTCGAAGAAGTGCTTGATCTGGTCTTTCAGGTATGCCGGAACGTCGTCGATCGACTTGAGATCAGCGGTCATCGGGCAGACCTTGTCATGCGCGACGGCGATCAGCTTGGCGTCGACGCCCGATTCGTCGGTCATTTGCAGCATGCCGAGCGCGCGGGCGCGGACCACCGAGCCAGCCAGCAGCGGGAACGGCGTGATCACCAGCACGTCGACCGGATCGCCGTCGCCCGACAGCGTTTGCGGAATGTAGCCGTAATTCGCCGGATAGCGCATGCCCGTGCCGATGAAACGGTCGACGTGGAGCAGGCCCGTTTCCTTATCAGCTTCGTACTTCACCGGATCGCTTTGCGCCGGGATTTCGATGATGACGTTGAAATCTTGCGGAAGGTCTTTGCCTGCGGGGACGTGATTGAAGCTCATGAGCGCTCTCTGATCAGATGGAATTCGGAACACGGCGTGCGGCGCGTGAGTTCGATCGGCGTGAATCGTGAAACTCGCCAGGACGAAGTGCCGCGGCCGGACAGTGCGGAATACGCCATTATAGCCAATCGGCCGATGGCACCTCTGGTTGGATCAGCGCGATAATCGTCTGGCGTCTCTCGATTGTGCCTCTCGTTTGTGAACACCGCGCATCCGGACATCGGCTTGAATCGCGGCCTGGACATCGATTGCGCGACACCTCAAGGAGCATGCATGGAAGAAGCCCGGCATTTCATCGGCGGCGAATGGTCCGCTGCATCAGGCGGCGAGACGATCGCTGTGCTCGACCCCTCGGACGGCCAGCCGTTCACCCGGCTGGCTCGCGGCACCGCGGCGGATATCGACGCCGCCGTTCACGCCGCCCGCCGCGCCTTCGAAGGCGCATGGGGTGAGGCAAGCGCCGCCGAACGCGGCCGCGTACTGTACCGGCTCTCGATGCTGGTGGCCGCCCACCAGGAAGAACTCGCCCAGATCGAAGCCCGCGACACCGGCAAGCCGCTCAAACAGGCGCGCGCCGATTCGGCGGCGCTGGCCCGCTACTTCGAGTTTTACGCCGGCGCAGCGGACAAACTGCACGGCGAAACGCTGCCCTATCAGGCCGGCTACACGGTACTGACGATCCGTGAGCCGCACGGCGTGACCGGTCATATCGTGCCGTGGAACTATCCGATGCAGATCTTCGGCCGCAGCGTCGGCGCGGCGCTCGCCACCGGCAATGCGTGCGTCGTCAAGCCGGCGGAAGACGCGTGCCTGTCAGTGTTGCGCGTCGCCGAACTGGCGGCCGAGGCGGGTTTGCCAGCCGGCGCGCTGAATATCGTCACCGGGTTTGGACACGAAGCAGGCGCGGCACTCGCGCGCCATCCCGGCATCGATCACATCTCGTTCACCGGCTCGCCCGAAACCGGCAAACTCGTGACGCAGATGGCCGCCGAGAACCACGTGCCGGTCACGCTCGAACTGGGCGGCAAATCGCCGCAGATCGTTTTCGCCGACGCGGATCTCGACGCGGCGTTGCCCGTGCTGGTGTCGGCGATCGTGCAGAACGCCGGGCAAACCTGCTCGGCGGGCAGCCGCGTGCTGATCGACCGGGCAATTTACGAGCCGCTGCTCGACCGTCTGAGCGGCGCCTTCCACGCGCTGCGGGTCGGACCGTCGCATGCCGATCTCGACTGCGGTCCGCTGATCAGCGCGAAGCAGCAACAGCGCGTATGGGACTTCCTCTCCGATGCGCAACACGACGGCATTCCGATGGCGGCCCACGGCGAAGTGATTCCCGAAGCGCCGGAAAGCGGCTTCTATCAGGCGCCCACACTGCTGCGCGACGTGCCGGCAAACCACCGCCTCGCGCGCGACGAAGTGTTCGGCCCGGTCCTCGCGGCCATGTCGTTCATCGACGAAGACGAGGCGCTAGCGCTCGCCAACGGCACGCAGTACGGCCTGGTCGCGGGCATCTGGACGCGCGACGGCGCCCGTCAGATGCGCCTCGCGCGGCGCCTGCGCTCTGGTCAGGTGTTCATCAACAACTATGGTGCCGGTGGCGGCGTCGAATTGCCGTTCGGCGGCGTAAAGCACTCCGGCCATGGACGCGAAAAGGGTTTCGAAGCGCTGTATGGCTTCACGGTGTTGAAGACCATCGCGATCCGTCACGGTTAGGCCGGGTTAGTCAGGCACTCCCATTCGCAGCAGAGAACAGCAGACAGCAACAAACAGACGTAGGCGCATCACCATCCACAACAAACAACGGAGACATCATGCGGTTGACAGGTAAAACGGCCATCGTCACGGGTGGCGGCTCGGGTTTCGGCGAAGGCATCGCGAAGACCTACGCGCGCGAAGGCGCGAACGTGGTGATCAACGATCTGAACGGCCCGGCGGCCGAGCGCGTGGCGAGCGAAATCGCTCTCGCCGGCGGCAAGGCGATCGCGGTGACCGGCAACGTCACGCAACGCGAAGACTGGCAGAGGCTGCGCGAGGCCGCGCTCGAAGACTTCGGCAGCGTACAGATCGTCGTCAACAATGCCGGCACGACGCATCGCAACAAACCGGTGCTCGACGTGACGGAGGCCGAGTTCGACCGCGTCTATGCGGTTAATGTCAAAAGCATCTACTGGAGCGTGCAGGAATTCGTGCCGTATTTCCGCCAGCAAGGCGGCGGTGTTTTCATCAATATCGCGTCGACAGCCGGCGTCCGGCCACGGCCGGGCCTCATCTGGTACAACAGCAGCAAGGGCGCGGTGATCATCGCCAGCAAGTCGCTCGCCGTCGAACTGGGCCCGGACCGCATTCGGGTGAACTGTGTGAACCCCGTGATGGGCGAGACGGGGCTGCTGTCGGAATTCATGGGCGTCGAAGATACGCCGGAAAACCGCAAGCGCTTTCTCGCCGGCATTCCGCTCGGGCGTTTCTCGACGCCGCAGGATATCGCCAACGCGGCGCTGTACCTCGCCTCGGACGAGGCGGAGTTCATCACCGGCGTGTGTCTCGAAGTGGACGGCGGGCGCTGCGTGTAAACGCCATGCAAACCAAACCATCCTGCACGGCTAGAATCGCGATCGACGGCGGTACTTCATTTCCACAAGAAAAAAGGAGACACCATGGCTAGTCCCGCAAATCCGCTCCACCACCCCGGCGCGGGGGCGCCACCTTCAACGTTCGAAGAGGCGACCTACCGCAAGGTCACCTGGCGGCTCGCGCCGCTTCTGATGCTCTGCTACGTGGTCGCGTATCTCGACCGCGTCAACGTCGGCTTCGCCAAGCTGCAAATGACCACCGATCTCGGCCTGAGCGACGCGGTTTACGGATTCGGCGCGGGGATTTTCTTCGTCGGCTATTTCATCTTCGAAATTCCGAGCAACGTGATCCTGCACAAAGTGGGCGCACGCGTGTGGATCGCGCGGATCATGGTGTCGTGGGGCGTGATCTCGATGCTGACCATGTTCGTCACCACGCCGGCCATGTTCTACGTCATGCGCTTCCTGCTCGGTCTCGCCGAAGCGGGCTTCTTCCCCGGCATCATCCTGTATCTCACCTACTGGTATCCGTCGCATCGTCGTGGCCGCATGACTACCTGGTTCATGACCGCCATCGCGTTGTCCGGCGTGATCGGCGGCCCGGTGTCGGGCTATATCCTCAAGAGCTTCAACGGCATGAACGGCTGGCATGGCTGGCAGTGGCTGTTTCTGCTCGAAGGGATTCCCTCGGTGATCGTCGGGATCATGGTGTTCCTGATGCTCGACGACCGCGTCTCGAAGGCGAAGTGGCTCACCAGCGAAGAGAAGGAATTGCTCGAACGCCAGGTGTCGGCCGAAGAAGCCACCAAGCACGACATGCCGATTCGTCAGGTGCTCACGAGCGGCCGCGTGCTGATGCTGAGCCTCACGTATTTTTCGTTCGTGATGGGCCTGTATGGCGTGAGCTTCTGGCTGCCGACCATCATCAAGGCGACCGGTGTGACAGACTCGTTCATGATCGGCCTGCTGTCCGCGATTCCGTTTGCGGCAGCGGCGGTCGCGATGGTGTTCGTGTCGCGCAGCGCGGACCGCCTGCGCGAGCGGCGCTGGCATATCGCGTTGCCGGCATTCGCGGGGGCGATTGGCCTCGTGCTCTCCGTGGTATGGGCGCACAACACGGTGCTGGCCATGGCTTCGCTCACGCTCGCGACCATGGGCATCCTGACCACCCTGCCGCTGTTCTGGAGTTTGCCGACGGCGATCCTCGCCGGCACGGGCGCGGCAGCCGGCATCGCGATGATCAATTCGATCGGCAATCTCGCGGGCTTTCTCAGCCCGTACGCGGTCGGCTGGTTGAAGCAGGCAACGGCCGCGAACGACTCCGGCATGTATATGCTGGCGGCGTTCATGATCCTCGGCGGTTTGCTGGCGGTCAGTGTGCCGGCGAAGATGGTCAATAAGTGAGGCGGCTCGCTTCGTGACTTAACGCAGGAAGCGCAGGAAGCGCCGTCAAACACCGCTCGTCACGAGCCATGAGTCGCGGGGCGCGAACCCGGGTTCACGTAATACGCTCCACGCATCACAAACGAAAAAACCCCCGGCGTCCATCTCCGGGGGTTTTTTCCATCTACCGCAGCACGCGATCAAACAAACGCCGCAGCGATTAACGCATCAAACGATATTCATCGCCAACGCGCTCTCACGATAATGCTGGCTCGCCTTATCGGAGTCACCGAGCTGTTCATGCAAACGCGCCAACGCCCGATGTGAACGAATCTTCAGCGTCTCGTTGTCGGCCAGCTTCAGCGCACGCTCGAGGAATGATTGCGCCTTGCCCCACAACTGCTGATGCAAACACAAGCGGCCCAATGCAAACATCAGATCCGCGTCTTCCGGGCGATCCTTCTGCCACCCTTCGGCCTTCTGGATCAGCGGCAACGCGTCACCCCCGGCCGTGTCCGGATAACGGCGCAGCAGACGCGCGTCCCAGTTCTGCGCCAGCGCTTCTTCGACGATCTTGCGTGCTTCCTGCGGACGATTCAGCGACACCAGCAGTTCAGCCGCGAGATCCGCGAGACGCGGCGAATGACGCTCCGTAGCCGACAGCGAATTCCACAACTCCAGCAGCGCATCAGCGTTATGACGCCGGTCGCGCAAGAGGTTTTCCGCCGCGAGCTGACGCAAACGCACCGCCACCGCCGGATGGATCGCTTCCCGTTTTTCCAGCGTCTTGACGAGCTTGAGCACTTCGCCCCAGTTCTTCAATTGCTGTTGCGCGCGCAACGTGATCTGCTGCGCGTGAATCCGCCGGGCGCCCTGCGACTGCATTTCGGTGAGCGCGGTGAGCGCGCCGTCCGCGTCGCGGCCGTCGGCACGCATGTCGGCGGTGGCCATCAGGCGTGCGTCCTGCCAGTCGGCTTCGTCGATCTGGGCGAGCCATTCGTCGCGCCGCGCATATTCATGCATGCGGTGCGCCGCGGTGGCCGCGATCAAACCGGCCGCACCCTTGTTGTCGCCATTTGTGAGCGAATCTTTCGCGGCTTTTTCAGCGCGCGAGAAACGCCCCGCGTACAGATTGCCGATCGCGTCACGCAATGCAGCGTGCGCCTTCGCGACACGCGAGCGAGCGCGATATGCAGCCACGCGCTGTGGCATGCGCCAGATATTGCGCACGATGCGCAGCAGCGCGTACAGCAGGATGAACAGCACCACCAGCCCGACCACGAACAGATTCAACGAGATGTCGACGCGGTACGGCGGATAGATCAGCAGCACCTGCCCCATGTCGAAGCGTCCGACCACCGCCAGCACCACCGCGATGGCGAACAGCAACGCGAGCCATAGAAGTCCCCGGATTGCCATGATTAGCCTCGGCTCCGGTATTGATTGACGGCCTGCAGGCTGGTGTTCAGATTCGGCAGTTCAACCGCCGCCGAGCCCGCATCCACCTGCTTGACCAGATCGGTCACGGTTTGCGTTTTCTTCGACGTGTTGTCGAAGTAGCGCGTGAGCGCCGCTTGCGCCGCCTGCAGGTCGGACTTCAGCGTGGTCTGGTTGCGCGAGAGCAGCGCAAGCCGCGCCGACAGCAAACGCAGCTTCAGATTCTCTCGCACAAAGTAGCCTTGATCGGGCGTGACGAGCATGGCGTCGGCGTTGTCGATACGGCGTACTTGCACGAGACTCGTCAACTGCTGGCCGATGCCGGTCGTGACTTCACGCCACCACACTTTCCAGCGCGGCTCGCCAGTGGCCGCGGCCACCTTTGCCGTGTCGGCCCAGGTGGCGGCCTTCGGCGTGGCATGGGCAATCGGCGCTTCGCCAGAGAGCGGCAGGCTGTCGACCTGGTCGATCGCATTGTCGAGCTTGATCGCCATACCGGTCAGATCCGTGGAAGGCGCGGCCTTCAGCTTGTCGATGTCTTGCGCGATCGCCTTGCGGACGGTGACGGCCTGCGGGCTATCCGAGGCGGCGAGACGCGTGTCCGCGCTTTGCAGCGCGAACAGCGCGAGTTGCGTATTGCCGGTGAGCTGCAACTGCTGGCTCGCGGCCGACAGCATCTGGCCGACCTCAGCCATCGTCCAGTCGTCGCGATTGCGGGCGAGATCGGTGTATTGCTGCTGCAGCGCCTGCTGCGCGGTTTGCGCGTCAGCGAGTTTGCCTTCGAGTTGCGCGACCTGCGAGTCGGACTGATGCACCGTGGCCAGCGCCTGATCGGTCTTGACGCGCAGTTCGCTGGTCTGCGCGTCGTTCGCCTGCTGGCGTTGCACGAGCTGTTGCTCGGTGCGCTCCACCTTGCGATTGAGCGCGTAGCCGCCCACGCCCGCCGCACAAGCAATGATCACGACGACAAACCACAGCAGCGGTCCGCTCGCGCTGCGGCGCTTTTGCGCTTCGTAGGGCGTGAAGGGTGGATTCGGCGGCAACGCGCTGGTTGCGGCCGGCTGGGGTGAAGCGTTCGTGGATGCGTTCGTTTCAGTCATGCGTGATTTAGCCGGTGAATGAGCCGGGTTGGACGGTACCGGTTGAACAACGGTCGGGACGGCGGCAAGCAAGGCGCGGGCAATGCGATCATCGCCCGCACCGGACACCGTAATGCTATCAAAACCCAATGCCCGCGCGGTCTGCGCGATACGGGGATGCGGCGTGACCAGACTGGCGCGCTTCAGTTGCGCGATTTCGCCGGCGGTCAGATGCTCTTGTGCGAGTTCATGCAGATTGCGCACACCTTCGGAACTCGTGAGCAACCAGGCGTGCGGCTCGCCGGCAAGCAATGCGTGCACGCGTGCCCAGCCGCCGATCGACGGTTCCGGTACGAGGCGCCGATAGGCCGCAACCGTCTCGACTTCGGCGCCTGCCTCGCGCAAGCGGTCGGCGAGCCATTCGCGGCCGCCGTCGCCGCGCACGATCAGGACGCGCTTGCCTTCGAGCGCGCCCGCGCCAAGCGCGGTATCGATCGCCGCGAACAGGCCTTCGGAATCGAAACGCGCCGTATCCTCGTCGGCTACGGACGGCGGGCTGATGACGTTGTACGCCGGCGCCGCGACGCCGTGGCGCGCCAGCGCCTGCACACTGCCCGGCCCGACTACACCGATCGGCAGCGCGTGCGGCCAGATCGCATCGCTCTTGGCGAACGCGTGATCGACCGCATTGGGCGAGACGAACACCACCAGTGCATAGCGTTCCAGAGAGGCCAGCGCTGCGCGCAACGGCGCTTCGTCGGTGACAGGCGCGATGTCGATCAGCGGAAAGTCGAGCACGGCAATGCCCGCCGCCGCGAGTTGCGCGATCATGTCGTTCGACTGACCGGCCGGTCGCGTAATCACGACCGTGAACACCGCCTTGCCGGCGGACGAGGATGCGTTGCCCGGGGTATCGGCCGCCATCACTCGCCGGTCGCCGCGCTATCCGCGGCCCCTGCTGCGGGACCGCTGGCCGTGCTCAGCGCGCGGACGATTTCCATCGCGCCTTGCTGTTCGAGTGCGCTCGCCACTTCCTGGCCGAGCGCGATAGCACGTTCGACGGTGGGCGCCGGCGCCGATGCCTGCGCGCTCAAGACACGCTGGCCGTCAGGGGTAGCGACGATGCCGCGCAGATGCAGCGCGCCGTCATGCCAATGCGCATAAGCCGCGAGCGGCACTTCGCAACTGCCGCCGAGGGCGCGCGAGACCATCCGCTCAGCTTCAACGGCCGCAGCCGTATGTTCGTGATGCAGCGGCGCAAGCCATGCCGCGAGGTCCGCGCGATCGGCGCGAATCTCGATGCCGAGCGCGCCCTGACCGGCTGCGGGCAAGCTGTCTTCGGGATCGAGCAGTGCGCGGATGCGCTCGCCGAGACCCAAACGCTTCAAGCCGGCTGCCGCCAGAATGATCGCCGCATAGTCGCCGCGATCGAGTTTCGACAGGCGCGTGTCCAGATTGCCGCGCAACGGCCGCACCACAAGGTGCGGGTAACGCATGCGCAGCATGGCCTCGCGGCGCAGGCTGGAGGTGCCGACCACGGCGCCGGCTGGCAGCGCGGCAAGCGAGTCGTAATCGTTGGACACCAGCGCGTCGCGGGGATCTTCGCGTTCCATGATGGTGGACAGCGCAAAGCCCGCGGGCAATTCCATCGGCACGTCTTTAAGCGAGTGGACGGCCAGGTCGGCGCGGCCGTCGGCCAGCGCGGCTTCCAGTTCCTTGACGAAAAGGCCCTTACCACCAACCTTCGACAAAGTGCGATCGAGAATTTGATCGCCACGTGTCGTCATTCCGAGGATTTTTACGTCACAAGATGGATATAATTTGTGCAGCGCACATCGCACATGCTCCGCCTGCCACATGGCAAGGCGGCTTTCTCGCGACGCAATCACAAGCGTGTGGGGTGGCGTAGAAAACGTCTCGGTGTTCATTAGCTTGCTGATCGAATGACGGGATGTAATAACAATCAATGTTAGCACGCGACCCCGTGTCTCAAAGCACAGCGGAGCGCCGTGCCGGCACGGTATCGATGGAGGAGACGGGCCTCGCGCAGCGCGCGCCTGCCCCATCCCAGCCTGTTCAAGCACGGTCGTTCGCGCACCGGGGCGCGGCATGCGGGATGATGCAATGCGGCGCAACCTGCCCCGGGTGCCTGGCGTGCATGCAATGCGCGTCACGCGGCTCGTGCGTTTTGCGCACCATGCGCGCGGCCACCTCTCCGGCGTATTGCCATCGGCGCATACCGTTTCGCGCAGTTCACGTTGCAGTTCATAGAGCAGTTCCGCAGTAGCAGTTCATCACTCAACAGACCCTGGCTTCCCTGAGGAAACCCATCGTGACGTCTTCCGGATCGGCGCGCCCTGCCCGCCGCAACACTGCATCGCCCAATGCTCAAGCGGCCGACGCCGCCACGGCACCCGCCGCTTCTGCCTCCGCAACAACGGCTGCCCAGTCCACACCGGCCAAACGCGCCGGCAAAGCGGCCACGGCAACCCAGGCCGCTCATATCGCCAAAGCCACCAGGTCCGCCAAAGCCTCGTCGCCCGCCAAGGCGGACAAGGCGGTGAAGGCCGTCAGGACAGGTAAGGCGACGCAAACCGCGAACGCGACCCAGGCGCTGAAACCGGCCAAAGCCAAGTCCCCGAAGGCTAAGGTCGTCGTGAGCGAAGCCGCGCCGCAAGCCGCCAAAGCGCCCAAGCTGCAAGCCGTTTCACAGAATACCGTCGTGCCCGCGTCGAAAAGCAGCGGCCGCACGCGTGAGGACAAGGACCATCCGCTGTTTCAGGACATCCGCTATCTGGGACGCCTGCTCGGCGACGTGCTGCGCGAACAGGAAGGCGACGCGGTATTCGACGTCGTGGAAACGATCCGCCAGACCGCCGTGCGTTTTCGCCGCGAGGACGACAACGCCGCCGCGCAGACGCTTGACAAGAAACTGCGTTCGCTGAGTCCGGAGCAAACGGTCAGCGTGGTGCGCGCGTTCAGCTACTTCTCGCATCTTGCGAATATCGCTGAAGACCGCCACCGCAATCGCCGCCACCGGATTCACGCGCTGGCCGGCTCCACCTCGCAACCGGGCACCATGGCGCATGCGCTCGAACGGCTCGTCGAAGCGGGTGCCGCTGCAACGCCGGTGTTGCAGCAGTTCTTCAACGACGCGCTGATCGTGCCGGTGCTGACCGCGCACCCAACAGAAGTGCAGCGCAAGAGCATTCTGGACGCGCAGCACGACGTCGCGCGCCTCCTGGCCGAACGTGATCAGCAGTTGACCAACCGCGAACGCGCGCATAACGAAGCCATGCTGCGTGCAAGCGTCACGTCGCTCTGGCAAACGCGGATGCTGCGCGATTCGCGGCTGACCGTTGCCGATGAAATCGAAAACGCGCTGTCGTATTACCGCGCGACCTTCCTCGAAGAAATTCCGGCGCTCTATGCCGATATCGAAGAAGCGCTCGCCGAGCATGGCCTCGCGGCGCGTCTGCCGCCGTTCTTCCAGATGGGCAGCTGGATCGGCGGCGATCGCGACGGCAATCCGAACGTCACGGCCGAAACGCTCGAGCACGCGATCACCCGCCAGGCCGCGGTGATCTTCGAACACTATATGGAGCAGGTGCACAAGTTGGGCGCCGAGTTGTCGGTGTCGAACCTGCTGGCCGGCGCAAGCAACGCGTTGAAAGAACTCGCGGCCGCCTCGCCCGACCAGTCGCCGCACCGTACCGACGAACCGTATCGCCGCGCCTTGATCGGCATGTACACACGGCTCGCCGCAAGTGCGCGCGTGCGTCTCGGCGAAGGCAGCGTGCCGGTGCGCAGCGCGGGCCGCGGCGCGGCGCCGGTGCGCGCCAAACCGTACGGCGACTCCGCCGAATTCGTGCGCGACCTGCATGTGCTGATCGATTCGCTCGCCGAGCATCATGGCGCACCGCTCGCTACGCCGCGTCTGTCGCCGCTCGCGCGCGCCGCCGAAGTGTTCGGCTTCCATCTGGCAAGTATCGACTTGCGCCAAAGCTCCGACATCCATGAAGCGGTAATCGCCGAGTTGCTGAAACGCGCGGGCGTCGAAGAAAACTACGCGTCACTCTCCGAAGAAGACAAGCTCAAGGTACTGCTCGCCGAACTGGCTCAACCGCGCCCATTGCGTTTGCCGTATGCCGAGTACTCAGATCTCGTGAAGAGCGAACTCGGCGTGCTCGAAGAAGCCCGCATCACGCGCGAAAAGTTCGGCGCGCGCGCGGTGCGCAACTACATCATTTCGCACACCGAGACCGTCAGCGATCTGGTCGAAGTGATGTTGTTGCAAAAGGAAACCGGCCTGCTGCATGGCCGTCTGGGCGATGCGAACGATCCGGCGCGAGCCGGCCTGATGGTGATCCCGCTGTTCGAGACGATCCCCGACTTGCGCAACGCGCCGCACATCATGCGCGATCTGATCGCGCTGCCAGGCGTCGACGCACTGATTGAACATCAGGGCAACGAGCAGGAAGTGATGCTCGGCTATTCGGACAGCAACAAGGACGGCGGCTTCCTGACGTCGAACTGGGAGTTGTACCGCGCCGAACTTGCACTCGTGTCGCTGTTCAACCAACGCGGCGTGACCTTGCGTCTGTTCCATGGCCGCGGCGGCACGGTTGGCCGTGGCGGCGGTCCGACCTATCAGGCGATTCTGTCGCAGCCGCCGGGCACCGTCGACGGCCAGATCCGTTTGACCGAGCAAGGCGAAGTGATCGCCAGCAAGTTCGGCAATCCGGAAATCGGTCGGCGCAATCTGGAAACGGTGGTGGCCGCGACGCTCGAAGCCTCGTTGTTGCCGCACGGCAATGCGCCCGCGCAACTGCCCGCCTTCGAAGAAACGATGCAGCAATTGTCCGACGCGGCGATGGCGTCGTATCGCGCGCTGGTCTACGAAACGCCGGGCTTCAAGGAGTATTTCTTCGAGTCGACGCCGATCTCGGAGATCGCCGAACTGAACATCGGCAGCCGTCCGGCTTCACGCAAGTTGCAGGACCCGAAGCAACGCAAGATCGAAGATCTGCGCGCGATTCCGTGGGGCTTCTCATGGGGTCAATGCCGTTTGCTGCTGACCGGCTGGTACGGTTTCGGCAGCGCGGTGGCCGCGCATCTGGACAGCGCACCGAGCGACGCCGAGCGCACCCGCCGTCTTGCGCTGCTCAAGAAAATGCACAAGACCTGGCCGTTCTTCGCGAACCTGCTCTCCAACATGGATATGGTGCTGGCAAAGACCGATCTCGCGGTGGCCTCGCGCTACGCACAGCTCGTGTCCGACAAGAAGCTGCGCAAGCACGTGTTCGACCGGATCGTCGCGGAATGGGAGCGTACATCGAAGGTGTTGTCGGAGATTACCGGCAAGAGCGAACGGCTCGCGGAGAATCCGTTGCTCGCGCGTTCGATCAAGAACCGCTTCCCGTATCTCGATCCGTTGAATCACTTGCAAGTTGAATTGCTCAAACGTCACCGCGCGGGCGATACCAACGCGCGCGTGCGGCGCGGGATTCATTTGAGCATCAACGGGATTGCGGCGGGGCTGCGTAATACGGGCTAAGCCAGCAGTTGCAGTTGGTTTCGAGTCTCAGCCGGATAGGGTGAACTAACCCGCGTCCGGCTGAGATTGATGAAAAAAAGAAGCCGGACATGGGTCAGTTGACCGTGCCCGGCTTCAGTTTTTCCGGCGCGGACCGAACCCGGCACCGTTCCCCCGAAACGCCCCCCCGGGATCCTGTGCATTATTCGCCGCCGAGTCGCACTTTGCTCACGCGTTGCAACTCGCCGCGTCAACTCATTGCGCCTCGACCATCAGCGCGTCGAGCTTGAACGAGCCATCTTCCTGCACGTCGAAATACTGGCGCACCTCATCGGGCGAATTGCTCCACAGCGAGCGAATCGCCACCACACGCGGCTCCGGCGTGCGCATGCGCGCCACCCACGAGCTGAACTCGATCGCGATGCGCCAACGCTCGCGAATCGATGCCTTGAAACCAGCCGCTTCGAAGAATGCAATCCATTCGTCAGCGCGGTAATCGCGGATATGCGAGCCATCGCGCAATACTTCCACTGCCTGAATATGCGTGTCGAGCAGCGGATGATCGGCGCCGGCGATGTCGATGAACAGCACCTTGCCGGCCGGCTTCAACACGCGCCGCACTTCGGCCAAGGCAAGCGGCACGTCGTGCCAGTGATGCGCGCTCATCCGGCTGATGATCCAGTCGAACGAATGATCGTCGAACGGCAGCTTTTCAGCCGCGCCCTGTTGCGTGCGGATGTTGGTCAGGCCGCGATCCTTCGCCGCGCCTTCGACCGTCGCCAGCATTTGCGGCGCGATGTCGTACGCGACCACTTCTTTTGCGTGCGGCGCCACCGCGAAACTCGCGTGACCCGCCCCGCAGCCCATGTCGAGCACCTTCGCGTCCGGCGTCACGGCGATCGACCCGGCCAGCGTCTGCAGATCGGCGCCGGTGGCATGCGTCTGACTCGTCAAATACGCGGCGGCGGTCGAGCCGAAGGCGTCGGCAACTTGATCGTGGTGCTTCACGGAAGGCTCCGGTTATCTAGGTGGGCTTGGGCTGGGCTTGGGCCAGGTTGGTCTGGACGGCACTGCACCGCTCCAGCCGTTACAATAGAGCCCGTCGTGTACCAGTACAAGTTAAGCGATTATTCTGGTATCAATAACACCACCCCCACACTGCCCCCTTCCACGCGCTGCCTGACAAGAATGACCACGCCGTCCTCCGCCGACAACCCGCCGCCGCTCGACGCCACGCCTGCCCGCGCGCTCGGCGATTTCATCCGCGCTCACCGCGAACGGCTCACGCCGCAAGCGCTCGGCCTGCCGCCGGGCCCGCGCCGGCGCACGCCCGGCTTGCGCCGCGAGGAGGTCGCGCAGCTGTGTGGCGTGAGCCCGACCTGGTACACGTGGATCGAACAGGGACGCCCCGTCTCCGCTTCTGCCGAGGCGCTGGCGCGGATTGCCGCCGCATTGCAACTGTCGCGCGCGGAGCGGGCCTATCTGTTCGAGCTGGCCGCCCAGCGCGACCCGGCCGAGCCCGATCCGGCCGCCGCCGACGCGCCCGCCACCCTGCTGGAAACGGTGCAACTCGTGAACGCACCGGCTTACGTGCTCGACCGGCAGTGGAACGCGCTCGCCTGGAACGCGCGCGCCGCCGACCTGTTCGTCGGCTGGCTGGACGGCACGCACGACCGCAATCTGCTGCGCTACACCTTCACCGAACCGGCCGCCCGCGAGCTGATCGTCGACTGGGAAACGCGCGCACGGCGCCTTGCCGCAGAATTCCGCGCCGACTCGATCCGCCATCTGAACGACGCCCCCACCCGCGGGCTGATCGACTCGCTCACCACCGCCAGCGACGCGTTCGCCCGCTTCTGGGCGTCGCAGGACGTGGGCGGCCGCGAGGGCGGCCGGCGCGAATTCAATCATCCGCGCGACGGCCGCATCGTCTACGACCAGATCACCTTCAAGCCCGCCCATCGCGAGGATCTGAAGCTGGTGGTGCTGGTGCGGGAATAGCCCAGTGTTAAAATCACCGTCTTTCTTCGCTTCGGCGGCGCCTTTGCACTGATGCAAACGCCGTCAGCCTCTTCACCGCTCGCTCAACTGCCAAACACCATGACGTCCCAACTGCACAAAAAAGGCGAAGCCTGGTCGGCTCGCTTCTCGGAGCCGATGTCGGAGCTCGTCAAACGCTACACGTCGTCGGTTTTCTTCGACAAGCGTCTGGCGCTCGTCGATATCGAAGGGTCGCTCGCGCACGCCTCGATGCTGGCCGCGCAGAAGATCATCGCCGACGACGACCTCGCCGCGATCCAACGCGGTATGGCGCAGATCAAGGGCGAAATCGAGCGAGGCGAGTTCGAGTGGCAACTCGATCTGGAAGACGTCCACCTGAACATCGAAGCGCGTCTGACCGCGCTGATCGGCGACGCCGGCAAGCGCCTGCACACGGGACGCTCGCGTAACGACCAGGTCGCGACCGACATCCGTCTGTGGCTGCGCGGCGAAATCGACCGCATCGGCGGCCTGCTGACGGAATTGCGCACGGCCCTGCTCGACATGGCGGAAAAGAACGCGTCAACCATCATGCCGGGCTTCACGCACCTGCAAGTCGCGCAACCGGTCACGTTCGGTCATCACCTGATGGCTTACGTTGAAATGTTCTCGCGCGACGCCGAGCGTATGGTGGATTGCCGCAAGCGCGTGAATCGTCTGCCGCTGGGCGCAGCCGCTCTGGCCGGCACCAGCTATCCGATCGACCGTCATGCCGTGGCGAAGACGCTGGGCTTTGACGGCATCTGCGCGAATTCGCTGGACGCGGTGTCCGATCGTGACTTCGCGATCGAATTCACGGCCGCCTCGGCACTGATCATGACGCACGTGTCGCGCTTCTCCGAAGAACTCGTGCTGTGGGTGAGCCCGCGCGTGGGCTTCATCGATCTGGCCGACCGTTTCTGTACCGGTTCGTCGATCATGCCGCAGAAGAAGAATCCGGACGTGCCCGAACTGGCGCGTGGCAAGACGGGCCGCGTGAACGGCCATCTGATCGCGCTCCTGACCTTGATGAAAGGCCAGCCGCTCGCGTACAACAAGGACAACCAGGAAGACAAGGAGCCGCTGTTCGACACCGTCGATACAGTCGCGGACACGCTGCGCATCTTCGCTGAAATGGTCGCCGGCATCTCGGTCAAGCCGCAAGCCATGCGCGACGCCGCGCTGCAAGGTTTCTCCACAGCAACCGATCTCGCCGACTACCTCGTCAAGCGCGGCCTGCCGTTCCGCGACGCGCACGAGGCGGTGGCGCTAGCGGTTCGCGTGTGTGCCGATCGCGGCTGCGATCTGGCCGACCTGACGCTGGAAGAAATGCGTCAGGAACTGCCGAACGTCGCGCATCTGATCGGCGAGGACGTGTTCTCGTATCTGACGCTCGAAGGTTCGGTGGCGAGCCGCAACCATCCGGGCGGCACGGCGCCCGAGCAGGTGCTCGCGGCGGTCAAGGCTGCGCGGGAAGCGTTGAAGTAAGGCCCGGCGCGCGTGAGCGCGTCCGGCAACGCGTGCCTTACAGGCCGCGTTGCCGCAGGCATCGCTGCAAGCACCAGGCGGCACGCG
>NZ_JAQQET010000051.1:0-45392 GCF_046026855.1 Paraburkholderia sediminicola | reverse complement strand
AGACTGCCAAGGGGGACAATCTGTTCGCCAAGATTGACAATCTCAGGGACAAGGGCGTCTTAACCAAGCATGGCGCGGCCGTACTTCACAATATAAGGAACTTGGGAAACGCCGCTGCCCACGAGGTGAAACCTCACAGCACGGCTCAGCTCATGCTTGCGATGGAGGTGGTAGAGCACCTCCTGATGGATGTCTACATCCTCCCCGCAAAAGCCGAACTCGAATTTGGGAAGGGCAAAGCAGATGAGTGAGCAGTAGCCCAGCAGAACTTGAACAGACTATCTGCTTCGGCCTTATCGCCTTGATTGAGCCGCGCCGGTGGCGTCTAGTGTGGCCAGCAGGTAGAGCGCTAGTGCCCCCGACAGGTTCACCGCGAGTTCAGCATGTCTTGCTACGGGCTTTACTGCGCGCTTGCCTGTTCCGTGCGCATCGCTCAGCTTGTTGCGGAGGGCACCCAACCCTTCCACCACCGACTGACAGCCGCCCAAGATTTGCTTGAACACACCCT
The DNA here is from genome assembly GCF_046026855.1 of Paraburkholderia sediminicola. Taxonomy (GTDB): domain Bacteria; phylum Pseudomonadota; class Gammaproteobacteria; order Burkholderiales; family Burkholderiaceae; genus Paraburkholderia; species Paraburkholderia sediminicola_A. The sequence continues at coordinate 44,884 of NZ_JAQQET010000051.1, read as the reverse complement.
CAGTGTGCTGACTGGGAGCAAGGTTCAATGCCTTGGATGTAAACCTGTAGAGTTCCGGCAGGTCAGGAGACTCCCCGTAAGCGACGCTGCGCTCATCGAGAATATACTTACACACGGTCTCAAGAAGAGTACGCGCCATCGTTATTGCACCTTCTGGGTCCGTCTGCTTCCTCTCCAATGCCTTGTGCCACGCAGCCAATACGTACTCACCATCGAACTTCTCGATGGCTGCCGTGACTGCCGAATCGGCAGGACTCACCCCGGACCCTTCGATTCGCTCCAAGAGAGGCCGGAACTCATCCCAGATGTATGAGCGCCGCTCAGCGTAACTCGGAAACTTGTGCTTTATGAATTGCCAGAACTGGCTAAGGTCGCGGCAGGTGCGTACGAATTTTGGTACGAGCGGCGCATAGTCCGCGCGCCCCAGCAGGGAAGCCCTCAAAGCCGCATAGTCGCCATCATAGGCAGGGCCGTTGGTCGCGTGCGATACGAGGATGTTTTGCAGCAGCTCACCTCATCCAGAAAGGACGTTGATTGGCTCACGCACCGTCTCCTGACGATAGCCTACGTGTGGTGGGGGTGTGTGGTAAAGATGTGTGGTAAGCGAGAATTCGCCATCACAATAAAGCCTTATAAATCATATATTTATAGGCAAAATAGTTTCCTGGCGGAGAGACGGGGACACGGTTGCCTCTTCGCCACGAAAGCCTTACAGCGTATGGGCTCCGGCGAAAAGTGTCCCCTCGCGGTGTCCAACTGGAAACGAGGTTACCACAGCATTCTTGTCGGATGCTGCGGTGACTGGGAGTAGACATATCCCCGGATCTATCCGCCTACTTCCATGAGGATAACCACGGCCTTGTCTGGATCGATGCCGCACGCCTTGCACCAATCGAGATAAAACAAAACGTCCATATAGCTTTCACCACGCTCGATTTTCGACAAATACGATTGACCTACTTTCAAGCGTTCGGCCAACTGCACTTGGGTAAGTCCCGCGTTTTTACGCAAAGTTTTCAAATGAGCTCGGAGAGCCCGATAGCGAGGATGATGGACGGATGGAAGCATGGCGGAATGCTCCCTGCACACTCAAAATAGTCCATTCCCGACTTTTTCGAGTTATTATCGCGCCCAGCATGGCCCGTGCCGTGCCCCGTCCAATCGACAAGAAAATGGGTGCGAAATGTCTGTCAAGTTTGCAGCAATAGCAGTTCTCGGGGTTTCACTGGCCGCCTGCGGCGGTGGAGGCGGCAGCGGTAATAGCGGATCATCCGGTAGCATGAGCAGCCCTACAACCAGCAGTAACGGCGCGGCGTTGCTCGCCGCATATAACCCTCCTGCGGCGATAGTCGCGGATGTGGTGCAAAACTACACCGGCCCCGCTTTCAGCGGCTACGACTCCGCTGTCCAGGCGCGCTGTGCAAGTCCCAGCATTGTCAGCAGTACCGTTGTGGTCGCCCCGGACGTGATCGTATTCAGCGCCGGTGCGAGCGTGAAAGCGCAGGAACTGGCCGCAGACCTGACGGAGCAGGCCGTCACTGAAATCCGCACAAAGCTCAATCTGCCAACCACCGGAACGGCATTCGACGGAACAAACCGGATCGAGCTTTGCGTCGATACCACTTTGGGCCAGAGCGACGGCGAAACCGGGACGTCACTTGTCGGCCAGACTGGTTCTGGTGTCGGCCCGGTAATGCAACTGATGTCAGCCGACGCCCCGGCGTTCGACATCCGGTATCCGGGTGCAAGCAGTTATAACGCACCCGTAGGGACATCCTATTACGACCTGTTCCGCCACGAAACTACACATGCGGCTTTGTTTTCGTTAAGCGAACCCTTTACCGGACTTGAAACGTGGTTTCAGGAAGGAATGGCAACGACGATTTCTCAGTTGCCAATGCCAGCAAAAGCGACCGTGCTGGGTTATGTGAGCAGCAACGATCTCATCAGTGCCAATAACGCGAACACCAATGGCAACGTTTATCCAGCTTATGAAGCCACCATCGGTTATTTGACTTCAAATGCGGCAGGCGCGCTGAACTTCGGCCTGACGAACATTCCCGCATTCGTGACTGCGTTCAAGCAAAACGCAATCGCAGTATGCGGAGCAACGTATCCCCAAGGCAACACCCCACCGGCATACCTGACAGTGGGAATGCCTGCCGGGCAGATGAACCAATGCAGCTCGCCGAACGGCGAAATCGATCCACGCCTGGAAACCGTCTTTGACCAGACGTTCAATGCAACATTTAAAGACAGCAACGGACAACCCCTGTTACTGCACACCACAGACAGCGCGAACTCCTCACTCGAAGCAACGCTTTACAGCAGGTTAAACGGTTTTTTGCAATAAACGCAGTCGGCATAGTGCCCGCTCTCCATCACACCGCCACAAACGGGGAATAAAATGGCTAAATCACTCTACGACGTTGAAAAACTAGATACGGAAACGGTGAAGTTCACGGTTCGCCCATTGTCAGCTTTGGGCGTGTTTAAAAAAATCGTAGTGGCGCTGCTGGTGATTGCCGAGTTCGCCGCCTTCGCTGCGATCAATCCCCGGTTGGGTTTTGTCGCAACCGCTCTTCTTCTCCTTTTTCTGTTCTGGATGATGAAGGGGGCTTCGTGGAACCGTGGACGGCGCTTTACGCAGTTCACGGTCGGGCCTACCGGCATCACCATGCTTGAAAACGGAGCAACAGCGACAACCTTTCCGATCGCTGAAATCGAGCGGATGTATATCACTGCACCGAAGGCGGGAGAACTCACCGTCCACACGGCGATTGGAGCGGGAGGAACATATACGGGCGTGAGCAGCAGTGGTGGTGTCAATGCAGGACTGGCGGCCAGATCATGGCAGGTGGTAGTTCAGGTTCGTGGGGTAGAGCACTGGCTTGCTGGTGGTCTGACACAATCAATGGCAAGCTCCCTCTCCATGCAGGTGCAAAAGGCACTACCTGTGTCTTGGAGATAGTCTCCCTTTAAAGAAGGGAAAGACAGAAGAGGAAGAGGAGTAGCCTGCTTCTCCTTATAGAACCTGGACTTTACGTCCCAAATCTGGGACGAAACGTCCCAGCCGGAACGCTTTGCCGTGTCTGCTCCGGGACGTTTTTCCCACACTCGCGACACCCCGCCGGGACGGCGGGCCGCATCTCCCCCGGATGCCGCCGTGCGGCATCCCGCCCCCGCTGGGGGCTCCTGCTTGCGCCTCTTACCCTGACGTTGGCCCTTTGTCAAAAAACCGCGTTATTTGACGACTTGCCCGCGAACTGCGACCGTACAAGTCCCCATCAACCGGAGACTTGCCATGCCCAACCAGCCCCAAAACCTCGCAGCAGGCAGCACAGAAGTCCCGCGCGCGCAGGTCTTCGACCTGAACGCCCACGTCAGAAGATTGCCACCGAAACCCAAGACGAAAGGCGAAGAACAGAACCCATTCGTGGCGGGCATGACCATCAAAACGAAAAAGCGCCGGAGCACCGTCGAGGGCAAGACCTTCACCGACGAAGACGGGCGCGAACACGATGCCGAAACCAACCTCGTCGAGTTTCTTGACACCGCTCCCTTCATCAAACTTTTCACCGAAGACCTGACGCCTTTTCTTACCCTCTCGCACAACGGGTTCAAACTGCTCATCCTGATCGTATCGGAACTGGCGAAATCACCGGGCAAGGACGAAATCTACCTGCACGCCAACACCGTTACTGACGTGGAAACCGGCGCTGAAATCCTCAGCCGTAGTGCGTTCTACCGGGCCATTCCCGATTTGGCCCAACATGGCTTTATTTCGAAACAGAAAAACCGTCCGCATATGTTTTTCGTGAACCCTAATCTGGTCTTCAATGGCGACCGCGTGAAGTTCGCGAATACCTACATCCGGAAGCACGCCCACCTCTCCGATGAGGATAAACCGAAGGTGCTGAAAAACACGGCGAAGACAACTCAACAAAAAGCCGCCTGATTGCCTGCATGGGCTTGGGGTAGCGACGGCTACCCCGAGCCCATCGCAGAGCGTATCGGCACTGCACAGGCGTCAAGGCCAAGCCGCGATGCGGTCGCTGCGCGAGCCTTGACCCCTGCTCCGTTTTCTCGCCCTGTAATCTGCTGTCGAGATTGAACCCGTGCAGAAACGCCAGCACCCGCCACCAGCCGCTATTGCGACGGCGCTGGCAGGCGTGTTGTGCTCTGGCATCGTCACGCATCGTTTTGCCCTTGCGTGCCTGTCGGGCGCTTTCGCATGAGCACGTGCCCGAACTTTTCCCACCTGGCAACCCGCTCGGCATCGCCGTTCGCCAGCGCTTCGGTGATCGCACCTACCAACGCAGCAGGCGTCGGGTTCACGCCAGTTTTGCGCAGGGCGATAAGCATCAATCCGCCGAGTTCGATTTTGCGGCGCGTGTCGGCTTTGCGTGCCGCATCTTTCACGCGCTTTGCTTCCGCCTGCTCTTTGAGCATGGCGAGCGCCTGCGCTCGCGCAAGTTGTGAGGTCAGTTTTTCGATGCGCTCGTGCAGTTCGCCCGACATATGTCACTCCGTTGAAACGCCAGAACCCACCTTGCGCTTTTTGGAAAAACTGTCAAGTTAGTAACGGGCGACGCGAGCGACAGCGAGCCGCCAAACCGGAGCAGCGCGAAGGTTTTCTCTGCAAGAGCGCACTTATGCATTGCCCTTCGGGCAACGCGCGCGGTCAGTCGCTTTGATCGACACCCCATTGGGTAATGCCAGTTCATATGGGCGGGTGTCGGCTGGATCAACATGCGCGAGCAAATCGGCAACAGTTGGTTTCGTCATCTCACCAGATCTCACGGCATGAAAAACGGCATCATACCGTGCAGCCAAGACATAGGCCCAAGCCTGGGCAGTCTTCGGGCAACGCGTGCGCAACGACTTTTTGATGACTTTGCGACCAGTGACAGCTTGAAGTTCAAGCGGGATTTTCTGGCGGTAGTGAAAAATGCCCGAGGGGTGCCGGACAAGGTGATGCGGCAGGCGCATGATGGCTTGAAGTGTCCAAGCCGGTGTCCAACACGCCGATTTCTCTGACTTCCCGCAAAGCCTTATGGGATAAGGCTTTGGAGTTCGGTGGCGGAGAGACGGGGATTCGAACCCCGGATAGGTTATTAACCTATACACGCTTTCCAGGCGTGCGACTTAAACCGCTCATCCATCTCTCCGGCGGGGAGCCGAATTATAGCAAACTTCGCGCCCTGCGCCACACCCATGCGCAAACCCACCTAAGGATGCCGGATGTAGTCCACCAGCGCCCTCGTATAAGCATCCGGTTTCCGGTCGACCAGACTCACCCCGATCGCCACGAGAAACCCCGCCGGCACGCCGAACACGCCTGAGCTGATCGGCTCGATCCCGAACCACCGCGCACCGGCGAAGCCCGTCATCTGCGTGAAGAACGGATACGTCGACACGATGTAGTAAATGCACACCACCAGCCCCGCCACCATGCCGGCCACTGCCCCAAGGCGGGTCGTGCGCTTCCAGAAGACGCCCAGCACCAGCACCGGAAACAGGCTCGAAGCCGCCAGCGAAAACGCCGCGCCCACCAGAAACAGAATATTCCCCGTATTGAGCGACGCCACATACGACGCGAACAATGCCACCCCCAGCAGCAGAATCTTCGAGATCGTCACGCGCCGCTGACTCGAAGCCGTCGGATCGACCATGTGATAGTAGACGTCGTGTGATAGCGCGTTGGCAATCGTCAGCAGCAAACCATCCGCGGTCGAGAGCGCCGCGGCCAGCGCGCCGGCCGCGATCAGCCCGGACATCACATACGGCAGCCCAGCGATCTCGGGCGCGGCGAGCACGACCATATCCGGCTGCATCTGGATTTCGCTCCAGCGCACGATGCCATCGCCATTCGTGTCGGCAAGGCTGATCAGACTCGGCTCGACCTTGCGCCACTGCGTGAGCCACTGCGGCAAATCGGCAAAGTGATGGCCAACCAGATTGGTCAATATCTCGTACTTGATCAGCACGGCCAGCACAGGCACCGTCAGATAGAACAGCGCGACGAAGAACAGTGTCCAGCCGACTGACCGTCGCGCGGACGCCACCGAGGTCGTCGTGTTGTAGCGCGTCAGGATGTGCGGCAGGCTCGCGGTGCCAAGCGACAGGCACAGCAGCAGCGACAGGAAATTGCGTTCGTGGGTGCGCCTGTCTTCTTCGCTCGTGACAGGAAACGGCTCGTGCATCGGCACCGGCGCGGCCGCGCGCATCAGCATCTCGTCGCGGCGTTGGGTCCAGACGATCTGTGCGGCCGCGGCATCGCGCGGAAACTGTTCCAGCTCCCTCTCATGCTCCTTGATATCGCGCAGCGGGCCATTGTGGCGACGCAAGTCCGCGACTTCCTGCGTGAGGCGCAGCTTCTCATCGACGAACGATTGCGGCAACGTATCGAGCCGCATCTGCATCAGCGCAGCGCGCCGCCGATAGTCGTCGCGTACGATCTGTTCGAGCGGCGCCTCGCGCACCTGCTTCTCCAGGCCTTCGACGCGTTCCATCAAGCGGCCGTAGTTGAACTGCGGCACCCAGCCAAGGCCATCCTTATGCGCGATCATCGACACGGGAATCAGAATTGCCGCTATCAGGATGATGTATTGCGCGACCTGGGTCCACGTTACGGCACGCATGCCGCCCAGAAACGAGCACACGAGAATGCCCGCGAGTCCGCAGAAAATGCCGACCGCGAAATCCACGCCGATAAAACGCGTCGCAATCAGGCCGACGCCCTGAATCTGCGCGACCAGATAGACGAACGAGCACAGGATCGCCGATAACGCAGCGAGTCCACGCACCGCATTGCTCGAAAAGCGCGTGCCGAGAAAGTCCGGAATCGTGTAGCGCGCGAGCTTGCGCACGTACGGCGCGAGCAGGAACGCGACGAGGCAATAGCCGCCGGTCCAGCCCATCAGGTACGCGAGCCCGTCATATCCGGTCGTATAGATCGAACCGGCAAGGCCAATGAACGACGCGGCGGATAACCAGTCGGCCGCGGTCGCCATGCCATTGAAGGCGGACGGCACGCGCCGCCCCGCTACGTAGTATTCGACGAGATCAGACGTGCGTGACAGCAAGCCGATCACCGCATACACCGCAATCGGCACGAACAGGAACACATAGCCGATCCATACACCCGGGCCAGTGGTGCGCTCGATGCGCCACATCACGTAGATGAATAGCAGGAAGCCAAGCGTATAGAGCGCGTATGAGCGGATCAGGCGGTGCGTGAGCGTCATCGGCTCAGTTTCCGCGCGCAGTGGGCGCGCCGGAATCGGCACCGGCACTGGTGGCGCTCGCATCGGCGTCGAAAGCGCGTTGCAGACGGCGGTCGGCACGCTGCATCAGCACGATATAAACAACGATCAACGCGACGTAGATCAGAATCGCCCCTTGCGCGCCGAAATAGAACGGCAACCGGAAACCGCCGAAGCGCACCTGATCCAACGTCGGCGCCACCAGCGGTAAAACGAACGACACCACGAAGCCCACCATCATCAACGTCGCGATCAACGCAAGATTGAAGCGCCAATACTTCTGATGCGCGCGCGCCATCGCTGCCGATACCGCAGGGGGTTCGGGCGCGGGATTGAGCGTAGCGTGAGAGGTGTGGTGTGGCGCGGCCATGCGCCTATGTATCAAAAAGCCACCGGGCAGGCAATCGGGATTGTCCGCGCGGTGGCTTTCACAGGCTAACTTAAATGGTCAATACCTGGGTCCAGTCAAGAGCGGGTCGGACGACGCGCTCTTGCCGTCAACCCAGGCAAACCCAGGCTCAGAGCGACTCGCCGAGCTGATCGAGAATCGCCGGGTTCTCCAGAGTCGATACGTCCTGGGTGATTTCCTCACCCTTAGCTAGCGAGCGCAACAGGCGGCGCATGATCTTGCCCGAACGCGTCTTTGGCAGGTTCTCGCCAAAGCGGATGTCCTTCGGCTTGGCAATCGGACCGATCTCCTTGGCGACCCAGTTGCGCAGTTCGTTGGCGAGCTTCACCGCTTCTTCGCCTTCAGGACGAGCGCGTTTGAGCACCACGAATGCGCACACGGCTTCACCGGTCGTATCGTCAGGACGGCCAACCACAGCCGCTTCTGCCACGATCGGGTTCGACACCAGCGCCGACTCGATCTCCATCGTGCCGAGGCGGTGACCGGACACATTGAGCACGTCGTCGATGCGACCCATGATCGTGAAGTAGCCGGTTTCCTTGTCGCGCACCGCGCCATCGCCGGCGAGGTACAGCGTGCCGCCGAGTTCTTCGGGGAAATAGCTCTTCTTGTAACGGTCGGGATCGCCCCACACGTTACGCAGCATCGCCGGCCACGGGCGCTTCACCACCAGAATGCCGCCCTGCCCGTTCGGCACGTCCTGGCCGGTTTCATCGACCACTGCCGCCATGATGCCTGGCAGCGGCAGCGTGCACGAACCCGGCACCAGCGGCGTGGCGCCCGGCAGTGGCGTGATCATGTGGCCGCCAGTTTCGGTTTGCCACCACGTATCGACGATCGGGCAACGGCCGCCACCGACGTTCTCGTGATACCAGACCCACGCTTCCGGATTGATCGGCTCGCCGACCGTGCCGATGATGCGCAGCGTCGACAGATCGTAGCTTTTCGGATGCACTTTCTCGTCCGCTTCGGCGTATTTGATCAGCGAGCGGATTGCGGTCGGCGCGGTGTAGAACAACGTGACCTTGTGCTTGGCGATCATGTCCCAGAAGCGGCCTGCGTTCGGATAGGTCGGCACGCCTTCGAACACGACCTGGGTACCGCCGAGCGTCAGCGGGCCATACGTGATGTAGCTGTGGCCGGTGATCCAGCCGATGTCGGCGGTACACCAGAACACATCCGTGGGCTTCCAGTCGAAGGTCCACTTCATGGTCTGCGCGGTCCACAGCAGATAGCCGCCGGTACTGTGCTGGACGCCCTTCGGCTTGCCGGTCGAACCGGACGTATAGAGGATGAAAAGTGGATGCTCGGCGCCGACCCACTCAGGCGCGCATTGATCCGATTCGGACTGCGTGAGTTCGTGCATCCACAGATCGCGGCTTTCGTTCCATGCGATCTTGCCGCCGGTACGCTTGTAGACGATCACGCTCTTCACCGCTTCGCAGCCGCCCATGGCAATGGCTTCGTCGGCGATGTTCTTCAGCGGCAATGCCTTGCCGCCGCGCATCTGTTCGTCGGAAGTAACCAGCGCGACCGCGCCCACATCCACCAGCCGCTCATTCAGCGACTTCGACGAGAAGCCGCCGAACACCACCGAATGCGTTGCACCGATGCGCGCACACGCCTGCATCGCGACGATGCCTTCGATCGACATCGGCATATAGATCACGACGCGGTCGCCCTTTTTCACGCCGCGTTTTTTCAGCGCGTTCGCAAAGCGCGATACGCGTTGCAGCAGATCCTGATAGGTGACGTTGGTGACGGTGCCGTCGTCGGCTTCGAAGATGATCGCAACCCGCTCGCCGTTGCCGGCTTCGACATGACGGTCGATGCTGTTATACGACGCGTTCAGCTGGCCGTCTTCGAACCATGTGTAGAAAGGCGCCTTCGATTCGTCCAGCACCTTGGTGAAGGGCTTGTTCCAGCTTAGCGTCTCGCGAGCGAGGCGCCCCCAGAAACCTTCGTAATCACGCTCCGCTTCGGCGGCAAGCGCCCGGTACGCGTCCATACCGGAGATCGTCGCACCAGCCGCTGCTTCAGCGGAGGGCGGGAAAACACGGCGTTCGTGAAGAACAGATTCAATCGCAGACATCGACAACCCCTTGGTGAAGATGAAACTAAAAACCTGTGCTGGCGCGCCTGTGACGCGCCTTGTCATGATGGCGCCGCCATTCGTGATCAACAGGCGGCGCGCTGTCTCCAACCCTCGCGCGGCGATCGCCGATCGCTGCGCCGCGGCCCGTTCGCCTTTCACTTTCATTCATGCGGCACCGCAACATAAATGAATGGCCGACGTTCCGCTCCCACGGTCAAACATAAACTTTGCAACTTACCAGCCACTTACGCGAGGCGCATCGCGTGACGGGCGAAAACCCTTACGCGGTTCAGACGGGTCACGCACGGCATGCTACGCGCTACGTTCCGTTCACGCGTGCTGATCGACCTACCGATACGACGGATCCATGCCGAAATCGGGCACCCGCGGCGCATCACGCACGCCGCACAGGCGCCGCGCCTTTACGCTGACTCGCACGCCCTCTTACAATGCTAACTGAACTAGCCGTCTGGATTCCAGCTTGAATCGTTACTCCCTGCTTCTCATTACCTCGATGCTGCTGGTCGGCAGCAATGTCGGAATCGGTAAATCGATCGTCGAGTTTGTCCCCGTCCCCCTGTTCGCGCTGTTGCGCTTCGTCATTGCGATGGCGGTGTTGTGGCCGTTGCTGCGCGTCGCCAAGCTGCGCCGCGTCAAACGCGATGAATGGCTCAATCTGTTTTTGCAGGCGCTGTTCGGCACTTTCGGGTTCACGCTGCTGATGCTGGGCGGCGTGCAGCGCACCAGCGCGGTCGCAGCCGGCGTCATCACCAGCACGATCCCCGCGGTCGTCGCACTGTTCTCGTGGCTGATCCTCAAAGAGCGACCGAACGGTCGGGCACTCGCATCGATCGCGCTGGCGATCCTCGGCGTGGTCGTCATCAATCTCGCTCACGTGGATGAGAGTGCGGGCGGCGAGACTTCGTTCACCGGCAATCTGATGGTGCTGGGCGCCGTGTGCTGCGAATCGCTTTACATCATCCTGTCGCGCCGTTTGACGCAGACGCTCGCGCCAATCGACATCTGTGCCTACACGCACATGTTCGGCCTGCTGCTGATGCTGCCGCTCGGCGCCACCGCGCTACTGCACTTCGATTATCGCGCGGTGCCTGTTAGCGTCTGGACGCTGGTGCTGTGGTACGGGCTGTCGGCGAGCATTTTCTCGTTCTGGCTGTGGATGAAGGGCATTCGTCATGTGCCGGGCAGTCTCGCGGGCGTGTTCAGCGCCGTGCTGCCGGTGGCCGCGGCGATTTACGGCATCGTGTTTCTCGGTGAGCGGCCTACGCTCGCCCACGGCATCGCGCTCGCGTGCGTGGTGGCGGGGATCGGGCTGGCGAGCCTGAAGGTGAAGCGAGTACCGCCAGTGGCCTCCTGAGCGCCACCGCTGCCCGCCGCGCCGCAGCAAATTCATCCGGCGCTGTACAATAGCGCGCCTGACGCGAGCTTTTCCGGCCTCCCCTGGCTGCGTACCGCGCCGTCTGCGCCCTGGTTTGCGTGCTCGACCCGCGCGTTTGGTTTGCGCTTCGGGTCAGCGCATTTAGTCCGTGTTCCGTCACCTGCGTTTCATCTGACTCTTGCCTATGTCCGCCCCGCGACCCGACTCAGCCCGTCAGCGCCGCCCAATGCGCCCGCTGCCCGCCATCATCTTCATGAGCCGCTGGCTGCAGGTGCCGCTCTACCTGGGCCTGATCGTCGCTCAAGGTGTCTACGTCGTCCTGTTCCTGAAAGAAGTCTGGCATCTGGTTACAGCGTCCATGACGCTCGACGAAACCAACATCATGCTGGTGGTACTCGGCCTGATCGACGTGGTGATGATCTCGAACCTGCTGATCATGGTGATCATCGGCGGGTATGAAACCTTCGTGTCGCGCCTGGGCGTGGAGGGTCATCCAGACGAACCGGAATGGCTGGACCACGTGAATGCCGGGGTGCTCAAGGTCAAATTGTCGATGGCGCTGATCAGCATTTCGTCGATCCATCTGCTGAAAACCTTCATCAGCCCCGACCAGAATTCGACGCACACCATCATGTGGCAGGTCATCATCCACATCGCCTTCCTTCTCTCGGCGGTGGTAATGGCACTGGTCGACCGCCTTACCACGCATACGCACCCGAAACATTTTCAGGAGCCCGCAGGATTGCATCCGCTGGGTTCTAACGGTTCCACTCCCCTGAACGCGCACGACTGACCGCACTGCCCTGCGAGTCCGATAACAAGCGCCACTGTCCCCACTGAGCTAGCCATCATGACCGTCATCAAACAGGAAGATCTGATTCAGAGCATCGCTGATTCGCTTCAGTACATCAGCTATTACCACCCGCTCGATTACATCCAGGCCTTAGGCCGCGCTTACGAGCTCGAAGAGAGCCCGGCCGCGAAGGATGCGATCGCGCAGATCCTGACCAATAGCCGCATGTGCGCCGAAGGCAAGCGCCCGATCTGCCAGGACACCGGCATCGTCACGGTGTTCGTGAAGGTCGGCATGGACGTGCGTTGGGACGGTGCGACGATGGGCGTCACCGAGATGATCAACGAAGGCGTGCGCCGCGGTTATCTGAACCCGGACAACGTGCTGCGCGCGTCGATCGTGAGCCCGCCGGAAGGCGCGCGCAAGAACACGAAAGACAACACGCCGGCCGTGATCCACTACGAGATCGTGCCGGGCGACAAGGTCGACGTGCAGGTTGCAGCGAAGGGCGGCGGCTCGGAAAACAAGTCGAAATTCGCGATGCTGAACCCGTCGGACTCGATCGTCGACTGGATTCTGAAGACCGTGCCGACCATGGGCGCAGGCTGGTGCCCGCCCGGCATGCTCGGCATCGGCATCGGCGGCACCGCTGAGAAAGCGATGGTGATGGCAAAGGAATCGCTGATGGATCCGATCGACATTCAGGACGTGATCGCACGCGGCCCGAAGGACTGGATCGAAGAACTGCGTATCGAACTGCACGAGAAGGTCAACGCGCTCGGTATCGGTGCGCAAGGTCTTGGCGGTCTTGCCACCGTGCTCGACGTGAAGATCATGGCTGCACCGACACACGCTGCGAGCAAGCCGATCGCGATCATCCCGAACTGCGCGGCAACGCGTCACGCGCACTTCACGCTGGATGGCTCAGGCGTGGCGAAGCTCGAAGCGCCGTCGCTCGACGCATGGCCGAAGGTGCAGTGGGAGCCGGACACGGAAAAGAGCCAGCGCGTCGATCTGAACACGCTGACGCCGGAACAAGTGGCGGCCTGGACACCGGGCCAGACGCTGTTGTTGTCGGGCAAGATGTTGACGGGCCGCGACGCCGCGCACAAGCGCATCGCCGATATGCTCGCGAAGGGCGAAAAGCTGCCGGTCGACTTCACGAACCGCGTAATCTATTACGTCGGCCCGGTCGATCCGGTGCGTGACGAGGCTGTCGGCCCCGCAGGCCCGACCACCGCAACGCGCATGGACAAGTTCACCGAGACCATGTTGTCGCAAACGGGTCTGATTTCGATGATCGGTAAGGCGGAGCGCGGCCCCGTTGCGATCGAGGCGATCAGGAAGCATAAGGCCGCGTATCTGATGGCGGTGGGCGGCGCGGCTTACCTCGTGTCGAAGGCGATTCGCAGCGCGAAGGTTCTCGCGTTCGAAGACCTAGGCATGGAAGCGATCTACGAATTCGACGTGCAGGACATGCCGGTGACGGTCGCCGTCGATTCGACCGGCACGTCGGTGCATCAGACCGGCCCGAAGGAATGGCAAGCCAAAATCGGCAAAATTCCGGTCGCGACGGTTTGATCGGTACTAGCATCAGCTAAGAAAGTGCAAGCCGGGGCCTTAAACCCCGGCTTTTTTATCCTGGAATGAGAACGGTACGCATCACGCAAAAAACCTTGCAAATCAAGGTGAAAATCTGTGTTTTTGCCTTGGCTTTTTGCCTTTCGCCGTTTATTGTTCTGGGAAATTCAAAGCCCCTACAAGGACACATCATGCAAGGCGACAAGAAGGTCATTGAGTATCTCAACTCCCAGTTGAAGAACGAACTCACCGCCATCAACCAATACTTCCTGCATGCGCGGATGTACAAGCACTGGGGCCTCGAGAAACTCGGCAAGCATGAATACGACGAATCGATCGGTGAAATGAAGCACGCCGACTGGCTGATCGAACGCATTTTCATGCTCGACGGCCTGCCGAACCTGCAAGACCTGCACAAACTGCTGATCGGCGAAGAAACTAAAGAAATCCTCGAATGCGATCTGAAGCTCGAACAGATTTCGCAAAGCACCTGCAAAGAAGCGATTGTGTATTGCGAATCCGTTCGCGATTTCATCTCGCGCGAAATCTTCGTGAAGATCCTCGACGACACCGAAGAACACATTGACTGGCTCGAAACGCAACTGGACCTGATCGACAAGGTCGGCATCCAGAACTACCAGCAAACTGCAATGGGTTCGATCGAGTCCTGATCGAATCAGGTTGGAAACGCCCGTGCGTCGGCACATGAACCGGCTCATACGCCATCTTGTTGGCCGGCCTGTTTGCCAGGATAGGCGCCGTGCGGGCGATATACTTGCGCACGTTCCTGTTTTCGTGAGTTTTCCGTGACCGCTGTGCCGCGCGTCTCCTTATCGCCTATGCCCGTAGAATCGCCGTCTTCGAGTGCCCGGATTGCCCTCTCAGGTGGCGGTTCGCGGGCGCCGGTCGGCATTTTCGATTCGGGTCTGGGCGGTTTGTCGGTACTGCGAGCGGTCCGGACGCAACTCCCGGGTGAAGCGCTCATCTACGCCGCCGACTCGCTCTATGCTCCCTACGGTGAACGCGACGACGACTTCATCGCCGACCGCACCCTGGCGATCTGCGAATGGCTCGCGAGCCAAGGTGCCAAGGCGCTTGTGGTCGCATGCAACACGGCAACCGCGCAGTCGATCGCGCTGGTCCGCGAAAAACTGGCGATCCCGCTGGTGGGTGTCGAGCCGGGTGTCAAACCGGCCGCGCTGCAGTCCAAAGCGCGTGTCGCCGGCGTGCTCGCCACTCAAGTGACCTTGCGCAGCGCCCGCTTTCAGACACTGTTGGAGCGCTACGCCGCCGATTGCCGTTTTCTTTGCCAGCCTGGCCACGGGCTCGTGCAGGCAGTGGAACGCTGCGACGTAGGCTCCGCCGAACTGCGTGCGCTCCTGCGCAGCTACCTGCAGCCCATGCTCGATGCCGGCGCCGACACGCTGGTGCTCGGCTGCACCCACTACCCGTTTCTCGATGCGGCGATCCGCGACATCGTCGGCGACCGGCTGGTGCTAATCGATACGAGCGTGGCCATCGCACGCCAGCTGGAACGGGTACTCGACCAGCACGGGCTGCGCGCCGCCCCCGAAAGCGCCGAACCTGCTCTGCCCCGCTTTTATTCCACCGGCGACGGCACGCATCAGCAACAGCTCGCCGCGAGCCTGCTGCACATCGACGCGACAGTCGAGCAGGTCGTGATCCCTTCGCGCCGCACGGCAGCGCCGGACTCCCAAGCCGCATAAAAACCCTCGCCAGCTGCCTTTTAGGCCGCCCCATGGCTGTTTTGCGCGCTTCTTAGGCGTTTTTGCACCCTTCCCGCCACCTGCGACGAATCCCGTCCCGTAGACGAAACCCTTCTAAGAGTCTGGTTTTGTTACAAAAAATCATGCAGGACGCTTGCCAAACCAGCCAATCAAAATGATAATAGTTCGCATTAACGTTAGCTATGACGCCCTGCCATGATTGTCTGTGTCTGCAAGTCTGTTTCTGACCGAAAGATCCGTGCCTCGATCGCGGAAGGCGTCGATTCGTTCGACGAACTCCAGTTCGAACTCGGCGTCGCTTCCTGCTGTGGCAAGTGCGCGGAATCCGTGCGCGGCGTCATGATGGAAAGCGGCGTGTGCGCGAGCCGCTGCGGCTTCGATCATCACCCGCAGGCTATGCCGCTGACGTTTTACGAACGCAAGGCCGCCTGAGGCTGGTTTCAGGACACGGTCCACGCCGCGTCCCGGGTGATCAACGCTTTATCGCTTCACTGCTTCATGCGCTTGTTGTATGCGCTGCTTCAAGCCTTATCCCACTGCCGTCAGCAAGCCAGTATCCGTACCAGCCAGCTACCCGCTCACCCGTTAAAAGGAGTTTGAGATGGAATTGTTGATTGGTTTCGTGACTACTTTGTTCATTTCGTTGCTGATCTTCCGAACATGACGATGTCTTGTCTGACGTGCCGCATCGACGGCACGTCGCCACGCTAACATGCAGGCCTCGCATACCGTTTCAGCCGGCGCCACGCCGGCTTCGTCCGCCCGAATGAACTCCCGTGCCTTGACCGCGACTGCCGCTGTCGCGGCGATTCACGTCGCTTTGCTTGCGGTGATCCTGACGTTGCGTCATGAACCCGTCGCGCCGCCGCTCGAATCGCGCGTCATGACCGCGCAGTTGCTGGCGCCGGCGCCGGTGGCCGCGCCCGTTGCGCTGCAATCGACCACACCGCCGCCGCCCAGGCCGATACCACCGGTTCATACCAAGCCCAAAGTCCAGTCCAAGCCAACACCGGCGCCCAAGCCGACGCCTACGCCATTGCCGGTGGCCGCCGCGCCGTCGCCCACGCCCGTTGCGGCGGCTGATCCGACACCGCCCGCGCCGGCTGCTCCGCCCGCTCAGGCTGCGCCGGCAGTCGGCCGTCCGACGATGGAAATCACCGCGCCGAAAAACGTTTCGCACATTGACTGCAGCATGGTCACGCCAGAGTACCCGTCGCTGTCCAAACGACGCGGTGAAACCGGCACCGCCTATGTGAAGTTCGTGGTCGGACTGACGGGCAAGCTCGAGAACATCGAACTGAAAAAGAGCAGCGGCTTCAACCGCCTGGATGACGCCGCGGTTGCCGCAGCACACGCGAGTGCCTGCAAGCCCTATCTCGAGAACGGCCAGCCGATTCGGGCCGCGTACACCCAGCCTTACAACTTCAATCTGAACGATTGAGGCAGATTTTAAAAACAAGGAAATGCAATGCAAAACTACGGATTGGCGCACGTGTGGGCGCAAGGGGATTTCGTGACGCGCGGTATCGCGCTCGCACTGTTGATCATGTCGGTCATGTCGTGGAGCGTGATCGTCATCAAAGGCTGGAATGTGATGCGCCTGAAGCGACTCACGAAGAATGCCGAGCAGCAGTTCTGGCATTCAGATGATCTCGCCGACGGCGTGAAGAAGCTCGGCGCAGGATCGTCGACGCCGCAGGACAATCCGTTCCTCGCACTCGCGCTGTCGGGGCAGGAAGCCGCGGATCACCATCATCAGACGCAACCGCATCTGCACGATCGCATGGACGTGTCGGATTGGGTGACGCGCTGCCTGAAGGACACGATGGACGAAAGCGTCGCGCGCATGCAAAGCGGTCTGGCGATTCTCGCGTCGATCGGCAGCACGGCGCCGTTCGTCGGCCTGTTCGGCACCGTGTGGGGCATCTATCACGCCCTGCTCGCGATCGGCGCGAGCGGCCAGTCGTCGATTGATCAGGTCGCGGGCCCGGTCGGCGAAGCGCTGATCATGACCGCGTTCGGCCTGTTCGTCGCGATTCCGGCAGTGCTGGGCTACAACGCATTGACGCGCGCCAACAAGGCGCTTGTCGCCAAGCTGAGCCGCTTTGCGCACGGCCTGCATGCATTCTTCGTGACGGGCGCCCGTCTGTCGTCGTCCAAGCGCGGCGACGGTCTGCGCCTCGCCGCACGCACCAACTGATCGACGAGGCATTCCGATGGCAATGAGCCCTTTCGCCAGCGACGATGATGATGGCCTGATGAACGAAATCAACATGACGCCGCTTGTCGACGTGATGTTGGTTCTCCTGATCGTCTTCATGGTGACGATCCCGGTGATTCGTCACGCGGTCAAAATCGATCTGCCGCACGCGAGCAGTCAGAAGGAAGACACCAAGCCCGCGCAAGTGACGGTCGCCGTCGACGCGGACGGCAACGTGCTGTGGGACGACAAGAAGGTCGACGACGCGACACTGCGCGCGAAGATTGCAGAAGCTGCGCAAGCGAATCCGCAGCCGGAGCTGCATCTGGATGCGGATCGCAAAGTCGCGTACGAAAAAGTGGCTGAAGTAATGTCGGCGGCGCAGGCCGGCGGCCTCACGAAGATCGGCTTCGTCACGCAGCCTAAAGGCAAATAAGCGCTAGTGAAGGCAGGAGACGCGCCGTAGCAATGCGCCACTGTTAAGCCGCGCCTACCGAAAAATCAGAAAAACCCTTGAAACAAGGGCTAAAAGTAAAAGGCCTTCATCGTCAGATGAAGGCCTTTTTTGTGCGCACTCGGCGCCTTCGGGCGGCGGGATTATTTACCATCAGAAGATGACTGATAGCTCGAGTCACCGCATGCGACAGCCGTGATCGACACGGACAGCGCGGTCAGCCCTATCAGGCCCACTATTATAGAGGCCATGAATTTTCGCATAAGAGACTCCTTAGCGAAGGGATTTCACTATAGGCCCGCGAGCGCGCGCATTCAAGCAAACCGTCATTGAAAGTACTCATGACAAGCGGCGCTTAAATGCTAAAAGCGATGTTGCCGCACGTAATAAGTGCTATGACGCGACCGCGAGAACAGGCTGTGATGCGTCTTGCGTTGGACGCGTCGGGCACTCGCCCATGATGTGTTTACCTTCGTCCGGATCGAGCATTTCGACCAGATAATCGACGAATGCGCGCACCGCCGGCACCATCCCCTGCCGCGACACGAATACCGCGTACAACTGCGGCGTCGGAAAGGTCCAGTCCGGCATTACCGGCGACAACTGCCCCGCGCGCAACGCGCTGCCGTACATCATCTCCGGCAACGCGGCGATACCCACGCCGGACAGCACCGCTTCGCGAATCGTCATCAGATCCGCGGTGACGAGGCGCGGCTCGTGTTCGTGCGCGTGGCGCGTGCCGTCGGGGGCAATCAGATCGAAAACGTGGCGTCCGTCGCCGGTCGGTACATCGAGCGTTTCGAAACGGCCCAGATCGGCAGGCAACAACGGCGGCGCATTCTGCTGCAACAGGCTCGGCGCGCCGACCAGCATCTGCTGCGTGCGCCACAGCGGGCGCACGACGATGTTGGCGTTTTCCGGCGGATCGGAGCGCACGCGTAACGCGAGGTCGATCGAATCCTCGAACAGATCGACTACGCGGTTGGTCACGCGCATCACCACCCGTACTTCCGGGTAGCGATGCATGAATTCCGGCAGGATCTGCGACAGGATGGTCTGCGAGATCGTCACCGGCACGCTCACGCGCACCGTGCCGCGCGGCGACGACCGCAGTTGCTGCACCACGTTGACGGCAGCCTGCGCTTCGCTCAGCATCGCCTGACAATGCTGATAGAAGAGTTGCCCGGCTTCAGTGAGCGCCAGCTTGCGGGTAGAACGCTGCAGCAAACGCACGCCCAGCGACGCTTCCAGCTCGGTCAGCCGGCGCGACAGGCGCGACTTGGAAATACCCAGCACGCGCTCGGCGGCGGAAAAACCACCGTGTTCGACGACCTGCGAAAAGTACATCAGGTCATTCAGATTGTGTGAATCGATCTTCATCTCATCGTTCCAGTAATAGAACAATCCATTGCGTGACAGCGGCTGGCACCTTGAAAAACGGTCCCTATAATAGCTCCATGTTTCAAAAATAACGCTATTCCCCATTTTTCAAGGTGACTTTGATGAGCACGGCACGCACGATCGAACGCACGTTTCCCGCCGTTCGCACGACCGAAGGTGGCGGTTTTGTCGTCCACCGCCCGTTTCCGACCCGCATGCTGATGGATTTCGATCCATTCCTGCTGCTCGACGAAATGGGTCCAATCGACTACGCGCCGGGCGAGGCCAAAGGCGCGCCGGATCATCCACACCGCGGCTTCGAGACAGTCACGTACGTACTCGAGGGCCAGTTCGGTCACAAGGATTCGGCGGGCCATTCAGGCACGCTGCATGCCGGCGACGTGCAGTGGATGACCGCGGGCGCGGGCGTCGTG
Source organism: Paraburkholderia sediminicola (assembly GCF_046026855.1). Classification (GTDB taxonomy): domain Bacteria; phylum Pseudomonadota; class Gammaproteobacteria; order Burkholderiales; family Burkholderiaceae; genus Paraburkholderia; species Paraburkholderia sediminicola_A. The sequence continues at coordinate 25,126 of NZ_JAQQET010000051.1, read as the reverse complement.
CACAGCGAGATGCCAGACCCGTCGTTCGTGCGCACCGGTGGACGCGTGCACGGCTTGCAGTTGTGGGTCAATCTGCCGCGGCGCGACAAGATGATCGAACCGCGCTACCAGGAAATGCCGTCGGCCAGCATTCCGGTTGCGACTTCCGCGGACGGCAAGGTGCGCGTCAAGGTAATTGCGGGCGAAGCGCTCGGTGTGAAGGCAGCGATCGAAACGCGCACGCCGATCCTGTACCAGCATTTCTCGCTGCAACCGGGGGCATCGATCCAGCAGCCGGTGCCGTCCGACTATCGCGTGTTTGCTTACAGCCTGTCCGGCAAAGGTTTCTATGGCGAAGGCGAAGCGCGCCGGGAAATCGACGCGCAGACGATGGTGGTGTTTCAGAACGACGGCGAGTCGGTCACGCTGACGGCGGGGGCCGAACCGCTCGAAGTGCTGCTCCTCGGCGGCGTGCCGTTGAAAGAGCCGGTGGTGCGCTACGGTCCGTTCGTGATGAACACGGAAGACGAAATCCGCCAGGCCGTGATCGATTATCAGGCTGGGCGCATGGGCGCGATCACGCACTGACTGACCACGTGGGCACGCGCCACCGCTGACGACTGTGGTGGCGCGCTCTCACCACACCGCGCGCGCCGCCACACATGGCGCGAAGGCCGGTAAATTCGTTCACAATAGCGGCTCATGCCGCGCACCACGCTGTCTCACCATGACAGACCGTGGCGCGCGGCGATTTCCGTCCCTGTTCAGGAGCGCGCATGGCAGAGCCCACCGTCACCGCCCACATCGGTTCGACGAATTTTCAGGTCCTTTTCGACGACGGCAAGCACACGTGGCTTGCCGACGAACCCGAGTCGCTAGGCGGCGGCGATCGCGGGCCGACGCCTGTCGCGCTGTTGCTGTCGAGTCTCGGGGCCTGCACGTCGATCACGCTGAAGATGTACGCTCAGCGTAAGGGCTGGCCGCTCGCCGACGTGCGCGTGGCGCTATCGCTTGAAACCGGCGACGCGGGTTCGACCATCGACCGCAAGATCATGCTGGAAGGCGATCTGTCCGACGAGCAGCGGGAACGACTCTTGCAAATTGCCAATGCGTGCCCGGTTCACAAGATCCTCACGCATTCGATCACGATCCGTTCGGGTCTTGCCGTCGCCTGATACAGGAATGGCCCGGATCGGCCGGCACCGGCTAACGGGGCCGCAGGTATTGCAACGCTTTCATAGGAAGCCGTCGTTTTGAATTTCGAACACCTTATCCAGATCAACGATCCGTTGAATCCGTTAGTCGACTCGATGACCCCCGAGCAGTTGTGGGAGGGTCTCGTGCTGCGCGCCGAACAGCCGCAACTGTTCGTGATCGGACTCGACAGTTGCACCATCCTTTCGCGTGAAGGCGACACGCTCGAACGGGAGCTGCACTATGGCAAGGCCACGGTGCGTGACCGTGTCACGCTGCGGGATCGCCAGAGTGTGCGCTATGACATTCTGCCGACGGCAGACTATGTCGGCGGCTCGCTCACCATGACCATCGAGCAGCCTGACGAACTGCAATTGTTCCTGCGCTTCGAGTACACAACAACCCTGCCCGTCTCCGACGATCAGGACGCTGTGCAGACGCAGGAAATCGTGAAATCGGCGTATCGCGAGAACGATATCGATACCGTGCGGCTGATCCGCCAGTACGTGCAGACCAGGCAGGAACCCGGTTCGTTGCATTGATGCGTGTGCGGGCACTCTGCCCGCGCCGTTGCGCCGCATGAGGCCGCCGTGTGGAAGGTGGCCTCATGCGGCCTGCTTCCTGGCCGTTCTCCCTCGCGTCGTTCAGCTATCGAAAGTCGAATCCGATGAATTTCTCTTTCTTGTAAATGGGAATAGTTATCATTTAGAATTAATCCATCGAATCGACCAACAGCTAAAACGAATGACCGATCTCACGCGCTCTTCCACACTCAGCCTGCGCCGCCCGGCGGCCGCGCTGACCAGTCGTCCGAAAGCAGCGACGGCGACAGCATCCGCGGCGAAGCCCGCAGCGGATCTCGCCAGCGGTACGAGCGAAAAGTCGGATCGGGTCGTGCGCAGCGACGCATTGCTGCAAGGACATAGCCACGTCAGCATCATGCATAACGGCGAGACCTACCAGTTGCGTGCGACACGCTTAGGCAAGCTGATCCTGACGAAGTAACAGGCAACAACGAATAGAAGTCAGTACCGGGTATTGTGGGGACCACCTCCTCGAGAGGTGTTAGGCATTAGCCAGCCACGACGGCTTGCACGTGAGAACTAGACCCCTTCGTGCAGACACCAAGCCAGCCGTCGCAGCAAGCCAGGCCGCTTTTTTGGTTCTCACCCAATGCGGATGCACGAAACGACGTGTGTCGCAGATTCAGAAATAAAAGAAGCCGTGGGATGGTGCCATCTCCACGGCTTTTTGTTTGGCGCAGCGCCAGGCGGGGCCCGGTAGTACGCCGAATCGTTAAGACTTACTTCGAAGCCCAGCCCCAGAACATCAGCCACCATGCGCTATCGACCACCGCCAGCGCCGCGACGAACCACACCATCGCGAGGCCGCGTTGAACGAAGCGCTCGCTATAGCGCCGCGTGACGAGCCAGGCGAGCCACGCGCTCCACAGGTTGGCAATCGCCAGAATCGCGATACGCATATCCGACGCCCACCACAAGGACATATGTTCCGCGCGAAGCAGCGACAGCGTGGTCGCCGACAAGCCGAGAAACACGCCCGCGCCGGCAATCGGAATCAGGCCCTGCGTCAAATGATGCAGACGCACGGCGCTAAAACGCCCCAGCGTGCGCGTCGCGCCCATCAGCAGCACCAGCAGCACCGTGCCGTACACCAGCGCCGTAGCGAGGATATAGCCGATCACCATCGTGCCGTCGAGCCACGAGAATACGTCGTTCTGCTCGGGGTAATGCGTGAACAGAAACCACGGCGCGTTGGTGTCGAGCGGCCAGGTGATGTCGTGATCGACCAGCCACGTGGCGAAGAACATCTTCAGGTCGACGAACCAGCGCGAAGCGGTCCAGTGGAATGCGCCGATCGCGATGCCGAGCAGGCCGTACAGGATCAGTGCGGTATCCCACGGGTTCGCCTGCCTGTCGCCGAGCTGCACGACTTCCGACGACGGCGCGCGCCACGTCAGCGCGATCGCATCGCGATGTCCGCTGCAACGACCGCACATATGGCAGTCCGACGCGCCCTTCATATTGCGCAGCGGCACCAGCGGCGCGCAATTGATCGGAATCACACGATGCCCATGTTCGCCGTTCTTGTACGAACGGCGCCACGCGTCTTCATCGATTTTGTAGTGGAACGGCGCGAGACGCGCCAGTAGCGAAAAAACCCCGTTGACGGGGCACAGATACTTGCACCAGACGCGCTTCTCGCGTCCGTACAGCAAGCCGATGATCATCGCCGCAAAAGTCGAGCCGCCGAGCACCAGCAGCACCGCTTTCGGATACTGGTAGACGCTCACCATCTGACCGTAGATGGTGGTGATGCCGAATGCGACGAACGGCCAGCCGCCCCAGCGCATCCAGCGCGGAATCGCCCAGCCGCGGCCATATTTGCTGGCGAATTCGGCGAGCGCGCCTTCCGGACACAGCACGCCGCACCAGACGCGGCCGAGCATCACCATCGACAGCAACACGAACGGCCACCAGATGCCCCAGAACACGAACTGCGCGGCAAGCGTCAGGTTATTCCACAGATGCGCGGTGTCGTCCGGCAGCGGCATCACCGCGGGCACGAGAATCAGGAATGCGTACACCGCCACCACGACCCACTGAATGCCGCGGATCAAACCACCGTGACGCTGCATCCACTGCCCGGCCGCGGCGAGGCGGCCCGGACGGGTCATGACAGTACTCATGCCGCGCGCCTGGCGGCCTGCTGCGCCGGCTTGCGATTAGCGCGACGCACCAGCAGATAGACGACCGCCCAGTACACGGCGTAGGCAATCAGATTCATCAATGCCGGGTGGGCACGATAACCGGTGAGCGTCGCGACCAGCGAGCCGAACGTGCTCGAGTCGTCGAGGATTGCTGACGAATTCCACATCTGGTCGATGATCGTCGGCAGGATCTCCTTGTCGATCAGCTTGTCGACACCGGTCTGGAACAGACCCGCGCCGAGGAACAGCAGCATGATTTCGGTGACGCGGAAGAAGAGCCGCCACGAGAAATACTTGCCGCCCAACTGCAGCACGTAGAAGGTCAGGAATGCGAGACCGAGGCCGATCGCCACGGCGAGCATCTGGCTGCCATCCACGTGGCCGGACTGGCCGAAACCAAGGCCATACAGGAAGATCACCGTTTCGCTGCCCTCGCGCGCGATCGCCAATGCGACCAGCAACGCGACGCCCCACCAGTTCGAATCGTGCTTGCTCTTTTGCAGCGACTGTTCCATGTCGCGCTTGAGGGACCGGCCGTGCTGCTTCATCCACAGCACCATCTGCACGATCAGCACACACGCGACCAGCACCATTGCGGTCTGGAAATAATCCTGCGCGTCACCGGAGAGCACTTCGGTGAAACCGACCAGCGCCGCGCCAAGCGCGACCGCCGCGATCACACCGGCCGCGACGCCGCCCCACAGGTACGGCAAACCACGGCGCGCGTCGTCGTCGCCATTTTTCAACCACGCGTACAGGATGCCGACGACCAGCAAGGCCTCAACACTTTCCCGCCACACGATGAATAGAATCTGACCCATCCAAGCTCTCCCCTCTACTCTTCTACTGCTTTGGCGAACGCGTAACCCGGTTGTTCAAGGCAGACGCTCGCACCCCAAGCCACTACTTCGCGACGATCACGCCCTGCGCCTGCTGATGGAAGTCGTCGAAGAACTTGTACTCGCCTGGCGAGAGCGGTGCGATTACGACGAACGAATCGCCGCCCGGCGCCAACACTTTTTCTTTACGCAATTGCACGCTTTCGAATTCGGCCGCACCCTTGCCGGTGTTGCGTATCGCGATCTTGATGCGCTGCCCTGCCGGCACTTCGATGCGCGCCGGAATGAGCTTGCCGTCGTTCATTTCCAGGTTGAAGGTCGGCAGATCCACTGCGTGTGCGCCCCCCACCGTCAAAGCGGTCATGGCGAGGATCGCGATCTTTCGGTTAATTCTCATTAGCCTTTCCGGAAAACGCGGATCAGCGGGTTTTGTTGTCCGCGCACCGCCTGCTGCATGCATTCACTCATTCACGGCTCGCTACGCACCGATGCGTGACGAGCTGTGATGATCTGCGTCTACGGCGATTAGTAACCACCCTTCTTGCCGATACCCGCGAACGTGAAGTCGTACTCGAGCGTGATCGGCTTGAACCACGGGCCTACACCGGTTTCCTTGTCGACGTGACGGCCGAAAGCCATGTGGCCAGTTTGCATCGGCGCCTCGACGATCAGCTTCAGGTGGTACTTGCCCGGGCCTTGCAACTTGACGTTGTCGCCATAGTGCGGACCGTCGTTGGCGACCATTGCCATCATGTCGCCCTTCTGGGTCTGATTCGAACCGGCTTTCGTCAATTCATAACGAACTTGCAGATACGGCATCCAGTCGCCTTCGGCGAAACCCGTCGGATTATTCTTGACCGCGTGGATGTCGGCTTCCAGATGGACGTCCGAATCCGACGCCTTGCGCATCATGCCTTCGGGTTCCATCGTGATCGGCTGCAGGTAGACCGCACCGATTTCCATGCCGCCCTGGATCTGGTGCTTGCCGATCGGATATTCCGCTGCCGTTGCGGAAAGCGCCGCTACTGCGGCCACCGCTGCTGCGCCACCACGCACAAATGAAGAAATCCGCATTGAAACTCCTTGTTTTTATCAGACTGGAATCGAACCCATTGGAACAGCGCGGTGCACATGCGTTTTATGCCGCGATCCCGACATCCTCCGACTGAGGCAACAGGCCGCAAACAATCGCATTACGAACGTTAATGCGAACCATTCTCAATATTGGCCGAGTTTATCATTGATCGGCAAGGAGAACAAACGGGGACGCACGCAAAGCCTTATGGCAGCAGGGCCTTAAGGCGCTCCTAAGGAAAGCGCGGGCGAAGGTGCTGGCGGAGCGTGAGGCGGGGGAGAGACAAGACGCGGCACATCGCCGCGCCCTGACGGACAGGAAGAGTTTATTGGACGCCGGGTACGTGGTCGCCGACGTTCGCGCCGAATACGCGTTGCCGCAACAGCGCCAGCTGGTCGCGGGTCTGCGCAGCCTTTTCGAACTCGAGGTTCTTGGCGTGCTCCATCATCTGCTTTTCGAGACGCTTGAGTTCCTTGGCGAGTTGCTTCTCGGACATGTCCTCGAATTTCGCCCGAGTCTGCTGTTCTTTCAACTCGGCGCGGGCGTCGTCGACGTTGTACACCCCGTCGATAATGTCGCGAATCCGCTTGACCACGCCGCGCGGGGTAATGCCGCGCTCCAGGTTGTAGGCGATCTGCTTGGTGCGCCGCCGCTCGGTTTCGTCGATAGCGCGGCGCATCGAGTCGGTCACCCTGTCCCCATAGAGAATCGCCTTGCCATTCACGTTACGCGCCGCCCGGCCGATGGTCTGAATCAGCGAGCGTTCGGCGCGCAGGAAGCCTTCCTTGTCCGCGTCAAGAATCGCGACCAGCGAGACTTCCGGAATATCCAGCCCCTCGCGCAGCAGGTTGATCCCGACCAGCACGTCGAACGTGCCCAGCCGCAGATCGCGAATGATTTCGACCCGCTCCACCGTGTCGATGTCGCTGTGCAGGTAACGCACCTTGACGCCGTGGTCGGCCAGAAACTCGGTCAGCTGCTCGGCCATCCGCTTGGTCAGCACCGTGACCAGCACACGGTCGCCCACCTTGACGCGTTCGTTGATCTCGGCAAGCACATCGTCAACCTGGGTTCGCGCCGGACGCACTTCGATTTCCGGGTCGACGAGGCCGGTAGGACGCACCAGTTGCTCGGCCACCTGCCCTGCCGTTTTCTTTTCGTAGTCAGCCGGCGTGGCCGACACGAACACCACCTGGCGCATCTTGCGCTCGAACTCGTTGAACTTGAGCGGGCGATTATCGAGCGCCGACGGCAAGCGAAAACCGTAGTCGACCAGATTCTCTTTACGGGCCCGGTCACCGTTGTACATGCCATTCAGCTGGCCGATCAGCACGTGCGACTCGTCAAGCAGCATCAACGCGTCGGACGGCAGGTAGTCGACCAGCGTCGGCGGCGGCTCGCCGGGCGCCGCGCCCGAGAAGTGCCGCGAGTAGTTCTCGATGCCTTTGCAGAAACCCAGTTCCTGCAGCATTTCCAGATCGAAGCGGGTGCGCTGCTCGAGCCGCTGCGCTTCGACGAGCTTGCCGTTGCTGTAGAAAAACTCGAGCCGCTCGCGCAGTTCGTCCTTGATCGTTTCGACCGCGCGCACCACGGTGTCGCGCGGCGTCACATAGTGCGACGACGGGTACACGGTGAAACGCGAAATCTTCTGCCGCACGCGGCCGGTGAGCGGATCGAACAATTGCAGCGTCTCGACCTCGTCGTCGAACAACTCGATACGCACCGCCATTTCGGCGTGCTCCGCCGGGAAAATATCGATCGTGTCGCCGCGCACGCGGAACGAGCCGCGCTGGAAATCAGCTTCATTGCGGTTGTACTGCATCGCGATCAGCCGGGCGATGATGTCGCGCTGGCCGAGCTTGTCACCCGTGCGCAGCGTCAGAATCATCTTGTGGTACTCGGACGGGTTGCCGATACCGTAAATCGCCGACACCGTGCCGACGATAATCACGTCGCGCCGCTCCATCAGGCTCTTGGTGGCCGACAGCCGCATCTGCTCGATGTGCTCGTTGATCGAGGAATCTTTCTCGATGAAGAGGTCGCGCTGCGGCACGTACGCTTCCGGCTGGTAGTAGTCGTAGTACGAGACGAAATATTCGACCGCGTTGCGCGGAAAAAACTCGCGAAACTCAGAATAGAGCTGCGCGGCGAGCGTCTTGTTCGGCGCGAATACGATCGCCGGCCGGCCGAGCCGTGCGATGGTGTTGGCCATCGTGAAGGTTTTGCCGGAGCCGGTCACGCCGAGCAGCGTCTGGAACGACAAGCCGTCCTCAATGCCTTCGACGAGCGTGTCGATCGCCGTGGGCTGGTCGCCAGCGGGCAGATACGGCTGATAAAGCTGAAACGGCGAGCCTTCGAACGTGACGAATTTGGATTCGTCGAGCGTCTCGTCGACTTCAGTCAGATGTTGTTCGGACATGGGGAGCGGCACCGGGCCTTGGGCAAAGAACTATTCTAACGGGTTGCGGGAACCCGGGCTGAGCGGGTCTGCGTAGGGGGAGCGTGGCAGGAGGGGTGCACGCCAGGGGGCCGATGAAAAGGCGATTTCCCGCCGGTTTGGGGCCGCTGCTCAGCCTTCGCCGGCTTGGCCAGAGGCAGATCCGCTACGACCAGATGACGCCGGAGTGCCTGTTTTTCAAGCAAATAATTCAGTCCAGCAGGCTTTGTCGGCCGAAAAACGCCCGCGGATTCGCTACAATGCGAAGTTGCGCTCGCTCGCCGATGCCCGCCTTCTGCCTGAATCGTTCGTCAGACAACTTTTGGCCGGGTAGCCCGCGCTTGAAGCCGCCCTCTTTTCACTACCAGCCCACCCATCATGTCTCTGTTCTCCGCCGTCGAACTTGCTCCCCGCGACCCGATTCTGGGCCTGAACGAAGCCTTCAACGCCGATGCGCGCACCACCAAGGTCAACCTTGGCGTTGGTGTGTACTTCAATGAAGAAGGCAAGATTCCGCTGCTGCGCGCCGTGCGCGACGCGGAAAAGGCACGCGTCGAAGCCGCGCTGCCGCGTGGCTATCTGCCGATCGAAGGCATCGCTGCCTACGACGCCGCAGTGCAAAAGCTGCTGCTCGGCAATGATTCGCCGCTGATCGCCGCAGGCCGCGTTGTGACGGCGCAGGCACTGGGCGGCACGGGTGCGTTGAAAATCGGCGCCGATTTCCTGAAGCGCCTGAACCCGAACACCAAGGTCGCGATCAGCGATCCGAGCTGGGAAAACCACCGCGCGCTGTTCGAAGGCGCCGGCTTCGAAGTCGTGTCCTATCCGTACTATGACGCGCACACGCACGGCGTGAACTTCGAAGGCATGCTGAGCGCGCTGAACAGCTATGCCGCAGGCACGGTTGTCGTGCTGCACGCGTGCTGCCACAACCCGACCGGCGTCGACCTGACTGTCGACCAATGGAAGCAGATCGTCGAAGTCGTCAAGGCGCGCAATCTGGTGCCGTTCCTCGACATCGCTTACCAGGGTTTCGGCGACAACATCGAATCCGACGCTGCAGCAGTCCGCCTGTTCGCGGCATCGGAACTGAACGTGTTCGTGTCGTCGTCGTTCTCGAAGTCGTTCTCGCTGTATGGCGAGCGCATCGGCGCACTGTCGATCATCACGGCAAGCAAGGAAGAATCGGCTCGCGTGCTGTCGCAACTGAAGCGCGTGATCCGCACGAACTACTCGAACCCGCCGACGCACGGCGGCGCGGTGGTCGCAGCGGTGCTCGCGTCGGCCGAATTGCGCGCCACGTGGGAAACGGAACTCGCCGAAATGCGCGACCGTATCCGCGCCATGCGCAACGGTCTGGTCGAACGTCTGAAGGCAAGCGGCGTGGATCGCGACTTCAGCTTCGTGAACGCACAACGTGGCATGTTCTCGTACTCGGGTCTGACGGCGCCGCAAGTGGACCGTCTGCGTGAAGAGTTCGGTATCTATGCCGTGGGCACGGGCCGTATCTGTGTGGCAGCGCTGAATACGCGCAACCTCGACGTGGTGGCTAGCGCGATCGCTCATGTGTTGAAGTAAGGCATTTCAGGGCGCGGGTGTTCGTTGCGCGCGCTTTGCGTAGCTGAAGCGGCTTGAATTGCTTGTAGAAACGGCGCCCTTTCGGACGCCGTTTTTTATTGGCCGGCTGTTGTTGGGCGTGTGACTCTCACCTACCGACACGGCCTGCTGTTGCGACTCGCTGCTTGCGACCCGCCGCCGTCAATTGCTGACGTGACCTGCCGCACTCATCTACGGTTGTTTCAGCGCGCATCCCGATGGATATCGTGCGTGACAAAGCCTGCGTCGTTATCTGGCATGTCGAGCCAATCGGGTTGTGCAAGCGAATGGCGGATATCTTCCAGCCCGCTTTTCCAATGTTCACGCATTGTAGAGAGACCGAACTGGAAGTCTTTGAAATGCCCTTCGTATTCCTTCTGCCGGTAGATGAGGTGGATCACGTTGTAACGCTTCGAACACGATAGATCATCCGCAAGCTTGCACCACGGATCGTCGCGCTGGTCAGACGGCACGCGATCGAGTACCTCACGCAGCACATGCCGGAAACGCTGCGAACGTTGCAGCATATCGGTCACGAGACGCGTTCGGCTCGAATACTGGATGTCTTTCATGCGCCCCTGAACATCGGTGATGTTGTCCGGCACCGGCCCGATCGCGCTCCATAGATCGACCTGGAACGCGAGCGTATCGCGACGCGGCGTGGACTGAATCACCTCGTAGAGCGGTGTGTTCGACATCAAGCCGCCGTCCCAGTAATACTGGCCGTCGATTTCGACCGCCGCGAAACCCGGCGGCAACGCACCTGACGCCATGAAATGCTCAGGCTTCAGTTTCGTGTGCCTGTTATCGAAGTAGGCGAAATTGCCTGTTCCGCAATTCACCGCCCCCACCGACACACGCATCTCACCGGAATTGATGCGATCGAAATCACAGAGCGCTTCCAGCGTGGCCTTGAGCGGTGTCGTGTCGTAATAGCTCGCCAATTGCGGCGGCCCGGAGACAGTAGGCAGCGGCGGCGGGAAACGCGGCACGAAAAAGCCCTTTTGCCCTTCAACGATCGCGCCCATCGCCTGAGTCGCCGTAAAGGCCTTACGAACGGCCTCACTGGAATTGAACAGCGCATGCTCGATAAAGGCCGGCAACGGTGGCCCGAACGCCGGTTGGCAGATCGTCTCCCAGAACTGCAGCAGCCGCTCGACGCGTTTCTCCGGCGGATTGCCGGCAATAATGGCCGTATTCAGCGCGCCGATCGAAATGCCGGCGAGCCAGTTCGGCTCGATACCGGCTTCGTAAAGCCCCTGAAAGACACCGGCCTGATAGGCACCCAACGCGCCGCCGCCTTGCAGCATCAGCGCGACCGTTTCGTAGTTGGGCAATCGGAGATGCCGGCCGGGATGCACGGAGGGCGCCGGACCGGCGCCCTCGCCTTCCTCGCTGCCGGGCGCGCCGACGCGCGCCCGCTTGAGATTGCGTTGCGCCATGGGCGCCTCCTTATTGCATATACCAGCCGTGGCTCACAATAAAGGACTGGCCGGTCAGCGCCGCAGTCGGGAAAGTAGACAGGAACAACACCGTCTCTGCAACGTCTTCCACTGTAGTGAAGATGCCGTCGACCGTGCCGCCCAGCATCACGCGCTTGATCACGTCTTCTTCGCTGATGCCAAGCTCCTTGGCCTGCTCGGGAATCTGCTTGTCAACAAGCGGCGTACGCACGAAACCCGGACACACCACATGCGAGCGCACGTTATGTTTCGCGCCTTCCTTGGCCAGTACACGCGCGAGCCCCAGCAACGCATGCTTGGCCGTCACATAGGCGGACTTCAGCGGCGAGGCTTCGTGCGAATGGACCGAGCCCATGTAGATCACGATGCCGCCGCGATCGTCTTTGTACATGTGCTTGAGCGCGGCCTTGGTGGTTAGAAAAGCGCCGTCCACATGGATGGCCTGCATCTTCTTCCAGTCGGAAAACGAGTAGTTTTCGATCGGATTGACGATCTGGATGCCGGCGTTGGAAATCAGAATGTCGATCGAGCCGAACTCGGCCGCGACTTTGTCGATGCCCTGGTTGACGGCGTCTTCGTTCGTGACGTCCATCGCCACGCCGATTGCCTTGCCGCCGGCCTTTTTGATTTCTTCAGCAACGGCGTTCGCACCGTCCTGATTCAGATCGGCGATCGCGATCGCCGCGCCCGCAGCGGAAAGCGTGAGCGCAATCTGCTTGCCGATGCCGCTCGCGGCGCCGGTAACCACGGCAACCTTGCCATTCAGATTCGTGTTCAGTGACGACATCCAGAACCTCCATGCAGTTGATGAGCAATGAGACCACGGGCCGCGGGCGGCGTGAAGTCAGCCAAACGGCATAGGCCGTTTGGCCGAATGCTGCACTGCGGCCAACGCTGCTATTGTGCATGAACCGTGTGAACAACATCCGTAAAACGCACATCGAACCTTATCTCTTTAAACTAGACCTTTCGGCGGGATTCCGGCGGCATCACTACCAAGGAGGAATGCATGAATTATCGACGTCTGGGCCGTTCCGGCCTGCAAGTCAGCGAACTGTCCATCGGCTCATGGGTCACCTACGGCAATCAGGTGGATCACCGTGCGGCGCGCGAATCGCTTGCGGCCGCGCGCGATGCGGGAGTCAACTTCTTCGACAACGCGGAGGTTTACGCCGCCGGCCAATCCGAAGAAATCATGGGCCAGGCGCTCAAGGAACTGGCGTGGCCGCGCGTAAGCTACGTGGTATCGACGAAATTCTTCTGGGGGCTCAACGAAGCACCGAACCAGTACCACACGCTGAACCGCAAATATTTACTGAACGCGATCGACACATCGCTCAAACGGCTGCAGCTCGATTATGTCGATCTGGTGTTCTGTCATCGTCCTGACCCAAACACGCCGGTCGAAGAAACCGTCTGGGCCATGAGCGACATGATCACGCGCGGCAAGGCACTGTACTGGGGCACGTCCGAATGGAGCGCCGACGAAATCCGCGCTGCTTACGAGATCGCCGAGCGGCATCATCTGCACAAACCGGTCATGGAGCAGCCGCAGTACAACCTGTTCCATCGCAAGCGCGTCGAGCAGGAATACAAACGGCTTTACGAGGATATCGGCCTTGGGCTCACCACATGGAGTCCGCTCGCGTCCGGCCTGCTCACTGGCAAGTACCGCGGCGGCGTGCCTGCCGATAGCCGGGCACAGTTGCAAGGCTACGACTGGCTGCGCAAGCAGGTCACCGATGCCGGCAAGAACAACGTGGTCGGTAAGCTAGGCGAAGTAGCCGACGAACTGGGCTGCACGGTCGGCCAGTTGGCGATTGCATGGATTCTGAAGAATCCCCATGTGAGCACGGTCATCACCGGTGCGTCGCGCGTCGAACAGATCGGTGAGAACATGAAATCCGCCGATGTGGCCGAGCGGATCACACCGGAGATCAAGCAGCGGATCGAGGAGATCATCGGCGACGCCTACGACTGACCGACCGGCGGCTCGCCGGACCGCGAAACATGGCTCGCGTACCATCAGGGTCGTGTCACGCGCAACGCACTACGGGGTGCAACGCGGCGTCGCGTACAATACGCGACCGCGCTGCACTTCAGTTGTGCTGCCGCATTGCACTCGCATCGCCGAATCCGCCCTGGACCGGCACGCCCTCTTTCAGCGTCTCCTCATCATGCTCAGCTACCGCCACGCCTTTCATGCAGGCAATCACGCCGACGTTCTGAAACACGCCGTTGTGTTACAGCTACTGCGCTACCTCGGCCAGAAGGACAAATCCTACTGGTACATCGACACGCACGCGGGCGCCGGCGTCTATTCGCTGAAGGAAGGCTACGCGACCAAAACTGGCGAGTTCCAGACCGGCATCGCCAAACTATGGGCGCGTAACGACCTGCCGTCGATCTTCGCGGATTACGTCGACGAAGTGAGCGCGCTGAATCCGGACGGCCAGTTGCGCTTTTACCCGGGCTCGCCGTATATCGCGTGGCGGCAGATGCGCGAGCAGGACCGCATGCGCCTGTTCGAACTGCACACCACTGAAATCGACGTGCTGCGCCACAACTTCCGCGACGCGGGCCGCCGCGCGATGCTGTATGCGGGCGACGGCTTCGATGGCATCCTCGCGTTGCTGCCGCCGGCGCCGCGCCGCGCGCTGGTGCTGCTCGATCCGTCGTACGAAGATAAGCGCGACTACACACGTACGCTGCGCTGCGTCGAAGAAAGCCTGAAGCGTTTTCCGACCGGCACCTACGCGGTCTGGTATCCGCAGGTAAGACGCCTTGAATCGCAGCGCTTCCCCGATCAGTTGAAGAAGCTGCAGGAGCGCAACTGGCTGCATGTGAGCCTGACCGTCAGCAATCCGCCAACCGATGGCTTCGGGTTGTTCGGCAGCGGCATGTTCATCCTGAACCCGCCGTATACGCTGGCAAAAACGCTCAAAGACCAGATGCCCTGGCTGGTCCAAACACTCGGCGAGGACAAGGCCGCGCAATTCAAGGTCGAATATCGCGGCGATTGAGCCGCGCCCCGGTCGCACACGCGCGCGACCGGGTAAATCGCCCCCCAGACCGCTTACTTGAGTTGCGCCGCTGCCTTACGGGCGAAGTCGTTGGTATAGGTCGCGTTCAGATCGATCTTTTTCGGATCAAGGCGGGTATCAAACGACGACAAGGCGCGCAATGAGGTCGCCGGACCATCCGCGGGCATCAAGCCGTCCGGCGAATATGCGTCGCGCACATTGTGAAATGCCGCCACATAGAGAGCTGAATCGTTGAGCAAATATGCCGGCGGCACCATCTTCAGCAAGTCAGCATCGCTCGCGGTCTGCAACCAGTGGTCCGCGCGTACGATCGCATTGGCGAGCGCCTGCGTCGTCTTCGGATACTTCTGGATGAAAGTCTCCGATGCGTAGAGCGTCGCAGCCGGCATCGTCCCGCCGAATACTTCCTGCGCGCCCTTCACAGTACGCGTATCGACCAGCACTTTGATCGCACCACTGCGCGTCAGTTTGGTCATCATCGGATCGACATTAGATAGCGCGTCGATCTGACCACCGCTCACCGCGGCCAGGACCGTGGCGCCGCTGCCCACACCGATCGCCGAAATCTCGTTGCGCTGTACGCCCGCCTTGCGCAAAGCCACGGTGAGCACCAGATCCGTCGACGAACCCGGCGCGCTCACGCCAACTTTGGCCCCCTTGAAGTCCGCCAACGTCTTGATCTGATCCGCCTTCGACTTCACCACCGCGACGACGATCTGCGGCGCGCGGCCCATCAGCGCGAACGCACGGTAGTGCTGCCCCTTGGCCTGCATGAACAGCGTGTGCTCGAATGCGCCGGCCCCGACGTCAGCGCTGCCGCCTACGACCGCTTCCAACGCCTTCGATCCGCCCGCGAAATCTTCGAGCGTGACGTCGAGCCCTTCGTCCTTGAAGTAGCCCAACTGCTGTGCGGCGAGTACCGGCAAATAGTAAAGACCCGGCAAACCGCCGACGGCCATCGTCAACGTGGGCTTTTCCGGTAGGTCTTTGGCGAGCGCGACACCGGGCAGCGCCGCGGGTATGGCCAGCGCGATCAACGTGGCACAGGTGCTGGCAGCACGCCACATCCAGTGAGTAGGCATTTGATGTCTCCTTGTTCTGTTTTCATTCGATGCGATGCGATGGCGCTGCGCACGGTGCATGGCCCACATCGTTCGCGAGAGAGCGCGCCACGATTGTCGTCGGACGGTTTCGCACACGCCATGCGCCGAAACCCGAATGGCGTCTGCCCTGCCTCGCGCATTGGCCGAAGGCGCGCGTACGCATGTGGCGGCACGACAGAGGACCCGCGGCTCGATGCGTGAATGGACGGAAAAGAAACTACTGGGAGATATCGCGCCGGAGACGCTTATTGCGCACGAGGTACTGAACGGGGTTGCGGCAGCGGTTGTGGAGACGGCTTGCCACCGCCAACCGGCACTGGGATGTAGGGCGCGACAACGATCGGTATCGACGAATTCGGCGCCAACTCTGTGGGCGTCGCGATGGGCTGTGCCCCGACGATCGGCTGCCGCGAGAGCGGCGCGGTCTGCAGCACAGTACCGCTCTGGCCGTCGCTTATCCCGCTCTGCGAGTCGAGTATCACGGGCTTACGGGCGTCGTTGCTCGACGCGGCGAAAGCCGCTGGTACTGCGAAGGCCATTGTCAGCGAAGCCGCGACGGCCGTGGCCAGGACAGATTTGGGCAAGCGGACAGGAAGCATGGGCGGACCGGTTGAGTTTGAGAATGCCGGATTGCGCAGAAAGCGTCTTACCTTACCGCGGCCGCAACCGTCAGGCTAGTCGTTATTGGCCATGAATCGCCTTGCAGCCCACCTGCCGTGAAATTTTCGCGGTCCAGATGTGACAAAGCCCCGTTTATACGGGGCTCAACACTTTACTGCAATGGCCGCGCACGAAACGCTGCCAGGTCAAACCTGATACAGCTGAAACTTACAGCGAGTAGCCGTTGGTTTCGAGTGAGCGGATGCGCTGTTCGAGCTGAACGATGTCCGACGACGACGCCAGATAGGCTTCACGACGGCTGCGCTCTGCAGTTTCAAACCAGGTGCTCAACTTTTCAAGTACGTATGCAAACATGATGTTCTCCAAGGATCAGATTGAATCCCCGGTGAGTTTTGCATCAGGGATTTCCCTCAAAAGGGTTAACCCGAATTATATCCCTATGGTGCAACCTTGCTAGTGAAATGCCCGCATGACGTGCATTCCGTTTTGGAATGGTGCACGCCCATGGTGCACTTAAGTCATTGATTTAGCTAAATTCAGGATGGCCTTTTCGAGATTACTGATGCTACCCCTAATTATTTAGCACCATTATTGTGCATTCGGTCAATCCGTTGCGACAAGTCTCGCAACAGGTTGCACCCAGTGGGTTCAGATCGGATGACAACCCTTCCCCGACACCAGACCAGTGTCGGCGAGCCGCTCGATAATCGGGCAATCCGGGCGATCGTCGCCGTGACAATGATCGGCCAGATGCGCCAATGTGTCGCGCATGTCGGTCAGCTCAGTAATGCGGCGATCGAGTTCCGCGACATGCTCCAGCGCAATCGCCTTCACTTCGGCGCTGGCGCGTGACCGGTCGTGCCACAACGCCAGCAAACGGCGGATGTCTTCCACCAGAAAACCAAGACGGCGTGCCTGCCGGATGAAGCGCAACGAATGAACCTCTTGCAGCCCGTATACGCGATAACCGGCACTCGTGCGCGCCTTTGCCGCCAGCAAGTCCACGCTTTCGTAATAGCGAATCATCTTCGCCGTGACGCCCGACGCGCGGGCCGCTTCACCGATGTTCATGACTGTTTCCCCAATGTGGGCTTTGATCGTACACCTTCCCACCGTGGGAAGGTCAGCCACTCAATTGCGCATCGGCAGGCATAATTCAACCATCGCAACCTTCATTTTTTCGAGACAATCCCAATGACGATCGAATTCCAGGTAGAAGGCATGAGCTGCCAGCATTGCGTGACTGCGGTCACGAACGCGATCCGTGAGCACGATGAAGTCGCTCAGGTCCGGGTCGACCTGGCATCCGGCCGCGTGGCGGTCGAATCGGCGCAACCGGCTGACACGCTAAAGGCCGCTATCGACGAGGCCGGCTACACGGTTACCGGCGTGACCAGCGACTCGACACGCTAAGCGAGCGACCGTTATGTTCAAAGTTGCCGTCATTGGTGCTTCCGGGCTGCTCGGCCGGACGCTCGTCGACGAACTGACGCAGCAGGCCGGTTGGCAAGTTGTTGCCACGGCGTTCAGCCGGCCGGGTCCAGACACGGTCGCGCTGGATATTCGCGACGAGCGAGCGGTCGAACAATTTGTCGAACGCGAAGCGCCGGACGCACTCGTGATTGCCGCAGCGGAACGCCGGCCGGATGTGTGCGAGCACGATCCTGCGCTCGCCCGGGCATTGAATGTCGATGCGGTGCGAACCCTGGCCGCGGCGGCAAAGCGGCGCGGCGCAT
The DNA here is from genome assembly GCF_046026855.1 of Paraburkholderia sediminicola. GTDB lineage: Bacteria > Pseudomonadota > Gammaproteobacteria > Burkholderiales > Burkholderiaceae > Paraburkholderia > Paraburkholderia sediminicola_A. The sequence goes on along the minus strand of NZ_JAQQET010000051.1, from coordinate 7,308 downwards.
GGGCGCTCTCGATCTCAACCGATTACGTGTTCGACGGCATTCACCCGCCCTATCAGCACGATTCCGCGCCCGCGCCGCTCAATGCCTATGGCCGCAGCAAACTTGAAGGCGAGCGCGCGCTGACGGAATCCACCGATCTCGGCTGCGTGCTGCGTTTGCCGTTGCTATATGGGCCGATCGTCGATTGGGCAGAATCGGCGGTGACGAGTCTCGTGCCGGCGATTGCCGTATCGGCTTCACACGAAGGCAAGGCAGCCGTCATGGATGCATGGGCGATTCGCTATCCGACCTTTACGCCTGACGTCGCATTCGTGATCCGGCAGATGCTCGAACGGCATGCGCGTGGCGAAGCGATCCGCGGCATCGTGCAATGGTCGGGAGACGAGCCGATGAACAAGTATGAAATCGCAGTGCGGCTTGCAGAAGCGCTGCAAGTCGATGCACAACTGACACCACAGCACACGCCCACCGACGCTACGCCACGTCCGCATAACTGCCACCTGGCATCGGATCGGCTCGAGGCACTCGGCATTGGCCGCCGCACGCCGTTTGACGTTGCGATCCGGCAAGTGCTGGCCGCGTTTCCGTTGCGAGGCGATACGCCGGTGTAGTTCCCGGCAGCAAGCCTAGCCACGGCACGTTCTGCCCGCGTGGCCATAGCCCGCCGGTACGGCGGCATGGCGCCCGGGCATGCGGGCCTGGCTATGGCTGGTCGGGTCGGGTCGGGTCGGGTCGGGTCAGCTCAGCATCAATGAAAATCGCGGCTCGCCGTGGCCAGTTCGCCGAGCCATTCGCTGTGATCTTCAAGTCGATGCGCGACGAGATGAACCACCTCGCCGTTCTGTTTCCGTTTCGCGCTGCCCGCTTTATTTGCGTTCACCACATTGCCGACGCTGTCACCCCCGATCGACACGCCGTCGTCGCGCTGCAAGACACCATACACCGCCAGCAACGACGAACCCAGCAGCACCTTGCGCTGCTTTTCCACCAGCGATGGCCAGACGATTACATTGATCGAACCGGTTTCGTCTTCGATGGAAACGAACACCGTGCCGTTTGCCGTGCCCGGCCGCTGCCGCACGGTGACGATCCCGCAGGCGCGCGCCAGCGTGCCGTGCCTACACGCGGCAAGTTCGGCCGCCGTGCGAAAGCGCTGCTTGGCAAGACGCTCGCGCAATAGCGCAAGCGGATGGCGATTGAGCGTGAGGCCGATGCTCGCGTAATCATCGACGATCTCGCGACTTTCGGTTGCCTGCGGCAATGCCAACGGCGCTTCGGCGATCGGCGCATCGCGCAGCAGCTTGGGCACCGCGTGCTGCGCGGTCACCGCCCACCACGCTTCGCGCCGATGGCCTGCGATGCTGACCAGCGCGTTCGCCGCAGCGAGCGCTTCGAGATCGCGCCGCGTCAATACTGCGCGACGCGTCAGATCGTCGACATTGGTAAACGGCGCGTCGCTGCGGGCCGCCACGATCCGTTCGGCAGCCACCTGTGAAAGACCTTTGATCAGGTGCATGCCGATACGCACGGCCGGACCGCGCGCCCCATAGGTTTTCGACGATTGGAATACACGTGCGGTCAGCTGTTTTGCCGCGTGCCGGATCGTCCGGGCCACCGTGAAGCGTCGCAACGACAGATCGCGAAATTGCTGCGCGGATAATACGCCCTGCTGACGACGCAAGGAGGTCTCGCTCGATGAAATCCGCTGCCCTTCATGGCCGCGTCTTTCGAAAGTCGACTCCCAATCGCTCAAGGTTACATCGGGCGTCAATACTTTGACACCATGACGCTTCGCGTCCTGCACCAGTTGCGACGGCGAATAAAATCCCAACGGCTGACTGTTGAGCAACCCCGCCAGAAAAGCGGCCGGCTCATAACGCTTCAGCCACGCGCTGAGATAGACGAGCAACGCGAAGCTCGCTGCATGACTCTCCGGAAAGCCGTACTCGCCAAAGCCTTCGATCTGTCTGCAGATCCGGTCGATAAAGTCCTTTTCATAACCACGCGCCGACATCCGGTCGTTCAGATCCTTCTGATACTTCGCCAGGTTGCCGGTGCGCCGCCACGCGGCCATCGCGCGTCGCAACTGGTCGGCCTGCTCACCGGTGTATTTCGCCGCAACCATCGCGAGGTGCATCACCTGCTCCTGGAAAATCGGCACACCAAGCGTGCGTTGGAGCACCGGCCGCAATTCATCCTTTGCGTAGTCCACCGGCTCGATACCTTGCTTGCGGCGCAGATACGGATGCACCATTCCACCCTGAATCGGCCCGGGTCGCACGATCGCGACTTCGATCACGAGATCGTAGTATTTGGTCGGTTTCAGCCGCGGCAACATGCTTTGCTGCGCACGCGATTCAATCTGGAATACGCCGATCGTGTCGGCATGTCCGCACATTTCGTAGACGGCCCGATCCTCTCGCGGAATATCCTGCATCCTGAATTCCGGAAAGCCACGCCGCAATGCGACGAACTCCAACGCGCGCCGGATAGCCGACAACATGCCGAGTGCCAGTACGTCGACTTTCAATAACTTGAGCGCATCGATATCGTCCTTGTCCCACTCGATTACACTGCGGTCTTTCATCGTCGCGTTTTCAATCGGCACGAGTCGCGACAGCCTGTCTTTCGCGATCACAAAACCACCGACGTGTTGCGATAGATGACGCGGGAAATTGCGCAGCTCTTTGGTAAGGCGAATCAGATTCTGCGTGATATGCGAGTTGGCATCAAAGCCCGCTTCAGCCAGGTATTTGGCGACCGCATCCGTACCATCCCACCATTGCTGCGATTTACTGATCCGTTCGATCAATGACGCTTCGAGTCCCAATGCCTTGCCGACATCCTTCAGCGCACTGCGCGCGTGATACGTAATCAGCGAGGCAGTCAACGCCGCCCGATGACGGCCATACTTGCCGTAGATATATTGAATCACTTCTTCACGGCGCTGATGCTCGAAATCGACGTCGATATCAGGCGGTTCGTTGCGTGCACGCGAGATGAACCGTTCGATCAGCATATTCATGTTTATCGGATCGATCTCCGTCACATGCAGGCAGTAACACACAATCGAATTTGCCGCCGAACCGCGACCTTGGCACAGAATGTTTCTGGAGCGCGCGAAGCTCACGATATCGTGCACCGTCAGGAAATATTTTTCGTATTTCAGTTCGGCGATCAGCAGTAACTCTTTTTCGATCTGCTCGATCCGCTTGAGATTCATGCCGTCCGGCCAACGCTCGATTGCACCGGCCATGACCAGCTTGCGCAGATAACTCGATGGCGATTCACCGGCCGGCACCAGTTCTTCCGGATACTCGTACTTGAGTTCGTCGAGCGAGAAGCGGCATAGGGCTGCAATACGTAGCGTTTCTTCGAGCGTATCGCGCGGGTACAGTTTGGCGAGCCGCACGCGAGTGCGCATGTGCCGCTCGGCATTGGCCTCGAGCGCGTGACCGCACGCCGATAGCGGTGTGACGAGGCCTATCGCGGTCAAGGTGTCCTGCAACGGTTTGCGCGAGCGCACATGCATCAGGACGCCACCTGCCGCCACCAGAGGCAATCCACTCGTTTTCGAAATCATCCGCAACGCGTCGATCTGCAGATCGTCGCTGCCGGTTTGCCAGAGTTCAAGTGCGATCCATGAGCGTTGCGGAGCCAATGAGGCGAGCCAATGCGCGCAGCACAGCGTGTGTGAGAGCGTCGCCGTGCGTTGCGGCACGAGGATCAGGACGCAATCGGGCAAGGTCCTGAGATGCTCGAGATGCGGCAACGTATCGGTGAAATCGGACGGGCTGAGGCGATAGCTGCCTTTGTCGGCACGCGAGCGAGCGAGCGTGATCAGTTCGGAGAGGTTGCCGTAGCCATTACGGTTGGTTGCGAGTGCAACCAGTGTGCAGAACGGTTCGCCTGCATCGTCCGTCAGATTGAGTTCGCTGCCGATGATGAGGTGAGGGATCGGTTTTAGCGCCTCCTGATCAGTGGTTTCCTGTTGTGAGGTTTCCTGTTGTGGGGCCTCCTGCTGCAAGGCTTCCTGTTGTGAGCTCGCTGGCTTTGTAGTCGTCGACTTTGTTGCTTCTTCTAAAGACGTTCCTGCTTGCTCGGCTTTCGCCTTGTCTTCGCGTTCCTTCTTTTGGCGGTCCCGCTCCTGTTTGATTTCTCTCACCGCGGTGTGCGCTCGCACGACACCCGCCAGCGAGCATTCATCGGTAATCGCGAGTGCGCTATAGCCGCACGACATCGCCCGCTCGACCAGTTCATACGGATGCGAAGCGCCGCGCAGAAACGAGAAATTAGTCTGGCAATGCAGTTCCGCATACAGCGGCAATTGAGCCGCAAGTGCCTGCTCGACTAAAAATGTGGGCCGGGAATTTGCCATGATGCTCAGCCGAACAAACCCTGCAAATACCACTCGCCGCCAAGACGTTCTCGATACACCCAGAACATATGGCCACGATCGTCTGCCGCAATGTAGTAATCCCGCTCGACGCGGTTACCGTCCCACCACCCTGCTTCAATCCGTTCGGTACGCGTGAGCATTTTTAGCGGCCGACGATAGATCGGTCGCTGGTCGCACACCATCAGGCGCAGCGGTTTGTCGAGCATCCAGACGGGACGAGGTTGCGATGGCAATGCACCGCCGGGTAGATCGAACGAAGCTTGAGCATCGGCCGGTTGTGTTACGAATATGCGGCTGCTTTTAGCGTCACTCGTTTTTTCAGGCTGTCGTGATATATGTTCTGCCAGTTCCACCGCATCGCCGCGTGCATGCACACTTTCCAATGCAGCGTGCTGCAACTCATCGGTCAGCCAGGTTTTATCCGCTTTGATTTTTGTCTTAGCTTTCGCAGACGAACGCTTCTTGCGCGAAAACGCTTGCGCCTGGTAGGCCTCGACGCGCATTGTCCGCTCAGGCCGATGATCATCCTGTACCGACATCTGCAGCACGTTCTCCGGCCCCAAACGCGCGCTTAAGCGTTCGAGCAGACGTGCAATCGAATCGCCGTCTGATTCAGGCATTGGAAACAAGGTGTCCGACCGCGCTGCATATTCACCGATCTGATCCGCGACCAGCTTCAACTCGATCACGGGCGCCACCAGAGTCGTCTGATTCAACTTCTCACGCAACAGCCAGATCAGATGCTCGGCATCACGCGACGGTATGGCCCATGCGACCTTCAGACTCGACGTTTTCGGCGCATGACTGGATGCCAATTCATGTTCGAGCACCAACGTATAACCGCTGAGCGCTGCATGATGTGCGCTCAACCATCCGGCCAGTTGCACAATCAGCCGACGCGCGGCGAACAGTAATGCATCGGCATTATCGACCCGCGACGGCAACTCCAACTGCGCATGAAACGATGCCGGCGCACGAAACGATTCGCGCGGATCCGGACGCGTGCCATAGGCTTGCGCCAGCAAATCCAGAATGCCACTGCCGAAACGCCGTACAACGCCCGACCTTGGCAACTGACGCAAATCGGCCAATGTCGTACAACCGACATGCACAAACGCATCGCGATGCGTCTGTGCAACCGGCAGCAACGACACAGATACGCGGTCGAGCACCCGTGCAAGCGACGTTTCCTTTATCACGTGCCAACGATGCCCCTGGCGATCGGCATGCGCCTGCGCCAACAGCCATGCGCCCCAGGCGGTTGGTGCGCATGCGAGGCGCGCCGTATAGCCGAATTCGGCCACCGTCGCGGATACCCGTGACAACAACGCGCGCAAGCCTCCAAACAACCGCAAACCGGAGCCGACTTCCAGCAACAAGGTGTGCGCGTGCGCGAGCGACACCTTCGGCGTGTACGTCAGCAAAGCGAGCGCCATCGCTTCGAATGCCTGGGTTTCGCGGTCTGCATCCGCGGCAAGCATCTTGAGACCAGGAGCCAAAGCCAATGCGTACGAGCGCGAATGGCCCACATGCACACCAGCACGCAAGGCGTCCAAATCCGGAATCAGGATGTGCGCGTGATCGGCCAGCGCATAGCAGCAGCGCACCTCGGTGACGTCTTCAGCACCTGGAGGCTGGCTTGCCGCATCGCCGGGCTCACACCGATTCTGCTTCGCGCGTGAACCATCCGGGAGCGACGCGAGAGGCTTCACCGCTTCCAGCGACAAGAGTGGCAATGTGACTGCAATCCACAACATGTTTGATCTCTCGTCGTTGATTGCTGCCGACTCTGCTTTCCGGCAACAAGACGCTTTGTAACGGCAAAATGAGCCGCAGAGGTTCAGCTAGCGGTGGCCCACGGCGCTTGAAGATGTCGATCGAGATACCAATCTCCTGCAACCATTGACGACGGTTGATCGTCTGCGCATTAGCCGGCAAGAGTGGCTCGCAGATCATTCGCAATGGCGCCGGCGAAGATTGCGTAGCCGCCTCGACAGGTCGGATCAAAAATGCCAGCGATGCCGACTCCTGAGCGGCCACCTGCAGACGCCGAACCTTATCGGCGTGCGCATTCGGCAGCCATACCAGCACTGCGCCGATGCCATCCTGCTTCAATGCCTGAGCAGCAGCCCACAGCGCCTGGTCGTCACTCGAACGCACCCATAAGACACGCTCGACGTCGATACCCCAAGCCCTCAGTGCCGAAGCACTGGGCTGGTAAGGGGGCGCCACGAGCATGACGTGCCGTTCGGCTTGTGCCGTAAGATGCCGAAGCGCCCGAGCCAACAGGCGCAGTTCGCCGACTCCTTCGTGTTCAATCAACAATTCCGTCAGGCCACCGGCCGACCAGCCCTGTCCAGGCAGCAGTTGATCCAGCGCGGCATAGCCGCTGGAAATCACCCGCGAGTCCGCCTCGGCAAGCTCATTGCCCTGCCACACCTGACGCCGCAATTGCGACGGCAGTGTCGTCGTCGCCAGGTGAATCGCTGCTGCCATAGATACGCTCGTTCAATAGGGAATGCTCGGCCCTACCCGGCATCGGGTAAGCATGGGGCGACGAGTCATCACTGTATATTTATACAGTACTTTGAGGTGAGTGTTAAGACAAGGCGACGTAACGAACCGCGCGCAGGAAGGAAATGAAAAGGGGGTAAAGCTGTTTTTGTTTTTGCAGGTTTTTCGCCTACGGGAGAGCTGTTCTTTGGCACTGCTGCCAAGCGAACAAAACCAGAGTTCGTACTATGGGAAGGTGCGGTGCGGGTGAGTCGCGACGGTGCGGACGTTGGACACGCTTATCTGGAACTGACGGGTTATGCGAACGCGTTGCGGATCGGGAGAGAGCGAGCGGCGTTTTCGCTGCTGTAAACGCAGAAACCCCACCGTTGAGGGGTGGGGTTTCTGATACTGCA
>NZ_JAQQET010000050.1:0-53573 GCF_046026855.1 Paraburkholderia sediminicola | reverse complement strand
GAAAAATGCCCGGCGCGATCACGCCGGGCATCTCTTACTCGCGAGCAGACGGTATTTTCAGCCTACCTTCACGTAGGCGAATTCTCTGGAGACGTTGGGCGGGACATACGCGCCGCTGATGCGCACGCGTGGCTTCAAACGCTTCTTCTGCTCCCACCAGCGACGGCGCTGTGAATGAGTCAAGAACCGCAAGTGCTTTCGGTAAGAAAAAATATTCATCGTTACCTCCCGAATCTGACTGCGAGACGAAAAACCCAGAACAGCAACTGCCAAACCGACCCCTAGAGAAATTGTGAGCAGTTTTCGGACCCGCGGGGCGCGCGCGACCGGATAACCGACCGGACGCGCCATATCGTGCGCGAACTGATCAGAGGAATGCCGGTGCCGAGACGCGCCACTGCCGGGCGGATGCGATACTTCTGTTTCCTGTTCAAGTGTCCAGTCTGGAGCACGCAACCATGTCCCAGCCCTCTCTGCCGCGCCTCGGCTTCATCGGTGCGGGGCGGCTCGCGCGCTGTCTCGCGCTGAGCTTTTCACGCGCCGGCTATCCGGTCACGGCGGTGGCGAGCCGCACGGCGGCCTCGGCCAGCCGGCTCGCCAGTCAAATCGAGCATTGCGCGACATTCAACGACCCACAACAGGTCGTCGACGCCGCCGATATGGTCTTTTTAGCCGTTCCCGATGACAGCATCGGTACGACAGCGCACACACTGCGGTACGCGGCGGGCTCAGCGAGCGGCCCACAAGGCAAAGCACTCGTGCATTGCAGCGGCGCCTCGCCGGTCGATCTGCTGGCCCCGGCGCGCGACCAGGGCGCCTCGATCGGCGGCTTTCACCCACTTTACCTCTTTAGCGGCGATCTCGCCGACGTCGAACGGATCGCCGGTTGCTCGGTGACGATCGAGGCGGATGGTGCGCTCAAAGACGTGTTGACGGCGCTGGCTGTTGCCTTGCGCTGCCATCCGCTGTCGATTCCAGCGGGCGGCCGCATGCTGTATCACGCCGCCGCGCATTACGCCGCCAGCTTCGCACTGTGCAGCCTCGCCGAATGCGTAGCCTTGTGGCGCACTTTGGGCTTTGCTGAGGACGATGCGCTGCGCGCGCTGCTGCCGATGCTCTCCGGCACCATCGAAACCGCCCGCGACAAGGGCCTGCCCAACGCACTCGCCGGCCCGGTGTCGCGTGGCGATACGGGCGTCGTGGAGAAGCAGCTGGCGTTGCTGGAAGGCCTCGGCGGCGATCATGCCGCGCTGTACGGTTTGCTGTCGCGGCGCGCGGTTGGGCTGGCCGAACGCCGCGCCAAACCGCCCGCCGCGATCGAGGCGATTGCTGAGGCGGTGGAAGAATCGCTCAACCGGTCGCTGAATCAGGCCGCAGCAGGTGCAAGCGTCAAGTAAGCCGTGATAATGTGACGTCCGGCGCCGCGCGCAATCCGCCAGCGCCGCGCTTAGGGACCAACAGACGAGAACGCACAATGATCAAGGTCAGCATCCTCTATCCGTACCGGGAAAACGGCCACTTTGACGTGGACTACTACTGCGTCACGCACATGCCGCTTGCGGCGAAGCTGTTCGGGCCGTCGCTGAAAGGCTGGTCGGTCGACGTCGGCATCAACGCCGGGCCTCCGGGAACGCCGCCGCCGTACGTCGCCGCAGGGCACTTCCTGTTCGATAGCGCAGACGACTTCTATAAGGTCTTCAAGTCGGCCTCGGAGCGCCTGCTTGCGGACATTCCGAATTACACCGACGGCGGCAACGGTACGATTCTGATCAGCGAAATCAAGATTTCTGTGTGATGTCCCGTGGCCGGGTGCGGCTTGGCGGCATGCAGTTCGCCAATTAGCCTGACTCGAACATCTGGAAATTGATCCACTGCGTCCCCATTTGTGACGCGTAACGCGCCTCCTGCGGAAATGGCGCGGGCAATCCAAATGAACCCGCCGGTGCACCGATCGGTCAGCGCCGGCACCCCGCGGCCGATCGACGGCCGTCATCCGAAGGATAAGGACACGAGATGTTTGGCGATATCGCCCGTTTTCTGCTCAATACCGTTTTTACGCTGTTCGGCGCCGCGTTGCTGCTGCGCGCATGGCTGCAGGTCGTGCGCATGCCGCCGTACAACCCCGTCACGAACGCCGTGCTGCAAGCCACTAACTGGATCGTGCTGCCGTTGCGGCACATCCTGCACAGCACGCGCAACATCGATTGGGCAAGCCTGGTCGCGGCGCTGCTTGCGGCAATCATTTATGTGGTGCTGATGGTGGTGCTCACGGGCGCCGATCCGCTCACGCTCGCGCCGACCCTGCTGATCGTCGCGGTGCTGACGCTCATCAAGTGGGCGCTGAATCTGATCATCTGGATGACGATCCTGATGGCATTGCTGTCATGGCTCAATCCGCGCTCGGCGGCCATGCCGATCCTGTATCAGCTGACTGCGCCGTTCCTGAATCCACTGCGCCGCGTAGTACCGCAACTCGGCGGCATCGACCTCTCGCCGATTCTGCTGTTCGTGATCGTGCAGGTGCTGCTGATGGTGGTGACACGTGCGGCCGTTCAATTGACCTACTTCGTGATCTGAACGGCGCTCCGTGCGCCTTGTGTGTGAGGGTGGCGGCAGCGCGATTTGCGCTAACCGCCCCTTCCCGAGTAGAATCGTGCGCTCTGCGGGCGTCGTATAATGGTAATACCCTAGCTTCCCAAGCTAGAGCCGTGGGTTCGATTCCCATCGCCCGCTCCAGATTCTTTTTAGCCAGCCTGGCGATTGACCGGGCGTCAGGCGGGTTTGCGAAAGGATCTGAGTCTGCCGCGTTTTGCAGCATCCCCCCAGCTACATACTCTCCCGCCTGTCATCCAGGAAGATCCAGAAAGTCGCACAAAGGCGTGATAAGCCCGCGCGGTGTTCAACACACCATTGCGCTGATTGCCGCTATTTCTTCACAGCCTTCTCGACCGCCTTGACCAGCTCGAAGTCGTCTTCATCCAGCATCGGCGGCTTGCGCTGCACCCGTCCAGCACATGGCTGAAACGAAGCCCATCAATAGAAGCTTGTTCAATTCTCAACACCAGTAGTTTGCTTCCCACACCAGGCGCGCTGATGCAGCGGTGTGATACCGCCCGAGAATATAGCGAATCCCGCCCTGACATTCCTCGACTGCATTACCGAACGACTTTTCGCCATTCGGATTCAAGTCATACTGAGGTCGTAACAGTTGGTACATCCCGCGTGCGCACAACTTCCCGTTGCGCGTGTCCACCATGCCACCAGACTCCTGCGCCATTAACCACAGTAAATCGTTGAATTGCGTGAGCGCCACGCCTTCAATAGCCATGGCTTTACGAAGTGCATTCTGAGAAGTAATCGGAACCGCAGTTGGATCGACAGCGACCCAAGCGGTTTTGGCAGGTTTAGCCTGACGATGATCGTGTGCGTGTTTGCCCATAATGGATTTTCGTTTAGATAATCGTTGCAACGGGATGGCTTACAACGCGATTAAATCATACGAATGGCTGTCGCGGTTATGAAAACGTAATCTTTGGCCAATGTCAGGCCCTCTGTACGCCGACCATCGTCTGGACGCACCCTTTTCGGGTGTGCTACCTTACGCGCACTTGCAATGCCCGCTCCACCTTCCTGCTGAACCGTCAGCAGAATCCAGCACGAGCCGCCTCCCTTGAAGGCGGCTTTTTTGTAGTGGCAACGGCCGGGCATAGCGATTCGAGCGAACCGCGCCGGCGAGCAGCGGCTCATGCCACGCAAGCACAAACGGCGCCTCGCAACACCCCATGCAAGCCGCCAGGCCCTCACCCTTGTAGCAGTATCGACAATGATCCACGATCCAAACGACGCCGGCCTGCCGGACGAACTCCCGCCGGCTTCCATCGAAACCGAAGGCCAACCGGCCGACACCGGCTCCGACGCCCCGCAAGAAGAAGCTTTGCATCGACGCCGCATCCGCAGTTTTGTCACGCGTGCGGGCCGCGTGTCGACCGGCCAGCGCCGCGCGATGGACGATCTCGGTCCGCGTTTCGTCGTGCCGTTTGCGCCGCAGCAACCCGACTGGAATAGCGTGTTCGGCCGCGCAGCGCCGCGTGTGCTGGAAATCGGCTTCGGGATGGGCGCGACCACCGCGGAGATCGCCTCGCACCGTCCCGACGACGACTTCCTCGGCGTCGAAGTGCACGAGCCTGGCGTCGGCGCGCTACTGAAGCTGATGGGCGAGCAGGAGTTGTCGAACATCCGCATCATTCAGCACGACGCGGTCGAAGTACTCGAACAGATGATCGCGCCGGACAGCCTCGACGGCGTTCATATCTTCTTTCCGGACCCGTGGCACAAGGCGCGCCACCACAAGCGCCGGTTGATCCAGCCAAAGTTCGTCGCGTTGCTGGTTTCGCGTCTGAAGCCGGGCGCGTATCTGCACTGCGCGACCGACTGGCAGAACTACGCCGAGCAGATGCTCGAAGTGCTCGGCGCCGATCCCGCGCTGGAGAATACCGCCGACGGTTACGCGCCGCGTCCGGAATATCGTCCAGTGACGAAGTTCGAACGCCGCGGCCTAAAGCTTGGGCATGGCGTGTGGGACCTGGTGTTCAGGAAGCGCGTCGCGACGTAAAACCGCGCGCCACAACTCACTCGCAGCAAGCAAAAAGGTCCGCAAACGCGGACCTTTTTTCATGACTCGACAGATAAGCGGAGACTCAATCCGCCCAGCTCAATGCGCCGCTGTAGCCGACCAGCAGGATCAACAGACCGAAGCCGATCCGGTACCACGCGAACACGGTGAAATCGTGCGCCGCGATATAGCGCAGCAGCCAGCGCACGCAGGCGAAAGCGCTGATGAAGGCCGCCACAAAACCGAGCGCGAAACTGCCAAGCGCATCGGCGGACAGCAGGTGCCAGTCTTTATAGAGCTCGTAAGCCGTCGCGCCGAAGATGATCGGAATCGCGAGGAAGAAAGAGAACTCCGTGGCGACGCGCCGTTCGAGGCCGAACAGCATCCCGCCGATAATCGTCGAACCCGAGCGCGACATGCCCGGGATCAGCGCGAAACACTGAGCGAGGCCAACTTTCAACGCATCCAGCGGACTCAGATCGTCGACGTTCTGAACGCGCGCCGCCACGTCGCCTCGCGCGCGCTGACGCGCTTCCGCCCACAGGATTACCACCCCGCCCGCCACCAGCGCGAACGCGACCGGCACCGGTGAAAACAGCGCCGCCTTGATGGCCTTCTCGAACAGCAAGCCGAGCACGACCGCCGGAATCGTCGCGATGATCACATTCAGCGTGAAACGCCTTGCGTCGGGCCGGCTGGGCAAGCCGACCACCACGCTGCCGATGCGGCGGCGAAACTCCCAGCACACGGCCAGAATCGCGCCGAGCTGGATCACGACATCGAAGGTTTTCGCGTGTTCATCCGTGAAATTGAGCAGGCTGCCCACAACGATCAGATGGCCGGTGCTCGACACCGGCAAAAATTCCGTCAACCCTTCGACGACGCCCAGAATCAGCGCCTTGCAAGCCAATAGCCAGTCCATCCGTGACCCTCATCGCTGTAGATAGTCGAAACGAACAGGGTCAGCACGATATGCGCGCGGCCCTGCCGGCCGCGCGCAGCGTCATTTCTCGACGATTTGCACGCGTATGCCGTTTGTAAGGATGGTGATTGTACCGGGTTCGTAATTCACGCCGGCAAATTGCAGCTGTTCGGGCTTGAAGGTGTAGATCGGATAGTTGGTCAGCAACTGCGTGGCGAGCACAGCCGCAGCGGCATTGATCTGCTGCGTATAGGCCTGGGCCTGCCCGCTCACGCTGACGTTGTCGACGTTCGGCGACTTCAGCACGACCGACTTGCTGGCGGCGTCGTAGGCCAGTTCGCTCGACAGCGTGAATACACCGTCGACCGGTTGCGGCATGAACGGGCTTACGAGCCGCGCATCGAGCTTCACCGAGACGCGGTTCGCGTCCGGCAGAAAGCCGACCACCGGATTGGTCAGCGCGACGTCGAACACTTGCGAAACCGTGCGCTGATACGGGAATTTGCGCTGCACCGCGTCCTGCACCTGCTGCTGCGAGAACGTGTAGTGCGAGGGGATGAATGGAAAGGTCGGCGTCGCGCAGGCCACCAGCGACACGGTGATGCCAAGCGCGGTGCAGCTTGCCAGCGCTGCAAGCAGGAAGCGGCGCCGGGTCGGCGCAGCGGGTCGAGTCATGCGAAATCTCCTGTGGAAGCCTTCTCGAGCATGCGGTTGCGTTGGGTCGCTCTGATTCGGATCAATGGATAACGTGGCGGTTCGCTCACGCGCGCTATCGGCGCACCGTCGGCTGCGGTTGAGTCTGCGTTTCAAGCTGCATGAGCCACGCGAGCGCTTCGCTGCGGCTCGTGCCGCACATTTCCATCTGCGGTTGCAGTCCGGAGCAGCACGCCGGCCGCTCCGGCTGACCGAAGATCGCGCAGCGCAGATCGTCGCCGAGTTGCACGCAGCGCACGCCCGCCGGCTTGCCATTCGGCATGCCTGGGATCGGGCTCGAAATCGACGGCGCAATACAGCACGCGCCGCAATCGGGGCGGCACGCGTGACCGGCCACATGGAACGGGGACTCGCGCTTCACAACGCTGTTCGGCACATCACTCACGACATTTTTCCTGAACTCGACAACACACAACGTCATACCAGACCCGCATTGTGCCACCGCATCCCGTGCGACCTTTTTACACAATCCGGAAGAGGGCCGCTCACATAAACTTGATAGATACGAAAGGCCACGCTCAAGAGGCGTCTGCGCTGTTCGATCCGGTGGTGCGAACCGCCGCCAGCTCTTGCCTCTTCCGCGGTGGCCGTCAAACTTGAGCCCCTCATGACCACCGCCAACACGCTATTCCGCCCTGACCTTCTCGCGAAATACAACGCGAACGGTCCACGGTATACGTCCTATCCGACCGCCCTGCAGTTCCACGACGAGTTCGATCCCGCCGACTATGTGCGCGCCGCCGCAGATCCAGGCGCTTCCGCCACCGATCTCTCGCTGTACTTCCACATCCCCTTTTGCGACACCGTGTGCTTCTACTGCGGTTGCAACAAGGTCGCCACCAAGAACCGCGCGCACGCGCGTCCCTACGTCGAGCACCTGAAGCGTGAAATGGCTTTGCAGGCGGCATGTTTCGACACGCGACGCCCCGTGTCGCAATTGCATTGGGGCGGCGGCACGCCCACGTTCCTGTCGCACGATGAAATGGCGGAATTGATGGCCTCGGCGCGCGAGCACTTCACGTTGCTGCCCGATACTGAGGCCGAATATTCGATCGAAGTCGATCCGCGCGAAGCGTCGCCCGAGATCATTGCGCATTTACGTACGCTCGGCTTCAACCGGCTTAGTCTCGGCGTGCAGGATTTCGATCCGGTGGTGCAGCAGGCTATCAATCGCATTCAGCCGCTCGAAATGACCGCGTCGGTGATGCAGGCCGCGCGTGACACGGGGTTCCACTCGATCGGCGTCGATCTGATTTACGGGCTGCCGCATCAAACGGTCGACAGCTTCAGCCGCACGCTCGACACGATGATCGAACTCGCACCCGATCGCCTTTCGGTGTTCGCGTATGCGCATATGCCGCAGCTCTTCAAGATGCAACGGCAGATGGACGAGGCCGCGCTGCCTTCGCCCGCCGTACGCCTCGCGATCCTGCAACGGGTAGTCGAGCGGCTCACAGGCGCGGGTTATGTCTACATCGGCATGGATCACTTCGCGCTGCCCACCGACGAACTCGCGCGCGCGCAAGCGCAGCGCACGTTGCATCGCAATTTTCAGGGGTATAGCACGCGTGCGGAATGCGATCTGATCGGCTTCGGCGCGTCGTCGATCGGCAAAGTCGGCGACGTGTACGCGCAGAACGTCAAGGATCTGCCCGGCTATGCCGCGGCAATCGATGCGAACAAGCTCGCGATCACGCGCGGCGTGCGCCTCACCGCGGACGACCGTCTGCGTCGCGATGTGATCACGCAGCTAATGTGCAATCTGGAACTGCGCTTCGATGAATTTGAAGCCGCATATGGCATCCGCTTCGCCGATACGTTCGAGCCGGAATTGGAGCGTTTGCGCGGCTTCGAGCAGGACGGGCTGGTGTCGGTGAGCGGCAGCAAGCTCGAAGTGCAGATGGCCGGGCGCATGCTCGTGCGTAACATCGCGATGGTGTTCGACCGCTATATCGGTCAGCAGACGCTTGAACGGTTTTCACGCACGGTTTGACGGTTGAGCATACGAAGCAGGCAACCGGCTTGCCCGCCGCCGAATTTTCCGCCATAATCTGCGTCTTCGCCGCGCGGCCTCCTCTGGCGCGTGCGCTAGAAGACCTGCCCAGGTGGTGAAATTGGTAGACGCAGGGGACTCAAAATCCCCCGCCGCAAGGCGTGCCGGTTCGATTCCGGCCCTGGGCACCAAAAAGCATTCCGAGCAGATCCGAAGAAGTACTGAAACCCGCGACAGCTAAAGGCTTCGCGGGTTTTTTTGTCTTAGCTGGTCGGGCTTGTTCCGTGGACATCTGGTGATATCGGGTGATATCGGGTGATATCGGGTGATATCGGGTGATATCGGGTGATATCGGGTGATATCGGGTGATATCGGGTGGTATTTTTGGCGGTATCGGCCTCGCCAACGCTCCTCTCCACTCGGAGATACCACCATGCCGCTCGCCGACGCCCAAGTCAGAAACGCCCGCTACAACTCGGATGGAACCGGCAACCGCCTATCAGATGGTGGCCGCATGTACCTCCAACTCGACAAGTCCGACGGCAAATACTGGCGGATAAATTATCGTTTTACCGACAAAGATAAGACGCTCGCACTCGGCGCTTATCCGGCCGTGTCGCTGGCGGCGGCCCGCAAGAAGCGCGACAAAGTGCGCGAGAAACTGGCAGCGGGAATAGATCCTAGCGAGGCGAAGAAAACCGAAACTCGCGCTGCGCGCATCGCTGCAGCCAGCTCATTTGAAGTCGTCGCCAACGGCTGGATGGAGGAGCGCAAGACGGTTGTAGAGATAGGTCAGTACGAAAAGACGTCGGCCCGCTTCAAGAATGATGTGTTTCCGTGGCTGGCCAAACGACCGATCACTGATATTGACGCGCCAGAGACCCTTTCTGTCCTGAAGCGCATCGACGGCCGCGGCGCACGCTTTACAGCCCATCGGATGCGCAGTGAGATCAGCCGAGTCTTCCGCTACGGCATCAAGGAGGGGTTTTGCAAAACCGACCCAGCTAAGGATTTGATCGGCGCGATACCACCCTCAGTAGAAAGGCATTTCGCGGCTATTACCGAACCTAGAGAATGAAAGGGACTTCCCCTCTCGCTGGTGTTGATGAACGTTCGAAACTTCATCATGGCACGTCGATGCCGACTCGCGGCTTCCGCCGCAGCCTCGGGACGGGGAAGTCCCTTTCATTCTCTAGCAATTTATTTTACAGAATTTACAGATATGCCACTCGCATATTCGGGTTAAAAATTCATGCCGCTTCACACTTTCACACTTACTGACATTGATTAACTGGCCGATTCATCTGAAGTTTCGTAAAATCGCGCGAAGCGCGGTCGCTCGGCCAGCTAACAAGAAGAGACATAATCGGGGCAATAACTGGCGGACTCGTCCAGCGTGATCGCCTGCTGAAGCTGGATACTTCACTGGGAAATAATGTCCTGGTGCCCCAGCGGGTCGTCGGTCACTCACGAATCGGCCGTCATTATGAATTCACAGCGGATGTCGTTTCCACATCCGGCACCGTTGAGCTCAAAACGCTGATTGCCCAGCCCGTCACTTTGTGGATTCAGCAGACAGACAGGTCATATCTGCCCCATCACGGTTATGTGCACACGGCCCGCCGTCTTGGGTCAAACACCGGGCTCACCACTTACCAGATCGCGTTTGCGTCGTGGCTGCACTTTCTGCGCTTTCGCAAGGATGCGCGAATCTGGCAGGACAAACCGGTTGACGAAATCCTGACCGATGTCTTCAACATGCACCCGAAGGCTCAAGGTGCGTTCCGCTTCACCCTGAGCAAGCCGCTGGCCTCTCGCTCGTTCTGCATGCAATACGAAGATGACTGGAATTTCGTGCAACGGCTCATGGAAAGCGAGGGGCTGTTCGGCTATTTCGAGCAGACGAGCGACGGCAAGTCGCATACGTTCATCGTCACGGACAGCCTGGACACGTTCCCTTCACTTTCACCGCAAACCGTTGAGTTCTACCGCGCGGGCACGAACAGCGAAACAGATGCGCTGGTTCAGTGGTCAGGCACAAGAACATTGCAAAGCACGACGCTCACAACCCGCACCTTCGATTACAAGGCACCGGCTTCGCCCGTCAATCCGAAGGGCACAAACATTCCGACGCTTCCCACACAGGGAAACCTGCCCCAGCAAGCAGAAGTGTATGAATACACCGGGGCCTATACCTACGGCAAGCAGGACCGGGGCGATGCCCTTTCAAAAATCCGGATGGAAGAGTGGGAATCGCGGGCGAAGCGTTTTTACGGTTCGGGTGGTGTGCGAGGTGCGGATGCCGGCCGCTGGTTCGAACTGGACAATCACCCCGAGCACGCCACAGATAGCGAGCAGAACCGACAATTCGCCATTATTGAGACTACATGGTTCATTGAAAACAACCTGCCGGTGTCCAGTCAGGCCGCCGAGCTCCCGCATAGCCTTAAGGGCGACCTTGCGACGGTCAGAGCGAATCATGCCTCTGAAGACGGTCTGAAGGTCAGACACGCGGATGGCAGTGAAGGCTTCTTCCTCGTTGAAATCGAAGCCCAACGCAAGGTTGTGCCGTATCGCAGCCCGCTCGACCAGCACAAACCGGAAATGCACTTGCAGACGGCAATCGTCGTTGGCCCTGCAAACGAAGAGGTCTACACGGATTCGCTGAACCGTATCAAAGTGCGTTTCCACTGGGATCGGCTCAATAACGGTGATGAAAAAGCATCGTGTTGGGTGCGCGTCGCGATGTCCGATACCGGCGGCGGATACGGCGGCGTGCACGTGCCGAGAGTCGGCGAAGAGGTCCTGATTAACTGGGTCGACGGCGATTGCGACAGGCCGCTCGTAACGGGGCGCGTCTATAACGGCGCGACACAACCACACTGGCATTCCAACGGGTTGCTCTCTGGCTACAAGTCGAAGGAATATCAGGGAAGCGGCTACAACCAGATGGTAATGGATGACTCGACGGGTCAGAACCGCGTTCATCTATATTCCACGAGCTGCAATTCGCAATTGCACTTGGGTTACCTGATTGACCAGAGCGGCAACACGCGGGGATCATACTTGGGCAGCGGCTTCGATCTGAAGTCTGACGCCTACGGTGCAGTGCGTGCGGGTCAAGGTCTATATGTCGCCACCTATCAGGCGACCAGTCAGCCGCTGGATGCACGGCAAACGACCCCGCAACTGGTGAATTCCGAAAGCGTGCTGGAATCGATGTCGGATGCCAGCACCGCGCACCAGGCGGAAAGCCTCAAGGATGGTTACGATTCGCTGAAGTCATTCACCGACGCGACACAGAACAGTGTGTCGGGCTCATCGTCAGGGGGAAACACGGCAGGCGGCGGAACCGGCAATGCGAATGCGTTCAAGGAACCGGTCATGCTGTTTGGTAGCCCATCGGGCATCGCCCTGTCCGCGCAGAAATCGACCCATGTTTCCGCCGACCAGCACATCAACTTCGTGAGCGGTCAGAGCACGCACATCGCGACCGGCAAATCCCTGATCGCAAGCGTTGCGGAAAAGCTTAGCCTGTTTGTGCTGAACGCGGGGATGAAACTCTTCGCAGCGAAGGGGAAGGTAGAAATTCAGGCCCACTCGGACAACATCGAACTGACTGCACAGAAGACGCTGAAATTGCTGTCTGCGACCGAAACGATTGAGGCGGCGGCGAAGCAGGAAATTCTGCTCACATCTGGCGGCGCATATATCCGCATAGAGGACGGCAACATCGAGATTCACGCGCCGGGGAAGATCGATATCAAGGGCGCTCAGCATTCGTTCGCCGGCCCAGCAAGCCTGCCTTATCCGTTGCCCGGATTGCCGCAGTCCATTTGCGTCGAGTGCCTGTTAAAACGTGCCGCGGCCCGCTCTGCGCTTATCACGAAGGGAGTCTGACGTGCCTTTTGTAGCCACCGTGCCCGACGCAGGATCCGCGTCAAGCGCGCATGTTCACATGGTTGTGAATCAGGCACAGGAGAGGACGCGGGTTCAAAAGGCATCGCAATCGGCCTGTGCGGAATGCCTGCGACAGCGAGCAGCCACACGGGCGGCTTTCGTGAACAAGAAAGGATCATGAAGAAATGACAGCAGTAACCGTATTCGCGGCGGCACAGTCGCGACACGCACACGCGTATGTGCTGGCCGATCCGGCTCAGGACAAATCCCTGCCGGATGCACTGCTCTTCGAATCAGCAAACGCCGTGTGTCTGCTGGACGGTGGGGCCGATGTAAGAGCAGTCGCGCCGCACCTGACCCGAATCGACGCGGCAAATTATCTTCACGCGGGTGCGTGGTTGGATCGGCACGCCGCTAATGTACCGTGCGCAACGCTGCTCATTTCCACGATGCCGCTAGAGGCACTTGCGGCGCATTTGAGTTCGTTCGTCGATGTCGTTCTGCCGGATCATACGATCATGGCACTTGCGTTCTGGGACTCCAGCATTCTCGCGGTACTGAATGGTGCCCGGGAAGACGACACGCAGCATGTTCGCGGTCCGGTGTTGACGAACGGTCAGAAGCAGGCATTACTCGCTCCCGTTCTCGAATGGTGGTACTGGGATCGAGCCGGGCGTCTGCAATCCATAGACTGGAATGCAAACTCAATTGGGGATGCCTCGGCGTTAATACCGCCGCCGCTGCAACTCAACCAGCATCAGGTTGACGAACTGGTTGAAGCCAGTGTGCCGGATAGCGTCCTGTATTACATCCGGCTCAACATGCCGGGCCTGCTGCTTCGCATACCAGATTCGGCACAATACGCATTTGTACGCTCGCAGATTCTGAATGCGCGGCAATATGGACTAGAAGGCACCGGCGATCTCGTCAATTATTGCTGTATCGCGCTTACTTATGGGAACTCGTTCAACACCCTGCCGGAAGTCGCCGCTTTGCTCGAACAGGTGAAATCAAAGGTCTTGACCTTTGACGATCTCATGAAGAACTTTCCACGGGATGTCCCGACGGTTGATGTGGCGCATTCGTGATCCGTTCACCAGTCAAGCCGGGCGAATAATGTTGACTCTTCGAATTGTTGAAATCGACCGAAACACCAGAGACACCAGAATGAAGTCCAAAACTGAAGCTGCGGCCAATTTCATGATCGGCCGCCTGATCGTCGGGCTATTGTCCGTATTGCCACTCACTGCCTGCTTGGAGAGGCCCATGAATCTTGATGTCGCCGTTTACAATTACTGGCCCCGCGCGATTTACGATGTTGCCGTCAACGGTCAATACGCAGGTGGTGCGTTCATGGCGTATGAACCGGGCAACGCCGGAGGAAAAATTGTCTGCTGTGTGAAGGTCAAGCCGGGTCCGATATCAATCGAATATTCACTGGGAGGCCCGGAAGGCGCTCCAAGATTGGGCGAAAGAATTCATGCAACTGCCGTTTTGCAGGAATTGCCTGGCGACTCCAAAGTCCTCACTGTTCATGTGTACCCGAATGCAACGGCCATTGCTGAGGCATCCAAAGAATATGTCGACGAACGGCCAGAACCGGAGGAAAAAAAGTAATGAGTTCGCTTCCCCAACCTCCTTCGTTGATGCAGATCATAGGGGCCGCGACGCGTGACGTTCCCAAAGCTCCGCCAACGGCGAAGCAAGATTGTTCCGATGTGGTTCACCTCGCGTTCTTCTTTGACGGTACTGGAAATAACCGAGACGCCGACGCTGCAGGACAACGATGGAGCAACGTCGCAAGATTGTTTGACGCGTCGATAAATGCCCCGGGTAAAGGAATTTATAGCTTCTACGTCAGCGGCGTCGGCACACCATTCAACGGCGACGCGTCTTGGGTCGACAAATCTGATGTTTGGCTTGAAGACACCGTCTTGGGCGGCGCGTTTGGCGCAGGAGGCGATCGCCGATTGATTGATGGCGAGGACCGCATGAATCAGGCGTTACGCCAGGCTCTGGTTAACAACGCCAAGAAGATGGGGGGAGAAATCAAACAGTATGTCGAGAAGAACAGAAATGCAAGCCTGAATGACCTGAACAAGGCGATTGGGGCACATCGCCTTATCAAAGTCATGAATATATCGGTGATCGGTTTCTCTCGCGGAGCGGCTCTCTCACGCGCGTTCGTGAACATGCTGGTTGGACAGTGCAAGAAACAGGGAGACGGTTCGCTGACATTGAATGGCTTCCCAGTACGCTTCACGTTCATAGGTGTATTCGACACGGTTGCTTCGTTCGGTCTGCCAGCGCACAACTTCACGCTTCCCTTGGAGCAACGTGACCTGCGTATCCCCGCCTGTGTAGAGCGATGTGTGCATTTCGTCGCAGCCAATGAACTCCGCTACTCATTTCCGGTGGACTTGATTCGTGAAGGCGGCCGATACAAGGCAGGTTGGACCGAAAAGGTCTTCCCGGGTGTGCATTCCGATATTGGCGGTGGGTATGGGCCGAATGACCAGAATCTAGATGGAAATTATGCCCGGATTCCTATGACCGATATGCACCAGGAGGCTCTAAAGTCCGGCGTTCGTTTGCTGTCACTAGCGGAAATCAAGGCTACCCTCGCTCCCATCGCTGACCGCTTTACGGTCAAGCCAGAGACACAGAAGAACTATCAGGATTACATAAGCGCAGCCAGTCCTCCCGGAACATCTGTTGAGGCCGACATGACGTGCCACATGAAGGCGTACTACGAAAGCAACGGAACCCTATCGCGGAGAAAGCAGCCGGTCGTCGGTCAAAAATCGTTCAACGATAGCCCCGTTAAGCATGCGATGTGGGGGACGATTGATATCGAGGCACCGGCTTATGCTGAGGCATTGAAGACCCATCGCGATATCGTCGTGACCAATCGCGGAACCTCGGAGGAACGGGTCTTTTTTTATGCATTCAAGCCCGAACAATGGCGACTCGATGCCTGGATGACGAATGCACCCGATAGTATCGTCAACTTCTTCGCTCACTATGTTCACAATTCCAAGGTTGATTTTGTAGCCAACGTTGAACCGTTCAGCTATTTCCGGCCGCGCGGAGTCTTCGAGCAAAAATCATAGCCTGACAACCACGCCGCGAACCAAGACATGCAACGCTATCTGATACTCAACGGCGACAAGACGACAGCCAACGGCACGGTCCAGACTACGGCGACCACGATTCAACTGAGCGGACAGGACGTCACGCACGAGGGCGGTAGCGTGAGTTGCCCTGCCTGCAACACGACGGGCAAGATCCAGTGTGACGGACCCCGCCAGATGATGACTGCACCGGATGGAAGGCATGCAGCCCTCAGTGATGATCTGTGTATCTGCGGTTGCCGTCCACCGCCCAAGTTGATTGCGTCGCAGAACATGATGTCTACCGAAGCATAGTGTTGGGGATTCAGTGCGCGTGAATGGTGTTTCGTTGCGTCCGGGGAAATTTGCAATCTTTCCATAACAACTGGAATGGGTGGCCCGCCTCAACCATCATCGACCGATGGAAAAGCCCGGCTATAACTCCCGCCGAAGCTAAGGCAAACTGTGGGCAATTCGGCAACGCCGCTGACATGCCTGCATCAACTTAAACCAACCGCCATCTACAATTCCTGGGCGGTTCAGAATCATGGCCCGAAAGTCACGGATGAAATACATCAAATACCTAGCGATTTTTGCGGTTTGTTTTGTCGCTGCGTGCTATCTGGTTCCCGAGTTCCCGCAATACCCTCAGGTGAGCGGCGAATCTATTGACGAGTTGAAGCTCAACAGCACAGGGGACAGACTACTCGTACGCACAGAACAATACGACTACGACTTCGCGCTTCCCACCCGGACCTTGAGCCTGGCCTTGGCACCTTTGAAGCATTCGATCCCCATGAAGAGTTCCGATACCCCATGGTATGCCCATGGGGTGTTATCCGATCTACAGTTCAACACTGACGGCAGCTTGAGCTCGCGACTGCAGGTCACCTTCATAGGCTATGATCCGGAGTTACGCGCTCTGGATATCGGGCTTCCGAACAGGGAGATTGCCAGACTTGAGAAATACGGTTTTACGCCGTTTAAGAACAACTACACCGGTGATTTCAATGCTACATGGTCCACAGACATTACCGGCCATCGGCATGACCACAACAGCTTGGGCGCCTATTCTGGCGCAGACCTCCTGACCTGCTGCAGCAATGATATTAGGGTGATTCTGGACACTCCGGAGAAGATGGAGCACAACCACCGCCTTAACGCCATACTGCGGCCTTTGACCGTGGTCACCGATGCCGTAAAAAGCGCTATATCGAGTTTCCTCTTCCTCATATATTTATTGTTCGGCGGTAAGTTTGCGCTGCCCAGTGGCTGAGCGCCGCGTCCGAGGAGTCTAGGATGTCCGACGGTCCCGATTGGCGAAACGAAAACGGGACTTGTTGGCGGGCAGAAGGATGTCACTCGGGCGGTTACCGCAACTCGACAGTATCGTCATTTGAAATACGATGGCAAATCTCTGCTGGAACACCAAGGGGACGTGGAAGCATCTCAGCCCATCGACTCATGCTAAGCCGCGAGCGGACGGCCATGTGTCAGGTCTCGGCGGCCCAACAGAGCTGCTCAGCGTCGTTCGCCAGCAAGCATTACAGAGCGCGTGGAAGCTTCGCAGTTTTCGCAAAACCACAGACCGGGGCAACTTCCCACAATCTGCACACCGGGAACCGAACTGCCCCGCCAGATAAGGACGTTCGATTCCGGCCCTAGGCACCAAAAAAGATTCAGGCAGTACCGTATAAAATCAAAAAGCGCCGCCATGCATCGCTGCCCGCCGGCGTTTGAACACGTAGCCCGCCCACATCACGACCAGCCACGCCGGCACGAGCCACACCGACACCGACAAGCCCGGCGTCATCGCCAGAATCACGAAAATCAGCGCCATGAAGGCGAGGCAGATCCAGTTGCTGACCGGGAACCAGAACGACTTGAACACGAGCGTCTCGCCCGCCGCCACCATCGCCTTGCGCGACTTCAGATGCGTCAGGCTGATCAGTGCCCAGTTCAACACCAGCGCGGCCACCACCAGCGCCATCAGCAAACCAAGCGCTTCGGCCGGAATCAGATAGTTGACGATCACGCAGGTGAACGTGGCGAGCGCCGACAAACCGATCGCCATATACGGCACGCCACGCCGGTCCACCTTCATCAGTGCGCGCGGTGCGTTGCCTTGCTCCGCGAGACCGTAGAGCATGCGGCTATTCGCATATACGCCGCTGTTGTAGACCGACAGCGCCGCGGTCAGCACCACCACGTTGAGGATGTTCGCGGTCAGCGTCGAGCCGATCTGCGAGAAAATCATCACGAACGGACTCCCGCCGGCCGCTACCTGATTCCACGGATACAACGAGAGCAGCACCGCCAGCGAGCAGATGTAGAAAATCAGAATCCGGTAGATCACCTGATTCACGGCCTTCGGAATGCTCTTCTGCGGGTCGTCCGCTTCAGCAGCCGTAATGCCGATCAACTCGAGGCCGCCGAACGAAAACATGATGACCGCGAGCATCATGAACAAACCATGAAAACCGTGCGGGAAAAACCCGCCGTCGGCCCAGAGATTGGTGATCGAGGCTTGCGGCCCACCATGGCCGCTGATCAGCAGATAACCCCCGAACAGGATCATGCCGATCACCGCCACGACCTTGATGATCGCAAACCAGAATTCGGTTTCGCCATACGCCTTGACGTTGGCGAGATTGATCGCGTTGATGACGGCGAAGCACACCAGCGCCGATACCCACGTGGGCACCCCAGGCCACCAGTAATGCACGTAGGTGCCGACCGCGGTCAACTCGGCCATGCTCACGAGCACATACAGCACCCAGTAGTTCCAGCCGGACAGAAAGCCGGGAAAGTCGCCCCAATATTTGTACGCGAAGTGGCTGAACGAACCGGCGACCGGTTCCTGCGCGACCATTTCGCCAAGCTGCCGCATGATCATGAAGGCGATGATGCCGCCGATCGCGTAGCCGAGAATCATCGACGGCCCGGCTGCCTTTAACACGCTGGCGGAGCCGAGAAACAAGCCGGTGCCGATCGCCCCGCCCAATGCGATCAGCTGGATGTGGCGATTCTTAAGCCCGCGCTTCAGGCCGTCTTGCTGCTGTGCACTATTCAAAATTGCGCCCCAGTGTATGGATATCGATCACCCGATCAGACTTATGGTCCGCCCCGGCAGAACCTGAAATTTTACCGCGGCCGATATTACCTAAATACTGGGAGCAACCCGCGCTTGGTTCTGCGCCGCACTTAATAGCGAGGATAGTGATTGTCACTGGCGTGGGGCTTCTGTATGTTGCCCTAGTCGAGGTTTCAGCCTTCGGAGATTCAACATGTCGCTCAAACGTCTGCTTTGCGCCGCTGCTTTGTGTCTCTGCTTCGCTGGCGCGGGTGCCCTCGCGCAAACCGCGGCGCCCACGGCAGAACCCGCCGCCGAACCGGCCGACATGCCGGGCATGGAGTCGAGCGCGCCCGAAGCGCCAGCGCCGCCGCCCGCAGCACCCGCGACTCCTGCCGCCACAGCGCCCACGCCCGCCGCCCCAGGAGCAAGTGCCGCCACACCATCCGCAGCACCGATGACCGGCCCCGTACGCAACGTCGTGCTGGTTCATGGCGCTTTCGTCGACGGGTCGAGCTGGAACGGTGTCGTCGCGAAGTTGCAGCAGAAGGGCTATCACGTGAGTTCGGTGCAGAATCCGCTCACGTCGCTTGCCGACGATGTCGCCGCTACCCGTCGCGTTCTCGCACGCCAGGATGGGCCGACCATTTTGGTGGGGCATTCATGGGGTGGTGTCGTGATCACCGAAGCCGGCGCGAACGCGCCGAACGTCGCGGGCCTCGTCTACGTGGCGGCAATCGCGCCGGACCTGCATGAGTCGACGATGGACCTGATGAAACGCGCGGCACCGATGCCCGCGGGCCAAGGCATCACCGCGGACGCAACCGGGTTCCTGTGGCTCGACCGCAGCAAGTATCACGCCGATTTCGCCGCCGACGTGCCAGAGAATCTAACGCGCGTGCTCTCCGCCGCGCAACAGCCGATCGCCGCAAAGGCGTTCAGCGAAACGGTCAGTCAGGTAGCCTGGAAGGAGAAGCCGTCGTGGTACGTGCTGACCACCAGGGACCGCGCGGTGTCACCCGCCATCGAAAAATTCATGGCCGACCGGATGGGGGCCAAGATCGTGCCGATCGCCTCGAGCCATCTAGTGCCGGTGTCGCACGCGGGTGCTGTTGCGGATGTGATCGATCGTGCAGCGCGGGAGTTGAGCCGGCAACAGTAAGCAGCAGCGGGCTTGATACGTATGCGCGACGAGACGACTCGCGCATACGCTGCTGCAAGCAAACGCTTTGGCGCTTAAGCGCAATCAGGTTCACGCAAGCACCCTCAAACACCAAGGCGGATTTAAAGCACTAACGCGCTGCGACTCGCCCCCTCCTCAGCGCAGATTCGTATTCGCCAATTCGACCACCTCATCACCGCGGCCATTCAACACCGCCCGCAGCATATACAAACTGAACCCCTTCGCCTGGGCCCACTGAATCTTCGGCGGCAACGCGAGTTCGTGCTTCGCCGTCACCACATCGATCACCGCGGGTCCAGGATGTGCGAATGCCTCGCGCAACACGGGCTCGATGTTCTCCGACAATTCGACCCTCGCGCCATAGATCCCCGCACCGCGCGCAATCGCCGCGAAGTCGGTCGCGGCGAGATCGGTGCCGCTTTCGAGGTAGCCGCCCGCCTTCATCTCCATCGCGACGAAGCCGAGCGTGCTGTTGTTGAACACGACCACCTTGATCGGCAGATTCAGTTGGCGTGCGGTGAGCAGATCACCGAGCAGCATCGACAGCCCGCCGTCGCCCGATAGTGAAATCACCTGGCGGCCCGGCTCCGCCGCTTGCGCGCCCAGCGCCTGCGGCATTGCATTAGCCATCGAGCCGTGATTGAACGAGCCATGCAAACTGCGCTTGCCGTTCATCGTCAGATAACGCGCGGCCCAGAGGGTCGGCGTGCCGACATCGGCAGAGAATACGGCGTCTTCGTTCGCCACCTTGTCGATGATGCTGGTCAGATATTGCGGATGAATCGCCCGACCCGGATCGGATGGCCGGGCGAGATCGTCGAGGTCTTTGCGCGTGTCCGCATAGTGCTTGCGCGCGTTTTCGAGGAAGCGCCGATCGGTCTTGCGTTTGATCAACGGCAACAGCGCCTGCAAGGTCGCCTTGACATCGCCGACGAGGCCCAGTTTCAACGGCGCCCGCTTGCCGAGCGCGGAGCCGCGGCGATCGATCTGCACCACATTCCCGTGCGTCGGATAAAAGTTGCGATACGGGAAATCGGTACCGAGCATCACGAGTGTGTCGCACGACATCATCGCGTGATAGCCGGAGCTGAAACCGATCAGGCCGGTCATGCCGACGTCGAACGGATTGTCCCACTCCACGTATTGCTTGCCGCGCAATGCATGCACGGTGGGCGCGCCGAGTTGATCAGCGAAGGCCACCACTTCGTCGTGCGCGTCCGCGCAACCGCTGCCGCACAGTAGCGTCACGCCACCGGCCTGATTCAGCATATCGGCGAGCCGGTCGAGATCCGCGCCGGAGGGCACCACCGTCGAGCGTTCAAGCGTACCTGCCCACGCCGGCGTTTCGTCGGGTGCCTCGCCGAGCGCGACGTCGCCCGGCAGCACGATTACCGCGACGCCGCGCTCTTCGATCGCCGTGCGCATGGCGCGAGCCAGCACGCGCGGAAACTGCGACGGGTTCGTCACCAGCTCGACGTAGTGGCTGCACTCCTTGAACAACTCTTGGGGATGGGTTTCCTGGAAATAACCGAGGCCGATTTCCGATGACGGAATGTGCGCGGCGATCGCGAGCACGGGTTGATGATTACGATGACAGTCGTATAGGCCGTTGATCAGATGCAGGTTGCCGGGACCGCAACTGCCCGCGCAGACGGCGAGCTTGCCGGTGGCCGCCGCATCGGCGCCGGCGGCAAAGGCCGCGACCTCTTCATGGCGCGTATGCATCCAGCGAATCGAACCGAGCCGTTGCAAGCTATCCGACAGGCCGTTCAGGCTGTCGCCCGTCACGCCCCAAATCCGTTCGACGTCTGCTGCCGCCAGTGTTCTGGCCAGATAATCCGCGATAGTCTGCTTACCCATGCTGTACTCCGCTAAGTGAGAAAGACGGCACCTCTGGAATGCCAGAGAGTACCGCTTCCTCGCAAAACGTGTCACCGCGCGGGCAGCTTTTTATCGAAACGTAAGCATGGGGAACCGCCGCGTTTGCAGGGCACTCGTGCTCGTCACGCAGCTCAGCGCAGCATGAACGACATCGCCGAGAGACAGTTCAGCATGCGCACCGCATGTTCCGCCGATTCGGCACTAAAACGCAACGTGACGGCATCGACGCGTGTGAGCGTCGGCCATTGGCAGAACAGATCGGCAAGCGCGGTAGTTTGCACACGCAACTCGCAGTCGACGGGTTTCGCGGCCGCGCGCGTGGCTTGCGGTGCGTGACCCTTGTCGATGTAGTGCCGCACCACTTCGCGCGCGGCACTTTCAATTGCATCACGAGCGCTTGCCGGCGTTTGCGTGACACCGCTCGCATGCCCCGTCGCGTTCTTGGTGACGACAAAACGTGCGCCGGGAAAACGCGGTGCGGTTTCTTCCGCGAATACATCGTCGCCGGATAAAAGCGCTACCTGTGCGCCATATTCTTCAGCCAGCGCTCCATACAATCCTGCCTCGCCCACTTCGACGCCATTCAGCGAGACGCGCGCAAACGCGAAGCTGTTGATCGTATGCGAGAGAATGCCGCGCGTTTGCGACCTCGCGTGATAGCCGATCATGAAGACCAGTGCCGCGCCGTATTCGAGGCCGGCCATCATGCCGAGCGTACGCGGTTTGCCGAGTATCACCTGGGCGCGTGCGTCGAGCAGATCGGGCAGGAGATTGCGGAAGCCGCCATGCGAATCGTTGACCCACACATGCGTCGCGCCGCCTGCGAACGCGCCTTCAATCGCGGCATTGGCTTCGAGTGTCATCCAGCGGCGTGCGGCTTCGTATTCACCGTTGCCCGCGCGTGTTTGCTCGGAATGAAACACGCCGGCGACGCCTTCGATGTCGGCAGAAATCAGGACTTTCATCAGGGATGGTTACTTGAGAAGTTGAGCCAGGTCGGGTGCGGTGTCGCGCAGCGATAGACGTTGATGGCTGTCGCGGCCTGTGACGGAAGTCGCGCGCCATAGTGCATCGACGATTGCCTGCTCGACACTGTCCGCGCAGGCACGGAACAGCGGATCGAGGCGTGCGTCGGCGAGCACTGGCGGTAGCGCGACAAAGTCGGATTCCTGAGGCACGGTGTAGGCCGTGGAAAACGCCAACGCGATGTCGCCGCTGCCGTGGCCGTACACCGAACCGGTTCGTGCGAGACCGGCCGCGGCGCGTAATGACAGCCGCTTGAGCTGGCGTGCATCGAGCGGCGCGTCGGTGGCGACGATCATGATGATCGAGCCTTGCTCGGGTTGTGCGGCAGTTTTGGCTGCGCGTTCGGCCAACACGCGGCCAAGCGGCGTGCCGTCGATCGTCAGCATCGGCAAGCGACCGAAGTTCGCCAACACAAGCGCGCCAACCGTATAGCGCTGCCCTGCTACGTCGACCACGCGTGAAGCATTGCCAATGCCGCCTTTCAGATCGAAGCACGACATGCCACGGCCTGCACCAACCGAACCGCTTGCGACGTCAACGCCTGCTGCTTCACATGCAACAGTGAAATGCTGTTCGCTTACCGCCAACGCCTGAATATCGTTCAGGTATCCGTCGTTACATTCGAACACCAGCGGATTGACCGTCGACCATTCGCGCCCGATTTGCGGATTGGCGTGAATTGCAGCGCGAATCTGCGCTTGTGCAACGGCGGCGACGCCAAACGTATTGGTCAACGCAATCGGCGTCTCCAGCACGCCGAGTTCTTCGACCTGGACGAGTCCGATGCTTTTACCAAACCCGTTGATCACCGAAGCGGCCGCAGGCACCTTGTTCAGAAACGGATCGCCACGGTGCGGACGAATCACGGTCACGCCGGTTTGCACGGCACCTTCATCCAGTGTGCAATGTCCCACCGTCACGCCTTCTACGTCGGCAATCGTCCCACGCGGGCCGCTCGGCAACACACCGATATGCGGTGTGTTTTCAACTGCGGTTTCAGCAAAACTCATGACCGGTCGAGCTTCGGATCGAGCGCATCGCGCAAACCGTCGCCGAGCAGATTGAATGCCAGCACGGTGAGGAAAATCGCCAGACTCGGAAACAGCGCAATATGCGGCGCGGTGACCATATCGGCACGCGCTTCGTTGAGCATCGCGCCCCACTCAGGCGTCGGCGGTTGCGCGCCGAGTCCGAGAAACGACAGGCTCGCCGCCGTGATGATCGAGGTACCGATTCGCATCGTGAAGTACACGACGATCGACGAAATCGTCCCCGGCAGAATATGCCGCACGATGATGGTCCAGTCCGATGCGCCGATGCTGCGCGCCGCTTCGATATAGGTGAGTTGCTTGAGCATCAGCGTATTGCCGCGCACGAGCCGTGCAAACGCCGGAATGCTGAAAATCGCCACCGCGCAGATCACATTGATCATGCCGTTGCCGAGAATCGCAACCACCCCGATCGCCAGCAGAATGCCCGGAAACGCGAACAGCACATCGGCGACGCGCATCGTAATGCGATCCCACCAGCCTTCGTAGTAACCGGCCAGCAAACCGAAGAACGTGCCGATTACCGCGCCGATCGCCACCGACAGAAAACCGGCCTCGAGCGAAATACGCGAACCCGCCAGAATGCGGCTGAAAATATCACGGCCCAGCGAATCGACACCAAACCAGTGCGCGGCCGAGGGCCCAGCGTTCAACGCGTCGTAGTCGAAGAAATTCTCCGGGTCGTACGGCACGATATGCGGCGCGAGAATCGCAACCAGGATCAACAGCAGCACGAAAATGCCGGCGGCGAGCGCCACATGCTGCTTACGGAATTTGCGCCAGAATTCGCTCCACGGTGTGCGGATCGTGTTTTCTACGAGGGCGGCCTTGGCCGCATTCGCCTCGGTGGCTGAGATGCTCATGCGGGCCTCACTTGAAACGGATGGTCGGATTGATGACGGCGTACAGCACGTCCACAACCAGATTGATGATGATGAATTCCAGCGAGAACAACAGCACTTCCGCCTGAATCACCGGATAGTCGCGCATCGTAACGGAGTCCACCAGCAGGCGTCCGAGGCCCGGCCAGTTGAACACCACTTCGACCACAATCGAACCGCCCAACAGAAAACCGAATTGCAGCCCCATCATCGTGATGACGGGAATCATCGCATTGCGCAGGCAGTGTTTGACGATCACGAGCCACTCGGGCACACCTTTCGCGCGGGCAGTCCGCACGAAGTCTTCGTTCATCACTTCGACGAACGAAGCACGCGTGAAGCGTGCCATGACCGCCGCCACTGCCGCTCCGAGCGTGAGCGAGGGCAGCACGTAGCTCTTCCATGAACCGTCGCCGACGATTGGCAGCCAGCCGAGCTTTACCGAAAAGACTTCCATCAGCAGCATGCCGAGGGCGAAGGCAGGAAACGAAATGCCCGACACCGCCAGCGTCATGCCGAGCCGGTCCGGCCAGCGATTTCGCCACACTGCCGAGACGATGCCGATGCCCATGCCAAGCACCACCGCCCACACCATGCTCGCGAGCGTGAGCAGCAGGGTCGGCATGAAGCGCTCACCGATCTCCTGGCTGACCGGTCGCTTGCTGCGCGTGGACGTGCCGAAGTCGCCATGTGCGATCTTCACGAAAAAGTTGACGAACTGCTGCGGCATCGGCTTATCAAGACCGAGGTCGGCACGCACCAGCGCAACCGTCGCTTCATCCGCTTCGGGACCGGCAGCGAGGCGCGCCGGATCACCGGGCAACAGATGCACGAACAGAAAAACCAGCACGGCGACGATGAAGAGCGTCGGCAGCAGGCCAAAGATACGTTTGACGAGGAAGTTCAGCATGAAACCAATCCGGCAATAATGCGGGCAACGAAGAATCGTTAGAAAGCAGCCACCCGGCCGGCGTGCTCGTTGGGGACACGCCGCGCCGAACGGTCAGCTCATCACTTGATCGCGATCTCGTCGAAATTGAACGAGCCGTCCGGCGCCACATACGCGCCCGACAAACGCTTGCTGCGCGCGTACACAACCTTTTCCTTGACGAGGAAGATCCACGGTGCGTCGGCCCAGATGCGTTTTTGCGCGTCAGTGTAGAGCACGGCCTTCTTCGTGCGGTCGGTGGTTTCGAGCGCCTGCTTCAGATCGCTGTCAACGGTATCGTTCTTGTAATACGCGGTGTTGACCATCTTCGGCGGGAACGAGGACGACGCGAGCAGCGGCGAAATCGCCCAGTCCGCTTCACCCGTCGACGACGACCAGCCGATGTAGTACATCCGCACCGGTGCGGTCGCCGGGTCCTGCGCGCTTTCCACCTTTGCGACGCGTTGACCCGCTTCGAGTGCTTCGACCTGCGCCTTGATGCCGACTTGCGCCAGTTGCTGCTGCACGAACTGAATCACCTTCTGTGCGGTCGAGTAGTTATACCCGGACCACAGTGTCGTTTCGAAACCGTTCGGATAACCGGCTTCCTTCAGCAGCTCGCGCGCCTTGGCTGGATCGTACGGCCAGGGGCCGAGCTTCACGGCGTAGTCGACACCTTGCGGCACCACACCATCAGCCGGCGTCGCGTAACCGGCGAACGCGACCTTCGTCAGCGCGTCCTTGTTGACCGCATAGTTCAGCGCTTCACGCACCTTCGGGTTGTCGAACGGCTTCTGGTTGACGTTCAGGCTGATATAGCGCTGGATGATCGACGGCGATGCGATCAGATCGACCTTCGGGCTCGACTGCAATTGCGCCGCCTGTTCGAACGGCACCTGGAACGCGAAGTCCGCTTCCCCGGTGCGCATCAACGCAGCGCGCGTGTTGTTGTCGACCACCGGCTTCCAGTCGATTGCATCGACCTTCGGATAGCCTTTCTTCCAGTAGCCAGCGAACTTCTTCACCGTCAGGTCGCCTGCCGGGTCCCACTTCACCAGTTCGAACGGGCCTGTGCCGACCGGATGAAACGCGATGTCCTTACCGTACTTCTTCAGCGCATCGGGAGAAATCATGACCGCCGACGGATGCGCCAACACGTTGACGAACGCCGAAAACGGCGTCTTCAGGGTGATCTTCACAGTGTACGGATCGACCACTTCGGTCTTCTCGATACGGTTGAACATGTTGTAGCGCTTGAGCTTGTTCGCCGGATCGGTCACGCGGTCGAAGTTCGCTTTGACCGCAGCGGCGTTGAAATCAGTGCCGTCCTGAAACTTCACGCCGTGACGCAGCTTGAACGTGTAAACCTTCGCATCCGGACTCGCTTCGTAGCTATCGGCCAGCACATTGATCAGCTTCATGTCCTTGTCGAAACCGAACAGGCCTTGATAGAACGACTTGGCAACGGCTTGCGACAGCGTGTCGTTAGCATCGTACGGATCGAGCGTCGTGAAGGTTGATGCAACGGCCATCACGGCCGTCGTATCAGCGTGCGCCACATTGCCCGCGAGCATCGCGAACACCATCGCGCCGCCGCTGACCAGCGCGCGCAAACGAAACGGAGAAGACGGGACCAGCAGGTTCATGAGGTTGGCTCCAGGCTGCGAATTGAAACAGGGTTATGTGCTGCGAGAGAAAGTTCTTTAATTCAGGTTCGGTGCTTTGTTCAGTTCTACGTTCGGGCTTGTGTTCACGTCTGGTTCTAGTAAGCCCCGCCGACTCGATGCTGGGCCACGAAATGGTCCGGTCCCACTGCAACCAGCGGCGCCACGACCGGTTCGTCGTTCAGCGCGCGGATCGGGCTCGGAATCTCATCGGCGGCGAGCATGCGTTTCGCGTGACGGCGCGCCGGATCGGCAACCGGCACCGCGCCCATGAGTTTCTTCGTATACGGATGCTGCGGCGCTTCGAACACCGCGCGGCGCGGACCGATCTCGACGATCTGGCCGAGATACATCACCGCCACGCGATGGCTGACGCGCTCCACCACCGCCATATCGTGCGAAATGAACAGATACGCGACGCCCAGTTCGCGTTGCAGATCGAGCATCAGGTTAACGATTTGCGCCTGCACGGAGACGTCCAGCGCGGAGACGGATTCGTCCGCGATCACGACTTTCGGATTCAGTGCGAGCGCGCGCGCGATCGCGATGCGTTGCCGTTGGCCACCCGAAAATTCGTGCGGATAGCGGCGCGCGGCTTCGGGCGGCAAGCCGACTTTTTCGAGCAGCCACGCAACCCGTGCCTGGGCTTGCGCGCCTTGAGCGACGCCATGCACGAGCAGCGGCTCCATAATCGAGAAGCCGACCGTCAAGCGTGGATTCAGCGAAGCGAACGGGTCCTGGAAAATGAACTGGATATCGCGGCGCAGCGCTTGCAACGCCGGGCCGGTGAGCGCGCTGATTTCCTTGCCGTCGAATTCGATCGAACCGCTCTGGCTTTCCACCAGACGCAGCAACGAACGACCTGTTGTCGATTTACCGCAACCCGACTCGCCGACCAACGCGAGCGTTTCGCCTGGCCGCAGATCGAAGGTGACTTTCTCGACCGCATGCACGCGACCGGTCACGCGTCCGAACACACCGCTCTTGACCGGAAAGCGCGTGATCAGATCACGCACGCGCAGAATCGGCGGCGTGCTGTCAAGGATCAACGGTTGGCTTTCGTGCGCGACAGCGGCTGCTGGACGAACGGGTTCGTCGACGCCGGTGAGCGCTGCCTGCTCGACGGTCAGAATCGGAAACTTGGCGGGCTGATCGGTGCCCTGCATTGCGCCGAGGCGTGGAACCGCAGCGAGCAAGGCCTTCGTATAGGGATGCGAAGGCGCGGCAAACAGCGTATCCGACGCACCCTCTTCCACTTTCTCGCCGCGATACATCACCAGCACGCGATCGGCCACCTCGGCCACCACCCCCATGTCGTGCGTGATGAAGATCACGCCCATGTTCATCTCGTCCTGCAGGCCGCGAATCAATTGCAGGATCTGCGCCTGAATCGTTACGTCGAGCGCGGTGGTCGGTTCGTCGGCGATCAACAGTGCGGGCTTGCACGACAGCGCCATTGCGATCATTACGCGCTGACGCATGCCGCCAGATAGCTGATGCGGAAAACGAGCAGCCACCCGGCGCGCTTCCGGAATGCGCACGAGTTCGAGCAGACGTAGCGTTTCGGCGTGTGCGGCCGAACGACTCTTTCCCTGATGCAAGGCAATCGCCTCGCTGATCTGGTCGCCAACCGTGAACACCGGATTGAGCGAAGTCATCGGCTCCTGGAAAATCATCGCAATGTCGGCGCCGCGAATCGAACGCATCGTGCCGGACGGCGCTTTCGCGAGGTCGATCACGCTGCCGTCGCGGCGCCGGAATGCGATGCTGCCACCGGCAAGGCGCCCACCGCCATGCTCGATCAGCCGCATCAAGGCAAGCGATGTCACCGATTTGCCCGAACCCGATTCACCGACGATCGCCAGCGTCTCGCCACGCTCGACCGTCAACGAGAGATTGCGCACTGCGTTGAAAGTCTTGTCGCCACTGCGAAATGCAACCGACAGATCGTCGACCGCAAGCACGCGTTGCGGCGGCAGGGTTTCGGTAAGCGGGCGAGCGGTGTGCGATGAAGTCGGCACGATGGTTCCTTTGGATTCGGACGCAGCTAACGGTGATTCAAACGAAAATTCAAGCGGCAGTTCAAGCGACAGCGCAGCGAGAAAGCATTAGCGATAAATCGCCGTCACCGGCGCCTCGCCGACCCGCGCAAATCCGCGATACATGCCCTCGGTGTTGAACGGCAGCGTGACGTTGCCACGCGCATCGACGGCGATCAGTCCGCCGCGTCCATCGATCTTCGGCAGACGATTCATCACCACGTCGTGCGCCGCGTCTTCGAGCGAGACGTTGCGGTAGGCCATCTGCGCCGCGACGTCGTACGCAGCGACCATGCGCATGAACATCTCGCCGGAGCCCGTGGTCGAGACCGCGCAAGTTGCATCGTCTGCATAGCAGCCGGCGCCTATCAGCGGCGTATCGCCAACCCGGCCGACCTGCTTGTTGGTGACACCGCCCGTCGAAGTCGCAGCGGCCACGTGGCCATGCTGATCGAGCGCGACCGCGCCCACGGTGCCGAACTTACGATTCGGATCGATCGGCTCGTGCGGGGTGGGGTCGTCATTTTCTGAGGCCAGTGTCGCGCCATCGTGATCGAGCATCGCGCGCTGCTGACCACGCGCGAGTTGCCATTGGCGATGACGCGCTTCGGTATGGAAATACTCCGGCTCGACGAATTCGAGTCCCTGTGCGGCCGCGAAAGCTTCCGCGCCCTCGCCCGTAAACAGCACGTGTTCGCTGCGTTCGAGTACGCGGCGCGCCGCCAGAATCGGATTGCGTATGCGCGTCACGCAGCAGATCGCACCGGCGTCGAGCGAGCTGCCGTCCATAATGGCCGCGTCGAGTTCATGCGTGCCGGCCGCGGTGTAGACCGCGCCACGGCCCGCGTTGAAGAGGGGGCAGTCTTCGAGCAGACGCACGGCTTCGCTGACAGCGTCGAGGGCGCTGCCGCCGTCGTTGAGGACGCGCTGGCCCGCGCTCAGCACGGCGTGCAAGGCTGCGTGATAGTCGGCTTCGGCGCTGGCCGACATCGACGCGCGCAGGATCGTGCCTGCCCCGCCGTGAATGGCAATGACTGCGTTGGTGTTCATTTTTTGGCTTTCGTAGTGCGGGTGGTGCGAGTAGAAGCGCGCGCGGACTGCTCAGCAGTGCTGGACGGTGCGGCTTGTGGGTCGGCTTGTGGGTCGGTAAGCCAGGGCAAGACGAATTCGCTGACGCCGGCGGCGGCCTTGACCGAGCGTTGGGCGCGATACGCGACCGCGTCGCAGAGGGCTTCGATCACGGCCAGCACGGCGGAATCGGCATTGGCCGCAAGCCGCCGTTCCGAGCGGATATAGAGCGCGAGATCGGCGAATTGTGCGAGCGGCGAGCGCGGACTGTCGGTTAGCGCAAGCACGCGCGCGCCGCGTCCTGCCGCACGCCGGGAAAGTTCGATGGTGTCTTCGACATAACGCGGAAACGCGATGCCGATCACCAGATCGCCGTCGTCCGCGGTGAACAGACGCCGCGCGGCATGCGAAGGTCCGCCGATCAGCGCGAGCGACTGCACGTTGTCGTGATACGGCATCAAGCCGTGTTCCATCAAACCGGCGAGAAACGCGCTGGCCCCATAGCCGAGCACGAACACGCGGCGCGCAGCGATGATCGCTTCAACGGCTGCTTCGGCTGCAGCGCTGTCGATCGCGGTGCGTGTGGAATGGAGATTGGCCGCCGCCTGTTCGAGCAGCGCATCGAGCAGCGCGTCACCGGAGGCGAGCGACTCCTGCGCGCTTCGCAGCCGCTCAACCGGCGCGAGCGTCGCTTCGAAGCCGCGCACGAGCGCTTCACGAAACTGCGGATAACCGTCGAAGCCAAGCGCGCGGGCAAAGCGATTCGCTGTCGCCACGGACGCCCCAACCACGCTCGCCAGCTCGTCGATCCGCATGGTCGCCGCGCGGAACAGATTCGCCAGCACGTATTCACCCATGCGCCGATGGATCGGCGTGAGGGTTGGCATTGCTACGGCGATGCGCGCGGCGATAGCCTGCTCGGCGGGGTTCGAAGCAACGGACGAGTGATGGATCATGCGAGCGAGCCGGCGCGGTGGCGCGGCGACTGTAATCAAAATGAATGAAAGTATATTTACATAGAAATCCCATCAAAAAAAATTCATTTTCATTTTCGAGGGTTTTCACGGATGACCGGCGGTGCGGCGGCGCGCCCCATTGCCATCCGATGAAAACCAGTTTTCATTGCGCGATCGCGGCCCCCGCGGGAATGTGCGCAAGCCGTGCCGCCGGCGACATGACAATGATCAGCGCCTGCACAAGAAAAGCTGCGGCAGCCGCGACCAGACACGCGTCCATCCCCCAGCGCGCGCTGATCGCCGCACCGAGCAACGCGCCCAGCGGCCGCGCCCCATAGGTCGCCGTGCTGTTGAGCGCCGAGACGCGGCCCATCATCCGTTCGGGCGTAATCGCCTGGCGCAGCGTGGTCGAACCCACCACCCACAAAATCGGTCCGGCGCCGAGCAGGAAGAAGCTGAGCATCGCCAGCCAGAACGACGGCACGAGGATCGTCGCGACCATCACGAGCGAGGCAAACAAACCGCACGTCGGCCCGATGATCAGCACGCGTCCGAACGCGAGGCGCCGCGCGATAGCCGGTGCGGCGAGCGCGCCGCACACCATGCCGACGCCATAAGCGCCGAGCGTCACGCCGACCATCGACGCGTTCAGTCCCAAACGATGGACGGCGTACGGCACATACACCGCTTGCAGCACGAAGAAACCGAGGTTGAAGAAGATCGCGGTGGCGAGCATCGGACGCAGCAGCGCGTCGCGCAGCACGAAGCGCGTACCGTCACGCAGTTCCAGCAGGAAGTGCCGCTGGGAAGCGGCCGCTCGCGGCGGTTCGCGCAGCCCCGCCAGCAACGCGACGGCCAGTGCCGATAGCCCGGCCGCGCAGCCATACGCCCATCCCGCGCCGATCCAGCCGACCAGCACGCCTCCGAGCGCCGGCCCCGCCGAATACGCGACGCTGCGTGCCAGTTCGAGCCGGCCGTTGGCCTGGGCGTACGCCTCGCGCGGCACGATCGACGGCACCAGCGAAGGCGCGGCAACGTTGTAGGCCACCGTGCCGGTTGCAGCAATGAAGCCGAGTGCGGCGAGCAGCGGCAAGCTCAGCGAATGCGTCATCACCAGCAGCAGCACGCATAGCATCGCGACCACGCGCACGCTTTCGGCAAGCGTCATCAACGTGCGGCGCGAGCGGCGGTCAGCCCATACGCCGAGTGGAATCGACAGCAGGAGAAACGGCAGCGTCTGCGCGGTTTGCAGCAGGCCCGTCTCGCGCGCGCCGGCGCCGAGCGCGAACACGGCGACGAGCGGCGCAGCGGCCAGGCTGATCTGCTCAGCGGATTGTGCGACCAGATTCGACCAGGCGAGCCGCTGGAATGCGGGCGGCAGACGGATCGCGGATGAAGACGGGGAAGAGGAAGCGGCGTGCATCGATGAACTCCTGCGACGGGATGTGGGAAGACCATCGTGGTCGCTATGACGCCGCGCGGCGCTCCGCTTCTTGCGGTGTTATTCTTCGCTCGCCATGAATCTCGAAAGCATCCTCTTCACTCAAGGTTTCGGCTCGCGCCGCCAATGCCGGGCGCTGATCCGCGACGGCCGCGTGAGTATCGGCGGCTCGGTCTGCGCCAATGCCGACGCCGATTTCCCAACCCATGACAGCACGTTCTGCTTCAGCGTGGACGAGGTCGTCTGGCCGTATCGCGAGCACGCCTATCTGCTTCTGAACAAGCCCGCCGGCTACGAATGTTCGCGCGACCCGCAGCATCATCTGAGCGTGTTCAGCCTGCTGCCGCCGCAGTTCGCCGAACGTGGCGTGCAATGCGTGGGCCGTCTCGATCAGGACACGACCGGCCTCCTGCTGCTCTCCGACGACGGCAAGTTCGTTCACATGTTCACGTCGCCGAAACGCAAAGTGCCGAAGCTTTACGTCGCGACCACGCGCCATCCCATCGACGACGTCCAATTGAGTGCCTTACGCGACGGTGTCTTGCTGCACGGCGAGCCCAAACCGATCCCCGCCGTCGACGCCCGGGCGCGCGGCGAGCACTCGCTTGCCCTCACCGTGATGGAGGGCAAGTATCACCAGGTCAAGCGAATGATCGCGGCGGCCGGCAACCGTTGCGAAGCGCTGCATCGCGAGCGCATTGGCGGGCTCGCATTGCCCGCGACGCTCGCAGAAGGTGCGTGGCAATGGCTCGGCGAAACCGACCTCGGATCTTTACTGAGCGGGTAAACCGGTAGGTCCCTTTTAAAGCCTTGATGCGTCAGGAGAATCGTGTGCGCGGCCTCACATAGGCGCTGCGGGACGCCCGATTACACGTTGCATCGCAGCATGATCTTCCTTACAACTCGCCCTATACTCGTTTAAACAAAGACTACAAAGGGTTCAAGGAGGGGCGCCATGGTCATCCACGACACTATTGAAATCTCGTCCACGATGATTGCTTTCACGTGTCTCGGGCTGGTTCTGGTCGGCGGACTGCTGGTCACAATGCGGCTGCGGCACAAATATCATCCGAACCTGATCGGCGCACTGATTGGCGCAATGCTGTGCTTCCTGTTGCTGGAGGCGTTGCCGGCACTAACCTAAGGCTGTGAAGCTGCGCGCAGGAAATCCTCAACGCTCGGATACCGCAAGCTCACGCGCAACTCTTCCTTGAGGCGTCGATTGACGAGCCGCCTCGATTCACGCATGAAGGACAGCAGGGTCGGCTCGATCTGCTGCTCCGCCGCCGCGCGCGTGATGCGCGGCGCGCGCTCGAGGCCGAACGCATCGGCCACCACATCGAAGTACTCGCCCATTTTCAGCGACGTATCGTCGGACGCGTGAATCGCGCGCCCCGGGCGCCCGCGCGTGGCGAGACGCACCAGGATCGCGGCGAGGTCGTCGGCGTGAATATGGTTGGTGTAGACGTCGTCAGCGTCGATCAAGGCCGGCGTGCGCTTTTCCAGTCGCGCGAGCGGCAGACGGTTGCGCGCGTAGATGCCCGGAATCCGCGCGATGCTCGCAGCAATCACGCCTCTCGCAGTGGCGCGCCGCAATTGCCGCTCGGCCGACACGCGGCGTTTGGCACGCGCATTGGCCGGCTGCGACGCGCGCGTTTCGTCGATCCACGCGCCGCCGCAATCGCCGTAGACGCCTGTCGTGCTCGCATACACAAGCCTCACAGGCGCGTGCGGAGTGGCGGTCCAGCGCACCCTGTCGGGTACAATATTGGCTGCTTCAGATTCCGCCCACGAGGCACTCATGTTGCGCAACCCGCGGCGCAGCCGCCCGACCGGTGCCACCGCGCCGCGCGCGGCACGCAGCGCGCGATCGCGGCGCGCGCTCAGCGTAGCAAGCAAGGCACGGGTGCGGCGGTCGTCATCGCCGGTCTTTTGCGGCGGCGCGAGATGCAGTACCGTCGGCGCGAGACCCGCAAGCCGTTTCAGGCTGCGGCGCGCGTCGAGGTCGCCGACCAGCGGCGTGACGCCAGCGGCGCGCAATTCGGCGCTGCGCCCGGCGTGGCTGGTGAGCGCGAAGACATGCGCGCGCGGCCGCAACAAGGGCACGCAGCGCATGCCGACATCGCCGCAGCCTACGATTAACACGCGTGGTCGGCGTAAATTTCGTGTCGCTTTCATGGTGGACGCATTGTAGCCGTCAAGCGCGGCAGGTACCGCACAGTTGTACAGCGGGTCCGATAACGATTACCGACTCTTCGATTTCGAACACTCTATGGCATTTAACGTCACGCTCCGGCAAAGCGGCCGGCAGTTTCAGGTAGAACAGGACGAACCGGTCCTGATCGCGGCCCTGCGGCAAGGCATCGGCCTGCCGTATGGCTGCAAGAACGGCGCCTGCGGCTCCTGCAAGGGCACCGTGGTCAGCGGTCAGATCGAACAGCGTCAGCATTCGTCGTCGGCCTTGTCGAACGACGAAAAGACGCGCGGCATGGCGCTCTTCTGCTGCGCGACGGCATGCTCCGATCTCGAGGTGGATATCCGCGAAGTGGCCGGCGTGGGCGACGTGCAGGTCAAGAAGCTGCCGTGCCGCGTGAACGCAATCGAGCGCAAGGCCGACGACGTCGTCGTGCTGAAATTGCAACTCCCCGCAAATGAACGTCTGCAATATCTGGCCGGCCAATACCTCGAATTCATTCTGAAGGATGGCAAGCGCCGCAGCTATTCGATGGCGAACGCGCCGCACGCGGAAGGTCCGATCGAATTGCATATCCGTCACATGCCCGGTGGCGCTTTCACCGATCACGTCTTCAACACGATTAAAGAGCGCGACATCCTGCGCTTCGAAGCGCCGCTCGGCACGTTCTTCCTGCGCGAAGATTCGGACAAGCCGATCGTGCTGCTGGCCTCGGGCACCGGCTTCGCGCCGCTGAAGGCGATCGTCGAGCACGCGGTGTTCAAGAATCTCAACCGGCCCATGACGCTTTACTGGGGCGCGCGCCGCAAGAAGGACCTGTACCTGCTCGATCTCGCCGAGCAATGGGCTCGCGAGATCCCGAACTTCAAGTTCGTGCCGGTGCTGTCGGAACCGGACGCGAGCGATGCATGGACGGGCCGCGTCGGCTTCGTGCATCGCGCGGTGATCGAGGATCTGCCGGATCTGTCGCCGTACCAGGTGTACGCGTGCGGCGCACCGGTGATGGTCGAGTCGGCGCAGCGCGATTTCACCCAGCACCACAGTCTGCCGGAAGACGAGTTTTACGCGGATTCCTTCACGAGCGCGGCGGATCTGGCGAACGCGGTTTGAATGAGTGAACGGCCTGATCGAAACGCGACCGGGCCGTTCGTGAGCAACATGTCAGCATTGAGGCCGATGCGCAAAAATCCTGCTTGACGCCAATTTGTGCAAATTCATGGTTTACACCAGCGCTTTCCTTGTCGTATTCTTTGGCGCATGAACCGCATCCAGTCCGAACTTCGACGTCGCCGCTCGCCGCTCCCCTAGGGACGCCGCTGGCTTCGTCACGGATTCGCGCCGCACAAAGGCGCAAGCAGTTCGAATCATGAAAGCCACGGCACGCCGTGGCTTTTTTGTTTGCTTTTTTTGCGTTCCCCCAACCGCTCATTAACCCCTCACCCGCTGTCTGGAGTCTGCCGTTATGAATTTCAATGAGTACCCGATCGAGTCGCTGATGTACATCACGAACCGGCCCGAAATCGTTTTCACGCACGGCAAGGGCTCGTGGCTCTACGACAATAACGGCAAGCGATATCTGGACTTCATTCAGGGCTGGGCAGTCAACAGCCTCGGCCATTGCAACGACGGCATGATCGAAGCGCTGAACAAGCAGGCGCAACTGCTGCTCAATCCGTCGCCGGCCTTCTACAACGGTCCGATGGCACAACTCGCCGGGCTGCTGACGCAACACAGCTGTTTCGACAAGGTGTTCTTCGCGAACAGCGGTGCCGAAGCCAACGAAGGCGCGATCAAGCTCGCGCGCAAGTGGGGCAAGAAGTTCAAGGACGGCGCGTTCGAAATCATCACGTTCGATCACAGCTTCCACGGCCGCACACTCGCGACCATGTCCGC
Organism: Paraburkholderia sediminicola; assembly: GCF_046026855.1. GTDB lineage: Bacteria > Pseudomonadota > Gammaproteobacteria > Burkholderiales > Burkholderiaceae > Paraburkholderia > Paraburkholderia sediminicola_A. The sequence goes on along the minus strand of NZ_JAQQET010000050.1, from coordinate 17,043 downwards.
AAGCGGCAAGCCGGGCTGGGACACGATCTACGCTCCGCAAGTGCCGGGCTTCCCGAAAGCGGATCTGAACGACATCGCGTCGGTTGAAAAACTGATCAACGCGAAGACAGTCGCGGTGATGCTGGAGCCGATTCAGGGCGAAGGCGGCGTGATTCCCGCCACACGCGAGTTCATGCAGCAACTGCGCGCGTTGACCAAACAGCACAATCTGCTCCTGATCGTCGACGAAGTGCAAAGCGGCTGCGGCCGTGCCGGCACCCTGTTCGCGTACGAACTGTCTGGCATCGAACCGGACATCATGACGCTCGGCAAGGGCATCGGCGGCGGCGTGCCGCTCGCGGCGCTGCTCGCAAAAGCTGAAATCGCCATCTTCGAACCGGGCGACCAGGGTGGGACGTACAACGGCAATCCGCTGATGACCGCGGTCGGCTACTCGGTGATTTCGCAACTGACTGCGCCGGGCTTCCTCGAAGGTGTGCGCGCGCGTGGCGAATATCTACGCGCCAAGCTGCTCGAACTGTCGGAAGAGCGCGGCTTCGAAGGCGAACGCGGTGAAGGTCTGCTGCGCGCCCTGCTGCTCGGCAAGGACATCGGCAACCAGATCGTCGAGAAGGCGCGCGTGATGCAGCCCGACGGCCTGTTGCTGAACGCAGCGCGTCCGAACCTGCTGCGCTTCATGCCGGCGCTGAACGTCACGAACGAAGAAATCGACCAGATGATGGCGATGCTGCGTTCAATTCTCGACACGCTGTAATCACCTGGGAAAGCGCGTATGACGACGACCACAACGCTATCGATCCGTTGCTTCGAAGCGCGCGACACCGATGCCGTGGTCGCGCTATGGCAGGAAGCGTTCCCGGAGTACCGGGACGTGACAAGGCCGCAGCGCAACCCGCATCTGTCGATCGCGAACAAGCTGGCGACACAACCGGAACTGTTCTTTGTCGCAGGGCTCGACGAACGTATCGTCGGCACGGTGATGGGTGGCTACGACGGGCACCGAGGCTGGCTGTATTCGCTCGCGGTGGCTGAATCGTTGCGTCGTCACGGCATCGGCGCGCGTCTGGTCGCACACGTCGAAAACGCGTTGACCGAACGCGGCTGCCCGAAACTGAATTTGCAGGTGCTGTCCGCGAAGGCCGACGTGCGCGCGTTCTATGAGACGCTCGGTTATCGCGCGGATGCCGTGGTCAGTCTCGGCAAACGCCTGGGAGAACTCGCGGAAGCGCCGGCGGCTTAGGCACAGGCACGCGCTTGAATAGAAAAAGGCCGCATGCCTGAAGGCATGCGGCCTTTTTTACGGCTAACGCAAACTGGGTCCGGGTTATTCACCCATCACTCATTCGCCCTGCTTATTTACCCAGCTTATTCACCGAGCTCATTCGCCGAGATAAGCCGCGCGCACCTTCGGATCATCCAGCATCTGCTTCGCGTCGCCCGACATCGTCACCAGACCCGAGTCCATCACGTAGCCGCGGTTCGCCGCCTGCAACGCGAGACGCGCGTTCTGTTCGACCAGCAGGACGGTCATGCCTTCGGCCGAAATCGCCCGCACCACTTCGAAGATCTTCTCGACCATGATCGGCGACAGACCCATCGACGGCTCGTCGAGCAACAGCAGCTTCGGTTTGCTGATGATCGCGCGCGCCATAGCCAGCATCTGCTGCTCGCCGCCCGAGAGTGTGCCCGCATACTGCGTGGCCCGTTCCTTCAAACGCGGGAAAAAGCCGAACATACGATCCACGTCCGCCTTGATGCCGTCCGTGTCGGTACGCAGATAAGCGCCCATCTGCATGTTCTCGACGATCGACATGCGCGAGAAAATGCCCCGACCTTCCGGCACCATCGCCAGACCGCGCTTGAGCAGTTCGTGCGCCGGGATGCCCTTGATCGACTGGCCCATGTACTCGATGTCACCCGCCGAATACGGCTTCAGCCCCGTGATCGCCTTCATCGTCGTGGTCTTGCCCGCGCCGTTCGCACCGATCAGCGTGACCAGTTCGCCCTGCGCAACTTCGAGGTCGATGCCCTTGACTGCCTGGATGCCGCCGTAATTGACCTGCAGGCCCTTGATTTTCAACATTGCCGTTGCCATTAGTGGACCCCCGCACCCAGATAAGCCTCGATCACCTTCGGATCCCTCTGCACGTCATGCGGCAGACCCTGGGCAATCACCTTGCCGTAATCGAGCACTGTCATCTGGTTGCACAGGCCCATCACCAGTTTCACGTCGTGCTCGATCAGCAGGATCGTCTTGCCGTCGCTGCGGATCTTGTCGAGCAGCTTGGTCAATTCGACCTTTTCCGTTGCGTTCATGCCGGCAGCCGGTTCATCCAGTGCGAGCAGTTTCGGATCCGTTGCCAGTGCGCGGGCGATTTCCAGACGACGCTGGTGACCGTACGACAGATTGCGCGACGTGTAGTCCGCGTACTGCGCAATGCCGACGTACTCCAGCAGTTCGATTGCACGCTCCTTGATCTCGCGCTCTTCCTTTCGCTCAGCCGGCGTCTGGAACACTGCGCCGATCAGACCGTGCTTCGTGCGCACGTGCCGGCCGACCATCACGTTTTCCAACGCGGTCATGCCACCGAACAGACGGATGTTCTGGAACGTACGCGCAATCCCCGCCTTCGCCACCTGGTAGACGGCCGTAGGCGTGTATTCCACGTTGTCGAGCTTGAACTCGCCCGAATCCGGCGTGTACAGACCCGTGATCACGTTGAAGAAGGTCGTTTTGCCGGCGCCGTTCGGACCGATCAGGCCATAAATCTGGCCCGACTTGATCTGCAGACCGACGTCGGACAATGCCTGCAGGCCGCCGAAGCGCTTGTTCACGCCTTTCACCGACAGGCGGATCTGGTCGCTGCCTACGCTGTTGTTTACGTTATCGCTCATATGATTTCTCCCCGGGCCTTAAGCGCGCACCGGCTTCTTGCCGCTGCGCTTCGCCAGTTTCGCAATCTTGTCTTCGTGCTTCGGCGCCGGCCATAGGCCTTCCGAGCGGTACAGCATGATCACGACCATCGCGAGGCCGTACAGCAACTGACGGATCACTTCCGTATCGACGATTTCGTGGCCGAAGATCGCGTTCTGCAGCGGACCCATCGTCGAACGCAGGAATTCCGGGAACACCGAAAGCAGCACCGCACCGAGAATCACACCCGGGATGTGGCCCATGCCGCCAAGCACCACGCACGCCAGCACCACGACCGACTCCCAGAACGTGAACGACTCCGGCGACACGAAGCCCTGGAACGAGCCGAACATCGCACCCGACAACCCGCCGAACGACGCACCCATCGCGAAGGCCAGCAATTTCACGTTGCGGGTGTTGATGCCCATCGCCTTGGCGGCGATTTCGTCTTCGCGGATCGCGGCCCATGCACGGCCGATACGCGAGTGCTGCAAACGCGTACAGACCCAGATCACCAGCAGCGAACACAGCACGAACAGGTAGTAGTACAAGTACACCGACGGGAACTGCATGCCGAACAGTGAATGCGTCTGCGCGAGGCTGAAGCCACCCACCGACACTGGATCGATCCCCGTGATCCCCTTCGGCCCGTTGGTGATATTCACCGGACGGTCGAGGTTATTCATGAAGATCCGCACGATTTCCCCGAAGCCCAGGGTCACGATCGCGAGGTAGTCGCCACGCAGACGCAGGGTCGGCGCACCGAGCAGGATCCCGAAGGTCGCGGCGAGCGCCATGGCTATCGGCACGATGATCCAGATCGGCGCATGCAGGCCGCCCGGGAACAGATGCGCAATCCACTCGAACTGCGAGGTCAGGTGCGGCGAACTCAGGAGAGCCGCGACGTAAGCGCCGATTGCATAGAACGCGATGTAGCCCAGGTCCAGCAGGCCGGCGAAGCCGACCACCACGTTCAGGCCCAGCGCGAGCATCACGTACAGCATCGCGAAGTCGAGCACGCGGACCCAGTAGTTGCCGCCGGCCGCGCCGATGATCATTGGCGCCGCGATCACGAAGATCGCGGTGATGATGCCGACCGTCAGCGTCTTCGTCAGGTTCTTTTCAGGGATGAGCGTCGTGGACGGCTCGATCGGTTGAATTGAGGTCATGTTTGCTTTCTCCCAGGGATCAGGCGCGATCCGCAACACGTTCGCCGAGCAGACCCGACGGACGGAACACCAGCACGATGATCAGCACGATGAACGCGAACACGTCCTGATAGTTACTGCCGAACACACCGCCCGTGAGGTTGCCGATATAGCCCGCCCCCAACTGTTCGATCAGACCGAGCAGCACGCCGCCCACCATCGCCCCTCCGAGATTGCCGATCCCACCTAGCACCGCCGCGGTAAAGGCCTTCAGACCTGGGATGAAGCCCATATAGAAGTGTGCGTTGCCGTATTCGGACGCGATCATCACGCCGGCCAGAGCGGCAAGCGCCGAGCCGATCATGAAGGTCGCCGAAATCACGAAATTCGGGTTCACGCCCATCAGGCTCGCGACGCCCGGGTTTTCGGCAATCGCACGCATCGCACGGCCCAGCTTGGTCTTGTGAACCAGCAGCAGCAGACCGCCCATCACGAGGAACGCCACCACGATGATCACGATTTCGGTCATCGAGATCACGGCGCCGGGCGTCGTGTCGGTGGCCTTGATCACGTTGATCGGGTCAGTGGGCAACAGCTGCGGGAACGGCAGCGGATTGCGCGACCAGATCATCATCGCGAGGGTTTGCAGCAGGATCGACACGCCGATCGCGGTGATCAGCGGAGCGAGACGCGGTGCTTTACGCAACGGCCGGTAGGCCACGCGCTCGATCGTGTAGCCGACCAGCGAGCAAACCACTGCCGCGATGATCAACGCGATGATGAGCGTCGGCACATTGCCGAGGCCGGGGAAGTGGTTCTGAAGCACGCCTATGGCTGAGAGCGCAACCATCGCGCCCACCATCAACACATCGCCGTGCGCGAAGTTGATGATGCCCAGAATGCCGTAAACCATCGTATAGCCCAGTGCGATGATGGCGTAAACGCTGCCAAGCACCAGCCCGTTGAGGACCTGCTGGATGAAGATATCCATTTAATGCTCCTTAGCCCGTGCGACTGGATTCGCGTTCTTCATCAGCCGGTGGGCGGTGATGCGGTACGCCAATCTCAACGGCACTGCGGGTACTGATGTAAAAGACCGGTAAGGGTTATCCGCTGCCCGGTTCGTCTTACGACTGTGATGCAGCCGCGAACTTACCGATGGCGGATGCAAAAACGGCACCGTTGGGTGGTTTCGGTGCCGTCAGGCTAAACGTCCCGTCATCACATCTTCACGACGTCGAGGACCGCTTTTTTGCCGTCCTTGAAGTCGTAAAGCGTAATGGCGCCCTCTTTCAAATCACCCTTGTCGTCGAACGCGATGTGGCCGATTACCCCGTTGTAATCGGTGGACGGCATCGCAGCCAGCACCTTGGGCGCCTCGATCGAATTAGCGCGCTTCATTGCATCGACAATCACGTACACAGCGTCATACGTGAACGGTGCGTAAATCTGCACCGGTGTGTGGAAGCGGTCGACGTACTTCTTTTCGAAGTCCGCTCCCTTGTCCATTTTCGAAAGCGCGAGTCCCGCCTCCGAACAGACCAGGTTTTGCACGGCGGTTCCCGCCAGCTCACCCACCTTGTCGGTACACACACCGTCGCCGCCAAGGATTTTTGCCTTGATGCCGAGCGCCGCCGCCTGTTTGGTAAACGGCCCGCCCGTCGCGTCCATTCCGCCGAACATGATGACGTCCGGTTGAACACTCTTGATCTTTCTAAGGACGGCCTGAAACTCCGTAGCCCTGTCATTCGTGGCTTCGCGCGCGACGATCTTCGCCCCGCTCGCCTGTGCTGCTTTCGCGAACTCGTCGGCGAGTCCCTTGCCGTAGACGGTCGAGTCGTCAACGATCGCGATGCGTTTCGCGCCAAGCACTTTCGTCGCGTAATTGGCAAGCGCCGGACCCTGCTCGGCATCGGTCGCGACCACCCGATAAGTCGTCTTGAAACCTTGCTGTGTGTACCCCGGATTCGTCGACGACGGCGAGATCTGCACGATCCCGGCATCGCTATAGATCTTCGAGGCCGGAATCGAGACGCCCGAATTCAGGTGCCCGATCACGGCAACGACATGATCGTCGACGAATTTCTCTGCGACCGCCGTTCCCGTTTTCGGGTCCGCGGCATCATCCTGCGCGTCGAGCTCCAACTGGATCTTGTGGCCGTCGATCGTCAAACCCTGTGTGTTGATCTCCTCGACCGCCAGACGTGCGCCGTTTTCATTGTCTTTACCAAGATGCGCAATGCTGCCCGTCAAAGGGGCCGCATGGCCGATCTTCACGATAGTCGCCTCGCTTGCCGGTGCTGCAGCCGCTGCGGCAGCCGATGCACCTGCTCCCGCCTCGCCTTCCGGTTTTTTGCCGCACGCGGTCAACATCGCAACCGCGGTCACGATGGACACGGCGTAAGCAAATTTGACTCGCATTAAGTAGGTCTCCTGCGCCTTGCAAAATCCATTGTTCGGGACCCGGAGGCCTTGAGAACGCGCGCATTGTAACTCCAATTATGCGACGCGCAATATTGTTGAAACGGTGGGGTTTTCCTGCATTGCAACCTTATTTTGAGAGAGAAATTCGACAAGAGGCGCAACCCGGTTGCGACTATTTTTCGTGCATCAGTTGCACCAGCGCCGCACCCAATGGCATCAAGTGTTGCAGCGATATGGCCCGATCCCTGATTGCACCGTGCTTCGCGTTAAGTATTACGTTTCTATTGATATCAGAGCGCGCGCACTATTTTAGTGCGTCAAAAATCGACGCAACGCGTTTGTCATGTTTTAATTGGGGCCATATCGTCAGAAATTTGATTAAAAGGCCAATCACAATTCAAAGGAATTTGTATGGGAGAACACTAAAAAGCATCTTTTCTAATGATCTGGCACTTTATTAACGAAGCGCCCTGAAATCTGCGGACGTAAAAAAAGCGCGCCCGTAGGCGCGCTTTTCTTTCAAAAACGTCGGCTGATTGTCAGGCAGGCAGACCCAACCCGCGCGGCAGCGGAAACGCGATGTTTTCCTCGATGCCTTCAAGCGCGCGCACATTGCGCACGCCGAGCTCACGCAACCGGCCGATCACCGCTTGCGCGAGCGCTTCCGGTGCCGAGGCCCCCGCCGTCACACCGATCCGGCGCTTGCCTTCGACCCAGACCGGATCGATCTGATCCGGCGAATCCACCATATAGGAAGGCACACCGAGCTTTTCGGCCAGCTCGCGCAGCCGGTTCGAGTTCGAACTATTCGGGCTGCCGACCACAATCACGACGTCGCATTGGGGCGTCATGAACTTGACCGCGTCCTGGCGGTTTTGCGTGGCGTAGCAGATGTCCTGCTTCTTCGGCTCGCGGATCGCTGGATATTTCGCCTTCAGGGCGCCGATGATCTCGGCTGCGTCGTCGACCGACAGGGTGGTTTGCGTAACGAACGCGATCCGGTCGGGATCGGCCAGCTGCAGGGCCTGCACGTCTTTGATGTCTTCCACCAGATGCATGCCTTCGCCCGCCTGCCCCATCGTACCCTCGACTTCAGGGTGCCCCTTGTGCCCGATCATCACGATGTCGAAGCCATCCTGGCGCATCTTCGCGACTTCGATATGGACCTTGGTGACGAGCGGACAGGTGGCGTCGTACACCCGCAGGCCACGCGACTCGGCTTCCGAGCGCACCGCTTTCGACACGCCATGCGCGCTGAAAATGACCGTATTGCCGGCCGGCACTTCTTCCAGCTGCTCGATGAAAATTGCGCCTTTTTTGCGCAAATCCTCGACGACATAGGCGTTATGGACGATTTCGTGGCGCACATAGATCGGCGAGCCGTGCAGCTTGATGGCCCGCTCCACGATTTCGATGGCCCGATCGACGCCGGCACAGAACCCACGCGGCTGCGCCAGCAGGATCTCGGCTTCGGCAAGAGTCGTATCCGTGATGCTCATGTTTACAGAATCCCGATGATTTTCACTTCAAACGCCAGCGCCTGGCCGGCAAGCGGATGGTTGAAATCGAACAATGCCGACGTTTCGCCGACCTCCTTCAGGACGCCAGCGTAGCGGCCACCACCCGGCGCGTTGAATTCGACCAGGTCACCCGGCGAAAAGTCCTCGCCAATCATGCTGTTTTCGCGCAGCGTGGCCAGCGAGACCCGCTGGATCAACTCCGGATTGCGCGGACCGAACGCCTGACCCGGCGTTAGCTGAAAGGTCGAATGGTGGCCCACCTTCAAACCCAGCAGAATGTCTTCCAGCGGCGGTGCCAGTTGGCCCGCGCCGAGTAGCAGCGTGGCCGGCCTGTCGGCAAACGTGTTGATGACTTCAGCGCCATCGGCAAGGGAAAGCCGGTAGTGAAGCGTGACGTGTGAACCGGGCTTCACTTCGGAAATGTCGATGATGCTCATGCAATGCTCGCTCAGTCGAAGCGCGCTGCACGCGTGCGCCGCGGGCGCAGTCGACGCGTGTGGCAAACCCGTCGGGGTGCCGTGCGCAAAGTGTCTATTGTAAGCCACATAGCGGGCGGCGGCTTGGGTCCGTCGCGCGCATCGCGGCACGGCCACGCACCGCGCGCTGCCCCAAACCCGAACTGGAGGACCCATATCCACATGGCCGACTATGCCTGCACAGTAGACAAAGCAACACTCGAAACGGCCTTGCCGGGGCCTGCGGCACCCGCCGCTCCAGCACCCGCCCTGACGTTGCCGCACGCTGGCGTCGTAGCTGGCGATCCCCTGGCCGGTAATAGCGTCAGCACCGTCGACGCCACCGCGAACGCCGGCGCATCTGCAACTCGACCGCTCGTACGAGGCAAATGGCATAAAAACGACATGCCGCGCGAACGCCTGATCGAGGAAGGACCCGGCGTGCTGTCGGATACCGAAATGATCGTGCTGGTACTCGGCTCGGGCCTGCCCGGTCACGATGTGTTCAATGTCGCGCGCACTCTGCTCGAGCGGTTCGGCTCGATGCGGGCGATGCTCGACGCAACCTATTCGGACTTCGACGGCCTGCGCGGCATCGGCCCCGCTAAAAAGGCGCAGCTGCTCGCCATCATGGAGATGGCGCGGCGCTCGCTGGTCGATAGAATGCGGGGCCGTTCGCTGATGAATTCGCCTGAAGCCGTGCAAGACTATCTGCGCCTGCGCATAGGCGGTAAGACGCAAGAGGTTTTTGTGTCGCTCTTTCTCGACGCCCGGCATCGGTTGATCCGCGTTGAGGAAAGCGCACGCGGCACGCTAACACGCATGGCGGTGTATCCTCGCGAGATCGTGCGGCGGGCGCTGAGTCTGAATGCCGCCAGCCTGATCGTCGCGCATAATCACCCTTCCGGCGCCGTCCAGCCGAGCGCAAGCGACTGCCGGCTGACGCATACGCTGCGCGAGGCCCTTGCGCTGATCGACGTGCAATTGATCGATCATCTCGTGATTGGCGCAGATTGCACGTACTCGTTTGCCCGCGCCGGCTGGCCGTGACACAGCGTGAACCAGGGTCGCCGCAACGTTGCGCCGTCTTCGGCATCGCAAATAAGGTTTGATTTTGCGGCTTTTTTTCCGCTATAATTCCGGTTTGCCTATTTCCAACCCCCTGTTCCGAAGCCACCAAGGCGTTCCGGAAAGGAAAAGCGACTGAAGTTCCAGAAACTTAAGCGCGGCTCTTTTCGGGAAACTTTCACGGCGTTCGAACTCAGAATTAGCGTATTAGGAGTGCTCTCATGGCACGCGTATGCCAAGTAACTGGGAAAGCGCCGATGAGCGGCAACAACGTTTCCCACGCGAACAACAAAACCAAGCGCCGGTTCCTGCCGAACCTGCAAAACCGCCGTATTTGGGTGGAAAGCGAAAACCGTTGGGTGCGTCTGCGCGTTTCGAACGCCGGCCTGCGCCTGATCGACAAGAACGGTATCGACGCTGTGCTCGCAAATCTGCGCGCACGCGGTGAAGCCTAAGGAGTAAATCATGGCGAAAGGCGCACGCGACAAGATCAAGTTGGAATCGACCGCAGGCACGGGTCACTTCTACACGACGACGAAGAACAAACGCAACATGCCGGAAAAGATGCTGATCAAGAAATTTGATCCGGTCGTCCGCAAGCACGTTGACTACAAGGAAACCAAGATTAAGTAAATCTTGGCTCCTGCCTGACGAAGGCAAAACGATTTGCAAAAAAGCCTCGCATTTATGCGAGGCTTTTTTGTTTTCTGCGTGCCATTTTCGCGCAGTTTGACTGCCCTTTGCCCATCAGAACAGTCTTATCCCATTCGGCCAGCTTTCCCTCATTCGTCGCGACGCGTATCCTTTCTCGTTTTAGCGGCATGCACACAGCATGCCGCCACGGCAAAACGAAAGACGGAGATGCAGGCGATGGAATTCGATGTGGCGATTGTCGGTAGCGGTCTGGCAGGTTTGAGCGTCGCGCTCAATCTCGCGGAAACCCGGCGGGTTGCGGTGGTCGCCAAGCGATCGATGACCGAGGGTGCAAGCGATTGGGCGCAAGGCGGGATCGCCGCCGTACTGGATTCAGCGGACAGCATCGAAAACCACGTGCGCGACACGCTGATCGCCGGCGGCGGCCTGTGCGATGAGGCAGCGACACGCTTTATCGTCGAGCATGGGCGTGCCGCGATCGAATGGCTGATCGAGCAAGGCGTGCCGTTCACCAAAGACGACGCTGCCGAGCTTGGCTTTCATCTGACACGCGAAGGTGGCCATAGCCATCGCCGGATCATTCATGCTGCGGATGCGACGGGCCATGCAGTGGTCGCGACGCTCAGCGAGCGTGTACGCCGTCATCCGAACATCACCCTGCTCGAAGACCACTACGCGATCGATCTGATCACGTCCGACCGTCTCGGTCTGCCAGGCCGTCGCTGCCACGGTTTATATGCGCTCGATCTGCAAAGCGGCCGCACCGTGACAATCGAAGCGCCGCATACCGTGCTCGCCACCGGCGGCGCCGGCAAGGTCTACCTGTACACCACCAATCCCGACACCGCGACCGGTGACGGCATCGCCATGGCCTGGCGCGCGGGCTGTCGCGTCTCGAACATGGAATTTATCCAGTTCCATCCGACCTGTCTGTTCCATCCGTATGCGAAGTCGTTCCTGATCTCAGAAGCAGTACGCGGCGAAGGCGGCATCCTGAAGCTGCCGGACGGCACGCGCTTCATGCCGAACCACGACGAACGCGCCGAACTCGCGCCACGCGACATCGTCGCGCGTGCCATCGACTTCGAGATCAAGAAACGCGGCATCGATTGTGTATATCTCGACATCAGCCATCAGCCGCCTGAATTCCTGCGCGAGCATTTCCCGACAATTCTGGCCCGCTGCCTCGAATTCGGCATTGACATCACCAAAGAGCCGATCCCGGTTGTGCCTGCCGCGCACTACACGTGCGGCGGCGTCGTAACCGATCTGGCAGGCCGGACCGATCTCGCCGGTCTCTATGCGGTTGGTGAGACCTCATGCACAGGCCTGCACGGCGCGAACCGGCTTGCCAGCAACTCCTTGCTCGAGTGTCTCGTGATCGGACGCTCCGCTGCGCAGGCCATCGAGCAAGAAGGCTTCAGCGCCGTTGTCCATGCACCACTGCCGGACTGGGACGAAAGCCGTGTGTCCGATCCGGACGAAGAAGTGGTGGTCGCGCACAACTGGGATGAACTGCGCCGCTTGATGTGGAACTACGTCGGCATCGTGCGTACGGACAAGCGGCTCGCACGAGCCAAGCATCGGCTTGCCCTGCTCCGCGACGAGATTCACGAGTATTACGCGAATTTCAAGGTGAGCCGCGATTTGCTCGAGCTGCGCAATCTGGTCGACGTGGCGTCGCTGATCGTCGAAGGCGCTCGCTCACGGCGTGAAAGCCGGGGCCTGCACTTCAGCCGCGATTGGCCGGCCACGTTGCCTAAAGCGCTGCCCTCGGTGCTGTCGCCGGAGCATGTGCGTAACCGCAACGTGTGATTTCCAGAAACTGAAATGAAAAGGCCATCGCCGGTTATCCGGCGATGGCCTTTTCACTGATTGCGAAAGCTTAAGCCTAGACGCGCGCGACTCAGACGATCCGCATCGAGTAATCCGCTGCCCGAACATCTTTGGTCAGCGCACCGATCGACACCCGATCGACGCCCGTTTCCGCGATAGTCCGCACCGTCTCGAAGTTCACGCCGCCGGACACCTCCAGCACTGCCCGCCCTGCCGTGATACGCACGGCCTCGCGCATCGCATCAAACGAAAAGTTATCCAGCAGAATGGACTGCGCGCGGTGTGCCAATGCGGTTTCCAATTGCGCCAGCGTTTCGACTTCGATCTGGATCGACACGCCCGCGTTCAGCCCGAGCGCCGCGTCCATTGCCGCGCCAACGCCGCCCGCTGCAGCGATGTGGTTTTCCTTGATCAGAATGCCGTCGTACAAAGCGAGTCGCTGATTCGCCCCGCCGCCGACGCGCACTGCGTATTTCTGCGCGAGCCGCAAACCCGGCAAGGTCTTACGCGTATCGAGGATACGCGTTTGCGTGTGGGCAATTGCGTCGACATAGCGGCGCGTTGCGCTTGCCACGCCCGAGAGCAGTTGCAGGAAATTCAGCGCATTGCGTTCAGCAGTCAACAGCGCACGCACAGGACCGCGCAGCTCGCAGACCGACGTATCCGCTGTCATCCGATCGCCCTCGCGATAACGCCACTGCACGTCGATACGTGGATCGACCTGGCGCATCACCGCGTTGAACCAGGGCACGCCGCACAGCACGGCATCTTCGCGCACGATGATGCGTGCATCGCGCATGTCGTCTGCGGGGACAAGGCGGCCAGTCTGGTCGCCTGCGCCAATATCTTCGGCCAGCGCGTCGGCCACGTTACGCGCCAACGCAGCATCGAATGCGGCGCCGTACTGCGCATGAATCTCCGCGAACAGCGGCGAGACCGCCTCGATCTGATTGCGTTCCACCGCTCCCATTACGCTGCTCCCACGTTCGAATACAGTTGCGCGTCGCGCGCGAGATCACCGCTGGCTTGCACCCGCTTCTTGTGCCGCGCCGCGAAGTCGAGCATCCGGTCGATCGGCAAACGCGCCCGCTCGCCGATCGCTCGATCGACGAAGATTTCGTTGTGACCGCGTTCGAGCACCTCAGCCAGATTGGCGAGGCCGTTCATCGCCATCCACGGGCAATGCGCGCAGCTCTTGCAGGTCGCGCTGTTGCCAGCCGTCGGCGCGGCGATCAGCGTCTTGCCGGGCGCGGCGAGCTGCATCTTGTGCAGAATGCCGAGATCGGTCGCCACGATGAAATGCGTCGCGTCGAGTTTTTGCGCAGCGTCGATCAACTGGGTTGTCGAACCCACCACGTCCGCTTGCGCGACTACGTTAGCCGGCGACTCCGGATGCACCAGCACTTTCGCGCCCGGATATTCAGCGCGCAGCAGATCGAGTTCAATGCCCTTGAATTCGTCGTGCACGAGACACGAGCCCTGCCACAGCAGCATGTCCGCGCCGGTCTTGCTCTGGATGTAGCTGCCGAGGTGCCGATCCGGCGCCCAGATGATCTTTTCGCCGCGTGAGTGCAGATCGGCAACGATTTCCAGCCCGATCGACGACGTCACCATCCAGTCCGCACGAGCCTTGACGGCCGCGCTGGTGTTCGCGTACACAACCACCGTGCGATCCGGGTGTGCGTCACAGAAAGCCGAGAATTCATCGACAGGACAGCCCAGGTCGAGCGAACAGGTCGCGTCGAGATCGGGCATCAGAATGCGCTTGTCCGGACTGAGTATTTTCGCCGTCTCGCCCATGAAGCGCACGCCCGCCACCACCAGCGTTTGTGCCTCGTGATCGCGGCCAAACCGCGCCATCTCCAGCGAGTCGGCCACGCAGCCGCCGGTTTCGTCGGCGAGCTCCTGCAATTCCGCGTCGACGTAGTAATGCGCGACGAGCACCGCTTTCTCGCGCTTAAGCAATGCGCGGATGCGCTCCTTGAGCGCCACCTTCTGTTCCGCCGACGGCATGTCGGGCACTTTCGCCCACGCGTGCCCGATCCCGCAGGTTGTGCCCTGCGCCTGTGGCCGGTCGTATTCGACGGTCCTGATCGCCTGCTGATCCATGATCTCCTCTGCCCTCGCTCTGCCCGCTGCGGACTGTCAATCGTGGGTCGTTGACATATCCGCCGCCCAAAAAGCAAAACCCCGCCAACGCGGGGTTTTGTGACGTAACGAAATTTTAAAGGATTTCGCGATCAGGCATACGATCAAGCATAACGGCGCAGGCGCATCGCGAAGTCTTGCAGCGCTTTGATACCGCTCTGTTCCGCGCGGTGACACCAGTCTTGCAACTGAACCAGCAGTTGATCGCGCGACGCATTCGAGCGCTCCCACATCGCCGCCAGTTCATTGCGCATGTCGATGTAGGTCTTGAGCTTCTGGCTGTTCGCGAAGATCTGCGGCAACTGGCGCTTCTGCGGCTCGTCGAGACCCGCTTCTTCCTTGTGGAACCAGCTACGCGCACCGCGCATCACCTGATACTTCTCGCGCGCGCCGACTTCCTTCAGATGTGCAAGCTCCTGGCGGTAAGCGCGCTTGAGTGCCTTGCCGTAACGCGCCATCACTTCGTAGCGGTTCGCCAGCACGGCTTGCAGCGTGTCCTGATCGAGGACCAGCTTGCCGGAGGTCAAACGCGGCGTAGGCGCGATCTTCTTCACCTTGGCCAGACGGAACGCCGACATGATGCGGATGTACATCCAGCCAATGTCGAACTCGTACCATTTGTTCGACAGCTTGGCCGACGTCGCATACGTGTGGTGATTGTTATGCAGCTCTTCACCGCCGATGATGATGCCCCACGGGAAGATGTTGGTGCTGGCATCCGACGAATTGAAGTTGCGGTAGCCCCACCAGTGCGCGAGACCGTTCACCACACCGGCCGCCCAGAACGGGATCCACACCATCTGCACGGCCCAGATGGTCAGACCGACGACGCCGAACAGCGCGACGTTCAGCACCATCATCAGGCTCACGCCGAGGATCGGGTACTTGGTGTAGACGTTGCGTTCCATCCAGTCATTCGGCGTGCCGTGACTGAACTTGCGCATCGTTTCTTCATTCTTGGCTTCGGAACGGTACAGTTCCGCGCCTTCGAGCACCACCTTCCAGATGCCGCGCGTTTGCGGGCTGTGCGGATCTTCTTCGGTCTCGCACTTGGCGTGGTGCTTACGGTGAATCGCGGCCCATTGGCCGGTCAGCATGCCGGTGGTCATCCACAGCCAGAAGCGGAAAAAATGACTGACGACCGGATGCAGCTCCAGTGCGCGGTGCGCCTGGCAGCGATGCAGATAGACCGTCACGCCAATGATCGTGATGTGCGTCGCGACCAGGGTGTACAGCACAAGTTGCCACCACGAGAAGTGGAGCAAGCCGTGGGCAAGGAAATCAAGCAAGGAATTCAACAAGGCAATTTACCTGTGGAACAAGAGACGCCAGACACACGCAAAATGCGCGTGTCAAGAAAGTGAAAGCATACAGCGGGATTGGACGATATTCTACTTGAAGCGTTCCAAGTGTTTGTAACAAATAGGGATTTTTTGTGTGACATCAACAGGATGGAACGCGCCGGAGGTCATTTTTAGACCGGCCGGCGGGTTCGAAGTGCCCGTCAGCGGGCGCTGTCGGCCTGATTTGCCGCGGGAGCGGTCATTGTTACCGCCTGCGGCATCGCGTCGCCCACATTGCCGACGATTCGCACTTCGCGTTGCGCGAAAGGAATCGAGATGCCGTGCTCGGAGAACAGACGCCAGATGTTGCGATTGACGGCCGATCGCACACTTGAGGTACCTGTCGCTGCGTCTTCGATCCAGAAGCCCAGTTCGAGATTGATGCCATCGGCACCGAAGCTCGCGAGATAGGGCGTGGGAGCTGGTTCCTGCAGTACTCGTGCGACATCTTGCGCGGCTTGGGCGAGCAGCGCCATCGCCTGCTCGACGTCCGAGGTATAGGCGACCTGCACGGCCACTTTGGCGTAGCCGCGCGTCAGATACGAGGACTGGTTCTGCACCACGTCCGTAATCAGCTTTTCGTTCGGAATCAGCGTTTCGATGCCGTCCAGTCCGCGCACCACCGTATAACGCGTACGGATCTGCGTGACCATGCCCTGTAAGCCGCTGACGTTGATCGTGTCGCCGATGCGCAGCGAGCGGTCGATCAGGATGATGAAACCCGAGACGTAGTTGCTGGCGATCTTCTGCAAGCCGAACCCGAGCCCCACACCCAACGCGCCGCCGAACACGCCCAGCACCGTGATGTCGATGCCGACCAGCGACAGGCTGATCAGCACCGCCGCCAGCACGAACGCCGCACGGCCGACACGCGCCACCACCACTTTGAGGTTGGCGTCGAGCGTCTTCGAGCGCATCAGGCGGTCTTCGAATGTCGCGCCGAGCCACATCGCGACGATCATCGTTACGCACACCCATAGGAGGCCCGTGGTGAGCGAGAGCAGCGTCATGTGCGCGTTTGCGACCCTGAAGCGCACGCTGCCCATCCAGTCGATAACGTCGTCCTGAATGCCCATCACGGTGAGCACCATGCCGATCCAGACGATCAGCGAGACGATTTTCTCGACCAGGAACAGCCAGGGATGGTTCGCGCCGTCTTGACTGAAAACCCGCCGCGCGAAGAAAAACACGATGTAAATCAGGCCAATACCGAACAGCGGCACCAGCGCCAGATTGAGCAGCGCGGTGTGCATGAACTGACCAGTGATAGCCTGTGCCAGCCAGACGAGCGCCGCGCCGATCAGGGGAAAGAACGCGCGGTTCAGGCTTTCCGCGCCGAAGCGCAGGGTCTGATAACGCGTCTGGCGCCGCAGATCAAGCGTCCGGCGCAAGAGACGCGCGAGCAACCACGCGACGGCGAGCGTCCCAAGCAGCACGCCGACCTGCCACAGCATGACCGGCTGGCCGAAGTCGCGCGCGAGGTCGCCGAACATGTGAGGAAAAATGCGGTTTTGCATGATGTCGCCGAAATCG
>NZ_JAQQET010000049.1:0-61742 GCF_046026855.1 Paraburkholderia sediminicola | reverse complement strand
CCATCTGGGCCATGAAGGGACGTTCGCTGGCGAACGCGGTTGGACATTCGAGCATCGGTAGCGCTCTGAAAGCGGCCACTGAAGCGGATCGGCGTACTCGAACATTCATTAAAGACCTTTTACGGGGGCCCGAAGAGCCGCTTCGACACGTCGTCCATTGAGGCGAGCCGGGCAAACGCGCTGCGTCGGATTTCTCGCTGCCCCGGGCACTCTGGTTTGACGTCAGTGGCATTTGACTTTGTGCGGTTTGCAATTGTCATTTCCCGGATATCCGGCAATCGTTCTCCCGGCTCGTTCCCGACCCGGAGGAAGGAGCGACAATCCAAATCTTCGGAGACTACAATCAAGAGGACGCAGCCGCTCGGCTTGTCCATCAACAAACGCCTGAAGATCCCCGGCTCCTGCCAAGATGGCACTCGCTTGGGGCTACCATCCACCTGGTAGCCCCAAGTTACACTCCTCCGAAAGCGTGGTCGATCTGGAAGCGATTTCTACCGCGGCCTTCACAACGTCGGGCTTGAGCCAACCAAGTAAGGCCGTGTACGCTTCAGCGAAACGGGCCGACAAGTAGAAGTGATCGGCTCGCACCCCCTTGACGTACGCATGCGCGTCCCGGTTCCTTATAGCGTTCGCGAGCACCTTGAAGGCGGCACGGACCATTGCCCCGTCAGCATGCGAATCACAGAGCTGCTTTATCTTTTCGTCCAATTTGCCGCCGCCGAGCGTAGCGTAATCGAGTGCATCAGCAGTCTCGAATTTATTTGAAATGACCTTTTGAAACCATGATGCTGTCCATGGGATGTCTTCAAGTGACGCTTTCGACACTGGCGTCGGACTGAACTCGCCACTCAATATGAGTGCACCTTTCAACAGGTATTCTGACCCTGTTGAGAATACCCCCCATAACATTACACGCCCGAATCTAGGATGCAGTCCCTCCGCTTTTTTTTCAAACGAACCCTCGTCCAATGCCTCGAAGTTCAAGTCCGTCTGATTCCACTTCAGCAGTCCCGATTCGCCTAGAAGGGCGATGCCGGCTGCCAGCTGTCGCTTGCCGTCCGTCGCAGCGTCGTACGCCGGTGTTGCGCTAGTGGAGACGTCTTTCATTACTCGGTCCTCCTGTTCGATCGAGTACAAGTTCTCGGGAGCAAGCTGTTATCGCGGTCCCAGTCGCGCCATCCTTTCGGGAAGCCGTTGAATCGGTGGGCCGAAGCTCTACACGCGGGCCTCGCTGCGGATTCATTCACGGCGTTCGAACTGCGGCAATTCCCTTCGGTGACTGCTGGTCCGAAGCCAATCCGGTTACCTCGCTATCGGGCATCTATCACTGAAAAGTCCGGGCTTAGTGATTGCCCAGCGAAGCGAGAAACTCGTCGTCGCTCGGCATGCTCAATACCGTCAACTTCAGGCCCAATGCAGCGCAGACCGCTTCCGCCTGCCGCCGTTCGGCAAGTTGAAACTCCTCGATATCGGCGACGCGGCGCGCCACTCCATCGCGACTTTGCAATCGGTCGGCGATTAAGGACGCAGGTGCTTCAATGAGGACAACCGCGTCAAGGATAAGGTCTGCGAAGACTTCCGCTCCGAGAAAAACGAACTCGTCGCGCGCGTCGCGCAGAACGAAGTGTCCGTCGAGTAGCAGTCGTTGCCCTTCGCCATTGATCCGCTTCACCGCCGCGATCAGTGCTTTCTGGTTCCGGTCCGGATCATCGACGAGCTTTGCGCCCGTCCAGTTGGCACCGCCCAGTTCCTGCTTGATCAGCGTGCTGGCCGATGAATGGACCCAGCCTGACACTGCAGCGCGAGCGCAAAGGTACGATTTACCAACGGCGTGTATGCCAGCCACAAATGTATTTTTCATTTTTCCTCCACCGGAAAGAGGCGTGTCATCACCAGGGAAAACTCGTCAGGCGAGAGATACTGAAAGGACTGCGGCGGTCTGAAGTCCTGAAAGATCGACTTCGGGTCCAGCGGCGTACGCGCGACCTTTACCGAATCGATCAGAATTCCGTACGCTCGCGATTTGCCGTGAAAATAGCTGACCAATTCATCACGATCGAGGCCGCCGCCATACTGGCATGCGAGCGACCACAGGCCGTCCGTGTCGCGCTCCTCGACGCGATCGACATACGCAACGCCGACCAGCTGCTGGACTGGCGATGACGAATACAGGATCATCACGCCAATATCCGTCCCGGCGGGCCAGCTTCGGCGAAGCTCGACCCGCTTGCTGCCAGCGAGGATCAGATCGCAAAAGCGCGGCTTGATCGACAGCAGGACGGCTCTACCGCCCTGCGGCTCGGAGGACTCGGGAAAAAGTGTCATTGGTGATTAACCGGGTAGATTGAATATTTCCTGCAACCTGCCTCGGAAATTGGGCACGAGGCACGGGGTTCGGGAAGTGTTCGATGGTGCGAAAGAGCATGATGCGCACGCCGGCTGGGTGATCTGCCATCTCGTCGATCTCGTCGTCTGTGTAGACCGTGCGGCGGCTTACAAGCCGGGCAATATCGTTTGGATCCGAGAGCGTTTCGAAATGCTCCACGACGACGAGCGTGGTTACCGCCTTTAGATCGTATCCACGGTAGAACAGCACGACGTCGCCGCGCCGGATCCGGTTGGACGGGGAATGTGACAAGTAAGCAAGTTTGATCGCGTTCCCGACGTGCTCGCCATGACCACGCGGCCGTTGCCCTTCGTTGCGGGGGTGGTCGGGAAACAGTACACGGTGATATCGCGGCTTGATCGGGATGATGAACTTTTGGATGTCCAGATCGGCACGGAAATGCGGGTAAAAACAGCGCGTATAGTCGAATCTATCCCCTGCCTCAAGATCAGCGATCGGGGGCTCTGCCGGATGACGTTTCACGTACACTCGGTCGCCGTTGTGGCTTCCGACTACTGAGAAGCCGAAATCCTTCAATAAGGTGATCAACTCGGGATGGCTCTGATCCGGATTTTCGTCTTCGCGCACGTCAATGAATACATGCTCGCACGCGTTCGCCGTCGCGTAGCGGAATGCCATTTTCAGGAACAACTCTCCTATCTTGCGGCCGCGCACGAGCTCGCCCACCTTGAACGTACAAAGTTTCAGCGCGCGCCCAGCGAGCCGTTGTCCGTCATTCGTGACGATCTCATCAGTCTGCACGTCGTAGATGCAGATTGCTGAAAGATCATGTGCGGGCGGGTGCCTGTAGATCCACGCGCGACGCCCGTCGCGGGCCTTGGCGCGATACCAATCATCAAACCCCGCATATCCGTCGCGCAAGCTATCGAAAAATGGATCGCCCAGTTGAGGGGTCAGTTCGTTCAATTCGACGTCGAGGATATCGGGCAGTTCAACGGTCGCCGGGTCATGGAGGCGACTGAGCCAGTCTTCGATCGTCTGGATGAAGTAGACACGACTGCCCAGCCCGCGGGCTATCGCCTTCGCATGCAGGCCCCGGTCTTCCGTCATCAGAACGTGCGCGGCGTCCCGCTCCAAGGCATACAGGATCGTATTGTCGCATTCGTCGTTCTCGGACAGGCCGGGCACGTTCCACGGGCAGGGAGGTCCCTCTGCCAACTCGCCATACTGTCTCAGACGGGTAAGCGTCCGATCACGGCGAGCCTCGTCGCGATCGCGCGCGATGTCTCTCAATGAAGCCGGGTGATAGACGAGCTGGTGCCGGCCGTTGCACATCTCCATAACGTGCGCCAGGTTCGGCCTGAGCACGGCAAGCGAGTCCTGAAGCGGAATCAGGATGTTGGTGTCCAGCAAAATACGCAGATGTAGCGCCACGTATGACCTCTCAGTATCTGTTCTTGTGTGCCAATGCAACGCTGCTGGACTCCAAAACAAAAACGCCACCTTTCGGTGGCGCTTTGCTCGGGCAGAAAGAGCCTCGAACCGGTTACGATTCCGAGTCCGCAGTGCGCCGTGTCCGTACTCGCACGGTCGCGCGATACGTCTCACGGGCTTTCTTTTCCGTCAGTGCGCCTTTCTCGGCCGCTTCCTCCGTACGCTGGAGGATCACGGCGACCCCGCGTTTCTGCATCGCTATCACCTTCGGGCGAAGCTTGCTAGATGCGTTCAAAGCCATAAAAACCTCCTTCGTCTGATGCGGGCCGGGTTACGCAGCGGAACGATACGCCAAGTTCGCCGCGTTCGAATTTCCTAGCGAGCCTATTATATATCGCGTCCAGTTTGCCCGTCTGCGGCAGGTAGAAGTATTGCACCGTCGCCGGAAACGCATCGGCGTGCGCGATCAATGCCATGCCCAACGCTTCGCTGAACTGCCAGATCATTGCGGGGTCAGGAAGTGGCCATTTCTGCGGCAGAAACATCGTCTCACGATTGGCCTCCGGCCTAAAGAATTTCACGATACGGGAATTGGGGTTCGGGACAAAACCCTGGTTCCACGCCGCAGCGGTCTCGCGCACGAACTGCTCGTCGTTACCCGCATACGTCATCACGTCCGCAAAGAAAACCAGATATCGCGTACCATTGAAGTCTATGGCTCCAACCTCGATCGACGCGTCGACGCCGATCGGCCCCGTCACGAGCACCGTACCTTCCGATCCGGAGTCGGCCGGAAACAGCGCCGCAAGCAGTGCGTCGCTCACGTACTCGATCATCTGCCCCTTCTCCTGTTCAAATCGTTAGCAGCGCCGTGAGCAAGCGCTTGGTTCGGCGTTAGGATTGTCGGGCGCCGCAGAAAGTGAAAACTGTGCCAGGCAAGTAAAAAGTACTGCCACAGTTCGTGCAAAAATCCGGGCGGACGGCAGGCTTCTGAGGACCCAGCCTTCACTGATCGACCCACCCCGGCTGTTCGACACTCTGTAGGTGGGACGTCTCCTATTGGCCCGGCTGCTGCCGCACAGCCGAGTGTCGAAATTCCGCAAGTGAAAGGCCGCCTGCTTCATGAGACTGACAATTTAATGCGGTCTACGCCTGCGCAACCTGCGCGGCGTCGTCAGATCCGACGGCCACGCGGATCTCGCTCATCCGCGGGAAGCCCCGGCGATCATATCCGGTGGCTGATGCTGGCTACAAGCGCACCCAGCGAGAACCACCAGACCCAACCGAGGCGTTGGTTCAGCGCCTGAATGGCGATCGCTAACTGCTGCAATCCGGTACCAGTGTTCGAACCCGAGAGCGTTTCCAAGACCCGCTGGATGTCCGCGCGTGTCGCCGGCACGTCCAGATCATCGGGGGCACTCGGCGCCACGTCGTCGAACCACGACGGGTGCTCCTGCTCCATGCGTTCCCACATCCCGGTAAAGAGGTTGTGCGGTAGCAGATCGGAGCTAGGGTCCGCTTGAACAACCGTCCACGAGGCATCACGCAGCGCATCACGATGGTCTTGACTACGCCATAACTCCTCGTTGCGCACCATCCCGTCGAACCCCATAGCGCCATCGCGTTCGACGGCCGCCGCGATCTGCTCCGCGTTCAACCGGCGTGAGGCATAGACCGCTGCGCGCAACGCAGGGTCGTCGCTGGCGAGAAACTCGTCGGCCCGCGCGGCGTTCTTCGCCAAAGCAAGGCGCGCGAGGCCCTTGCGCACGTGCTGAAAGGGCGAAAGCGACCCATGTTTCACGCCCTCGTCATCATCGGGCATCCAGCGTGCCGCGAGAGCGAGCGGATCGTCAACGCCGTGCCCGATGGGCAGCAGGACGTCGAACAGCCAGGCCAGCGCAAACGCCCATGGGCGGGTGTTGGGCACGGTTCCAGCCATGTTCCAGGCCGCCTCGAAGACCTTGTTATGGGTGTACTCCGCGTAGCCGTCGGCGAACGACTGGTCGTACGGCGTGCTCATCCGCGGGTTGCTCGTCAACGCACGCAAGGCGGTCAGGCGCTGTGGCTCGGACAGGCAAACCCATGATGGCCCTCCGTTGAAGAATGCTTCAAGGAACTGGTTGTTCAAGGACGGGTTGTTGAAGTAAGCGGTCAGTTCCTCGTCGGTGGCGGACGGGAACCAGTCCATAGGGCTCTCGCCGAAGAACGCCGTCGGGCCATTGCTCATAGAGCTCGCGCCAGCGGTCACGTTCGAGAGAAGCGACAATCGGATGGCTAGGGCTTGGGTGTTGTCGCCAGCGTTGGCAGCAAGCAAGGCGCGCCCTGTCGCTATGTGGCAGCACCACCGTCCAAGCGCGAGGTCAATAAGCGGATCGTGTCGATCGAGCAACGCCTGCTCGAACTTCTCGTCAGCCGTGTCGCTGAACGGCTTCTTCGCGACCCGTGCTCCTCTGTCCTCGAGATACCGGACCACCGATTCAGCCGGGCTTGCCGCTAGCCGCGCTTCGTCCACCACGCTATCGAAACTTCGCACTTTCATCCCCCGTTGTTTTGTCGGGGAATGTAGCACGCCCCGTCAGGTCGGCTGGCCGTCCGCGTCGTCGATCGGGCCGTTGACCAACCACAGTGACGGGGTGTCGAAGCCGCAGCGCCCCCGACTTTGAGAATTTTCACGCCAGCGGTCAGTTCGGCCAAAACGAACGCACGACGAAAAAGAGGATGGCGACCACTACCGCTGCGATCACGTACTTCTGTGCTCTCGTCAGCCCGGGGCGTTTCTGGTAGGCACTTAGCAGATTTGACACATCCGCATCAAGCTTTCGAAACTGTTCCTGCGACAAGATCTGCCATTCAATCAACATCGGCCGGAGTCGGTTGAGCCATACATCGCGAAGTTCCGGTGCGGGCATATCGTGCAGGATCTGCCGCAGGGTTCCGTCGAGCGCGTCATCGCTGCGCGGCGTTGAGGCGAGATACTTCGCAGTCGGTCCTAGCTGCTCCTCCATTCCGTGAAGGAGAAGATCTCGCATGGCCGCACCAGGATTCTCCGCACCGGAAAGTAACGCACTAAGCCGTTCAGCCGGACCTCCAAGGCCCTCCTGAATCCGTTTCGCCTCGAGTTCGGCCTGCCGCGGAATCCTTTGCTGCTCGATATAGAACGGATCGGTCGCGCCACGTTCCAATCCCGTTGCGTGAGAGGGGCCGGGCAATCGGTTCAACGCTGGGTCAAATAAGCCGGAATGTCGGCGTGGCATAGTTGTATCTGCTCCCGGATCCAGGATACGAAAACCTGGGCCGCTGCCGGGAGCGGATATGCTTTCGGATAAACTAGATAATAGGCGTTTGTCGTCCGGATCATCGGTCCGGGCATGCGTGCCAGACGGCCTTCTTTTATAGCGTCCATGACGAGCCATTTGCGCCCAAGCGCAATGCCTTTGCGTTCCTCCACGGCACGCAGCAACTGCAACGAATCTTCGTAAGTTGCGCCACTCGCGGTAAACGGCGCTCTCACACCCGCGCGTTTGAACCAGTGTTCCCACTCGTCATAGGGATTCAGGAGTGGATAGCGCAGCATTTGGCGCGCGGATGCGGGTAACGCGTCAAAACCTTCAACGCCCCTCGCAGCTGCAACCGGGAACAAAACTTCCGTTGCGAGCCGCTCCGCCTCAAGACCGTCCCATTTGCCGGCACCCATCCGGATGCCAAGCGGAATATGTTTGCCCAACAGGTCGAGCGTAGCGACCGTTGGAATCAATTCTACGGCGATTTCGGGGTGCCGCTCCAAGAAATCATCTAGACGCGGGCCAAGCCAGCGTGTCGCGAACGACGGCACAACGGTTACCGGGAGCCGGCTTGTCGGGCGTCTCGATTCTCTGCGCAATTCGCCAACCGTCTCTGAGATGCGTTGCAGCGTATCAGACATCGTGATCAGCAAACGCTGCCCATATTGTGTGAGTACGACGCGTCGTCCAACACGAGCGAAAAGCTCGACACCCAACTCGGCTTCTAGTGCTTTTATCTGCTTGCCGACTGCGCCGTGCGTCAGAAACATGGCATCGGCCGCCTCACGAAAACTCCGATGTCTGGCCGCAGATTCGAACACTTGAAGGTTACGTAAGGAAGGTAATCTCATGCTGATTGAATATCCAGATTAGTCAATAAACTGACAAAGTTTATGCAATAACGAACCGGCAACACGTTGCGGTCGATGAGTGTAGCTGGCATGCCCCAACAGGGAATCGACCGCGACCTCGTTATGAATCTGAAAAGGTTTTCGACAAAACCGACAAGGACATTTTGGAGAATTTAAGGCGCCACCAAGGTAGAACATTTTTCGCTTCTTCGCTAGTGACATAGCAGTTAGCATTCTTTCAAAGAACGACACTGCGACGAGGTCGCCGACGTGCAAGAGGCCGCCGAGTTATGCACGTTACAGCTGTGTGTGTGCGTAAAGCCTTCGACAGTCCAGCCATCCGGCAGCGCAACATTTATTCGCATATCACCGCCCGAGTGCGTGACGGGCATTGACTTCTTGAAGCGAGGCGATCAAATGAGTGCAGAATTGAGAAAAATAAATTTTTCGGACAACGAATCTGGGAAACTAAAATCACTCGTGACTAAGGTGCACGAGGATTGCCCCAGTCAGATACAAAGCAGATATCTTTCCCGTCTGGAAGCATACGAAGACCAGTTTCCAATCCGCCTGACCGATATTTTTTGGGAAGATCCTCGCCCGCTTCTACTCACGAATTTGCCCACATTTTCCGATGTCGAAGGGTCGAAAATACTGGTCCTTTCCATTGGCGAAGCGATCGGAAAATGCGCGGGCTATTCTGAATACAATCAGAGCTATATCACAGATATACGCCCAAGTACGCTATCCAATGAGTCGAGTAGCGGGACGGAACTGCTGACGATGCACAACGACTTGACGTTTGCCTCCGATCATTGCCGGCCGTCGGCATTGGCGCTGGTTGCCCATACAGCCGAAGGTAACGTGCCTAAGACTTTACTTGCGGACGCTGTGGAGATTGCGTCCCTGCTGTCATCCGCGGAACTCAACCTGCTGCAACAAAACATCTACGAGATCAGAGCCGGCGGCAAACTGCGATGGCCTTGCGAGCAGGTGCGAAGGATCAGCGTGTTAGAGCATGACGCGTCCGGTCGTTTGCGCATTCACATGAGTTTCAACAATATCTGTCCTATCTCGGGCCTGGACGAAACAACGACACATCAGGCCAACGACGCTCTGAAACGTGTAACGGAAATTGCGCTTGAAGTGGGTAGGGCAAAGGGCCACGTAGTGAAAAAAGGACAAGCGCTTTTGATTCCAAACGACTATGTGCTTCACGGGCGCGATGTATTTGAAGATGAAAATTTCGAGCGCCTTCTCTTTCGATCGTATGTCATCACCCGAGAAATGGCACGTCGACAGAACGGCAATACGATGATCTCACTGCGTCTCTAAATATTGAACGGTACAAGAGATTTATGTGCTTTTACATTATCAAGGATAACGAGACATCTAGTTTTATTTAGGTAATATGTCAAGACGTAACCGTTTGACATTTTTATTCGCTTAATGAAACTCTATTAGAAGAGGTGCAGTGAGAATGGATAAGATCGTGATAGTCGGTGGCGGCCATGTGGGCTTGACTCTTGCCGTTGATCTTCGTCAGCGGAGAAACGAAACCGAGTTTGACCCGCACATCGTGCTGCTGAGAGGCAATGATCATCCATTTTTTCGGAGGGATGATTCCCAGAAGATCAGCCTAGAAAATATCATTTCCGGCGAGCAAGTGACAGACGTGTTTCCTGCAGGCAATGTCCATGCAATCAGCGAGGACGCCACGGAGCTCCTTCGTGAGTGTCGGCTTGTAATTGTAACAGTGCCAGATATACTGCCGCTACGGGACCAGGTGTTCGAGTGGATCAAAGAGAACTCAAATGGCCAGCAACTGAATCTTGTGTTCGTCAGAGGCGGCCAGGGCGGACTGATACCGTTGCTTGCCCGCCACCGATCGGGCCAGGTCCTTCATCACGCATCCTTGGTTCTGGTGGAAGATAGTTTCTACGGCACAAGGTACATTTCAGACAAGGTCGAATTCAAGCGAAAGAAGAAAACCAATGTCGCGTTGGCGGGCCCGAATGCGGAAAAGGCCTTGGCTCTCCTCCGGCGCGCGTTTACGGGGCCGACCGTTGGGAAGGATTGGCATCATTTCAATGTGGTCCGCGCGCTCGATCTGCAATTCGACCCTTTGGGATACATCATCCACCTCGGCGTCGCCTTGGACGAGAAAAACCTCGAAAAAACGAAGCGAGGGTATCAATATCTCCACTACTGCGAGGGTGTGCATGCGGGCAATGCCGAAAGGCTCCGGGAACTTGATAAGGAGCGTGTCGCGCTAGCTGCGCAGTATGGCGCGAAGACGCGGTTGTTCACTGCGATGCTCGAGGAGCAGTACGGATTGAAAGTAAGGCAAAGTTTCCTCGAAACGATGCAGGACACCAAATCCATTTATCGATCCCGTTCGGCCGAATCCATGGCCGACCTGAAGACAGGGCGGGTGTTGCAGGAGGATATTCCTGCATTGCTGACGATCGACTGGCTGACGGAAAAGGCCGAAATCGATCTTCCGGCAACGCGTGCTCATACCGAAAACATCATCCGCAAAATTGGTTCACTGGGGCTCGATATTGAGTCGTTCAGTGGCTATAAACGCCAGCTCGAGAAACTCGATTTGTCGAAGGCCGATGTCGTCCGCCTTCTGATGGCCTGAAAGCCGTACCAATCTGGAGAGAATCATGTTGCTCGAAAGTGAAAAGATCGCGGAAGCCAGCTCCTACGTCGGATCCAGTCCGGAAGTGGACGCCGATTTTTTTAAAAATCACGGTTTCTGTGCGATCAAGGGATTGATTCCATCCCCGATGGTTGAGCATTTCAAGTCCATTATCGCAAAGACCGAAAACGGGACGACATTCGATACGATAAAAAAGAACACTTATAACACCGCCATCGATGATCATGCTGTCAAAAGCATGATTCGGCATGATACCTTCGCTTCCATGATTGGATCGCTCGGATACGGCGACAGTGCCTTCACGGATGGCGTCATTTTCGAAACGGACGCGGAACTGGGTGGGTTCGATTGGCATCTGGATATTACAAGCTTTAAATACATCTACCCGACTGACAAGGCGTTTTCAATCTGGGTAACGTTGGATCCTATCGATCCGACCGATCAGGATGGTGGTCTGACGCTTCTCTCGACCGCATCGTTCTCCGGTCGGGAGTTCTTCAACCTGCAAGCGACGGTAACCAGGTCGCTTGTCGAGGGCCGCTACAAGATTCCCGCTTTATACAAAACGCTACTCGGGCCCAAATATCGTAACGACGAGCAAAAGAAATTCAAGAAATTGTTCCCGTATATGCAGGATAAATTTCCTCATTTATTTAGCGACTCCATCTATATTTCCGGATTCACCAGAAATCTCTTCGACAGCGAGGGCGTCTCTTTCGCGCTCGCACCTGGCGACGCCATCATCTTCGACAAGAACGTTTTCCATCGGAGTAACGCGTTGCTGCCGGGAGCAATGAAGACGCGCCGGGCGTTCGTGCTACGCTTCATCGAAGCAGGGTCGCGATTCGCTGCAATCAATGCTTCGAAAGCGGGTGGCGATGATGCGCTCTTGGTGGAGCGCATGACGCGAGGACGAAGCGAAGGCGATAGTTTCGATTTGACGGACGCTGCGGTAATCAATGTACCAGGATAAAGGGAGATTCAAGAGTGGGCGATAGTGCAATCATCAGAAAGAGCGGTCAACGGTACGTTGACGTCGCGACAGGCAAAACAATCGACGCCTGCTACCCGGACGAGGATGGCGCACGACGCGGGTGTCTGGCAGAAAAGTACGAGCTGATACGAAGCGAATTCTTCGATATCGAGGTCGACGTTGTGACCGACGCGATTCAAAGTACCGAGGATGCATATCTGAGGCTGCATCTTCTGTCGGCCAGAGTGATGAAGCCAAACAGCATGCGGCTGGACGGGATTTTCGAGATGTTGCCGGCTATTGCCTGGACTACTGCGGGACCTGTTTTTCCGCAGTGGGTTACGAAACTCCGCACGTTGGTCGCGTCGGAGTTTCACCATCTTATCGTGTTGTCGGTAGACAAATTTCCGCGGATGGTCGACTACGTCATGCCGAGTGGTGTGCGCATTGGCGATGCGGACCGGGTCCGATTCGGTGCTTTTCTGTCTGAAGGAACGACGGTCATGCACGAGGGATTCGTCAACTTTAACGCGGGCACCCTTGGAAAGGCGATGGTTGAAGGACGGGTTACTCCGGGTGTCACGGTCGGAGAAGGGAGCGATGTCGGTGCCGGCTCATCGATCATGGGAACGCTGTCAGGTGGCGGCAAAAGAACAAATTCGATCGGCAACGGCTCTCTCCTGGGAGCGAACGCGGGTATTGGAATTTCTCTGGGCGACAACTGTATCGTAGAAGCTGGACTCTATGTCACTGCAGGTACCAAGGTGCGGTTACCGGATGGTTCCGTCGACTATGCCCGAAACCTGTCTGGCCGGGATAACGTGCTCTTTAGACGGAACAGCCAGACCGGGGTTGTAGAAGCACTTCCGACCAGTGAACATGGCTGGGGAGGGATAAATGATGCGCTCCACGCAAACAACGAATGAGTTCCAATGCATTCAACGATCCTTCGATGCTCCCTTGGCACTGGTCACTGGTGCCTCAGGTGGCATTGGGGGATGTTGTGCGAAAACGCTTGCCGGGCTTGGTTACGCAACGCTCATTGTGGGACGTTCCCTTCGGGATCTCGGAACGGTCGCAGATGACATCAACAACCGCTTCGGGGACACTCATCCGTGCTTTGTCTATCGGGCGGACCTTGCGAACCGGCAGGAAGTTGCGCTCTTGCTCACGCATCTCGAATCATTCAAGGCTCCCGAGGTCTTTGTCTCGGCTGCTGGCGTGACCAGCAACTCGACAGAAACCTTTGACGAGCACGAGCTGGATGAAGTGTTTGCGGTGAACACAATAGCGCCAATGTATCTGGCCAGAGGGATTCTCCCGTTGATGGAAAACGGTAAGGGAGGCTACATCATCAATATCGCGTCACGGGCCGGCGTTCTGGCGTTCTCTGACAAGGGTGTTTACGGAGCATCGAAGGCGTCCACCATCCGGTACTTCGATGCCCTTTATGTCAAAAGTCTGAACTCCGACATCCGGGTGACGTCGATCTGCCCAGGCTGGGTGAATACTCCCATGGCAAAGGCCGGCGGATGCACAAAGCCCTCGGACGACTTGTTGCAGCCCGATGACATCTCGGCGGCGATTGGCTGGCTCGTCTCGTCGCCTTCACGGGTACGCATCCGCGAGCTTGTCATTGAAGCTGGAGGGAAGTCACAAGTGACTGCGTAATCCCGCGCGCTCGTTGTCGTCTCTAGCTGACTGGCGTGGTCCGGAATCGGGACATTGACGTCCGCTTCGGGTCACGGTTCTGGCGTCAATCAGATTCTGCAAAACGATCCCGGTGTAAATCCATTTGTCGAGGCGAGGGGGAATCGGCGTGAGATCGCCATCTGCGTTTGCTGAAGTGTTTGTTCGTCCCGACCACCGCTGCCAACGGAATTTCTACTAAATTGTCAAAATCCATGCCCTCATTGGGACACCCGTCGAGAAAAGCGCTTGGCGGATTTCTTGTCGCGAGATTCATGGAAGTCCTTTCTGACAAATTTCTGCTTTTTTTGGTCCCGGTTTATATCTACATTGAAGCGAAAGATGTCCGGCTCTTGGGTCTGCTGACGCTCACACAGTGGTTACCACGTGTGCTCTTGCAACCGTTTCTCGGAGCGACAATCGCCAAGTTTCCCTTCAGAAAGCAAATCATTACGATCAGTTCATGCAAGGCTGTCCTTTGCATCATTCTGCTGGGATATTCGCGCAGCATACCGGTTATCCTTGTGGCTGCGAGCTTCCTCTCAATTTTGAATGGGTGCTCGTTTATCAATCTTGAGTTCGTAGGGAGCACCCTCAAGGATTCCCGACGCCGAGCCACTTTTCAGACTCACATACAGACAATAGATCGCTCAACGAGGGTTCTGGGACCGGCGCTCGGTGGATTCGCCTTGCTGAAGCTTCCGTTCAGTTTGAGCTGCATACTGGCGGCGGCCCTTTTTCTCACGAATCTCGCTATCCTGTGTCTGCGAATGGATATTGTGGCTTGCCGCAAGGGAAAGGGTTTGGCTTCAATTGGCGGGGAAGTACTCTCGGCTGCTATCGCGATATTTTCGACAGGCCAACTGCGGTCAATGACGGTCATGATGATGGCAGGTAATTTTCTTGAGGGGACGTTATTAACGATTCTGCCAAAAATCGTGGTTACCAACCTCGGGTACAGCGCAGCCATGTTATCGTATATCGAAATCATAACAGCTACCGCTACAATATTATTTCTGTATGTCCTTCCAAGATTAACGGATAACACGGAAACTGCATTGAAAAGATTGTTTCCTTTCGCGTTGTTAGGTATGCCGCTTTCCTGTGCAGGATTCGCCATCAGTACCAATATTCTGTTATTGACCGTGAGCTTTGGCACATTCTTCGTTGCCCAGAGCATTACGACCGTGTACATCCGGGCAGAACGAGTTCGGTATATCAGGGAGGCGGATTTTCCGTCAACGATTGGCGCAATGATCTCAATTGTTCAACTTACGATACCCTTGTCAGGATATCTGGTGACGTTATTCCCCTCGACGACGTCGCTGCGAATCCTGACGATCGTTCAGGCCGTCCTCGTGGGTCTCGTGCTTGTGGTTATGATCCTCATCCATCGCTCGTTCGGTTCTAGGCTGGACACGGTCCGCTGAACAATCTCCATCAAACTCCCATCTCAATCTTGGTCATGTGTGGCGACTATGCATAAATCCATAAGCAAACCAGTTCTTCAGCAATTGATTTCAAACAAGAATGAATTTCAAAAAATCTGCGAGTCCTTGGATATCCCAACCCTAGTTGGTTATTCATTTGACGATATCGATGATTTTTTCCGGGAAATCGGACCGTGCTTAGACAGCGAGAAATCCTATCTGCTTAAATCGGCGAATGACCGCGTGATCCTAGAGGATAAGCGGCGTAGATTCTTTCTCTCTCGCGGCGGGAAAGATTTCAATGACTACATCGTCTCAGAATGTGCGCGAATTGGAGAAGGGGCAAGTGGTTTTCAGATCCAGGAATATCATGATTTTCGCACTATTCCTGTAACATACTACAATACAGCATTCAAACTATCGAGCGATGTAGTAGAGCACCTCACCACTGTCCAGCTAGTAAATTTTTCTGCTATTGAACGTAATATTCCGTCAACGCACTGGGGGAACATGAAGGAGATTCCTCACCCATTGTTGAATGACGCAAAAGAGCATGCGAGACGGCTCGTCCGCCACTATCGCGACATGGGGTATGTCGGTGAAATAGGCGTCGATTTTGGGTTGACTGACAGTGGAATTTTTTTTCTTGAAACGAATGCGAGACTGAATAATTCAACTAGGCTGTTCTATTACCTCCTCGCGCTTGGCATCGATCCTGTCGAAGGGAATTATATTTATATCAGCAATTTCATTGTTGACTTCCTTCATTATCGTCTATTAAGATTCAGGAAAATGGACGGCGTGAGCTTCGAATCATTGCCCGATGCAAAAACGCTTATCGTCACGCAGACTGTCGCCAGTCTGCGTGAAATTTACGGGTTGATTGAAACGATCGGTCAATCGGAGTTTCCGATTCCCGGCTAGACACCGCCGGGCGCCGGCGCGGATGCCGCGTCGCATGATGAACGCGTGGTGCCTAGACCGTCGCACGAGTTGTTATTCAAGGAGATATCTTCGCCGGTTGGCGGATATTCAGCGGCTCCCCGTATTCTTTCGCATGCACACTACCGATCAACCCGGAGTCCCCATATCGGTAAAAGACCGTTAGTGCCTTGTCGTTGTGGGGCCACCCGTTAAGAAAAATGGTGTTACTCGCCGCAGTGATTGGGGTGTCGAGTTCCGGTTCACTCTACCGATGACCAGCTTGGTCACGTCGAGACGGCCATACGCTGCACCGAGAATCTGCAAGTTTCCGATCTCGTTCGAAGATTGTGTTTTGCTGGTCGTGGTCACGCCAATACCCCCGCCTAGTTGAATGTCCCGACATTTAGGAGCTTCACGCTCCTGTGGTCAACCTCTCAACTCTGGGCGTGGTTCAAACAGGCGTTACACACGAGGTATCGAATTGCGCGGCGCGAGATAATGGTGCCCCATTTTTCATCGCGGTACCCCCATGAAGCTATCCGCCTGCGCTGCAATCGTGAAGCTTGCCGCCAACGAGCGCAAGATGATCGCCGTGCGGGCCCTGGCAGGCACCGAACCGGTCAGCACCCTGGCCGCCCGACACGGCGTGAGCCGCCCGCTTGTCTACCGGCAGATGCACAAGGCCAGCGCCGCGCTCGTAGAACACATTAAAGATGTCAACGTTGCGACTATAAAGTCGTCAACTCGGGACTTCGTGCGCCCCGATAGCGTGGTGAGCCATACTCAGTATGGGTTCGCCGGACGCGAAATAAAGTCGTCACTTCGCTCTTGATATGAGGCCTTCAACGCACGCCCGCCGACGGTGGCCAAGGAATATTGCGGCCGACGTATGCCGACCGCATCGGGCAGCACGCGGCCAGATTGAGACGTTCGACACGGCCTCTGGAATCGTTGACAATCGGCAACATGGTGGAAGCGCTGCCCGACGTGCCGAACCAGTCGTACAAAAAAGGAAGAGCCGTTGCCCCTTGACGTTGTTCTCCTTCCCGTCGCATTACAGAGTCGTGGATTGCCTGCTGCCTCGAGCATTTTTTCTTCCCCTATGCTGCCCGACAATGAACACCGTCCTAATGTCCCCGGATCGTTACCGTGCAATCTTAGGCGAATACGACGCAATCCTAGCTCATGCCTGTGCGATCTCCAGCCGTCTGGTCGGACGCGCCGTCGTCGAGAAACACCTGTCGTACGCCGAGACTATCTTTACGAAATTGCTGTGTCATGCGATCAGTCTGCGACGTCTTTCTCCTACGCTCCATCCCTCCGCGCCACTTGAACTTTGGGATATTGGCTCTGCGTGTGTTGTCGCCCGGACTTTGATCGAGGCATTTGACGCATTGGCGTACATCAGCCTCGACTCCGTCTCTCCGTCCGAACGTGAGTTCCGGATTTTGTTGTGGGAGCTGCATGGCAAGCAACATCGCCTGAAAATGCTAGAGAACAACGGAACGGCTGGTCCGGCAGTGGAAGAAATCCGGGCCGACGTGAAAACCTTGTACAGCATGGTTACCGCCCATGCTTTCTACACTGCCCTATCGAAGGAAATGAGTGGAAAGATTGGTATTGAAAAGGCTCCCGCGTACCTTCGAAGCCAAAAGGACCGCAATGCTGCCAGCGCGATCGATCACGATTACTACAACGGCGTAGAGATGTTGCTGTCTCAGTACGTACACACAACACCATTCGCGCTGAGCCAATTGGAGTTGGCCCATGCCGGCGACCCAGGCGCACTGCAATTACTCGCGCTCCCGTTGCAACATTCCATGCCGTTCCTCGCCAAAGCTATCGTCGGGATTGGATCACTGTGGCCAGATGCAAAGGTGGAGATGTCCGAGGGCGTACGAGAGAGCGTGGACTTTTGGCTCTTGCTTGCCGAGCACGGGATAAAGGGTTTAGACAGTAATCAGCCGTGTTCGTAGGGTATGAAGACGGGAATGCGCCATTTGAATGGTCGTTGCTGGGCGAGTCGGAGTTTCGGTCGATCGGCGGCAAGCGACATCTGTCTCTGTGGGGCCAGCGGCCACCGTTCGACATACTGGCGCGAATCGCCGACAATCGGGCGCACACGTTCTATTGCGAAGGAGAGTAGGCGGACCCGGCAGATCACTTCAACAAATATGGGGTATCCGCACTCGCTTGTTAGTGCACCCACGGACTGCTGCGCCGCGGAAGCCGAGCAACAGTGAGAACAGAAGGACCGGTGCAATCCGCGCGGGCAGCGCTGCCGCGGAAGAAAGAGGGCTACGGTTCCCCGTAATGCCCACCTCGATGTAGACGCCGCCCCCTTTACCAGGTAGCGCCGTTGACGGCTTCGTAAGAGTCGTCCATTAGATTGATCTTGTGCGGAATGCTCGCGAGCACGTCTCGCAACTGCTCCAACAGGTAGGAGTTGATCAGAGCCGTCTCGATCCCTGGAAGGTTATCTTCAGGAATGAATGCAATGACGGTACCATCGAGCTTGCAGCTCAACGTGTCCTTGCTGCGGAGTTGCAATGCAATCGTCATCTTCACCTCATGTTATTGTCGGCGACCGGCGACATACGGGCGTGCGACGGTGAACCACCCATTGGTTTGCACAACGAACGCGCGTACGCCTGATATGGGGGACATTCACGCATGTTACAACCCTCAAATTACTAATAATCTTTTCAGCGACTGCCGAGCTGCCGGCGGGTTCGTTCGCGGAGCTAGCTCGCTGAAGGTCCGCTTTCACAAACGCCGAAGGTCTCTTGTGGGTCGACAAGCGCCACTTGTGGACGGCCGAGTCCGCGCAAACAGTGTTGGTCGCCCGGATTTTTGCATGAACTGTGGCAGTAGTTTTTCACTTACCTGGCACAGTTTTCACTTTCCGTGGCACCCGACAATCCGGCCGATAACAGTCGGCTTTCTTTCCCTGACCAACAGTCTCAACCCAGCCCACGCGTTCTTCGGAACGTGTGGGCTATTTTTTTGGGCGGCAGGCGTTGTATGAGTGCAAGGGGCTGTGTTTTCCGATGGAAACGCGAGGTTCATGTGGAGCGCGAAGTGATTTTTGGTCATTCCTTCGCAAACCCTTCTCGGAACAGATGTCGAAATGGCATGTGTTACGCGCTCAAGGAATCAACAGACGGTGCCGATATTAACGTTGCGCGTGAGTGGCGGCCTCGCACGACCCAAAAGGCATTTTGGGTGAGCCGAAGTGACCTGACCGTGATTTAGGACCGACACTTGTATTAGTCCCAAAATGGGACTAATATGTATCGATGCGAATCATTGCGAAAAAAGTCCTCCTCGCGTTCTGCGAAAGGCATCCGATCGCTCGACAGTCGCTGCTGGCTTGGCATGAAGAAGCCATGAAGGCTGTGTGGATGACGCCGCAGGACATTAAGGCCAGATATTCGACCGCGAGCTTTGTCGGGCGGAACCGGGTGGTATTCAACATCAAGGGAAACGACTACAGGCTGATTGTTGCGGTCGCGTATCGCATCGGGGTCGTCTACATCAAGTTCGTCGGAACGCATGGTGAGTACGACAGGATTGATGCTGAAACCGTAGAACTGGAGTGACCAAGATGGAAATCCGTCCAATTCACAACGAACACGATTACAAAGAAGCCTTGCAGACAGTATCTGGCCTGGTCGACGCCGACCCGGCTGCCGGCACTCCGGAAGGAGACCGATTGGAGGTGTTGGCCACCCTGGTGGAGCGTTATGAAGCTGAGCACTTTCCGCTCGATCTTCCCGATCCCATTGAGGCCATCAAGTTCCGCATGGAGCAGGCCGGACTGTCTGCCAGCGACATGCAGCCGTATCTTGGCAACCTGAACAGAGTGTACGAAGTGCTCAATCGGAAACGCGGGCTAAGCCTTGCCATGATTCGCCGTCTGAATCGAGAGTTGAAGATTCCAGCTGAAGTACTCATCGCCTAGGAAAAACGCGGCACTCTGCCAGAGGGGGAACCTGATGAAACTCAGCTCGCGATGGCTTGGGTGTGTGATGTTTCTTGCCCTTTCGCACGCCCAAGCACAAGTTACTGGCGGCTGTGTCGGTGCACAGCAGCGTGCTGAATCGGACGCCCGTATTGCTGCGATGACGCAGAATTTCGACCCATCAGCGCTGGGCCGCAATTTAACGAACGCGGGTCAGGAGCGCTCGGATGCGTTGGCGGTGGTGCAGAAGTGCCAATCAGGAGCGGTGCTGGGGATGGGATGTGCGCGCGAGATCGACTTATACAATCTCGCCGACGAGTCGTACAAGAATGCAGCCCAAGCGATCGATGTGTATCGAACCCTTGTCTCGGCGCAGGTGAACGCTCGTGCGATGCAAGCACCGGTTTGCCGGTAGTTTGTCACGTAACAACGACTAGGAAAAGGACTCAGCGCAGGTGACAGCATTGAATGAAAAACTGCCGGATGACCTTCGGGCGGCGCTGGTCTCGATCTACGAAGAAGTCATGTGGCTCGCAGGCCGACCGAACGTCACGGCTAGTAGAGCGCGAGCGTGGTACACGCATGTCATGGCTGAAAGCGTCAAGCGTCGCGTCAGACATTTTACGGGGCAAGTCTCCGTTTCGGCGGTATCTGGAGACGGAACAGGGTTGCGACTGGAGCATTACCGCCGCATCCAGACAACGCTAACGGAACTGGTCAACCGGCACGGCCAAGAGCAGCGCAGCGATCCGGGCGAGTTTGTTCGAACGCTTATCGAATACGAGTCGGTGCACATTGTGACGATTGCTGAAAACTACGCTGCGATGCGAGCCCATGGAGACTATGAAAAAGCGGGAATAGTGCTGCAACCGTGGGTAGAGATTCCGGAGGCGCGTAAGCAAATGCTTTGGCGTTCGATGCTTCGAAATAAAGTTGCCAACGCAGAAAATTTCATAAACTGGCCGGCTGCGGTTTAACAGGGGGAAAAGCAAATGCAGACCGTAGACGATTTGATGGAAAAAGCGTTCTTCGAGGGCCGCGACCCGCGCAGCGCTGAGTACAAGCAGGGTGCGCGCGATGTTCTGGTCGCCCGTATGGCGGGCAGCGCACTCCCGGCGATCCCGTTCAAGGTTGGGACTGCGCAGGCCGATGCTTACCTCGCGGGCCGCGAAGAAGGCGGGATCATCTGGCGCACGATGGCCGCAGCAAGCTAACAGGACGGAAAAGATAACATGACGCACGAAAACAAGATCGCAGAGCCGGGGACTGATCGACAACAATTATGTTTGTGAATTTACAAATATGTTTGCTAAAAGCACGCCATGTATGTGAAATCGCGCGACCCGTGTCTGTTCCTGTCAACGTGCTGTGCCCTTGCTGGGCGCCGATCAGGGCGGAGGCAACCCGCTTGGTGACGTCGCATTTTCACAAACATATTTGTCGAGTCGTGCTGTGGAAACCGTGAAATTCACAAACATCATGCGCGGGATGGCCAACGCTATCTGATTGATTTGTATGGACCAGTTTTTACAAACATAATTGTCGGTGATCAGGGACGCCCATGTCTGGTTTGATTCCAGTAGCCCAGAATGTCACCCGAGGCGTGACTTATGTGAGCCTCGACCCGGATTTTCGCGGGGAAGTGACGGTCAATTCGGTCAGCGGTAATCGCGTCCACTATTCTGGCGACGCCGACGGCGATGCTACCACCGAAGAATTCCTCAAAGCCTACGCGCCGCTGTCGGTCGATAACATGACCATCGAGCAGTTGAACGCGCGTGCCAACATGCTGTCGTCAGAGATGGATGCGAACGAGGAAGAAAACAGCGCCTATCAGAGCGAGATCGACAAGATCTACTCCCGGATCGACTCCATGAAATCCTGATTAAAAAAGTGCTCGCGCAAGTCGCGCGGACCACGAAGGAAAGCGATAAGGAGGTCCGAAGATGGGAAAGACCTGTTGGACATGGAAGTTGCTCTGTTGGCTCGTTGTCGCATGCGCCGCGCTCGCGTTTTACTCGGGATTGCCTGCGGTTGCGGCCATCCTCGGACTGTTCGCCATAATGCTGTTCGTTGTCGATTTCCGCGTTGCAATGAGTGAGCCATTTCGGCAATCCGCGATTGGCCGCATTGCGCGTGAAGAAGGCGGCCCAACAATGCGGGGTATGGTGTATCTCGCTCTCGCGGTGGCGCTGCTGTTGGCGGGTCAATTCGTCTTGGCGTTAGGTGCACGCTCGGCCCCAACAGAGCCTGTTTCGGCGTTCTGCTTCATCTGCGCTCATTGATCGGAAAAGCGGACATGGATAAGCCAGTTGAATCAAGGCGCGGGCTTGATGAGACAAAATAAAGTTGTATAGCGCTACCGCTGATTCATAAGCGCTTTTCCGTCGAGCGGCGGACGCCGTGGGAGTGAGTTGTATAGTGGTTGCGTTGATTTTTAAGGGAAAACCGTCGAAAAACGGAGTGCGATTTGCGTGGCGGCTGTTCGAAGTTGCGGAGCACGAAGCGCGAGCCGACCGGTTTGACGCCCGCGGAGCCGCCGGTAGCTGAACGATGCTAAGCACCATTCTCACACCCATTTACGCCCGTTTTGCCCTGCCATAAATGGGTGTAAATGGGTGTATCATTGGTTCATGTTCAGAACCGAAACCCTTCAAATCACGCCGGAGGTCTTGGGCCTGGTTGCCCGGATCGACGAATTCAAAGGCGCTTGGCGTGCCTTGGGCACGCTTGCGCCAGACCGGTTGTCGTCCCTGCGACGGGTAGCGACCATCGAGAGCATCGGCTCATCAACCCGCATCGAAGGTAGCAAGCTATCTGACCGCGAAGTCGAACGATTGCTGTCGAACTTGGCCATCCAGAAGTTCGAAACGAGAGACGAACAGGAAGTGGCGGGATATGCCGAGCTCATGGACTTGATGTTCAGTTCATGGCACGAAATTCCGTTCAACGAGAATCACATCAAGCAACTTCATCAAGTCCTTCTCCAGCACAGCCAGAAGGACGAATGGCACCGGGGCAACTACAAGACGGGTTCCAACAGCGTTGCTGCTTTCGACGAAAACGGCAGGCAGATCGGCGTCGTTTTTGAAACGGCTACGCCCTTTAATACGCCCCGCCTGATGAGCGAACTCGTGTCGTGGGTTAGCGATGAGCGCGAAAAAGCGCAGCTGCACCCGTTGCTGATCGTTGCTATTTTTGTGGTCGTGTTTTTAGAAATCCATCCATTCCAGGATGGGAATGGGCGGCTTAGTCGCGTGCTGACGACCTTGCTGCTGCTTCAGGCCGGATACGCCTATGTGCCGTATAGCTCGCTGGAAAGCGTGATCGAGGCGAACAAGGAAGGCTACTATCTGGCCTTGCGCCAGACACAGGGGACAATTCGCAGCGATGAGCCGAACTGGCAGCCGTGGCTGATGTTCTTCCTTCGCTCGCTTGCCGAACAGGTGCGACGACTTGAGAAGAAAGTCGAACGCGAAAGAATCGTGCTGGCGTCTCTGCCCGAGTTGTCTTTACAAATCGTTGAGTTCGCCCGCGAGCATGGACGAATCACAATGGCCGAGGCTATGAGGCTCACCGGTAGCAGTCGCAACACCTTGAAGCAACACTTCCGTGATCTGGTCGAAAGAGGGCACCTGGAGTCGTACGGAAGTGGGCGCGGCGCGTGGTACGGCATGAAATGACGCGGCTCGTGGCGCTATACAACTTTATTTTTGCCACTATACAACTTTGTTTTTACTCAACACGGCTCTGTTGGCCTTTGCCATATCTGTTCACGCAAAATCCCCGGTCAAGGGCGAGCACGCTGTTATTGCCAACAACTTCGATTGTTCGAGCGAAGTTGCGACCTTGCAGCTAATGGAGACCGATGGCCTTGTTTCTTGCATAGTGGTTGCGGACGTAAAGGACCCTCAGACCAAACGTGTCTTGATCCCACGCGGAAGCCGGCTCGCCGGCGAGAAGTCACAGGGACATGTGCATTGGATACGTTGGGTCACGCCGGATGGATTGACGGTGAGCGATGCTCAGTCCAAGAGTCCGCTCCTTATCTCGGCAATCAAGCGTCCAATCACCGACGAAGATCGCTACAGCTACCAAGTGTTTTCGGTTAAAGTGCTCCCGGCGGTGCCAGTCGCAACCGAGGCCAAGTAGAAAGATGCAACGGAGAAGCGGCGCGTGCCGTCGGCGCCGGCGTGCTTTGCGCGGCCACGCTCACCGCAGATCCGGGACTGAGTCCTTGAACACCCTGAGCATTTCGCACTTCAACTCTGAAACATCCAGCAAACGACGGGCCCGGGTCAGTGCGACATACAGCAGCCGCGTTTCATCTTCCGCGAGCGTCGTACGGCCGTCGTCCTCTGTTCTGAAGCGAAAATCGCCAGTCACCTTAACCCGGTCCCATTCGAGCCCCTTGGCACGGTGCACCGTGGACACGACGTAGTCAGCGTCCTTCTCGGTCGATACGCGAGAGAGCAGATCCCGCAGGTAGTCTGTTCCATGATTGTCTATTAGCTGCACGATCGGCAGAAGATCACGTCCGGCGTGCCCGCGTGCATACTCCTGAACGTCGGCCCAGGATTCGAAGAGCGTCAGCGACGTCGGCTTATACGCCCGTTGACCATGCATCAGCCGATCGGCGCCGTCCGCAAACGCGATGATCTCCTCGATATTTGCACGCAGCGCCACCTTGTGCCCGGCTGTTAGTCCGTTTGCGAGCACGCCTACGACTGTCACGTTCTTGCGGCATAGCACTGCGTCCACGTCGGGTCGGGCGTCTGGGTCCTCAACGAGGACTGATGCGATTCCGGGCCGGCCGCGCACAGGCACATTCTCACCAAGCAGCTGGAGGATCCGCGACGCCAGCGCCGCAAAGGTGCGCCCGAAACGGAAGGACATTGTTAGCGGACATTCGTGTGCCTGAATGTGCTCCATAGCGTTGACGGCACCACGCCACTCGTAGATCTGCTGATAAGGGTCGCCGGCGTATATCACCTGCGCGTGTTGTTGCCGACGTAGGACCGATAGCATCAGGCCATCGCTATCCTGGGCCTCATCAATCAGGATGAAGTCGGCCGGGATGTTCGGCCGCGAGCGCTCCCACAATTTCAGATAGACGTCCGGCGTGATGGCCGTACGTCCTCTTGGATCGGCACTTTCATCCCAATGCCGAACTACATGGGGCAGTAGCATGGAGCGCAGCTCCTCCGCTGCGGCCTGCTCGATCTTCTCGTCGACCGGAATGTGCCAGGCCTCAGGTGCGGCTTGCGCGGAACGGCAAAACCTCGCGCTGCCGTCGGCCACCATACGCCCAATCTGAAACGGCGACAACTCGACCGATTTACCGATCACCGTCGGAACTTTGATCGCCGACAGGCCGTAGCGGCTGGCCAGATGATGGGGTGGCTCCTTGGCCAGATTCAGCCGGGCCGTGATCGCCCGATCAGTCGCCGAGTAGGCGAGCGAGTGCCACGTCTGGGTCGAGACGTTAGCAGGAAACTTCCGCCTGGCGTCGGCAACGATGTCCTTGTTGAACGCAAGGTATTTTCCCCGGCGATCCGCGAGGCGTTCGGCGATCATTGTAAGGGTCGATGTCTTTGTGGCCCCGGCGTAGGCCTTCAACTTCACGGGTGCGCCGCTGGCTGCGGCGTCGATCGCGGCAATCTGCTCGTTCGTTGGGTTAAGCATGTCTGGACCTTGTTTGCATGATCGTCGGGATGGTTCAAGCGTATCGAAGAGCGCGAACAGTCAAGCCGCGCTGTCGACTAGTGTCCGTCGATACGCCGGCGTTCATCCCGGAGAAAGCCGCAGAAAAACGGCGCGCTCTCCAGGCGCGCCGTCGATACTCTTCCTGCGCGTGGCCGCGCCCTACCATTCCTGATTAGGCGAGCGCTGCCGCGACTTCGGCTGATAGTGGCTCGGGCGACGCGTGTGCCGTGTGGATTCGCACACTACCACCGACGATTCGATCCGAGCTGATCGAGATTTCTTCCCTGAAGCGGCCGCCGCCCGCTATCACCGGCGAGGAGTCGTATGGTCGCCCCCGCTGGATGTAGTCGTGCAGATCGAACTCAAGGTCGAACCCGAACACGCCCGTACTATCTTCGACCGCGACGCGAATCGCGCCAATGGGGACGCCTGCAAGACGTTCGTCGACAATGCGGTTGAGGATTTGATCACGGACGGTGAGTGATGAAACGGGACTTGCGAACGACGGCTCGGTTTGCTGCAGATGGACCACCGCCAGCAGATGGGGCGCATTGGTGAAAGCGATCCGGTATCGCAGGACACACGGTGATCCGGTTTCGTCCGGATAGACGATGTCGTGAAAACTTCCCTGGTAACTCATGAGAGGCTCCGATGGATGGTTGCACCGATTCAAATGAACTGGCAATACCAGCCTACGGAGTGCTAATCAAAGTCAAGCCGCCCAATGACGCGCACGGAGTCGCCTACACGCCAACGGGCAGGGTCGCACGCAAGCGAACGGCAGTGCGCTGGCTGGCGAGTCCAAGGAACCGGCTCACTTCTTCGTTGGTCCGTCCAGCAAGCAGGTGCCGCCGCGCGAAGGTATTGCGCAACACGCGTGGACTCATGTCTGGCGCTGCGAAGCCGATCGCGTCGAGTGCCCCGCGGACTATTGCACCGAGCAGAACGTCATTGGTCGGCTTGTCGGCGGTCCGCGGCGCCGGAAAGAGTAACGCTTCCGTAGATGCTGGGCGATGCTGGTGCCAGGCGGCCAGCGCGGGTGTACAGAAAGCGGGCAGCGCGACAATGCGCTCGAGGCGCGGGCCGTGTTTGGGCACGCGAAGGTGCGGCCGCACGGTGTCGAGAAGGAATTCACCTCCGCGCGTAGCTCGCAGCTCTGCAGCAGTTATACCTGCGCCAAGGAAAAGCGCAACAACGGCCCGGTTGCGGGTGGCGCGGGCGTCGTCGCCGGCGTCCGGCTGGACGTGCGCCTGCAGGGCGATATCCGCGGCAGGATCAAGAAACAGGGGGACTGGTTCGTCATCCGGCCACGCTGCGATCACTGCAAACGCCGCCGCTGGGTTGCTTTGTCGGACGCCAACGGCGACAAGGTGCCGGCAGAGCCGATCGATGAGTTTGAGGTAGCGAAGGCGCGTGGTGGTACCCGGGGCACAGCGATTGTCGACGTCGGCGAAGAAGGACTCGAGATGCTCCGCTCCGAACGCGGC
Organism: Paraburkholderia sediminicola; assembly: GCF_046026855.1. Classification (GTDB taxonomy): domain Bacteria; phylum Pseudomonadota; class Gammaproteobacteria; order Burkholderiales; family Burkholderiaceae; genus Paraburkholderia; species Paraburkholderia sediminicola_A. The sequence goes on along the minus strand of NZ_JAQQET010000049.1, from coordinate 34,988 downwards.
CAAAGTCGTTGGCCGTTGTGAAAGATGCCTCAAGAAGCGGTCAAACATCGCCTTGTGCTGGATGATCGATCGTTGGGAAAAGCGGCGACGGTCCGCCCCCGCCGCTTCGGTTGCCTGCCAGTCCAGATACGCCGCATGCGGCTCAGTCGTCCACGAAGTCGGGATATCCATATTTGGCGCACCTTATATACTGAATTGACGTCACCACTCCAGCAGGCGAATCTCCGATTCGCCAACCCGTCTATAGTGAGAAGGGGTGTTCCCGACGCCGTCCGCGTACGCCTTCGCTTGCAGACATTCCGTCCGTGCGCGTTCGCCGCTTCGTGCAGCGCACGCGAGCATAAGGTCCACAGCAGTCGTCATTCTGCAATGCGGAAGCGTTCGGGATCGTTTCCCTTCATCCATTGCGGTGGTCGTCCACGACCGCTCCAGGTGTCGCCCGTTTCGGGATTCCGGTACTTCGCAGCCGTCGCCTGGCCCGCACCCTTGCGTCGCTTGCCAAAGATCTCTTCTGGCGAGAAACCGAAAGCGGTGACGATCTTGCGCACGTCCTCCAGGGCGGCCGCTGCCTCCACCTGTCGAGCCTCCTCGATCCGCTTTTCCAACTCTTTTTTCTGCTCCAGCAGTTCCTTGTATCGCGCCATCGTTCCAGACTCCTTTCAGGGTGAAGGTCCAATTCTACCTGGCCGTTCGCCAAGTCAAGCGCAGAGCATCACTTCTTCCGCGTCTTTTTGAAACCGCGGGGGGTGTGGCGTACGATATCGCTGACACCAGCTTCACCATTCCCCTCCGGCTCGGGCCGGTCTACCATCAAAGTCTCAATCCAACGATGAGAAGAGTTTCGGTTCGCCGCTCGCGAGTACACGGTCGCGGCGTGTTCGCTTTACGCCCGCTGTGTGCCGGCGAACGCTTGTTTGAGTACACCGGCACGGTTATGAGCTGGAAGCGCGCGGTGAGTCGTCATCGCCAGTATGGCGAGGAGGGACACACGTTCCTGTTCGGCTTATCCGACGGGCGCGTGATCGACGGTTCTCTGGGTGGAAATAGTGCGCGCTGGTTGAATCACGCATGCGAGGCGAACTGCGAGGCGGTTGAGACTGACGGAAGGGTATACATTGAAGCGATCACTGACATCGGAGCAGGCGCGGAACTGTTCATCGCATATGGACTCGCCACGGAAGGCTCCGTGTCCGAGGAGATGCGTGCAGCCTACGCTTGCCGATGTGGTGCGCCCCGATGCACGGGCACAATGCTCGGTGACGCGGGATAGGGCAGCTCGCGGCGGACAGTCGCCTCAAGCAACGCTCCCATAGCACCGGCCGCCTGGCGAGCCGGTAACCACAAAGCCACTACGAGTCGAACGGTGGTGTCTCTTTGCGCCATTCCTTCAGTTCGGAGCGCTCACAAAACTTCGGGGCAGCCAGCCCGTGAGTTCGTCTCGCCAGTTTTCCCAAGCGCTCTCGTCAAGTTCAAAGTCTTCGTCCAGCCGATTGCTCCCATCCTCGCGCAAATAGAGACCCACCACTCGGTGGCCATCCCAATACGCGACAGCGAACTCGGTCAGTTCCGCGGTTGTGCCCTTTGGCAAGTCTCGAAGGAACATCCTCAATTGAGTGAGGAAGGTGTCGCAGGTTACTTCGGTCATCATCAGAGCGAGATCACGCACGACGAAAGGATCGGCCTCCAGGCTCTCAGCAAAACCTTGCTATGCGATATCAACGAAAGGGATCAGGTCCACTTCCTCTATCAGGTAGAGGATTTGTCTCCATTGCTCGCTGTCCGGGTCCACGCCGGTCGGGTTGTGGCAGCATGGGTGCAGTAAAACAATGTCTTTAGGATTGAAGTGCCGCAAATCCGCGAGCAGGCCTTCGAAATTCAGGCCTTTCGTGGTCGGGTCTTATTAGCGATAACGCCCGACCGAGAAGCCAGCCGCTTCAAAGATGCCAATATGGTTGTCCCACGTGGGATTGGTTACGTACACCGAGCTGGCCGGGAAATGTTTTTTCAAGAAATCTGCGCCAATTCTCAACGCACCGCTGCCACGGAGTGACTGCACGACCGCGAGAGAGTCGCTCAAGGCTTGGAAGTGTTCACCGAATAACAGGCTGCCAACGTGTGCGCGGTATGCCGAGTCACCTTCCATCGGCAGGTACGAGGTTGGCTTGTTCGCAGCAAACACACGTTCCTGTGCTGTACGAACCGATGGAGGTACGGGAACCATGCCGCCTTCGTCGTAGTAGATGCCAACGCCCAGATTTACCTTGTCGGAGCGAGAGTCGGTTGCATACTTCTCCATTAATCCAAGAACGGGGTCGCCAGCGTAAGGCGAAACTTGTGAGAACATTATTTCCTATCCTGAAGAATGGCAACTTAAGGAATGTCCGGGATTGGGTTTTCCGTAACAGCGGGCCTGAAGCAACCGATCTGTCGCGCGATCAGGGCAGTTTGAAGGGATGAGGTCAATCAGATGCGACCGCAGAACGTACGCCAGATAGCCAATTGGGCATGCAGCTAGCTACCTCTCCGGACGGATGACCGTCCGGAGATTGGTGCATCAAACTCACAAGGTCTTCATCGGCGAGGTTCGAGTAGGCATTGGCGGGCTTTGAATTAGGCGTCGACAAGAACGCGTTTGGAAGCGGGACGCGCACAACAGAGCAGGACCTTGTTCGCCTCGACACCTGAAACCTCCCGCTCGTACGCGACTTCACCTTCCAGCAAGGTCGCCTTGCAGCTATGGCAGATGCCAGACCGGCAACTGGACTCGAGATCCAGTCCAGCCCTATCGGCGAGTTCGAGTAGCGTCGCATTGTCGTCTTCTAGCCACGCCACGGTGCGGTCCGAGCGCGCGAACGTCACCTCCGCTGCCGCCACGCGCGACGCAATGCGAGGAGCCACCGAAGGGGTGCCGAACGTCTCGCAGTGAATGGCCGACGGCGCGACACCCCAGGTGGCGAGGTCGCGCGACAACGCGTCCTGCATTGCCTGCGGTCCACAGATGTAGAACTCTGCGGCTTGCGGGGGAAGCGTAACCTCCCGGCCGCCCACGTTGATGGTCAGTCCGACGAGGCATGTTGCGATATCGGCTACGCTTAGGCGTGTGTCCTGATCGTGATGAATGCCCATCTGATCCGCCGACGTCGGTTGACTATAGACGATCCGGGATCGCAGACCGTGGCGCTCCTTCAATGCAGCGACTTCCCGCGCGAAAGCATGCGTGGCGCCATTGCGCGTGCAATGAATCCAGATAGCAGGTGGCGCGTTACCCTGTTCTGCGCGTTCAAGATGCGACTTGAGCATGCTCAGGACTGGCGTAACTCCTATGCCGCCGGAGATGAAGACAGCGGGGAAAAGCGAGCTGCGGTCCAGTACGAAATTTCCTGCTGGGTTTCTGACGTGCATCACCGAACCTGGGGAAAGGCATTCGTGCGCCCAGTTTGAAGCAATGCCGTTCGGCTCGCGCTTGACGCTGATCCGGTAGACGTCGCCGGCAGGCTGATAGTCCGACAGGCTCCACGTGCGAACAATCGGCCTTCCGTCCCCGGCGTCGATCTGAAAAGTCAGGAACTGGCCGGCCCGATAGCCGGCCAGCGTGCCGCCGTCGAGCGGCTTCAGGTAGAAGGACTTCACGTCCTCCGTCGTCTGCTCGATCGTGGCGACGACGAACGGTCGCCAGCCTGTCCATCTGCCCTGGCGCGTCACGGTAACGTCGGTCAGCTGGTTGATCCGCTTGCGCAGGAAATCGAGCGGTAACGGGCTCAAGCCTTGCGTGGGCAAGATGCCGCGCAACTGCTCGACCGACGAGGCTTTGTCGTGCAGTACCTTGCACAGATCGACTACGCCGATGTTATTGGGGTGCGGCCGCGTTACGGTAACCGAGTCGCCGGCCTTCACGTACCCCGGTTTCAGAACCCGGAGATAGAATCCGAGTAGCCCCGAGTCGGTCAGCGTTTTGAGTTCACTCTCCGGTTGTCCGAGACGCCAGGTGAGCTTGAAACACGGAATTCGCGGCGAAGTGACTTGCAGACTCACCTCCTCGCCGACGCTCAGCACATCGCCGATGCGCACCGAAGTCTCGTCGAGCCCATGGAGCGTCAGATTTTCGCCCCAATGTCCGAACTGCCACGAAGATCGAGCGACGCCGAATCGGTGCGCCCAGAAATCGTACTGTTCGGAGAGGAAGGCGTAGACCGCTTCCGGGTGCACGGCTGTCTCGTTGCCGACCGGTCCGTCGAGGTCGAAGTAGACCGGACCTTCACCTGGTTTTTTGATGATCGACGTCGATACCTCCATGCCGTTGATGATCATTTTTTCAGGCTTGCTGACACTGACAGAAACGACGCTCGAGCTCATAGCTTGGATTCGTGGACAGGGCACGCGAAGGAGGGCGATCGCCATACAACGGGCGAGCGACGAGTTCGCTACATGGTGTTTGGATAGTGCACGGACAGCAATGCTTGCGTTGGGGGAGGCGGCCCGCTGCGATGGGGAGGCCGGCGGGCATCGCACCTCAACCGGGTGTTGGGCCGCCTTAGCGTCACGTTCCCGTCCGTGAAAATATCAAGGTACAACGGCCCGGCGACGTGCTTCGGCGACGGCGTCCTTGCGTCCGGTGACGTCGAGCTTGCTGAAAATCGCCTTCAAGTGCTGTTTGACGGTTTCAGGTGATATTGCCAAGTTACGGGCGATCAGCTTGGTCGTGTATCCGCTGGCTAGACCGATCAGCACATCGCGTTCGCGTGCGGTAAAGAGCGACGAGTTACTCACGCGTGCACGGAAATTCCGCTCCCACATCGCAACGATCTGCGCGGCCCATTCGCGCTGTTCCGGTGTGCCACTTTCCGCGAACTCGCGAACCGCCATGTTCACGAGTTCGCCGGATTCGACAAAGCATTGCAGGCCGCCACCGTCGCGAGTCAAATCGAGAGCCTTGCCGATATCCGCGTTCGGATCGCGGTCGAGGTCGCCTGCCATTGACGCATGCGCCTTCATCAGCTGCGCGCGCGCCTCGGCTGCCGACCTTTCTCGGGACGCAGCAAACGCTTCGAGCGCGCATGCAATCTCATGGGCTTCTCCGAACACGTGCCCGGCGAGGAGCACCCAGTATTGCGCCTGCCCGACGGCCTCGAGGACTGCCCAAGACGTTTCTGCGCCCTCCAGCATGCGCTGCCACTGGCCCGCGAGGTCGATTTCGCCGGCGAGTCGCAGCGCCTCGGGTACCGCTTCCAGGCGCACGTGAAATTCGATGAGCGTCGCCGTGGCCGCGAGGCTCAGGTGATAGCGGTTGCGCACATTGGCGCGCATCCGCGCATCCGATAGCCGACGAAACGCCTCACCGGATTTCCCAAGAAAGAATTCGGCGCGCGCCGCACACAGGATGCCACCTTCCCACACCTCCAGGAGTGCGACGCTCGCGCCGTCTTCGCAATGAAGAAAACAGCACAGCGCATCCTGCAATGCCCCGGTTCCATAGCGGGCCCGACCGAGCGCGGCGTACATCATCTGCACGAACGAGCGGACCTGCAAGCCTGCTGCCACGACGTCGCTCGATGCGGCGCGGTGCAGCGTTTCGCGGGCATCCGCAAAGCGACCCTGCGCGCAGTCGTTCAGTGCCGAGAAAATGATCGACCATGGCGCGTTTTGACGGAAACGCTCCGACGCGTTGATCTCCACGAATTCATCGACCCGGACCCGTGCCGGTCCGATGCGGCCATAGCGCTGCAGGAAAAGAATCTCGACCGGCAGACACAGGCATAGGTAGCGGGGATCTTCGAAGAAGCGAGCACGCGCGTCCTGCAAGACCTCGCCGACTACCTGCCACGGACGAAACTCGCAAGTTCGCTCGGATTCCTCGATCGCGACGATCGCGCGAACGTAGGCGAGGTCCACACGGGCTGCGTCGTCGAGCATCGCGTTGGGGCCGTCGGCAGCGAGCGTGGCTTCTAGTCTTGAGAGATCGAACGCGTCGTCGACGATCCGCTCGTCGACGAGACCAATGCAAATCAGCATCAGACGCAGACGAGGTTGGCGCCGCACATGGGAGGCAGGCAGGAGATCGAGTAGTGCCTTTGTGCGGCCGGACCCCTCGCTGATGAGCAGGCGCACTGCACCCGCTTCGAGGATCACGTTTGTTGCGAAGTCGAGCATCCCCGCCTGAACCGCATGGGTGACTGCGAGAAAGACGTTGCCGCGTTGTGCGTAGAGTTGCGCGGCACCGGCGTGCAACCGCGTAAAACGTGTGCGCGACAAATGCTCCAGACGGCTGCGCAGGAAGTCGCGCAGCAGCGGGTGCAGCCGCGCGCTGAGCGGACTTTCGTGAACAACCACGATCGGCCTGAGCGATCCGGCTTCGCTGAGCCAGACGGCGCTGTCGTCGCGCTGCCGGATAGCATCGGCGGCGGTGACGTCTACATCGTCGAGTACGCAGCAGTCGACCAGAAAATCGCACAGTTCGCTCGACAATGACGAGAACACTTCGTGCGCGAGGTAATCGAAGATGTGTCCGAGCGTTACCTGACCGCCTGCTTCCGCGATGTCGGGCACCGCACCGGAAACGCTGCGCAATCGCACCATCTGCAACGCGAACGGCCATCCTTCCGTGTATCGCGACCACGCGTGCGCGCATGACGGATCGACCAGCTCGCCCAACAGCGCGAGCGTGTCGTTCTGCGAGAATCGCAAGGCGTCCGCATCGATGAGGCGCACTGCCCCTTGGAGCTGCAATTGCGAAAGGGGGATCAGCGGTGCTTGCCGTCCTGCGATCACGAGGCGGCTGCGGGGCGCAAGCGTGGCCGCGAAATGCTCGACGAGCCGATCTATGTCGGTGCACCATGCGGCCTCGTACTGGTCGATGAAGATGGTGCAGGAGCCGGCCGTCGCGGCAAGGCACGTGACGACATCGCCGATCCCGTCCTGGTTGGATACGTCGAGACCACCTGCCGCGAGCGCGAGTGCGAGGCTCGTGAGGAAGTCTTTGGGCTGCCGGTCGGTTTCCTCGCAGTTCATCCAGAAGGTGCGCTCGCCGCGCTGGCGGGCGGCGCGCTCCGTCTGCGCCAGCAAGGTCGTCTTGCCGAAACCAGCGGGTGCGCTGAGGATGACTACCCGCGCGGTGGAAGGGGGCGCGTCGAGCACGATATCGACGAGACGCTCGCGCGCGATGGCATCGTCGATATCGACGATCGGGCGGAATTTCGTCGCGTGGTTCGAGCCCATGATCTTATTCGCGAGTTGACGAGCACGCCACGACGCGGCAGCGGGGCGGGAACGCGACGCGAGCGAAATCATGAGCCTGCGCTGCCTCTAGCGTGTCGCCCCGGCTCGTCGCAGCACGAGATAGGCCGCCGCGGCAAGACCAAGGGAATCCAGCGCGGGCACCGACGTCAGTGTGAGGTGCCACGTCATTTGTGTCACGGAGCCGGCAATGCCGATGCCCCAGGCAACGAACGCTTTTACGTGCCATTGGCTCGTATCGCCTCGGTGGCCCCGCAGCGATAGATAGTAGTTGCAGAGATAAACACCCCCGATCGGCGGAATGCCGATCGACAACACGATCAGATACTGTGTCAGTTGCCCGCTCAGTCCCAGCAACCCGGCTGCCGAGCCGATCAGACCCGCGGCCAGCGCCAGTTGCCAGCGCGGCAGCGTCGTCGTCATCGTCGACCAGACCAGCGTCGACGCATACAGATTATAGGTGTTCGTCGACCACGCCGCGAGCAGGATCACCGCCATTGCGGGAAGACCGAGCCCGAGCTTGAGCATGATCGGCACGAGATCGTGCTCGCCGGTGGCGAGGCTGGGAATGCCCGCCAGCACCAGAATAAGGGGAAACCCCACGCCGAACGCGATGAGACAGGCAAAGATCGCGTGGCGCGGCGAGCGCGCGTAGCGGCAGATGTCCGGCATCAGGACCGAGCCGATCGCGATGCCGCCGACGACGATCGAAATACCCGTCGCGACAGGATAAGAGCCCGTCGGCGGAGCCGCTTTGAGCGCAGCGCTGCCGTAGAGACGAAGTGCCGTCCACGACGACCATCCGAGCAGGGCAATTTTGAGCGGTGTGGTGAGCGCCGAGAGCCGGTCGAGCGCCCTGAAGCCGATGAAGTTCGTCGCGATCATCAGCAGACAACCGACGGCGGCCCACGCGGTTGTCGTGACGTTCGCGAGCGCGGCGGGCGCAACGGAACGCATCGCGCCGCCGAACATCATCGCGATGACGCCGAACCAGCCGAGCAGTGACAACGAGATCAGCACATTGACGAGCCGGCCGCCGATCGAACCGAACGCGTCGATGATCAGCATGTAGGTGCTGAGCCGCGATCGTGCGCCTGCAAACGCGGCCGGCAACGCGACGAGCATCAGGATTGCGCCACCGCCGAACGAAGCTTCGAGCCCTCCCACAGCGCCGAGCGAGTTGGCGAGTTCGGCGCCCATCATGAACGCCGGCAGCGCGATCATGACGCCCATCAGGATTAGGCCGATGCGCCAACCGTTGACCGTCGCCGACTGTGCCACTTCATGCGTGGAAAAGTCCTGTGCAGTGTCCGCCGCGGTCGCCGTCTGCCCGCGGGGTGTTGCAATGCGGCTTTCCATCTTTCTTCTCCTTGTCCTGCCGCGAAAAGGCGGCGAGTGTTCATGCGACTACATGTGCGTTCGATTGTCTTAAGTGGCCACGGCTTGCTCGAGCACCGCCCGCATTTGTCCCCAGACCATGCCGCGCCATCCGTCGGAATCGGGATTGAACGCAGCTTTCATCGCTTCGCGGGCGGGGGCCGCGGTTCCTTCGTCATGGCGGCCGCCCATGCATCGATAAATCCATTGATCGAAACGCAGTGCGTCGATCGTGTCGTGCATTGGCAGCGTGCCGAACTCGACGGCGAGGCTGATGCTGTCCATCTCGGGGTACATCGCCTGCAGCAATCCGCACGCGGCGCCCGTCACGGGCGACGACACCGATTGCCCTTGCGCGAGCGAGACGACGTCAGCGCCCCAGATGGCCCGGGCGCGCACAACCGGATCGCCCGTCGCGGCCGTACTACGATCGCCGATCAGGATTTTCTGCCCGAAACCATGCGGTCCCAGTCCCGTATGAATATCGATCCAGATTGCGCGGCGGCGTGAAGAGACGAACGTGTCCAGCACCTCGTCCAACGTCAGCCGGCTCCACGAGGGCTGCGTGCCGCCAAAGAAAAGACCGTCCGGATGCGAGTGCTGGCCACTCGACAACGCACGCTGGAACGCCGTCATGCCGTGCCGCGACTGATACGCGTGCAACGCGCCGACGTCCGGCGGCGCGGGCGGCCAGATAGCCGGCAACATCAGCGGATGGACCGACGCGTAGTCCGGGTTCGACGGAAGCGCAGCAGAAAAATCAACGAAGTTCCGGTTGAGATCGACGTTGTCTTCGTTCGTGCGCCGGCCGAACGAGAATCCGAACGGATTGACTGCGTGAACCAGCAGCATCGCCTTGCCCTGCGCATCGAGATTTCGAAGCAGTGCGTCGTCGCGTAGCAGCGCGACCTGACAGCCCGAGCCAGCATACCCCTCGATGCCATGCACACCCGACGACACGACGATTACGCTGTCACTGTCGGGATTTCCGATAAATGCGGCATCGGTGGCCAGCGCTTCTCCGTGCAGGCCGACTCGTCCGCTCAACGTCCAGCTTTTGATGCGCGCGGTACGCTTGGACGCAGCGTGCAGGAAGCGCTCGCGGGCGTGTGCGTAGGACGTGGAAAAGAAGTCGATCAGTTGCATGGTGCTGCCTCGGGGTCGGCGAACGGTTTCCACGTGTCGGGCAGCCCGAACTGACGCGGACCGACTACCTTGAGGCTTTCCGGCGTGAGCAGAACGGGCGGTGCGCCGTAGGCCACGACCGACACGCGCGCGCCGTAGCGGAGCATTTCCGCAGTGAGCGGTTCCGCCGTTTCGGTATCGAGAATGCAGAGAAGATCGGGGACTACGGCGACCGTCGTGCCATTGCGCCGCGCCACCAGGAATTCGTTCTGGATCTCGACAGTCATTCTGTTGTCGCGGTCGCCGATGGCTTCGATGGTGACCTGCCCCCAGTGAAACCCGTCGCGCGTTTCGTGAACGACGTCTGCGATCTTGCCAGCAAAGAGCAGCTTTGCGCGCCGGTTGTCGTCTCTGCCGTCGAGAAAGCACACGATCTCCATAACCGGTTCGTTGCTTGTGCGCCGCGCAAGGCGTATATGACGGCCGATCTCCAGCGCCTGCGTCACGGTGCCGCGCACCGCACTGCGCTTCACGTCGGCGCCGGACATCGGATACAGCACGCCATACACGCAGCCGTTCAACGCTGAGGTCAACGCACGGACCATTGCTTCGGCCGTGCGGTTGTCCGTTGCATGGACGACGGCGTGGTTGCCCAAGTCGTCGGCGAATATGGCGGGACAAGCCTGACACCCGTGGATACTGAAGGTAGTCATTTCTATATGCGGGAACGCACGGCCGATCCCGTCGCCGTCGACAACGGGAAGACCCATCATCGCGCTGATCGCGAGCGGAAACATCGCATTAGCGCCGCCGATTTCCGCGGATATGATCGCATCGAGCGGACGGCCGTACAATGCCTCAGCATGTTTCAACAGTGTTTTCAACGCCGCTTCGCTGACGAGATGTTCGACGAGTACGGTGGGCGCACCAATGCCGGCGATGGTCGCGATGAAGGCGTCGTCTGCGAGCGACTCCACCGGGACAAGCCGGGGTTGCAGTCCGGCGGCCAGTTGCTTGCGCAGGAACAACTCGCCGACGTAGGGATCGCCGCCGCCACCCGTGCCGAGAAAAACGGCACCGCGCGCGAGGTCCTGGCTGGTAATAGCATCGAAGAGTGCAGTCATTTCAATTCCGAAAATCGGCGTGATCATCAGAGGCGGCGCGCGGCGCTGCAAGTTCGCCAACGGCGCGCACGCGGACCCGTGTTGCACCAGTCTGCATGTGCATCATCGGCAGTTCCGTCACTTCCACGACTTCTACGGTCGAGGCATCGGCGCCTGCGGATATCGCATCATCGATAGCGTGCTGGCGTGCTTCCTGAAGCACCGCATCGCGTCCGCGTGTACTCATGTCAAAGAGCCGATCAACGCGCCCGCTTACCTGAGCGATCGCGGCGCCGATTGCGTTGGCCACGTCGAAGTGTTCGGGGCGCAGTACTTCTGACGCGCCGTCGAGTCTGTCGGGCAGCAAGATACTGCCGCCGCCCACCAGCACGACCGGAACCGGTTGAGCGCTAGTGCGCATCTTGTCGATGGCCTGTTCGATTGCTACGGTGATGGCTTGCAGCGCGTCGGACTTGATGTCGTCATCAAGGTGAGCCACCCGCTGCGGATCGCCGATACCGGTCAGTTGGCGAGCGGCGACGGCGACGTCGGTGGCAGTGAGCGTCGATCCGCCAAACACGAGTGCCTCTTCGGAGATGCGAAAGCCGACAGACTCGGGGCCGATCTTCGTGACGCCGTCGATTCGCCGAACCAACGAGCCTCCGCCGACTGCAATCGACAGCGTGTCGGGCATGCGGAAGTTGGTCCGAACCCCGCCGATCTCGTTCTGCCCCGCCGTTTCACGCGGAAAACCTCGCACCAGTGCACCGATATCGGTAGTTGTACCGCCGACGTCTACGACCAGCCCGTCAGTGATGTTCGTGAGAAAAGCCGCCCCACGAATACTGTTTGTCGGTCCTGCCGAGCACGTAAGAATCGGGAAATTGGCCGCCATTGATGTCGAGATCAGCGTGCCGTCGTTCTGGCTGATATAGAGCGGCGCGTTCAGTCCCAGTTCGTGGAATGCCCATTCCATGTCGGCGATTACGGTTCGTGCGAACGGCCGCAAGCAAGCGTTGACGATTGCGGCGTTTTCGCGGTCCACGAGACCGATGCCGCCGACGTCGGACGACAGCGTGACGTGCACGTGTTCGCCGAGCGTCTCGCGGAGAATCGCCTCTGCGCGTTGCTCGATGTCGGGGCGGATAGGTGCGAAGTTCGCCGAGATTACCACCGAGCCGATCTGCTTTTGGCGAATGTCCGCGGCGATTTCTGCGAGTTCAGCAGGGTCGAGTTCACGGTACGTCTGGCCGGTGAAGAATGCACCGCCGTGTGCAAGATACACATGCTCGCCGATAGCTGCGCGCGCATCGTCGGACCACGCGAGCATGGGCGGCACGCCATCGGTCTTGGGCAACGATAGCCGGATCGTTGCCACCTCGACCAGATTGCGCCGTTGCAGAAATGCATTGATGAACTGCGTGGTCCCGACCATCACCGCGCGGATGCGTGCGGGATCCACATCGGACTTCGCGATCAACGCGCGCACCGCGTGGGCCAGCCCATCGCCGACGTTGTGCGTGGTCGGTTGCTTGAGTGCGGCCACGACTGAACGGTCACGCATCAACACCGCATCGGTATTGGTACCGCCGACGTCGATGCCAATGCGCAGATCTTCATGAGGTTGTGCTGCCATTGTTTTTCCTTTCTTGCTGTTCTCGCCGGTCGTACGTGAACACCAGTACGTACGCCGTCAAGCGGTCGTTAAAACGCCTTCGAATACACGACGTAGGCCGTCGTCGCGGCTAGAGAGTTTTTCGTATTCACTGGAACAAGCACCTTTAACTTGACGTTGCTCTTCCATGCTGGGATGTCATACGAGACGACCGGGCCGATCGCGAGCGAAGCGTAGCGGTGGCCGTCGGGTTGAACCACCTCGCCGTTCTGATAGTCGTCGTTTAACTGCGAAGCGTAGTAGCCGGCGATACCGCCCTGCCAGCGCCCCCAGTGTTCGCTGGCCGCGAAATTGACGTCGGCTACCGTCCCGCTCGTGTATTGCGTGGCACGATTCTTTGCCGCGAAATTCATGAACAGGTGAGCACTCAGCTCCAGGCCGTCTCCCAGTGCATTTGGACCGGTCAGGTAGGTGAGCGCGACGTTCGGGATAAAGAACCACACGTTGCGGCCAGAGGTGTAGAGATCGGTGGTGTTGTACTTGCCGATCGGGAACACCATTGAGTAAGCCACCTTCAGTGTGAGTCCGACGGGCGGTTGACCCGCCGGCGCATTGCCGAGGTATTTGCTCCACATGAGGATGTCGGAATAAAGATCGCCAACGCCCGAGTAGGTCTGGCTCGCACCGTTGATCTCGATCCTCCCGGTGTCGACGCTTCCCTGCAGTGTGGTGCCGAGCGTGCCGCCGAAGAGCTGGAAGGGGTAGACATACAACAGGCCCACAGCACCCACACCCGAGGCGATCTTTGCATGTAGTGCCGGATCTTGGTGACCGTCGTTTCCGTCGTAGTGGTTACCGATCGCATACCCCGCTACAACCGCGCCGTAAAACCCGCTCACGGGTGGCAGCATGGCGGCCTGGATGTCGTCCCCGCCAACCGGTCCGCCGTAGTTAGCGCCTTCTGACGCGCTCGCGGAACTCATCCCCGCCGCGGCTGCCGCGACAAGCAGCAAACTGGCTACGTGCTTTACTCCCATGACTGCTTTCTCCTGAAGGACGGCTCTATTTGTTCGCGCTACCGTGCCCTCGACTGATCGGAGGAAACCCGGGCGCGACGGGCTTCCCACGTCGAGTCACGCTCAGTGCCCAGACCACCCAGCTGGCTTGTTGCCGGTTTGTTGTGGGGAGGCGCGGTCGGGATGCGTGGGATGAGAGGATTGTTAGGGGCCGAAAAAAGGCGAGGGACAATGAATCGGGGGAGGCAGTTGGGCAAAGTGGGGGATATGACTCGAAAGAGTTGTTATCCCGAAGGAAGCGGATCCCTAGAATTCCGGGCTGGAGAGAGCGCGGCGGGGGGAAGCCCATTCCTTTTTTTACCAGTTCGTTCGCCTTCTTGAGGATGTCGTGCTCGAGCTGCAACTTCCGGATGTCGAGTCGAAGCGATTCGACCTGTCGTTCCAGTTCCGCACGCTCATGGTCCGGTGCTGGCTTCTTCTTGCGTTTCATGGATGCTGGAACCTCTCGACCGAGTAGCTGATTCTTCCAGTTGTACAGCATCGGCCTGCTCACGCCTGTTTTCTGGGTAACCACGCGTGCGCTTTCTTCTCTGGCGCACAATTCGATGACTGCCGCCCGTTTCACCGCCAGCGATTTCGGAACGCTGCCAGCTACTCTGCCGACAAGGCGTTTTTCGATTTCGGGGCAAAGTTCTTCAATCCAGGCTGCAAGTGTCCCGCGACTCGGATAGCCCAAAGCCCTCAAAGTTGCAGCAGCACAACGGTCATGGCTTAGATAATGATTGACGGCAGCCTGCTTCTGTTCGGCTGAATACCTCGGCGTGGCACGAACATAGCCAGTTCGTAAATCATGACACTGTTCGTATTCACGATGCCAAGCCTTAAGCGAATTCTTTGTCGAGTAACCCAACTGCCTGATGGTCGCCTTGATGCGCTTTCCCAACTTCAAATAGAGCCGAACCGCTTGAACGCGGTCTTCGTACGAGTACATGGACTACCTCCGGGTAGTCCAACATTTTGTCCGCATCCCCCATCACCGCGCGATCTCCCATATGAGAATCATATCGGTCGATTTGAATTTCATATTTTCTCTTATCGAGCACAATTTTTATACTGAGTTCACGAGCTAGAGGCGGATGCCAACATCTGCCGAAACTAGCCGGATAACTATTAGGAGGCGAAGATGCATTTACCCTTGACTGTTGACCGGCTTCAGGCTGCTGAGAGAGTTGTTTGCGATAAGGTCGTACGGCGGCTCACCCCTGTGCTTTTTCTGAGTTACCTGTTCTGCTCAATGGATCGCTTCAACATATCATTTGCACAGTTGCAAATGCACGACGTGTTGAAGTTTTCTGATGCCATATATGGGCTCGGAGCAAGTCTCTTCTTCGTTACATACGTGCTCTTCGAAATTCCAGCGAGCATCCTGCTGAAACGTTTCGGAGCTAGACGGGTCTTTTTCATAATTATGGTTGGCTGGGGGATGTGCTCTTCCGCCATGCTGTTTGTCAGAACACCCAGCGAATTCTATGCAGCCCGTCTTTTGCTGGGAGCTCTTGAAGCGGGTTTCTATCCCGGCGTCATCTACTTTTTGAGTTCGTGGCTGCCACAAACTCATCGCAGCAAGGCAATCGCGATCTTTGCCTCGGGGATCGTCATTGCAGGCGTCATCGTTGGCCCTCTGTCCGGTTGGATCATGACGACCTTTGACGGAGCACACGGACTGGCCGGCTGGCAATGGCTGTTTCTGCTCGAAGGAGTGCCGAGCATTGTGATGGCCATCGTTTGCGCGATCCGGTTGAGTGATAGCGTGGAGACCGCTACGTGGCTGACTCGCGATGAAATCAACACTCTCGCGAACTGTCTGCGCGTTGACCGTGAAAAGAGCGGCTTGCGACTGGGCGGAAATACTGTTGGTTCGCTGTTGCGCGAACCAAAGGTCTATCTGTTCGGGTTAGTCTTCTTTTGCGCTACCTGTGGAATTTACGCGCTGAATTTCTGGGTGCCGAGCATCATCAAGAGCTTCGGCGTCAAAGACCCACTTCATATCGGCTTTTATTCGGTTATCCCTTGGGGCAGCGCGGCGGTCGCAACCATTCTTATCGCAAGGCACTCCGACCGTACAGGCGAGCGACGCCTTCACTTTGCATTGACTGCCTTCGCTGGCGCCTGTGGCCTTGCTCTGTCTGCCGTCCCTGGGCTCCCGTCGTTGTTGTCGCTCGCCTTTCTTAGTCTGGGGGCTATCGGTGTGTCAGCTACGTTACCGGTCTTCTGGTCCATGCCGAGCGCTGCCATTGCTCCCTCCCTAGTGGCTGGTGGTCTGGCATTCATCAATAGCCTAGGTGTGACCTCGGGGATCGTCGCTCCTTATGCAATCGGCGTTATGAAGCAGGCAACGGGATCGTTGAATTCTGGCCTCTACCTTCTTGCCGCTGTCCTTTGGGCAGGTGGTCTGATTCTTCTGAAAATCGTTCCTGCGAATCATCGGACGCTCGATTTCTCTCAATCTGATGTGCAGCAACAGGCATCGGTAGCTCTTAACGTCAGCGATCGATAACGATTGCTGGGCACAAGGAATTTGCAAAATGACACACACTTTCGATGCGCTCGCCAAGCCGCTGGCTGGGGTCAAGGTTCTCGAACTCTCGCAAATCATGGCTGGTCCGACATGTGGACTCATGCTGGCAGACCTCGGAGCGGATGTCATCAAGGTAGAGCGATTCCCGCAAGGTGACGACGCTCGCCGCTACCGACGCGAGGGTGACTCGGGGCTGCCGCCGTCTTTCATGATTCTTAATCGGGGCAAGCGGTCTGTTGCGCTCGATGTGAAACGTCCCGAAGGGCGTCAGGCACTGATGCGGCTTGTAGCCCAGAGCGATATCCTCACGGAGAATTTTCGTATGGGCGTGATGGAACGCCTCGGGCTGGGATACGAAGTGTTACGAGAAGTGAATCCGGCGTTGGTATACACATCCATCACGGGATATGGCCGCATGGGTCCTCTTGCTGCCAGGGGTGGATTCGACTTGATTCTTCAGGCCTTCAGCGGGTTGATCAGCGTGACGGGCGAAGATGGTGGTGATCCGGTAAAACCAGGCGTTTCGATCGCCGATGTGAACGCCGGAATCCTTGCCGCATTTGGTTCGCTTGCCGCCTATATCCAACGGCTCCGTACGGGGCAGGGGCAGCGCGTGGACACTTCGCTCCTCCAGGCGTCCATGCAGCAGATGTACTGGTACGCGGCGGCGTACTTCTCGAGAGGTATTGTCCCGAAGCCTGCGGGTACGGCGCACCCCCTTATCGCTCCGTATCAGGTCTACAAGTGCAGTGATGGTGGTCTGGCTATCGGGGGTGCGAATGAGGTGAATTGGGGCCGTGTCGCGCAGGTGTTGGGTCACCCGGAGTGGCTCGAAGACCCTCGTTTCAACACACCTGATATCCGGCTTGCTAACCGGCGAGAGCTTGAGGTGTTGATCAACGACATACTGTCGAGCGATACACGTTCGGTCTGGGCTGCGCGCTTTGAGGAGGCTCAAGTGCCCTGTGGCCCAGTTCAGACAGTCGGGGAAGCGCTGGACCACGAGCAAACGCGTAGTGTTCGGATGGTGGTCGATGTGCCGTCTCCCGAGGGCGGCACGATGCGTGCGCTCGGTGCCCCAGTGTTGTTTGGTGGCACGTCGTACATCGCAGAGCGTCCTGCACCCCGTGTCGGTGAGAACACCGCAGAAGTACTTCGCGAATTTGGGTTTGATGCGGAGGAGGTTGACTCGTTGCTCGAATCCGGCGCAGCGCACCAGAATCACGAAGCGGTCTCGGATCTCACCCAAGCTGCATAAGGAGGCTGAAATGCAATCAGATTCTACGACGCTTGCCTCGGAGAGCGGCACGGGAGCGCTCTTGGTTCAAGTCGAGGACGGCGTTGCGGCCGTAACCATTAACCGCGAGGCACGCCGCAACGCGCTAACGATGGCGCTATGGCGCTTGCTGGGAGAGACGTTCGGTGAGTTAGACAAGCGTCAGGATGTCCGGGCAATTGTGCTGACTGGAAGAGGTAAGAGCTTTTGTGCGGGTGCGGATGTCTCGGAGTTCGCGCAGACGCGAGCGGACGCATCGCAGGCTGTGGAGTACGAGCGCGCTTACGACAATTGCTGTGACCTGATTTCGGCTGTCAGTAAGCCGACGATTGCGGCCATCAACGGTTTTTGCATGGGAGGCGGGTGCAACGTTGCAATGTCGTGCGACTTTCGTTTCGCTGTACCGGAGGCAACTTTTGCAATTCCGGCTGCTCGCTTGTCCATCGTCTACGGCATTCGGGG
The DNA here is from genome assembly GCF_046026855.1 of Paraburkholderia sediminicola. Taxonomy (GTDB): domain Bacteria; phylum Pseudomonadota; class Gammaproteobacteria; order Burkholderiales; family Burkholderiaceae; genus Paraburkholderia; species Paraburkholderia sediminicola_A. The sequence goes on along the minus strand of NZ_JAQQET010000049.1, from coordinate 17,206 downwards.
AACTCGCAGACTGATGAACCTCGTCGGACTCACGAATGCGAAGCGGATTTTGTATTCCGCCGAGAAATTCGACGCATCCCGTGGCATGGCCATTGGCTTTGTGGACGAGATCGCCACGAACGTATATTCCCGCGCCAGCGAGTTTGCGCAGCAGTTGGAAAAGTGTGCGCCGCTGACAATCTCAGGCACGAAGATGATCTTGAACGGTCTTGCGGTCGGCGGGGAGGCTCTTGACAACAACGAGATCGAGCGGATTCTCGCTCAAGCGGCTCAAAGCTACGACTATCAGGAAGGCAGGGCTGCATTCGCCGAGAAGCGTGAACCACGGTTCCGAGGCGAATGAGGGTGTTTTGAACATCTGGGGGCCACCCTGCGCGGCCTCTAGAGGCGCTAGCTTGAAGGAATCCGATGGATTCAGTTGATACAAGGTGTTTTCAGCGAACGGTTCGCTAGGCTCTCTGCGTCTCTATTGCGCCTGCACCGGTCCATAATTTCGACGCAAGAAGATTGTCAAGTATCGCTAGAACACGTTCTCGAACGACTTCTGCCGCCCGTCCTAGCGGCAACGAGTCCGAAACGCAAAGCGACAGCTCCCGCTGCAGCGACCGGCTGGTTATAGAGGCAATACAGACTACTCCACGTGCGATGTCGTCTGCGACTGCAGTCCATGGCAATACAGTCCACCCAATTCCAGCGGCGACCAGACGGACTAGCATGTCCGTTGCGCTGACCTCGCTGACGAGTCTGTACTTCAGATGCTCGTCTAGAAGCGCAGCCTCGATTCTTTGCCGGATGGTGCTCGGAGCACTTGGAAGGATCAGGGGGTGAGCCGCCAAGTCTTTCAATCGAATGGAGTTCTTCTTCGGTCGATCCTGCGCCGGCAAGATGACGTAAAGCTTCTCAAGCAGAATCGGCGTGATGGTCGTCCCACGCCGCGGTTGCGCGTCGACAGCAATTGCGATGTCCAGCTTTCCCGCTGCAACTAAATCGACAAGCTCAGCACTTGGGCGCTCGACAATCTCGAGCAAAATCCCCTCGAAGCTTGCCAACTCCTTGAGCAAAGGAACTGCCAGCAACTTGCCCGTGCTGCCGGGTATTCCTATGGCTACTCTGCCGCTAGGGCGCTCGGTTTCTTGTGACACGGCAAGCCGGACGTCTTCGAACTGTTTCAATAGGGACTTCGCGTGTCGATACAGTACGTCGCCGGCGGGCGTGGGTTTGACACCCTGAACACTTCGGTCGAACAGGCGCGTCTGTAGTTCTGATTCAAGATTCGCCATCTGTTGACTCAAGGCGGGTTGCGCAATGCACAACGCTTCGGACGCCCTCGTCATGTTGCCGAGCTCTGCGATTCGCGCGAAATATTTCAACTGCTTAAAGTCCATCCGCCTGTCTCCATTGTGTGCGAAGCAGTATTTCATCGTATGCCATTCCATAAGTCTAGGCGATCGGCCGATATGTTTTCCATATTTTTATTGTATCGATGAAGAACTTACACTTGGTGCCTAGAGTGACCTTGGCCGCATTGGGATAGACGAAATATCCCACGAAAGAAGGCGGTGGCAAGGCGCAACAACTTCGATGGAGACAATCTGATGAACACTCGAGCGCAGAGGCTGCTTGTGGACGCGCTGCCGGCTACGACAACGAACGTGCAGCGGCGAGTCATTTTCGCCTCCTCACTGGGGACGATGTTCGAATGGTATGACTTCTTTCTTGCCGGGGCTCTCGCAGTCCAAATCTCGAAGAGCATTTTCTCGGGCGTTAATCCCGCGGCGGCTTTCATTTTCACGTTGCTCAGCTTTGCAGCGGGTTTCGCAGTTCGCCCATTCGGTGCGCTTGTTTTTGGGCGGATCGGCGACCTGGTAGGTCGAAAGTACACCTTCCTTTTCACGATTGCCTTGATGGGCGGCGCAACATTCGTTATCGGGTTGCTACCCGGCTACAGCGTGATTGGCCTTGCTGCTCCGATCTTGTTCGTCGGCATGCGAATGCTGCAGGGCTTGGCGCTCGGCGGAGAATACGGGGGCGCTGTCGTGTATGTCGCAGAGCATACATCCAATTCTCAGCGCGGTGCGAAGACGGCATGGATTCAGGCTACTGCGGCGCTCGGATTGCTGCTTTCCTTGGCAGTGATTCTGCCGACTCGTTTCATGCTCGGAGAGGCTGAGTTCTCGGCATGGGGATGGCGAGTTCCGTTTCTGATGTCCATGGTGCTGCTATTGGTTTCGCTGTGGCTTCGCCTCAAGCTTCACGAATCTCCTGAGTTCGAGAAAATGAAGAAAGAGGGGGCGACTTCGAAGGCGCCAATTTCGGAGGCGTTTGGGCAGTGGAAAAACCTGAAGCTTGTGTTGCTTGCCTTGTTCGGCATGGTGATGGGTCAAGCAGTCGTCTGGTATGCGGGACAGTTTTACACGATGTTCTTCCTAACCCAGACGCTGAGAGTCGATGGAGGAACATCTAATCTTCTGATTATCATCGCGACGATTGTCACCACACCGTTCTACGTGATCTTCGGCAAACTCTCCGACCGCATCGGCCGCAAGCCTATTTTCCTCACCGGGTGCCTGCTGGCTGCTCTGTTCTTCTTCCCGCTTTTCAAGGCGCTGACACACTATGCAAATCCTGCACTGGAGATCGCCCAGCAGCGAGCCCCTATCACTGTGATGGCGGATCCGGCAGAATGCGGCTTTCAGTTCAACCCGGTTGGCACAGCAAAGTTCACGAGTTCGTGCGACATTGCTCGAAGTGCGATTACGAAAGCAGGCTTGAACTATGTTGATCAACCTCTTCCCCCAGGGTCGGTGGCACGAGTGAAGATTGGTGCAGCAGACATCGCAAGTTACAGCGGTCTTGCGCCTGATGCCGTAGCCAAGGGCCATGCATTTGACGTATCAATTTCGAGTGCGCTTAAAGTGAGCGGGTACAGCATTGGGGTAGCCGACCCTACACAGATGAACAAGCCAATGACCGTCCTCATCCTAGTCGTGCTTATGCTGTTCGGGACGATGACCTACGGACCAATCGCAGCGATGCTTGTTGAACTGTTCCCGTCGCGTATCCGGTACACAGCAATGTCGTTGCCGTATCACATCGGTATTGGATGGTTCGGTGGCTTCTTACCCGCAGCCTCGTTCGCGATTTCGGCGGCCACAGGCAACATTTACTCGGGGCTTTGGTATCCCGTGACTCTCGCTGCCATTTGCTTCGTCATTTGTCTATTGTTCGTCCGTGAAAGCAAGGATGTGGACATCTACACTACGACAGCCCGTCAACGTGCGGGCCAATAAAGGAGACGGGGATGGCACTCGCTAACTCAAATGGCGTAAAGCTCTATGTCGAATCGACGGGGAGCGGTACGCCGATTGTTTTTGTCCATGAATTCGCTGGAGATCACCGGAACTGGGAGAACCAGGTTCGTTTCTTCTCTCGACGCTTTCGATGCATCACGTACAACGCCCGCGGATATCCTCCGTCGGAAGTGCCAGAGAGCATCGAGGATTATGGACAGTCACATTCAGTGGAAGACATCGCAAATGTGATGCGTCACTGTGGCGTGAAAAACGCTCATATCGTTGGCCTTTCTATGGGGGGCTATGCTACCGTTAACTTCGGAATCGCTCATCCGGACATGGCAAGGTCACTCGTCATAGCCGGAGCCGGGCACGGCTCCGACCCGGAAAAGCGGGAGCAATTTCTCCTTGACAGCGCAGAACTCGCCGAGCGCCTCGTGACGCTTGGAATGCAGGAGGGGATTGTGCATTACGCGAACAGCGCAATTCGTCGCAGGTACAAAGAGAAAGATCCGCGAGGGTTCGAAGAATTCAACCGGCAGTTTGCCGAGCATTCTGCGCTTGGTTCTTCTTTGACAACGCGTGGATATCAAATGCGCCGCTCAACAATATACGAGCTGGAGACCAAGCTGAAAGGGATGAGCGTGCCGTCGATGATCGTGACGGGAGACGATGATGAGCCTTGCCTTGCGCCGGCGCTCTTCATGAAACGGACGATTCCTGACGCACGCTTGTGGGTCGTGCCGAGGACTACGCATCCGGTTAACCTCGAAGAGCCGGACGTGTTCAATCGTGTCGTGCTCGATTTTGTTACAGAGATTGACCAGAAGGCGATGGGGTGACGTCATGGACCTTAAACTCGGTGGCAAGAAAGTTGTTATCACTGGTGGCTCGCGAGGTATTGGGTTCGCGTGCGCAGAGCTTTTCGCGGAAGAAGGGTGTCAGGTGACTGTGGTGGGAAGCAACGAAGCTTCTGTTGCGCACGCAGCTTTGCGGCTTCGAGCGGTTTACAGCGCGACAATCGACGCGTTGTGCGTCGATCTAGGTCATCCCGACGGCGTAGGAAGGCTCGCGAAAACCCTGCGCGAATCTGACATTGTCGTGAACAACGCCGGTTCCATTCCTGGTGGCGGCCTCGACACTGTTGATGATTCAACGTGGCGAGCTTCATGGGACCTAAAGGTGTTTGGCTACATAAACGCCTCGCGTGAGGCTCTCCCGGCAATGATTGATCGGGGACGCGGCGTAATTATCAACATCATCGGCATTGCAGGCGCGAGTCCACGCTACGACTATCTATGCGGCTCTATGGCGAACTCTGCGCTGATTACTTTCACGAGGGCAGCCGGCGCATACGCGGCAAATAAGGGCGTGAGGGTTGTCGGTATCAATCCAGGGCCCACCGAGACGGACCGCTTGGTATCACTTTACAAGTCGAGAGCCCAACAACGATTCGGGGATGAATCTAAGTGGCAAGAGATGCTTGTGCATCTTCCGTTCGGGCGGCCGGCGAAGCCCGGAGAGATCGCCGACCTGGTGGTGTTCGCTGCATCGGCGCGGGCGTCCTATTTGAGTGGGGTCGTCATTGATGCCGATGGCGGAGCAATGTACAGCGACCGTTAGCTCATTTTCCGGCCGTCAAAGGATACATGGGGCGTCAGGGTGCTAAAGGCTCCGTTGGACACGCTTGGGATTCGTGGAGCAACTCAACCAAATTAAACGCAACGGCATCGTGCGTGTTGGCTAGTCGCTCGGATCTACGAGACGGCGCGAAAAGAGACGGCTAATTGTGGGAAAGAAGGAGATTTTTGTGAGCACATTTTCTTTTGAAACGACACCACGCATTATCTGCGAACAAGGTAGCGCGACAAAACTGCACGAACTCGTTCTGGGTCTTGGCGGAAGCCGGGTTTTGATCGTTACAGACCAGGGAATGTTGAAGAGCGGGGTACTTCAACAGGCGCTTGATGCGCTGTCGGAATCGAGTCTGTCGTTCGAACTCTTTTCTGACGTTCAAGCAGACCCGCCCGAGTCCATCATCGAGGATGCCATCGCAGTGGCGGTCACGAAAAAAATCGACGCGGTAGTCGGTATCGGAGGCGGCAGTTCGATGGATACGGCAAAGCTTGTGGCTTTGCTGGCGAAGACGAGGCAGCCGCTGTCGGAACTCTATGGCATCGGATTAGCCAAGGGCCCTCGGTTGCCCTTGATTCAGATTCCAACGACGGCAGGTACGGGGTCCGAGGTCACTCCTATCTCAATTGTGACGACACCAAGCCATGAGAAGAAGGGGGTCGTTTCTCCACTGCTGTATCCTGATATCGCCGTGCTGGATGGTGTTCTGACGTTGGGGTTGCCCGCACATGTGACAGCGATGACCGGTATCGATGCAATGGTGCATGCCATTGAGGCCTATACAAGCCGGCATAAGAAGAACCCGCTGTCCGATATGTTTGCGATCAAGGCGCTGCAATTGCTGTACGGCAATATCCGTTCTGCTGTGTCGGACGGCAAGGACCCGGTGGTGCGTCAGAATATGCTCCTCGGTTCGCTGATGGCCGGGATTGCATTTGCCAACGCTCCAGTTGCCGCCGTGCATGCCCTTGCTTATCCTCTAGGCGGTCACTTCGGACTGCCCCACGGCCTCAGCAACTCGCTGATGTTGGCTCCAGTACTACGTTTCAACCAGTCGATTGCGGCGGGCCAATACGCGGAGCTTGGGCGCGTGATTCTGCCTGAGTCCGCCGGCATGGACGACGACAACGCCTCTCGGGTCTTCATCCACACGATCAGCTCGCTTGTCGCCGAGATGCCATATTCCCAGACGCTCAAAGACGCGGGTGTCGCCGAAAGCGACCTCGTAATGCTCGCTACCGACGCAATGAAGGTTCAGCGTCTCTTGATGAACAATCCTCGCGACGTCGTGTATGAGGATGCACTTGCGTTGTATCAGGCAGCCTACTAACGAGGGGTGTATATGAACATGCGTGACGCTGGCAGGGACGATTTCGTCTACTTCATCGCGGTGCCAACCCGTTGGATGGACAACGATATCTACGGGCATGTCAACAATGTCAACTACTACAGCTACTTCGATACTGCAGTTAACCGTTTCCTGATTGACCGTGGTGTTTTGGACATTCAGAAGGACGATATCGTTGGATTTGTCGTCGACACTGGCTGCTCGTACTTCAAATCGCTGGCTTTTCCTGACGCTGTGCATGTCGGTCTACGAATCGGAAAGATTGGAAGTTCAAGTGTTCGTTACGAACTCGCAATTTTTCGGAACGACGAAAGCCACCCTTGCGCCGCCGGGCATTTTGTTCACGTTTACGTCGACCAGAGAAGGGGGCTTTCGGTACCAATGCCAAACTGTGCGAGAGCACTTTTTCAATCGACCTTGGAAGTAGCAGCAAGCGCCTGATTTCGGCAGGATTTGCTGCACAACCCGGAGGCCTGCGCATACGTTTCAGATGTCCGTGCGCAGGCTGATGCAAGTCGTCCTGTGCTTGCCCTTTCGTATGGACCGAGAGCATGCGCCGAAGCGTGTTGATGTTGGAGAGGCTCGAGGCAGGGATGGTTTGGATAGATATGTATCGAACGGTGGGCTACTTGTCGTCGTTTGGCGCCCATAAGCGATCGGGCTTGGGGCATGAAAACGGTTTTGACGCTGTCCACGAATACCTGCAAACGAAAAGCGTTTGGAGTAGCACAGGGACTGAAATTCCTGATCCATTTGTGTTGCGCTAGGCTGGTGTTAAACCTATGCGGATCATGCGCCCCCTGGCGTCTTGACTGTCGGAGGTCGCAGCGATAGCTCCGTGAAGGACGGTAAAGCGGCTAATCGTGTCCTCCTGAGACGCGAAACGGATTCATGGACAGGACTCTGCCAAGTATCCGTGAGTAACTGCGTTCGACCGCTCTATCGAATGGCGCTACCGACGCGGCGCGGGCGCGGATATTGATCGGCGCGTCACGCTTTGTACCCGGCTAATCCTCGCGCAGAAAGTTGGTCCTTTCGAGCCAAGCACCACGCGTCGAGTTAACTTCGCTGAAGAGACAATCGAATATCTGGCCGCTGGCAGCCTCCAAAGCTATGTCACCTGTCTCTACCGCGGGACCAGCCTCGAGATCGGCTATAGAAGTCACAATGGTCGAAGGATGCTTGCAAGCCGCCTGGTTGCGGAGGGCCTTTCGTTCGACACGGTGCAGTTGCTGCCTGGGCGGTCCCATCTGGATCATCTTGGCCCGTATCTAAGGGTGACTCGGCGGGAACGATGGAAATGTGTCAGGACATTCGAAGGGTTTTTGATAATGCTCCGCGCCGGCGCAGAAGGCCTCGTCGCCGACCCCAGTAATCACTACGCAGCGTACGTCAGTGGCGTCCAGCCGGGGCTACATGTCGGCGAGCGCTTCTAACATATCGAGGGTTAATGAGTTACGCCTTGCAAGGTTGTCTATCGGGACGACAACGACATGCGGCCCATGCTCGCTCACGTGAATAGGCATCGGGATTTCTCGGTTCAGGTCGCGGCGTTCAAGGGGCGAATCCGGGTGGATGGCAATCAAAAACTAGATGACACGATTCTTTCCTTTCCAGAATTGGGCACGAATGTCTTTTTTCAGCACTTTCCCGAACGCACTCTTTGGTAAGGTCTCCCAAATCACTACATTCTTTGGCGCTTTGATGCTCCCGAGCGCCTTCTTGCAGTAGTCAATCAGTTCGGTTTCTTGTAGCTGCATGCCAATCTTGAGTTCCACCACTGCGGTTACCGCTTCGCCCCATTTTTCGTCCGGTACGCCGATCACAGCGCAATCCTGGATCGCTGGATGAGTCCAGATCACTTGTTCGATTTCACTGGGATAGATGTTGAACGCGCCGCTGATGATTATGTCCTTCAGACGATCGACGATATAAATGTATCCGTGAACATCTCGGTAGCCGATATCGCCCGTATGTAGACGACCATCGCGCAATGTGTGGGCCGTTTCTTCGGGGTTGTCGAGATAACCGAGCATAAGGTTCAGACTACGGCTGACGATCTCTCCGCGCTGGTTTGGGGCAAGAGAGCACCCATCGGTGTCGACCACGTCGACCATCGAGTTGGGACCGCCGCGGCCACAGCTTGCGAGACGTCCTACGTCATGCTTGAGCGCCAGCCCATGTTCGATCGGGGACAAGATCGAGGTAGTACTTGCCGACTCGGACAGTCCATAGAGCTGCGTCATAACGGGACCGAATAGTCGCCAGGCATCCTTCAGGCGGTTGACGGACATAGGCATGGATCCATACATTACATAGCGCAACGAGGACAGATCGAAGGAGCCTGCTTCAGGCAACGCCAGAATTGAATAAATTAGCGTCGGCGGTAGAAACAAGGTCGTTACGCTAAATTGCTCTATAGCTTGAAGGATAGATCGTGGATCCGTATCCTCATGAATGATTTGTTCGCCGCCAACTGCGAATATTGACATGGCGATCTCTCCGGAAACGTGACTCAGTGGTGTCACGATCAAGTTGATCGGCCTTGTGTCGTACGGCAACGCCGATGCATAATCCGCTATAGTCGTCGCCCAAGCGATACTCGGACGCATGACGCTTTTCGGTCGCCCGGTCGATCCGCCCGTATTACGCAGCATGACAATATCGTTTGGCCGCACGTCCGTGTCGTTTACAGTATTGTTGACGTCTTTCAACCAATCAGTTAGAAGATGGACAGAAACCGGTGCTTCATCGATACAGATTACTTTGCGAAGACTGCTAACAGCATGCCGAACGGTCTCGATGTGGGCAATGAAATCACTGTGAAGGAACATGCACTCGACGTTTGTGCCGCTGAGTAAGCTGACCACCTCGCCAACCGTACTCTTTGGACTCAACGCGATCCATACGTAAGGCGTCCGATGCACACCAAACTGACAAGCGAAGAACATTGGATGATTTGGTGCCCATATCGCCACCCGGGCACCGCTCTCCAAACCTTCAGACCTCAGCGCATTTGCAATGCGACGGCTGCAGCTTTGTAGTTCTCGATAGCTGATTTTTGTTTCGCGGTAGCGGACTGCAATGGCGTCCGCGTTTGCGTTGACGGCTTTGTCTAGAAAATCGAATAGGCGCATCACCTTCTCCTTGAATTAATCCGGGATGGCTTCGATAAATCGCGCGAATTTCGACAGGGGTTCCCGCTCGGTGCGCATTTGGTTGACGACTGCGTCAGGTTCGGCGAAGCCAATAGCCATTCCGCAAACCACCATCTCTGACTCGGGGATGCTTAAGCACGATCTGACGACGTCGTAGTAGAAGGCCCATGCACCTTGAGCACAGCTATCGAGACCGGCATCGCGTGCACACAGCATTATCGATTGCATGAACATGCCGAGGTCGAGCCAGCTACCGTTTCGGAGCACCTTGTCCAGCGTAAATATCAGGCCTACGGGTGCGCCAAAGAATTCGAAATTTCGCCCAGCCACTTTCCAACTGGCACGGCGGTCGCCCGCTTCGACACCTAGTCGCTGGTACATATCCCACCCCACCTTCCGGCAGCGCCCGAGATAGGGCTCCTCCATAGGACGCGGGTAATACTCGTATTCACCGAACGGCATATCTCGACCCTCCCGCTCCGGTTCTGTTTCCCGCATCGCGAGCACCTGATTACACAGGTTTCGCCTGGCAGTGCCACTGACAACATAAACTTTCCATGGCTGAGTGTTTGTGCCGCTTGGCGCGCGCGACGCGTTGGTCAGTATTTGTTCTATCACCTCCCTGGGAATCGCTGCGTTGGTGAACGCGCGGACAGATCGGCGGCTCAATAGAGCTTCGGAGACAGTCATTTCAGAGTTCATGGCAGGGTCTCCTGCAGCGACACATGTACCTGTCGCGGGAGATCGCCTGCTTGCTGGAGGTCGATATGACGGGTTTCTGTCGAACCCGTCGTGGCCGCGACGACTGATAAGACCATCAGGATCAAAAAAGCAATTGTCCGCCATTGCGCACCGGTTGTATCCTGCAACGCGCTCGTTGCCATGACTGGACATAGCCCCACGCTGGCGGAGTCACTTGGTTGTTTACTCAGATTGATGCCGCCGCAGCGCATACGCGCTTCGAATGATTTCGCGAAGACCGCACTCTCCGTTGCATATATCAACAGAGTGAACACACTCCACCAAATCACGATCGTGAACGGAACCCAAACAGGATTGAAGGTCTGGAGTAGTGCGAAATATGACAGCGAGAATGGCACCACCGTTGCAGTGCCGGGAAATATCAGATGCTTTCTGTCTATGCCGTCCGACGCGAGACCGACAGGCGGAGTGGTAACCATTGCGAGCGCCAAGGCATCAACAATGGTCGTTAGAAAGGGAGTTTTGGAATTATGCAAGGTCGTCGCCGCATAGGAGCTCGTGACGACTGCCGTCCTCCCAGCAAGCGCACCCAACCGGACGACAAAGGTGATCAATATTTGTTCGGAATGGTTTGTTACTAGTTCAAGGGGAGGTATCGTCGGATCATTGCCGTGGCGCTCTTGCTTAGCGCGCGTAGGGGGTTCGAGAGCCCGGGATCGCCCGGCGAGTACGATCGCGACCAACATCATCGTTAGCAGGAACAGAGTGTGCCGCTCCGACGGGGCGAAATGCGGTCCGGAGATTTTTGATACAAGCGTCATTGCGCCGAAAGACAGGAGGATGCCGAAGCTATTGCCAATTGGCGAGAGCGGCCCAGATAAACACCGATGCTGTTGCGGCACGTTGTCAACGATGTTCAGGGTAGCTCCGGCCAGGATGATGCTTTGAACCACATGCAATGGGACGAGCGACGAAGCAAACCAGATGCCTGAGACCGCGTGACCCGGCGGGCAATCAACCAATGCAGATGCGCCGCCCATCATGACCAGCGTTAGCATCAGGGTGAACTTTCTATCTCGGGTGGTCCCGTAATGGTCGACGCTCTGACTGCCGAGAAAGCGCGCGCAAACGCCGGCCGCGCGCGCGCTCAATGCCATGATAGCTCCCGCCACTGGATCAAGAGCTTGGAAGAACAATCTCCTGAAGATCAGCGGCATGGTCGTGCAATACGGGAGGAAAGCGTGCTGATCTGGCGCCGTGCAACCCATGCTGGATCCAGCGACTAGTGCCCCGCTCTGCACAGTTTTTCCGTTCTTTGCCATTGTTCCCCAAGGATCTCGTTGCGCGGATTCTTTGGATGTTCGCTGGTAAGTGAAAGATACTATTAAGCTATCAGGCTGTCTGATAGCTTAATGCAAAAAAATACCTATTCCAAATTATTTTGTGGGGGATGGGATCAGGCAGTGCGCATGCGTCGTGAAGATTTATTGCAACTGTCACCGAGAAGCGGTGCTCCTAGATATCCGAGGGGGTGCTCATCCCGAGGCGGATGACTATATCGCGGTAGTTCCTGGCCACAGCCGCCGCTGCGCTGGCCGGGTCACGATTCTGAATGGCGTCGATCAGTTCGTCATGGAAGTGAGACATATGTTGTAGCGATCCCATTCCCAACAGGCGTTTGCTGGCCTTTTCAATATCTGGTGCGACCAGTCGATGAGCTTGCACGAAAAACGGATTGCCAGCGGCATCGACTATCAATGCATGGAACTTATAGTCTAGGCTTGAGAAAGCTCCATAGTCTTCAGATTCTATGCACTGAACGCAGGAAGCCCAGCCTTGCCGGATGGCCAACATCTGCTCGTCCGTGCGGTGCAATGCGGCGAGGCGAGCACTGGCACTCTCTATGCATAAGCGAAACTGCTGGGCCTGTTCGATCTCGGTCGCGGAAAATCCTGCGTCAAGTTTTACTTCACTGGCCGTTTCCGCTGTCACATAGGTACCGACGCCATTGCGAGATTCCAGAATCCCCAGATGGGACAGAACGCGAATCGCCTCGCGAAGCGTTGACCTTCCAATGCCCAGGTTTCGAGCCAGGTCAGCCTCGGAAGGAAGCTTATCGCCGGGGCTGTAGGTTTGTGTTTCGATCATCTTTTTGATAGCCGAGATCACTTCATCAACAAGGTTGTATCGACGCACGATCACTTTTATACGACGCTCCCCAATATTGAATTACAAACCCAAGCCTTCGCTAGGCGCTGATAGTGTATATGAACGCTTTCAATTCACCAGTCGCAACTGGTGCACTGAGGACCATTAGACGCACGTTGAACTCAATAATGAGTAGCAACTCAAGTACGAGCAGTGAGGAAAGCAAAACCGCTCAGCGACTGTGCGTCTCGATTTTGCTTGGGCAAGATGCTAAGCGCCATCCACTTTGCCCGTCCACGTACCGGTCGCTATCCGTTGATCTGACTTGCGTTCGCCACCCCAAATGCGGGCGCTGTCAATTTAGCGGCCGTCGCGGCAGCTACCTTGGTAGCTCATGAGAGACCTCCGAGAGGTGGCTGTGCCAATTCGAATGAACCGGCAAGTCCGGTCTGTGGAGCGATAATCAAGGTCAAGTGGCCAAAGCTCGCGCAGGGAGCCCCTTACGCGCCGATGGGCAAGGTCGCGCGCAGACGCACGGCGGTACGCTGGCTGGAGAGGCCGAGGAACCGACTCACTTCTGCGTTGGACTGCCCAGCAAGAAGGTGTCGCGGGGCGAAGGTATTACGTAACAAGCGCGGACTCATGTCGGGTGCCGTGAAGCCGATCGCGTCGAACGCGTCACGCACTATTGCACCCAGAAGGACATCATTGGTCGGCTGTCAGTGGTGCGCGGCGCCGGAAAAAGCAGTGCTTCGGGCACCGCCGGATGATGCCATTGCCAACCACATAGTGCGGGCGTACAGAAAGCAGGCAGGGCGACAATGCGCTCCAGGCGGCGGCCGCTCTTGGGAATGTACAGATGTGGCCGAACGCCGTCGAGGAACGCATGGTTTACGCGCGTTGCTCGCAGTTCTGCGGCAAGTGATACCTGTGCCGAGGAGAAGCGCGACAACAGCCCGGTTGCGGGCGATGCGGGCGTCGCCGCCTGTGACCGCTGGACATGCGCCTGCAGGGCCATGTCCTTGGCAGGATCAAGAAAGAGCGGCTCTGGCTCCTCATCTGGCCACGCAGCCGTCAGGGCGAAGATCGCTGCAGGATTGCTTTGTCGCATGCCGACGTCGACCAGATGCCGGCAGAGCCGATCGATGAGTTTGGTATAGCGCAGGCGAGTCGTGGTGTCAGGGGCGCAGCGATTGTCGACGTCGGCGAAGAAAGACTCAAGATGCTCCGGGCCGAATTCGGCCAAAGTCGTTGGCCGCTGTGAAAGATGCCTCAAGAAGCGGTCAAACATCGCCTTGTGCTGAATGATGGACTGTTGGGAAAAGCGGCGACGGTCTGCCCCCGCGGCGTCAGTCGCCTGCCAGTCCAGATAGGCCGCATGCGGCTCAGTCGTCCACGAAGTCGGAATATCCATTCCTGTCCGCACCTTATATACTGAATTGACGTCGCGACTCCACCAAGCGAATCTCAGATTCGCCAAACCGTCTATAGGGAGAAGGGGTCTTCCCGACGCCGTCCGCGTACGCCATCGCTTGTAGACATGCCGCTCGTGCGCGTTCGACGCTTCGTACACCGCGCGCGAGCATGAGCATGAGGTCCACAGCAGTCGTCATTCTTCGATGCGGAAACGTTCGGCGTCGTTGTCCTTCATCCATTGCGGTGGTCGTCCACGACCGCTCCAGGTATCGCCCGTTCCGGGGTTCCGGTACTTCGCCGGTGCCGCCTGCCCCGGGTTCTTGCGTCGTTTGCCAAAGATGTCTTCTGGCGAGAAACCGAAAGCAGTGACGATCTTGCGCACGTCCTCCAGAGCGGCCGCGGCCTCCGCCCGTCGAGCCTCCTCGATTTGCTGTTCCAATTCTTTCTTCTGCTCCAGTAATTCCTTGTATCGTGCCATCGTCCCAGATTCCTTTCAGGGTGAGGGTCCAATTCTACTTGGCAGATCGCCTAGTCAAGCGCGCAGAGCATCACTTCTTCCGCGTCTTTTAGAAACCGCAAAGGGTGGGGCGTACGATATCGCGAATACCTGCGTCGCCATTCTCCTCGGACTCGGGGCGGTCCAGCCATCAAAGTCTCAATCCAACGATGAAAAGAATTTCGGTTCGCTGCTCGCGAGCACACGGCCATGGCGTATTCGCTTTGCGCCCGCTGTGTGCCGGCGAACGCTTGTTCAAGTACACCGGCACGGTTATGAGCTGGAAGCGCGCGGTGAGTCGTCATCGCCAGCATGGCGAGGAGGGACACACGTTCCTGTTCAGCTTATCCGACGGGCGCGTGATTGACGGCTCTCTGGGTGGAAATTGTGCGCGCTGGTTGAATCACGGGCTGTGGTGCAAATAGCGATCAACGAATCGGGTGGAGTGTTGAGCTGATCGATCTGAGGGGCCGCAGTGAGCAGGCTGAAGAGTTTGGACGGGCTGTTCGCCGGCCGTCACTTTGACCGTGACGTAATCATTCTTTGTGTGCTGGTATCTACGCTACAAACTCAGCCTGCGCGATCTGGTCGAGATGATGGCCGAGCGGGGTTTGTCGCTGGCGCACACCACGATCATGCGTTGGCTGATGCGTTTTACGCCGGAGTTCGTCAAGCGCTGGAATCGTTTTGGCATACCCACGGGACGGTCATGGCGTGTTGATGAAACCTACCGTACGCCCAGCCAACGTAGCGCGCCCACATGGGGGTGAAGTTGCTTGAGCATGTTTGGAATGCAGGACCCGGTGGATTTGAAGTTGCGGTACCGGGGCATGCCCTTTCTCTGCTGCGAGAGAAAGTGAGCCGAAGCGGCGGTGACTTGCTGGACACTGGCAAGGTGACGAAGTCCGTGGGAAACGGAGCTTGCGGCGAGGCGGTTACGCCAAGATGAGCTTCCAGGCTGAGCATGGGACGGTTGAGGGACACGAACCTATTGAAACGCATCTGAGGGTTGAATCGTCACCCCTGCCTACACCGCTTAACAGGCAGGACGCGGATCGGCGTCGGTCACAGGTATGGACTGGTGCCGCGAATGCTGGCTGGAGATGTATGCCGGCCAGTTGGAATCACGGAGAGCGCGCAGCTAGACCGTGGTGTCTGCGACGACTTGCGGCAAGCAAGGATAAAGACTGCGATAGGCAACCTCGCCCGTGCGTTGAGTCCAGCATGTGAACTGGGGAAGGCTTGCATAAATGTCAAGGGAGTGTGCCCCCGATGATATGCAGGCTGGCGGAGCCTCCGTAGTAGTCCGAGGCCGGGAAAGCCGGTCACATGGCGAAGGGAGGCAGTTGAAGTGGTTTGCCTGGTTGATTAACTGACCACAATGAGGTGAAGACCTTTGATAATCAGTGAAATGCAAAGCAAACTGGCGACATGGTCGACGGAGGACAAAGAACGCAAGTTCGATCGACTTCTGAGACTGATTGCTGACAGGGATTGGCTGAGCGAAGCGGCTCGCATTACGCTGGCTTCCAGCGGGGCTCGCACGCCAGGCGTGGACGGTGTCAGCAAGCGCATGATGGAGGAGAATCTCCAGCATGAATTGACGACGATACGCGACGAACTGTTGGCGGGCTCGTATAGTCCGCTACCGGCGCGCCGCGTGTACATCCCGAAAGCGAACGGCAAGCTCAGGCCACTCGGCATCCCGAGCCTGCGGGATCGAATTGTTCAACGGGCCATGCTGATGGCGATGGAGCCGATCTGGGAGAGTGATTTCCATCCGGCTTCACATGGCTTCAGACCGGCCCGCAGCGTACATCACGCTGTGCGCATGGTGAGACTTCAGTTAACGGCTGCAGATGAGCAGAGTGCTGCGGGACGCTGGGTCATCGAGGGCGACCTCGCCAGCTACTTCGACACCGTTCATCATCGCCTGCTACTGAAGGGGATCCGCAAGCGCATCGCCGACCAGCGCTTCCTTGCCCTGCTCTGGAAGTTCATCAAGGCGGGATGCGTTGATCACGGTCTGTTCCGTGCCGCGAGTGAAGGTGTTCCTCAAGGCGGAGTTATCTCGCCTCTGCTGTCCAACATCATGTTGCATGAGTTTGATGCGTGGATGGAAGTGAACTTCCTGAACAAGAAGGTACGCAAGGACCGTTGGGCGTGGAACTTCGCTGTTCACAAACAGCGGCCCATTGCTGTGCGAGAAGATCGGCGGTGGAAACCAGCAGTATCCTACTGTCGTTATGCGGATGACTTTGTGGTGGTCGTCAAAGGAACCCGCGCGCACGCCGAAGCAATACGCGAAGCGTGTCGGGAGTTCCTCGAAGGCAAGCTGAAGCTCACGCTGAATATGGAGAAGACCCATATCACGCATGTGAATGACGACGGGTTCGTCTTCCTCGGCCACCGCATCATTCGCAAGCGCGGACCACGCGGCAGCACGCGACCGGTGACAACAATTCCGTGGGAGAAGTATCGGGGCTTTGCCGGGCGGCTGGTCAAACAACTGTCAGGCAATTACAGCATGAACCGGATGGATATGGTGGAAAGCCTGAATCGGCAACTGACGGGATGGGCAACCTTCTACCAGTACACCGACTACACGGCGACCCTGTTTAGCAGGCTGGACCGAACTGTCTTCTGGAAGCTGGGATATTGGCTTGCGCACAAGTACCGGCGTGGCTTCCGGTCGCTGATGCGTGATCATATCCGGGCCCCTGAACCAGGGAGGGCCACGACATGGGTGCTGCAAGGCCGGGATAGTCGGGGTCGGTACGGTGAAGTGGCGCTTCGGCGCCTCGTCACCAGCAGCAAGGGTCGATTCACCTGGCGAACCCCTATAGAAAATCCGTACATATTGCGCGATGAGACACGCCGCACCATCGAGTCGCGCTACGCTGATGTTGCCTTTGCTATGAGCGACACCTCAATGGAGAGCCGGATGCGCTGAGAGGCGCACGTCCGGTTCGGGGAGGAGAAACAGGGAAATAGTTCGACTACGCCCTGT
>NZ_JAQQET010000048.1:0-65333 GCF_046026855.1 Paraburkholderia sediminicola | reverse complement strand
ACTTCTCCATTCTGCGTGATGAGCAGTGGCTCGCCAGAAGCCGTCAAATCCGTGACGATCTGCGCTGCGTCGCTTTTCAGATAGCTGATTGGCTTTACGTGGTCCGCCAGGCGCATGTCTGATCCTCCGTTGGTCGCGTCATTCAGACCTGAATATAGGCTATCAGTTTTATGCAAAGTCCTGAATCAGCCTGAGCCGCTCGTGATCTGTCATCGGAGGCTCGATTTGGCCGCCCGTAGAATATGCTGCAGTTCGACGCCATTTTCCTGGGTCGCCATGAATGCGCCGCCCTATCCTGCTTCCCCCGCGTCGCGGGCCACGGGCGATGAGCGCGCTGATCGGGCCTCAGCCTGCGCTGCCACGAATATCTGCTGCAGCTTGTGCAGCACGTTTTCGCCTTCAGCCAGAGACGGGCCGATTTTCGACTGATCCAGCTTGCAATACTGGCGCTCAGTCTCACTGATTTCAAAGGTCTCGGTTCCGCTCCAGTCTGTGGTGATCTCAACGCGAATCGTGACCTTCATTTCGATCTTCGGCAGACGTGGTGCTCAAATTTTAGGCGGCACACCAAAACCCAAGGTTTTTAACGCTCCCCACTCAACCTCCTTTCTGATATTTAGCGGGCATCTACACCAGCTGCGCCGCCGCTTTGCGGCGACGGTGCCGACACATATCCCTCTGCGGTTGCCCTTTGATGCCATTCACGTGCTTGCGCGGGGTCACGCTCAACACCTAACCCGTCCTGGTATGCCTGCCCCATGTTGAACATCGCATCGGCGTTACCATGTTCGGCGGACTTGCGAAACCATGCGGTCGCCTGGCCGTAATCCATCGCGACCCCTCGGCCGAACGCATAACATTTCGCTACGTAGAGCTCGCCACGCGCGTCGCCCAGACTGGCCGCTTTCGCGAACCATTCGAACGCATCGACAGCGTCTTGTGCGACAGCGGACTTGTTCCAGTAGTAAACACCTAAATCCAGCATGGCGGCCACGTTGCCTTGTTCGGCAGAACGTCGCAGCCACATAACGCCAGCGGCAAAATCACGCTCGACGCCACGGCCAGCCAGATACGCAATACCAAGGTTGGTTTGTGCGTCAGCGTTGCCCTGCTCGGCGGACTTGCGCAGCCACGAAGCAGCCTGCGAGTCATCCTTTGCGACGCCACGACCTTCTTTATAAAACGCCGCAAGATAAACTTCGGCCTGGGCGTCGCCCTGCGCGGCCGCCTTGGCGAACCAGTGGAACGCTTCGGCGTCGTTTCGCGTGACGCCTTGCCCACTCGCGTAACTGGAGCCGAGCCACACCATTCCATTGGCATCGCCCTGGTCAGCGGCCTTACGAAACCACCCTATCGCTGCGGTCAGATCGGTCTCGATGCCAATGCCCTTCGCGTAACGGCTGCCCAACTGCCACTGCGAAAACGCATCGCCCTGGTTCGCCGCCGACTTCAGCCAGCCTGTAGCGAGCGCCTCGTCATGCGGTACACCCTGGCCACGGGCATACATGATCGCGAGATTTTTCTGAGCGCCAACGTTTCCGCTGAGCGCCGCCTCTGTGAACAGCTCAGCCGCTCGCCTGTCGTCATGAGCGACGCCCAAGCCTGTCATGTAGAGGTATCCGAGATTCACTTTCGCCTTCAGATCGCCACCTTGCGCCGACAACGCAAACCAGTGCGCCGCCACCTTCAAATCCGGCGGCACGCCGATGCCGCGTTGGAAACACACACCCACCTTGAACTGAGCCGGAGCATAGTCCTGCGCCGCGGCGGTCCGGTACCATTCGAGCGCCCGGTCGACGTCGCGAGGCAGACCGTACAACCCGTATTCATAAAACACCCCGACATTGTCCTGTGCAGGCGCATAGCCGCCCTCTGCGGACTTCGTCATCCATTGCACCGCCAGCGCGTCGTTCTGTGGCACGCCTAGTCCCTTCAGGTACGCGTAGCCGAGCCGATTCTGTGCAGCCGCGTAGCCCTGATCTGCGGCCTTCCGATACCACTGGGCAGCGATGCCATCGTCGCGCACCACGCCCTGGCCGACGCTATACAGCCGGCCCAGGATGTCCTCGGCTTCCGGCTGACCTTGTTCGGCCGACAGTCGAATGGCGCGCACGCGAGCGTCGCTGGCGTCAAGTTGACGGATATTTTTTGCCTCGCTTGCGTCGTCGCGAGCAAACTCTCCTATCTCGACAGATGGCGCCAGCGCGGGCGCCATTATCTGGGATGCGGCCAACGAGTTGCTGGCAAGCAGCGCAAGCCCAACAGCAATGAATCCGCTCATCCGTCGTGGGCACAGCATAAATATGTTCATCGGGGATGCCTCGCGTCTATTTTTCTCGTAGTTCTGATGGCGCTTTTATCGAACAGCCAGATGCACAGGTCCACATTGGCGTGTTTTACTTTACTGCTGATTTTAACAACACTCACGATTCCTTGAGCGAGTGCCAGGATATTGAGGAGATAAATGCGACAAAGCTTTGCGGACAGATAGTTTTGCTACCGGTGTTGATTGAGGTTCTGTCGCAAAAAGGCGATCCGCTACGATGTGGAGAACAACATGAATGGCTGATCGGTTGATAACGAAGTTGAATCCGGCGATGGCCCGAGTGCTCAAGCGCCTGCATTATCGCTCGACGTGATCCTGATGTGCGTACCGCTGGTACGTAGCCTATCCGCTGCGCCTGCATCACATCGAAGAGAGGGTCGCTGAGTGAGGCATTTGCGCTGATCATTCGACCGTGCATCGCTGGACGCTCAAGCCATTGCCGGTGCTGGAGAAGGCGTTGCGCCGCCACAAGAGCCAGAGCTGGCGAATGGACAAGACGTACTTCGCGTCAAGGACGAATGGCGGTATCTTTACCGGGCCGTCGACAAGGACGGCAACACGATTGACTTTCTGCTACGTGCCCATCCGGACAAGACTACTCGGCGTTACTTTGAGAAATCGATCGCCCTTAATGGCGCACCCGAGACGGTGACCATCGACAAAAGCGGCGCCAATCCCGCCGCGCCCGAAGTCATCAGTGATGATCGTGAATCGCCCATCCAGATCCGCCAGTCCAAATATCCAAACAATCTTGTCGAGCAGGACCATCGCGCGACCAAGCGACGCACGCGACCCATGCGTCCGTCCCTGATCAATTCTACAAACTGACAACATAAATAGTACTTCGCATGCCGAGCAACTTTCCTCCGCGAGCCGTACTGCGACAGAACCTGTTGAGTTGACGCGCAAGCTGGCAGCTTCTCGCTCGCTTTCGCCATTGGCACAACAACCGGCTGGAGCAACACCGTCGGCGTTTGGGTCACCAGAACGACTCGTTGGCTGACGACAAGCCCGCCGTGAGTACCCTCTCGCTTATAATCCCCTCATTGATAGTGATTTCACCGGCGGAGAGCCCCACTCTATGAGTCAGCCACATGGGCGATATGCGGGATCTCGAGACAAGGGCCCGCGCCAATCGCGCCAGCCATCGACTTCTCATCGACAGAACAAGCCATACGTCAAAACGCCACCTGTCCGGGATCCAGCGCAGACGGCGTCCATTTTCAAAACGCGTTCGTTTAAATGGCTGGTCGATGCGGTGGGCGCAGAGAATATTGCACTGGGACTCGATTCCAACCTGACGCGCGTGGCCGAATTAATAAACGGCGAGAGATTCACACCCGAGACGGCCTTCCACATTGAAACAACGCTTGGGCTACCCGATGGGTTTTTCGATCAACCTAACCCCGCCCTCACATCCGAGACCATCAGTCGTTTGAAGGCGCCGCTTGACTTTATTCGCGCTAACGCTGAACCGGAATCGGCGGACGAGCAGGCATCGGAACCTTCTCCTGCAATGCAAGCGAACCGCCGCCCTGCCCCCACAGACCGTTTGCCCAGGGAACTAGAAATGTCAAAGAGAACCGATGGTGGCTCGCCACAGGCCGTCGCGAAGAGCAAGCCCACAGCGACAAGGACTGCCACGGTTACTTCGTCGAAACCGGCCTCAGCGAAAGCTAAAGCGTCCATGAAGTCGGGGGCCCAGCAATCCTTGCCGTTGAACGACGTCGCAGCCCTGCAAAACATTCGTCGCGCCAACCTGCACGTACTCACCTCACGTAAGGGATCGAAGGTGCGACTCAGCGCGGTAATGAGTATCAGCGCCTCCAACCTGGACAATCGTCTGTATGGGCAGAAGCGCATGGACAATGCCGAAGCCAGCCGATTCACTGAACGTCTTGGGCTGCCAACTGCCTGGCTGGACATTCCGCGTTCAGTCACGGACATTCCCGAGTCGGTGTCGGCTCTGCTTGATCCGCAGTCAGGTCGACCTCTATCCGTTCAACAGGAGCGATCAGCTGCCATAAGTCCGGAAGCGGCGGTGGCAAGAAAGTCCATGGGTAAGAAGGCGAAAACCGTGAACGGTCGACACGCCCAACCGTCCGAGGTGGATCACACCAGCGATGCCGCCGTGACGAAGGCAGTCGTGGAGCAACTCGATCCAGTACTCGCGCCTGCCTCCGATCTGGCGATCCGGCAAACTGTTGACAACGATGTCACACCGTCCGCCTCTCACCAGCAGACTGTGCCGCCCTCCGTCACAGAGGTCATTGCGGAGCCGTGCCGTTCTGCTACCGTGACGAGCCTGGACGATCTGATAGGCATTGAACCAATAGCAGAAGCCCTGATCAAGACGCTCGCAGGGAAAGCACGGACTGGGCGGCTGGATGAGATGAAAGCGCTGGAACTATTGCGACAGATCGTGTCGCTCTGACCTGAATCGACAGTACAGCGGAATTCCGAGGCGGTGGGGCTGCCCGCGGAACGGCACGCCCTTTCAGCAGACGCCACTTACCCCGGTCGTAGAAAAGAGAAGTCTGCCTCTTCTCATCGCAGCCTTGATTGCTTGCGCCGGCTGTAGTCGAGCTCTGGAAGCTGCGGGCAACTCGCGCGGGCATTGTCAGGTTGTTGGGTCGGTCACGTAAGATGGCGCGATGAAGAAATCGAAATCGCTTTATTACGGTCACCGTTTCCCGGCTAGTGTCATCAGCTGTGCTGTTCGATGGTATTTCCGCTTCCAGTTGAGCCTGCGCGACATCGAGGAACTGCTCTTCGAGCGCGGCGTGATTGTGACGTACGAGACAGTCCGATGCTGGTGCGACAAGTTTGGTAAGGGCTCTGCGCATCGATTGAAAGCGGTGCGTCGCAAGCCCGGTAGTACATGGCACCTCGACGAGATGTTCGTCACACTGCGTGGCGAACCGTACCTGCAGTGGCGTGCGGTGGACGAGCATGGCGCCGAACTCGACATCCTGCTTCAAAAGCGGCGCGACAAAGCCGCTGCCCGTGTGCTACGTTCGAGATTCGTTGCCCAGCAAGATCGTCACCGATCAGTTGCGCAGCTATCCGGCGGCAAAAGCCGAGATCCCCGAACTTGCGAACGTGAAGCACGTGTTCGTCAAAGCTGCGGCCCGACTGAACAACCGCGCAGAGAACAGTCATCAACCGACGCGAGAACGCGAGCGTCGCATACGAGGCTTTCGCGACCCAAAACGCACACAGAAATTTCTCTCGTGCTTTGGGCCGATCCGGCAACATTTTGCGCTCAAGCGGCATCTGCTGTGCGCGTCACTCTATCGCAAACAACTCGCGGCGCGATTCGTTGCGTGGTGCGACATCACCGAAGTCGCCCAAAATCCGTCCCACGTCTTCTGAGGACGCTCTTTCCCGCCGTCTTTTCTCCTCAGCCTCGACAAGTTGACAAAGCCCGTTCAGGCCGTGTTCCTGCGCAACGTCGGCGATCGAACGCGCGGGGTCGTTAGCTTGCGCAACCACCATCTCCCGGAATTCTTGTGTGTAGTTTCTCGAGCCGCGTCGCCGGCCCGGTGCGCTCACTTCCATCATTCTGATTCCCACTAGATCTGATGGGAATCAGAATGCCGAAGCCGAATCGTTATGGACAGACGGCACTCTGGACTCGCTTACGCTTGGCAAGTGGTCTCGAGGGTTGTTCGACGCCTGCCCATGTCTGCAAGCTCGGGACGCGCGCCGACACGTGGGGGCAAAAAGTCAACATGATGCGGCGCCCGGGTTTGCCGATCGATGACCACTTGCTGAGTGGAACTGCCGCCTGATGGTCCATGTGGCGTGTCGGACGAAGGTCGCTCTCTGGCCGATCCCCTTCGAATAGCAGCAACAGCACCCGCTCAATCAGCCCAGATGCAATTGCGTGATTGCGACTTCAGTCGATTTAATCTTATGAGGTGCAGATATTTGTGTATTCGTGCGCATCTGCGCGTACGCCTGTCTTAGTGGTCGGGCAGATCTGGCCGAAGCTCCGCTTCAATCTGATCGATCGACGGCAGCTCTGTTTCCAATGATTCGGGCACCTGTCGAAGCAACTGATATTCGGCCACGCCCATTGGCTTCGTCACGCCTCGCAGCGCATATTCCGCGACGAGCCGGTTCTTTTCCTTGCACAGGAGCAAGCCGATCGTGGGTTGATCCTCCGGCGCCTTCACCTGCGCGTCAATCGCAGAGAGGTAGAAGTTAAGCTGGCCGGCATATTCTGGACGGAACGGCGTCGTTTTCAGTTCGACGACCACGTAGCAGCGCAACTTCAGATGGTAGAAAAGGAGATCAATAAAAAATTCATCCCCTCCGACGTCCAGCCGGTATTGCCGTCCGACAAACGCGAATCCCGCTCCCAACTCAAGAAGGAACCGGGTGATATGCTGGGTGAGCGCCTGCTCGATATCGCGCTCCTGTGCATCCTCAGTGAGGCTGAGAAAGTCGAAGATGTATGGGTCCTTCAACGCATCCCGAGCGAGATCGGACTGTGGCGGGGGTAAGGTTTCCCTGAAATTCGTCACGGCGCTGCCCGATCGCGTGTAGGCCGCTGTCTCAATCTGCATCGTCAGCACTTGCCGCGACCAGCCGTGCTCAAGCGTCTTGCCGGCATACCAGCTTCGTTGCTCTGGGTCCTTGACCTTGTCCAGCAAGGTACAGAGATGGAACCAGGGCAATTGTGCAGCAGGCTGCTGCACAAATTCCGCGTCTGGCCAGGCTTGCGCCAGCGAGCGCATATATTTCAGGTTGCGTGGGGAAAAACCGCGCATGTCGGGGAACGCGGCTTTCAGGTCCCGGGCAAGCTGGTCAACTACTCCGGCGCCCCACCCCTGACGCTGCTGACGATCCAGGATTTCCCGGCCAATCTGCCAGTACAGCGTCACGAGTTCGCGGTTCGCGCTGGTCACTGCGCGAAGTCGGGCTCGCTCGACCCTCTGTTTGAGTTCAGCGAGCCAGTGCCTGTAGTCTTCACCCCATGAATCGTTGGGCAGGTTATCCGTCATGCAAGTCTATACTTTCAGTTAATCAACGCTCATTATCCGGGCATCGACAAGCGCGGGCAATCTCGGCATTGAGGGTTTACAGATCCAATGGGCATGAATGTTTAAGGGCGAGACGATAAAAGGGCCAAATTATGTTATGTCAGACCGGATCGAATTGGCTTTTAGACCGCAAACCTAGACTCGGCAGTCGGCAGAGGTAGTCCACATGGCGGCCCAAATCAGCCAGACGAAGATCCGCAACATCGCGCAACGGTCTCCAGCGGCGCGCAACTCAACGGACGCAGACCGCATAAACGCGTTGCCGTTGTGGCAATGAATTTATCAATTCGCGTTGGCACGGCGTTCGCATAACGGTCCAGCGTTGCTGGACAAGCGTTCGACGATGCGAATCAAATCTGGACAAACACATTTCGATCTCCGATCGCGGTTTTCAGAAATAGTTGTGTCACGGGTTCAATGTGTAGGGGAGCGATGGACACCGCCAACGCTCGCCAAATTCGCTTCGGAATGTTCCCCCAGCAGCATCCGCATCGCATGTTCGAGCGCATCGAGCCGGATTCCTATCGGTTCCGTTTTCTGCCAGAGCACGCTGGCCATATGTAGAGCGTCGGAGCGGTCCCGACGTAAGCGTCAGCGCATCCCGTCTTGAATCGCGGCATTCCGAATGTGAAGGTGTTGCTTTCGTGAGAACGAGGGCAATGCGATGGAAGACGAGAACATTAAGGCCGCAACGGCAATGGGCACACGTCGCCCACGGCAAGGGGAAGCGTTCTGGTGCGAAATGGTTACGGCGTGGAAAGCGAGTGGGATTGGCGCTCGGCGGTTTTGCCGAGAACAGGGCCTTGCGGTAAGTACATTCAGCCTGTGGCGCAAGAAGCTCTCAAGTCCGGTCAAAGAGATCAAGCAGCCGCTCGCGGTTACTGCAGACGCGGCATTCATCGTTGCCAATTCGGATGTTGAACTCGGGCCCCGGGGCCCGTCCGTAGCAACGCCAGCGGCTGACGCATCGCCCTCGCGTGACCGGGTGACGCTCTCGCTCGCCGGCGTTCGCATCGAACTGAGCGGCATTCACGCCGAGCGCATTGTGCGCTTCGTGCTTGGACAACTCGGAGGTGGCCGGTGCTGATTGCCTCGGACGTTCGCGCCTACATCTGTCGCGACCCGATCGACATGCGCAAGGCGATCGATGGCCTGTCTTATCTCGTCGAGCCGTTGCTTGCCCAGAAGCCTGCATCGGGTAACCTGTTCGTCTTCGTTGCGCGCGACCGCTCCAAAGTGAAGATTCTTTATTGGGACCGAACCGGCTTCGCGCTTTGGTATAAGCGGCTTGAACGAGGCCGCTTCCCGTCACCCTCGTTACTCGCCCAGCGCGGCTTCACGCTCGCCGAACTCAACGCATGGCTCGAAGGCATCGAGATTCCGGCGCGAGAGCCGCACCACACCGTGGCAGTGACGCGCGTGGCATGACGTGCTCCCTCCAGCCCGAGCTTGTAAACGTGGCTCGAGTTGGGCATCATGATGCACATGCCACCCATCGCCGTCACTGTCGCGGATCTTCCCGTCGAGCCCGATGCGCTGCAAGCATTCGCGCTTGAACAGAACCGGCTTGCACGGGTGTTGTGGGAACAGTTGGAAATCCTCCAGCATCAGATTGCGCAGTTGAACCGGGCGCGCTTCGGCGTGAGTTCTGAGCGCCTGGCCGGCCAGGCCGAACTGTTTGATGCCGCCGCGGAAATCCCGGTGCCGCCCGTGGCCAACGCAGTAACTGTGGACGGCCACACTCGCAAAGGGCGTCCTGCTTTGCCGAAGGACCTGCCACGCACACGCATCGAATACGATCTCAGCGATGAGCAGAAGATGGCTTTCGATACGCTCGAACGGATCGGCGAAGAACACAGCGAGACACTGCATTACGAGCCGTCCAGGCTCACCGTCATTGAACACATCCGCTTCAAATACGTGGCGAAGAAGGATGGCGAGTCGACCATCGTGACTGCAAGCGCGCAGCCGTCGCCGCTACCGAAGAGCAATGCCAGCGCGAGCCTGCTCGCCAATGTGCTGGTCAACACCTATGTCGATCATCTGCCGTTGAATCGCCAGGAAATGCGCTACGCGCGCCGTGGCGTGTACTTGCCTCGAGCCACCCTGTGCGAATGGAAGCTGGCATCGGCCGAGCTACTATCGGTATTGCTGCCCGGGTTGCGCGCCCACCAGTTGAAGGCGCCGCGAATGCACGTGGACGACACAACACTGCCTTTGCTCGAGCGAGGCCATCCGTCAACGCGTACAGCGCGATTATGGGGCTACCTTGGCGCGGGCCAGCGTGAGGAGAATGGTGTCAGGGTCGACCACCCGCCGGCGGTCGTGTTCGAGTTCGCTGAGTCGCGAGCGGGCGCACATCCGCTGCTGTACCTGAATAAATACCAAGGCTATCTGCAAGCCGACGCGTATAGCGGCCATGCTGCGCTTTATGAGCGAGGCGATATCGTCGAGGTCGGATGTTGGGCTCATTGCCGCCGACGGTTCTTCGAGATTGCCAAGGTTCAGAAGGACCCAGGGCTCGCGGCTCACGCGCTGCAGTGGATCGCCCGACTGTATGCGATCGAATCGCGAGTCAAAGACCAAACGCCAGACATCAAGCTTGCGCTCCGGCAGGCAGAGACATTGCCCGTGCTTGCGCAGTTTCGTCGGTGGTTAGATGCAAACGTCATCGGTTTGCTCCCACAAGCGCCGCTGGCCAAGGCCTTCGGTTATACGCTGCGACACTGGGAGGCGCTCATTCGATATACGGAGAACGGTGTCCTGTTGCCAGACAACAATGCGCTTGAGCGGCAGATCAGGCCGATTGCCCTCGGAAGGTCGAACTGGATGTTTGCGGCATCTCCTCGCGGCGCCCGTGCAGCGGCAACGATGTACTCACTCATCGGTACGGCTCGTCTGAACGGTATCGAACCCTACGCGTGGCTTGAGCGAACGCTCGAACAACTGCCGTCGTATCCCGTCAATCGCGTGCACGAATTGTTGCCGCTCGCCCGCTAAAACACCTCTGCACATGGACATTCTCGATTCCCTTCGGCAGGCGCCTAGCGCCGAGTTGTATCGCCTCTATCTTGCTATCGGCAAGATGCTTGATGACCCGAGACGTATTCTCGAAATACGTCAACGCCTGCATCTGGGGATGGCCGTCAACTACATTGGCGAAAACCCGCTCGGGCCGCCGGCACAAGGCACAATCGTTGAACTTCGGCAGACACAGGCGGTGATTCAGGACAGCGCAACTCGACGCCGTTGGGGCGTGCTCTATGCGGCGATCATCCCGGAAACTTCGAATGCTCAGCCGCACGTCGAACCAACACCGCCGCCGAGAACACAGCGCGAGGAGTTCTTCATCGGCGACACAGTCGGCTTCACCGACAAGCACCTGAGCGAGCGCGTCGGCATCATCGTTCGGCTGAATGCGAAGACCGCCTCGATTGCCGTCAATGACACCGATGGTCACTGGCGTGTTTCCTACGCCTTACTGCGAAAAATCGTCGACATCTAGCCACGGGGAACTACGCCGACGGGTTCCGCTGACGGATACGTTGCAGCTCGGTGCGTCGTTCCCCGAGATTGGCCAAGTGCTTCGTCATCGTAGCCCGCAATCCACGAGCGTTTATGCGAAGGTGGATGTCAGCGCGCTCCGGAAGTTGGCTATGGCCTGGCCAGGAGGTGCGCGATGAACTCGATTCGAGAGGCGCTCCAAGAATATCTCGACCTGCGACGCAGCCTAGGCTTCAAGATGCACGATGCCGGCTTGCTGTTGCCCCGGTTCGTCAGATTCATGGAGACGCAGCATGCTGAGCATATTAGTATTGGCCTAGCCTTGGGGTGGGCACAGGATGCCTCGGTTCAACCCGCGGAATGGGCGAGGCGCCTTTGCTTCGTGCGCGGCTTTGCTCGCCATCGCAGTGCCACCGACATCCGTACGGAAATTCCACCGATCGGCATGTTGCCTCATCGGTCTACGCGAGCTAGACCCCATTTATACACGGAAGCGGAAGTACGGCGCTTGCTCGATGCGGCATTGGAACTGCCAATGGCGTGGCCGTCGACGCCGCTGCGGCCCTGGGTATTCCATTGCCTCATCGGCTTGCTCAGCGTGACCGGGCTGCGTATCAGCGAGGCGCTGAACCTTGAGCTTGGCGACGTGGACCTCGAGAACGCCGTCCTGACGATTCGCGGTGCCAAGCTCGGCCGATCGCGCTTAGTCCCAATTCATCCGACCACCTGCACGGTCCTCGCTGACTACCTTAGCCGTCGCAAACAGTTTCTCGGTCGCCGGATCTCGCCCTATGTGTTCGTCACGAGTCGCGGCACCCGGCTCGACATGGGTCGTGTTCATCGGACTTTCTACGCGCTGTCACGGCAAACAGGACTGCGGGCTGAAGGCGCAAGCAAGGGGCCACGGTTACATGACTTCCGGCATCGCTTCGCTGTTGAAGTACTGATACGTTGGTATCAGTCTGGAGAGGACGCCTGGCGCTTGTTGCCGGTGCTGTCGACCTATCTTGGACACATCTATGTGGCCGGCACCTACTGGTATTTGAGCGGTTCGCCCGAGTTGATGGCAGAAGCGATGGACCGCTTGGAGCGCCGTTGGGGAGAATCATCATGACTAGAGAGCCTAGCTTCGCCACCTTGCTGGAGAAGTTCTTCATTCAGCGCTTGATGCACCAGCGCCAGGTCAGTGTGCACACGATCGCGTCGTACCGCGACACATTCCGGTTACTGCTGGAATTTGTACAGCGACGCCTGCACAAAGCGCCGTCCACTCTGGCACTGGAAGACATTGATGCGCCGCTCATCGCGGACTTCCTCGATGAACAGGAGCAGGTTCGTGGCGTCACGTCTCGAACGCGTAACTTGCGCTTAACGGCAGTGCACTCGTTGTTCCGATATGCGGCCTTCGAGATGCCGTCACACTCAGCTCACATCCAGCGCGTGCTGGCCATCCCGGCCAAGCGCTTTAGCCGTGCGTTGGTCCCATTCCTGAGCCGAGAGGAGGTCAATGCGTTGCTGGCCGCGCCGGACCAACAGACTTGGTCAGGGCGCCGTGATCATGCGCTGATGTTCTTGGCGGTGCAGACGGGGTTACGCCTGTCTGAGCTGACCGGCCTTCGGCACGAGGACCTGCACATTGGCGCCGGCGCGCACGTACGCGTGTTTGGCAAGGGGCGCAATGAGCGTTGCACCCCATTGAGCAAGAGTACCCGCGCCGTATTGGTCGCGTGGGTTCGAGAGCCTCCGCGGGCCGAGGATCAGCCACTATTCCCCAATGCGCGCGGCGGCCGGTTGAGCGCACACGGCGTCCATTACCTGCTTCACAAGTATGTCCTGGCGGCCACGAACGAATGCTCTTCACTAAAGAACAAGCGCGTGAGCCCGCATGTGTTGCGACATACGACAGCGATGGATTTGTTGCAACAAGGTGTAGACCCTTCAGTAATCGCCCTCTGGCTCGGTCATGAATCGATTGAAACCACGCAGGTCTACCTGGACGCCAACCTCACGTTGAAGCAGGCCGTTCTGGACAGGACCACGCCCCCTCAGGGGATGCCGGGACGGTATCGACCAGATGACCGATTGTTGGCATTCTTAAAGGGCCTGTAGGCCATGACTATGTCCCGCGTCGCGCGCTATCGGCTGATGTCATCCTGGCAGCCTCGTCCGCCACGGGACATAGTTCTGAGCAGGACATAGTCCAGCCTATTGACTGCAGTCAATAGGCTGGAGAACACCGCACTTTATGTGCAGGTGGCCACCGACCTGCTGCATGAAGTCACCAGTCCACTGGACCGCCTGCCTCCTGGATAAGCCTATACCCTGCAGCATCTCATGCTGGAGGTTGCGGACATCTTCCGCAGCCACGGGCCGGCGTGGCGAGCCACGACACGCCTGAGCCTGGGGCAGCTGAAGGTCATGTCAGCCATCGAACGGTGCCGCACGGCGGCACTGGGCGGACATGTGTTGCGCTGTTCAGGCTGCGCAAGGACAGAGGTGTCCTTCAACTCGTGCCGGGACCGGCATTGCCCGAAGTGCCAGGCCAGCGCCGCACACCGCTGGCTGAACGCACGCCAGGCCGATCTGCTACCCATCGAGTACGTCCACGTCGTCTTCACGCTTCCCGCACCCATCAGTGCGATCGCCTGGTACAACAAACGGATCATCTACGGCCTGCTGCTCGACATCGCCGCTGACACGCTGCGCACGATCGCCGGGGATCCCAGGCATCTCGGCGCCCAGATTGGCGCCACGCTCGTACTGCATACCTGGGGCTCGGCGCTCACGCATCACCCGCATGTGCACGGCATCGTACCCGGTGGCGGGCTGTCGCCTGACGGTGAGCGCTGGATCACCTGCCGGCCCGGCTTCTTCCTGCCCGTGCGCGTACTCTCGCGCCTGTTCCGGCGCCGCTTCCTCGAGGCACTCCAGTCGGCTCACCACCGTGGCGACCTGCAGTTCTTCGGCGAGTACACCGGGCTCGCTGATCCCGCCACCTTTGCCCGGTGGCTTGCGCCGCTACGTACCTGCGAATGGGTGGTCTACGCCAAGCGCCCGTTCGCCGGACCGGAAGCGGTGCTCGAGTACCTCTCACGCTACACGCACCGCGTCGCCATCTCCAACCAGCGCCTCGTCGCCTTCGATGAGCGCGGCGTGACGTTCCGCTGGAAGGACTATCGTGCAAAGGGACGCACCCGCTACAAGACCATGACCCTCGAAACCGGCGAATTCATGCGCCGCTTCCTGCTCCATGTGCTGCCCGGTGGCTTCCATCGCATCCGTCACTACGGACTGCTCGCCAACCCGATGCGCCGCGCCAGTCTCGCGAAGGTGCGGGACCTGCTGCACGTCGCACCCGAGGTCAGCCCGCCACCGGATGACACCGTCCTCCAAACGCGGCCCGTCTTCATCTGCCGGCACTGCGGAGCACCGATGATCGTCATCGACATCCTCGCGCGCAGCGCCCCCATCCGCGCACCGCCGATGTGCCGGAGTCAGACATGAGCACAACAGTTGCTCGATCTGCCTGTCGAACGTCGGCTCTGCGGCAACGCGGCCCACGAGCGGACGTTTGCGCGTGTCGCTTCGCGCACTCCCTCGCACGTCCGCTTCGCCAACACAATCGCGCCGATGCACCGCTTCATCACTGCGTCAGCGCGTATCAAGCATCCCGCGTGGCCGCGCCGCATCCGGCACCGCTGAGCATCCTGACCAATCAATCGCCATAGCCGCCAAGCTCCAACCGCATCGGGGCACTCCGCGGTTTCCTCCATCGAGGCTTATTCGACGCCTGCCAACACGCGCAGAGACACCGTCACATTCCTGTGGCCGATGGCAGGCATCGAATAACCCTTAACGACAGTGGCCGTACGCCCACGCTTGTTGCCTTGCGTGCGACCGGCGCTGGCCTCGTGACAGCCTCCAGTCACTGTTCTGGCTAGTCGTGCAACCTGCGCGATGCGACCGAACAGACGGACGCACTGCACCGGATTTCTCTAGAGTTGAATGGTCGTCAGTCAATCCTGACTGACGACGCTGCGCTGACTTTCCAGCGTGAGTTCAATCTAAGGGAATCCAAATGAGAACGTCTCCTCAACAGGAAATCTCGATCAATTTCGATGAGCAGGCCAACTCCAGTCTGCCCCCCAATAGGGCGCCCTTGACGCTCAAACACACCATTCAACCCGAAGAGATACGGGACAACCTGTCGGCGGGCCAAGGCGGCATTGGGTTTCTGTTTCACGCTACGGACTGGGATACGCTTTCATTTTCATTTCATAATGTGAAACGCAGAAATGCATCATTTGAAGAAGAGCTTTGGAAAGCAAAGCCTTTTATCGCATCGCCCATCTATTCGGAATCTCAGGTCATAGGGGCCAATATTGCGTGTCCAGTTCCCCTTGAGTTGTGGCTGGGGAGCCCACGGGGTATCAAGCGATTTCGGGAGACGCAATTCTTTCCGGCGCTGGAACTGGCAAGGCGGGCTGGATTGAGCATGGTGGCGATGGGCGCCTCCACGCCATATGCCTGCAACTATGGCGCACTCCCGCGTCCTACAAAGCCGCCTCATATCACCACGGGTCATGCCGCTACCGCGGCGATGCTGAAAGACTGGGCCATCCACTGCTGCAATGAAGTTGACCTCGAATTCAGCAGGACGACGCTCGCTCTATTCGGTGCGGCTGGGCGGCTCGGCGCCACGGTGGCTAAATACCTGCTTCACAAAGATGCGCCGAAGGAGCTTGTTCTGATCGATTTACCGGACAAGGTGAACCTGCTCACGGAGCAAGCCAAGGAACTGCTGGCAACCGATCCGCTGAGACGAACCCGGGTTTCGGTGCACACATTCAGTCCGGACACTCCGCTGCCGCAGTTCGATGGTGCAATCCTCGCCAGCAGTACCAGCGTTCCCTACCTCACGTCTTCTGACCTCAAACGGGCGCAGTTCTGGATCGACGATTCTCATCCCCGGGCAGCGAGCATCGAGGCTGAACTCGCGTCGCGGGCCCACACGCTATATATTGAGTGCTTCGCTCGTGGCCCTGCCGGACTCAACACCGTGTTTCCGTTCAGACTGCCGACCACCCGCGATTGCTATACCTGTTTCGCCGAAGGCTACGCAGCCTGGCAGGAAGGCATCGCTTCCGATTTCATCATCGGCAGCCCTCCTGTGTGGTCCGTTTCATATACCCACGGACTTCTGAAGAAGTACGGGTTTTCGGTGGGACCCTTTCACGGCAAAGACGGTTCGACGATCGCGCTGAATGCCCAGCGTCGTGGCAAACATGAACTGATAGGGTCGTGAACGTCATTGGAGGCCAGATGGTGATGTCGCGCGAGAACATGCGGGATTTGCTGGAACGAAGCCGGTTTGCAATTCGATGGGGAGGCATACTGGGCCTCCTGTGCCACCCCATTTACTACATCGTCTGGACCTATGTCCTGCCGCAGCCGTACGACAACCTCTTCCTCCGGTTGAGTGCGGCGGTCATCTGCATTCCCTTGATCTTTCAGGCGCGTTGGCCCAGGCGATTTAACAACTACCTGCTGATCTATTGGCATTGCTGCCTGATCTACGTATTGCCATTTGTTTGTACTTTCCTCGCGATCAGAAATTCATTCTCCACCATGTGGATGATGACCGAAGTCATGATGCTTTTCATCATGGCGCTGTGCATCGACAACCCGCTTTTGCTGATGGCCTGCATAGGCACAGGTATTTTTTCCGGCACGCTGGCTGCGGTGGTCACCTCACCGGCTCCGATCGTTCTAAGCGCGGCCAACGAGTCGGATCTCGCCGTGCTGCCCGTCGTCGTCCTGTGCAGCATGGCCTTCAGCTATGCGATCAGCAAAGGACGCATCTTTGTCGAAAGGAACCGGGCATTACAGGCGCTCGCGGGTTCGATCGCCCACGAAATGCGTAATCCCCTCAGCCAGCTGAGGCACGTTCTGGATCGCGTGGAAGAGGCGCTGCCTGCGACGACCGAATCCAACCCGTCGCCAGCGCTGTCGCAGGACGGGGCGGCGTTGCTCTATCGTCATCTCGCCCACGGACAACTGTCGATTGAGCGAGGCCTGCGTATTATCGCGATGACACTGGACGAAGTGAGCGCAAAGCCAATCCGCTCCGACTACCTGACCTATCTGAGTGCGGCGGGTACCACACGTAAAGCACTGGACGAATACGGCTTCGGCGATCAGAAGGAGCGCGGCAAAGTCAGACTCGTGGTACTGGAGGATTTCACCGTCAAGGTCGACGAAACCGTCTATCTGTTCACACTGTTCAATTTGATCAAGAATGCGCTCCATCACATTGCCGCGCATTCTCTAGCGACGCTCACACTCACGGTCGACCGGCAAACGGTGATCGTTCATGACACAGGCCCCGGTATTGCACCTGACATTCTCCCGCATCTGTTCGAGCCTTTCCGCACTGCGGGAAATTCGGCGGGTACCGGGTTGGGGCTCGCTTACTGCCAGCGCGCGATGCGCGCCTTCGGCGGCACCATCGGCTGCCGGTCGGAAGTCGGAAAATTTACGCAGTTCACGCTGCAGTTTCCAGTCGTCCCGGAGCGCGAAGTCGCGGACCATGAGCAGAAAATCCTGGACCACGCCACGCCGTTTTTCAGAGGTAAACGTATTCTCGTCGTAGACGACGATGCCGGTCAGCGGGCGAGAACTCGTCGCGCGCTATCGAAGGTGGGCGCGGACGTGAGCGAGACCGCGGACGGCGAGACGGCGCTGGGTATGCTTCGACAGGCAACGCCGTGGGACCTCGTCCTGATGGACATCAACATGCCGCTTCTGGACGGCTACACGACCACTGAGAAAATCCGCACCGACCATCAAGCGCCTAACAGGAATGTTCTGATCGTCGCCTATACGGTGGAGCCCAGCAATGTAGCGCGCGTCCTCGCACGGCGAGCCGGCATGGACGGACTCGTCAGCAAATCCTGCAGCGTGGTGGAATTGGTCAGCGCTCTACAGACGCTCTTCGAAAACGGCAATCAGCATCATTTGAGCCAGAGTTTCGACGGGTTCGCGGGCAAAACGATCCTGGTGGCCGACGATGACACCTACAGCGGGCTGGTTGCAAAAGGTTATCTGGAGCGATGTGGCGCGAGCGTCGTCGAGGCCGAACATGGGCTGGCTGTGCTGGCCAGGCTGCAGGAGGGCAACGCCATCGATGCCATTGTGATGGACCTGAATATGCCAGGAATGGGCGGCGTGGAAACCACCGCATTGATTCGCGCCCGTGCCGACTCGTATGCCAAAGTACCGATCATTGCCTTGACCAGCCAATCAGATATGGAAGCAGTGCAGGCATGTCTGGCTGCAGGCATGAACGAGGTCATGATTAAACCCGTGCAGGTCGGTTCTCTTTATGCCTCCCTTGCAAGACAGTTTGCCCAGCAACGTGTATTGCATGCTCCAGCGAAGGCCGATCAATCGCAAACATCGGCTAACCCAATCGGCAGGCCTGCGACAGTTACGGAAGGCGATCTGCTTGACGAGAAACATCTCGAAGAGCTGGTGGCGCTTGATTTGCTGGATCAGTCATTCCTCAACGGCATTGAGCAGATTCGCCTGCTTGTGGCGCAACTTACTGCCGGTGTGACGGCTCGTGACTTCGAATCGACGCACGGAGCATTACACCTCCTTCTTGGCGTCAGCGGCAATATCGGGGCAAAGGCTCTGCACCAGTTTACGAGGCAGATTTATCCGCGGGTGGTTGAAGGCGAATGGCCTTCGGAGGCCGACTGGCTTGCGCGAATTTGCACGTTGGGTGAGCGCTCAGCCGACGCGCTGCAGGTGTATTTCGGTTCGGCCAAAGCACGTCGCGATCATCGGGACGCCCTGAGCGATGGATAGCCGTCGGACGGCTCCCCGGCGTCAGTGGTATGCATTCGATTTCTGAAACCGGGAAAACCCATCGTGACGGTGGTACCCGCACCCAACGTGGATTCGATCCGGAGGCTCCCACCAAGAGATTGCATGATGCGGTTGCAAAAGATCATGCCCATACCGTGCCCGCCTGACCCCGCGTAAGTCGTGACGGGGTCCAGCAACAGACGCGCTTTTACCTCCGGCGCAATCCCCCGACCGTTGTCGCAAATACGGATCTCAGGTTCCGGGGCACCCACTACTTCGAGACGCAACGAAGGCGAGGTTGCGCCGTCGAGCGCACGCAATGCATTGGACAACAGCGAAGATAGTACGAGCGCCACGCAATTGGGCATTGCGTGCACAACAAAATCCGCTTGCACGTCGACCTGCATCCAGTCGCGCTGCGACGCGGCAAACGGATAGGTATCGAGCAAGGTAGCGATCAATCGCGTCGCTCGGACCTCGCGGATTCCAGTGTCCGATGCGGACTGCTGACCTCCGTTTTTATGGACCGCCGCCCAGAAAGACGAGATCAGCGTCAGGCAATACTGCGCATTGTTAAGCATTGACTTTGCCGCCTGGCCGATCGCCCTTTGACGCTCCGGATCGTATTGCTCAGCAACGTCGGCTTCGACGGTGCTCGCAAAAAGCGAGATCGTTGCCAATGGCGTATTCAGTTCATGGGCGAGGAAAGCAAGCGTCTCATCCATCGCCAACAGGCGCTGTTGACGCGTTTCCCGCTCCGTGTAGCGTGCGATTGCCAGATGCAGGACCTCGCGCACCATTTCCGCCCGAAGCGGCTTTTCGAGGATACGGAATACGTCGCCGGTATTGACCGTCTGCAACAGCATGTCCTTATCAGCATAGGCAGTCACAAGTATCCGAACGATTTGCGGATATTCCCGCGCCACCTGACGCAGCAGATCATCTCCACCACGCTCCGGCATGCGGAAATCGGTAACCAGTACGGCAATCTCCGCTCCGTATTCACTCAGCATAGCCATCGCCTCGTCTACACCTTGAGCGACATGCACACAGTATTCCTTACGGATTACGCGTGCGAAGTGGTTGCGCGACATCTCGTCGTCATCGACGAAGAGAACGGAAAAAGGCGGCTGCATAGTGTCACTCATCGCGTTTCCAGCAAGTGGAATTTGAACATAGCCTACTTCGCGGGTGATAAAAAATCAGATCTGATACGCCGGATAAGGAATACAAACCTGGATCCTCGCCGCAATGGTAGGGCCAGTGGCTAGCTCGGGGCGGCACACGAGCCGTCGCTCATTGGTTACCGCCATGGCGACAGACGACTATCGTAAGCGATTTTTAGAATAGCGCATGGCACGCAAGGCATACGACAGGACCGAACTGGCAGGATAGGCAAATATCGCTGGCAGTCTGGCCGTCGCTGCGATCTTGCTGGTGAACTGGCTGCGTGCGAACGGCTACAACCCGTCACGCGATCATCCTCTCTTTGCAACCACATTCCTGTTCCCGTTGCGTCGCGAATCGGACAGTCTCAGATGTCGTCGTGTTGTGCCGGATGAGCGTCATTTGAAGTACTCGCTGGGCGCAACCCCCAGCACTTTGCGAAACATCGCCGTGAATGCGCTCGGGCTGTCGTAGCCGTGTTCAAGTGCGACGTCGAGCACCGATGCGCCGGTTGCCAGTTGCGGAAGGCTTAGCAGGACCCGCGTGTGACGGCACCACGAACCATGCGTCATACCGGTCTCGCGCTGAAATGCCCGTGCGAACGTACGCGCATTCATGTTGGCCCGGTGCGCCCAGCCTTGCAATGTAGCGTCGAGCGACGGCTGCGCAATCAGTTCAGCGCACAGTTCGACGAGCGCCGGATGACGTGGCATCGGCACATGCAATAGCAGTGGTTCGGCCACGCGGATCTCATCGAGGATCAACTCCAGCACGCGTCGTTCTCGCCCACCCTCCCCGGCGACCGGCCGGATGCCGACTGCGGTCACGATCAGCTCACGCAGCAGCGCACCCACCAGGATCACCCTGCAGCTATCCGGCAATGTGTCGCGAGCGTCGGCCGCCACGTAGACCGTGCGCATCTGCACGTCGCTCGCGATTTCGATTTCATGGCGCACGCCGCCCGGCACCCACACCGCGCGCCCGGTCGGCACGATCCAACTGTCGGCGGCCGAACGCACGATCATCACGCCCGAAATGGCGTAGATCAATTGACCGCTGCTGTGCGCGTCTGGCGGGAACGCGGCGCCGGCGGGCTGATCCGTGGCGAGCACGGTGACGGACGCGGTCCGCGTCGCCGTCGTCGCATCGACAACTGACGCGTACATGCACGTGTGTGCTTACGGCGAACAGATCGACGTGGCCAACCGCTCGCTCGGGATCGCGCAACGCCTGGTGGATCTGACCACCCGGCAACGCAATCACGGGCTGGTGTCCGACCTCGAGGACACGCGCGCGAGCGGCTTTCTCGACGAAACGCGCGCGACACTGGATTTAACGTGCGCGTCTATGTGCCATACGGTCATGATTGGTATGGTTACAGCACCCGGCGAATCAAGGAGAATCCGCGGATTGCCGGATATATCCTGGCGGCGATGATATGTAGCGCCCGGGCGCGCCAGGAGTTACAGCAGGATCGGCGGAGCGAGACCGACAAGATCGTTGGTCCTGCCTTTATGTTTATCAAGAATGACCGTAACGTCGTCGCGCGTCGCAAGGCGGGTCTATGTTTCGAACGGCCGCTTTAGAGAAGTCCGACCGGCACGTCATACACGACGCGCGGAACTGATGGGCGTGCAAAGGGTTACACTAGTTTGGACATTGGCAATGTTAAATGCTGGTCCTACGCATGTGAAAACTGAATGGAAGGAGGCACGATTCATGATTCAGATGTCTCAAACCCCGTCACGCCGACGGGCCGCAGTGGCGGTCATGGCCATTCTGATGGCGATGTCCGCGCTGCCGGCACAGGCGCAACACTACTCGCGTGGAGGCGGTGGCCACGGACGACCGCCGTCCCATGGCGGTGGCTATCACGGCGGCGGCTATCGCGGGGGTTACCACGGTGATGGTGGCGGCGGTGGTGGTGGCCTGATCGTCGGAGCGTTGTTGGGCGCGGTCGCGGGCGCAGCGATTACAAGTGCTTTGCAACCGCCACCAGCGGTGGTGTATTCCTCACCCCCACCGCCACCGCCGCCGGGGGTCGCTTACTATCCGAACAACTATCCTCCTGGTTATTGATTGCCCAGTAATCAGATCCAATCTGGCGGTTCGTTAGCCGTCGTACGATGTGCATGCCTGGCGGCCATCGCCAGCCCGATCATTCAGACCGAGCATCCATACATGAAAAACTCCGTTCGTAAAGTACTTGTGCCTGCGTTATTGACGTTTGTCTTCGCAAGCGCTTCGGCATGGGCACAGACGCCTGCGAGCAGTGCCGCCACAAAGTCGCCAGACGCGCGGGCTGCCACTCATGCGCAAAAGCATCAGGACCTCGTGGAGCAGCGGATCGACGAATTGCATGCCGAACTGAAAATCACGGACCAACAGTCGCAGCAATGGGATGCCTATTCGCAAACCATGCGCGACAACGCGAAAAGCGCCGATCAGGCTTTTCATGATCGGGCAAAACAACTGCCATCGATGAATGCGGATGACTCGATGAAATCATATGCGGCGCTCACCCAGATGCATGCCGAGAATATGCAGAAATTGTCTACCGCGTTCAGCGCTTTGTACGCCACGCTGTCGGACGACCAGAAAAAAACTGCAGATGTGCTGTTCCGGAATGAACATCCGCATGGAAAACAGAGCGGTAGCCACCATAAGCACAAGCCCGCTGCAGCGGGTGCTGCTTCCGCACCGTCGCCTGCTTCCAACTAGCGCGTCCGGTCAGTAGCCTGGAGAGGCGTTCGGTTGCAGACCGGACGCCCGAATGCGTTATTGCGCAGATACCGCATAAGCCAACGGCACCGTGGTCCATGGTGGCCGACAATCACTGATCTGATTGATGACGAATACGGTCATGTCGGCTAAGCGGCTGTTCACATTATTCCTCGCAGTCCGGCCAGGAGACGACCGTCGCGAAGCACGGTTGAAAGGTCAAGGGGCACTGCAGTCGTTCGGCGTTGGGTAACCAGGCAGATGAAAGGCGCTCGTCCATTCCGTCGTGATTCGCATTCAATCCATCAGTGTCGCTTACAGGCGTAGGCGACCGTATTTCGCTCCCCAGTTTCGTCGCTTTGTGAGGAGGTCTGCTATCCCAGCGAGGACGGCGATCTCCCACACATAGCCCCGGGAGTATGTCACCCCAAAATGTTGCTGAAGCAGGTCCCGCAAACGGGCGTTGTTCCAGTGATCGCCCCTATGCCGTGGGCGCGGGGAGGCTACCTTATCTTCCGACGATCGCGTCGGTCCTTCACGATCGCCGAATGGATGTCCGTTGACGATAAGCGATCTGCCATTGAATGGATTCTTCTCCCAAATGCGCGGTCCACGGCCGTCAAGCTATCAGTTGGGCACCTTTTCCTCGGATCGTAGCGTTAAGACCTGTACGCCGTTTTGGGTCACGGCCACGGTGTGTTCAAACTGCGCCGACAGTTGCCCATCGCGCGTGACCACCGTCCAGCCGTCTTCTTCGGTTCGAACAGAACGTCGCCCCTGGTTGATCATGGGTTCGATGGTGAACACCATGCCTTCCCGCAACAACAAACCCGTCTGCGGTTTTCCCCAATGCAGCACCTGAGGATCCTCGTGCATTTCACGCCCGATGCCATGTCCGCAATATTCCCTTACGACCGAATAGCCATTTCTGTGCGCGTGCCGCTCAATGGCATGACCTACATCGCCAAGCTTGGCGCCGGGACGAACGGCCTTGATCCCTTTCCACATCGCTTCGTAGGTCACTTGCACGAGCCGTTTAGCCAGTGGAGACACCTCTCCCACAAGATAGGTCTTACTGGAATCAGCGATGTAGCCATTCTTCGTAAGCGCTCGATCTTGCACACCCGGGGCCAATATGGCCGCGTGGCAACGGTCGCGTCAATACGGTGGTTGGATCAAGCGTTGTTAAGCGGTCAAGCCGTAGGCTTCGAGATGTTAAACGGCAGCAGGTCGGTAACATCGGCTTCTAATGCTCGTTGCGGCAATTCGCTGAGTACCCGTACGAGATATGCATAGGGTTCGACGTTGCACGCTCGGCACGTGAGCATCAAGCTGTAGATCATTGCGCTGGCCTTCGCACCGGCAACGGTGTCACTGAACAGCCACGAGGATCTGCCCGTGCAGAATGGCCGAATGTCGCGCTCGATGACGTTATGCCGGCTCCCCGATTATGCCGCGTCATGAATGCACGGACACAACGGTTGGGCGGATCTCTGTTCCCGGTCACTCCGATTGCCGGCATTATCAGAGAGCCTCCAGGAAGGCGAGCAACGGATCTGGAGGTTTGTAGCGTGTCGGTGCGACGCCGCTCGCCGTGGCGTGCGCGAGCGCGCGTTCCTTGAGTTGCATGTCAGCGTGCAAGTAGATCTGCGTAGTCTCGGAGGACTCGTGACCGAGCCAGAGCGCGATCACGGTTAGGTCGACGCCGTGATGCATCAGGCTCATCGCGGCCGTGTGCCGAAGGGTGTGAGGCGTTATCGATTTTTTCTTCAGCGAGGGGCACGAGAGACGCGCGATTTCGGCGTTGCGCGACACGAGTCGCTGAAGAGCATCGGCACTGAGATGACCACCACGCGAACTGGGGAAGACCGGATCACCTGGTTTGCCTGGTTGATACAGCAGCCATGCTTTCAGGACTGCAACGACATCCGGTCGCAGAGGAGTGCATCTCATCTTTCTGCCTTTGCCTAGGCAACGGACGTGGGCGCCTGTCCCGAGCATCACATCCTGGCGCCGGAGATTGGTCAATTCGCTGTTGCGCAGACCCGTTTGAACCGCTACAAGAAGCAGCGTTCGGGCCGATCCACGTTCGTACGTCAGGCGCCCCTACCAGAGCGGCGGCCTCGCTCTCGGTCAGAAACTCAACAGGGCCGTGCTCGCAGCGTTTAGATGGAATTGCAAGAAGGCGCTGACACTGCAGAAACAACGCAGGCTCGCTGACCGCGACGAACCGGAAGAAGGCATGCACGGCGGCAAGCCGCGTGTTGCGTGTTCGCACCGAATTGCCTCTGCCGCGTTCGAGGTGCTGCAGGAATTCCTCGATCAACGACACGTCGAAGTCCTCGATTCGCAGCTTTGACGGCGCGCGCCCCATATGCTTCGTGGCGAACGCTAGCAGCAGCCGGAACGTGTCAATCGTCAAAAGGAGCGAAGAATGGTCACCGGCAGTTGGAAACCTAACATCGCAGCTTGCGGTGTACTCATGCGCGCCAGGCGGGCCTTGCCTACCGCTACGTTTTGAGGTGCTTAAACTCAAAGACCTTCATAGACTAGGTACAACTT
The DNA here is from genome assembly GCF_046026855.1 of Paraburkholderia sediminicola. Taxonomy (GTDB): domain Bacteria; phylum Pseudomonadota; class Gammaproteobacteria; order Burkholderiales; family Burkholderiaceae; genus Paraburkholderia; species Paraburkholderia sediminicola_A. The sequence continues at coordinate 40,130 of NZ_JAQQET010000048.1, read as the reverse complement.
TCCTTTGAGCAATGAATTTACCAGCGATATCTGATTTTTATCAATTATCCAAGCCCCAGGGGAAATTTCCGTTTTTTCTATTCCTTTTAAAAATTCGTCACGATTAATCCAGAACCGAACCACAGCCGACTTACCGTAGCTTTCAACCAACGTTTGGAGAGACTCTTCATTCATGTCGACGTTGCGAAAACACGTGAGATCCGTATCGCGATTCCACGGCAGAGCACGCAGCCCGGAGTGTTTGACAAAGGAAAGTTCTTCGTTGCTGAGCAAACAACAGATTGACATACCCAGCGAGGAATTGCCGCTTCTCAGACAATTCTCGATCCAGACGTCGTTCTCTGCCCTGCTGTACCCCATCAGCGCGCCTTCCTGTCTCTCAAAAACCTCGCTCCAACCTCCGCACTCTCGCGACGCTTTCCGAATAAACATCAATGCAGGGACTCGCCATGCTTCGTCGAGGGGGAAGTAGTAAATTGTCCCAGCCATTCCCCCATCACGCCCGTAAACATCTTCGTGCTTCCCAAGAATCCCTTGTGCAACGAACCGCTCGAAACATGCGAGACGGTATTTTTCAAACCCGCCATCCCCCGGTTCAACGTTGAGCCAGCCTAGTTTTTTTCGACCGTCAAGCAGCAATGGCAGTTCAAAGCCGGTATGTACCAGGTATGGAAGGTCTTCTTCCCCTGATTTCCAATACCTGAGTCCGTAGTATTTCGACTGAATGGGGACCGTGCCCTTCAGAAGTTCATCGGTTGTAGCGAACTCAGCCCCATCAATGAGCACACTCCCAAAGTTGACAAGTCTTTCATGAACTGGAGGTTGGCCCTTAAGCGCATCAAAAGCTTCCTTCAACGGAAACTTAAATGACAGCGCTGGATAGCACAGCTCATCATCAAACACATCCACAATTAAAGCTTCCATCGGCTCGTCCATCCAATCCAAATTAGTCACCAGTACCGCCAGGTAAGTAGGGGCGCAACTCTGCTGCCTGTGCTCCACCCGACAAGTCACCCAGATTGAGTTCCTTTACGGCACAATCCCGACAGAGATAACCCGTTCCCTGGACGAAATACATACCAGTTGTACCGTATGTCCCCCCGCTTTTGCAACTTCCGCCTGTGCAAGGTTGACCTGTGGAACGATAGTTACCGCTAATGTCGAAGCTGTCTCCGGTGAATACGCTCGCCAAGCCACTCGGATCCGTGCGATTAATCGGGTTGTTGCTAACGTAAGCGTACAGATTTTCATCGTCCGTATACCCCGCCGGATCGGTCTGCAGAAAACGACCTAGCCCAGACGAATAGAATCGCGCCTTGTAGTAGTAGAGTCCGGGAGTTGAAAAGAATTGTTGACCCGTGAATCGAAAACGTAAACCTGTCGTGACGTTCGGCTCCCCAAATGGGCCGTATGTAAAGACTGCCGTTCGTGCGCCTGACGCGTTCGCCGTTGCAACCACACTCCCTAATTGGTCGCTATACAGCCAGCTTTTGCTGGTTGTGCCACTGCCTTCGTACCAGACCAAGGGATTGTCAACGGCCGGACCCTGCACGTACCGCCTGAGGACGGTATTACCCGTTGAGTCATACTCAGCAACCAGTTTGGTCCCATCGTTGAGCAAGTTGGTCGTCGTGCTGTTGAACAGGCTAACCGTGTCGACGGTCTGGCGCATGCGGCCCTGGGCATCGTAGGAAAAACTGATGTTCGGGATGCCAAGAAGTCCCGTTGACGCCGACTTCAGACGATTGTCGACGTCGTAGCCATACGACCATCCGGCGTAACCAGACAGGTTGCCGCTGCTGTCATAGGAAGGAGTGTTTCCCTGTGCGCTCGTATAGCGATTGAGGCCATCGGCTGCATAACTTTGTGTGCCAACGGAGGCTCCGCTCCACTGATAGGCGGCGTTGCTGGATATGACGCTGTTGACGTCGAGCAGCTGATTCCGGGCGTAGGTGTACTGCACCTGCTCGCCAGTCGCCGCAAGGGCATTCGTCAACGTCGCCAGCCCACTTTGATTGTCGTACATACGCTGAATCGACGTGCCGTTGCCCAGCGTAATTGTTGTGAGCCGGCTGAGGTCGTCGTAGGCGTAGCTGGCCAGGCTGGTGCTGCCGTTCTCCCTGATTATTCCCGTTCGGTTTAGTGCGTCATAGCTGGTGGTGGTGTAGAACCCGTCAGGCCATGTCATCTGAACACGGTTGCCAGCGCCATCGTACTGGAAGGCCAGATTCTTGCCGCCAGCCGACGTACCGATCAATCGACCGGGGTTGTCCCACGTATAGGTGACCGCGTAACTGCCATTCGCATACTGCGCGGAGGTCCGAAGATCACGAAGATCATAAGAGAACTGGACGTTGTCGCTGCTGCTTGGGTACGTCCTTGCTGTCAGTCGGTTGCGCGCGTCCCACGTCTGCGTAATCGTGCTCCCGCTGCGCCGGCGTATCGACGCGATGTTTCCATTAGCGTCGTATCCATTCTCTTCGTAGTCGTTGGTGTTCGCCGAACCAGGCGTGCCCGGCAGGGGGTAGTAAGTGCGCGTGCGGTGATCAAAGCCGTCGTAAGCATAGGCGGTCAGATTGTTCTTCGCGTCGGCACTGGAGTTCAGATTTCCGTTTGCCGTGTAAGTGAACTGAACGTAGGTCTGCTCCTGAGCAGTCCCGACAGCCTTTTTCACTGCGGCAACGGTGTCATCGTTGTTATAAATGGTCGTGCTAACGCGATTGCCGCCGTCAGACGTCGACAGATATTGTGTTGTCTGGTACGCGCGATCCAGGTCGTCATAAGCGGTATCGGTGATCGATACCGGCGCAGTTTCTGCCGGACAGGTCGTTGCTGACGCCGTCAGCGAAGGTCCCCACGCCCTCACCGGCTTCCCTGTCTCGCTGTAACGTGTGCAACTGGTTAACCATTGCGATGCCAATTGTCGGGCGATCGACGTTGGCCGGCCATCTGCGTCGTATGAGGTCTGGATCTGTTTTCCGAGCGCATCGGTTGTCACGATCGGTCGACGCTCGCTGTCATAGCTAGTCGCGATGGTATCGTTCAGGTCCGTTCTCGGGCTTTTAACGAGTGTTCGATTCCCGATCGGGTCATACGTGAACGTCGTCGTGAGATTCAACCGACCCGTGCCGCTGTCCACCGTCGTCAACTGAGGAACGAAATGGTTAGTCGGGTCGTACGCGTAGATGTTCAGGAGATAGCTGTTATTTGTGATCGACGTTGCAAACGATGAGCGCAAATAGAACACAGGAAAGCCAGCCGGCGCATAGTTGACGTAGCCATAATCAGTTTCTCCCTGCACACCATTGGAATCTGGTGGTGTGAAGACCTTCCACAGCAGCCCTTGCGGCGTGTATGTGTAGGACGTTGTGTTTCCGCGCGGGTCAACGGCTGTCGCGACCTGGTTGAAAGCGCTCTCGTATGTGAAGCTCTGGACGAGCGGCGACACACCGGACCCCGAGGGTGCAAACTGGCTGATCGTCTTGATGTTCTGGGTGCAGCGTTTCTCGGCGCTTGCGCAGCTCGCATCGTCGTAGGTGTACGACGTCCCGTTGCCTTGTGGCAACGTTTTTGTTGCAAGCCGGCCTTGCCCGTCGTAGCTGAAGATCGTCGTGTTAAACAGCGGCGTTGTGTCCTCAAGAACATTGCCCATGGCATCGAAATACGTAACCCGTGCCACGCTGCCCGGACCCACCTCCATTGATCGCGAGCCCGCGAAGAAATAGTAGTAGGTCTTTCCTCTCGCATTGGACTGGATCGCCACCCGATTCATATAATCGTAGGTGTTTGTGACCGCGGCAATTGAAGGAAAACTCGGAAGGAACATCTGGGTCAGTTGACCCGGCAGGCCGTACGCATAGGTCGTACTGGCGTTAAGCGTGTTTGTAAAGCTCGACAGATTGGAGCTCGTGTCGTAGCCATACTTGACGACTCTCGTGCCGTCAGTGACCTGGGTAATCAATCCGTTCGTGTAAGTGAATGTCAGCGCCCTTCCCAGACTATTGGAAACGCCCGTGAGCGTGGACCCTGAATAGGCATATTTCACCTGAACGCCGCTCGTATCGGTGTACGTGTCCGGCTGGCCTGCGGAATTGAACTTGAGCGTTGCGTAATGAACGGAGTCGAGGGAATACGTACCGTCGGCGTTCAGCGATAGTTTCTCAGATCGACCTGGAGGAGGATTGTAGGTTCCATCTGGCAGTTTAACGAAGGCCTCGCCATTCAGTCCCTGCGTCACGATGACAGAATTATTGATGAGTTGGTCGCCAAACCAACGCTGCCCAAGCGTTGCCGTCACCATTTTCTCGATGGGCGTCGAGCTATCGAGCAGAAGGTCGAGCGACGCCTTCATTTCGACCAGAGTGCCCACCGCGTCTAGCGCTGAGTCTTCTCCCATTCCCTGATAACCATCAGAGTTCACCGACGCGGTCGTATTGAAGTTATGCGTCCAGCCTTTCCCTAACGGACCACTCAGGTTCTTTCGACCTGAACTATACAGCCGCTGAAAATTCAGGCTTTGTGGGAACGTGCCGGTGCCCACAGCGACGTCATTGTGGTCATAGTTGAAGTTTCCAGAAGCCCTGTCGATGGGGTCGTTGTAGGTAAAAGCAGACGCGTTGGTCAGCGAGCCATTGCTTTGCTGGGAGATTAGCGCCAACGCTTCATAGATGCTGAGGGTTTGAGATATGCTGGCAAAGCCGCCGCCGAGTCCGCCGTTTATCATCGAGCCCACAGTCGATGATCCGACGACAAAATACCCAGCGCCCGTCCATTGGTTTTCAGTGAGGTCGCAGTGCTGGGGCAGAATCAGCCGGTTTCCCGCTCCGAGATAGGCGGCGAAAGTTGCAGCATAAGCGCCGCAATTAACCAGATTTGGCTGAACGGCGGTCGCGTAGTTTGAGGAGTTTGCGTTATAGATGGGCTGACCGGCTGCGGCTGCAATGTCGACAAGATTGACGGTCGAGGTCGCCGGCACACTGCTTGTCTGTTGCACGGCTGTTGACTCGAGCGAACTAAAATGCATCGCCACGTTAAACAGCGCCGCCTGTTCCTTGGTCGGATTAGCATCGAGCGTCGCGATTGAGATCGCGCTGCCTTGAAGGTCGACGTACGAACTGGATGCATACCCAGCGATACCGATGTGGTGCTGATGCAGGATTGTCGTATTCGAAAGAAGCTGCTCCGTCAGATACACGGCCTGGGCGCCCTGCCCCAGCCATTGGGCCGCTAGCACCTCGAGGGCAGATCCTGTGACGGGTTCCGTTCCACTGGCCGCACCACTCGCGCGCAGATCGCCAAGTGTTTTCTGGTACGAATCGGCGAGGCCGCGCGACGTTGGGCCCCAACCATTAGCGACAACATAGGTGTTGCCGGGTCCTGCTTTGAGCGTCTGGTTGTAGGTCAGATTGGCAAAGGGCAGTGCGTACGCATTGTGTGTGACGGTGAACGTGATCGGCGTCGACGTTCCCGGAGTCGCCGCTGTGCCAGGCACTCCGACCATGGAACCGTCCAGCTGGAGGACGGGTTGGTTTGAGCCGTTGTAGGTGATGGTCAGCCGATGACCGTAAATGGCGTCCGACGTAAAGGTCTGGTCGATGCCTTGATACTGAACCCGAAGTGTCGGTTTCAGCGAGTTCGGAATATCTACCAGATCCTGGAGCGGAAAGGCCGTGTCCTGGAGAGGCGGCGATGTGTAGTGCGGAATCGCGCCGTACACCTGATCGAGAGATTTTCCACCGACAACGTCATCCAGCGTAGCCGCGGGAAGATTTGCCCGCAGGTACCCTGCCAGGGTGCTCGCATAAGTGGTGAGGTTGTTCCGGATATTGTTCCGGTTGATGTTCTGTACATAGTTGCTCGTAATCGTCGCCCCGCTTTCCGCCGAGCTCAGATATGTGGCTGCGTTGTATCCGGTGATGCTGGCGTTGCCCAGGTCGATGCCCGTTTTGAACGTGTGGGTTTTGAAGCTGGGATCAAAATAATAGGTTGTCCCATTCAGGACCGTTTTTACCCAGACGTGGCCAATCGAAACATCGACGAGAGCCCCTACGTTACCAGGACAGTTCCCACCAACAGTCGAATGAACCGTGTAGATGGGGATCTGCCCTTTGCCAAGCAGAGCGATGACGCCACAGGCGTTTGACGTGTCAACGCCGTACCATGCATTAAGCTGGGCGGCGGTTACCTTGATCACGCCCGTAGTAAACGACGCGGTGTAGCCGGACGCGCGAAGCAGGTCAACCATCAGCATCGCCTGATCGTATGCGGTGCCTTGATTGTCCAGAATTGCGCCGACGGAACCTTTCTGGGCTCCGAAAATCGGATAAAACTCGACGTTGTTGCGAACCCACTGAAAGATCACATCGGGATTGAAGTCGAGTGCCCGCGCGAGCACCGCAATCGATGGTGGCCCCTCAGGGCTTGTATCTCCCGCAATCCGGTTTGCCCAAAGTTGCTTTGTCGCATTGGCTTTGCCAATTCCCGTATTGATATTCAGAGGTAGCTGCGCCGACGCATGTAGTTTTTCCCAGGACTCGCCTGAAACTGGCGGAAAATTGGCAAAGACGGTACCTGGCGCCGGATATTTACCATCGGCTGCCGCCTGTGGAAAATTACTATTAACGGCGGGCTGGCCACTCACGAATGTAACCGCCTTCGCGGCTACGGAATTCGATGGCAGAACTCCGATATACGGACTTCCTTTAGATTTTGACGGACCCGGTACCCCAACGTACGATGCTGCTCGGCTACCTGCAAGCGACGCCATTGCGTCTGCATTCAAAGGAGCGGGACTGGCAACCCCTAATGATGCCGAGAACCCGAAAATCCCCAGTGAGAAAATCTTTATATACTTATTTACACGCGAACGCGCAGGGCTGGACATCTCGTCCTCCATAAGAAGCGCATTAGTGCTGCGTACCCGATCTGCTTTGCATCGCTACGATGCAGCACCGCTGCTCAGGGGGAAGTGGTCGAGACGGACGCCCGATTGCCGGTTGCGTCGTATGAATAAGTAATTGTCGTGGTGGTCGTACCGTTGTCGAAGACTGCCTGAACCACTCTCCCCAGAGAGTCGTACGCATAACGAACGGCAACAGCATCGGCGGTAACGCTCGCAAACAACAGCGCAAATACCGCTGCGCTCCTCACAACGCGCAAAACAAGTCTCACTCGATCTTTACCGAGCCCGACATTCTGGTCACTCATGCTGCCCCCGGGTGGTCTTAACATCAATTTTTGCAGGAACGCAGAATTAAATAAGCCTGACCTTGGCTTTCAACTTCCATGCGACCATGCCATTTTTATATGATGAATAGGGCTTGTGCAAGAAATAATGATTTAGGGTTTACGATATCGCGGTTTTAATCCGTAAAAACGCGCGTTTTAATGGAAAATCATGCAAATGTTGGTTGTCACGCAATTTGCCAAAATATGCGCTGTGAATAAATAATCGAACGGATTGACGTCTGGCATTGCTGCCTCTAGGTGATCCGGCGCCCCGCTGATCACTGCCCGCGAACGTGGCGTTGTAATAAAAAGCTAGCAGCGTCCATGACGGCCGCCTGAATCCGACAATCACTTCAGGATCTGTGGCGGCGCAATATCCGATGTAAATTACTGCGTGGGATCGGTCGGGCGAGATACCCAGCATCTAACTTCACGTCGTCCGCCGGGAGATCACAACTTGAGCACTCCACAAATAGCATATATCTATGCTTTGTGCTATGACCGCTTGCGCGCCCCCTGCGACGTTCAGGATGGGCCTGGGGAGGTTGTGTTTTATATCGGGAGGACGGCCGAGATTGTGGATTTCGACAGGACGGTTCCCTGACATCAAGAGCCCTGTTGATCAAGGTGCCCGAGCTAGATGGCACTTTCGGCAACTATGTGGTCACTACCCCATGCACGCTGGTCTGATTGAATGCTTTTGCGATCCGGCACCCACCTTAATATTCAATTCGCATTAAATCAATTTCCGATTTTTCAATTCCTCATAATTATCTGATTGCTTTGGCAGTATCGTTATACGTAAAATCGCGCGAGAAAACAGAAATAATCAGATAGAGAGGCGGTATGAGCACGCAGGACGTAATCGGGGCAATAACGGGCGGACTGTCGCAGCAGGGCCGTCTTCTAAAACTGGATACTCCGGCTGGCAACAACGTATTGTTGCCCCACCGTGTCACCGGGCGCTCACGGATCGGACGCGATTATTTCTTCCTGCTCGACTGCGTATCTACCTCGGGCGACGTTCAGCTCAAAACTCTGATTTCCCAAGCCGTTACCCTCTGGATCCAACAGACCGATGGGTCTTATCTGCCACATCACGGCTATGTGCACACGGCTCGCCGGCTGGGAGCAGACGGAAATCTTACAAGCTACCAGTTGGGCTTTTCCTCGTGGATGCACTTCCTGAAGTTCCGCCGCGACCAGCGACACTGGCAGGACAAGGCAGCGGACGAAATCATCTCGGACGTGTTCAACCAGCACCCGCAGGCGAAGGGGATGTACCGTTTCGTGGTGTCGAAGCCGCTGCCGACGCGCTCATATTGCCGGCAGGACGAGACCGACTGGAACTTCGTGCACCGGCTCCTGGAGTCTGAAGGCCTGTTTGGAATCTGGCAGCAGGCAGCCGACGGCAAATCGCACACACTGGTCATCACTGACCGCCTCGAAACGCTCGACACGCTCTCGCCGGCGACGGTCGGGTTTTATCGTGCAGGTGTGAGCAGTGAGGCCGACGCACTCACACAGTGGTCAGGCACACGGACACTGCAATCCGTGATGCTGTCGACGCGTACTTTCGACTATAAGAGTCCTTCGACGCCCACCAATCCGAAAGGGACGTCGGTTCCCACGATGGAGAATCAGGGAGCGCTGCCCTCGCAAACAGAAGTCTATGAATACACCGGCGGCTATACGTATCCGGAACAGGAACGTGGCGATCACCTGTCGAAGATTCGCATGGAGGAATGGGAGTCGCAGGCCAAGCGCTTTCACGGCGTGGGTAGCCTGCGCGCGATGGACGCGGGCCGTCGCTTCACGCTGACCGGCCATCCGGAGCACGATCAGGACGCCGCGGACCAGCGCGAATTCGCGACCATCGAGGTTGAGTGGGCCATCGAGAACAATCTTCCGCTCTCCGGGCACGACGCGAATTACCCGCATAGCCTGAACAATCAGATCGCACAGGCCCGCGTCGACGATCCTGGCCAGGTGTTCTCCGTGAAGCAAGCTGACGGTTCCGCGGGGTTCTATCGGGTCACCATCGAAGCGCAGCGTACGACGGTGCCCTATCGCAGCCCGTTCGATCATCGCAAGCCCGAAGCGAAGCTGGAATCGGCGATCGTTGCGGGCCCGAAGGGCGAGGAATGCTACACCGATGAACTGAACCGGGTGAAGGTGCTCTTCATCTGGGACCGGCAAAACGATGGCGACGAGCGTGCATCGTGCTGGGTGCGCGTCGCGCAGTCCGATACCGGCGATGGTTATGGTGGCGTCCACATGCCACGCGCAGGCGAAGAACTCCTGATTGGGCATATCGGCAATGACATCGACCGCCCGATTGCACTTCATCGCGTGTACAACGGCGAGGCAAAACCGCAGTGGCATTCGAACGGCCTGCTTTCTGGCTATCGGTCCAAGGAGTACGGCGGTGGCGGTGGCTATAACCAGTTCGTGATGGATGACTCCACGGGCCAGAGCCGCATGCAAATCATGAGCAGCCACGGCATGAGCGGTCTCCATCTCGGCTACCAGATCGTCCAGGACGGCAATCCGCGGGGCGCGTACACCGGCAGCGGGTTCACCCTGCGCACCGACAATGCAGGTGCCGTCCATGCGGGCGAGGGACTGTATTTCAGCACACATCAAATCAGTGCCGACGGTCAGCCGCTCGATACCACCGCGCCGCGCGAGATTCTGGCGCGTGCGGATCTACTCGTCGAGTCGTTATCCTCAGCAAGTTCGACCGCCAAGGCCGAGGATATGAAGCCTGGCCGCGAAGCGCTTTCACAGTTCGCGAAGGCGACCCAGCACAGCAAGGCGGGCGTGACCAAAGGCGGCAATACGGCAGGCGGTGGGACAGGAAACGCCAATGCCTTTGCCAAACCCGTCATGCTCGGATCGAGCCCAGAGAGTATGGGTTTTACCACGCATGCGTCGGCGCAGATGGTCGCGGACGACCATCTGAATTTCGTCAGCGGCAAGGACACGTACTGGGCCGTGGGCAAATCGCTGGTTGCGAGCGTCGCAGAAAAAATCAGCGTGTTCGTCCAGCGTGCCGGTATGAAACTGATCGCCGGTAACGGTGCGATCGACATCCAGGCGCTCACCGATCAGCTGCGATTACTCTCCGAACTCGGCCTGACGCTCAAGAGCAATAACGGCAGCATCGAGATCGACGCGAAGACCGAGTTGATGCTCAAGTGCGGGGGCTCATACATCCGTATTACCCCCCAAGGAATTGAGGACGGCACGCACGGTGCACGCACGATCAAGTCGGCGTCGTTCAGCCGGCAGGGTCCGAGTTCGGTGGCCGAGCATATGAATAGCCTCGAGAAGCCTGCGTTCAACGATAAGTATCTCTTGCGCGACCGGATCACCGGCGACCCGCTCAAGAACCACCCTTACGAGATCGTGCGTGGGGATGGCACACGCCTGAGCGGAGTCACGGACGAGCTGGGCCATACGGTCGAGCAGAAAAGCAACGATATCGAAACCGTGGTGATCCGGGCGCTGCGGCCTGGCACGAGCAACGCATAAGCGAGAATCCATGAGCGAAAATCAGCCCGACAATTCGGGTACGCAGGGCCAGACGTCCGGCGACGACGATGCCGAACAGGAAGTCGTCCGCCTCGCGTCGCAGACCGATGAGAATGGCCACTCTTCCGCCCAGGCGCCCTTGACGTCGGCCGACGACACCCGCGCCAAGGAGACCTTGCACGATCTGCGCCCCATCATTCCCGTGATTTTCATACCGGGCGTGATGGGCTCGCCACTGGCCGCCAAGGACAGTGGCGACGCGGCATGGTCCGCACCAAATACAGACACGATAGGTGCATCACTCGGCGCGTTGTGTTCGCTCATCGCGGGATGGTTTCGCAGCGCGTCGTCGCGCGAAACACTTTTCGATCCCGAGAGCGTCATGGTGACGCCGCTCGGCCCGATCGTCGACCTTGGGGAGAAAGACCCGATTACCGAGAAGGAGGCGCGACGCCGCGGCTGGGGTTCGGTCTATCGGACCGGCTATCAACCTGTCCTGCTTTGGCTCGAGCAACAGTTGAACAACCCGATGCTGCTCGGCAAGCCCGAAGGCGCGTGGATCAACCCCGACCCCGAGGGCGAGAAATGGGCACTCCATCCGGTGCTCGGCACCGACCCAAAGACCTACGGCGCCATTGCTGCCGCAGGAAAAGGCCAGGTGATCGCGCCGGACTCCGCGGAATTCAAGAAATTCGCGAAGTTTCGCTATCGCGTCTATGCGATTGGATACAACTGGCTGCAGTCGAACGATCTTTCGGGGCGTGATGTGGTGAATGGTCTGGATGTCCCCGATCCGCAGACAAAGAAGACGACACGGCTGATGGGCGTCACCGAGATCTGCAAAGAAAACGATACGGGCAAGGCCATTATTCTGACGCACTCGATGGGTGGGCTGGTGGCCCGCTTCGCGGTGTTAAACCATGGGCTCGAAGGTCTTGCGCACGGCGTATTTCATGGCTGTCAACCGGCCACCGGTGCTCCTCTGGCGGCCAAGCGTTTCAAGACAGGCGGCAGTCCCGAAGGCGGTATGAATGGTTTCATCAATGGCAGTCTGCTGGGGCGCGATGCGGACGAGTTCATGGCGGTGATGGCGAATGCGCCGGGGCCGATGGAGCTGACGCCGATGCCGGATTATCACAATGGCGCGCCGTGGTGGATTTTTGCGCGGCCCGACGGACAGGTGGTCATGCAGTTCCCGGAGCACGGCGATCCGTATAACGATTTGTATGTGAATCCCAAGTGGTACGGTTTGCAGCCGCCCGACAAACAGCTCGATCCGGCTGGGATCGTCAAGACGCGGCTCAATGCAGGCGGGCTTCAGACAAGCCTATCGGATTACTATCGATCGACTATGGAGACCGTTGTAAAAAACCAGAGCCATTTGAAGAATCATTACCATGGCAAGACATATGTAGCCTACGGCGAGGGTGGCCTCGACTTCAGGTCACCACAGTCGAGCACGACGACAGAGGCCAACGACACGAGCAAGCCTGGCATCGAAAAAGGAGACCCGACGAAGAATCTGTTGACGTGGGGTAACGCAATCTGGACTGGAGATGTGCCATCGGACGTGCAGGCGCCTGAACTTCAGGCCGCAAAGTTGCTGCACGACTCGGGCAAGGGCGAGATCCGCGTGCTTCTGGAGCAACGCAATCTGAGTGTCACGTTCAGCGTCCAGAAGACAAACACGTTGCCGGACGTGAATGCCAAGACTGACTGGTCACAGGTGGCAACCAAGACGGGAATCATCCGTGGCGACGGTACGGTGCCGGTGTGGTCGGCCGATGCGCAGGCGCGCGGGTTGAAGCCTGAGGTGCCTGGCGATCCGGCCAAAGGAGTTCAGATGGCGTTCGTGCAGGGCGGATACCAGCACATGACCAGCTACGCGCACCCATGGACTCACTGGGCGATACTTTACAGTGTGGTCCAGATCGTCAACGACATCTAGGTGCCGGGAACATGTTAATGGTTCGCCTCTTTCGCTCCCTCATTCTGCTGGCAGGTCTTTGCGCCTGCTCTCTTGCGCTTTCCGTGGAACCCATGATGAACAATCCACTGCTGTCCAAAATGCGCCCGTGGTGCATCGGCCGCCTCGTATTCGACCGGCCCGCGTCGAGCGAGATTTCGAATCAACATTACGCGTACAGGGGAGACAAACTCGAAACAACTCACAATGTCTCACTTGATGCCTATCGCACCAAAGTCGAGGCTCGGGAGAACGAGTTGCGTACAAAGCAACGCTATAACCCCGTCAACCTGGATGAGAAAACCGGGAAGGCCTGGCTGGAGAAGGCATTTTCGCCGGTCAACGATTCGCGGTTTTTTATCTACCAGGAAGGCGTGGCGAAAGTCGAGATGCCTTTCAGAACGGATGGCTACCTCTTTGCGGACCACACACTCTTTCATACCGCCGGCCTCATGGGAGCGTCTGCTCTTGATAACTCCGAGAATATCTACAGCGACACCTACCGGCGCATCAAGGCGCGAGACAACTGGGCCGTGCCGACGGAGTCGGGGTTTTGCTTCGACGGCGGGATCGTCACCGGATCGTCGAGCTACACGGAAGAAGTCAGCCAGTCGTTTGCGCTGATGCCGGGCCGACCTGCCCTGCTCCTGATCAAGATGCGAGATGCGGTCGAGCAGGATCAAGGTCAGCCGCTCACCAAGAATCTGTCCGAGCTTCGCGCACAACTCGATCGGATGCCTGGCAGCTATCGCATCCTGCGCAAGGGCAAGCGCGTGGTGGCCGGCATGGACGCCGAAGAGGTCCTGTTTGCGCTTCAGGACGGTCCGATTACGGTCTACCGTTTCTATCTGCTGGCACCGGGCAATCCTGCCACGCTTGCACAACCGCATACCTCGATTGAACTGCTACTGGGCACGTCTTCACGGAGCGACCTGCCACCTGATCAGGCAACGGCGCCGGTCGATGAGGCCGGAGCGCTGCAAGTATGGGATGCCCTGCTGAATAGCCTCCGGCCGCGGCCGGGTGCAGTGTAGGAGCGTAAGATGCGGCGTTACGACATTGTGAAAGGCGACAAAACGACGGTGGATGGCATCGTGCAGGGCGGCGACGGTAACGACCTGCTCGGCGGGCGCGAGCAAGCCTACGAAACCGATCCCGTCCTCTGTCCGGTCTGCAAGACCGTTGGGTTGATCAAGTGCGAGGGCGCGCGCATTTCCACAACAGGACCAGACGGCCGGCAGGCGGCACTGAGCGATGATCTGTGTGTCTGTCTGTGCACACCGCATCCGCGTCTTGTGCCGTCGCAAACGACGTCTTACGTTGACGTGTAGGCGCAGCAGCAGTGACGCAGCGAACCGATAACGACTACCCAGGAGGGTGACGTGATAATGAAGCGCATATTCAATCTGATGCTGCTGCTGGCGATCGTGGCAACCATGGCGGGTTGCGCGTCGCTAAAATGCATTCCGACATGCTGACTGGCTAGGAAAGTGATTCGGGTTAAGGTAGCTGCTGCTACTGGTGGCCAGCGTGTCGGGTTATGCGATGTTTACCTGTACGGCGCCGCCGGTGTGTTGATTGGGTGCGCGGTCCCCGGATCGAGTTATCGGCATCGCCGAGGTCTTGCTGCTCCTGAATCCGTTACATCGATTGGGCTGGCGAGCGTAGCAATCGACGCCGGCTTGCTCACTGCCGCTGCGCCCGTGATGCTCCGCGCCCACGCTGCGCCACTCGGCGGCCCAAAGGTCTTTGCATCAATGCTGAAAGTCTTCGCAACGCTCGGGTGGAGTGAATTCGTATTTCATGTGTCTTGGCTTATTTAGAGGCCATTCGTACCAGGATACAGCCTTGTCATGACCTCACTTTTGCCACCGTAAATGAAGCCTGCGCTTCTTTTATCCGGAGCCTCTTTCCTTCTTGCCTCCGTTTGCAGTGCCGTCTACCTTTCCGGAGTGGAACAGCCATTCGAATTGCCGTCTCGATCGGCAAGCTCTCGGCCTTAGAGCGTGTTAGGCACTTTGAAGTACTGGCACTGCGTGAACGAGCATGAGCATTGCGAAGACCACGAAATGAAGCCCGGCAAGGGTTTCGGGTAACCGTTCATAATCACGTGCGAGACGGCGGAAACGGTTGAGCCAGCCAAAGCTGCGCTCGACCACCCAACGCCGGGGCAGCAGTACGAAGCCCTTTTTCGCTTCCTCCAGTTTGATCACCTGCAGTTCAATGCCTTCATCGAGTGCGGCCTGCGCTGGCTCTTTGCCCGTGTATCCCTGATCGGCAAATGCTACCTTGACCGTGTGTCCCGTTACCTGCTGGACCTGACGCGCAAGCTCTGCCACCTGCGCGCGCTCCTGTTCATTGGCCGGTGTCACATGTACCGCCAGCAACTGTCCCAGGGTGTCCACCGCAATGTGGACCTTGCTGCCGCGCTTGTGCTTATAACCGTCATAGCCTGCACGCGGGCCACTCTCGCAGGTCGACTGTATCGTGCGGCCATCCAGAATAACGGCGCTGGGCTGTCCCTGCCGTCCCTGTGCCACGCGTATTACCGAGCGCAGGTCGCTGACCATGTGCTCAAAACAGCCTGCCTGTAACCAGCGTTGGGTTTGCTGATACACCAGTTCCCAAGGTGGGAAATCATTGGGTAGCATCCTCCAGGGCGCGCCGGCCCGCGCCATCCAGCGCAACGCATCAAACATCTCGCGCAGCTCGTATCTGCGCTGCGGCGCAGTAACGTCCATCAGCGTCAGATAGGGTGCCGCGAAGCTCCATTCTTCGTCGGACACATCGCTCGGATACCCTTTTCGGTCTGCTCTTTTCATCCCGCCAGGATACCAGGTCTCACACAAAGTGCCTAACACGCTCTTGTCGTTCAAGGGATGAAAGTCCGGCCGCGGCATTATGCGGGGCGCCTAGCTCGAACAGTAAGCCCGAATAGAATCGATGCTGGTCCGGGGTCGGTGGCATCTGCATTGCCACGACCGGACAGCGCTCGACCCCGCTTCGCTCGTCAAACTCGTTGGGATGCGCACGCCGAAATTTGGCCGTGATTTTCGTCTTGCCAATATTTGAATCACCGTGCAAGAGCAGGCACGGCATCCGGTCGCGGCGTGGTGTCTCATAAAGGCGCTCAAGTTGCTGCAGGGCTTGCGTCGCGCGGGGATAATCGATCCAACGGTCGCGGAGAAGTCCGAGAATTCGTTCGTCGTTTCCTAACTCCGCCTGCTTTCTGGCGGCCGGTAGCAAATGGGCAAGCGTCCCGTCCTTCATGTGTCACCTCACCATTGCTCGACATCGAAGGCCTGAACTGGCGCGGCGTAATCGACCGTTTCAGCCTGCTGCTCCGTTGTCTCACCCCTGAACGGGACAATCATGTCAAGCAACTCTTCCAGAGGGACGTTCTTTTTGTGTGACCGTCGCCGGGCGCGGGCCGTTGTCTGCCTGGCTTTGGCGATCACGCGCCGTTGCTCTTCTATCGTCCTAAAAATCATCGCTTCCGAGACAGTGCGCTGCCCTTCCGACCGAATGGCTTGCAACGCTGCCCGATGTTCGAAAAGAGAAATGGCCGGCCGGCGCATGTCTGCATAACGGACTTCGAGGTACTCGCCGCTTCCTGCCGTCACAAAGACACGCGAGAGATCCTCAGGATGGTACCTAACGGTGACGGCACGCCGGGTCTGGCGCCAGGCAACGAATATTGGATGCCAGTAACGAATATGGAAAAGCGTCAGTCCATCAGCCTGGATTTTCCTCTGCGCAACAGGCAAAAAGCGAATCAGGAACCTGAGTTCAGCGTCAGTGGACGCGGGCAGCTGCCGCGGATCGGGGTTGCGCGCGAGCATCCGCCATGTGTCGGCTGGCGTTGCTCCAAGCAGCCCACGGTGCGGAACGTGGTGGTAGCGTCTGGCGATCTCGATCGCGAGCCATTGCTCGAATTCTCGAAGCGTCAACGAGGCCGTCTTTTCGGACTGCCTCGCCTTGCGGCCTTTTGGGGATGATCCGGTTGCCCCCGGCAGGCCTCGGACGCGCTCCATCAGGGTGCGGTTCAGCCGCTCGATGTGACCACCGAAATGAGGACGCCCGACTGGACGATACATGAGGTGGATGCCAAATTCCCGACACCCACTGCGAAGCGCCCTGCTCTTGAATTCCGCCGCATTGTCGAGATGGAGAACTCTCGGAATTCCACGCATCGGCCACTCTGCGTCCGCCTCGATCTTTGCGAGCCAAGGGGCTTTGGATAGTGCCGCCCTGGTCAGGAGTAGACCAACGGTAGCCGCTCCCGGACGGTCCATTCCGACGTAAAAACTCAACACGCACCTGGTCGCGACGTCCAGAGCGATAGTTAGCCACGGGCGGCCGATCACCTTTCTGTCGTATTCGCTAACCAGAACCACATCCGCTTGTGTATGGTCGACCTGAACGATTTCCAGAGGGTACTTTGCGACAAGCGAACCTGGCGCTGTCAGCGCGTCGGGAAGGGCCGCGCGCTTCAGAGCGTCCGCCTCACGATGCTGAGTCCACCTCCGGCTAATGGTGGTCCGGCTTGGTGGTTGCAGTCCGGCGAGTTCACATCTGCGTCGAACCTCCAGCATGAGATCGGTTGCAGGGTGCGCCAATTGTCGTTGAGTGGGCAGCCAGACATGCACCACTTCGTCGATCACAGTATCGACAGCCCTTCCTAACCGACGGTCCCCCTTAGAAGGACCTCGGCGTTTCGGGGCAACAGCGCTGGCGACCGGGTTTGCAAGAAACTTCCGCCGCAGGCGATATACCGTAGTCCAATGGACACCCAGCAAATTCGCAGCTACCACCGCGAGCTTTTTCGAAAGTGGTCCTCGCCCTAACGGTCGGAGTATGTCTGCTACTTTCGCAGCACGGCTATCCGTTTCCTGCAAAGCCGTCATTGCCGCTCCTTATCGAGCCTCGTCAGACGCGTTAGCGGAATTAAAGGACAGGACGAACGCGTTAGCAAAATAAACGGACATCCGAGCGTGCGTGCGTTGCTGAAACGCAACGCCTAAAATGGCGCGCGAAACCGCTGCTCTGCCTTATTTCGTGGGCTCAAACGCCAATCTTACATTAGCGTAATCTATGGGCGCTATTAGCGGTTTTGAAGGGATTCAACAGCTGCCGCGGACATCGGGGCTGGGATCACGACTTGCCTCACCCAGCGGTACTCGCTGCATGCTGTCATGTCTTAATCATCATCACCGGCATTGCATTCAGTTCCGCCAAAGTGCACTCTCTTGCCAGAAAACGACTGAATGGCATGTGCCGTTCGACTGTCTCGATATAGTCGTCGCCTACGACCATCGGGACGTACGTCGGGTTGGGCGCAATCTTGTCCGGCCAGCCGCCAGTTACAGCGCCCAGCAACTCCGGTCGGTTCCACGCGTCCGACAACGTAGACCATAGGGTAACGTCCATCACCTCGCCAGACGGTAGCGTCCACCAGGAGTGCAAGTTGATTCCGGACCGCCCCTCAAAGTCCGATGCGCTAAATCCCATCTGATGCCAATTCTGAAGATCAGCCCAACTGGGATTGAAGAAGGCTCTGCTTGCGTTAATTACTTGCCCGAAGGTAAGCAGGATGGGCGCACCAAGAATCTCTTCCGCGAGCGGGCGAAGGGCGTGGCTCCATTTCACGCACTGCCCTGCGGCACCGGCGAACGAAGTTATGCCCTTATTCGAAATCGCCGCTTGCAGACGCTCGCCTAAATCGCCCGTGAAGAACTCAGTTTCAGTTGTGGGGAGTCTTGTAAATGAAGCACCCAGCTTCTCCGTGAAATCATACGCGGCATGAAGTTTTTCAATGTAGGTAGCGGTCATATAAGTTCATAGGAGGAGGAGAACGAGTTATCGGCTATCCACGAGAAAACTTGAATGGCGACGACTCACTGAATAGGATCCGCTCTTCGCAACGAGAGCGCGGTTATCCATTACTCAGATGTCATCGCCGCACACTAATCCCTCGCCTACGCTCAACCGCTTCTCGCGCGCTTCACCCTTTTGTAGCCAGCGCCTTAAAGTCTGTGCCCGCGCTAGCCAGCAGAGCCATGATCGTGGGTCGTCCCATTTCGATCTGCAACCAAGGGGGTGCGTATCCCAGCGCGAGGCTAACCGCGCGATCAGGCGCACACGCGTCAAAGACACGCGCTGAGACGACCTGCGCGACGCGAGTCTGTTCGTTGCGAGTAAGGGTGCGGTTTCGGGTGCCCGAGATTTCCTTGGAGATTGCGTGGGTGACACGCGCGATGCGTCGGATCGGCGGTTCCAAGCGCGCAACGCCTCTGCCATCCCCGGCTCCAGCCCCAGCGAGAATCCCTTTCGGAAAGCCTTGGCTTGCGACGACGGCGGATTGGGCGGGCGCCAGCATTCCAGGTGCGTGTCTGTCACGACAATCTCCTCGAACGCAAAACCACGCATCTTGTCATCGTGTAGCCAGTCCCCGTCATACCCGACCAATTCTGCTGTCGCGAACACGCGCACGAACATGCTCACTGGCTGAGAGGGAAAGGCAACAACCGGATGCAGATGGACTGTAAGCGCGAATTTATCAGCACATAGCGCCCGAATTGAGAGCAAGGCAAGCTGTGTCCACTGATTAATAGTGGACACAGCCCATGACTCAGACCGATTCAGATGCGGCGCTTCTCGCCGTTACGCTCGTAGGTCGCGACGGCAAGCGGCGCTACGACTCGCAATCCAAACGCAGGCTTATTGAGGCCTGCCTGCAGCCGGGCGTGTCGGTGGCCGGGTTGGCGCTCAGGGCCGGCGTGAACGCTAACTTGCTGCGCCGATGGATCAAGCTGCATCAACAACGCCACGGGGTGGCAGCGACGTCGGAAGTTGTCGAGAATGCGCCGCCGCTTGCCGTGCCGTCGGCGTTCGTGCCGGTCGTCGAGATCAGCCGTCGTGAGGTGGTTGAGCACAAGGACGCCGTAAAGGCTTCCGAGCCCACGCGTTCATCGCCCCCGCCCGTGCGCTCGCAGTTGACGGTGGAAATGCCCAACGGCGTGACGCTTCGGCTGGACTGTACCGGAGAGGATGCGCCGCTGGTATCGGCGATGATCGAGACACTGGGGCGCTGCGATGTTCAGGCTCGACGCTAAACTCAAGGTGTACGTTCATCGCGAGGCGGTCGACTTCAGGAAGTCGATCAACGGCCTGGCCGCTCTGGTCGAGCAGTCCATGGGGCTGGACCCG
The DNA here is from genome assembly GCF_046026855.1 of Paraburkholderia sediminicola. Taxonomy (GTDB): domain Bacteria; phylum Pseudomonadota; class Gammaproteobacteria; order Burkholderiales; family Burkholderiaceae; genus Paraburkholderia; species Paraburkholderia sediminicola_A. Next base: position 20,191 of record NZ_JAQQET010000048.1, on the reverse strand, counting down.
TTTGCGTCGGCGCTCTACGCGTTCAGCAACCGGCGACGGGATCGCATCAAGATACTCGGCTGGGGTGGCAACGGCTTCTGGCTGCTGATGAAGCGCCTGGAAGAGGACCGCTTCGTCTGGCCGCGCCGGCAGCAGGTGGTGATGGAACTCTCGACCGAGCAGCTTCATTGGTTACTTGAGGGCATCGACATCGATGCGGTGCGTCGTCATCCTGCGCGGCAGTATCGGCACGCTGGCTGATGTCGTGATGCAACATTCGGGACCGGCGTTACAAATTCGGTAAACCCATTCGCCTTGCGGTTTCGCTATCGTGAGCGTCATCTCAGCACACGATCCCACTGCCGGTCTGCCGTCCGAAGTTCTCGCCTATATCCGCGAACTCGAGACCCGCAACCAGCAACTCACTCAACGCGTCGAGCAGCTCGAGGAGTTGTTTCGCCTCGCTCAACTCAAGCGCTTCGCCCCGAGCAGCGAGAAACTCAAAGACCGAGTATTCGACGAAGCCGAGCAAGTGGCGCTGGCGGACCCCGTTGAAGACGATCCGGACGATGTCTTTGCACTGCCCGACACGGGCCTGCCAGCCGTAGACGGTCCAAGCCACCAGAAACGGGGGCGCAAGCCGCTGCCGGCTGATCTGCCGCGTACGCGGTTCGAGTACGACCTGTCTGAAGATCAGAAGGTCTGTCCGTGCTGCCAGGGTGCGATGCACCGGATGGGTGAGCAGACCTGCGAACAGCTGCATGTCGAGGTTAAGGCGTCAGTGCTGCAACACGTGCGCTTCAAATACGCATGCCGCCATTGCGAACGCCACTCGGAGCACACGCCCATCGTGATCGCGCCCATGCCGGCGCAGCCGCTGCCGGGCAGCAACGCAAGTCCGGCGATGATCGCCACGGTGATGACCGCCAAGTACGCGGATGGCACGCCGCTCTACCGCATGGAGGATGCGTTGGGCCGCTCGAACATCGCGGTCAGTCGTGGCACGCTAGCGCACTGGATCATCAGGCCTGCTGAACTGCACCTGTCCCGGCTGTACGAGGCATTGCGCAGTACGCTAGTTGCGCAGTCGCTGATCCATGGCGACGAGACGACGGTGCAGGTACTCAAGGAGGACGGCAGGACTGCGCAGAGCAAGTCGTACATGTGGGTCTACCGTAGCGCCGAAGCATCGACCAAGCCGGTGGTGCTGTTTGAATACCAGCCAGGACGTGGGCAACAGTATCCGCAGGCCTTCCTGAAAGGCTATGCCGGCACGCTCATCACCGATGGCTACAGTGCGTGGCGCACGCTCGAAGGTGTCACGCATCTCGGATGCCTGGCCCACGCGCGCCGGGCGTTTGACGAGGCGTACAAAGCGCTCAAGAAACCCGACGGTTGCGCACGCCGTGCACTCGAATACTTCAAGGCGCTGTATCAGGTCGAGACCCTCGCACGCGGTAAGTTACCCGAGGGTCAAACCCGTGCCGACTATACATACTGGCTGCGCCAGACGCACAGCTTGCCACTGTTAAAGGCGTTCAAAATCTGGCTCGATGAGCAGGCGCCGCAGGTGCTCCCCGAAAGCCTGACCGGCAAGGCCATCAGCTACACGCGCAATCAATGGGAGTACTTGCGGCGCTACGTCGAGGATGGCCATGCTCCCATCGACAACAATGCGCTCGAGCGCCTATGGATTCGAATCCATAGGCGCTCTTATCCACATGACGGAATTATGCAGGGTACGCACGAGTCAGCGGTCGCGTAGGACATGCCGCGCTGGCTTTGTTGCAGCGCACGGGGACAGGCTCTTGCTGAACATAATAAATGGTGCTTTGCTGAGGGACTCCATTGCCTCAGAGGAGAGCTACCATGGAAGCGGATCAGCTCGGAGTTCGATCGTGGCGACAGCTCGACGATAGTGTGCTTGCAGCGAGCCGTCCGGCGTATGTCGGCTACCTGCAAAGTCACGGCTACGCCCTTCACACCATCGGACATTATCTTGCCAGCGTCGCACATTTTTCGCGCTGGCTCAGCAGCAAGCGCATCAGGCTCGATCAGATCGATGAGAATCTGGTACGTCAATTCATCTCCGTGCACCTGCCGAGCTGCGACTGTCCCGGGCGAAGGAAGTGCGCATTAAATTTCACGCGAGCAGCGCTCAAACATTTGCTTAAGGTGCTTCGCGCGGATGGTCGTATCCGACCACCACCGCTTCGGTTGCCTGGCACCATCGTCGACGAGTTAAACCGCCTTGACGCTTATCTTGACGAGATCCGCGGTCTTGCCGCGAGCACCCGCCGCAACCACCGCGACTGCGTGCACGACTTCCTGGTCTATCAATTCGGTAGTCGCCGCATTGACATGTGTCGAATCAAACCGGCTGACGTGCTGCATTTCGTCGTCGAGCGGAGTACCGGCCACGCTCCATCGAGCGCCGGTGCCATCGCGAGCAGCGTACGCGTTTATCTACGCTTCCGTCAGTTTAGCGGCGACGATATCGAGGCATTGATGGCTGCTGTACCAAAGGTGGCGGTATGGTCAATGGCTCGCGTGCCCAAATTGCTGACGCAGGTCCAACTCGCACAATTCCTGAATGCTTTCGACACACAAACGGCGTCAGGCCGGCGAGATTACGCCATGGCGCGTTTACTGGTAGATCTGGGGTTGCGCGTAGGAGAGGTGGCTGCGCTGCAACTCGCAGACGTGGATTGGCATGAGGGAACGTTGCGCATCAGGGCAGCCAAATGCAAGCGTGTCGATCTTTTACCGCTGCCCGCACTAACAGGGCGCGCGCTCATCGATTACGAGCGCTTCGGTCGACCCCAAACCGCTAGCCGCGCGCTGTTCGTACGACATCGGGCGCCATTCGATCGGCCAGTTACCCCAGCTGTTGTATGCAGTGCGATCAGACTGGCCTATGCCCGATGTGGTTGGCCAAGTACGTCGATGGGCACTCATTTACTGCGGCACACGGTGGCCACTCGCATGCTGGGCAATGGGGCTTCTCTCAAGGACATCGCGGATGTGCTTCGGCATCGCAGCATCAATACCACCATGATTTACACGAAGGTGGATTTCCGCAGACTTGCGGCCGTGGTCTCACCCTGGCCGGGGAGCAGATCATGAAACACTTGTGTTCGATGACTACCCGGGTAGAGGACTATCTCTATGCTAGGCGGCAAGTTGGTTTCAAACTGAAGAGCCAGGGCACGCAACTACTTGCGTTTGCCCGGTTCGCCGAACGTGACTGTCACAAAGGCCCGGTAACGTTGGAACTTGCTTTACGTTGGGCCCAGGACAGCCACTCTGCCAGACTAATTGCTGCAGCGAAGCGGATGGAAGTGCTTCGCCCGTTCATCAGGTATCTGCAGCAGTACGATCCCGCCACTGAAGTCCCGCCACCTAGGCTACTGGGGTCCACCCGTCGTCGACCGGTACCTCATATTTACAGGGATGAGGAAGTGAAGGCGCTCCTGGAAGCGGCAGCGCGGCTGCGCCCATCAGATGGGTTACGGCCTGCAACCTACTGCACACTTTTTGGGCTGATTGCCGCTACAGGCATGCGAATTTCGGAGGTGCTGCGGCTTGGGCGCGCGGACGTAATGTTCGAGCGCGGCGTGCTGATTGTTCGTCAAAGCAAATACCGCAAATCCCGTCTTGTTCCTTTGCACACGACGACTGTCGCCGCACTTCAGCGCTACGCTCAACTACGCGACCAGTTTCTCCCACTCGCAACAGACGAGAACTTCTTCCTGTCTTCGTGGGGACGAGCCCTGAACATCTGGAATGCAGAGGAGACCTTCTGTATCTTGCGGCGCCAGCTTGGCTGGATCGCCCGAGGTAACTATCCGGCACCACGTATCCACGATTTACGGCACACGTTTATCACGAATTGCCTGGTTCGCTGGTATCGGCACCAGATCAATGTCGATAACGCGATCGTATCGTTATCCACCTACGTGGGGCACGTTCGTGCCACTGACACCTATTGGTATGTCAGCGCCGTCCCTGAATTGATGGCGTTGGTCTCTCAACGCTTCGAACGTTACGCCCGGGAGATTCCAAATGACTAGCTCCGATCCAGCAGTACGCTTCTCGACCTTGATTCAGCAGTTCTTTATGGACCGTCTGATCGAGCAGCGCAACGTAAGTCCTCGCACTGTAGCCAGCTACCGCGATACCTTTCGGTTGCTTTTCAGCTTCGCGGAGAATGACTTGAACAAGCCGCCGCATAAGCTCCGGTTAGTCGACTTCAATGCAGAGCTGATTCTCGCTTTCCTCAAATATCTGGAGACTACACGTCACAACGCTATCCGCAGCCGGAACGCGCGGCTCGCAGCGATCCGGTCTTTTGCTCACTATGCAGCGTTACAGGAGCCTTCGGCGCTGCCCGGACTTCAGCGCGTGTTGGCCATTCCCATGAAACGCTTCGACAGACCCATGGTTGGTTTCCTCACTCGAGAAGAAATGCAATGCATCCTTGCAGCTCCTGCTGCAAACAGTTGGTGCAGTCAGCGCGATCAGGTTATGCTGGCTACGCTCTACAACACCGGTGCACGGGTCTCTGAACTTACAGCCATGCGTGTCAGGGATGTCGTATTGGACCGCAGTGCCTACGCAAACCTCCACGGCAAGGGACGAAAGGAGCGAACCGTGCCACTGTGGGCTGATACCGCGAAACATATTCGCCGCTGGCTACACCAGATTAGTCCAGGTCCGGATCAATGGCTCTTTCCTAACCGTGCCGGCGGCCAGATGACCCGGTCCGGCGTAACAGATCGCCTTAAGCTGGCTGCGACTGGCGCTTCAATCCGCTGTCCGCAACTCAAGACGCGAAGCGTCACTCCGCACGTCGTTAGGCACGCCACGGCCATGCATATGCTTCAGGCTGGTGTAGATGTCACGTTGATTGCCTTGTGGCTTGGCCATGAAAGTGCCGCCACCACCCATATGTACATCGAAGCCGATCTCGCCATGAAACAGCGGGCACTGAACGCCATTCAAGCACCGCAGTTCAAACAGCGCCGGTTTCGGCCGCCGAAAGACATCTCGGCCTTCCTTGACAGGCTATGATTATGCTCGCTTCGTAAGATGCATCTGGTCGCGCGTTTTCATCAATGCACAGTCTTCCTGATGCCTGCCCAAGGTCTGTGCCGGTCGCGACAACTCCGGATCATAAATGCGGCTGGCGTCGCGGCAAGGCAGAGGTCTGCATAATTCCGTCACGTGGATAAGAACGCGACATCCGGCCATTTACAACCGGAAGAAAGGCGTGGTTGTTCAGTGACGCCGTCGCCGGGGCGAAGGCGAGCGCCATCATCTATAGCTTGATGCTCACGTGCCGCGCGTGCAACGTTGAACCGTACACCTATCTGTTTCGCGTGCTAACCGAACTACCGCAGCGTGCAGCGGATGCGGATATCAGCGATCTGTTGCCGTTCAACGTTGCCGAGCCGCGCGACGTATTAGTTCCTGCATGATCTAGCCCTACGCGCTGGCTCATTGCGGTGTGCGTTAATTCGCGCTTACGATGGACTTGGTAAAGTGCCGTGCTCACGCAAACGCCGGTTACGTCTCAATGGATTTCGGGCATGGTCGGGCTCCCTGGCGATGGGGTCTTTGATCCGCCTTCAGGAGGGCCGGGCGGGCTGCACCGTAAATCTAATGCAGGCTGAGGCGCCTGTGTTGGAAAAGCGCTCAGCGTTCGACCGTCCGGGAGCCACAGGCCGCAAAGGTGGTCACCATATCTTTGCACTTTGTCGGGCCGTCGACCTAACGTCGTGCGGGACGACGCTTCAGCCAGCGTTTGGATGAAGCGAGAGCCGCTGCGGCTACTCAAAGGGTTGTCGGCTTCACGCCGCTCTTCATGGACGCTCCAAGCTACATGACAGCAACCATATTGACGGTCAGCGATTTGCGCGACGCGGGAACACTTGCAGACGCCAGCGATTGCAGACGGCAGTTCGTTCGACTGCCTATTCAGTCGGCCCTGAACAATTCGTTTCGCGTTCCGCCGGCGTCACGCCATTACGTCGGCGGCAATGCCGCAGCTGAACAGAGCGGCGAGAATGACGGCGCAAAAAATCCGCAACTTCCTCAGGATCACCCGCAGGTTGTGGCCGGTGCCGCACAGTGCCGCGTGCATCGCATCGCAGAGCGAGCCTTTGAGGCAATTCCGGTCGAGTTTTCCGTCTGTTTTCATGTGGCCGATGGCCGACTCGATTGCACTGCGTCGCCTGATCATCGCGCGTAGTCCGCGTGTGATGCCCCCGTCGCAAGCCCGGGTGATAGATCTTCACACCGTCGATGGCCACACCCTTGTAGCCGCGACCCACGATCGCCAACCGCATTGCGGACTCAAAGCCTCAGTGCGCAGGGCTTTGAAGACTGTTCAGGGCCGACTAATGAGGCGGGCCTGGTGACGAAGCCGTCAAGTCGCTCTTTGGAATGTTACGTAACGTCCGCCTCCGCACAAGCCCACGTAATCTACCTTTCATAACCAACTACCCATTTAAGGCCCTGTTTATTATGAAATTTATTATGCTTTTTTCATGAATCTGCTCTGCAACAGGAAATGATGATTGATGGCATGAATCATGCTTGAAACGACGGTCGGCACTGCACCTTTTCAACTTTCAATTGGAAGGCGCGGTAATTTAAATGTAATAAATTTGTATCCGGATACGAAACATTTATATTGCCGTTAAGACAAGCCATTGATTGTTAATTTTTGTGTAAAGTTAGATGGCTTTGCCAAGCTGATAGGTTAGCAGGAGTAGTGGCTATTCAAAATGTCTCTGAAATTCAGCATTGTTATAAATAGATTAACTTGCAGTCAGCTTAAACAAATAACAAGATCAATTGCGGTCCTGTTCTGGTTATTTTAATACATCATTAAATAAATTGGAGGTTGTCTTGGAGCGAGATAAATTGATTTGCGCTGTAAGATTGGCGATCTCCGTGGCAGTATCTTGTGCATTGCTGGCCATAATTTTATTTATGCGCTGCCGAATAGTTTTTGGTTTATTTAGGGATTTTGGTAAAATCAATGTGGTCTTTATATTGGCGCTCCCGTTTCTGGTTGCTGGATCTTTGATCTATACCACGATTCTTTATTTCTATTATTTTAGAGTAAATCGAAATGATAGAAAATTCGGAGGCTACATATCGCATCGGGCCGGAATGGGTTTGCTTCTTGGGCTTGTGGCATTTATATGTGTGACGCAATTGATATCAATGTCGATCTGTCGATAACGCTGTTCTATTCATCAACGATATAGGTGCGAATTATGAGCTCGGTTACCGTCGCAGGTTTCACTGTTTCCAACCTTGATAACGTCGCGAGCGTTTCAGCTGCGGCCCAGCAGTACACCAATGATGAGACCACCGGTAATTGGGCGAACTATCAGGCTGCTCTTGCTAACGCCGCCGCGGCCGCAACGTCCTTGATACCCGGGGAAGGCTCTGTTTTCGCTGGTAACGCGATAATGGCCAATATCGTTAATCTTTCGACGAATTTCGAGACAATGAGCGCAAACAACGTAGAAAGCGCTTATGCGGCGATCGCGGGCGAACTAGTAACCATGGTTGGTCAGGGAATTGAGGTTGCAGGATTGGCCGGTACTAATATAAATCCTATTGTAGGAGGCGGAATATTTACGCTCGGCGAGCTTGTAAACGCCGTAGGTTTCATCGCGACAGCAGTAGGGGCTGGCGTTGATCTTTCAGCAATAGAAAATTTCCTTTCGCAGGATCTCCAGGCGGCCGGGTTTGTTCCGGATTCTAACGGAAATTTTACGCCGGGGGCTCAGAGCAGCTCGACTTTTATCTGTGATGCTAGCAACGCGTCAACCATGTTCGATATCGCCCAAGGGAATAATACCGATCAAATTCTGCCCCAGGATATGAGTTTTTCAGTCGTTAACGATAGCCCGGTTGCAACTGTGATAGCGAACCCCCTCGGACAGGATATCATTATTGCTCCAGGCGTGAATGGGGCACGATTTAATCTGGATATAAATGGAGGTAGCAGTTCGGTATCCGGAGTAAATTCGGCCATCCTCTCTGGCGGGCAGTACAATTTTTCTGGACCCGGCATTGTTGCTGATATTTCGAATGGTCAAATAAACGTTGGCTCGGGAACCACCCTGAATTTATCCGGGAGTGGGGACGTCGTTAATCAAGATGCCGGCTCGGATGTTTCAGTTGGTGCTCAGGGGGTTACCACGATCGAGAACTCACTGACAGGGCAGGATATCACCATTTCAAACGGAAATATTAGTATTGCCGGCGACGATGCTGCGATCAGCGGGGGCGCAACGGCCAGCGTTTCGATCGATAGCGACGGTTCATCGAGTGTTGCATTATTGAATGCTGCGGGCGCTGAAACCGTTAGCGAACAGTTCAATAGCGCGGGCGACGGAACTGGCATTGACAATTATGCCGGCACATCTACGGGCAACTATGAAACCGGTGCTGTGACCTTGAGCACGACGACCGGCTGGGAGACGTCTGACACTGAGTTCAACTCAGCAGGTCAGGAAACCGCGTACGTGACTTATGGAGGCGCAGCAGACTCGGCGGGCATCGATCCGTACACAGGGTTCATCACCTTCGCATCGAACGGGGCGGAAACCAGCAGCGAGCAATTCAATAGCTCGGGCGTGGAAACTGGCGTCATTAACTACGCGGGCACTACGACCAATGACTATGAAACCGGCGCAATGACGCTGAGCGCGACGACTGGCTGGGAAACGTCTGACACCCAGTTCAACTCGGCGGGTCAGGAAACCGCGTATGCGACTTATGGAGGCGCAGCAGACTCCGCGGGCGTCGATCCGTATACAGGGTTCATGACTTTCGCATCGAACGGGGCAGAAACCAGCAGCGAACAGTTCAATAGCGCGGGCGTGGAGACAGGCATCGATGAGTACGCAGGCACCACGACGAATGACTATGAGACCAACGCAATCACTTTGAGCGCGACGACCGGCTGGGAGACGTCTGACACTGAGTTCAACTCGTCGGGTCAGGAGACTACGTTTGAGACTTATGGAGGCGCAGCAGACCCGGCGGGCATCGATCCGGAGGCAGGGTTCACCACCTTCGCATCGAATGGGGCGGAAACCAGCAGCGAACAGTTCAATAGCGCGGGCGTGGAGACAGGCATCGATGAGTACGCTGGCACCACGACGAATGACTATGAGACCAACGCAATCACTTTGAGCGCGACGACCGGCTGGGAGACGTCTGACACTGAGTTCAACTCGTCGGGTCAGGAAACTGCGTTTGAGACTTATGGAGGCACAGCAGACTCGGCGGGCATCGATCCGGAGGCAGGGTTCATCGCCTTCAACGCTTCGACCGGCTGGGAGGAGTCTGACACCGAGTTCAACTCGACGGGTCAGGAAACCGCTTACGAAACGTACGCAGGTGACGCAAACCCGGCGGGCATAGATATGGAGACAGCGCTCAGCACCTATAACCCTTCGACCGGGTGGGAGACGTCTGGCACCCAGTTCAACTCGGCGGGGCAGGAAACGGAGTATGAGACTTACGGCGGCGCAGCAGATCCGGCGGGCATAGATCCGACGGCAGGGCTCCTTACCTACGCGTCGAACGGCGCCGAAACGAGCAGCGAGCAGTTCAACAGCGCGGGCGCGGAAACGGGCGTCGATTACTACGCTGGCACAACGACAAATGACTACGAGACCAATGCGATCAGCTATAGCTCGACCACGGGCTGGGAGATGTCGGACACCATCTACAACCCGTCTGGGCAGGTAGTCGAGGTGGAAAACTACGCGGGCTCCGCGAACACTTCGGACGTCGACCCCGAGACTGGTATTACCACATACAACCCATCGACCGGTGCGGAAACCGGTAGCGAGCCGGGAGATGGATCGGGTTACCAGATCGCCAGCAATCCGTTCTCTGACGGTGGCTACGACGGCTTCAGCGGGTCTTACGGTTTCGCCGGCAAGCAATCAGTGGTCAACGCTGCACTGGGAAGTGATATTGGTTCGATTGCGCAGTACGACCTGAGCATAGGTGATCAGACGGGTGCAGCCGCGGCGGAAGCCGCACTTCATCAGGCACAGGAAATGGCAAACGCCACGCCAACCGCAGGCACCGGCACGGCAGTCGATTCCGGTAGCAAATGGACCGGCGACGCCATCGCCTGGAGTTTGGGCGCAAACATGGGCAGCCAGTACGACACCGAGGTGCAGCAGGCGTTTATGACGTGGGCGGCGGCCTCGGGACTGACCTTCACAGAAGTGTCGCCGACGTCACCGGCGGACATCCAGATTGGTTTCAGCGACCTCAATACGCCCACTTCCGGCGTAGTGGGTTACACGAGTTATCAGGCAAGCGCTGGCCAGCTATCGGCGGCGACCATCCAACTCGAGGACCCCGGCCAGGACGCACTAGTCTCCGGGGCCGACGGACAACCGACCTACTCCGGCACCAACGCAACACTGGAACAGGTGTTACTGCACGAGATCGGGCATGCGCTGGGGCTGGCAGATGATTCCGACCAGGACTCGATCATGTACTACGAGCTCACTTCCAGTAACCAGACGCTGGACAGCACGGACAATGCCGGCATCCAGTCACTGTATGGCTCAACCGGCAGTGTGGTGCAATCGGGCGCAGGTACAGCGGGAGTTGCGGCCTCCCCTCTCGCAGCCGGTCAGCGAACGGTCGACCACCAGCTCACTCAACTCATCGCGGGGATGGCGTCTTTCAACCCGCGGTCGGCTGGCAACACGAGCCTGATGCACGACGACCACGGCCACCAGCACATGGTATTGGCCGCCAGCGCACACTGACCTACCGTCATAGAGGAAAAAGGAGCCGCATGGTTACCGGATTACACCTGATTTCGGGGCTGCCCCGCTCGGGATCAACCTTACTGTGCGCGCTCCTGCGCCAGAATCCCCGCTTCACTGCAGCAATGACCAGTCCCGTCGCCTCCCTGTGCGGGGCGCTTCACAAGAAGATGTGCGGCGGCGAGTTCAGTGTGTTTTTCGATGACAGGCGACGCGCCACCATGCTGCGTGGAGTGTTCGATGCCTACTACGCGGACATCGAACCAGGACGGGTCGTGTTCGATACCAATCGAAGCTGGACTGGCCGCGCGGCGCTTCTGGGCGAGCTGTATCCGCAATCGCGCATCGTCTGCTGTGTGCGTGAGGTGGGGTGGGTCATCGATAGTATCGAGCGGATGCTTGCGAAGAATCCACTCCAGCTTTCCCGTGTGTTCAACTTTCAGCCGGGCACATCGGTGTATTCGCGCGCGGAAACGTTGATGAATTCGGAGAACGGACTGATTGGCCTGTCCTGGACCACATTGCGCGAGGCGTGGTTTGGTTCCGAGGCCGATCGCCTGATCATTGTCCCCTACGAGCACCTGGTGCATCAGCCTGAGCGGACCCTACGGCGACTGTACGAAGAACTCGGCGAACCGTGGTACGCGCATGACCTTGACAACGCCGTCTATGACGAACCTGACTACGACACACTACTCGGCATGCCAGGGCTGCATAAGGTCAGACCGAAAGTCGAGTACCAGGAGCGCAAGCCTTGCATTGGGCCGGACCTTTTCGCGAAATACGCCGGTACGAACTTCTGGACAAAACCGGAGATGAACACGCGCGGCGTCAGGATCGTCTGAGGGACGCCACCGGTAGCCCCGCATCTCCGGGCGTTTGATCCTTTGCGCTCCACTACGGCCTGACGGGAAATATACTTTGTATGTCTGATCCAGAACAACAAGCTGTCCCGAACAGCGATCCGGGACTCGCCGCGCTCGTACTGATTGCCCGCTTTCACGGCATTGCAGCGGATGCAGGCCAATTGCGTCACGCTGCAGGAATCAAATCTGCCGCATTTACCGATAGCGAACTGGCTCTTTCCGCACGCTCGCTAGGCATCAAGACCCGCAAGGTACGGGTGCCAGTTGATCGCCTGCCCCATACACCGTTTCCCGCTCTGGCGCTCGACGAGGGCGGTCGGCACTTTGTCGTGGCCGGTTGCAATTCAGAGCATGCCCTGATACTTGAGTCGGGTGCGAACGCCACAACAACGAGTTCTCCTGCCGATGTGATGGCAAGGTGCAGCGGCAATATGTTGCTGTTCGCCTCCCGTGCCTCTCTCGCTGGCGAACTCGCCCGTTTCGACTTTTCGTGGTTTATCCCAGCCGTCATCAAGTATCGACGGCTACTGCTTGAAGTGCTGCTTGTTTCCGCCGTGCTGCAGCTGTTCGGCCTGGTATCGCCACTGATGTTCCAGGTCGTCATGGACAAGGTGCTGGTCAACCGCGCGTTCAATACGTTGAATGTCGTATGCATCGCACTTTTCGTCAGTTCGATATTCGAAATATTGCTGACCGGGTTGCGCAACTACGTGTTCTCACATACGGCAAACCGCATTGACGTTGAACTGGGCGCGCGGCTCTTCCGGCATCTGCTCGCGCTACCGCTAGCCTATTTCGGTGCACGACGGGTTGGGGATACCGTTGCACGCGTGCGTGAACTGGAGAACATCCGTAGCTTTCTGACCGGACAGGCGCTGACCGCAGTTATTGACCTGTTCTTCTCCTTCATTTTTCTCGCCGTCATGTGCGTGTACAGCGTCTGGTTGACGCTTGTTGTCGTGATCTCGCTGCCAGTGTATGCGGCCATCTCGATGACGCTCAATCCGGTCTTGCGCCGCCGCCTGAACGAGAAGTTCGCCCGCAGTGCCGACAATCAGTCCTTTCTTGTCGAAACGATTTCCGGTGCTGAAACCGTCAAGTCAATGGCTGTCGAGCCGCAATTCACGCGCCGCTGGGACAGTCAGCTCGCCGCCTATGTCGCGGCAGGCTTCCGGGTGAGCGCGCTGGGCAACATCGGCCAGCAGCTCATCCAGCTGGTCGGCAAGCTCGTTACCCTCGTTACCCTCTTTTTCGGCGCGAAGCTGGTCATCGACGGCAAGCTTTCGGTGGGCGAACTCATCGCTTTCAACATGATGTCCCAGCGGGTCGCCGCACCCGTCCTGCGACTCGCCCAGCTCTGGCAGGATTTCCAGCAGATTGGCATCTCGATGGGACGGCTCGGCGATATTCTCAACAGCCGCACTGAATTGCCGCAAAGTCGCCAGGCGTTGCCAGCAGTCAAGGGCGATATCAGCTTCCAGAATATCCGTTTCCGCTACCGGCCTGACGGCCCAACCATCCTGGATGACATCTCGCTCGACATTCGGGCGGGCGAAATTATCGGCATTGTCGGCCGCTCCGGGTCAGGCAAGAGCACTCTAACCAAGCTGCTTCAGCGTCTGTATATCGCAGAGCATGGCCGGGTGCGCATAGATGGCATCGATCTCGCACTTGCCGACCCGGCGTGGCTAAGGAGGCAGATCGGTGTCGTTCTCCAGGAGAACCTGCTTTTCAACCGGTCTATACGTGAGAACATCGCGGTCACTGACCCGGGTATCTCGCTCGAAGCGGTCATCCACGCGGCACGACTCGCGGGAGCTCACGAGTTCATTTCAGAAATGCCGGAAGGTTATGACTCGGTCGTAGGCGAGCACGGATCAAATCTCTCCGGTGGCCAGCGGCAGCGCATCGCGATTGCGCGCGCACTCGTGACCAACCCGCGTATTCTCATTTTCGATGAAGCGACGAGCGCGCTCGACTTCGAAACCGAACGGATCATCCAGAACAACATGCGGGCGATGTGTCAGGGGCGCACCGTGATCATCATCGCGCACCGGCTCACGTCGGTCCGGCACGCTCATCATATCGTCGCGATGGACAAGGGGAAGATCGTCGAACGCGGCGCTCATGAACAATTGCTTGAGTTAGGCGGCTATTACTCGCATCTGGTCTCGCTTCAGAACGGCTGATCCAACAGGCTGATACAGCAGAATCCATGATGAATTTCATAAGAATGCAGGCGCTGGGTGACCTGCTGCGACGTTATGGCGCCGTGTTCAAGGCAGCATGGTCAATCCGCCATCAACTCGATACTCAACCACGCCTTTCACATGAACGAGCATTCCTACCTGCCAATCTCGAACTTGTGGAAACACCTGTCCATCCGGCCCCTCGGTGGTCGATGCGGATAGTCGTTGCGCTGGCGGTCCTGATTGTCCTCATTGCGGTGTTAGGCCAGCTCGACATCGTGGCGGTAGCAAAAGGCAAGCTGTTGCCTGATGAGCGCGTAAAAGTAATCCAGCCGGCGATTACAGGCGTGGTTCGACGGATTCTCGTGCATGACGGCCAACGCGTGCGTGCTGGTCAGTTACTGATGGAGCTCGATCCGACCCAAGCTGCAGCGGATTCCGACAAGGCCCGTTCGTCGCGGATCGAGGCGGCGCTCACCGCCGAACGTTCGCGCACACTGCTTGCCGCGCAGAGCGCAGGGCGGCCACCTGTAATGGCGACTGTCGACGGGGCATCGGCACAGGAGCAACAGGAAGCGCAGCACTTTGCAGACGGACTCTATCGCGAGTATCAGGACAAGCTGAACAGCGCACAGGCGGAATTGCTCAAGCGCGAGGCTGAACTGGATGAGACACGCCAGGAGATCGCCAGGCTCGCAGCGACAGCACCGCTCGCCCGCGAGCAGGCCGATCAGTATAGGTCTCTGGCCGCAGACAAGTACGTGGCGAAGACCGATTATCTGGACAAGGAACAGGCCGCGCTGGAGAAAGAGCATGAACTCGCTGCCCAGCAGAGTCACGCCCATGAACTGCTTGAGGGTATCGCCGAGCAGCGCTCCGACATCGCATCAACCACTTCCCAGTTCCGCAGCACTCAGCTGGACGCGCTCGACAAGGCGACCCAGCAGCTTGGGCAGAGCCGCAACGACGAGACCAAGGCAGATACCCGGCAGAAGCTGATGAGTCTGGCATCTCCCGTAGACGGGACGGTGCAGCAACTCGCCATTCATACGGTCGGAGGTGTCGCCACTGCCGCACAGTCACTAATGGAAATCGTGCCGAACGATGCGGTCGAAGTGGAAGCAAACATCGAGAATAAGGACATCGGATTTGTGAAAACAGGACAGGTCGCGACAGTCAAGATTGAAGCGTTTCCGTATACGCGCTACGGCTATCTAAGTGGCAAGGTCATCTCCGTTTCCAACGATGCAGTGCAGGACAAGAAGCTCGGCTTGACGTTTGTCGCTCACATCCGCCTGCCGACGAACAGGATTCTTGCCAACGGACAATGGATCAACCTGACGCCGGGCATGGAGGTGACGGCCGAAATCAAGACCGGTAAGAGAAGCGTTGCGCACTACTTCCTCGATCCCGTTATGCAAACGGGCCAGGAGAGCATGCGTGAACGTTAGGCAAAGTGGAAACACGGACGAAACGGGGCGAATGGATGCAGCGAGGATCGGGCGGGCGCCACGGTACGCAGTCTGGCTTGGCGCGGTGTCCATCCTGTGCGGCGCGGCTGGTCCAGCCTGGGCCATTGACCCTCTATTCACGGGCGGTTCGGTGCCGGCCACAGCGTCAGCGGCGATGCTTGGTGACGGCGGTTCAGGTGTCTGTCTGTTTGGTCCGCTACCCAACCCGCTGCCACTGCAGGATGCAGTTGAGCGCGGTCTGTGCAACAACCCCAAAACGCGCGAGGCATGGGCTCAGGTCAAGATACAGGCGGCGGGCGTCGGCATTGGCCGCGCGGCATACCTTCCCACGGTTTCGGCGACCTGGCAGGGCGTGCGCGACGACACGGTCACGAATGTGACCGGTTTCCCGCAATACAGCTCCGACTACCGAAGCAGCTTGCTCAAGACCGACAGCGTGTCGCTGAGCTGGGTGCTTTATGATTTCGGCGGACGAAAGGCGGCACTGCAGAATGCTACTGCTCTGCTGGCAGCGGCGCGCGCCAGCCAGGAGGCTGCGCTGGAAACGACTTTTGCGGACGTGGCAAAGGATTACTATGCGGCACAGGCCGCTCAAGGTGCTTTTGTCGCGGCCCAGGAAATCGAGCAGACCGCCAACAACAGTTTCAAGGCAGCAACGATCCGCGTAGAGAAGGGCATCGCACCTGTCAGCGACGAATTGCAGGCACAGACTTCCTGGGCTGAATCCATCGTCAACCGGACCAAGGCCCAGGGAGACTGGCAGACTGCGCTTGGCACCCTCGCCTCGGCCATGGACCTAGATCCCAGTGTGCCGATTACGCTGCCCGATGTTGGCGACGGTGTGGTACCCAACAGTGAGTTCAGTGACTCGGCCGCCGATCTGATCCAGGAAGCGAAGCGATCACACCCAAGCGTCGTGGCAGCCGAGGAGCAGGTTGAGGCCGCTGACGCCAAGGTAGCTCAAACACGTGCCGAGGGTTTGCCGAGCCTGAGCCTTGTGGCCAAATATAGCCAGAACAATGAGCCAACAACGCTTGAGGTTGGCGTGCCGCAGTTTCCGGCTACCGGTCACGAATGGTATCTGGGCGTCCAGTTGACAATTCCGATCTTCGAGGGATTCGGGCGGACATATCAGATTCGACAGGCCGCAGCACAGACCGAACTGCAGCGTGACACGCTTGATGAGGTACAGCAGCAGGTCGGGCTCGACGTGTGGACCAGTTATCAGGCGCTACAGACGTCGACCCACAACCTGGACAACAGCGCAACGCTGCTCGATGTCGCACACCGCTCATATATGGCGGCGCAACGCCGATACCAGGTCGGCGTCGGCAATATCCTGGAATTGCTCAACGCACAATCGTCGTTGGCGGGAGCCAAACGGCAACGTATCCAGGCGCTGACAGACTGGCGCTCCGCGCGGCTGCAACTGGCCTCCAAACTCGGCAAGCTGGGTATGTGGGACATTGTCGACCAACCGCCCGCAGATCCGAAATGATGCCTATACCATGACAGACACGACAAACCTGAAAAGTCAAATCGTGTGGGCTGTCCACTCTCCAACGCAATCTCGAAGCCTGTGCGAAGGTGAGCCATGAATATGATCGCCGCCCGCGCGGTCTTTATATCTGTGATGCCTGCGCTCGCGCTATTCGCGTCACAGGCGGAAGCGCAAACCACCGGAGAGCAGGCGACCTCGCTGCCGAAACTTTCCGAAATGCTGCAACCGTTGCAGCCAGCACATCCTGGAGGGTGCACGGTTGTTGCAGATGCCCAGATGCCGCTCATGGAGAGTCACGGGCGGTTCGTAACCCCCGTAATCATCGATCTGCAACCGCTCATGATGCTGGTCGACAGCGGAGCCAGCAGTTCCGCGCTATCGCCACGCACGACGGCCTCCCTTCATCTGGACGAAGATACTGATAGGCGGGCCCACCTGAATGGCGTTGGCGGACAGATGGATGTGCAGCATCCGGTCATTCTGCGTTCGCTAAAATTCGGGTCGTTGAATCTCGAGAACTACGATGTACTGACAGCAAACATCGTCCGGCCGGAGCAGGAGAATGACGCCGCCGCTCCCGTCGGTCTCATCGGTGCCGATCTGCTCTCGCGCTTCGACGTAGAGCTTGATTTCCCGAACCACCGGCTGACCCTGTACCGCGTGTCTTCCTGTAGCGGCAACTTCATACCGTGGAGTGGTCGTTACGATATGTTCATGGCCCGGCATGCCTCGCACAACGCGTTCGTCATTCCGGTAGTACTCAACGGGACGCCGGTCCGTGCAGTTGTGGACACGGGCTCGAACATATCAAGTATCAGTCGCGATGGCGCAACGGCAGCGGAGGTCGACGCCGCCACGCTTGCCAGTGAGCCGGCTGGAACGTTCGTCGGATCGAAAGGCAATGCCGTTGCCGCGCACAAACACCTGTTCCAGACAATGGCCGTTGGCACATCAACGTTCAGGAACGCACGGATCTTCGTGCAAGATGGATCGTTTCCGGACACCGATATGTTGCTTGGCATGGACTTTTTACGCTGGCGCAAGGTCTGGCTGTCTTACAGCAGCAATCAGGTGTTCATTCAATACATTCCGCGTGCGCCGCTGAATCGTATCCCTGCGCCGTTACCGGGTGTACAAGATGGTGCGCAGCAGGGGCAGCCCAGGTAGCGGTGCTCGTCCTTTGCGTGGAATTTCTGGTGATTGGTTGCCAAGCTGGATGGGGCGCTGAAAGCGATGACCGCCAAAAATTCCACACAAAAGACGAATACCCCTTGCGGCCAGCCCTCGCGAAGGCGGCACACCGTTCTACGCCAATCATTCCGCCGCGCGATCTATTCACCCCCGGGTCAGAAGCTTCAGGATCCGGTCGTCGTGCTTGACATGAAGCGCGTCGACAATGCGGACCGCGTCAGCAGCGGGGTGGGCCGGGTTGAAAAGGAAGTTGTAGGCGAAGGGAACGACCGCGCTCGGTACCTTCAACACGGCGCTCGTTTCTGTCTGCAGCCACTCGGTGCCCGCGCCGCGTGACCAGTCGGTATTGCGCCGCCAGTCGTCCGGGACATCGGCCTCCACGATCTCAGCGACGGGAACATCGTCGTCGACATCGACGCGCAACAACTGATAGCCATCAGGCAGATGGTCGACGCCGGCGATCTCCATGTGAACAAGAATCTCAAGGAGCGCCAGCGCCGGATGTTCGGCCAGGTAGACGATGGGCTGTCCCGCGAAATGCCATCGCCCCGGCGCGCGGAGCCCACCGATACCTCTCAGATCCGCATAGTTGCTGATTCGCCAGAGGACCATCAGGCGAAGTAACCTTCGTCTATCTGGACAAGGGCTTCCTCGACGAGACGTGCGCCATGCTCGGTGCCCGCCATATCGAGTGCCGACTTTCCACCAAAGCGCGCCTGAGCGTTTCTGAGCCAGGCCATGGCCTTGTCCGGGTCACCGAAGGTCGAGGTGGCCTGGGCGAGAATCTTCGCGAGCCGGATCGCCTTGTCGGACTCGTCGACTGATAGTCGCTCGTGATGCTGGCGCCGATGTGTCAGCGTGCGTCGCGGGATGATGAAGGAGAGCTCGTCGACCTTCAGGCCACGCTCGAACAGCCGGTCGATCACGGCAACGTTCACACGGGCGCTCGCTATCTGCGCGAGATCGGCACCGGACTGAACCCGGGCGTCGAGCAGTTGCTCCAGCATGTTGAACTCGGCCCGTCGCGGATCGGCCGCGCCAGTCGGTTTAAACGAAACGATGGTCATGGAATCCCCCCCTTGCGGCAATATGCCCATGCATTATAGGCGTTTTGCCCGCTCATTGGTGTGGCAACGCGAGCGGCTCAGCCACCAAGCTGTCCCTGCCGCCGTGCGGCACTGCGGGTCCCAGCTCCAGCGCCGGTTTCCCGAAGTCAATCTCATGCCCGCGCTGGGCAGCCCTGGCCGGTCGGCCGCTCCTGGTCGTCCGGCCAGGAATTTCACAGGACGAAACCGGTTGGCGCACGGCTGAGCGTGCGCGCGCGCACCTGGCGTTTTAGCGCCCTCTTCCGGCCTGTCCGCACGAAGGGGGTAGCTAGCAGAATAATGACCCCTTTCATTTGAGGCCACGTCTACGGCGCGCATCCGTAGCTGTTGAGCACATCGGGAACGCGGCATTCATCGCGGCGTGGCAGCGCTGACACACCGCGACGCAGTCATACCTGTCGGCAGTGTGCCAGACACGGGGGGGCGCGGAGGTTCGGCGCGAACACAGTTGGCGCCAAAATGCCGCGGCACAGTCGCTCGTCGCGATCCGATAGATTCTCGGGCTCCGAAGGGATCAGCGATCGCGGCTGCCCGGGAGAGCGGGGCGTCTAAAGTTTCTGGCGCGTGCCGGCGCCATATGTAGGTGTGGTGCGGGACCGCCGCACGGAGCAGCGGCGTAGCTGGCAGTAAGACAGACCACGGGTCGCGGCTCCGCCAAAGCACTTGATGTGTAACCGCATCGCGGACGCAAGAATCCGTCCGGGGGCCCTCAAAGCACTGACTTGACGAAAGATAGCCCGGTATCAACGAAAGCATCCACGCCGCACAGGCGCGGCTGGTTGCCAAACAGCCGGATGATGGCGCACTGCTCGCCGGCACCCGAAGGCCGAGCCGGGAACAAGTTGATGCAAATCGGAGTTGTATAAGAATGTTTCCTCGGCCAACGAAGCCGCGCTCCTGGCTGAACCGCGGGCAGGACCGACCGTTGGCCAGCATGCCAAGAACAAAGTTCTGCAATCGAAGGGAACAAGTTTATGCAAACCAACGGGCATGCTGGCGCGATCAACCATTAGGATTACTTAATTTTACATAAAAAGAATTGGCAACATCTGAAC
>NZ_JAQQET010000047.1:0-67803 GCF_046026855.1 Paraburkholderia sediminicola | reverse complement strand
GGTTGCAGCAGCTGATCGCCAGACGCGGCTACAACTGTGCGGCAGTAGCACTGACCAACAAGAACGCACGTATTCTTCAGGTCCTGCTGAGTACCGAAGCGTCGTATAGGCTAGCGACAACATGAACGCAATACAGGTTTAGATTGCGGTATCACCCAGTGCAGGTTTGCGTAGCTCTAGTACATGATGACGAAATCGGTAGAACCAGCATCCTGAAACCTGCTTTCCGTGCCGGCCATGTAGTTCAAGCCGTTGATTTGTTCAGGACAAGGGTGCACGGATCTCATCAAGGCTGCGGGCGTGCTTCGGCAAATGCCCGCGAGCAAGCCGGACATGCATGCAGACCATTTCCAATCATCATCAAGAGCTTGCAAAGCGCGTCGGGTGTCTTTTGCGGTGTCTGCGTCTTCTTTATCGTGCTATTTGGGGACTTTCGTCTGCTCACGATTTTACCCCTTCGGCTTATCGCGACAGAGCCACGCAGCAGCCTAGACAAGGCCTTTTCTGCGGTTGGATTGCAAACATTGAGTGTCCCGTTGCCGTAGGGCCGTTATCTCGAAGGGCCACCAACAAGACCAAGCACTGCGCCCTAATCATCTTTTCGTCGATCTGCATAGATCCACTTTCGCCTGGTGTTGCTAAGAACCCCTTGAGGGCAGCTTTTAGACTTTGCGATCGTATATTTTTTTGCCGTGTCAGTCAGACAGCGTACTTCAGCCAGACGTCGGATCAACGGTAAGCGCACGGGCAATCTATCTTGAGTTGCGTTGAGGGTCTTGGGAGCATCGTGTCCAACATTCCGGGGTCAGTTCACCAATAGCCGGACACGTGAACACTATCGAAGAAGCACCACTGGGACAGCGTCGTCGTCGCCGCTACAGCCACGAGTTCAAGGCCCCAGTCGTTGCTACGTGCCAGGGACCGGGGGGTCGCTTGCGGCCATCGCGCTGCACCACAAGCTCAACGCCAATCTGCTCAGACGCTGGGTCGAACAGTCGGAAGGGAATGTGACTGCGCTGACAGCGAGCAGCGACGTGGCACTGCAGTCGGCAACAACACCGGCATTCGTGCCAGTCCCACTCGAGACTAGCGCTGATACGTTACCTCGATGATCCCCAGCCGTAACGATCCGAAACCACCTTCTTGCCCGCAGCAAAGGTCGATCGGCGGAGTACACCCGGTTGATGGCGGTGGCCCTTCGCTCGTTTTGCCACTTCCTCTTTATGCGTGGAAACACGCCGCGGGACCTGTATGAGTCGGTGCCGTCGGTTCGCAAGTGGCAACAGTCAACTGTGCCAACGTTCCTCACGCCTGAGCAGGAGGAAGCCCTCATTGCGACTACCGACCGGTCCACTCCACGCGGGGGTCGCGACCATGCCGTCCTGCTGTTGTTGGCGCGGCTGGGGTTGCGTGCCGGAGAGATCGTGGCACTAGAGCTAGGCGACATCCACTGGCGTTCGGGGGAACTTGTCGTTCATGGCAAGGGGCAAATGGTGGAGCATGTCCCGCTACGTTCCGAGGTTGGAGACGCGATCGCGACGTACCTTTGCGACGCTCGTGGAGCGAGCGCATCGCGACGGGTATTCCTTCGCACGTGCGCGCCGCGCGTTGGTCTGGCGGGACCGGCGGCAGTTGGCCACATTGTTCGTCTGGCGTTCGCTCGTGCCGGGTTTCGCCCTGCGTGTCGCGGCGCGGCACATTTGTTTCGTCACGGTCTGGCGACAACGATGATTCGCCATGGTGCGTCGATGGCGGAAATCGCCGAGGTGTTACGGCACCGCTCACAGCTCAGTACCGCGATCTACGCAAAGGTCGCGTTTGAGGACCTGCGCAGGGTAGCGCGCTCATGGCCCACGGCGGGAGGTGCAACATGACTGCGATCCGTGACTCCCTTGCGCAGTACGTGGCAGCCCGCCGGGCTCTCGGGGCGTCATTCTATGAACCTGCATTGGCACTCGGTCATTTCGTTGATCTTCTGGAGCACGAAGGCGCCGAGTTCATTTCCATCGATCTGGCTCTGCGCTGGGCGACGACGCCCGTGTCCGTCGAACGCGCCACTTGGGGGCGGCGCCTCTCCCAGGTAAGAGGATTTGCCAGGTGGATGAACACCGTAGACAGCCGAAACCAGATTCCTCCGGCAAGACTCCTGAGTGCCCGCCGACGGCGCAACGCGCCACATATTTACACGGAACAGGAAATCAACCTGCTCATGATCCAGGCTGCGCAGCTTCGCTCGCGCACAGGCATGCGAGCACTGACCTATTCGACGCTTATCGGGCTTCCGGTAGCGACCGGCCTCAGGCCGGGTGGAGCGCTTCGACTCAACCAGTCCGACGTTGACCTCGTCAGCGGGATAGCCTCTATCCGGGAATCGAAGTTCGGCAAATCGCGCTTTGTACCCGTAGAAGAATCGACCCGCGCCGCACTCGAGCGTTATGCTCAGAGTCGAGACCGACTCTGCCCGCAGCGGTTGAGTGAGGCGTTCCTGGTTGGTGAGCACGGTATGAGGTTGAAGGCCGGCACTGTCCGAAGCATGTTCGTCAGAATGTCGCGTGCCGTCGGCCTGCGGCCAGCGACAGAGGACGGTCGCGATGGTTACGGCCCACGGCTCCAGGACTTTCGACACAGTTTCGCGACTGGAAGGATGGTCGAATGGTATCGCGCCGGATTGGACGTGAGCCGGGAGTTGCCGAAACTTGTTGCCTATCTCGGGCATGTCAACATTGGTCTTACGTATTGGTACATCGAAGCGGTTCCGGAGCTGCTTGAGCTTGCGGCAGGCTATCTCGGCAGAAACAGTCCGGGAGAGCGGCCATGAGCGACGCTGGCCTTCCATCCCTCGTCCAGCGTTTCTTTACCCAGCGCCTGCTCGAGCAGCAGGGCCTGAGTTCGCACACGGTGTGCGAGTTACCGCGACACATTCCGGTTGCTGCTGGCGTTCGCCACGAAGCATGTCGGACGCGCGCCTTCGAAACTACGGATCGAAGACTTCGACGTGTCGTTGATTCAGGAATTCCTTCAGCACCTTGAACAAGCCAGGGGCAATTCGGTGCGGACACGCAACACGCGCCTCGTCGCTGTACATGCCTTCTTCCGGTTCGTTGCGGCTAGCGAGCCTGCGCTGTTCCCGCGGTGTCAGCGCATCCTTGCAATTCCATCCAAACGCTGTGAACATGGTCCCGTCGAGTTTCTAACCGAGAGCGAGGCCGCAGCGCTAGTAGCGGCACCTGATGTACGAACATGGATCGGCAACCGCGACCGAGCGCTGCTTCTTGTAGCGGTTCAAACGGGTCTGCGGAATAGCGAATTGACCTCTATCAGGCGTCAGGATGTGGTGCTCGGTACAGGCGCCCACGTCCGTTGCCTCGGCAAAGGCAGAAAGATGCGATGCACTCCACTACGACCGGATGTCGTCGCGGTGTTGAAAGCATGGCTACGCTATCAACCTGGCGAACCCGATGATCCGGTCTTCCCCAGTTCGCGCGGTGGCCGTCTTAGCGCCGACGCACTTCAGCGGCTTGTGTCGCGCAACGTCGCAATCGCGTGCCACTCGTACCCCTCGCTGAAGGACAAATCAGTAACTCCCCACACGCTTCGACACGGGGCCGCGATGAGCCTGTTACATCACGGCGTAGACCTGTCCGTGATCGCGCTCTGGCTCGGCCACGAATCATCGGAGACGACCCAGATCTACTTGCACGCCGACATGCGTGCTTAAGGAACGCGCAATGGCGCACGCCAATGCGAGCGGAGTAGCGCCGACGCGTTACAAACCTCCCGACCCCTTGTTGGCCTTCCTGGAGGGTCTTTAATAATGCCGACAATCCGAGCGACGCGGAACAGGGATCCGCCCAACTGCTGCGCCCGTGGAATCATGACGCGGCATAATCCGGAAGTCGGCATAACTGGTGTGAAAACCAGATCCGTCCCATCGCCATCGACCGAAACAACTGGCTGTTCGCCGGATCGTTGCGCGCCGGCCACCGCGCCGCGGCAGTCATGAGCCTGATCCAGTCAGCAAGGATGAGCGGCCACGACCCCTACACCTATCTCAGGGACGTTCTCACACGGTTACCTACGCAGCCGGCAAGTCGACTCGAAGAGCTGCTGCCTCATCGCTGGCGGTCCCTCCGTCAGGTGTGAGACATTGGGTGATCCTCGCAAACGCAGCAACCGACGCTCACTTCGGCGAGAGTCGCCATTGCGTCAACGCGAATTCACAGAGTTCGCCATGTTTCTGGGAATACGTGCGGTAGGAAACAGCAGTTGAAAATACTTTACGATACGCGAGTCCATATATAGGACGGAGCAGCTCGACCTCCTGCCCCTCATCGCTCGCGGCCATTCCATATTCCCCGGCGCGGCAAATCATGCCGTCATTCGTCGTGGGTTCCGCGTAAGATGCGTGGCGTCATGCAAGATGAACCCGAGCGCCAAACCGGTAAATGGTAGCGTCACCACCGTCAGGATGAATGGTGCAATGAAAGTTGAGTCGACTATGATCCTCAGGAGCTTAGGGCGGATCGCAAAGCTTGCGAGTGAGAAGTAGCAATACACTATTGCCACGACCAAGCCTGCACCGAGATTCATCATGCGGGACGCAAAATAAAGCCCCTGCCAAGCACACGCCGTTGTCAGAAGAACGACTATCAACGCAAAAATGTATCGTCAGTGTCGCAAGCCTTCGCTGCCGCGATCCTTCGAGGCGCGTGTGATTACCGCGGCGAGAATGGCCGTGACGACTGCGACACCAACAAGTAGACAGGCCACCACGGCTGTGAAGTTCATCGCGATAATTGATAGTCTCAATGCCTCGAATTATGCCGTATCTGCCCACCTCACCAGGGTGTTGTCGATCAGTGCGTCAAGACGAGTTTGCCGGGCGCTTATCCTTAGTACCGCAAATGATGCAGAGCACGCGATTGATCTCGCCAACATGAGCGTGTTCTGCCTAAGTGGCGCGATCTGGACCGGCGATGCTGCTAAAACCAAGTCTTTCGCTCGACAGCTTCAAACAGGCGGCGTTTTCGTGAACGGCTTCTCAGCATCTGACCCACGCGTTCCGATTGGTGGCATCAAGAAGAACGGATACGGTCGTGAACTGTCGCACTTCGGTGTACGGGAATTCACTAACGCACAGGCTGTCTGGTTCGATCGCAAGTAACCGCCCCTCCTCACACGGAACGGGGGGTGCCCCCTCCTCGAACTTTCGCGGATTTCTCGAATAGCGCTTATGGTGCGAGGGTTCCACTATGCAAGATGTGAGAACGCGCCCATTTCGCAGTGTCAGTCGGCCGTCGTACTGCTTGCTGCTCACCGCAACGCGTTGAGGCGCGCCGCGTCGAACCGGTCAGCGCCTAATATCCGTTTTGGGCGCTAAAGATCTTCCCCCTTAATCGCCAACCTTCACCTCGCGCAAAGTAGAAAGACAAGCAACCGCAAGCTCCTGGTATTTGCGCGTGGCCTTTGCTTTCCCCTGAAGCTCGCCCTGCTCAAGCCGACGGACCACACGTGCAGGAATGCCAGCTACAAGGCATCCAGGGGGCACCTCCCAGCCGACTTTCACAAATGCGCAGGCAGCTACGATCGAGGACTCCCCGATAACAGCGTCGTCCATGATGACCGCATTCATGCCAATCAAGGTGTTGCGCCGCAGGACGGCACCGTGAACGACTGCCCCATGCCCGATATGGGACGCCGGCGCAAGCTCACATCGACGCCCATGTCCAACATGCAAGGTGCAGCTATCCTGCACGTTGCTGCCTTCCCCAATAACAATTGTACCGAAGTCACCACGAATCGACGCGAACGGACCAATATAACAGCCCGCCCCTATCTGGACGTCACCAATGACCGACGCCAGCGGATGAACAAACGCTGTGGAATCAATATCAGGTACGTTTCCCTGAAATTCGTAGATCGGCATGCTGCACCTTAGCCTGAAGCGGCCCCTGTTTGTCAAAACTATCCGACGTTAATATCGACACCACGTGTCTCGCGAACAAAGATCAATCCGACCACGAACGAGGCTACCGCAATAACGATCGGATACCAGAGTCCAGAGTAAATGTTGCCTTGTGCGGCGACGATAGCGAATGCCGACGCTGGCAGAAAGCCTCCAAACCATCCGTTTCCGATGTGGTATGGCAAAGACATCGAGGTGTAACGGATACGCGTTGGAAAATACTCGACGAGCATTGCCGCAATCGGCCCATACACCATGGTTCCGTAAATCATGAGGATGGCGAGAAGCAGGATGGCCATCGGCTTGTTCATGAGGGACGGGGCTGCCTTGAGCGGATATCCAGCACGCAGGAGGTTCGACTTCAGTTCATTATCAAATTTCGCACCTAGGACCTTTGCGTCGGCAGCTTTTGCGTCATACGCGGAGATCGTCACCGATCCGACAGTCACCGACGCGGTCGAGCCGGCTGGGGCTGCCTCATTCTGATAGTTCAGACCCGCCTTCGACAGCGCGCCCTTCGCGATATCGCACGAACTCGTGAAGCTCGCCGTTCCGACCGGATTGAACTGGAACGAACATTCAGAGGGGGCAGCCCTCACAACGATGGGCGCGCTGCGCTGCGCACTTTCAAGTGCGGGGTTGATGTAGTGTGTCAGTCCCTGGAAGAGAGGAAAGTAAGTAGCAGCCGCGAGAACAAAGCCAACAAGGATGATTGGCTTACGGCCAATTCGGTCTGACAATGAACCAAATAGCAGATAGAACGGCGTTGAAATGACTAGCGCAATCGCGAGAATGACGTTCGCTATCGGACCGTCCAGCTTGAGCGTCTGGGTGAGGAAGAATAGCGTGTAGAACTGCCCCGTGTACCAGACCACTGCTTGCCCCGCCGTCAGACCAAACAGCACGACCAAGACCAGCTTGAGATTTTTCCATTGCCCGAAGGCTTCAGAGACAGGTGCTTTGGACGCCTTCCCCTCTGCCTTCATCTTTTCAAAGGCGGGAGACTCGTGGAGCTTGAGGCGGATCCATACCGAGATCGCGAGCAGAACAATCGAGAGCAGGAAGGGAACGCGCCATCCCCAGTCTGCAAAGGCGCCCTCACCCGTCTCGGTTCTGACGCCGAGAATCACGATGAGAGACAGGAACAGACCGAGCGTGGCCGTCATCTGAATCCATGCAGTCCACGCGCCCCGCTTTTCACTGGGAGCGTGCTCCGCAACGTAGGTCGCGGCGCCGCCATATTCACCGCCAAGCGCAAGCCCCTGAAGCATTCGCATAGCGATGAACAGGACTGGGGACGCTATCCCGATCGTCGCAAAACCTGGCAGCAGTCCAATAAAAAACGTCGACACGCCCATCAGCAGGATGGTGACGAGGAACGTGTATTTACGTCCCACCAAGTCGCCAAGGCGGCCAAAGACAACAGCACCAAACGGCCGAACCGCAAAGCCGGCCGCAAAGCTCAAAAGAGTGAAGATGAACCCTGCCGTTGAATTTACTCCCGCGAATATGTTTCGGCTGATGAACACGGCCAAAGACCCGGCCAGAAAGAAGTCATACCATTCAAAGACTGTCCCAAGGGACGACGCAAATACGACAAGACGCTCGTCCTGTGACATTCGCGCAGCGGGTAATGCTTGATTCGTGACCGACATGTCCATCTCCTCCAACCTGAAGTACGCCTGTTATAGTTACTTGCATTACCAGACTATACGAAGTAAATGATGGCCTTTCAAGCAGATAAAAGCCCACTTTTTCACCTACTTAAGCTACATTTT
The DNA here is from genome assembly GCF_046026855.1 of Paraburkholderia sediminicola. Lineage (GTDB taxonomy): Bacteria > Pseudomonadota > Gammaproteobacteria > Burkholderiales > Burkholderiaceae > Paraburkholderia > Paraburkholderia sediminicola_A. Next base: position 60,060 of record NZ_JAQQET010000047.1, on the reverse strand, counting down.
ATGAATCACTCCAAAATCTAAAAGTGCGAGGCTTGAGATTTTGTCGCTTGTATAGCGTGTCACTTCTGGTCAATCATCGACCATAGCACTGGCAGGAAAATCTCTGTCAGAACAAGCGGTGCCTGCCCTCGGCGAAATTCCGAAACCCGCGCCCATGCCCAGCCACACTGGTTGGCATCGTCGACGAATTCGCGATCAACAAATGGCGTAGCAGCCAAGGGAAAAGACGCGTAAGCGAATCTCGAACGGCTGATTCCTGGGTCGTTATAAAGGAGGCTGCCAAGGGGACGCGCGGCAAGTGTTCGAAGTGATTTCCAACTGGCGCGACTATCGCGCGCCGACACGATGCTGCGCGCCGCAACCACAGCCACGGCACCTACAGTGAGAGTGATGTCGCGCACCCAGACCGGAGATCCGCGCCCAGCACGTTGGTAGGAGCTTCTCCGTGCGGCCATATGCTCGTTTCGTAGTCTCATGTCACCGGCACGCCGGCAGACAATACCCTCGAAATTGACCTGTACCTCAACCTTGCCCAGTGTTTGAAGCGCCCGAGTAAGAGAACCGCCGCGACGCAGCCACTGCGTCCACATTCTAGGCGCAGAAGCTGGCGGCTCGGACCGCCAACGTCCGCTGCGGGGTACAGCCGTAATTGGTCGCATTGTTCATTCGGACGGGAGGGCACGCGCCTGTCAACCAGGCGCGTCTCAACTCAGTGGTCAGGCAATACCGCCCATACAGAGATATTTCACTTCCATGTAGTCTTCGATACCGTACTTCGATCCCTCTCGACCGAGACCACTCTCTTTTACACCGCCGAACGGCGCGACTTCCGTCGAAATAAGGCCTTCATTGATGCCGACGATGCCGTATTCCAATGCTTCGGCTACCTTCCAGATGCGGCCGATATCACGTCCGTAGAAATATGATGCGAGGCCGAACTCAGTATCATTCGCGAGCGCGATGGCTTCTTCATCCGTCTTGAACCGGAAGATCGGCGCTACCGGACCAAATGTCTCTTCGCGGAAAATCTGCATATCAGGCGTCGCATCGGCAAGAACGGTCGGCTCATAGAAGTTGCCCCCTTTCGAATGGTGCCGTCCGCCGACCACTACTCTTGCTCCTTTTGCCACGGCGTCCATTACATGCTCATGGACTTTGGCGACTGCGTTGTCATCGATGAGCGGCCCAATCAGGGTCGCCCGCTCCAGACCGTCGCCGACGTTCAGCTTCTCCACCTCTGCGACCAGCTTCTGAACAAACTTGTCGTAGACGCCGTCCTGGACTAGCAGGCGATTCGCGCAAACACAGGTCTGGCCAGCATTGCGGTACTTCGAGGCGATCGCTCCCTTGACTGCAGCGTCCAGGTCAGCATCGTCGAACACGATGAAGGGTGCGTTTCCACCCAGTTCCATGGAAGCTTTCTTGACCGTAGCAGCGCACTGCGCCAACAGCACCTTGCCGATTTCCGTTGAGCCGGTAAACGACAGTTTGCGGACCGTCGGGTTGGAAGTCAGCTCTCCACCGATGGCGGATGCCGCGCCCGTAACGCAGGAGATGACACCCTTCGGCACGCCTGCGCGCTCGGCGAGTACACATAGTGCAAGCGCCGAAAACGGCGTCTGGCTAGCCGGCTTCAACACCATCGTGCAACCTGCAGCGAGAGCAGGCCCGATCTTGCGAGTCAACATGGCGGCAGGGAAATTCCACGGCGTAATGGCCGCACACACGCCAATCGGCTGCTTGAGAACGATAATGCGCTTGTCGCGGCCATGGCCCGGAATAGTGTCACCGTAGACGCGCTTGGCCTCCTCCGCAAACCACTCCAGGAACGAGGCCGCATATGCGATCTCGCCACGACTTTCGGTCAGCGGCTTGCCCTGCTCGGCCGTCATGATGACGGCGAGATCCTCTTTGTTCTCGAGCATGAGATCGTGCCAGCGACGAAGAATCGCTGCGCGCTCCTTTCCTGTGTGCGCACTCCAGTCTTTGAGTGCGTCGTTTGCCGCAGTGATGGCGCGCCGCGTTTCCTCCTCCCCCATACGGGGGACCGTACCAAGAAAATCTCCGTTCGCGGGGTTCGTGACTTCGATCGTTTCACCACTGTCAGCGTCAAGCCATTCGCCGCCGATCAGGCACTTGTTTCTGATGAGACCGATATCCTTAATCGGTACGGAGACCGCGAAATTGTTATTTGCCATGGACTTCCCCATTCTTTGAATCAGATTAACTAAATGCCTGAGTCGTGGGCGCAATCGCAACCACTTCAAGCACCTCACGCAATTTATAGCGCATCACTTTGCCAGAGCCGGTGCGCGGAATTTCAGCAACGATGTGCACCGCGTGCGGCACCTTATACTCCGACAATTGCGTCCTGCAGTGCGCAAGCAACGCCTCCACGTCCACCGTTTCGCCCTCCCGCTGGACGATAAAAACGACTGGCACTTCTCCGAGGTGCTCATGCGGCGACCCTGTGACCGCACAGTCCAGCACCCCGTTAAACACCGAAACGAGTTGTTCAATTTCCGCAGGCGCAATGTTCTGTCCGCCACGGATAATCACTTCCTTCAATCGGCCCGTGATAGTGATGTAGCCAGACGCGTCAAAACGAGCAAGATCTCCGGTGTGGTACCACCCGTTCCGAAGTGCAGCATCAGTCTCAGCCGGTTTGTTGAGATAACCCTTCATTACATTTGGGCCCCGCACCAGTAACTCACCCTCCTCACCCACGTCGACGTCACGCATACCAACCGGCTCAACAATGCGGGTTGCCACACCTGGCAGCGGCAGACCACATGATCCGTAAGGACGAGTGCCGGTCGGCCAGTTCATGGTGACCATCGTGGACGTTTCGGTAATTCCGTAGCCATCCAGAAGCTTCACGCCAAACCGCTCCTCGAATGCCCGATTGGTAGCCGATGGCAGGATTGCTCCGGCTGACACGCAGAGACGGATGCCGGGAAGCACGTTTGCAGTGCTGGTCTGGGCACCCTCCAGCAGGTAATGAAACATGGTCGGCACCCCGGGCATTACGGAAAAGTCGCCGCTCACGAGGAGCTTTGGAATTTCCCTGGACGAATACCTGTCCATCAAATATTCCGATGCACCCACCGCGAGCACGCTAAGCACTGCAAAATTAAGAGCATACGAATGATAAAGCGGTAGGCAGTTCAATATACGATCGTTTTGATTCAGACCGGCGATTGGCACCCAACAGGACGCGGTAACCCACAGCATGCTACGGGTTGAAAGCAGGACGCCCTTCGCCTTTCCTGTAGTGCCGGAGGTATAGACCACAAACGCCGGCAGGTCGAGTGTATCTGCGTCCACAGGGATACCCTGCGCCCTTTCTCCAACTACTTTTCTGTACTCAGTGCCAACTACAGGCGCTGACCTCCACTGGACTGTGACGTATTCCTTGAGCGACGGAATACCATCGCCAAGCCTTCTGACTTCCAGCTCTCTCGAATCGCTCGTCACGACGGCTACGCATGATGCGTCCGTCAGCCGGTACTCAATTTCAGGCATGGTGGCCTCGTGACTGACCGGTACGGCGATGCCGCCCGCCCGCACGATAGCCAGACAACTTACAACCCATTCAACCGAATTGGGCAGCAGGACGGCTACGCGATCTCCCGACTCTACGCCTGAGTCCTGAAAATGCACCGCAAGTCGAGCGGTGACTTCCTCGAGCTGCCGGTACGTCAGGGACGACCTCTCGTCCTCGAATGAGATTTTATCGGGCCGTTCTTCGGCGTGCCGCTTGAGTAGTTCGTGAACCGGTACGATGAGCTCTGTTTGAATCATGGCTGTCTCCTAAGCGATGTAGCCAACGACGATGTCGCAAGGCAAGCATCCCCTGTCCTGATAGGTTTGGTGGTGCGGACTTCAGATCATGCTGAAGCCGCCGCTGATGCTAATCACCTGGCCAGTAATCCAACTGCCCTTGTCGGACGCAAGAAGCACAGCCATTGGTGCCACATCGCCCGGCTGCCCCAGCCGACGCAATGGGTACAGCCTGGTGAGCTTTTCGCGGTTAGCTTCGAGAAATTCGGGGTCGTGCGCCGTCTCGATTAGACCCAACGCGAGCGCATTAGCGGTCGTTCCGGAGCGGGTCTCACGCGCAATCGATTTCATCAAGGCGATATTGGCGGCACGCGCCGCAGCGCCAATAGCCAGCCCTGCCTCGCCGACCCGCGAAGAGTCACCCATGATGCTAATAATCCGACCACTGCCTTTCTGGGCTTCCAGATGGGGCAGCGCCGCGTGGGTGCAGTTCAAGGTGCCGTAAAGGCACACGTCGATCTGCCTGCGCCATTCCTCAGGCGTGCTGTCGGCAAACCGCTTGCGAATGACAAGGCCGGCATTGTTCACGAGGATGTTGAGGCCGCCGAAAGTCTCTACGGCCTGCGCCGCCATCGCGTCTACTGCGCGGCGGTCGGAGATGTCACAGCCAATGGCTAGAGCCTTACCGCCCGCAGCTTTGATTTCTGCAACGACCGATTCGGCCCCCTCCCGGGAACCGTGATAATTCACTACCACACTCGCGCCTTCGGCAGCGAGCCCAAGCGCGATTTCTCTTCCGACGTCGCGGGCGCCACCTGTGATGAGCGCAACCTTCCCGTCCAGTTCGAACTTCATTTAATTCTCCTCTTTGCGTTTAAGCGATGTTGATTGGATAAGCTGGAAAATGCGCTCCGGCGTGACTGGCAGTTCGCTAATTTCAATACCTAGCGGAGAAAGCGCGTCGGCCACTGCGTTGGCAATTGCCGCTGGGGAACCGATGGTTCCGCCCTCGCCCATTCCGCGGAAGCCGCCAAGCGTGTTCGGCGCTTCGGTATGCAGGTGAACCATCTCCAGTTCTGGAACCTCAGGCGCAGACGGCAGCAGGTAGTCCACCATGCTCGCGGTAAGCAACTGACCGTCAGCGTCGTACACGACCTCCTCGAGCAGTGCGGCGCCGACTCCCTGCGCAAGCGCACCCCGCGTCTGGCCTGCGACAATGAGAGGATTGATGATTCGCCCGCAGTCTTCGGCAATGACGTATCGCTGGATGTGCACCGCGTAAGTTTGCGGGTCGACCTCAACCTGCACGAGGTGCGTGGCCGAACTGGTTGTGCCGACGACCGGGTCGTAGACACGCGTGACACACATTTCTTCACGTACATCGGCCGGGACCCTTCCCATCTGCGAGTACAGCGCACGGGCAAGCTCCGGAAAAGTGATCCGTCCGCCCCCTGTCTGCACACGAATCGAACTGTCGACGCATTCGAGATACTCGACAGGGCTATCGAGTAAGTGAGCAGCGACTCGCAGCATGCGCTCGCGCAGCTCGCGCGCGGCCAATATCCCCGCCCCGCTGCTGATGACCGCAGTGCGGCTGGCATAACTACCCGTACCGTGTGGCACGGTCGAGCTATTGCCCGTGATAACGCGAAGGTCCTCAAGGCGCGCGCCGAGCTCATCGGCGAGTACTTGCCCAAGTGTAGTTTCATGGCCCTGGCCATGAGAGGCACAACCGAATGCTGCAGTAATTGAGCCCGTCGAATCGAGCTGGATGACACACGTGTCGGTTCCCGTGTTGATTGGCATCCCGGGCGATGCTGAGATACGCGATCCGATCCCAGAGAGTTCCGCATAACAGGCAACGCCAATGCCGACCCATCGACCTTCTGCGCGCGCCCTCGCCTGCGCTTCGCGGGCGGCGTTGTAGTCAAAACGCTCCATCGCGCCTTCGAGACCGCCCATGAAAGCAGACCTGTCCCACACGATGCCGACCGGCGTACGGTAAGGAAACTCCTCATCTCGGACCAGGTTACGACGGCGAATTTCAGCTGGGTCAAGACCTAGCTGTTTAGCCGCCATGTCCATGAGGCGTTCCATCGCGAAAGTGGAAGTCGGTCTGCCAACGCCGCGATAAGGCCCGGTGGGCGCCTTTGGCGTGGTGACGCCTCTTACATGGCCGTGATAAGCGGGCACTCGATATGGGCCCGGCAGAAAGCTGATTACCTGTACCGGCTCGATCCCGCAGGTCCACGGGTAAATGGAATACGCGCCCACATCACCAACCACGTCGGCACGCAGACCCAGGATCTGACCATGAGCGTCAAGCGACAACTCCGCAGTCACCAGTTCATCGAATGCCTGGCTGGTGGAAAGCAGATCCTCGAGGCGGTCGCCAGTCCACTTCACGCTTTTGCCGATTTTCCGCGCAAGAACGCATACGAGCATTTCCTCCTGGTAAAGCGACGTTTTGCCACCAAAGCCTCCACCGACGTCGGGTGCTATCGTCGTAAGGCGGTTGCCTGGCATCTCCAGCAGGTCGGCCAGGGCGTCGCGGATGATGCCCGGCACCTGACTGGACGTGTATAAAGTGAGCGCGTCTCGCCCTGCGTCAACCTCAGCGAGATAGCAGCGCGGCTCCATGGCTGCCGATGTCTTCCTGTGAAAACGGAACCGGCCCCCGACCAGAACAGGAGGATTCGTAAACGCCTGTTCGATCTCGCCGCGAACAAAGCTGCGTTCGACGAGGACGTTGCTTTCGAATCCCTCGTGCAGCAGCGGAGCGTCCTCCAATGCGGCGGCCTCCGGATCTGTGCAGACCGGTAGACGTTCGTATTCCACCTCGATGGCGTCCCGCGCGTCCTCCGCGAGATAACGGTTCTCCGCCAGGATCGCAACGACAGGCTCACCAACGAAATGCACTTTCCCATTGGCTAGCGCGTGGATTGGCGTGGGCTGATAACCACTCATACGGGATACAGCAAGCGCTGGCTTGATAAGCCGCTCGATGTCCTGCCACGTATAGACGCCGTAGACCCCGCGCATCCCTCTGGCAGCGTCCGCGCGTATTGCCAAGATCCGCGCATGCGGCTGGTCACTTCGCAGGATAGCCATGTGCAAAGCGTGACCACTTGGACGGTCATCGACATACCGACCCAGTCCAGTCAGGAGTCGGGCGTCTTCAACACGCCTGACGGGCTGCCCGACCAACTTGTCGCGGGTCCTCTCGAGCACATCTGAATCCGGTGAATCGGGTTGGGCCCACCGATCGTTACGCTCACTCATATCGATCTTCCCCTTTACGCATTTCCGCCCATTGGTCCGGGTCGTGGCCAAATATGACCCTTGCTCCAGACGCGGCAATACGTTGGACTTCGCGTAGTGAAGCCATCGCCAGGTCAGGGTTCCACGTGTTGCGCGGCATCACCTCGCGGACCAGATTGGGTCTCATGGCAACTGCATCAGCAGCGAGCAGAAAACTGCCATCCCGGCTCAGCGTCGCGACCGCGCCAACGCTTCCCGGTGTGTGCCCGGGCAGAGGTACCAGGACTAACCTCCCGTCGCCAAAAACGTCATACTCACCGTCAATGGCTTCGGTCGGCATGGGATGCTCCCAGTCGGCCGGGATGTACCCTTTCTGCACGGCGTCTGGACCCTGCGCGGCCTCCAATTCCTTGTAGTGACAGAAGAACGTGGCGCGCTTGAAAAACCCGTTGCATCCACAATGGTCAGAGTGCAGGTGCGAGTTGACCACGACATCAATGTTATCCGGCACTAATCCTAGCGTTGCCAGTTGTGAAACAACGTTGTCCTCGGGACCGCTCAAAGGCATCATCGCCTTGGCCATCGCACCCCAACGGCCAGTCGCATCTACCGCGGTATCCGGATGGCATCCGGTGTCGAAAAGGACGTTGCCCTGTGCATGACGCAACAGAACGCAGGAAACCGGCAAATCGATTGTCTCGGCGCGCTCCGCTTCCGGTAGATAAACGCTCTTGCGCATACGCAGTCGACCACCGTTGAGAATATGCATTTTCATGGTGTATCGTCCTTGCTGACTTTCTGGCTTCCTGCAGCATCGCGCAGAGCGTTTCGTCCAGTCACGCAGACGCGAACCGCTTCAACGATGCCTTGATAGCCCGTACAGCGACAGAGATTCCCCGAAAGAACGTCCCTGATCTCTTCATCGCTATCGAGCGGATATTTTTGCAATGCATCCTCACAGCTGGCCAGCATGCCTGGCGTACAGAAACCGCACTGCAAGCCGTGGTGCTCCCGAAAAGCTTCCTGCAAAGGACTGAGCGCGTCGACGGTGCCCATACTCTCGACCGTGCGGACTTCACAACCATTTGCACGGATCGCGAGCATCAGACACGACCGCACGCTGTCGCCGTCAACCATCACCGTGCATGCACCGCAAACCCCGTGCTCGCAGCCAACGTGGGTTCCCGTCAGCTCAAGCGTGTGCCGCAGATAATCGGACAGTAGAAGACGTGGTTCGACATGATCCTCGTGGACCTTCCCATTGACCAGGACCCAGAGGGGTTTGAGGGGGATTTCAGTATCACTCATTGAGCTACTCCTGCGGCGCGCTGCCACGCTTTGCGTGTTACACGCTCCATCAATACGCCGGCAAGATGACGGCGGAATTCAGGCGAAGCATGCAGATCGGTATTCGGTTGCAGCGAATCGCAGGCTGCATGGACGGCATCGGCCATCACCTCGTCGGAGAGAGCTTTCCCGGTGAGTACTGCTTCGGCTTCGGGACGGCGCATCGGCGTATCACCGACACCCATCATCGCGACGCGGGCCTGGTGGATCTCACCGCCCCGCACATCAAGTAACACGCCAACAGCTGCAAGCGCGAAGTCGCCTGCGCGCCGCGCAAACTCCTGGAAGCACCATCCCATGCCAGCGGGCAATCCCGGGAGTTCGACACGGACAACAATTTCGTCATCATCCAACGCAGTCGTCAGCGGCGCGACAAAGAATTCGGATGCCGGGAATTCCCGTTCGCCCCGAACCGAACGAGCAACGATCACGGCGTCGAGAAGACGGCTCAGCATCGGCAGCTCTGCCGCGGGATCAGCGTGCGACAGACTTCCGCCAATCGTGCCTCGGTTCCGAATCGCGAGATGGGCAACGTTGTGCATCGTTTCCGGAATCACAGGAAAACGGTTTGCAACCAACGCCGAAGTTTCAAGAACTCGATGCCGCGTCAGAGCGCCGATCGTGAGCCCGCCGTCTCTGCGTTCGCGGACGTACTCGAGTTCTAGCAGCCTGCTGATATCGATGATGAGCGCCGGCCGGACGACCCTGAAGTTCAACATTGGAGTCAAACTCTGCCCGCCTGCCATCAGCTTGGCATCATCGACGTTAGCTGCAAGCACCTCAACAGCTTCGTCGATGGTGTCGGGACAACAGTAGTCAAAAGGAGCAGGTTTCATAGTGATCCCGTCTAGCGGCCCTGAAACTTTGGCGCACGCTTTTCACCAAACGCAGCGCGCCCTTCGCGGTAATCTTCGCTTGCAGCTGCTGCAGCAATTAGCGCCTCAGATCTGACCAGATCGAGAGCGCCCGTCCCCATCGCCATCCCGTTGAGAAGGTACTTGGCGCCGGCCATGCTCAGCGGCGCATTGCCTGCCAGCGATGTGGCAAAAACACGTGCCTCGGCCATCGGATCATTTTTAGCAACCTGCTGCTTCGCGCCAATAAGGCGCTCCCACAAAGATCGGCCAGAAACTATTGCGCCAAGGCCGGCGACCTGATCTACGAAACCGATTCGCTGAGCGTGGGCGGCGTCAAACCTCTGGCCGCCGTACAGAATCTTCTTTGCTTCGGGGAGCCCGACCAGAGACAGCAGCTTGCGCGTTCCCTTCACGCCGTAAATTATCGACAGACGCGCGGCAGGTATTCCCATCATCGCGTCCTGACCCGCAAAACGGAAATCGCAGGACATGGCCAGATGGGCCCCCCCTCCGAGGCAGTAGCCCCGCAGTACTGCGACCGTCGGCTTCGATATGTTTGCGATTGCATCACAACAAGCGTCAACTGCGACTTCATACGTCGTAGCCTGCGCGACGTCAGCGCGGACTTTTTCGAATTCGGCGATGTCGGCACCGGCACAAAAGTCCCCGCCTGCGCCAGTTAGAATCACGGCGCGCACTTCCGGGTTGCGGTCGAGTGCGGCCATGATCGACGGCATCGCAAGCCACATCCTGTGAGTCATAGCATTTCGGCTGCCAGGACGGTTCAGCGTGACGACGGCGACCTGATCAGAAATCCAGACCTTGATCTTTTCTGAAGTCAACACGTCCATCACCACAGCCTGCGCTTCTGCGGCCGGCACTGGTGACACGGGTGTTAGTACCGGCGCAGGCTGCGCAGGAACATCCCGCGGCGCAGGCGCCGCCTCCAGCATCGATGCTTTCGCGGTGTCTGCGTTGGCTGCAGCAGCTGCAGGCACAGCTGCTGGGACCTCCAAGGTCGCGACTTCGGCTACTGGGGCCGAGAGTTCCTGCATGAAAGCGTGCATGCCCGCCGGTTGTGCGGCAGAGACCGAAGTGGAGTCTGACGCGCGGCCATCCACCTGCTTGCGGAAGAGTTCAAAGAAGTCATCAGCGGATTTCCGTGCCGCCGCATCAATCATGCGGGAGCCGAGTTGCGCCAGCTTGCCGCCCACGTTTGCCTTCACTCCGTAGCGCAGGAGTGTCACCGTCGGCTCAAGAGCGTCAAGCGATACCTCAATATCGGCGCGCGCGAAGCCCGCCGCACCGCCCGAACCTTCCCCAGTCAACGTATAGCTACGCGGCGGGGCAATATTCGAGAGGCTGACTTTGCCAGCGAATCGCGCTTTGATCGGCCCGACCTTTGATACGACCGTTGCTGTGAACTCATTCGCAGCTGTGCTTTCAAGGGATTCGCACCCTGGAATACTCGCTTGCAGGACCGCGGGATCATTCAGCGCTTCCCACACGACTTCGCGCGCAGCCTCCAGCCTCGCTTCGCCGACCATTTCCATTATTGACTCCTCCGTCTCACTGCGTGTTTTGCGCCTGCGATGAACTGGGCTTATGCGGCTACTGATTCCAGAACAGCACGCACGGCATCCGGAATAGGCACGGAGCGATTGTTTGCGCGCTCCACATAGACATGCACAAACTGGCCGACCGCGCAGGCCTCGTCGGACTCGTTGCGGAACAGAGCAATTTCGTATCGAACACTTGAGTTACCGAGGTGTATTACCCTTAAGCCAACGTGGACGGTGTCTGGAAACGCCACCGAAGAGAAAAACGTACATTTCGTTTCGATAACAAGGCCAACGATTTTGTTGTTAGCGATATCGAGAACGCCTTGCTCGATCAGGTGGCGGTTCACAGCGGTGTCAAAGAACGCGTAATAGACAACGTTGTTCACGTGACCATACACGTCGTTATCCCCCCAGCGAGTCGGCAATATCGTGAAGTGACGGTATGCTTCCCGACGCGTTGGTCTGGTCTTTTCGCTCACAGGACCTCCTCGTAGATCGCCTTAGCATCTTCGATGGCAATTTCTCTCGGATTGTTTACGAGGAGGCGCGTCTGACGCATCGCATCTTCGGCCAATGCCGTGATGTCGGCGGCCGCAACGCCGACGTCCCGGAGGCGGGTCGGCAACGCCAATTCTGTCGGTAAAGCCCCGAGACGCTCGACGAGCGCCTGAGCCTTTTGAGCCTTGGTTCCCTGGACATTGAGAATCACCACAGGCGCCAGTTCTGCGTAAAGCGACTCAGCAGCTTCCAAGTTGAAGCGCATGACCGCGGGCAGAACAAGAGAATTCGACAAGCCGTGTGGCACGTGAAAACGAGCGCCGATCGGATATGCAAGCGCGTGAACGCCAGCAACCGGAGCATTGGCGAACGCCAGCCCTGCGAGCATCGCCCCCAACAGCATTCCCTGACGCGCTTCGCAGTTTGTTCCGTTTGAGCAGGCTTCGTGAATATTCAAACTGAGCAGACGCAGAGCCTCTCGGGCCAGGCAATCTGACACTGGATTTTTCAAACGCTTGCTCGTGTATGCCTCAATCGCATGGACCATCGCATCAATGCCCGTCGCTGCCGTCACCGCTGCAGGAAGACCCAGCGTCAGCTCTGCGTCCAGCACGGCTATGTCAGGCAAAAGAACGGGCGACACGACGCCTTTCTTCTCGCCCTCGCCCGTCGTGACGATGGAAATAGGCGTCACCTCCGACCCTGTGCCGGCGGTTGTCGGCACCAGAATGAGTGGCAACCGGGGACCTTTCGCGACGCCGACGCCGTAGATCTCGTCGAGTTGCTCCGTCCCGTGCGCCAGAAGCGCGACAAGCTTTGCTACGTCCATCGAGCTTCCGCCGCCGAGCCCGATCACGCCGTCAACACGCGATTGAACTGCGGCATCTGTCGCTGCAAGAATCACGTGCGCGGGCGGATCCGCCTGTACGTCAGAGTAGACCGTTACCGTTATCTCTTCGGCAGCGAAGCTGCGCAGCGCCGACTTAATCAAGCCGTTGTCCACCACACCTCTATCCGTCACCAGAAAGATATTCCGGCAGCCTAAACGCTTGGCAATCTGGCCCAAACGGGCGGAAGCGCCGGGTTCGACAACGGTGGAACGAGTCGACTGAAATTCAAAACTGGTCACGATATCTCCTTGGCCTGACGAGCGTCCCGAAACTCTCGATGCGAGTGCCGTAGTAACTTGCGTAACTAGACTATAGTTAGCCGAGACTCACTTTGCAAGCGGGTTTTCCCTCTCCCGTGAGACGGAAGGCTTGCTAACATCTTCCGATCGCGTATCCGTCTGATTGCATAATTTTTCCCCGAAACACTCGCACAGACGGGCATCGGAGCGGTGAATGATGTCGGAGAACCGGCTGTCAGTAGGCCCTGGCAACGCATTGCTACTGATCATGCAAAGGTAACTTGCATTACTCGTTTAAATCGTGACACCATAGAGATGCTCGCGTTGCGAAGTTCGGCGAGCGGGAATCGAGGGGGACTTTGCCGAAAGAGCAGTAGGATTGGTTCAACTCGTTGGGGCGGCGGACCGGAGAGACAGGACCGTGGCGCTTCACCAACCCGTCTAAATGGAGACCCCTCGTGAAAATCGTTATCAACAGGGAAGTAGGCGCGTTTAACTTGAGTGACGAGGCCGCGCATCGCTATTTGCGGATGAGTGGGCGGAGCGAGATGGACAGTGAGTCCAGCACGACATTGTCGCGTCAATTCGCCCACCAATATGCGCGCCGCAGCGACCCGGTATTAGTTGAAGTGGTCGAGAAGATGGGACTCTCGGCAAGCGGAGGCGATGCTTGCCTCGAAGTCGTTGACGTGCCTGCCACTGGTTGGCGCCTTCTCGACGTTTGCGGCATTGAGTGCGTCGTACCCGACGCTGACGCACAAAGCGCGTCGACGTCACAAGTCCGCTAGCAGCAGTGCGTGTTGTCTGTGGATTGAGATTTTTCCACCGATGTGTGCGCGGCTGCGAAAGAGGTGCAACCCACCTGCCGATTGACAGCGGAAAGGAGCAGCAGTATTTGTCGTCAAGACATCGCGTGCCGCGTCGGCCAACTAGTTTTGGAAAGGCTCACCAGCGCCGAAGCGCGGGAAGGCGCTCAATCGCCGGCCCGTCTCAGCAAGACGCGGTGGGGCAACTGCCCTTGTTACGCGGCATCAAGTTCAGCCGGAAGCATATATCGCAGGACATAGCCCATTTCTCGTGCATCCAGCTCGTTTCCACACTTGTCACAGACCACAACAGCGTGAAAATCCTGGTCGCATACCCGGTGTCGAAGTTTGAGGGGCGGCTTACCACCGGAGAGCCACTTATCGCCCCAGTGCATCATGATGAGCATTGGACCGTACAGCGCTCGCCCCATCTCTGTCAAGCGATACTCGTAGCGCTTCGGGCCCTCCTGATAAAGAGTCTTGTTCGCGACGCCCTGCTCAACCAGGCGCTGCAACCGGTCAGCAAGTATGTTGGTAGCGATACCCAACCGCGTCTGGAATTCGTCGAAACGCCGTACCCCGTAAAAGAACTCGCGGATGACCAGAAAGCTCCAACGATCTCCAATGATCTGAAGAGTTCGAGCTACAGAACACGGCCGCACTCGCTCTAGCACGGTGGGGTCGGAGGCACGGCGCGAACGCTTACGGTCTTCATTTCGTGCTGCTTCACCCGCACCGACACCATCGCGATAGTGCACCTGACGCGGGTTAATCTCGCCGTGACAATGCGAACATGCCACACGCGGATGGCACTCACATCCACAAGATTTATGGATGAGCTTCAACGGCGGAAGTGCGTCGCCGCTCAGCCATTGATCCCCGAAGGCGAGGAGTCCAATCATCGTGGCGTAGAGGTCTCGGCCCTTGTCAGTAAAGCGGTACTCATGACGCGCTCCACCCGTTGAGGGGATCTGTTTTCGCAAAAGCCCGAGACCTGTGAATTTCTTCAACCGCTCGACAAGCGTGGTCCGTGGAACCTGCAGAAGGCTCTGGAACTGCTCAAACCGCCGTACGCCAAAGAAACACTCACGCAAAACGAGAAATCCCCAAGGGTCCGAAAGGATTTCAACAGTGCGCGCGACGGACGAGTAACGCTCGACCGAAGCAAAGCGGGCGTCAGAGGCGCGGTGACTGTCAGCTTCAAGTATTGCGGGCTTTGCCATAAAAACCTATCGATACCTTCTGGATGCCGACCAGCGCAATCCGATATTTTACTTCACGCTGCATGGGCCGATTGAACCGGATTTTTCCGCATCTCATGTCCCTGCAGAACCGGTACGGAATGCCGCATTGCAGTCATCTCCGCAAGAATGGATACCGCAATCTCCGGGGGCGTTTGTGCGCCGATGTGAAGCCCGATTGGCCCTCGAAGCCTTGCAATGTGGTCGTCGCGCAAATCAAACAAGCGTAGCCGCGCACGCCGCTTCGAATTGTTCGCCCGGGAGCCGATGGCCCCGACGTAAAACGCGCTGGAATTCAATGCCTCGATGAGCGCCAGATCATCCAACTTTGGGTCGTGTGTGAGTGTGACAACGGCGGTGTGTCGATCCAGTCCAATGCGAATCAACAGATCGTCCGGCATCTCACGAGTTATCTGTGTATGCGGAACGGGCCACTCGGATGCATACCCCTCCCGCGGGTCGCACACGATGACGTCATACCCGAGGGGGACAGCCATACGCGCGACGTACTCTGATAACTGACCTGCCCCTACGATTATCAGACGGTATTGAGGCCCATGAACTGTTCGCAAGCTTTGTCCGTCGAATTGGACGTCCTGAGACTTGTTGCACTCGTGGACAGCGGCGCGCCCGCTGCTCATATCTAACGCGCGCCCTACAACAGCACCACGCCCGGTCAACTCCAATAGTCGCTCAAGACCGGAAGCAAGCCCGACAGGTTCGACGATCAGTTTCAATGTGCCGCCGCACGGAAGACCGAAGCGATGCGCCTCATCAGCCGATACGCCATACGTCACCTCGCAAGGCAACAATTTCGGTAACTCGCCCGATTTGACCCGAAGAATCAGATCGTCCTCGATACAGCCGCCTGATACCGACCCCTTTAGGATACCGTCGCCTCGAATGACGACCATCGACCCGACCGGTCGTGGTGCTGAACCCCAGGTCCGGATCACAGTTCCTAACGCCACAGTTTCGCCGGCCCGGCGCCACATGACCGCCGCACTCAGGACATCCCTATCCATGCTGTCCATGATCTCCTCGTCAACGTCTCCTCACCTGCAGTATAGTCTATTTATGCAAGTCACAGGACAGACGATGAAACTGACTTCTTCAAACGGGCGGACAATCGCGGGCGGCCACCAACAGGCCGGCGATCAGGCAGTCATCATGGCAGCGGCGGACAGGGACAGCAGTGTGGAGGATGGGCAGGATTTTTTCCTCCGAACCGTCGGCAGCCGGGTTCGGGCGCTGCGCGCGCGGCATGCGCTTACCAGGAGGAGCCTCGCAGAACAAACCGGCGTATCCGAACGCTACCTAGAAGTCGGACCTGAACAATTCGTTTCTCGTTGCGCCGGCGTCACGCCGTCACGTCGGCGGCAACGCAGCGGTTGAGCAAAATAGCGAGAACGAAGACGCAAAAAAACCGCAGCTTCCTCAAGATCATCCTGAGGTTGTGGCCAATCACGCGCTTCATGCTCGAGGCCTTGATCACGCCGGCACGCTTTGCTGCTTCGATCGTCTCGGCCAGCAACTCGCCGGCTTCGCCCAGTCGCTTACGCCAGCGCGTCAGGCTCGACGGGTCGATCGGCGGCTCGGTCTGCAGGTACGTTTCGCCCGTGAAGATCTGCCAGTACGGGTTCTCCACCCATTGCCAGACGACCTCTTCGTCGGACAGATCGAACGCATGCCGCAAATACAGCAGCCCCGCAATCAGGCGCGGCGATGTCGCTGGCCGACCCTTGCGTGATACGAAACTCTCGCTCATCGATGCGCCCAATCGATCCCAGTTGATCAGGTCGGCCAAACCGACCAACGGGTGCCTCAGGTTGATCTGTTCGCGCAGCGGTTGCCGGAAGAAATCTCCCTCCGTCACAGGCGTCTTCGGACCCATCTGCGCCTCGTCGAAAAATGCAGGATTCACGCCTCAATATGCCAGGTCCCTGCAATTCCCACAACCGCATTTCCAGCTCAAAACCTCACACCGAAAGGCTTTGAAGATTGTTCAGGCTCGACTAATTATTGTTGTCTTGCCGACGTACAACAGCATAGGCGTGGCCGCATCTGTTCTGCTCGTGATTGCACGTCTGATTCAGGGGTTTTCAGTCGGTGGAGAGTTCGGCTCTTCGACCGCCTTCATGGCGGAGCACGCGCCGCTTCAGCGCGGCTTCTTCTCTAGTTTTCAAGTCGGTAGCCAGGGCCTGACGACGGTGTTCGCTACGGGCCTCGGAGCGCTGTTGTCCGTTAATTTGACGCCAGATCATTTGGCCGCATGGGGATGGCGTATTCCTTTCGTTCTCGGTTTGCTAATTGGTCCGGTTGCATACTTCATCCGTCATAGCGTGCCCGAAACGCCGGAATTCCTAGACGCCACAACCACGTCTACACCATTGCGCGATACGTTAACCAGCGAAAAGGCGGATTCAACCGGTCAATGCAACACCCAACGTTTCTGCCAGTTTTTCAGCAAGGTTCATAAGTTGCAAGGTCTGTCGGGGCCGACCGTTCAGACGCGCGGCAACCTTGTTCAACTGCGCTTGCGAATAGCCGTCTACCGGTTCGCCTTTGGGGAAGTACTGACGCAGCAGGCCATTCGTGTTCTCGTTACTGCCCCGTTGCCATGGGCTTCGCGGATCGCAGAAATACACCTGCACGTCCATGGCAATCGTGAAGTTCCGGTGGCTCGCCATCTCTGTACCGCGGTCCCATGTCAGCGATCCACGCAGTTGTTTCGGCAGTTTGTTCACCTGTTTTATCAGCGCCGACACCATACTTGCCGTGTCCTTGCCTGCCACCTTGACCAGCATCACATAACGCGAGTGCCGCTCCACCAGTGTGGCAATGTAGGTGTTGTTCGAACCCGCCAGCAGATCGCCTTCCCAATGCCCGGGTACCGCACGGTCCTCCACCTCGGCCGGCCTTTCGCTGGTCGACACTGCTCCGATTATGTTGCCCCTGTTCTGGCCGCTTGCCGTGGCGCTTTTCGCCTGACGCATCGTACGGTTCGTACGAAGGTGCGCGACGAGTTCCTTTTTAAGGACCCCGCGCGCCCGGATGAACAGACTCCGGTAGATCGTCTCGTGAGATATCTGCATGTCCTTGTTGACCCGGAACTCGCGCCCGAGCCATCCCGCTATCTGTACAGGAGCCCATTGTAATTTGAGATTGGCCGGCCACCAGCCGGCGCAGCCGAGCATTGCCCGACAACGCACACGCCTTGGGCCGTCGTGCACGCTCCCAGGCGTGCGCATCGGCCTCGTGTGCCCGATACCTGTGACTACCGCCATCGCGCGCGATCTCCCGGCTGATGGTCGATTTCGAGCGCCCCAGTTGCAGTGCAATCTCGCCCATCGTTCTGCCTTCGACCAGCGCGCGCGATATCTCCTCGCGTTCAGCGAGCGTCAGTGACCGGGTAGATCGCTTACGAACGACCGGCGAGATTCCCCCAGTCTTGTGTACAACCCGATAGACCCCGCTCGGCTGCCGCTCGAGCATGCGCGCAATTGCGCTCAACGACTCGCCCTCGCGCCACATCCTCCAGATATCGTTCTTCTGCTCAGCACTCAGCCAATGCTTTCTCTGGCGTTCCATATTGCTCCACTCTCAGATTCCGTATTGGAACAGAGGTGTTGCAACGACCGGTTGAATCCGCCGTCTCCTTCTTTGTCCGGTTGAAATGCTGCTTCTATCGGAGCGACTCCATCAGTCTCAATCGTTCTGCTTACCTGAAACTGACTACCTGTTGATACGATCTCACGCACACAATCCAGTGGATGCCGTGCACGGCGCTCTCACGTTAAAGTCCTCGCGACACATTAGCCGACATAACGCAATTGTCAGAACGCAGACGGATACTGGGTGAGCTCAGTCAAGTAATGCCGGTTGGCGAAGCGCGCAGTGAGCTGTTTTCGATAGAGTGAGGCGCGTAGAAAATGTCGCCGGCATGCCCCCTACCACGCCGGCCCAGCTGAAATTGCCGCAGCCGTGGCCTCATCGAATTCACGTGTTGCGTATATGGGTATAGTGCCCAAGCAGCGAAGTCGTGCATCACTCTGCTCGATGCAGCCGCGGCGTATATTTCCTTGGGATCGCATGTTGCAATACGGCCAATGATATCGATTAAGCTCAAAAATAATATTGTTATCCGAACTACCCTCCCTCTACTATCACATCGATACAAAACGAACGTTGAGAATCAGGCTTGTATCTAGAGAGACCTGTTGAACGGCGGCGCACCCTCAAAAACCACGAACCGGAGACAGGTTATGTAGATACCTCTCGCTCATTCTCTCGCCTTGTGGATCCAATTCGTGAGAACGAACCATGTGAGATCAAGTCTCATCGAATACTTCGATCTCTACATGACTTCCCGAAGTCTTCGAAAAAGTGCAGAGCCCAAGATGGATGTGGTGCGGCAAGAGCGCAAACTAAAATCCAGGCGACAAAGGAAACGAAATTGCAGGCGGCCTTGCAACCGACAGCGAGACCGAGCACGGCGTCGTCACACCAAATCTATGGGCCTCCCTCATTTTCTTGACCCTGATTTTGGTCACTTAGATACGTTAGGCTTTCCAAAGGCGAATACAGAAATGCGGCTGGATCGCTCGCGGTTCATTTCACCGAAGGAATGCGCGCGTTCCACGCCGAAATCGCCTCGTCTCGGCCAGATAGATGGGGCGGACAAACAGCAGTTCCGAAGCCCGCGTCCCAAACAGCGTGCCATACCGCAGTGACGATCCCCTACCGCCGCTTCACAGCCACGGTTGTTGTGAACCCCTCATAGTTGTCTCGCGCCACTTGCTCGCATTTCTCACGGTATGCGCCAACGCCGCCGACGTACGGCATAAACACACGTGGCTTGCCTGGAACATTGGCACCCAAGTACCACGACTTCGCGTGGGAAAATAGAGTCTGCTCCGCTAGGTCATTGACATGCGAAACCCATCTGTCTTCAAAATCTGAGTTGGCATCTATAAAATCCATTTCATTCTTGCGGAGATAGGTAAGGCAGTCAGCGATCCATTCGACGTGCTGCTCAATTGAGACAAACATATTACTTAGCACTGACGGACTTCCCGGTCCAGTCACCATAAAAAGATTGGGAAAACCAGCCGTTGCAAGGCCAAGGTAGGTTCGAGGACCGCCCACCCACTTTTCCCTGAGAGAATTTCCTCCACGTCCGCGGATATCGATTGCCTGAAGCGCGCCAGTTATCGCATCGAAACCCGTTGCAAATACCAAGCAATCGAGCTTGTAGCTGGCTGCACTTGTCTCAATGCCGTCTGGGGTAATCTGCTCCACCGGCTCGCTCTTCAGGTCAATCAGCGTGACGTTTTTCCGGTTATAAGTCTCGAAATACTCGATATCAACGCAAATTCGCTTCGTGCCAACTGGATGATCCTTTGGCGCAAGAGCGTCTGCAGTTACCGGATCGCTCACGGCTTGACAGATTTTTGCTCGCACGAACTTCGCGAGTGTTTCGTTTGCCTTAAGATCGCGTCCAAGGTCCGGGAACACCTGCACCAAACCAGGACCGCCTCGGTTCCAGTTTGCTTCGAATATTTCTTCGCGCTCCCAATCCAAAATATCAAGCGCGGACTTATTCTCCTGAGTCCAGAGCGTTCCGGAACCAGACGTGCGCATGCGCTGACGATGCTCACGATAGCGGCTCTTGAACTCAGTGACCTCGTTTTCATCCAGTGGACGGTTCTTGGCAGGGACGCTGTAGTTCGCCGTTCTTTGGAACACGTAAAGATGCTTCGCCTGCCTGGCGATTTGCGGAATCGCCTGAATGCCCGTGGACCCCGTGCCGATGACGCCGACGCGCATCCCGGTGAAATCAACGCCATCCCGCGGCCATCGAGCGGTGTGATACTGTGCGCCTTCGAACAAGGACAGCCCGCGTATATTCGGTTCACGAGGTAATGAAAGACAACCCGTCGCCATGATGCAATAGCGACTCAAGATCTGCTCGCCCGTGTCTGTTGTGACCGTCCAGAGATTACACTCATCGTCAAACGATGCAGAACGCACACGGACGTTGAAATGAATGTTACGTTTCAAATCAAAACGATGTGCTACATGATTCGCATATCGAAGAATTTCAGATTGCGTTGCGTAACGTTCATTCCATTTCCAATCTTGTTCTAATTCTGGAGAAAAAGAGTATGAATATTGCATGCTCTCCACGTCGCAACGCGCGCCGGGATACCGATTCCAATACCAGGTTCCACCGACGTCAGAGCCGGCCTCGACAACGGCCACGGTGAATCCGCGCCGCCGCAGTTCGTATAGGGCATACATACCGGAAAAACCTGCTCCTACAACCAGGACATCGAATGGACCCCTCCCCGCGGCCGCTTCGTTGCCTCCATATCCTTCGTCGTTCATAGCCTTGTGTCTCCTGATTTTTTAAAAACTAAACGCGTGAACGCCCGTTGTTCCACGACCTTAAATTCTTTCAAGCATCAACTGAAAACCGACCCCACCGCGATCAACTGACTGATGGTTCAATTCCTCTGCTACAAAGCGTCTATGATCAGAAAGGGTATTGAACTGGTTTATCAATCGCACTAATCCACTGTGTTTGCGTAAACTCCTCAACATTGGCTGGCCCGCCAAAACGCCCGCCGTTCCCCGAGGCACCCATTCCGCCAAACGGAACATGGAATTCGTTGTTTACGGTTTGATCATTGATGTGAATCATTCCGCTACGCAGACGATCGGCAATGGCCAACGCTGCTGGGATCGAACGGGAGTGCACGGCAGCAGCAAGCCCGTATTCGCTCGCGTGGACGATCTCAATCGCTTCATCAACGGAATCGAATACTGTTATCGGGGCAACCGGACCAAATATTTCTTGCTGAAATGCTGACATCTGAGGTGTCACGTTCATCAGCACCGTGGGTTCGAAAAAGTTGCCGCGGCGCGAACCACCCACCACAAGATCTGCGCCGGCGTCGATCGACTCGATAACAATTCGATGAACGCGTTCTGCCTGCCGTGTATCTATAAGCGGGCCGATATGAACATCAGTCGTACCAGGGTTGCCAACCACCAGACGGCGGGCACGCTCAGCGAGCTTGGTAGCGTACTCGTGCGCAACGCTTCGATGTACGATATGCCGTCCGGTCTGCATACAGATCTGTCCTTGATGCAAAAATGCGCCCCAGGCAGCGCAAGATACGGCGCCGTCAACGTCTGAGTCGGCCAGCACAATCATCGGGTTATTGCCACCGAGTTCGAGCGAGCATTTTTTTAACAAGCGACCGCAGATCTCCCCGATCTGGCGACCTACATTAGTCGATCCCGTGAACGAGATCATATTTATGGCTGGGTGCCTCACAACCGCGTCGCCCACTGATGCATCACCGGGGAGTACTTGAAAAACCCCTTCCGGCAGGCCCGCATCTGCGAATAAGCTGGCCAACAAGGCGCCCCCGGTAACAGTACTTTGAGGAGCGGGCTTTAGTAGTACCGCATTGCCCAATGCCAATGCCGGAGCGATCGAACGAATCGCCAGTAGCAAAGGAAAGTTCCACGGAGCGATGACACCCACAACACCGATCGGAATCCGCCGCCACGTATTTGTCCGTCCCGGCATGACCGATGGAAACAGCATTCCTGTAGCCTGCATTGGTAACGCGGCCGCCGCCAAGATCTGTTCGTACGCCGCATCGATCTCCCATTGAGCTTTTGCGCTGATTGATCCACATTCCCTGATATTCCAGAAATTGAACAACTCAGTGCGCGCTTTAAGCAAACTAGCGGCCTCATAAAGCACTGCAGCGCGTTTGTCGAACGACATTGCACTCCAGATACGCTGAGCAGAAGCGGCGCGTTCCGCCGCATCATTAACGTCTCCGACCGTCGCTATCCCCGTTACACCGATTTCAGCGCCAGTAGCCGGTTCAATGACGGCGGCGCTGCCACCACTCCCTTCTGTCCAATTGCCGATAAAAATTTTCCCGGACCAGACTTCTTGGTTCGCTATACAAGACATTGTCGTCTCCATAACTCCGCACTATGCGCAACCTGTAATTCGCGATTTTTTATTCTATCAATGTGATGATGTAATATCGATGCTGTCCAACCATACAAAATCACGAGCACTCCAGAATAAAAACCATGTCTTTGAATAACAATCATATTTCTCAAACACGCTTCACCCTCGAAGCCTTACTCAAAAATTAGTTCTAAACTTACCGTATTTGGCGGGGCTCGATTGCTTCTCAAGTTGGGTTAACATAAGCATTCGAAATTCGCTGAAAAGGCTTATATGTAAGCGGTAATCTTCACTTCAATGGCCGCTCCCGGGATCGCGAGGCCGTTGACTCCAAGCGAAGTCCACGCCGGGCCGGGTCGCTGAACATACCGATCTCTAACAGACATGAACGCCTCCATCTGGGCGAAGATCGCTACTTCGCCGGTGTGATATGTATCGAAGGACGCAATATTCGAAAAGTCACCACCAGCTTCTTCGAGAATATCCTTCGCTTGTTCAAAAATCAGTTCTATCTGCTCTTCGAGGGAGTCAGCAACAGATCCATCTCGGCGAAATCCAACCAGACCAGACATCAGCAGAATATTTCCATTTAGTGTTGCGGGCGATATATTATATTCATCATATAAGGCACTTCTATTTTTATGATGTATATGGACAATTCCGGACATAAGTACTCCCTCGTTTAACTTGCAAGCATTACTTCGAATTTCGCTAGATGACGATAGCTCATCGCCACGGCAAACATGCAGCGCATGCACCATTTAGATGTGCGCCACATTGCTCTTTGGGCGATATTCGAACGTCAGCCCGAACCCAGTTTTCTGATTGAATCTTCCGAAAGCTAGGCGGATGCAGACGACCGGAAATTCCTCTCCAAGGGAAACCCCAATTCCCTCTGGCGGTCAATCATAATCTTGCACTCTGCAGTAGCGTTGAGCACGCGCTGTGCGTTTTCAACCGTTGCACGCCCCGCTTTATCAGGAGTTCCAACGTCGAACGGAGGCTCAGGGTCATATTCCATCATGAGCTGTACCGTCCTGGCAGCTTCCTCTCCACGCAAAATTGCAAGCAGGCCAAGACCAAAGTCCAATCCCGCAGTTACTCCGCCACCCGACACTCGATTTCGGTCATGCACAACGCGCTTCTTCACAGGTATCGCACCGAGAGACGACAGCACTTCGTGCCAGCCCCAATGTGTCGTTGCTTCGTAGCCTTTGAGAAGCCCTGCAGCGCCTTGTATTAGAGACCCCGTGCAGACGGATGTCACGTATCCTGCTCGCTCGCCTCTATCACGCACAAAGTGCAAAAGTTCCAAGTCCACCATTGCGTCGAGGACTCCGACACCGCCGGGAACAAACAGGACGTCCAGGTCCTTTGGACATTCGTCGAATGTGCATGTCGGCAAAATCTTAACACCCTGATCGCTGGAAACAGGATCCATCGTTTTCGCCACCAAATGAACGTCAGCGTGAAATCCCAAAGCCGTCGCGGGCCCGATTAAATCCAGAAGGGTCACCCTGTGGAACAGTACCATTGCTACCGATAGTTTTTTCTGACCATCTTCATTGCTTAGTATATCTAACATAATGACCTCCTCAAGTTGGTTTCGAATATGATGTGTTGCTACTCAATGTGAAGATTTGGTGTGATGCTGGACACGATTGTAGTCTCTCACTACAATGGCACAAAGGACGAAAACTCGTCATTTTAGGACGCTCAATGATCCGCATAAGTTGCCTCCTTTTCGAAGGTTTCGTCCTTCTCGACATGGCCGGACCAATCACGGCATTCGAGACCGCAAGCCAATGCGGCGTCCCAGGCTATTCGATTGAGGTTCTGGGTTCGACCACTGGCAACGTGACTAGCAGCAGCGGAGCTACCGTTGGTGCGACGGATTTCCGTCGGACCCAAGGCTGCGATATCCTCCTGATTCCCGGAGGCTTGGGCGTCCAGAATCCGAAGAACTACGCGCATCTTCTCCCCTTCATTCGAAGCGTCGCGGAGAGCGGGTGCAAACTGGCGAGCGTCTGTTCCGGAGCCTTTCTTTTGGCAGAAGCCGGACTTCTTGATGGCAAGACCGCCGCAACGCATTGGCGGGAGGCCGCGGAACTTGCCAGGCGATTTCCCTCTATCAACGTGGATGCCGAAAGTCTCTTTGTGCGAGATGGAAACATCTGGACTTCTGCGGGAATATCCTCTGGGATAGATCTTGCGCTTGCCATGATTCAGGATGATTATGGCTTCGAGACCGCGCGACGCGTCGCTCAGATTTTGGTCGTTTCCGTTAATCGCCCCGGTGGTCAGTCACAGCATTCGGCGTTGTTGGAATTGGTAGGGGGTGACAACAGGTTCAACGAGATATTGATCTGGGCTCGTTCACATCTCAATGAACCTCTCGATGTCGAGCATCTAGCAGAGCGTGCCGCATTGAGCGTAAGACAGTTTACGCGGGCCTTCACCGCAACCGTCGGTATCGCGCCGGCAAAAGCTATTGAGCGGCTTCGACTCGAAAACGCCCAGACCTCAATTGAGGCTGGGGCGCGGTCTCTTGAGCAAGTGGCTCGTGATAGCGGTTTCGGCAATATCGATCGGATGCGTCGCGCTTTCGTTCGAAGCTTCGGAGTAACGCCACAGGCGATGCGTCGCCACGTATCGCCTGATGATTCAGCTGAGGCTACCGCTGAACACATTCAGTGAAACAATAGACAACCTGAGCATCCTTGCGGCTAAGTCAAAATCCGACCGTCATTGATCGCGCCAACGCGCCGAAACGCGCTCTGCAATCGCCATCCGCTCGTCTGTCATCTGTTGTGTCCGTCGCCGAACTTCGGTGACAAGGGCAGCCGGCGCGGATCGCGGAGAGCCACCCGCGAATGGCGGAAGCGGATCGTACTCCATCCCGAGTTGGATTGCGTGCGCGACCTCTTCGCCATGCAACAGCCCAGCAATCACAAGGCCGAAATCCAACCCCGCCGTGACGCCGCCCGCAGTGATTCTGTTGCGATCAATCACCACTCGCTCATACACGGGCGTAACGTCGAAAGCGGGAAGTACGTCCATCGCCGTCCAGTGCGTCGCCGCTTTGTAGCCTCTCAGCAAACCTGCGGCCCCGAGCAATAGCGCCCCCGTGCACACAGAAGTCACCCAGCTTACCTGTGCACCGGCCTGCGCCAGGAATGCAAGAACAGGCGGATTCTCCATCAACGGGTTGATACCCGGTCCTCCACCGACGAAGATCATGTCAAGCCTCGGGCATCGGTCTATCGTAGTCGTCGGTAGCAGCCGCGCACCGGTATCGCAGGTCACAACTCCATCCTCAACGCCAATCACATGCACCTCCGTCCCCGGCATTCGGGCGAAGACCTCAAACGGAGCAGCGAAATCGAGATTGGTCATGCCTTGAAAAACGAACATTCCGACACTAAAACTCACAACGGGACTATCCATTCCTGGTCTCCGTGAAAGGGGACGTCTTGAAAATAGAGCGCATTGACATCTCAGATCGAATTGCGCGTGCGATCGCGCATGCCGATGAGGCCCAACGACGAAGCGACAAGAATAGCGCTTAAATACCAAGCCGGTGCCATGCGGTTTCCGGTAACGGCGACGAGCCAAGTATTGACGAATTGTGCGAAACCGCCGAACACGGAAACACCGATCCCATACACCACCGACATGCTGGTAACGCGGTTCGTGCGTGGAAACATTTCCGCTACCATCGTAATGATAGGTGTCATCTGTAATGCCAACAACATGCCCAGTAATACAAGCACAGCAAACAGACGCAAACTTCCGGGCGCCGCGTTAAGCCACTGTAGGCACGGGAAAATAGCCGTAATCGTGAATATCCGCGCCGCCACGACTAGCGGCTTTCGCCCATAGATGTCCGAGAGAATGCCCACGACCGGCGCGGTAATGAATCCAGTGAATCCGCATACGACGGCGGCCGTCAGCGCCACACTGGAAGGCATGCCGAGCTGCTTGATTGCATAGGTTGGGATGAAGAAAGTCACGGTGTATGACGTGGTGATTCCTCCACCGACAAGCAGGATACCGCGGATCGCTCTCCACCATTTTCCGTTGCCCTGCAGGCGGCCCGGCGCTCGATCGCCATCTGTCATTCTCACATTTGAAGCGGCCGGGCGTAACGTTTCCTCGGTCGATCGGCGAATATACCAACCCACAGGGGCAATCAGTGCACCGAGAAGGAACGGTACGCGCCATCCCCAGCGCTCGAAGCTGTTCGACGACATGACCGTCGTCAATGCGACTGTCACCAACGCTCCGAGCATTACGCCGAGACACGCGCTGGCGAACTGCCAACTTGAGTAGTAACCACGCCGCGACGAGGGGGCACTCTCAAGCATCAGCGTCGTAGACGCACCCACTTCACCACCCGATGAAAAACCTTGCAACAGTCGCGCAATAACAATCAGGATCGGCGACACTATGCCGGCCTGTTGATAGGTCGGCGCGATACCGAGAAGAAGGGATCCGACCGCCATCAACGCAATAGTTAACATCAGACCCGCCTTCCGTCCTGAGCGGTCCGAGTAGATACCGATAACCAGCCCGCCGATTGGCCGCATTAAAAAGCCAACGCCGAACGTAGCCGTAACCAGCAGCAATTGTCCCGTTGCCGAAGCGGATGGGAAAAACAGCCGGCTAATCAATACGCCCACAAAGCTGTAGACCGTGAAGTCGAAGAATTCTAGTGCGTTACCAATAGTTGTCGCGAATATGACGCGGCGGGTCCTGTGGTATGGGAAAACACCATCGATGGTGCTCATTGCTGGCTCTCGTTAGATGCACGCCTCTCAGTGCGCCGTCATTGTTGCGCGACGGCCCGAGCAGATAGGAGGAGTGGAACAATGTGTGGGTAGCAGGTCCAGCAGGGACATACTCGCCCATTCGTAGATTGCCGTGCCTGCAGCCTGGTGTGACTAGCTGCTGCGAATTACGGCCACGCATTCGAGCTCAACGAGCATCGCCGGATCTGGCAAGGCTGCCACGATCACCGTTGTTCGTGCCGGATAGGGAGCTGGACCGAATGCGAGGCCGTAAAGACGGTTCATCTCGGGAATGTCCTCTGCCCGGGTAAGATAAATTCCCACCTTGACGACATGCTCTAGGCAGCTCCCGGTTCTTGCGAGGATTGCAGTGAGACTTTGCAGGGCGGTCTCAAACTGAACGGTGAACGACGGATCGAGCTCCATATCATCGTCGTAACCGGGCGTACCGGAGACGAAAACCCAGTCATCGACGCGGCACGCGGACGACAACGGGGGAATTTTTGCGTGCGAAATTGTCGGCGGGAAGTGGTAAACCATCGGTACCTCTTTGATCGAATGAGTCAATCATAGAGGTGCCGAAAGGGCATGCGTTACTCGCGAATCTGAATACTGCCGAAATGCACATGAAGTTGCCGAAATCCGCTCATAGGGAGCAGCGATGACCAACGAATCGCAATGTCTCGACAGGCGATTCCCCGAACCGCTTACGATAATGTAAGGCGAAATTGCCAAGATGCGCGAAACCCCATTTCTTCGAGATCACTGAGACCGTATGGGTCCCAACCAGCAAGTCGTCTCGGGCACGGTCGAGGCGAACGCCACGAACAAACTCAGCTGGGGTCATGTTGCGGAATGTCCGGAATCCGTTGAAAAGCGCACGTACGCTCACGTTAGCGTGAGCTGCCAGCAACTTCGTCGACAGCGTTTCGCCAGCATGTTCGAGCACGTACGCTTCTGCCCGCTTGACATGCCGTGGAGCTGGGAGCGCACACGGCCGCCTGATTTCGTCCCAGAAATTGTGGCGCTGACCAAAGACGAGTGCCGACACAACGGTGTTCTCGATCGACGCAAGTAACTTCGGTGAAAATTCGGCGGACGATTCACTGATCAAACCGCCCAGCATGCCAGCAAATGGCGCCCAGCTATGCCACGCACTTGAGTCCAAGGCCATGTTGTCCGCAAAGCGCAACTCATGCCCCAGAGGCATGCCGAGCACCTCCTCCAGATACTCGCGAATACTCTCGACGCGAACGCGCAAAATCAGTGCGTCGAAGTCCGCGTCACACGTAAAACGCTCGACCCGGCGTACATCAATAACGCCGTAGTGCGCTGCATCAATAGATACCTCCCCACTCGCATATACCGCACTTGCACGGCCCCTGACTGGCATCTGGACTAGCAGAACCTCGTCCCGATCCCAAGGCGCAATGCTCACGTTTGCGCCATACGACAGCCGGTTGACGGTTAGATTCTTGCTGATTTTGAGTTGGCTAAACCGCAAATCCATCTGCGCACGACCCACAGTCGAAATCTTATGGCGGGACCATTCCCGGCAGAGGATTTCGGTGGATTCGATCAGCGAACTGGCACGGAATTCGGACACGCTCATGGGAGATACTCCGACGGAAGGTGGACGCCGTCTGGGGGCGGGGCGCGGCACTCAATGGAGTGAGCAGACGAGTCACGGTAACGCACCAGAATTTCCCGGACAACACTCGAAAACTCCAGGTTCCTGACCAACGCCGGAAGATTTCCTAGTCTATCAACAGCAAGTTTCGGCAAGATGATTCGGCAATCGGCACCTAACTTCGACATCATTTTTGTAAGTCCTAACCGATGCGTAGGATTCGCTCGTCAAACGACACCGTGCCGGTAGTCCCCAACACGAGCGGTTATTTCATCCTGTGAGAACGTGTCCATGTCATCTAAAAAAGCGCCGCTTGGAACTATGTTGTTCGCCTCCCTTCTTGCCGGATCCGCCCCGGCGATTGCGCAGTCGACTGTGACGCTATACGGCGTCCTCGATATGGGCATGACGTACTTCAGCAATGTCGCGGGCAGTTCCGCATGGCGGGAAAGCAGCGGGGTGGCCAATCCAAGCCGCTGGGGAATCACAGGAAAGGAGGACCTCGGCAGCGGCACGAGCGCCGTCTTTCGTCTCGAAAGCGGCATTGACGTAGCCAATGGTGCGTTCGCCGCAAGTGGGCAGGAATTCAACCGCTTCGCGACAGTCGGATTGGAAAACGCCGACTACGGCACAGTCTCATTCGGGCGCCAACCTGACTTCATGATCCGCTTATTGCCGGTCATCGTTGGGCCGATCTACGCCTATCATCCAGGGGACTACGATCGTATTGCGGGTGAATTTCTCAGCAATACCGTGTCCTACGAAAGCCCCAGATGGGCAGGAATTCATTTGGGGGCACTATATAGCTTCGGTTCATCGACCGCGCCTGCGTCCAACACCGGCCGCGGGCTAAGCTTCCTGATCGACTATCTGCGTGGGCCGCTGACCGTGGTCGCCGCGATGACGGATCTGAACGGTATCAATATCAATCCCGCTTCTATTGGCCTGACAAGCGCCTTCGGCGAAGAGCTCGCGCCAACGCTGGCAACGGGCATCAATCTCGACAATCTTTCGACATATGCGGCCAGTGTTTCGTACAAGACTGGACCGTGGCTCGCCTCGGCCGCCTATAGCCGGACTTATCTGCGGGCGCTATCGGTGACGGAGATGCTGCAGACCGGCAATTTCTCCCTCTTCTACTATGTATCTCCCGCACTTATCGTCTCGGCCAACTATGCACGCTCAGTTGGACTCAACGGACGATGGAATGTCGGATCAGCCGCGGTGGATTACGTTCTCAGCAAACGCACGGACGTTTATCTGTCGACGGCGTACCAACGTGTGGGAAGCGAGGGGCAGCACGCGGCCCTGCTGTTTCAGACGCCTTCCTCCAGCGCGTCACAGTTGGCCGTGCGCGTTGGTATGACCCATCGATTTTAAGTATTGGTTCAGGATAAGAGGATGAGAGATATGAGCATTGATCGCCACCACTGGGATACGCTGCGCGCGCCGGAGTTTCTGGAAGGGAGGACGGCAAGCGACATCGCGATACTACCGATTGGTTCGACGGAACAGCACGGTCCACATCTACCCGTCATGGTCGACTCACGGCTAGTTGCTGAAGTTGCTGCACGCGCCGCGCGCATCACTACCGGCAATGCTCGCGTCCTGGTGACACCAGTGTTGTGGGTTTCCATGGCCGAACATCACATGGTGTTCCCAGGCACGCTCACCCTCGATTTCGACAGTTTCCGGAGCGTATTGCGATGCCTCGCTAAATCTCTTCAGGCGCAGGGTTTTCGGCGCATCTTGCTGCTCAACGGGCACGGCGGGAACATCGCTGCCTTGTCGATCATCGTCGACCAGCTAACGAAAGAGCTGGGCGTACCTCTGATGACCGCAACGTATTGGAACGTATCAGCCTCGGAGTTCGGCAATATTCTTGAGGGACAGCGAAATCTTCTGCATGCCTGCGAGGCGGAAACATCAATGATCATGGCGTTGCACCCAGAGTTCGTAGACGTTGAAGCGGCGCTAACGGTCCATGCTCCCGTTGGCGGATTTGGCGAGGTAAGGGGAGCACACCGGACCCGTACCATGATCGAGATATCACCTTCTGGCGTGGTAGGTAGCCCGTCTCTTGCGAGCCCAGAAAAAGGTCAAGCGTTACTCGACGCCGCCGCAAGGGCGTTGGCGGAACGACTCAGTGACGATACCTGGTGGGGCAATTCTGAACCAGTAACGCGATGACTATCTAGGCGTTAGCGCGCGTACTAGCCTATACGGTCACTCACCGACCGCCCCAAGCAAGTCTCTAAGCTGCGCAACCCAGTTGTCGATTACATTGGGACTGGCGCGCGTCAGATGCTTCGGCCCGGCCGCCATCAGCTTGCTGCAGCCGCGTGCACCGTGTGTCGGGACAAGCCTGCGGGTCGTGTAATCCGGGGCCAGCGAACGGAGAGACGAGCATGAGGTCCTCGCGCCAAACACTGTGGGAAGCGGCGGATTGCACGGACAGACGGACCGTCAACTCGTTAAAATCTCGGCCATACGTTCACCAATAATCACGCAAGGCGCCATCGTATTTCCCGTCGTGACACGCGGCATGATCGACCCGTCAGCAACGTATAGGTTCTTCAATCCATGTACCCCAAGGTTGGAATCGACCACTGACATTTTGTCTGTTCCCATTCGGCAAGTACCCGTCGAATGACCGTAAGATTCTGCCGCATTACGAAGAAGCGTGGCAACTTCAGCTTTGCTGACTGCTCCCGGAGATACCTCTCGTTTAACGATATCTCGCATCTCCACCGAGTTTCCAATTTCACGGCATAGCTCCACGCCGCGCGTCAGCGCCTCAATGTCGTCCGGATGCTGCAAAAAGCTCGGTTGAACCAGAGGCGATGCTTTTGGATCCGACGAACGGAGTTGCACTGTGCCTCGGCTCTTCGGTCTGACGAGTCCTGGAGCAATCACAAAGCCATTCTCCGGCATCCCGTAGAGTTTATGCATTCTTTCACCCGCAACAGGAATCTCAAGGAGAAACGGCTGAAGATCCGGCTCAGCCAGTTCCTGCCGGCTCTTCCAGAAGAATGTCCACT
The DNA here is from genome assembly GCF_046026855.1 of Paraburkholderia sediminicola. Taxonomy (GTDB): domain Bacteria; phylum Pseudomonadota; class Gammaproteobacteria; order Burkholderiales; family Burkholderiaceae; genus Paraburkholderia; species Paraburkholderia sediminicola_A. Next base: position 28,110 of record NZ_JAQQET010000047.1, on the reverse strand, counting down.
CGGCTGCGTTGTTACGTGGCGCGAGCGGCGTCTTATATTCCCAAATGCAACCCTCCACGATCGGATGATCCTGATAGTTTTCCCCGACACCCGGCAAATGGTGACGCGAACGGATTTCAAATTTCTTCAGGGCGTTCTGATCGCCAATACCAGATAACATCAGGACCTTTGGCGTATTGATTGCCCCCATCGAAAGCACTACCTTTCCGGCTTGAATTCTATGCAATTGACCACGCCATTTAAATTCAACACCGTCGGCATGATCACCCTGAAGAAAGACCTTACTTACAAATGCCTCACTCAAAACCGTCAAATTTGGTCGCTTCAGCATTGGCCTCAGGTACGCACTGAACATGCTGTTACGACGCCCCTCCTTGATGATCACGTTAGGCATTGCACTTCCACCCTCGCCTTCCATCATCTCGCCGTTCATGTCCTCAAATGCAGGAATGCCAATGCGAGCCGCCGCCTTCTGGGCCATCGTGGCGACAGGACTAGGATCCTTCAATTGCTGGACCCAGACAGGCCCTCCCGTGCCTCTCCGCGCCGGGTCTGGCGTACCTTGCCAGTTCTCGATTCTCTTATAGATCGACAGAACATGATCATATCCCCAGTTGCGGTCCCCTCCCTCCTTTGCCCAAAACTCGAAGTCGTTCCGGTGACCACGAGCCCACACCATCGCGTTAATGCTACTACCACCTCCCAGGGCACGCCCCATAGGCACAGCAACCGAACGCCGATTCAGAGCATCTGTTGGCTCTGATCTATAATCCCAATCGGTAGGACTACCAATATTGGTGAACCAGATTCCAGGATCAACGAGCCCTGGAGCCTCGTCGCTACCACCGGCCTCCAGGAGCAACACCTTTACTCTCGGATCCGCAGCGAGCCTGGATGCGACAACGCAGCCACTCGATCCAGCCCCGCAGACAATGTAGTCATAGCGACTCTCCAGTGAACGGGCCCGTTCCAGTTGATTTGAGAGTGCTGCGCTCGATTCGGCAGCTATGACTGTGGCGCTTGCAGCTGACATGCCGGCGGATACACAGAGTCGAATGAACATCCGCCTGTCAATTCGCCCCATGAGCAGCGCCCTGTCTAGCGCAGCCAGACGATTTGGCTTGTCGGAAGAGTCGTCTTTTTCTTTAATCATGCTGCACCATATTAATTTTTAGAATTGAGAAGCGACATCGAGTTTCGCCACCGTGACGGGCTCCGTCCTACCCTCTTGGTACGAACCAAGCCGCATCAGTAGACGTTTGGACGGTGATCGATTTGAGTTGGCTGTATGCATTAAGAGTGTCTCGGCAAAACTCACGTCCCAGCCCGCTGTCGTTGTATCCACCGTACGGTGATCCTTCCACGAGATTGAAGAACCGATTGATCCAGATTGACCCGGCGTTCAGCCGATCAGCCGCGTTCAGCGCATTGTGCAACCCTGATGAATAAATGCCCGCAGCGAGTCCGTAGCGACTGTCATTTGCTTCCGCCAGCATCGATTCGTAGTTATTCCATTTGATAACCGAAAGAACGGGACCGAAGATTTCCTCCTGGGCTACGCGCATATCGTTCTTCACCTCAAGAATGGTCGGCTCAATGAAGTACCCATACTCGTTGCCGGACACGTTAACCCGCCCTCCTCCACGGATCAGTCTCGCACCTTCATCTCGTCCAATATCCAGATAGTTCAGTACACGCCTCCCTTGTTCCGGCGTCACAAGACAGCTAACAACCGTACTCTCCGCCAGCGGATCACCAACCTTCGCACGGCCAAACGATGCAACAAGTTTTTCAAGAAAATTGTCGTATATGTCTGAATGCAGGAAGAGTCTGGTACCTGCGAAACACGCCTGCCCGTTTGCGAATATCGAACCAAAAGTAACATTGTCGACCACCTCGTCAATGCTTTCGATGTCCGGGAAAACGATACTTGGGCTCTTGCCACCCAGTTCCAATGTGGCCGGAATGAGCCTCTCAGCGGCCGCTCCGCCAACAATCCTTCCCGTCTCGGTGCTACCTGTGAAGGCGAGCTTCCGGACTTTCGGATGGGCAGTTAGTGCGGCACCGGCTTCAGCGCCAAGACCTGGCACAATGTTCACGACACCGGGCGGGAATACCGCCGCGATGTGGCGAGCCAATTCCAATGTTGACAGCGATGCGTTCTCGTCCGGTTTAAGCACGACCGTATTTCCGGCCGCCAAGGCAGGTGCCAGCTTCATCGCAACCATGATCGCCGGGGCATTCCACGGAATGATTTGCCCGCACACGCCTAGTGGCTCACGCTTTGCGATGAGATGCCCCCCTTGAATGGGGCGACCAAAATCCTCGTGAGCCAAGATAACCGAGGCAAAGTACCGGAAGTGTCGTGCAGCGATTACCTGGTCGATACGCGTCTCGAAGAGCCGGCGACCGATATCCCGTGCATCGATCTGTGCAAGTCGCTCCGCATCGGCCTCAATCAGATCCGCAAACCGGTGAAGCATTCTTGCCCTGTCTTCAAATCCGAGAGCCTTCCATGCGGGGAAGGCCACCTCAGCGGCACGGACGGCCGCATCAATCTCCGTTTCCCCGCAACGAGCAATCTCGGCAAGATTCTGACCCGTGGCCGCATTGATCGCCGGAAAGGTCGGACCAGAGATTAGTTGCCGCTCGTTATTGAAAAACGCGCCATAGCTCTCCTGCAGTTGAAGATCCATAATTATTCCAGTTTTAGTCAGAGCAAAAAAGATTCGAATGGCAAGTACAATTACAATTCACGTGACCTTCATCCGATCAGATGCCGAATCGAGCAAGTGGCCGCCCACCTTCCTTGCTTTTCGGTCGGGTCTCCGTCGACAGCGCCGCGGCTTCAGGGCCGATTAGCGACCGAAGACGCAACTGCTCGAAGCGTTCGAAGTCTGCCTGCCTTTTCGAGAGCAAGGTCCCGACCACCGCCGCCGCAAATCCTGACGGCACCGCAAAAATAGCCGGGTCCATCAAGGAGATGGGCGAAGGATTTGAGCCATGCCACAGCAAAGGGCCAAACGCGACCCCGACAACGGACGCAACCAGACCGACGAGAATTCCGGACACTGCGCCTGCCGGAGTGAATCGTCGCCAGAAGAGTGCCAAGGTCAGGGCGGGAAAATTAGCGCTGGCGGCAACTCCGATTGCCAATGTTGACAACGCGAGAATCGGTGGTGCCTTGCCGGCTGCTGAGATCGCAATAGTTACTACAGCCATAAATGCCGCAATCAGGAACGACACGTAACGTCCCCTCTTGATGCCGACGGAACCCTCCGCAGCATTGTCAACTCGCCCGCGCGAAGGCCAAAGATCGCAAACCACGGCGCTCGAAGCATTAACTAGGAGGCCCGACATCACAGCGAGAATCGTCGCGAAGGCTACCGCAGCAACCAGCCCCAACATCAGTTGGCCGCCTATCGTCTCCTTGCCTCCACCCAGAACGCTGGCAACCATCGGTGTTACAACGTTGAGATTCCCCCCTTTAGCAATCGACGCGAGTTCTGGTCCAAGATAGGAGCGTGCCGACAAGCCAACAATGATGACCCCCAGAACCGAAAGTCCTAGCACGATTACCGTCATGGAGGCCGACTTTCTCGCAGCGATTGCATCAGGCACGGTGAATATCCTCATCATCACGTGCGGCAAACCAATTAATCCGAACATTAGAGCCATACCAATTGAAGCGAAATTCCAGCCGTTCTTGAAGAAATTTCCTGGTACCGCTGGATCGAGGTGCCCCAAGGGGGCTGTTACCTGACCTATCCAAATATCGAAGCCGCCCATTGCCGGGATGCGCAATAGCGCTAGTAGTACGAGCGAGGCGAGCACGGCAAGGAGCAAGGATGCCTTTACCACCTGAACCCAGGTCGCGGCCAGCATGCCCCCAAGAACTACATAGGTGACGACGATCACGCACGTGAGCGCGACCGCCGCTGGAAAGCTAACGCCAGCAAGGAGTTGAAAGAGCGACCCTGCAGCAATAAGCTGAGCGAGGAGATACAGACCTGTAATCACCAACGTCGACAGCGCCAAAACGACCCGGATTGATGACGAGTCGAAGCGACTGGTCAAGATGTCCGTCAGCGTAAAGTGCCCAAGGTTGCGCATGCGTTCTGCATAGAAGAGAAGAACCGGGACAAAGGCAATCGTCGGAATTACCAAAAAAATTACGCAATCGAAACCAAAGATACATATCAATCCCGTTCCGCCAAGAAACGTAGATGCAGAAAGAAAGTCGCCACTAATCGCGAGCGCATTACGCACTGGACCGACTGATCTCCCCGCTACCCAGAAGTCCTCTGAGGTGCGTGTGCGTCTGCTAGCAAGATAGGTGAGTATGAAAGTAGCGGCGAGTAACACGGCGAATATGCCAAGCGACCACGTGTGACCGTTCATTTCTGCACCCCACGATGGCCGCGAGCTATCAATTCAATAGCTTCCTCTCGCAATGGGTCCAATACCGTTCGAGAATAGTGATTAAAAATTCCGGTAATTACCATCCCCGCCGCCAACATCGCAACCCCTAATAACCATCCCAATGGGAATCGCCCGAAAATTCTGACGGCCATTAGTTCGGGACTGAGCTCCGACACAGCAAAGAATGCGATTATCATCGATGCGAATAGAAACCCAAGCGAGCCGGAGATCCAAGCCTGCCTGAAGGCCAACAACTCAAGCACGGCATGCGCATTACCAGACGATCTGGCAATGTCTAAATCTAGACATGTCATATTTCACTCCTAACAAATAAACATCTCAATAAGATTTATCGAAACCTTGCCGCTATCTCAAGTCAATAGATCTAGAGCGGTCCCCGCGCGTCAATTGTCCAAATATCGACCAACGTGTCATGATCGATCAGATGATAGTAGTCGTGCAGGCACACCGTAGGGTCGCAGTGTGGAACTACAATATCAATATGGTCGCCGAGCTTTAGATTTTTTATTTTAGATCCACTAATACGGCCATATTCGTCACCAAAGAATTCGTATCGCGTCGACGTCTCATCTCTAATTTGAGGCAGGGGCCCGTCTGTCGATAGGCTTTTGAATCCGGCGTTTATGGTCAAATGCTCGCTTGCATTGGCGCTGATGACAGCGGAGCGGACGAAAAGAGCCGGACCAAACGGGTTCTCGCTCTTTGGTAGCAGTTTTACGCTTGAGTACTCAACGTCCATGAAAACGTAAGAGCCGAACTGCACCTCAGTCATCAAGCCCATCGACAAATCCATGTCCATAGTTCCTGTTCCACCACCCGAGACAACCTCCGGCGCGGCTTCTTCAACCCGCAAAATCTCGATTATTTCTCGCAAAGTCTCTAGTTGAGCACGATACGCAGTTTCTCGATCGTCAAATTTTTCGATATGCTGAACCATTCCCGAATACGCCTGGATGCCAGCGTATGTCATCCCGTGAGATTGCTGAATTCTCTTTGCTAGCGCGACTACATCACCGCCACGAGCACCTGTCCGCCTCATGCCGATATCAACGTCGACTAAAACGTTCAGGTTGGTGCCGGAGCCATCGAGAGCTCGCTCCCAGAGTTCCAGTTGAGATACGTGATCGACTACGACTCCTAACGCGATTTCGCTTGCCAACGCCACCAACGCAGAGATCTTCCGCTGCTCCGTAACGGGTGTTGTCAGCAGAATGTTGTCAATTCCGAGACGCCCGAGCGTAATTGCTTCGTTCGCTGTCGCACAACATATTCCTACTGCTCCAGCTGAGATTTGTTCGCGTGCCACTCGAGCCGATTTATGGGTCTTCGCGTGCGGCCTTAGCGCGACACCGGCGGCGGTACATCGCTCGGCCATTGCGTGCAGGTTCCGGAAAAATGTGTCCTTCTCGACTACCAAGGCAGGACCACACAGCTCGCCGGCGCGCCCGAATTTTCCGACAAGGACATCGTTTGACAGGTTAAGCATCTTGATTGAATCTCCGATATCGCGTTCGAAAAATGGACGACATGAATTCTGTGACAAAGGATGCGTTAATGGATCTCATGCCCATCAGCCTGACTTACTCTCCCTGTCAGAACAGTTCCTGGTAAGACATCCAAGTTTTCCCCTTTTCGATGCACGGATTTCCCTGCGACAAAAACCTCCTGTATGCCCGATGCGAAGCGGTACGGCTCATCAAAGGTGCTTTCGTCGACAATGATCGCCGGATCGAATATCACTAGGTCCGCTACGAAGTCATCTTGAATTTCCCCTCGCGCCTCCAGCCCGAATCGTCGGGCTGGCAAACTCGTCATTTTGGCAATGGCCTCTTCAATGGACAGGATTCCGCTTCGAACGAAGGGCCCCAAAACGCGCGGAAAAGTCCCGAACGTACGGGGATGTGTGCCCTCAAGCGACGGCATTCCATCCGATCCAACCATACAAAGACAGTGCTTAATCACCCGCCTTTGTGTTGCCATCGTTGATAGCGTCAGGACAATGCCTGCGAGGCCCTCAGAATCGTGCATGAGTTTCGCGGCCGCTGCGGCTGGGGATAAACCCATCATTCTGGAGATATCCAGAATCGACTTGCCAATTAGTTCATGCTCACAGTTTCTATTTATAATAATCTGGTCATATCCGATAGGCCGGACGAAACTGTCAATTTCCGGAGTCATCCGAGCTATCTCAGCATCGCTTGAAAGTCGTCGAAGCATGTCTTCAGAACCGCCGGAGACAACCCATTTCGGAAAAATCAAACCGAGTCGAGACATTCCTTGTTCATATGGATACCTATCTAATGCAACATCAACTCCACGGGCAACCGCCCGATCGATCGCATCAAGCATGGCACCAGCGAGGTCCTGGGCATCTCTCCCAGTCGGCGAGAGGTGCGATAGTTGCAATCTCACACCCGTAACGTCCGCAACCGAAATCAATTCGTCCATGCTCGAAATCAGCGTCGAAACATCGTAGCCTCGGAGATGAACTGAGACTACGGCGCCATGTTCCGCTGCGACTTGGCATAGGGATTGAATCTCAGCTTTTTCCGCGTAACTGCTAGGATGGTACATAAGTCCGAATGACAATCCAGACGCCCCCTGCTGTAGACAATTCTCGAGCAGTACCTTCATCTCTGTGAGCTCTTCGGCGGTGGGCAAGCGTAATGCCATTCCCATGACCGCTGAGCGTAGCATTATGTGCCCCACCTGCCCGACGACGTTGGCTTGGCACCCAGCCTCCAGCACCGCTGCCTGGAATGAGGCCCAATCTGCCCATCCGACGCCCTGTTCCAGGTCGAGCTTCCTGGGGGCGATAAGACTCATGAGGTCCGGCGTCAAATGAGCATTCCGGCTTGTAACCGGAAAGGCCGAAAAACCGCAATTGCCAAAGATCTCGGTAGTTACCCCTTGAGAAACTTTGTCGTTAAGTCTTGCACCCATGACCGCGACCAGATCGTTATGGGAATGTATGTCTATAAAACCTGGCGCAACGGCAAGACCTTCGGCGTGAACGATTCGCTTCGCCTGTGGCATCACCACGTCGCGCAGGATTTGGATGCGGTCTCGGTTTATCGCCAAGTCAGCCCGGTATGGCGGACGACCCGTTCCATCGACGATCGTACCCCCCATGATGAGGCAATCTACCATGTCCGCACTCGCGACGTAGTAAGACGCTCGGCTCCGTTTTCCGTCACAAGAATCGGATCCTCGAAGCAACTGCAGCCCATGTGCGTGGGAACAATCATAGGTTCAATGAAGAACGTCTGTCCCGCTTCGAGGGGCTTCGGATTGTTGGGTATGATCAATGGGTCCTCAACCAGAGTAAGTCCGAAGCCGTGACCAGTACACCAGTCCCATTCGGAGAAGCCCCATTTGCTCACAACAGCCGACATCGCCTTGATGATTTCGCCGGGCATTACACCAGGACCAGTCGCCCGGATACCAGCTTCTTCTGCCTCAGCGCAAGCCTCAAGAAGCCTGATCTGTTCAGACGTCGCTTTCCCGGCGACTGTACTGCGATTGTGATCCGAGATATAGCCACACATTTGACCATGAAGGTCGATCGAAACGAGATCCCCGTCCTTGATAACCTTGCCCGGAAGCGCAAACACATTCTTCATGGCACTTCGGACGCCAGCAACGCATTTCGGACCCAGCGGGTTCAGTTCGCATCCATACGCCGCCATCTCTTTCTGAGCCGCAGCCGAGAGGTCGCACTCCGTAAACCCGGGCTTAGCGATATCAAGCGCCGCTTCCATGCCGGCTGAGGTCGCCACGGCAAGCTTGCGAATGATCTGGATCTCGAGCGGAGACTTGATTCTGCGTAGTGAGAACAGGAGATCCGATACGTCAACCAGGTCAGCTTTCGGAAGTTTTTCGCGTAGCGCTTTGTCGAACATCGCCGGAATACGGCGTCCACCGACATAACCAACTCTTCCTTCGGCGCGATTTGCCTCCTGCAGGCCATCGACGACGTAGTCGATGATGCTCCTTTGTTTAAGAACGGTTCCAAATGCTTTTAGCGGCCTGAAATCCGGTACCCAGCAAGTCTGGATATTCGAATGCATCGGTTCGCCGTGGAAGATGCTATTCGTGATAACGATCGGATCGTTCTTCATGGAGACGATCGCAAAGCTGTCACCAAATGCACTCGACCATCCTGTCAGGTATCGTACGTTTGCGTCGCTATTGGGGCCGCCGTAGATGATGGCAATATCGATGCCGGCTGCGTCCATGAGCGAGCGAAGCTTCTCCAGTCTCGCTCGATATTCATAGACCGGAAATTCGAGCTCAAGGACCTTCTCGCGCTCATCCCATGTGTAGGGCCAGCGTCCTTCAACGTCAGTTTCGAATTTTGACAACATCTGCCTTCTCCATTTGCTCAAGTATTAGTCCGATGGCAGTCCGAACGCCTGATGACGCGTCCTATCAGGATCAGTTTTGCCGTTGGAACGGTATGCGCTGCTCGCGCGCACGTTGGCCACGAGTCCCTTATGCATTGCGAGGTAGTTCCCTCAGAAGCCGCCTGCCATCGGTAGCATCAAGTAGGGAAGCAGATCGGCATATGTCATAACCGGCATGACGACCATCTGTTCCGAACGACAGTATTCGGCGGTAGCACTTCCACCGTGCGGGGTGATCTCTCGCCGGCATACGTGGCCCGCCCCCGCTTGGTCCCACTCAATTCCAGCCAGCTCACATATGGGCAGACACGTACCTGCCTCGCGTTGTGAACGGTTACTAGAGACATGGTTACCCATGGTTCGTCCCCTCTTGCGCTATCAATCACGCTCGACTCTCAAATGATTTCAAGCAAAAATATCCTACAAATCACTTGTATTGCCCCTTTCGAATAGCTGTAGGGGTACTACAACTTAGTTTTAGCCTCCAATTTCACCTTGTCAAGTGCCTTTTGGAGTTGTTCACTTTGTAGGGGTGAGCCGTCACCACCGATCTGGAGAGAGCCCAACAGGCGGGGGGCGTCTGCGCACAGCACGTAGAGTCCTACGACACCCTCACGTATGGATCAGCCTGTCGTGGGCCGCCGTGCGAACGAAATCACCGCCATCGCAACGGGAGCATGCCGGTGAATACGTGGTGCTGGATTGCTCGCGGGAAGCTGGCTCGGTGGTATCGGCGGTAGAGTCGCCCGAGAAATAGTCGATATATATCGACGCCCGATAGGTGTCGATGAACCATGCGGCGAGTGGAAAGATTCGGTCGGCACAGATATCGCTGTTGATGGCGTTGAACTCTATTGTGCCGATCGGCTGGAGGCGGTCAGAGCCGAGACGGGTCGTTGCGATTTTTGCTGTCTTCTCGCAAGCGCAGGTAGTCCTACAACTTGGCAGTGGACAAAAACATCGACGCACCTGTCTCACGCGCCAGGAAGAGTCGAATAAATTCTAATGAATAGCAGTCCATACTATACGAAGCGAAAAGCATCATTCACGCGTGAGCTTCAGTCACTAAACACTAGCCAGATACGTTGGAGAAGTCGAGCTGCAGCGGAACTCCACTCGCGAGCTAGATATCCAAAACGCCCGATTTCGCAGGGACGCGAGCCCGTTTGACGGCTGGCGCAGACAAACCATCGAGAGCTTGGACCGTCGTACGACTGAGGTTCGAACTATTGATAATCGTATCCATAACAATGGAATAACCGTTCTCAATGTGCTTGCGTGCAAGGCGTTCGGCCTTCACTCCATCACCCGACTCAAGTGCATCGATCATAAGACCGTGATCGTCTTGCATGATTTTCACGTCGGCGTTCCGCACCAGCCCAAAATAATAGACTCGGTCGATGTCGCTCAGAATTTGTCCAACCAACGTAGCGACCTTCTCGTTGCCACACGCGTTCATGATCAACATGTGAAGACGCCGGTTGGCCTCAATAATAAGTGCCTCCGCAGCCTTGTCACCTGCCTTTACCTCGCGTCCCGCGTCGTCTGCAGCGCGCCGCAAGGCAGCGATATCCACTCGCCCAACGGCGAGCCTGACCGCAGGGGGCTCGACCATCAAACGCAACTGAAAGCTGTTTTTGACATCGGACAGGGTGATCGGTGCGATCTCGAAACCTTTCCGGTGTATCGGTTTCACGAGCTTCAGTTGGATCAGTCTGTCCATAGCCAGCCGGATAGGGACACGCCCGAAGCCATAGTCCTGCTCCAACTGTGGCTCAGAGACGATATCGCCAGGCGCCAGTTCACATTGCTTGATTGCCCTTGAGAATACATCGAACGCCTGGTCGCTCTGCCTTTCCTGGGGAGCGCGCCCTGCATCCTTCGCCTGCACCATAATAACTAACCTTTTCGGGGAAACTTTCAATGCTTTCGAGCCGTGTCGCCACCGTTTCGATGCGCTCCCGTCCGTCCGCGGTATTGTCACGCCGGCGGAATCAAAGCAAATTGCACGGCTTCGCTAGGGATACTACTGACAAACTATAATACCCCTAAAATGAGCGGTAGTGCTGGTCTTCAAAAACAAGGAGATAGCGTGCAAAAGCCCGGAGGTCGATTTCCTCAGGCCGGCCTGGCGATGCTGACCCGATGCCTTTGCCTCGACGTGACGCGGTAAGGCGAAAATTCCCCGTTCCAAACCGCGCCCCTGACTTGCAACACGCAGCGCCTCCCTTCGTCAGTCCAACCCTCGCTCAGATCCCGAAATACGGCCACAAAGATCAACGCTTTGTCATGATTCGGCAACTCACTGCACAGTCCGGCAACTAACGGCGCTACCCCATTTGGCGTAGCACCAACAGCCTCTAAGATTGCGCCAATTAACGGTTCAAGCTCTCAAGGCTTGCTTAATTGTCAGCAGCTTCAGCTCAGACTACTCCCGAGCCGAGTAGCCCTTAGGCCCCTTGTCGAACTGAGTCGAGCAGCACCGGTACCGCGTGCAGTCCGAAAACTGCCAATGGCACCTGTGATCAAAAGGGGAAAGTATTCGTCGCAACGATTGTCCGAGATCGGCATGGTCCGAATTATTGCAAGGCAATTCCGATGCTTTCGCATCACATCTCTTTGACCAGGAAGTAGACATCGTCATGACCGAGAATAACTGGGATTACATCATCGTCGGTGGAGGCTCTGCCGGTTGCGTCCTGGCAAACAGACTCAGTGCTGATTCACGAAATTCAGTTCTGCTTCTCGAAGCTGGGGGCACAGACTCGTCACCGGTTGTCCGCGTCCCGGCTGGCGAAATGAAAGCTATCATGAGCCGGAAATATAACTGGACCTACATTGCTGAACCGGATCCGTCCCGAAACAACCGGGCCGATATGTGGCCTGCCGGTAAGGTCTTGGGAGGTGGCAGCTCGATCAACGGCATGATGTATGTACGAGGGAACAGGCGGGACTATGATCACTGGGCGGAACTTGGGAATAACGGGTGGGACTACGAGTCGGTGTTGCCCTACTTCCGCCGCGCAGAGACGAATGAAAACGGAGAAAACAAATTTCGAGGAGGGAGCGGGCCGCTTTCCGTGTCCAACAGCAGGGCACCCCATCTTCTCACCGATGTCTTCGTAAAGGCCGGCGTTGAAATCGGATTGCCCTACAACCCGGACCCGAACGGGGAAAGACAGGAAGGCATAGGTCGTATTCAAGCAACCCAAAAGGACGGCTGGCGGCACAGCACCTCTCAGGCCTACATCCGCCCAGTCCGCGGTCGGAAGAACCTTACTATTGTCACGGATGCGTACTGCGAGCGCGTCATCGTTGAAGGAGCGAGGGCGACCGGCGTCACATACACCCACCAGGCGTACTCCAAAACGGCCTTTGCCCGCAAAGAGGTCATCGTGAGTGCCGGTGCAATTGCAAGCCCCAAACTGTTGATGCTGTCCGGCATCGGTCCAGCCGCGGAGTTGCGGGAGCACGACATTCAAGTCATGCATGATCTGCCGGGTGTTGGAAAAAATCTTCAGGAACATCCCGGGATCATGATGAGCCAGCATGTGAATGTCCGTACGCTCAATATGGAGGCGACGCCACTACGGACGATCTGGCACGGCTTGAACTTCGTGCTGCGTGGCCGGGGGCCCGGTACGGCTTCCATCGGCCACGCAGCAGCTTTCGTGCGAATTGATCCCGACTCTGACGGGCCAGAGGTGCAGATATCCTACGCACCTATCGTCTATGACTTCAACGACGGCGGGCTGACCTTGTACAACCGGCCCGCCATCTGCGCTGCGGTAAACGTTTGTCGCCCCGAGAGCCGTGGCAGCATCACACTCGCGTCGAAAGATCCCTACGCTCCACCGCGCATCCGACACGAACTGGTCGGCTCAGAGCGCGACATGCGCCTGCTGATAGACGGTTGCCGGGTCCTTCGCCGCGTGTTCAATGCAGACGCTTTCACGCCCTACCGGATCAACGAGAGGCTACCCGGCCCCGGGGTCCAAACCGAGGATGAGTGGCGTTTATTCATCAAGCGCGATGCATTCCTGATGTATCACCCGGCCGGTACGTGTCGGATGGGAGCCGATTCTTTAGCGGTGGTTGATTCCCGTCTGCGCGTTCATGGCATTCACGGGTTGCGTGTTGTTGATGCATCCGTCATGCCGATACTGCCAAGCGCAAACACCAACGCCCCCACGATCATGATCGCTGAGAAAGCGTCGGACTTGATTCTCGAAGATGGAGCCAACAAATGAATTCCATTGTGACCAAAGCAGAATGGCACGCAAGGGCTCAGGCGCTTTGCATCCCCGACAAGCCATTCATAAACGGTCGGTTCGTATTTTCACGATCCGACTCGACTTTCTCTCCAATCAACCCCGCAACGGGAGAGGAGATATGCAAGATTGGAATCGGCTCATCGCTCGACGTTGACGAAGCGGTTACGTCCGCAAGGGACGCATATGAAGATGGCCGCTGGCGCAGCGCCCCGCCGCTTCGGAAGAAGCAGGTTCTGCTGCGCATCGCCGATCTAATCGAGCAACATGGCGACGAGCTTGCCCTGCTAGATGTGCTAGAGATGGGAAAGACGATCTCCAATGCAAAAGCCGAACTGGCGTTCTCTTCCGGTTTCTTCCGGTATTACGCCGAAGCGGTTGACAAGCTCTACGGCGACGTAGTGCCATCTGATCCGTCAACGCTCGGATATCACCTGTATGAGCCACGCGGTGTAGTCGGTGCTATCACCCCGTGGAATTTCCCATTGATCATGGCGAGTCTCAAAGCAGCACCAATCCTGGCAGCAGGAAATTCACTCGTACTGAAGCCGTCGGAAGTCGCATCCACGTCCACGTTGAGGCTTGCCGAGCTCGCTGTGGAGGCAGGACTCCCACCCGGTGTATTCAACGTTGTGCCAGGTCTTGGCCGCACCGTGGGCGAGGCGATAGGTCGGCACATGGACGTAGACATGTTGAGCTTTACGGGCTCCACGCGCACAGGGCGGCAATTGCTGCGTTATTCAGGAGAATCAAATGGGAAAGCACTGCTGCTCGAACTTGGAGGAAAATCGCCGCAGGTAGTCGGCGCCGACATGCGGCCCGACCTGGAGGCAATGGTCGCTCAGATCATTCACGAAGCCTTCTGGAACCAGGGACAGTGGTGTGTAGCGCGATCGAGATTGATCGTTGAGGAATCGTTCCACGATGAGCTGGTTGATGCGATCGTCCGAGCCTCTGAGCACCTGGTTCCCGGTGACACCCTCGATCCCGACACTACCTTTGGCGCCATCGCCACCTTAGGCCAAATGGCACGCGTAAGGTCATACATCGATGCCGCGCACGACGAAGGAGCACGACTCCTCTCTCCAGAAGGGAAGATCGATGGGTGTTTCATGGCACCGATGGTCTTTGGTGACGTCACTCCGACCATGAAGATCGCAAAGGAAGAGATATTCGGACCGGTTCTTTCCGTGCTCACGTTCAAGACTTTCGACGAGGCTCTTCGAATCGCAAATGACACGTCCTACGGCCTGGCTGCGACCGTCTGGACGAAGGATATGACTCGTGCACACGCTGCTGTTCGTGCTCTAAGGGCCGGCAAACTTGCAGTTCGCAGCAGGCCTGGAGGCGGCGAACAAACTGGATTCGCGCTTTCGACCGAGCCTTGGGGATCGTCCGGCTTCGGTGTCGAAGGCGGCATGAACGGTCTCAGGAGCTACTGTCGCCTAAAGGCCGTCGAGTTTGTGTGCGGCTGATTCGCCCAGCATGGGCATCGACGCGTGAACACCGCAAGCGTGTCGCATGACTAATGCAGCCTAAACTATCGGGCCGCGTGCAGATTGATGCGTATGCTTTCGGTGCTCATGAGTTGGGGACGTGCCGAAGAACTTCCGATAGGCAGCTGAGAAATTGCCGATATAGGCATAGCCTGCGAGATCTGCCACGCGCGTAACCGACTCTCCCGAATGCAAAAGCTCGCGTGCACGATGCATACGTAGCGCGAGGGACGCCTCCGTAATTGTCTGCCCGTGTATCTGCTTAAAACCTTTTATCAACTTGTCCCTGTTCAGTCCCAACTGCCTGGCCAGCACGCTCATGTTTGGAAGCGTCGACGGATCGTCTTCGAGCAAGCGAAACACCTCACGAATCTTGTCGCTATCGCGCGTCGTTAGCGTAAGACGTTTTCCCGGGACGAACTGCTGCGTCAACTGCTCGGAGATTATCGAAAGCAGCTCCAAGGTCTTTGCTTCGAAGAACATACGCCTTGTGGACCCGCGGAGTTGCGATGAGAACATTGCGATAGCCGTTTGAGACAACGTCTTCGTTAGTTGCGCGGAAGCGATGAAGGGTTGATCTGCTTTCCCTGCTGAAAACGCTGTAAGAAATTGGGGAAGATCCGAGAGCGTCGACTCGAACATGTCGACAAAAGTCTCACGCGTCAGCAGGATAGTCAGCCAGCGCTGATGTCCACAGCTTGGAATTTGCTCCACCTTCCGCCGCTCGCTCGGCTGAACCATGATTCCAAATGAAGGGCCCGAAATCTCCCTCGACGCAGAATAATCATCTAAAGCTATGATCGAGCTGCCACTGAAACGAATGTGAAACTTAACATAGTCTTCACCCAGATAGAGATGGCGCTCAGCCACTGGGCATCGCGTGTCTCTCAACGCGACGACACTCCGTCCATCGAGTATAAAAAACTCTTCAAACTCGCCTGCCGTCCCGGGCTGGACAAACCTGGCACCACCTCGCACCCCGTCCCAACACATATCGGAACCGTCACGGTCCTGTATCGAACCGAGTATGACGGAGCTACTAATCGTCTTATCAATCATAGGCTCCGAGGGCAGCCGCAAGCTAGAAATCATAGAGTTCTCCAGGAACGTCGGGGCTTGTGAGGGGCCAAGCGAACTGCGGGAAAACAATTGTAACGTCTGAAACGCCCCCCGCCCATTGGGGCTTTCCGTATCGCTTCCGCATAAACGTTTCATTTTTGTGAATAACTCCACAATCAATCTAGACCGTAACATCACTCCGGACAAGCTAAGAAATTGCTGGAGTATGGAATGGAATTTGACTACATCGTTGTTGGCGGTGGATCAGCCGGATGCGTGCTGGCGAACCGCCTGTCGGAAGATGGGCGATCGACTGTACTGTTGCTCGAGGCAGGGGGGACGGATCGCTCGCCCGTCGTTCGCATCCCCGCTGGCGAAGCCACAGCGATCATGAGTGATCGGTACAACTGGAAGTATGAAGCAGAGCCCGACAGCACCCGCGACGGCCGCAAGGACGTTTGGCCAGCTGGCAAGGTCTTGGGTGGCGGATCATCCATCAACGGAATGATGTATGTTCGTGGAAGCAGGTACGACTATGACAACTGGGCTAGTCTCGGCAACCCAAGTTGGTCCTACGATCACGTGTTGCCGTACTTCAAGCGAATGGAGACTAGCGAGATAGGAGACGACGCGTACCGAGGCCGCAGTGGCCCCTTAAAGGCGTCCCTTACCCGCGTGCCTAGCAGGATCACCGAAGCCTTCATTGCGGGCGGTGTTGAAACCGGCATCCTGCGAAACAACGATACGAACGGTGCCGCCCAGGAAGGAATCGGCCACTCGGAAGCGTCGCAGAAGAACGGATGGCGTCATAGTACTGCTCAGGCTTATTTGCGCCCCGCACGAAGCAGAAGCAATCTCTGCATCGTTACCAAAGCCATCGTCGTCAAGATCAACGTCACCAACAGCGTTGCCACTGGCGTCGACTATGTCAAAGCTGGACAGAAACATACAGTCCGCTGTCGCGTGGAAATCGTCTTATCCGCAGGCGCCATGGCATCCCCGAAACTGCTTCTATTGTCAGGGATCGGTCCTAGCGATGCGTTGCAAAACATGGGGATTGAGGTCAAGGCACATGCACCCGGTGTTGGCCGCAATCTGCAGGAGCATCCCGGCATTCTTCTCTTCCAGCACGTCAACATCCGCACATTAAATACTGAAGTCACACCGCTGCGAATATTCCTTCACGGACTGAATTTTCTACTCCGTGGCCGAGGCCCCGCAACCACCTCTATTGGACACGGTGTCGCATTCATTCGTGATAGCTCTGATGCCCCGGCACCCACGCTCCAACTTGCCTTTTCTCCCATTGCGTATGACTTCACTCCTGAAGGAGTGCGGCTGTATCGAAAACCGGCGGTAATGATTGCAGTCAATGTCTGTCGCCCAAACGGACGCGGTGAGATTCGCCTGCGCTCTCCGGCCCCGCTGGACCCGCCCATCATCGACCACAAACTGCTTGCCGATGAGGGTGATCTTCAGAAACTTATATACGGCGGGCGCGCTGCACGCAAGATTTTTGGGAGCCACGCCTTTGCAAAATATTCGGTAGACGAAAGATTGCCGGGAAACGGCGTCGACACTGACGCCGATTGGGTCCGATATATCAAAGACATGGCATTCCCCATGTACCACCCATGCGGAACCTGTCGCATGGGACCTGACGATCAGTCGGTGGTCTCCGAAGATTTACGAGTAAAAGGCATCTCAAATCTAAGGGTCGCCGACGCCTCCATCATGCCTATCGTGCCGAGCGCAAACACAAACGTTCCGACAATCATGATTGCGGAGCGTGCGTCGGATCTGATTCTAAATAGTCGATAATTCTGGATAGTCCATGGAAAATTTCATTGCTGCTCTCGAGATCGCGCGTGGTCAAGAGGACCGGGGAGTCTCATTTGTTGACGGCCAATACGTTCCCGGCATCTTCGATCCGTCTTTTCTGAAATTACATCCTGGGAACGGCAAAAAAATCCTGGATACCCGCTTCAGTAGTTCGTCAACCGTTTCTAGCGCGCTCGAAATCGCCAGGAAAGCGTACGAAAAACGTATATGGCGGGACGTTACTCCCTCCGAAAAACGCGCGATCCTGCTCCAATTCTCGGCCAGCATCATACAAAACTCAAAACGTCTTGCGACCTTAGACGCATTGGAGATGGGAAAAACTATTTCGGATGCCACACAAGACGCCCACGTCACGGCGGCTCTGATTACCTACTATGCAGAATCGATCGATAAATGGTTTTCCAAGAAAGCGCTCACGGCATCAAATTCGCTCGCATACAACAGCTTTGAACCACGCGGGGTAATCGGCGCGATTGTCCCGTGGAACTACCCAACTTGCAACGCCGCCCTGAAGATTGGACCGTCGCTGGTGGCCGGAAACTCAATCGTGCTGAAGCCTTCCGAACATGCCTACTTGTCTACGTTATTGCTTGCCGAGCTAGCCTGCGAAGCCGGAATCCCACGTGGTGTGCTGAACGTGGTAACAGGTCGAGGAGAAACGAGCGGTCAGCAGATCGCAAGGAGCTCATCGTGCAATATGCTCACATTCACGGGGTCGCACAGGACTGGGAGGCAGATCATGGCCTACTCCGCAGCCTCAAACGGAAAACCCATGTTAATGGAATGCGGTGGAAAGAATGCATCCATCGTTATGCCGGACATGAAAGACAGTATCGCCTCACTCGCTGAACGGATTGCGGCGGAGTCGTTTGCAAATCAGGGGCAACTTTGCGTTGCAAGTTCGAGAGCGCTTGTACATCGCGATGTTGCCGACTCCCTGACCGAAGCACTGCATGCCGCCGCGCTAACACGCTTGCCTGCCGATCCACTTGATTCATCATCCCGATTCGGCACGATCGTAAATGGCCAGGAACGTGACAGGATTCGCGCGAGAATTGCACTGGCAAAAGAACAGGGTGCGCGCTGTCTGGTGGACACGTCGCCCGATGTGATCCGACGAGCTGGAAGCTATCTCAATCCGGTCGTATTTGATCAGGTTGATCCAGGCAGCGATCTGGCTCAGGTCGAAGTGTTTGGCCCTGTTCTCGCCATCACGCCATTTGACAGCATCGACGAGGCCATTGCCATAGCAAACGGGACCGAATACGGTTTGTCGGCTACGGTGTGGACGAATGATTTTAAATCGATCAGAAAATACTCGAGCCAACTAAACGTCGGAAAACTACAAATTCGAGCCGACGTAACCTCCACATCAACGCACGGTTTCTCCCTGGGCTCAGAACCCATGGGCGCGTCCGGTTTTGGCGTCGAGTTTGGCATGGACGCCTTGAACAGCTACTCTCGTCTGATGTCCGTCGAGATTACGGGGTAACGATGACACTCTCTCGAACAACAAAAAGTTCCAAACTTCTTCATTACGCGGCACCGGCAATTCCACTATCGATGTTGCTTATGCCGCCGATCATGTACATTCCTCCGTTCTACGCTATAGAGATGCATCTAAGCATGACCGTGGTTGGCGTGATTTTCTTCTTCGCTCGCCTGTGGGATGCCGTGATCGACCCCCTGGTTGGTTCCTTGTCAGACCAGACACGTTCGCACTGGGGGCGCCGGAAGCCATGGATTGCATTTGGTGTTATCCCCCTATTGGTTTCAGCCTACCTTTTGTTCCAACCACCGAAAACCGTAGGACCGGCCTATTTGCTCATCGTCATCTTTTTCTTCTATTTGGCCTGGACGATCGTGCAGATTCCATATTTGTCGTGGGGCGCAGAGATCTCTGACGACTATCGAGAGCGTAATCGCGTAGTCGGATTCAGAGAAGGCGGGACCATGGTCGGAATATTACTTGTTACAGGCGTTCCGGCGCTGGTCTTCTACAATCAGGTCCCAACTCTTCGCCAAATTCTCGGCGTGTTTTTTGTGCTCACAGTCATATTGCTTCCCTTGACGACTTTGATCGCGTTGTGGCGCGTACCCGACACATCTGGGGAGAATTTCGAGAAAACATCAATTTTAAAAGCCGTTCGGATACTGAGCACCAATAAGCCATTCTTGAGGCTAATTTTCGGCACATTCATTATTTGGCTGGCGGTGTACATTTACAATGCGGGCATCTTTTTCGTGCTTGAAAAATCCTTACAGTTCTCTGGAAATAACTTCTTGCGGGTAGTGTTCCTACAGTTTCTCATTGGCACGATCGCTACACCAGCAATTGTCAAACTTGCCGGCAAGTTCGGCAAGCATGTGGTTCTCGCGGGAGCCGCGGTTCTAACCGCCGTCGCCTTCACGGCACTGTCGCACGCGAGACCCGGCAACACAACAGACGTCGTCCTCTTTTTCAGTGTGCTCGGTCTGACCATTTCGCCTATTTGGGTGCTTCCGACGGCACTGGTTGCGGATGCGGTAGACCTAGGCGAGCTACTGGGCGGTGGAAAGAAGGAAGGCCTGTACATGGCGATTTACAATCTGGCAATGAAGATCGCCATCGCCGCGAGTGTTGGGATAGCACTGCCCTTATTGTCATATCTTGGCTTCAATCCCAGTCAACCGGTGACATCTGATGGAACTCAAGCTCTGCACATGGTCGCCCTGTACTTACCGACCGCATTGCTCCTCTTGGGTGCACTCGTTATGGTCAGGTATCCCGTCGATGCCAAAGCACATGCAGCGATCCGGCTAGATCTCGATGAGCACCGCCAGCGCCTTGGGATCAGCAAGTAAGCATCGCACCAGTCCTGAATTTGTGCAACTCGGACGACGAGGCTCACTGGTGGCGCTGTGCCATCCAATCCCTACAAGACGTAATAGAACGCCAACCAGTCCGTCTTGACCGTTCTAACCTCGATTCCTAAGATGGACGCCAATATTTGCGCTGAGTAAAAAAAATGAAATCATATTTCGCATTCCTATTTATATTGATATCAGGCGAAAGTCACGCGCAGTCTTCCGTTGCGTTATACGGGACCATTGACGGAGGACTTACATACACAAACCGCGTGTCTACCGGAACGAAAGCCGGTAGCAATCTGCAGTTTGTGTCTGGTAACTCTCTCGGCGAGAACTGGGGTCTTATAGGGAACGAAGATCTCGGGGGCGGGCTACACGCGAATTTTGTGCTTGAGAGTGGCTTCGTCTCATCCAACGGCGCAGCGGCCCAGCAAGGCGAAATGTTCGGAAGGCAGGCCTACGTCGGCTTATCTGGACCGTGGGGCTCGGTGACGATGGGCCGACAGTGGGATTTGATCGGAACTACGTTCCCCTTCTACAGCATCGGAGCATTGACCCCCGCGGGCCTGCTAGCTTGGGGCCTACATTCGTATGCCGCCGGCGGCTATGTGCTTGATGATCGTGTCTGGGGTGTAAGCGTAAATAACGCGATCAAATACACATCCCCGAATATTCACGGACTCACGTTCGCTGCGATGTACGGCTTGGGCAACGTCGCGGGTTCCTTCGGGACCAATAGCGTCGACAATGTCATCGCAAGCTACAACGACGCAAATTTAAGCGCGTCCGTCGGTTTCATCACGGTGCATAACGCTACAACTTCGTCGAATCTGCACGAGTACGCGGGTGGGTTGTCCTATACGATCGACAATATTAAGTTTTTTGGAATGGCCACGTCAGTTCAACTTAGTGGTGGAAATACACCTCGGGCTACTACGTTCGAGGCGGGCGTTACATACAACGTGAGTCCAGCCATTCTGATCGGCGGGAGCTATCAGTTTCAGGAACGCAAAGATCTCGCTAGTGCCAATCAGCTCACATTCGCCGCAGACTATCTCCTCAGCAAACGCACAGACGTATACGTTGCTGCGGCGCTAGGTCATGACCACGCGTTCGGTTCGCAAGTACAAGCCGCGTACGGAGCTCCTTCAGACACCGACGCTCAATCCGCCATCCGAATCGGTATTCGTCATCACTTCTAGTGGCCGGTGCATTTCGCTCGAACCTCGGTACTCGCCACTTTCTGGGGCCTCATCAGAAGGTCCGATCGCGGAACAGATGTCTCCACTTTGCTAAACGGAACTTCGAGAATGAACACTACCAGTGACTCGACAAATGAGTCGGCAGGCCATGATTCCTGGCAGTCTGGATCGCAACCAGCAGTGATTTCCCCGTCGATCGAATGGACGAAGAAACTGATCTCCTTTAACACAACAAGCCGCCTTCCGAACCTGGCTTTGATCGAAACTGTGCGCGACTACCTCAAGACGCTTGATATTCAGGCGACTCTCACGTCAGGATCAGACCGAAAATGGGCAAACTTGTTTGCGACCCTGCCTGCATATGATGGACACACAACCGGAGGGATTGTACTTTCTGGCCATACAGACGTCGTGCCCGTAGACGGACAGGAGTGGAATACGAATCCGTTCTCCGCGGAAGTGAAAGGATCAAATCTCTTTGGTCGTGGCAGTTGCGACATGAAGGGGTTTATTGGTTCGGTGCTAGCACTCGTTCCCCATATTCGTGCGTCACAGCTAGCAAAACCCATTCATATTGCGCTCTCGTTCGACGAGGAAATCGGATGTCTTGGCGCACCACTCATGATCGCGGATATCCAGAAACGCGGCGTCAAACCAGAGGGCTGCATTGTCGGTGAACCGACGAGCATGCGCCCGGTCATCGGGCACAAGGGGATCAATGTGTATCGCTGTTGCGTGCAGGGTCACGCAGCGCACTCTTCATTAACACCGAAGGGACTCAACTCGATTGAGTATGCCGCACGACTGATCTGCCGCGTAAGGGAAATTGCGGATCGCCTGCGTTCCAGCGGTCCTTTCGACGCATATTTTGATGTCCCGTTTTCCACCGCTCAAACTAGCAAGATTGTGGGAGGAAACTCGGTCAACACAGTGCCGTCCTCTTGCGAGTTCGAGTTTGAGTTTCGTAACCTGCCCACCGAATCACCGAACGAAATTATTAACGAGATCAAAAGATACGCACAGGAGGTCTTGCTTCCGCAAATGCGGAGCGAGCATCCCACTGCCGCGATCGATATTTCGACGTTGGCGGTGGCTCCCTCGTTCAATGCACATGAAGAGGCCGAAATAACTCGCCTGGTTCGCACGTTAACGGCGTCGAACGGAAAGAACAAAGTTGCGTACGGCACCGAAGCCGGCCTCTTCGAGCATGCCGGTATTCCCACCATCATTTGCGGTCCAGGTGACATTACAAACGCTCACAAAGCCAATGAGTTTGTGGCGCTTAGTCAGATCGACGCGTGCGACGCCTTTTTGCAAGCACTGGTCGACAACCTTACGGTAGCAAAACAATACGGTGAAAACAAATGACTTCTCAAGCAGCGACGACTAACCGTGCACCGTCTTTGCCTTCCATGACGGAGATTCTTAAGGCGCAAGAGACAATACGGCCGTATTGTTGTCGTACACCACTTGTGCGACTCGATATCGAAGGAGTCGATAGTGAAATATATTTGAAACTGGAGGGGCTGCAGCCCATTGGAGCTTTTAAGTTACGCGCCGCGGTGAACGCAATCGTAAGGTCCAACCTTGCTCTGAACAACGGCGTATGCACCGCAAGTACGGGAAACATGGCGCAAGGCGTAGCGTGGATCGCGAAGCAGCTTGGCATCCCGGCTCGCGTTATCGTGCCGCGCGGATCTGATCAAATGAAACTTTCTTCAGCCCGAAGAATGGGTGCGGAGATCCATTTGGTCTCTCCAAGCGAATGGTGGGACATCATGACGACCCACGAGGTGGACGACCAATGGGGATACTTTGTTCATCCTGTGGCAAATAGTGAAGTGATCGCCGGAAACGCAACCATTTTCAAAGAAATAGTCGAGGACTTGCCCGGCGTTGATACGGTAGTGACGCCCTTCGGTGGCGGAGGACTGCTCTCAGGTCTCATAGCTGGAAGGAATGCTTTCAGGCCTGACACGCGAATCGTTGCTTGCGAGTCGGATGCCGCAACACCGCTCGCTCATGCGATCGCAGCTAACGAACCTGTTCGCGTAACGTGCACGCCCAGCTTTGTTACCGGCATGGGCAGCCCCATTGTGCTCGAAGAGATGTGGCCGCTCGTCAGCAGTGGATTGAACGGTTGCGTTAACGTTTCGCAGCAGTCGATATGCGATGCGATTCGTGCCATCTTTGAACGAGCACACACGGTGGCAGAAGGCGCCGGCGCCGCACCTGTTGCCGCGATATTGGACGGGAAAATCACTGGCAAAAAAGTCGTCTGTATCATTTCCGGCGCGAACATCGACGCGGAGAAGTTTGTCTCGATTCTCTCCGGCTTCATTCCTCAACCATCGATAATCGGGACCTACGATGATTGAAGACATTAGCAATAACTTCGAACGTCGATTAGCGGAAATGAATTTATGCCTACCACCCGCGTTGCCCGCTCAGGGAAGCTATGAACCGTGGGTAACTGCTGGTCGATTTCTTCTGATATCGGGGCAAGGCCCGTTTCGTGACGGGGCTTTCGTACACAAGGGCGTAATCGGCCATGATATTTCCGTAGCCCAGGGCTATGAGGCCGCACAAATTGCCGGACTGAATCTGATAGCGCAAGTGAAAGCCGCGTGCCATGGGGACCTTGGACGCGTGGTTCGTGCGGTTAAGCTGCTCGGCTTTGTCCGAAGCGTTGAACACTTCGCGGAGCATCCCGCAGTAATTGATGGCGCGTCAGATCTGCTTAAGAACGTTTTCGGAGCCTCTGGTAAGCATTCCCGCTCTGCTGTCGGCGTCGGGTCACTTCCATTTGGCATTTGCGTTGAGATCGAAGCGATTTTCGAAATCTCTGGCAGTTCGACCGGTTGACGTAGGCCAAGACGTTAACTCACGCGTTTGTCGTCTCTTAGTGAGGGAGGTGCGCATCCAGTACCGTCTCAGTGAGAGTAATCGGGCCATTGGCGCCCTCGATCATTCTTTTGCGACGTCAATGGCCGCTTCATCCCAAGCATAATCACCGCGGCAGTGTCACGTTGGCGGGGTGTTCGCGTAACATGAAGCGATGACGAAAGCGGAATCGCTTATCACGGTCACCGGTTCCCGGCAACAATCATCAGTCATGCGGCACGTTGGTACTGATATGACTTTGCGTGTCAATCGCGATATTGGTTTTCAGGTTGTTGCATCGACGCATGAATTTCCTGAGGGCGGCGCAGCAGTAAGTCTCGACGGTGGATCACACTGATATCCGCGGGTTGGATACCGCATTACAGAGGTCCGCCTCATGAGCCTGCCGCTAACTTCCGCCGCAAGTTGGTGATGCCCGTTGCGTAATACCATCGCGGGTTGCTCGGATGCCGGGCTGCGCCGCCTTCAGGAAACTCCTTCCGTTGTTCAGGGAATCACACGCAGGCCGCGGGCAGTTTGCTGCGAGGTATTGCAAGCGACATGGCCAGTCGACTGATGTCCCAGATGAACGCTGCCAGTTCGCGGGCAATAGCCACGACCGTGATGTTGATAGGTTTGCCCCGCGCGGTCAGCCGGCGGAATCGTCGGCACAGCCGTACCTGGGCGTCCCAGGCGCGGTCGATGATGGCCTTGGGCAGGCCTTCGAGACGGGCCTGGATTTCCGGACTTACGCGGGCGGGATGGCGGTAACTCCATGCGGCCTCGACCAGCAACCGTCTGGCGTAGCTGTTGCCGGTTTTGGTGATGCTGCCCTGCCGGCGTTTGCCTCCCGATGAATGCTCGGATGGCGTTACGCCGAGCCAGGCCATCAGCTGACGCGGGTGTTCGAAGCGCGACAGGTCGCCCACTTCTGAAACCATCCCGACGGCGGTAACGAACTGGACGCCCCGCATGGCCTGCAGGGCCAGCACTACCGGATAGAACCGCCAGGAGATCACCGCTTCGCGCAGGGCTGTTTCGAGACGCGCGCACTGCGCAAGCCGGTCCTCGATGGTGCGCCGGTGTTCGTCAAAGGCAAGGTGCTGCCAGGCACTGGGAAACGAACAGCGGCCCAGCCAGCGACGGTGTGCCTCGCCCCAGTTTGCGCTGCCGGTATAGCGAACGCCATGCGCAAGCAGGAACGATTTCAGTCGATGCCGTGCACGCCGCAGATCCTCGCGGGCAGCCGCCCACGCGCGGGCGAGATCCCGGAATGCCTCGTCTTCAATGCCGGGCACGTACACGGCCGACAGGTCGTCGGCGCGCAGCGAGCGCGCCAGCTTGATGGCATCACGCCGGTCGGTCTTTACGCGCTCGCCCGGCTTACGCGGGATCAGTGAAGGTGCGCAGACCATGCAGTCGAAGCCCTTCTGGACGAGTTGACGGTACAGCCCGTAACCACATGGACCTGCCTCGTACACGACGCGTACGTGCGGCGCCTTGGACTGCAGGCGCGTGCACAGGCGATTGATGTCGGCCCCGGTCGTACCGGTCTTGCCCAGCAGTTCGACCTCGCCCGCGTCGATCGCGTAGGCGACCGTGATCGAGTCCTTGTGAAGATCCAGTCCAACGTACACCGTGCTATCGTTTCGCATGCTTTGCGACACGTGTCGCCGTCTGCCGGACGTAAACCGGTTGAAGTATTGGATGGCAAAGCTCTTCCTTGTCTTGTCACACCCTGAGTCCCCCAGTTCCGGGACTCAAGTTCCGTGACCTGCTGTGCGACCAGCAGTTGCCTACTTGGACATGCGTGACTGGAAACGGTCGGGTTTGGAGCTCCGGGGACAACGTACTTCTCGAAAGACGGTTCACTCGGCGACGAGGGGATCGACACTGCAAGCAGCGATGCGGTGTGAAGGCCAGGCAAGTTTCGTATGCGCAACATAAGTGAATTGCCGTTTGAATTTCCGTAAAAACGAACAAGCCAAAGCTGCTGTGAGGCTTGAACCAAAAGGTAAATGGCAGGTTGCTCTCTTGGCATGTGGGGGCACGTCGTCGAGGCGCCATCGGAAAACAGGCAGGTGCTAACCGGATAGACCCGCGAGGATGCGGGTCGGCATGGAAGGGAACGTGGTAAGCCCGATTTCCCGCCTTCGTCTCGGGGTATCGAATCGAAGGCAGGCAAGCCGTAAGGCGAGCTGTTGGGGGAGCGGGTATAGGAGTGCGGAAAAAGCGAACGGCCGCCTGTAATGGGCAGCATAGGGGTTCAAGATTTGCCCCAGCCTGAAAGGGCGCAGACTTCCGCATGGTGCGGCTGTCGCGGGCCAACGTCTCAGATTCGACGAGAGGAAGCTTGGAAGAGATCGGTAGCGCTACGGTTCAGCACCTCTCGCCCCAGCAACGGGGCGAATCAACGATGCGATGCGTGCGAAGGTCGTGTGCACTCGGACACGACCGGTGTCGAGAAGACACTTTAGCTGTGCTTGAGCGCAGTGCGGTGAAAGTCGCACGCTGCGTTCTTAGGGGGCGGCGGCGTAGTAATACGCTGCTGCTACCCGCCGGCCTCCGTGGAGGAAATCGCCGGGGCGCGGCCCAGTCCACGCCCGTGCGGCTCTGACAGCAATGCTAACCCGCGTTCAGTTTCCTCACGGCGGGCCAGCCCCTGCCTCACGCAAAGTCATACTGCCTTCCGGTTCCAGCTCAGCCTGCGCGACATTGAAGAGTTGCTGTTCGAGCGTGGCGTGACGGTCAGCTACGAGACGATCCGCCGCTGGTGTGAGAAGAAGTTCGGTGCCAGCTTTGCCCATCGGGTAAAGGCGGCACGCCGTAAGCCGGGTAGCACCTGGCACCTCGACGAAATGTTCGTTACCGTGCGTGGCGAACGTGACCTGCCTTGGCGAGCAGTCGACGAACACGGCGTGGAACTCGACATCCTGCCGCAAGAGCGGCGCGACAAGGCCGCCGCCAAGCGTTTCTTCAAGCGTGTGCTGCGCTCCAACCCGGTGCTGCGGGAAATCGTCACCGATCAATTACGCAGCTACCCGGCTGCCAAAACCGACATTCCGGAGCTGGCCAAGGTGAAGGACGTGCTCGTCAGGGCTGCGACTCTCCTAACCAATCGTGCAGTGAACAGCCATCAGCCCACGCGGGAGCGGGAGCGCGAGCGGCGCATGCGGGGTTTTCACGACCTTAAGTCCACGCAGGCCTTCCAGTCGAGCCTCGGTCCGATCCGTCAGCACTTCGCACTGAAGCGGCATCTGCTGCGCGCTTCGCTATATCGCAAACACCTCGCGGCCCCGTTTGCCATATGGCGCGAATTGATCAACGTAACCCAAACTCCGCCGAATGTTTTATAAGCCGCAGTACCCTGTGCTTTAGCACTGACGAAATCTTGCAAGTTGACGGTGCCGTGAGTAGCGACCGCAACCACACGGCGAGTCACTCGCCGCTGGCCGCGCTCGGGACAACATATCTACTTTCGAAACGCACCTCACTTTACGCGCAGGTTCGGGCGCACAGTCCTGGAAAGCCAACCAACGCGCCTCAAGGAATGCATACCATCGTGAATACGGAAGCGTGCTGCTCCAAGAATGATGTGTTGTAGAGATATTCAAGATTCGACAAACAGTTGAACCCAGACGCACGAGGCGTGGCACCG
>NZ_JAQQET010000046.1:0-68612 GCF_046026855.1 Paraburkholderia sediminicola | reverse complement strand
TTTTTTTTTTTTTTTTGTTTTTTTTTTTTTTTTTTTTGTTTTTGTTGTGGGGGGGGGGGCCCCCCCCGCGGGGGGGCGGGGGCCCACGGCTCTGCCCTTTACGACGGCTCGGTACGGCTCGATGCCGTCGATCTGGCTTACCGGGCTTATTGCGCCTGCTGCGCTTGCGGCTTCAGCTTGAACTTGCCTTGATACCGGATCGTCGGACGCAGTGATTGTGTCGTCGGCGCGGTCATCAACATCTGACGTGCAAGCGGCGCGGCAGTTGGGCTCAGCGAACCGATACTGGTAGCACGCGACGGATCCGCCAGACCGTTCTTCACCAGCAGCTTGGCCTCGAGTTGCAGACTGGTCAGCAATACCGGATCCTTCAGCGCGTTACCCTGCGCCAGCAACTGACTCCACGCGTTGTTGCTGTAGTTCGTCACGTAGTAGTCGAGACCGCTCGGATCCGCAAGCACAGCGGAGCAACCGTTCAGGCGCACCTGCGTTTGCGCGTCTTTCATCGCAATCGTCTTGCGCGATGTCAGTCCGTCGCCGTAGGCGAGCGTCAACGGAATGGTCCATTGCGTGCCGGGATACTGGTTCTGGTTCGGAAATGGCGACTGCTTCAGCGTGACCACGGTCTGATTGGTCGTCAGATCGCACTGGGTGTCGAGCGAAAGCAAAGGTACGCCGGTTTGCCGCACGAAACTGTCGCCAATCGCGACCATCGGCTCACCGCTTGCCTTGGCCAGTTCGTCCCACAAACGCTTCGGCGTGCCGTTACCGAGCGAATAGTCAGCCAGATACGACTGCAGCCCCTTGCGCAACACCTCCTCGCCGAGATAGTTCTCCAGCATCTTCAGCACATGGCCGCCCTTGTCGTATGTAAAGGCGCTTGCGCTCAGCACGAAGTCGTTCGAAGCCCAGCCGTTAAAGTTCGGCTGCACCGGGAACGCTGTGGATTTCAGATCGGCGTTGATCACCGCGTACTTGTTCTTCACGTCGTCGACCCAACTGAAGCGGTCCGGGAAAAAGCGCACCTTGGTCTTGTTTTCGAAGAACGTGGCGAACGATTCGTTCAGCCACACATCGTCCCACCAGTCGAGCGTGACCAGATCGCCGAACCATTGGTGCGCGGCTTCATGCGTCAGAACCGTCACGCCATAGTCGGACATGGTCGTGCCCGGCGCCGGCAGAATGTCGTCGGCGAATTCGAGAATCGCACCCCAGTTTTCCATCCCGCCGAAGTTCAGGTCCTTTTGCTCCTTGAACGCGTCGTTCGCGGCGATCGTGTCGAACTTGGTGAGCGGTAATGGAATGCCGGTGTAGCGATAGTAGTAATCGAGCGCCTGCTTGGTCTGCTGCATGGCCGGTTTCGCCCAGTCACGCATGCCAGGCGGCGTGAAAATGCGCAGATGCAGACCTTTGCCGTCGGGCAGCGGGCTCGAGAAGTCGTCTTCGAGAATGTCGAACTGGCCGCCGCCGAAGAAGAGCAGATACGAAGGCATCGGCGGCGTCTTTTCGAACGACACCAGCTTGTAGCCGCTATCCACGTTCACGGCGGGCTTCTCCGCGGCGTTCGACACGACGTTCCAGTTCTGCGGGACTTCCGCGCTCACCTCATAGGTGGGCCGGAAAGCCGGCTCGTCCCAGCCAGGGAACCATTGCCGCGCGAGGTTCGATTCACCTTGCGTGAGAATTGCGCCGCTCGTCGTGCCATCGGTCGACTTCAGATCGACGCGGAATACGCCCTCCGCCGCGGAGCAACCCGGATAGGGATCGTCGCCGCAACTGCCGCCGGTTTTGGCGACCGGATCGTCATAGGTCTTGAAGTTGATAATGCCGCTCCACTCCATGTGCAGCGAGTAGTTGCCGGCGGCGATCTGCCCGCTCACCGGCCGAAGCTGGTAGAAATCGCCGTCGTCTTGCGGCGTGGCGATCAACTGAATGTTGCCCGGCTGCAGCGTGATCGTGCCGTTCGTGAATTTGACGCGGTGCCCCGCGATCGTGATCGCATTGACAGCCTTCAGCACCTTGATCTGGACGTCCGCGCGGCCGTCGAATGAGGAGAGTGCCGGGTTCGGCCGGAACCACAGCTTGTAGTTGATCGGCGTGACCGTGTCGGGTAACTCGACCGGCGGCACGCTCTTGTTGATCGATGTGTCCGCAACGATCGGCGCCGTGGGCGGCGCGAGCGCCACTTCGGAGGCCGCCGCGGGCGTCTGGGCGGACTTGCTCGAGAGTGATGCCGAGCCGTCTGAACCGCCGCAGCCAGCCAGAACCATTATTCCGGCTAACGCCAGGCACTGTATCTGTAATCGGAAATTTATACGCATTGTTAATCCTCGGCTGACAAAATCGGCATAAAGAAAGTGCGTTGAGTACTTAAGCTGTGTTTCTCTTCTTTTCAGCGAAAAAGGTCTCCCGCACTAGCGCCGGATTGCTAGCGAGAATATATGGACGTGTTACTACCTCAGCACTTGTGGCTGATTTTAGAATTACACAGATAAATAATTACAATTCTTTCATTTCAACGACAGCGTGAGCCATCGTCATTCGTTTCCACGCTATCGCCTGATCGATGGGCAAAGCAGCGGCTTACCTGCATCTCCATGCAGGTGGACAGGAATGAGATCAGTTTTTAGCGACAGTGCGTAGCCTAGATTGGCAAACGTTCTCGTGTCAACTTCCTTTCACAATCTTTCTTGATCTAGCAACCATGTATGCATATCGAATGCATAAAGTAATTGACAGAGTTAATACTCTAAAAGCGGAACGGGCGCACATCTCTACGAGAAATTTTATTTTATTGCAGTGCGGAATGTGATATGCCATATGACGATAGTGAACGTGCTTATAAAATTAACTAGCCAGTGAGTTCGCCAAAGAAAATAAACACGCAATGACTCAGCCATTCACTGCAATGCCGCGCTGTGAGTCGCTATCGAATGAAATAACCCCAAATTGGCATCGCGCTGAGCCGCGTATAGAACGACCACGCCCTGAAATACTCGCCCCGCCCGATCTGGAACCGGCGCAGTGTCCAGGCCACGCCTGCTGCGCCGGTAAGGCGTAGAGTGTGAAAGGGAGGCCGACATGTCATCGACTGATTCCACACGATCCAATCTCCAGGCCGAGCCGCTGCGCGCCCCGCTCACCGCCTTCGTGTTTTCCGCCGGCGGCAGTCTGGGTGCGATAGAAGTCGGCATGCTGCGGGAACTGGTCAATCGAGGCGAGCGTCCTGATTTCGTCGTCGGCGCATCCGCGGGCGCGATTAATGCCGCCTATTTCGCGGGAAATCCGACGCGTGACGGTGTGGCCATGCTCGAGGCGTTGTGGTGCCGGGTACGCCGTCAGGACATCATGCCGTTCTCGATGTTCGGGCTGCTCGACATGGTGCTGGGGCGCCGCACGCATCTCGTGGAGGCGACGGCGCTGCGTATTCTGCTCGAAAAGAACCTGTCATTTGCGCGCGTGGAGCAAGCGGCGTTGCCCTTGCACATTGTCGCTACCGATTTGCTTTCGGGTAACGAAGTCGTCATATCGTCCGGCCCGGTGGTCGATGCCGTATTGGCTAGCGCGGCGATTCCCGGCGTGTTTCCGTCCGTACGAATCGACGGCAGGGACCTCGTCGATGGCGGCGTGGCCGATAACACGCCGATATCGGTTGCAATCGCGCTTGGCGCGACCCGAATTATCGTTCTGCCCGCGGTTTTCGCCTGTCCGCTCGATGTGCCGCCTACCAGCGCGATCGCTCAGGCCACGCACGCGCTCACGCTCGTCATTGCACGCCAGCTGGTTCGCGATCTGGAGTTCTACGCCACCCGCGCTGAACTCTTCGTGGCGCCCCCGGTTTGTCCGCTCAACATTTCACCTTACGACTACACGCAATGCGCTCGCCTGATCGCCCTTGCCGCAGAGACAACACGTGCGTGGCTCGATGACGGCGGTCTCGGACACGCTTTCATTGCAGGCGAATTGCGCGAGTATTCGCATACGGCACAATGAAGCCCGGCGCCCCACTTTTTTACGGATCCCTGTCAGAACTTCGGATCTGCTTCGACTAACAACAACGCTGACATTTTTGAATAGGAAATCAGGGTGGATGACATCGATTTCGGATGTACCGCATGCGGCAAATGCTGCCACGACTTGCGCCTGGCGTTGACGGTTGCCGAGGCGATCGCGTGGCTGGAGCGCGGCGGCCAGATGGAACTCATCTGCGAGGCCATACCGTGGCCGGTCGAACCCGAGCCCGGCAATGCTCAAGCTGAATACAAACGGGCTCGCTCGTCACCGGCAATGAGCGGAAGCCTGCCGGTCCGCGTCTCGGTCGTTCTCGCCGCGGCATTCGGTGGCGCATGTCCCAATCTGCACGCCGACATGCGCTGCGGTATCTATGAACAACGACCGCTGGTGTGCCGGATCTATCCCGCCGAAATCAATCCGTTCGTCGAGTTAGTGCCGGAAAACAAGGGATGTCCTTCAGATGCGTGGCAGGGCAAGCCGCTGCAGAGGCAGGGAGTGCTGGTCGATGCGACGACCGTCGAACTGGTTGGGCAGTCGCGTCGCGCGAACCAGCTCGAGGCGCCGCTGCGTATGCAGGTATGCCTCGATCTGGGATTGAACGATGCTGCGCTCGCGAACGAAGGCTTTGTCATGTATTCGCCGGATAGCGAAGCGCTGCTGACTGCGCTGCGCCAGATTCACGCGACCTCCGGATCGCAGGAGACTGCCCCACAGTGGACATTCGTTTCGAATCGCGCCGCCACAGTTGAAACGCTTCTGTCGGTGGGCGCAACCGGCCATCTCGCTGAGACTGGCGCAACCGGCAATTCCCGTTATCACGGGTTTTTCCCGCCTTCATAGACGTAAACCCCCCGGCGGCTGCTCGCAGAGAATCAACCGGCCCGCCACCGGCGAATTCCTGAACTGCCTCGCGCGCACGCTGGCGGAATTGCCGCGTGATCCGCGTTACCCGCAATTGCAGGAGTGCCAGCCGCCGCAAGGTCCCGCCTGGGCACGCGCCGGACAGTTCCGCGCTTTGTGCGGAGGCGGTGCGCACCACCGCATGGATGCCCGCGCCGATGTCGATGCTGATCGCGTCGATCTGGATTGAGGACGGCACCGCGCGTCACATCATGGACTCGCAGCTTGCCGAATTTCGCGCGCGACAGGATCTGGCGCGCGAGTTGTTACCACAGGAATTGCTGCAGACCGATCCGGCATGCATGTTCGTGTGGCTCAAGCTGCCGCCGCCGTGGCGGGCCGACGACTTTGCGGCAAATGCGAAGGCGCGCGGCGTGGTGGTGATGCCGTCGTCGGCGTTTGCCGTGGACCGGTCGGAGATCGAGCACGGTGTACGGATCAACCTCGCGTGCGCGACGAGCCGCGCTCAGCTCGTGAGTGCGTTACGGCTGTTGACCGGTACCTTGAAGGATCGCCCTCGGGCACTGTTCGGGACAATCTGAAAGAGGGCCCCCAGGGAACCGCCTCAGATCAAATTAAATTGTTCAAGCGCCGAAGGAATAAACCCGCCACCCCGCACGTTCAATAACCGCAACGGCCATCGGCCATGAGAGAGGTGCGGTCATGAAGTCTGTGCTTAAGGTATTGAGCGTCGTCGTGGGCGGCGTGGCGTTGACGGGTCTCGTGGCGTGCGGAGGAGGTTCGGGGTCGATCAGCGCGCAGTCGTTCACCGCGACCGCGCTGGTCTCCGACGGCGCGGTCGCCGCGCCGCACACCGACGCGAATCTGAAAAACGGATGGGGCATCGCGTTCAATCCAAAGGGCTTCGTCTGGGTCGCCGATAACGGGACCTCGGTCGCCACGCTCTACGATGGCAACGGCGTGCCGCAATCCCTGATCGTCAGCATGTCGAATGGAATCAGCGGCCCGGCGAATCCGACCGGCATTGTGTTCAATGGCACGACGGATTTCACGGTCACCCAAGGTGGCAAGAGCGGCGTGGGCGCTTTTATCTTTTCCGGTGAAGGTGGCACGATTACCGCATGGGCACCGGCGGTCGCGCCCACCACCGCGATCGTCATGTTCGACGACGGTAGTGGTGGCGCGGTCTACAAGGGGCTCGCACTCGCCAGCAATGGCACGGCGAACTTTCTCTATGCCACTGACTTCCACAACAACAAGATAGACGTGTTCGACAAGAACTTCGCGAAAGTCGCGATGCCCGGCAAGTTTCAGGACGCAACGCTGCCGGCAGGCTTTGCGCCGTTCGGCATTCAGGCGATCGGCACAAAGCTCTTCGTGACCTACGCCAAACAGAACGCAGTCGCGCATGACAATCTCGACGGCTCCGGGTTGGGTTTCGTCGACGTATTCGATACGGCCGGCAATCTATTACAGCACTTTGCCTCAGCGGGTCCGCTGAACGCACCGTGGGGCATCGCGCAGGCGCCGGGAAACTTCGGCCGCTTCAGCGGCGACATCTTGATCGGCAATTTCGGCGACGGCACGATAAACGCTTTCGATCCGGCGAGCGGGCAATTCCTCGGTACCGTCAATCTGTCGAATGGAACCACGTTCGTACAACCGGGGCTTTGGGGTATCGCGTTCGGCAATGGGCTCGATAATCAGCCGGTCAACACACTGTTTTTTGCTGCGGGGCCTAATAGCGAAGCAGACGGGGTGTACGGCCGCATCGACGTGAAAATGTGAACGGCGAGGCGTGCGTTGGCGGCGAAGCGACGAACGCTCGCGCTGTGCCACCACGCCGCGCGGCTTCGCACTTGCCATGAGCCGCGGCATGAACGCCTAACTCTTCACGCTGCGCACCGCGTAAGCAGACCACGTGGCGAGGCGTTCCACACTCAGCAACCGGGCGATGCGTTTCACCGCGTGACGCACGCGGCCACGCAGATGCGCCACACGCATACGGCGCCAGAA
Organism: Paraburkholderia sediminicola; assembly: GCF_046026855.1. Classification (GTDB taxonomy): domain Bacteria; phylum Pseudomonadota; class Gammaproteobacteria; order Burkholderiales; family Burkholderiaceae; genus Paraburkholderia; species Paraburkholderia sediminicola_A. Next base: position 61,721 of record NZ_JAQQET010000046.1, on the reverse strand, counting down.
ACGATCCGGCGCAAATTCGGCAAAACGCGCCTCCTTTTCGAGCAACGCCTTGCCGCCCGGCAAATGAACGAACGAGCAGCAGCGAAACCAGCGCATGTCCCGATAATTATTGCCGGGCCAATGACGGCCAACCGCCTGATAAGCGCCGACCTCGATCAGCCCCTGCCCTTCATCGACCAGCGCATTGAGCGCCGCGGAAATAAACGCTTCGTCGCCGTGATGCTTCACGCGCCCGCTTTCGCTGATATAGCGCGCGTAACTGGCGCGTGCACGCGGCACCAGGCGGCGCAATGCGGCGGGCGTCGCCAGAAGAAACTCGCCGCCATACCAGCGCGGATTTCTGAGCCGCTTGCCCGCCACGATTTCCAGATCCGCAACGACCTGTTCGCTGCCGTACGGCGGAAATACCTGATCCGAAATATCGAACGCACCAATCCCGGCTTCAGCACAGCGCTCGATCAGATTGGGCTCGAGCGGAAGCAACGCGACCATGTCGGCGTCGAGCAGCAACAGCATCGTGTCAGTGGGCAGCGAATCGGCCATCTGATCCATCAGATCCAGCTTGAAATGCGCGGCGTAGAACGGCGTGTTCTTCGGCAACTCGATCGTTGCATTCAACGTCACCAGCGCGGGCCGGTGCTCCGTCTTCATGCTATCGAGACGTTGCGCGACCAGCGCCGGTGCGTTGGTCATGATGGTCAGCGTCGGCATGCCGACCTGCCGCAAGCTGTTGTTCAGGCAGATCGCCTGACTCACATACGACAGCGGATCGCGATTCGTCGAGTTGGGACCCGGACTCGCATCGACATCCACATAAACCAGCGTGCAAGGAAAAAGATTCACGTTGCTCCTCACCAGGCGTGAGAGACGGTTCGCTTTTTCCAGCGCTGCCGTTATCGTTCGCGGATCGATCCACATGTCCTTTTGTGGGGCAAGCCAGAAGCCCGCGCAAGGTGCGCAGCCGTCGTGCCGCGGCTCGCGCCTTCATGGCGTCACGCTCGAGCCGGGTGGGCTGATCTGCGGCGATGGAGTCGGATGAACCGGGGCGCAGGGATCAGGTATGACCTATCGTTTCACGTCCGTGCGTTGCCTTTCCGCCAAAAGCCAGCGAGACACAACGCGGGTGCCGTCAATCCGCTTTCGGCCGGTCGAAAGTACGCGACAACAACGGGCTTTTTGACAGTTGAGGGAACAAGTTACCTGAGTGCCGCACACGATCCTTGCGTCAACTTTCGGCCGCGTTGTCTTCCCCATATCGCATGCCGTGCGTGCTGAGCAAACGGTACAGCGTCGCGCGTGAAATGCTGAGTTCGCGCGCGGCGTCGCCGGGCCGCCCGCGATGGCGCAGCAGCGCGAGTTCGATCGCCTGCCGCTCCGCTGTCTCGCGTGCTTGCGCGAGCGTCACCGGCGTGATCGCGACGTAACCCGACAGTTCGAGATCGTCCGCGGTAATCGTGCGCCCCTCCGACATCACAATGGCGCGACGAACCCGATTGATCAGTTCCCGCACGTTGCCGGGCCAGTCGTACTGATGCAGCGCTGCGATCGCGTCGGGCGAAAAACCGTACAGCCGGCGGCTCGCGTCTTTCCTGTAGCGGTCCAGCGTGTACAGCGCGAGCAGTTCGATGTCCTTGCCGCGCGCGCGAAGCGGCGGCTCGTCGATTCGCAGTACGCACAAGCGGTGATACAGGTCAGCACGGAAGCGCCCGTCTTCAATTGCGGCCTCCATATCGACGTGAGTGGCGGAGATGATGCGCACGTCGACGTCGATCGAACCATTGCCGCCCAGGCGATCAATGGTGTTCTCCTGCAGAAAACGCAACAGGCCCGACTGACTCTCGAACGGCAGATCGCCGATTTCATCGAGAAACACGGTGCCGCCGTGAGCGGCTTCGACGCGCCCTATTTTGCGTTGATTCGCGCCAGTGAAAGCGCCGCGCTCATAGCCGAACAGTTCTGACTGCAGCAGATGCGGCGGAATCGCACCACAGTTGATGGCGACGAACGGCTGGTTACGACGCGGCGAATGGGCGTGAATCGCCGCCGCTGTCAGTTCCTTGCCTGTGCCGGATTCACCGGAGACGAAGACAGGCGCGTCGTTTGCCGCGACTTTGCGGATCGAACGGAATAACGCGAGCATTGCATCGCACGTGCCGATCATCTCGCCTTCAGCCGTGGACGTATCGACGAATACGGGCTCGCCCAGCGAGATCATGCCGCATGCATGGCCTACCGTATCGACAATCCTGGCGTTCGCGGCGGGGAGCGTCACGTAATCGAAGCAATAGTCACGCACCAGCCTGCGCACAGCGGCGTCATCGAGTTCGGGTGCCGCCGTTATCGCCACCCATCCGATGTTCGGCATCGCAAGGCAGGCTTCCAGCGCGGCGATGTCGCGGGAGTCGAACACGCTCGACAAATCGACCAGCCCGGCCGCCAGCGAGCCGTCATGCACAGCTTGCCGCACGTCGTGAACCGAACCGATGACTTCAACTGCCCAGTCGCGCTCCTCAAAGCTCGCCAGTAGCGCTGGCGAAGGATCGCGCGTGAAGTAGATAACACGCCGCGTAATGGCCTTCATTTTTTGCATTGTTTTTTATTGTTCCGCAGAGCCTTCCCTGAGACGTATTGCACTCAGGGCCCTCGTTGCTGCGTTGTTCTTGTTGTCCGTGAACGCGGATGCCTGTCCTCGCGAATCAGGCGCGTACGGGGCGCTGCCATTTCATGGTACATCGGGTTCTGGCGAGTCGACAGCACAGCGACCGCTGGCATGCGGAAAAAAACGGGTGCTTTCACGCTCCTCGATCATACGTGGCTGAAGGACCGCCGCGATCAGCCCTGACCAAATTTGATATTCGACTCGGGCATAGTCATTCGACATCTTGTCTAGCCAAATTGACCAAATAAATCCGGTCGAATCAATTTGGCAAAAATCATCATGAAAATGAAAGATGCCCACAAACAGTAAGCTTGGTAAATGTTTTTGACCAAATATGAAACGACACGACATTTCGGGTAAACGATCAAAAAGTTAACTTGTCTAGACATTTTTAATCACATAAAGTCTCTCCTGGTCGTTAGCCGCCGTCCGGCGTCGGCGATCGGAAGACCCGGGAGACTTCGCCCGGTCGACTGTCCAGCGTTGGCGGCACGCGAACCATGCGTGCCACGGTAAGAGGATTTCCATGTCTGCATCCCAAGGCGGCACGCAAGCTCGCGTCATCGCCGAGCGTCGCACCATCGACTACATTCCCGACAACGAACGTCACGGCGGCCTCTTCAGCCAGTTCACACTGTGGCTCGCCGCCAATCTGCAAATTACCGCCATCGTCACCGGGGCGCTCGCCGTAGTACTGGGTGGCGACGTGTTCTGGTCGCTGATCGGTTTGCTGATCGGCCAGATCATCGGCGGCGGTGTGATGGCGCTGCATGGCGCGCAAGGCCCGCAACTCGGCCTGCCACAAATGATCTCGAGCCGAGTGCAGTTCGGCGTATATGGCGCGGTGATTCCGATTGTGCTGGTATGCCTCATGTATGTGGGCTTCTCCGCAAGCGGTTCGGTACTGGCGGGTCAGGCCGTCGCGCAACTGCTGAACGTAAGCGACGCAGTCGGGATCGTCGTGTTCACCGCGGTCATCGTGATCTTCACGGTGATCGGCTATCGCGTGATTCACGTCGTGGGGCGGATCGCCAGCGTGGTCGGCGTGATTGCCTTCGTCTACATGTTCGCGCAACTGCTGATCGGCCACGATATCCCGGCGCTGCTCGCGAATCGTCATTTCACGCTCAGCAGCTTCCTGCTGTCCATGTCGCTGTCGGCTTCGTGGCAAATCGCATTCGGCCCCTACGTGGCCGACTATTCGCGCTATCTGCCGCGCTCCACGTCGCCGCGCAAAACGTTCTGGGCCATTGCGCTCGGCGCGGTAATCGGCGCGCAGGTCTCGATGGTGTTCGGCGTGTTCGCCGCGGCGCTCGCCGGCAAACAGTTCTCGGGCCACGAGGTGTCATTCGTGGTCGGCCTGGGCGCAACGGGCACGATTGCCGTACTGCTCTACATCGCGATCGCCTTCGGCAAGATCACCATCACCACGCTGAATGCGTACGGCAGCGTGATGTCGATCGCCACCGTGATCAGCGGCTTTCGCGGCGACCGGAGCCTCTCACAGCGCAGCAGACTCTTCTACATCCTCGGCATGGTCGGCCTCGCGATGTGGCTCGCGCTGGCCGGGCGCCATGCTTTCCTGAAGGAGTTCTCGTCGTTCATCCTGTTCCTGCTGGCCTTCTTTACGCCGTGGAGCGCGATCAATCTCGTCGACTACTACTTCATTACCCGTGACCGCTACGACGTCCCGGCGCTCTACGATCCGAACGGCCGTTACGGCCGCTGGAATGTGACCGGCATCCTTGTCTATGTGTTCGGGGTGCTTGTCCAGTTGCCGTTCATTTCCAGCGCGTTTTATACCGGCCCGCTCGTCGATAGGCTCGACGGCACCGACATATCCTGGATCGTCGGGCTGATCGTGCCTGCCGTACTGTATTTCATCGCGGCACGCCGCACCGCACACCACGCGCCCGCCCATCTGATCCTGCCTGCCGAGGCCGCACGCGCTGCCGAGCTAGTCTCGAAGTAAGCCGGCGCGGCGCATTCCGCGCCGCGCATCCCCTGAATTCACCGTTGCGCCGCCGCGCTCGCCTGTTGACGCACCTAGCGTCTCAGCTTCCGGAAAAACTTGCGAATCTCGGCAGCCAGCAGATCCGGTTTTTCCATCGCAGCGAAATGGCCACCGCTCGGCATATCGGTCCACTGCATGACGTTGAAGGTCCGTTCGAGCCACGTGCGCGGCGGATGATTGATCTCCTTGGGAAAATGAGCGAACCCCACAGGTGGTACGACGCGCTGCCCCTCGGTGAAGCGGATCGGCTGCAGCCGGTTTTCCCAATACATCTGCATTGCCGGGCCGATACTCTGCGTATGCCAGTAGAGCGAAATGTTGGTGAGCAATTCGTCTTTCGAGAACACGCGCTCGATCTCGCCGTCGCAATCGCTCCATGCGCGAAACTTCTCGCCAATCCATGCAGCGAGCCCGACCGGCGAATCGTTTAGCGACGCCGCCACAGTCTGTGGTTTCGTGGTGTGCATATGGGCGTAGCCGCCTTCGAGCGCAGCCCATTCGCTCTTCTCCCGCAGATAAGTCTCTTCAGCAGGAGTGAGCGGAGTCTGCGCGGCGCCGTTTGCGGGCTCGTATGAGCTCGGCAAGAAGTTGAGATGAATGCCGTCGACAACCTGGTGATGCCGTGCCGCGAGCGCGATCGAGACGCCGGCACCGAGATCGCCGCCTTGGGCGCCGAAACGCTCATAACCCAGGCCACGCATCAGTGAAGCCCACAAGTCCGCCACCTGAAACGACGAGGTTCCGGGTTCTATCGGCGCCTGGGAGAACGCGAAGCCGGGCAGCGAGGGAGCGACGACGTCGAACGCGTCAGCCGGATCGCAGCCGAATGCGGCCGGGTCGCATAAGCGGTCGAGCAGTGCGTGGAACTCGAAAAACGATCCCGGCCAGCCATGCGTAACCACGAGCGGATAACACGTCGGGCCGACACCGCGCCGATGCACGAAGTGCACGCGCTGCCCTTCGACCTCGGCAAGAAATTGCGGTTGCAGATTCAAGCGGCGCTCGGCTTCGCGCCAATCGAAATGCTCGGCCCAGTACTGTGCGAGTTCGCGCAGCCAGGCGGAATCCACGCCTTGCTGCCAGGCTGGCGAAGGTGTCGCCGGTGCCCAACGTGTCGCGCGAATGCGGCGGCGAAGATCGTCTATGTCGGCGTCAGGCACGGCAATCTGAAACGACTCTATCTGCATGTCAGTTCATCCGGCACAAGGCGTGGGGATCACGGGTGCTTCGAATCCGACTGCGCTGATCACGGCAATTCAGCGCGTGCGAAGTCACGAAGCGGGCACCGAGCGCGTAAAGCAATCTGCATGGTACACAAAGAGCGCATTTCGCGTTTTGTGTCCCGAAGACCATCAAAAAGAACGTCCCTGGATGTGTAACCCATGTCCAGATGCGTCTGTTACCTATGTCCCGAGTCCACTCACCGCACCGAACAAAAAAAGCCCGCTACATGCGGGCTTCTTCACACCTTGCGATCTACACCGGCCGCTTAGAAGCGGTGACGGATACCCACCGTGCCGACCACCTGCGAGTCGGTCGCCGAGGCGCTCACACCGACGATATCCGCCGTGATGCCCGAGTTGCCCACACTGCCGACATGCTGATATGCCGCTTCAACATACACGTCGGTACGCTTGGACAATGCGTAGTCGGTCTGTAGCGTGATCTGCTGGTACTTCGGGCTCGCGCCGTTCAGACTTGCATCGGTGAACGTGTACGCGCCCGACACCGTCCATGCCGGCGTAAATGCGTAACGTGCGTTCAGTTCATAGTTCGTGAAACGCGCGCTGCCGCCCGTCAGTGCGAATCCACTCGTCGTGCCCGACGCCGATGATCCGATCAAACTTGCGTTGTTCAGTTGCGTCTGCGTGAACACGAGACCAACATTGGCCGCGCCGAACGCATAGTTCACACCCGCGCCGTAGGTGCGCTGGCGGGCTGCGTTGAACGTGGAGTTGCCGGATGACACGGCGCCGCTCGTGTTGGTAGTCGAGCCGCCGCCGTTCAGTTGCAGGTAGCCTGCCGCGAACTTCAGGCCGCCGAATGCATACGATGCCCCGACGCTATAGGCGCGGCTATCTGCGAAGCTGCCCGCTGCGTTCGAGAAGCCGTACAGCGCGCCAAACTTGAAGCCGCCGTAGTCGACGCTCTGGAACTTGACGGAGTTGTTGATACGCATCGAGTTGTTCAGGTTGTCGTTGTCGTACGGGTGCGATGCGAGCGTGCCGCCATATTGCGTGCCGTTCAGCGCGAGCGGGGCGAGATAGTCGACCACGCTGTCGTACTGGCGACCCAGCGTGACCGAGCCGAACTGGTCGCTCGACAGACCCACGTAGGCCTGACGGCCGAACTCAAGGCCATTCTGACCCAGCTTGCCGTTCGAGAGATTGAAGCCGTTTTCCAGCACGAAGACCGCCTTCAGGCCGTTGCCCAGGTCTTCCGAACCGCGCAGGCCCCAACGGTTGCCGTTCAGCATGCCGCTGGCTTGCTGGATGTTGCTGCTGCCACCCGAATTGCTGGTGTAGGTCAGACCTGTGTCGATCAGGCCGTACAGCGTGACCGAGTTTTGTGCGTGAGCGGCACCTGCGGCACCGATGAGCGCGAGCGAGAAGCCCGACAATACGAATTTATTCATTGATTTCTCTCCTGACTCAAATAGCGAATGCTATTGAGCGGCCGAGAATATCCCACCAAACGAAAGACTGTTTTTCAGTTAATTACTGACGTTGTGTTTATGCGACGTCATCAACTTTTAGATTGCCGATCATTTCGCAGAGCGGCTGGCTTGCCGCTGGAAATGAAATGGGGCGTACTCCTCTCGCGAGCACGCCCCAAGTGCCTGATTTAATAACGCTCTCGGAGAATCAAGCCTGCGCAGAATAGCATGGCGCCTCTGCCTCAACAACTCGCATTGGTCAATTTATTATTCCAATTAATTTCCATGGAAATCAATTGGAATAAATTTCCATATAAATTAACGCATTCAATTGATTATTGCGCCAATTGAAAATATTCATTGTCAATTTTAAAATCGGTTTATAAATCGTATTATTGGGCTGTTGCCTGGGTTGCCGTCGTTCGCGTTGAGTCAGACTTTCAGCAATCGCGAGAAGGTGCGTTGGGACACCGCACGTACTCTGGCTCCCGGCGTGATTCGCCAATTGCTCGCGATCGAGCACGGCGCCCCCACCTGCCTGAACATCAATTTCCCAGACGTCAACACGGCGGCCGCCGGTCCGCTCACGCCGAGCAAACAGGGTGTCGGATCTGCGCGGCTCGCTGCGTCGTTACGCCAAGCGGTGGCCTGCGCGTCTTCAAAGACGATGTGCGCCGGTCAGGCTCGGCGCGCCGCCGGGCCCGGCTGGATCCGGGTTACCGAATGCGGGAAGGCTGCCATCGGCACGGGCACGGGCGATTTCCGCGCGTACCTGTGCGCGTGTTTTCGGGCCGCCCTCCGATTTCAACACCGCGCCTGCGGGAGGCACGAGTTGAGGTGAGGATTGCACGGGTACAGCTTGCGCGGACAAGTCGGCTTGCTGGACTGGCGGCGGCGATGTCGGCTGCGTCGCTTGCGATTCAGCAGGCGCGCTGGCCGTATTCGAACCCACCATCACAGCAGCGGGCGCAGAAGATACGGCGTTAGCAGCAACACCAGGTGCGCCGTTGGCACGTGTTCTCCCGCTCGCGGTACTACCCGTGCCAACGGCGGCTACCACGGTTTCGGGTACATGCCGGGTCTTCACGTAACTGGAGGACGCACGGTTCGAGTGTTCGTGCATCGCAGCGGCTCTGTCGTGAGAGCGACCGGATTTTCCTGAAGACGGCGAAGACAATCGCGCCGATTTCCACCCTTGCCGCACCAGCGCTTCCGCATGCGTAGCGACCGGCGCCTGCTGCGCGCGCGCCGCCACTTCCCTTTGCAGCGCGAGAACCTGATCGTCGTTCCGATGCGCCGGGCGCACCGCGTCCAGTTGGGCTTGCGCGGCGACCAGATCGTTGCGCTGCAGACTATTGCGCGCCGCCCGGAGGTCCCCTGCTATGGCCGTAGCTGAATCGCCGCGCGCGACGACCGGTCCGGAACTTACCGAGCCGCTCATCGTGTCGCCGCGTGTGGAGTAAGCCGATGCATTGTCGTGCTCCAGGCCGAATTCGTCCGCCGACAGCCAGCTTTTGTCCGACTGCGAAATATAAGCCGCGATTGCAACCGCGCAGACAAAAAGGCTCGTGAGAACTATCTTCCTGGGTTCGCTAACCATGACGTCTCCCTCTCAAATCGTGAACATGCGCGTTTGCGATATCGCAAACGTGCCCGAATTCATCAGAGGGTTCGCAGCGAATCAATAGATGCCGCCGCAACGACCGCGAGTTCGGGCCGGCACAGTCACGTACGAGGATGGGTGCAAGCTGGATGCGTGCTATCTGCTATTTATAGCCTCCAAACTTCGATTCGTCCGCTCGCGTGGGGAGTGTTGTCTGAAAAAGCCAGCTTGCTGGCCAGCCTTTCCTACGACGATGGTTGGAACTGCGAAGCAGTGCAAAGCCGGCTCACATCCGGTGAACCCACGCGCTTACACGAGCGGACCCTCAGTCTGCTTGCCGCGCACAGCAACCACAATCGAGCTTCCAACAATCAACGCAATCCCGAACAGCGACATGCTGCCGATGGTCTCGCCCCACACGATATAGCCGAATAACGCGGCCCACACGATGCTCGTGTAGTTATACGGCGCGAGCGCGCCGGCGTCGGCCTGTCGGAACGCCATCGTCATCAGCAACTGCCCTGCCGTGGCGAACCCGCCGAGCAACGCCATTACCGCGAGTGCTTCGATCGAAGGCGTGCGCCACGCGAAAAATAGCGATGCGCCGGTGACGATCGTGCCGACTACCGTGAAATACAGCACCGTGGTGCCCGAATCGTCCGTGGCGCGAATCCGCTTGATCTGAATGATCGATAACGCGCCGAAAACCGCGCTCGACATCAGCAGGACCGGACCGAGCCAACTTGAATGAGAACCGTCCGGTCGCACCACGAAAAGGACGCCGATAAAACCGACCGCGGCGGCAAGCGCATCGCGTGGTTTGAGCGTTTCCTTCAGAAGCAGCGGTGCAAGAACGATGACCAGCAAGGTCTCCGAGTAAACGATCGCCACTGCTTCACTGAGCGGCACATAGGGCAGCCCCGCAAAGAACAGCCCCGAGGCGCCGAGCAAGGTCAGCGAGCGCACGGTCTGCCCACGCACATCCATATGTTTAAGACGCTCGATGAGCGGTTTGCCGCGCAGGCAAACGGCCACGGCAGGCAACAGGCCGAACACCATCCGGAAGAATGTCACTTCATTGGCCGGATAGGCGAGCGCGACAGATTTCGCCAGCGCATCGACGAGCGCGAAGCAGAACATCGAAACCAGAATCAGCGCGACGCTGCGTAGCGGCACGGCTCCATTCCGGACAGCGGTGATGGGCGGCATGAGTTTTCCTGAGAGCGCGCACAGCAACGCGTCGCTTTGGTTTCGCCGCCGATGAAAGGGGGGCGTAATCGGAAAACGGATTATGCCTGCTGCTCCTCGTGCTATCGACTGGAATAACCGCGGGCATCCATTGCGCATGGCGCCGGCACGCGCTCCTGCTTCCGGCCTCGCTCCCTGCCCCTCTTTTGCACCCTATCGGGTAAGTACCGATACAGGTCTTGCCAACTAATAATATTATTCATATCGATTTCCTCATCCATGGGGCTTAGAGATACTGTCTAAGGCCCTATGCAGATTTAATAATAATTATGACCATCAATTAAGCGGGGACATCAGGAGATACAGGTGCGCAATTACTTTGTGCTGGCAGCGCTCGCCATGCTGGGCGCTTGCGGCGGCAATGACGGTTCGCCGGACGTGGCTGCGTCAGCGAACAAGCAGATCGCGGCAGTCGATTCCCCTGCGGCGGCATCAGCAGCGGCGGCGGCCTCGGCGGCGGACACCGCCAACGTTGAAGCCGAGTTCAGGGCCGCGAAGACCACCCCGCTGGGGATGAAAACGACGACACCGCCGCTCGTGATCGCAGACCCCACCCTCAACCTTCCGCCCTACACGCCACCGCCCCCGCCCACTCCGGTTTCCACCACGACGCTCAACTTCGGCGACTTCACGAGTTACCTCGCGCCCGGATCGACACAAGGATGGCAGCCCGGCACAAGCAGTTCGACCATCACGATTCCCCCGCCGGCAACCAACGGCACGGGCGCCGGCGACAAAGCAGTGGCGCTTGCAAGCACGTATGCCACGGCGTCGTACGAAGCGGACGTGACGGTGAGCGCACCCGTGGGCAACGGCGCCGCGAACGCCGGCTTTATCGTCCGTACGACGAACCCCACAGCGGGCGGGCCCGATAGCCTGACCGGTTATTACATCGGCCTCGATACAGGCTCGCACGTACTGCAGGTCGGCCGGGAAAACAACAACTGGACGAACTTCATCGCGTATCCGATGAGCACGATCGTGGGCGGCAGCACGCACCATCTGAAGGTTACGACGAGCGGCACGGCGATCACCGTCGACTTCGACGGTCAGCGCGTGATTAGCGTCAACGACGCCACCAATGCGCTCCCCGCCGCGTTCCAGTCGGGCAGTTTCGGGTTACGGCGATTCGGCGTCGGCGCCACCTTCAGCAACATCACGATCCACACGTATCCGACCGTCACGTCCCCCACCTTCGATTTTTCCAAGGTTGTCGGCGCGGTCTACACGCCATCAAACGCGGTGAACGCAATCGACTTCTGGGAGAACTACGACCCCGAGATCGTCAACCGTGAGCTGACCTACGCGCAAACGTACGGCATGAACACCATTGCCGTGTATCTGCACTACCTCGTATGGGCGAACGATCGCGTCGCATTCCTGAGCAAGTTCGAGAACCTGCTGAAGATTGCCGCGCGGCATGGCATCAAGGTCTCGCCGATCTTCTACGACGACTGCTGGAATCCGACGCCCGCATATGGTCCGCAGCCGGCGCCGATCTGGGGGGTGCATAACAGCCAGTGGGTGCAGTCGCCTGGGACGCCGGTCGAACAGGCGTATTTCCAATCGACGGCGGCCAATGCCAGCATCACCTACAAGCAGAGTCTCGCGAGCTACATCACCGACTTCGTCGCGCCGCACCGCAACGACCCGCGCATTATCTTCTGGGAACCTATGAACGAACCGGGTTGTAGTGGCAACGGCTCGTTGCAGCAAACGCGCGCCGTGATGATGAACGATGCACGCATCGCGATTCTGAATGCGGGTGCGACGCAGCCGGTCAATTCGCCGCAAGTGCAGGAGGACGAAGGCTCGTATTTCTCGGACTTCTATGCGTTCCACCCGTACGGCAACCCGTACACGGGTCCGGTGAACGGCAGCAATGTCAGCGCGCTGAATTCCGAAACGCTGCAACGCGGCTTCCCTGGCACGACAGGACAGACGATGCCTGGCATTGTGTCGAACTACGGCGGCACGACGGGCTTCCTTGTGTGGGAACTGATGATCGGCCGTACCAATACGCGCTTCCATTGGGGCCAGGTGCCGGGCGCGCCCGCCACTGTCGAACCGGCGACGCCCTTCCAGGGAACGATCTATCCGGACGGTCACCCATGGCAGACGTCGGAAACGCAGGCTTTGACGGGGGGATTCGATGTGAAGCTGCCGGTGCTGCAAGTCGGCTACTACAACGATCCGACCTTCAACAGTGCGCCGGTCAAGACGTCGGTCACGCCATTGATCGATTTCGACCTGAACACCGAGCGTGGCACCGATTCGCCCGATGCCTCCGCGGGCATTAACGCAACCGGCTATGGCGTGCGGTGGACCGGCGCGATCCAGGCCGCCAGAACAGGGCTCTACACGTTCTCGATCAATAGCGATAACGTTGCGCGACTCTGGATCAACGGGGTGCGGGTCATCAACAAGAAGACCTCGACGCCAGGCACCGTGAGCGGCACGACCTGGCTCTCTGCGAAGCAGCGCGCCTCGATCAAGGTGGAGTATGTGCATGGTACGGGTCCGGCAAGCATGCACCTGTCGTGGTCGAGCCCGGCGGCGCAGAACCCCGGGGCACTGCGAATCGTGCCGTCGGATTCGCTCGTGACGTCGAACTGAACGAGACTTAATGAAACTTAAGGAAACCTGATTAGCCAGTCGGCAGCGTGGACGCTGCCGACTGGCGGGTTAAGCGCATTCCATCGGCTTGCGCCGTGCACCTCGGCGCATTCCCAGCGCATAATTTGAACCCCCCTCTGTTTTATGCGATGCTACCTGCGCCCCAGCAATCATGAGAAGAAGAAGGGCGTGAGGCAGACCAATCCTGTTGTCCATTCCTCAGGAGGAGACATGATTGTGTCATTGCAATTGCGCAGCATCGGCCTTGCCCGTCGGCCGACATTTCCCCCGTTGGTGGGGGCTTCCAGTTTAAGAAAAGCAACCGCTGTTTCCAGCTTCGTCTTCCTCACCAGTCTCATCGGCGTGTGTCACGCCGACACTCAGGTCGGCGGCACACTTCCTCCCGCTCCCGACAAGCTTTACGGCGATCTATTCGTGGCCGTGCAAACCGCGCAGATCTATCCGGATCAAAAGACTTTCGTCGACGCAACACCGAACGCCGACCCTGTCGCGATCGTGCAACTGTACGAACAACAGAAGAACAATCCCGGCTTTTCGCTAGCGAACTTCGTCAACCAGTACTTCACTGCGCCGAGCGAGCCTGTCATCACACCGCCCGCGAATCAGACGCTGCGCGAGCACATTAACTGGCTGTGGCCTGCCCTCACCCGCACCACCACGAGCGCACCGGCGAACAGTTCGCTGATTCCGTTACCGAAGCCTTATGTCGTGCCGGGAGGCCGCTTCCGCGAAGGCTACTACTGGGACACGTACTTCACGATGCTGGGTTTGCAGGAATCGGGCCATGAGGATCTCGTCGACAACATGCTCGACAACTTCGCGTATGAAATCGATACGTTCGGTCACATTCCAAACGGCAATCGAACCTACTATCTGGACCGCTCCCAACCACCGTTTTTCTCGTACATGGTGGCGCTGGCGGCAAAGCTTGAGGGCCGCAGCGTCTATCAGAAGTATTTGCCGGCCTTGCGCAAGGAGTATGCGTACTGGATGCAAGGGGAAACCACGACGCAACCCGGCCAGGCGACGCGCAATGTGGTCGTGATGCCGGATCGTACGGTACTCAACCGTTACTGGGACGAACTCGATACGCCGCGTGACGAGTCGTATCTGGAGGACATTCAGACGGCCCAGCAAGCCAACGGCCGCAATCCGAACGAGGTCTACCGCGAATTGCGGGCGACCGCCGAGAGCGGCTGGGATTTCAGCTCCCGCTGGTTCGGCGACAACATGACACTCGCGACGGTGCGTACCACGTCGATCATCCCGGTCGATCTGAACAGCCTCATGTTCCACCTTGAAATCACCATCGCGAAAGGCTGCGGCGAGACGCGCGATTTCCGTTGTGTCGGCGAGTTCGCCGAACGCGCCGCGAAACGGGCGCTCGGTATTAACCGGTACTTGTGGAATGCCAACGGCTACTACGGCGATTACGACTGGACGCTCGGGAAACCGCGCGACAACAAGACCGCGGCGATGGTGTTTCCGTTGTGGGTCGGCGCCGCGTGGCCGGAACGTGCGCAAAAGACAGCCCAGCAGGTGCAGTCCATCCTGCTGCAACCGGGCGGCCTTGCGACCACCACCTATAACACCACGCAGCAATGGGATGCACCGAACGGCTGGGCGCCGTTGCACTGGGTCGCGATCGAAGGCCTGAAACGCTACGGCCAGGATGCGCTCGCGCAGCAGATCGGCACTCGCTTTCTGGCCGACGTGAAAGGCGTTTATGCGTCGGAGAAGAAGCTGGTCGAAAAGTACGTGGTTGAAGGCGCGGGCACCGGAGGTGGCGGCGGTGGCGAGTATCCGTTGCAGGACGGCTTTGGATGGACCAACGGGGTGACACTCAAGCTACTCGATCTGTATAGCCCGGGCGAATAGGCATGCCGTGAAGCACATCTGGAGGAAGCGAGGCGCCCACGTCAGCATCAAATGACGTGGGCGCCTCGCTTTACCGCGTGCCTCAATACGTCAGGCCATATCCGAACGGATACAACGGATGCGCGGTATCGTGCGGCACGTCTTCCAGTTGCGCGGTGACCTCGGCCATCGACGAAGGCAACTCGAACGGCAGTTTCCCTTGCGGTTGGCCTTTGCCGGTCAACACGTCGAATAGCGCTGCATCGCTTGCGCCGAAATTAGCGAGGATGGCGGTCGCTTTATCCTGGACGTTGGTGAGAATCGCCGGGCGATCCATGTACACCGACACGATCGACTTCGGCGCGTTAGCGGCCTGCTTGATCGCCTCATAGTCCTTGGCGCCGTCGACGAACGCCAGGCTGCCTTCATGCTGCATCGAGCCGAACATATAGTTCGGATGCAGCGTCTCGTACGGCGTGCTCACGCGCAGGATCGCCACGTCCGCGGCTTGCGGCGTATCGACAACCTGGTAGCCATATTTCTGCGCGACGGCCGGATCGATACCGTATAGCCAGACTTTCTTCCCCGCTGCCGTCATCGGCAGCAGTTTGCCGTTGTTTTGCAGCAGCACCATGGAACGGCGTTGCGCATCGAGCGCTTGCGCCTGGAAATCCGCATTGCCCACCACCGCGCTCGCCTGGTTCGCATCGACATAAGGATGATCGAACAAGCCTTGCTGGAATTTCTGCAAGAGGATCCGGTACGCCGAATCATTGAGGCGCGCTTCCGTCAATTGCCCCTGATTCACGGCCTGAATGAGGAAGCTCGGATCGTCTTCGCCGCCGAACTGGTCGACGCCGGCGTTGACTGCTCTCACAAAACGCTGCAGACGGGTAGCGGTTTCCATGCCCCACGGCATGCCGAGTCCGACAAACGAGGGCGTGCCGGAGGACGCGCCGTTCATGCAGTTGGCGTCGCAGTCCGAGGCAATCAGCCAGTCCGACACGATCACGCCTTTGAAGCCGTACTTGCCGCGCAGCAGATCGGTCAGCAGCGGTTTGTCATAGGCGGCGCCGACCTGTTCCAGCGCAATGCCGTCGATGCTCACGGGTCCGTCCGGCTCGGAATAAGTCGGCATCACCGAACCAACGTTAGCGGCGAAGGCACCTTCAAACGGCTTCAGGTGATAGGCGAAATTGTTGCCTGGATAGGTCGCATAGCGGCCATAGTAGTTATGGCTGTCGAAACCGGATTTCTGCGCGCCATAGCCGGCCCAATGCTTGACCACCGCAATCACGCTATTCGCCTGGATGCCGTTGCTGCCGCCCTGAAAGCCCTCGATATAGGCCTGCACCTGCGACTTCGTCAAATCCGCATCTTCGCCGAAGGTGCCGTTGATGCGAGCCCAACGCGGCTCAGTGGCCAGATCGGCCTGCGGCGAGAGCGCCACGGTAATGCCGACTGCGCGATACTCCTGGCGCGCGATGTCGCCGAACTTGCGCGTCAGGTTCGCGTCGCCAATCGCGGCGAAACCGAGCGTTTCGGGCCACTTCGAAAAGCCGCTGTCGCCAGCGCTCGCGCCCAGCACGTATTGAAAGTGATTACGCGGATCCGTGCTGATCGACACCGGAATACCGAGCCGCGATTGCTCCGCCAAGGTCTGAATCTGGTTGTACTGGCTGGCCATCGTGTTGGCATCACCGCTCATGCGCGTGATGTACGTGCTGATACTGCGGTCGTTGATCTGCGTCTTCAAAGCGGCCATATCGTAGGCCGTGCCAGTGCCTGAGCCCGTCGTATCGTTCAACACAGGCGCGGTGCCGTGCATCATGAGGCCGGCTTTTTCGGCGAGCGTCAGCCGGCTCACCAGATCGCGCGCGCGTGCGTCGGCGCTTAAACGCCAGTCTTCGTATGGCTCGAGCTGACCGCTCCTGTTCATGTCCTTGAACTTGAGGCCGTCTTTAGAAATGAGGTTGAGCGTCGTATAACCGAAGTCCTTCTGCGCGACGGGTGCATCGAGTTTGTCGCTGTTTCCGCAAGCGGCGAGGCCTAGCGCGAGCGCGGCACTGGACGCCGTCAATGCCGATCTGCGAAAAACAGGCCCTGAAAAAATGTGCATCGATGTCTCCTGGGATTTGATTCGTTTTGCCCGCTTTTGAACGGCCAGACAAACAGCCGTGCGTCACTCTACCGACCCAGTCCGGTACCCGTTTTACTGCCGGGTGCAGGTTTTATCCTCGTGGAGCACGACGCGTGATGCGACGCATCAAAGCCCTTCTAATTCCGCCTGGCGCATGCGCCCTGAATCACCTTGCGCCTTGGAAAGCCGCATGGCGCCACGCTCCGCGGGCAACTGACAAGTAGTGGCAATTCCTGATGGTGTCGGCGAACATGTCTGCGCATCATTCTGTAAGGAATGTTTTCGTAAACTACATGTCATCCAGAATGCAGGTTCGCTTTAGCGGCAACAGCCGTACTGTCTCCAATCGCATTGCTGTTTTTGCCATGGATGCGGCCGAGCGTGCCGGTGTATCGCCGCAGCTTTTCACTGCCCGCACCGGCATCAGCACGCAGGATCTGATCGATCGAAACGGCCGCATCGATGGCGCGCGGCATCGGCGCGTCGTGGAGTTGATGGCGGCTGTGAGTTCGCCTTCCCGGGTGATCCCTGACGGCCCACAAACTTTTTTCCCGGATTTTCCGGTACTGGGCAACCTGTGCCTCAACGCACGCACGCTGCGTGAAGCTATCGAGTCATTTCACACGTATCGCCCGCTCATCGGTGAGTTCGACTTTCTCTGCTACAAAGAGACGTCTGAACTCGCCCGGTTCGACTACATTGCCGAATTCGCCCCAGCCGACGGCTTTCAGGCGCTCGCCAACTTTCAGGTGCTCGCCGGCCTGATCCGCGCTTATGACGTGGCGCGACGCACGGTATTTCAGGTTTCGTTAATGGGGCGCAGATTGCCCGGATCTCAGGATTCCAGTGAGTTCTTTGGCGCCGAAGTCCGGTATGGCGCCGATGCGAACCGGCTGCAGTTCGCCGCCGCGCAACTGGACGTGCCGTTCCCCCAGTACAACGGCACGCTGGCGCCGTTTCTGCAGCAGCAGGCTCAACAGGAACTGCTGCGAATCAAGCGAGGCCATCTGTTCTCGAACAGCGTCGAGAACCTGATTAGCGAAATCATCATCGACACCTCCGACGAGCGGCATACGTCGTCCTCGTTGCTCGCGCAAATATGCGAGCGGCTCAATACCTCACGGTGGACGCTGCGCCGCCAGTTGCAGGCGGAGGGCCTGCATTTCACCGAACTCGAATCCCGCGTCAGGTTCAAGGAAGCATGCCGATTGCTGAGCGAAACCCGCTTGAGTCTTGCGCACATCAGCGAACAACTCGGCTTCTCGTCGCAGAGCGCTTTCACGCGGTTCTTTCGTGCCCGCCATGAGATCCCGCCGCTGGCGTTTCGCCGTCGCGAGCAGTTGGGATAGCAGGCGCACAACCAGAGTACTGTATAAAAACACAGTATAATGACCTGCTTGAACAGCCTTGCGCTCCTGCCGGGCTATCGCTACTCCATAGTTGGAATGTATGGCGCATCAGCAAGGCTTATTCGCACCCGAGCCTGTGTCCCTTATCCATGACGAGGAAGGCGGAATTCGTTACTTGCCCGAGTCGATCCCGGCCCAGGTCGCGCAACGGTGGTTCGAGCAGGCATTTGAAAATATCGGCTGGATGAGCCAGCAGCGCATGATGTATGAGCGGGAAGTGGCGGTGCCACGTCTGCTCGCCACCTTCTCACGTGAATCCGAGGATCTGCCCGCGCCGCTAGGCGAAGCATTTGAAGCCGTGCGCTCGCTGCTCGGCGTGCCGTTCAATCGCGTCGGCCTCAATCTCTATCGCGACGGCAATGACAGCGTCGCGCTCCACGGCGACAAGACGGAAAAACTGTTACCCGCTCTGCCGATTGCCATCGTCTCGCTGGGCGTGAGCCGCCGCATGTCGATCCGGCCGACGGCGGCCTCTGGCCGGATCGTGCATGTGGAACTGGAGCCAGGCAGTTGCATCGTCATGAGCTATGCCTCGCAGTTCACGCATGAACACGGCATCCCCAAGGTGGCCGGTGTCACCGAGCCGCGTATCAGCCTCGCGTTTCGCTGCTTTGCAGGCTGAGGCTGCTTCTGAGTCCGTTTTTGAGTCCGCTTCTGTGTGTGCTCCGTCAGGTCACGCCTATGTCACGCTCACCTCAGGTCATCCCGCCTTCACACACGCAGATTTATTTTCGCCGCCGCCTCACGTCACACCGAGTTTCGCGAGCAACGCTTTGGCCGCGGCTTCCGACGACGCGGGATTCTGCCCCGTAATCAGATTGCCCGCGACCACCACATGCGACTGCCAATCCGGCCCCTTCGAATACCTGGCGCCGCTCTTCTTCAACATGTCTTCAACGAGGAAAGGCACGATGTCCGTGAGCCCGACTGCCGCTTCTTCGGAATTGGCAAAGCCAGTAACGGGTTTATCGCGCACGAGTGGCGTCTCGTCCGGCCCCTTTGCATGACGTAGCACACCGGGCGCATGGCATACCGCGCCGACGGGTTTTCCACCGGCATAGAGCGCTTCGATCAGGGCAATGGAATGGGGGTCCTCGGCGAGATCCCACAGTGGTCCGTGACCGCCGGGATAGAACACTGCGTCATAGTCCGCAGCCGACACGGTGGAAAGCTTCGCGGTATTCGCCAACGCGGCTTGCGCCTGCGGATCCTTTCTGAATCGCCGGGTTGCGTCGGTCTGCGCGTCGGGGTCGTCGCTCTTCGGGTCGAGCGGCGGCTGGCCGCCTTTAGGCGAAGCGAGTGTCATCTCGACGCCGGCATCCTTGAACACGTAATACGGCGCGGCAAACTCTTCGAGCCAGAAGCCGGTTTTCCGGCCTGTATTGCCGAGCTGGTCATGTGAAGTCAGTACCACCAGAATCTTCATGGAAACCTCGCGAGCGGATTCAATGCGCGTTGCACCAGGCTATCGAGCGGAGTCGTCGGCGCGTATGGCAACATGCCGTGGAGCGATGTCGTCGGCTTCAGGCGCTCTGGCAGTATAGGTGGCTATCCGGAACGCCGAAGAGGTTTTCCGGTTTTACCGCGCGCGCTTTTCACGTCCGCCCGTGCGCGGCTACACAACACAGATTTCAGGGTTGTCCGCCAATAGCAAAAACTGTCCTGTGCGCCCATCGAGTGCGAGCATCGTGCCGCTTTCGATATTGAAAATCCAGCCGTGCAGTCGAAGTGTTTTGTTCGCCAGACCCACGGCCACTGACGGATGAGTGCGGATGTTGGCGAGCTGAGCAATCACATTGTCTTTGACCAATGCGTCGAGGCGTTCCGCGTCTGAGGTGTAAGTTCGCGACGCGTTGATCGCTTTCGCCGCGTCGGCGTGACGCAGCCAACCCGCCACGGCCGGCAGATGGTCGAGGTTCTTGCACGTGCAAATCGCTGTCATTGCACCGCAATTGGAGTGGCCACAAATCACGATATCGCGCACGCCCAGTACCGCCACGGCGTACTCGACGGTGGCCGACACCCCACCCGGCTCCGGGCCGTAAGACGGCACGATGTTGCCCGCGTTGCGGATCACGAACAGCGCGCCGGGCTCGACTTGTGTCAGCAACTCGGGAACGACACGGCTATCCGAGCAGGTCACGAACAGCGTGTTCGGACTTTGCGAAATCGACAAACGTTTGAACAATGCGCTCTGCTGCGGGAAGACTTCGCGTTGAAAGCGGATGAATCCTTCTATGATTTCCTGCACGACGTTCTCCGGATAATCAAAGCCTCAGCCTGCGGCAAGCTGAGGCATGTCTGCGATCGGTTCGCGCGACTATACCGTAGCTGAAGTCGCTTCATGGTCCGGCAGGTCGGCGCTTCTTCCAGATAGGGCGATCAATCGGATCTTCTTCGATTGATGAAGGCCATGAAGGCGCTGTCGCCTGGCCGCTCACGTGCTGATACATCGCCTCGGCGGACACGCCCATGCGCAGCGAAAAGCTATCGGAGCAGGCTCGGCGCTCAGCAGCCGGCCTTGCCCCTATGTCAGGAATTGGGCCGCTAGTGCCTCAATTGAAATCCCCGGTTTCGAGTTCGACGGACTGCCCCCCGTTTTTCTCGAGAACCCGCCGCGTTGCATTTTCAATTCGCGCGCGATTTGCCTCGAAAGTACCGACCAGAGTGTGGGCCGATGGCCCCCCGTTGCCGAAATGGTCGTTCAGCGCGTCCAGCGACACGCTGCACCAGACGTCAGCCCCATCGACATTAGCTTCGAAGGCTACGCGCGCCGCTGCCACCACTTCACGGCGTCCGGTGAATTCGATCCTCATAATGACCCTCCATTTGTCGAAAGTAACATCGAGCGCGCAAAGGCTGTGCCGAGCTGCTTTTACGCCGCTTCAGCCCTGCTTCAGCTTCGCCATATCGGCTCGCGCTCAGCGCACATTCTCCACAAGGTGCATACTTGAGATCGGCCGCCTTCGGGCGGCCGCGCTTATGCGTCGCGGCGTGCATGTCATGCGTCACACCGCCAGACGCCTCCAACATACTAATACTACCCGCCCCATGTCCCGCAGCCCGCAATCGTCGCGTCCTTTAGTCATTGCCGCAGTCATGGCTTCGATGGCGATGGTCGCCATCGAAGCCACCATCGTTTCCACCGCCATGCCACAGATCGTCGCGCAACTCGGCGATCTGCATCTGTATAGCTGGGTCTTTTCGTCGTTCCTGCTCACGCAAACGGCGATGACCGTGGTCTTCGGCAAGCTCACCGATCTGTATGGACGCAAGCCGGTCATGCTCGCCGGTATCGCGATCTTTCTGCTCGGCTCGGTGCTGGCCGGCTTCGCCTGGTCGATGCCCGCGATGATCGCGTTCCGACTGATTCAGGGCATCGGCGCGGGCGCGATCCAGCCGGCCACGCTGACCATCGTCGCCGATCTCTATCCGGCGCGCGAACGCGGCAAGGTGCAAGGCTATCTTGCCAGCGTATGGGCCATTTCCGCGGTGGTCGGGCCGATGGTGGGCGGCTTCATCATCCACAATCTGTCGTGGGCGTGGATCTTCTGGATGAACGTGCCAATCGGCCTGGCGTCCGCGGCCGGCTTCATCGCGTTCCTGCGCGAATCGGAGCGGCATGCGCGTCCGTCGATCGACTTCGCGGGCGCGGCGCTGTTCATGGCGGCGATCGCGGCACTCATGATGGCGCTGACCTACGCGGGCGACGAGGACATCGTCAAGGCATTGCTCGCGGGCGGTGCGTTCATGGTGTGCCTGGTGTTGTTCGTGTTTCAGGAGCGCCGCGCGGCTGAGCCGATGATCTCGTTCGCGCTCTGGAGCCGCCGGCCGATCGCCGCGTGCAATGCCGCGACCGTCCTGTCCGGCATGATCCTGATGGGCGCCACGACCTTCCTGCCGATGTATGTTCAGGGCGTGCTGCATCGCTCGCCTGTGGTGGCCGGTCTTGCGCTCACCATGATGATGGTGGGCTGGCCGGCGGGCGCGACGCTCGCGGCGAAAACATTTCACCGCCTCGGCTTGCGGCGCATTCTGATCGGCGGCAGCGCGTTCGTGCCGATCGGCGCGGTGCTGCTGCTGTTCCTGCAACCCGGCGGCTCGCCGCTCGTCGCGGCGTTCGGTTCACTGATCATGGGGTTCGGCATGGGCACGTCGAGCGTCAGTTCGCTGGTGCTGATCCAGGAAATCGTCAAGATGGACGAACGCGGCAGCGCCACCGCATCGAATCTCTTTTCGCGCAATCTCGGCAGCACGCTTGGCGCGACGCTGTTCGGCGCGGTGCTCAACTTCGGGCTCAGTCACTCGAAGGGTGTCGCCGCGGTCACCTCGGATCAGTTGAAAGCGCTGCTGCAGAATCAGGCGGCGAGTCTCGCTAACAGCGACATGGTCCGCATGGTGTTGCACCAATCGCTTCATCTGACCTTCATCTCGATATTTGCGATTGCGATCTTTGTGGTCGTACTGCTGGGCTTCGTGCCGCCAATCAATATCGGACCGGCGAAGACGGTACCACTTGAAGCGTTTTCACCGCTTGAGGACTAAGCTTCGCTACGAGCCACCCGCAGGCAATACATCGAGCGCCCTTTGAGCGGTCTGTGCATGAATCGCGTCGCGATGCATGCATACTCAACGCACGCTCGGCGTTCAATACTACAATCAGAATAACGCGACGCCGGAAAGGCGCACACCATAAAAACATAGAGAGAAAGGGGATCGTATGGATCGTGTGGAACCCATCCTGACAGCGCCAGGCCACGCTTCGGGAGCCACCCTTTTGGCCGATTGGGACGACACGCAAACGTTCGGCGTGCGCTACTCAATCAAACCTCCCGGCAGGCAAGGTATTTTTTCCGCAATCCGCTATGCAGCCGGCATCAACGGTGAACTGTCGTTTTCAAAAGATGACATCACGCTGCACGGCTCGACCAGCGCCGAGCGACGATACCTTCAGCGGGCGGAAATCTTCGACATCAAACTCGCCGGCCGTCGCATTTCGTTCGATCTGCATGGAGCGCAAGGCGGCATTGAGCACGCCGTATTGAAGACGCGCAGTGAGGAATACGTTCGACGCACCCCGCACCGCGCTAAGGCAAGCGATGCTGCGCTACATCGACGACAACCGCCGGTTCGCCCGCGCCGTGGCCCTCATACTCATGCGTACTCAGGATCTCGATTCGGCAACGATGGCGCCGCTCCATGCGCTCAGCCAGGATGCGGTAGAACAGGCAGCGCTGATCAAGAAGCTGGCCGCGGCGACCAACGGGCCGCCACGCTGATGCAGACGTATGCCATCCCGACGCGCAACTGAATCCGCCGCGTATCAATCGCCGTCCCGGCAGAGCCTCATCAGCCACGCATAAACCGCATCCACCGCCGCGGAGCGCGCCGGCTGTGCCGAGCGCATCAACCAGAGCGGCGCGAGCGCGAATCCCGGCACCTGCGGTAAGACCTCGACACGCCCGCTCGTCAAAGCATCGCCGGCGGTGAGCCGGGACACCATCGCGATGCCCGCTTCCTGCTCGGCGGCCGCAACGAGGAAGCGTGAATCGCTGACGGTCATCGCACGCCGCGTACGCAAGCCGCCCCGCCTTAACTCAGGCAACCATGGCGCCCACTCCGCACGCGCCTCGTGAACCAGCAAGGGCGCCTTCGTCAAAACCTCTGGAAATGATGCCGAGCGCAGCCGCCGTGCAGTGATGGGGCCGCAGATGGCGACCGCTTCTTCTTCGAGCAGCAGTTCGCACACCACTTCCGGCGTGCGAATTTCCTTTGCCGACACCACCAGATCGACGTCCACACGATCGATCTCGTTGACCTCTTCACCGGTTACGAGCCATATCTCGAGATTCGGCAACGCATCGGAAAACGCCCGCATGCGCGGCATCAGCCAGCCGGAGGCAAACTGCGGCGCACACACGAGGATTACTGAGTCGGGATTGCCGTACGGCTCGATGCGATCACGCCCGTCGGCAAGCGTGGAGAGCGCCGCTGTCACGGTCTGCGCATACAGCGCGCCCGCGGCCGTCAACGCGACGCCGCGGCCAATCCGCCGGAACAGCGGCTGGCCGGTCCATTCCTCGAGTTGCTGAATCTGATGGCTGATCGCCGATTGGGTCAGCGCAAGTTCCTGCGCGGCCCGCGTGAAGCTGCCGAGGCGCGCGGCGGCGTCGAAAGCGAGCAAAGCCTGCAGTGGGGGAAGTCTACGCATCGGATCGTCAGGGCCAGAGTCGCGGTCAGATATTAGAAATATCGATACTTCCAGCAAGATTCTTCGCTTTTCGCCGGAATATTGCCCCGCAATGATAGCGCCAGTTGCTCTTCACACGCCGCACGCTGCTTCGGCAGACATGAGGAAAATTTGTGTGACGGCGCTCATTGAAACGGACCGGATCGACCTGTATGACCCAGAACCTGAACGCTTTGCACCTCACCGCCACCACGCCTGCCCCCGGCGCTGACGCAGCCGGGCAACCCGCTGCGCCTACTTACGCCGGCGTGCTGTCCTTCATGCGCCGGCCCTACACGCGCGATCTGACCGGCGTGGACGTCGCCGTATCGGGCATTCCGCTCGACCTCGCGACCACGTTCCGCCCCGGCACGCGTTTCGGCCCGGCCGGCATGCGCGCGGCCTCGGTACAACTGGCCGACCTGGGCGCGTTTCCGTGGGGCATCGATCCGTTCGATCATCTCAACGTGGTCGACTACGGTGACTGCTGGTTCGACGCCCATAATCCGCTCAGCATTCGCGATGCGATCATCGCTCACGCCCGCGAGATTCTCGCAACCGGCACCCGCATGCTGACGTTCGGCGGCGATCACTACATCACTTACCCGCTGCTGGTCGCGCATGCCGAAAAGTACGGCAAACCGCTGAGCCTGATTCATTTCGACGCGCATTGCGACACCTGGCCGGACGACAACCCCGATTCGCTGAACCACGGCACGATGTTCTACAAGGCGATCCGTGAAGGACTGATCGATCCCGCCCGCTCGGTGCAAGTCGGCATTCGCACCTGGAACGACGACTTCATGGGCGTACGCATTCTCGACGCACCGTGGGTCCATCGCAACGGCACGCAGGCGACGATCGACGAAGTGCTGTCGATCGTTGGCGATGCGCCCACCTACCTCACCTTCGACATCGACTGTCTCGATCCGGCCTTCGCACCCGGCACGGGCACGCCGGTGGCGGGCGGTCTGAGTTCGGCGCAGGCGCTGGAAATCGTTCGCGCGCTGGGCCCCGTGAATCTGGTGGGCGCGGACGTGGTGGAAGTGTCGCCCCCCTACGACCACAGCGACGTGACCGCGCTCGCCGCGGCCCACCTTGCCGCCGACATGCTGTGCCTGATGCGCAATCAGAAACTGCAACGCCATCAGCGCATGTAAAGCCACCACTCCTTTGTTGAAACCTCTCTGGATGACCACCATGCCCGATACCGTCATAAAGCGGACGCCCGCTGCGCCTATGCTTGCCGCGCTGCTGTTCTGCGCGTTCGGCGCCACCGCGCACGCCGACCAGAAGCAGCTCAATCTGTACAACTGGGCCGACTACATCGCGAAAGACACGGTGCCGAACTTCGAAAAAGAGTCCGGCATTCACGTGCAATACGACGTCTACGACGGCGACGAAACCTTGCAGGCGAAACTGCTGACCGGTTCGACCGGCTACGACGTCGTGGTACCGACCTCGAACTTTCTCGCCAAGCAGATCGAAGCCGGCATCTACCAGAAGCTCGACAAATCGAAACTGCCGAACCTGGTGAATCTCGACCGCACGCTCCTGAAGCTGGTCGCCGATGCGGACCCCGGCAATCAGTACGCGGTGCCGTGGGCGTGGGGCACCACGGGGCTCGGCTACAACGTCACGCGGGTCAAGAAGATTCTCGGCAACGATGCGCCGCTCGATAGCTGGGACATCCTGTTCAAGCCCGAGTATCTGAGCAAGCTGAAGAGTTGCGGCGTCTCCGTGCTCGACGCGCCGACCGATGTGTTCGCAGTCACGCTGCACTACCTTGGCCGCGACCCGAACAGCACGAACCCAGCCGACTATCAGGCCGCGTACGACGCGCTGAAGAAAATCCGCCCGTATATCACACAGTTCAACGCGACAAGTTACATCAACGACCTCGCGGGCGACGACATCTGTTTCGCGCTGAGCTGGTCGGGCGACGTCTCGATGGCGAGCCATCGTGCGCGCGAGGCCAACAAGAGTTACGAGGTTAAATACTTCATTCCTCAAGGCGGCGCGCCGGTCTGGTTCGACATGATGGCAATCCCGAAAGATGCGCCACATCCTGAAGCCGCGCTCGACTGGATCAACTACATCGAGCGTCCCGAGGTTCATGCCGGAATCACCAATGCGGTGTTCTATCCGAATGCGGACGCGGCCGCACGCAAATTCGTGCGGCCGGAAATTCTCAACGACCCGACCGTGTACCCGCCTGAGTCCGTACTGAAAACGCTGTTTCTGCTCAAGCCGCTGCCCGCCCCGATCAAGCGCCTGGAAGGCAGGTTGTGGGCACAGTTGAAGACCGGGGGATAGAAAGTTCGCTGAGCCTGGGCGCGCAACTGGACCGCCCAGGTCCTGGCGTGGCCCTAAGCCGCGAGCAGTTCGATTCCATCTAACTGCGCCGCGCACGTATCGCGCACGATCCTGACGAAATCGTCGAAGTAAGGACGGCTCGCGAAGCCTTTGCCGGCCACCGCATAAAGCTCGCTCCACAAGCCCTGCGTGCCGACGCGTTTGGCCAGCACGTAGTCGTGGTCGACATAGTTTTTCACGCCCCAGTTCGGCAGCGCCGCGATCCCGCGGCGGCTCGCCACCAGTTGCATGATCGCGATGGTCAACTCCGCAGTGCGCCGTTCGAGTTTGATGCCGGCCGGCTCCAGCACTTCGCGAATCAGATCGATACGCGCTTCGGGCACAGGATAGGTAATCAGCGTCTCGTCGTGAAGATCGTCCGACACCACGCGCCGTTTATTGCGCAACCGGTGCTCGTTGGCCATCACCACCAGAATTTCGAAGCGAAATAGCGGCGCGATATGCAGGCTGCGCCTGGTGGCCGGCTTCGAACCGATCACCACGTCCGCCTTGCCGTCGCTCAACAGGCGTAGCGGGTCCGCATGAAAACCCGCCACCAGATCGACTTCGACTTCCGGCCAGCGCCGGCGGAACTCATCCATCACCGGCATCAGCCAGTCGAAACACGTATGGCATTCCAGCACGATGCGCAATTCGCCGCGCGTGTCGCCTTTCAGACGCACGAGATCGCGCTCCGCTGCGCTCACCGCGGCAATCGTCTCGCGCCCAAGCGCCAACAGCCGCTCGCCCGCCGCCGTGAAACGCAAACCCTGCCTGGTGCGCTCAAATAGCGAGACCTCGTAATGCGCCTCGATATCGCGAATCTGATGCGACAGCGCGGACTGGCTCAGATGAACGCGTTCGGCAGCCGCCACCAGCTTGCCGGAATCGGCGATGGCGATCAGCGAACGCAAGTGGCGAAGCTCAAGCATTTCGCGGCCCCGCTCTGGAAGATTCTATTTGGATATGAATTTGGCTCATACATTGGTGAAAACATGTCGCTTGATGAATCATAGCGCGACTTTCACACTGAGCGCCAATTCATACAACGCACGAAAGGAATTCGCATGGCCCGCACGCATATCCCCGGCTTTCCGCGCATTGGTGCGCAACGCGAACTGAAATTCGCGCAGGAATCGTTCTGGCGCGGCGAATCGGACGAAACCTGTCTGCGTGGCGTCGCAAAGGCGTTACGCGCCCGTCACTGGCAGTTGCAGCAGGACGCCAGGCTGGATTTCGTCGCCGTCGGCGATTTCGCCTACTACGATCAGATGCTCAGTCTGAGCGCGCTGCTCGGCGCGTTGCCGGAGCGCTTCGGCTTCGATCCGAAAACGCTGTCGCTCGGCCAGTACTATGAACTCGCGCGCGGCAACCACGCACAACCGGCGATGGAAATGACCAAGTGGTTCGATACGAACTACCACTACCTCGTGCCGGAGCTGGGTCCGGATACGACCTTTAACGGCGGCGTCGAATGGCTGTTCGACGAGATCGACGAAGCACTCGCGCTGAATCTGCCGGTCAAGCCGGTGCTGATCGGGCCGATTACCTACCTGTGGCTGTCGAAGAGTCACGTGGCCGGCTTCGACCGGTTGTCGTTGCTGCCGAAGCTCGTGATCCGCTACAGCCGCATTCTGGAGACGCTCAAGCAACGTGGCATCGAGTGGGTGCAACTGGATGAACCGGCGCTGTGTCTCGATCTGCCGACGGAATGGCTCGACGCGTTGTCCGCTGCGTATGACGTGCTCGGCACATCGGGCGTCAAGGTGCTGCTGGCGACGTACTTCGAAACCGCCGCAGATCACGCGCAGCGCGTCGCCAGCCTGCCGGTTGCCGGCGTGCATATCGATCTGGTGCGTGCACCGCAACAGCTCGATGCATGGCGTGCCGCGTTGCCCGCACACGCCGTGTTGTCGGCGGGGGTGATCGACGGCCGCAATATCTGGCGCGCGGATCTCGGCAACATCGTCGAGTCGTTGCAGGCGCTGCATGCGGAGCGTGGCGAACGTTTGTGGATCGCATCGTCCTGCTCGTTGCTGCATGTACCGGTTTCGCTCGACGCGGAGAAAAAGCTCGATGCCGATCTGAAATCCTGGCTCGCCTTCGCCACTGAAAAACTCGACGAAGTCGGCACGATCGCTCTCGCCCTGCGCAACCCGGCCGCCGCCGAACCGAAGCTTGTCGCTGCTGATCGCGCACTGGAAGCGCGCCGCCACTCGGGCGCGGTCGTGAATGCATTGGTGCAAAAACGCGTGGCCGCCGTGAACGCTGCGATGGCGGAACGTAAAAGCCCGTTCGCCGAACGCAATCGTGTGCAGCGCGAAGCGCTCGACCTGCCGCTCCTGCCCACCACCACGATCGGTTCGTTCCCGCAAACACCGGCCATCCGTCAGGCGCGCGCCGCCTACAAACGCGGCGAACTGCGCGCGCTGGACTATCTGCAGCGGATGCGCGCCGAAATCGAAATCGCTGTGCGCAAACAGGAAGAACTGGGGCTCGACATCCTGGTGCACGGCGAAGCCGAACGCAACGACATGGTCGAGTATTTCGGCGAACAATTGTGGGGCTATGCATTCACGGAAAACGGCTGGGTGCAGAGTTACGGCTCGCGCTGCGTGAAACCGCCGATCATTTACGGCGACGTCTATCGCCCCGAGCCGATGACGGTCGAGACGACCCGCTACGCGCAATCGCTCACCCATCGGTTAATGAAAGGCATGTTGACCGGGCCGGTGACGATGCTGCAATGGTCTTTCGTGCGCGACGACCAGCCGCGCTCGACCACCGCGCTGCAACTTGCGCTCGCAATTCGCGATGAGGTAGTAGACCTCGAAAAGGCCGGCATCCGCATCATTCAGATCGACGAACCGGCTTTCCGCGAAGGCTTGCCGTTGCGTAAAGCCGATTGGTCCACCTATCTGGAATGGGCGACGCGTGTGTTCCGCATCTCGGCGGCGGGCGTCGCCGATCAGACGCAGATTCACACGCATATGTGCTATTCGGAATTCAACGACATCTTGCCGTCGATCGCCGCGATGGACGCCGACGTGATCACGATCGAGACCTCGCGCTCAGCGATGGAACTGCTCGACGGCTTCGGCGCCTTCGCGTATCCGAACGAGATCGGACCGGGTGTCTACGATATCCACTCGCCACGCGTGCCGAGCACGGAAGCCATGCAGCGGCTGCTGGAGCGCGCATGCGAAGTGATTCCGGCTGCGCGCCTGTGGGTCAATCCGGATTGCGGACTGAAGACGCGCGGCTGGCCGGAGACGGAAGCAGCGTTGACGAATATGGTGCGCGCCGCGAAGGCGTTGCGGGTGAAGCTGGCGGCGAAGCAGCTTGAATTGACTGACTAAACGTTTGAACAGACGCCGCCTGCAACGCTCATCCGTAACCCACTCCTTACGGATGAGCTTGCAGGTGTCTATTACTCAATCTCCTTTCGCGTACAACGTCGACTCAGCAAATCCTTTGGCAGCCAGCACCTGTCCCACCAGTATCAGCGCCGTCCGCTCGATATGGGTGGACTGCACTTTGCCGACGATATCGTCGAGCGTTCCCGTGATTTTTTCTTCGTCCGGCCAGCTTGCACGATAGATCACTGCGATCGGGCAATCACCACCGTAGTGCGGCCGCAATTCATCGACGATGCGAGCCAGGTGGCGCACGCCGAGGTGAATTGCCATCGTCGCGCGATGTCTCGCGAGGTCGCCGAGTTGTTCGCCTTCCGGCATGGTGGTTTTGCTTGCAAAGCGCGTAAGGATCAGCGTCTGCGAAATATCGGGCAACGTGAGTTCGCAGCCGAGCGTCGCCGCGCATGCGGCGGTCGCCGTCACGCCGGGCACGATCTCGTAGGGAATATCGAGTTCGCGAAGTCTGCGAATCTGCTCGCCGATCGCGCCATACAACGACGGGTCGCCGGAGTGCACGCGCGCCACGTCATGGCTTTTGTCGTGCGCTGCTTTGAGTAACGCGACGATCTGATCGAGATCGAGGTCGGCGGTATTCACGACCTGCTCCGCGCGATGCCCTTCCAGCACAGCGGCCGGCACCAGCGAACCGGCATACAGGATCACCGCGCAGCTTCGCACGAGGCGCTGCCCTTTCACCGTGATCAGTTCCGGGTCACCGGGGCCCGCGCCGATAAAAAACACCGTCATTCAATACTCCATGATTCGTTTGGCCGGCATGTCATGCATGCGCCATTTAACCTAAGACTTGCAATGCTTCCAGCAGGTCGGCCACGTTAACAAACTCGCGATCGACCGCGGGTAATTCAGGGCGCCGCAGCATGACGACCGGCAAACCACGTTCGCGCGCGACTTGGAGTTTCGCTTCCGTGGCGCTACCGCCGCTGTTCTTGCTGACGACGGCATCGAACGCTTCCGCGCTGAACAGCGCTCGCTCGCCTTCGAGCGTAAACGGGCCGCGTTCCGCCAGAATCCGTGCACGTGGATTGGCCTCGTTTGCGTCAAGGCAACGTACTGTCCAGAACTGCTGCGGCGGGATTTCGTCGAGATGCGCGAGCGGTTCGCGACCGAGCGTGAACAGTGGCCGTTTGAACGAAGCGAGTGCGGCTGTCAGTTCGGCCCAATCGTCGACCATGCGCCAGTCGTCGCCGGTTTGCGGCTGCCATCCCTCGCGATGCAGTGCCCAGCACGGCACGTGCGCGGCGCTACTCGCTCTCGCGGCGTTTGCGCTGATCTGCGCGGCGTACGGATGCGTCGCGTCGATCACGAGGCCAATGCGTTCGTCTTCGATATAGCGCGCCATGCCTTCGCTGCCGCCGAAGCCGCCCACCCGCACCCCGCACGACAGATCGTCCGGCACCTTGCCGAGGCCCGCGAGACTGTACACGTGCCCAGGGCCGAGCTGTCTTGCGATCCGCAAAGCGTCGCCGGTGCCGCCAAGCAGAAGAATCCGCGTCATTGCGCGGCTCCGATCAGATTGCCCTGGCGGTCGATGGCGAACATTTCGACGGCGACCTGCGGCGGCACGATATCGCGCGCTACGGCGAGCGCGTGACGGCAGACGATATCGCCGAGCGGCACGTTTTGCGCGTGCGCCAATGCGACGGCCTGCTGGCTCGTGTTGGCCGCGAGGATCGCCGCCTGCAAGGCATCATCCGCGCCATGTTCAGAGGCCCATGTTGCAAGCCGTTCCAGATCGATGCTCGAATTCCGGCTATGCAGATCGAGGTGCCCGGCGGCCAGCTTGCTGAGCTTGCCGAAGCCGCCGCACACACTCAGGCGCTCGACCGGCGCGCGCTTCATATGCTTGAGCACCGCACCGACGAAGTCGCCCATTTCGATCAGTGCGATATCCGGCAGACCGTAGTGCGCGCGCATTGCGTCCTCGCTTGCGTTGCCGGTACAGGCCGCGAGATGCACGTAACCGTTGGCACGCGCGACGTCGATACCCTGATGAATCGATGCAATATAGGCCGAGCACGAGAACGGCCGCACGATGCCGGTGGTGCCGAGAATCGACAGACCGCCGAGAATGCCGAGCCGCGGGTTCATCGTTTTCAGTGCGAGTTCCGCGCCGCCTTCGACGCCGATCGTCACGTCGAAACCGCCGGTGTATCCATGTTCGGCCGCGAGATCGCTCAGATGCTCGGTCATCATCTTGCGCGGCACGGGATTGATCGCCGGTTCGCCGACCGGCAGCGTGAGGCCGGCGCGCGTCACCGTGCCAACGCCAGGCCCTGCCCGGAATATGACGCCCGGTTCGGCCCGCAGCCGCACACGGGCGAATACGATCGCGCCGTGCGTGACGTCCGGGTCGTCGCCTGCATCCTTGATGGTGCCCGCTTCCGCGCCATCATCGGTCTGGCGGCAGAACACCAGTGGCATCGGCACATGCTGGCCCTTCGGCAACACGATCTCCGCGACCTCGCTGACGATACCCGCGAGCAACAGGCGCGCGGCCGCCAGCGACGTCGCGGTGGCGCAACTGCCGGTCGTGTAGCCGCTACGCAGCGGCGCGGATTGTTCGGGCGTTTCTTCGCGCATTACGTTTGGCGTGAGTCGATGGACGTGCTGTTAGTGCCATTAACCGGCTTGGTGACATCCAGCAACGTGATCGGCAACGCCTGGCGCCACGTATCGAAGCCGCCGAGCGGTTGTGCGTCGGCAAGCGCGATGCGGGTCAGCGTGCCGCCATGGTGCTCACGCCACGCCGCCAGCGCCGCCTCGCCTTGCAAAGTGACGGCATTGGCGACCAGTCGCCCGCCATCGCGCAGACGCGCCCAGCAGGCGTCGAGCACGCCCGGCACCGTCACGCCGCCGCCGATGAACACGGCATCCGGCACAGCCAGTCCTTCCAGCGCATCGGGCGCGCGACCGGCCACCAGTTGCAAACCCGGCACGCCCAACGCATCGCGATTGTGTTCGATGAACCGCTGCCGTTCCGCGTGCCCTTCGATTGCGATCGCGCGGCAAGTCGGGTGCGCGCGCATCCATTCGATGCCGATCGAGCCGCTGCCCGCGCCCACATCCCATAGCAATTCACCGGGTGTCGGCGCGAGGCGCGCCAGCGTGATCGCGCGGACGTCGCGTTTGGTCAACTGACCGTCGTGGCGAAAGGCGTCGTCGGGCAAGCCTGAGGTCAGCGGCAAACGCGGGGCGCCTTCCGTTGCACGGCATTCGAGCGCAATCAGGTTCAGCGCCGCCACTTCCTGTGCCGACCATTGGTCCGCGCGTCCGTCGATGCGCCGTTCCAGATCACCGCCCAAATGCTCCAGCACGGTCATCCGGGTCGCGCCGAAACCACGCGCATTCAGCAATTCGGCCAGTGCTGCGGGTGTACGCCCATCGGCGCTCAGCACGAAAACGCGCGCGCCGTCGTGCAAACGAGCATTCAGTGTCGGCAATGGCCGTCCCACCAGCGAAACCGTCGCGACATCCTGCAATGGCCAGCCCAGCCGCGCGGCCGCCAGCGACAACGATGAAGGCGCGGGCAGCACCCGCAACTCACCTGGCGGCAACTGCCGCGCCAGCGTCGCGCCGACGCCGAACAGCATCGGATCGCCGCTCGCCAGCACACACACGGACTTTGTACGCTCCGCCAGCAACGGCGCGAGATCGAACGGCCGCGGCCATGTCTCACGCCGCGCGGCGAGGCGCGCGGGCAGCATCGCCAGATGCCGTTCGCCGCCGTAGACCACCGACGCTTCCAGCAAAGCACGCCGCGCGGGCCTCCCCAAGCCGGCGAAGCCGTCATCGCCTATGCCCACTACGGTCAGCCATGCCGGCATGAATCCATCCTCAATCTGTATCTTCAAATATTGCGCTGTGCCACGCCGATCAAAGCGTCCAGCCTCGTTGTGCTGTTCGAAAAAAGGCATAATACAGCCGCCGGTGCCCTTCGGGGCCGAAGAGGGAACACAGTGCCACTGTGGCTGCCCCCGCAACTGTATGCAGCGAGTCCGCCTGCGCTCCGCGCCACTGGTTCGACCGGGAAGGCAGCGGCGGACCACGACCTGCCAGCCAGGAGACCTGCCGGCGAGACTGTTCGTGCCAGCCTACATCGGGCGGGGTGTACCGATGCCGCAGCAATACCGCCTTGCGGCTTGCTCGGGCCGTCGCGCGACGCTAAACCCGGTGTCCGTCTTGAATCAAGCTTCGCCCTCCACTGCTTCGTCCGACGCGGCCCAGACGCTGCGGCCCTCGGCATGTCCGGGGCTGCTGCGCATCGTCGCCGCTCGCGATGGTGGGATTTGCCGGATCAAATTGCCCGGCGGCGAGCTGAGCGCGGCGCAAGCCGTGGTGATTGCCGACGTAAGTGAGCAGCATGCGGCCGGCGTGGTCGAGTTGACCAATCGCGCGAATCTGCAGGTGCGTGGCGTGCGAAGCGGGCATGAAGCGACGTTGATCGCGGCGCTAGTCGATGCGGGGTTAGGTCCGATTGGGGCGGCCGGCGCGGTGGATGCTTCCCGCTTGCTGCTCGCGACCTCAGCGGATGCTTCAGACACATCTCGATTCGGCGCTGCGGACGACGTGCGCAATGTGATGGTGAGCCCGACTGCCGGGCGCGATCCATTTGCGCTGTTCGACACGCGGCCGCTTAGCCTCGAACTGCTCACCTTGCTGCAAACCGAAGCGCGTTTTGCGGCGCTATCGCCCAAATTCGCGCTACTGCTCGATGGCGGTGAGCGCCTTGCGCGGCTCGATCATCCGCATGATGTCTGGCTGGCGGCGACGCAGGCGGAAGACGGCGTGCGGTTTGCTGTTGGTTTGGGGGGGTGTCCGCCGGTGGTGGCGAACGTGAACATTGCCGTTGAAGCCGATGCGGCCA
Organism: Paraburkholderia sediminicola; assembly: GCF_046026855.1. Classification (GTDB taxonomy): domain Bacteria; phylum Pseudomonadota; class Gammaproteobacteria; order Burkholderiales; family Burkholderiaceae; genus Paraburkholderia; species Paraburkholderia sediminicola_A. Next base: position 26,613 of record NZ_JAQQET010000046.1, on the reverse strand, counting down.
CGGATACATTCCAGCATGCCGGATACGCTAACTCGCGTGACGCCACGGAACGCCCCCGCACGGATAGCACAGGCGCCCTCGCCGCCGTGCTCCCTGCGCAAGTCACCGGTCTTGTTCGTGCACTGCTGCACACGTTCCTCGATCTGGCCGCCGCCGATGCCACGCGCATGCGTCATCTGCTTGCCACGCATTCTGCCGATGCGCTATTGCAGCACGCTCAAGCGTATGTCGATTTCCCGCTATCACGCGACACATCGCTCGCAAACTGGCAACGCGGCACGCCTGCCGATGCCACGCTACGACTCGGCGCGCACGCGCAGCGCGTGGTGGGGAAGCAGCACGTAGGCGGCCAACCGCCGCTTGGACGACTCGACGCCATCACCTTGCGCGGCCTCGCCACGCTCTCGCAACAGCAAGGCAACGGCACGCTGCGCATGACGCCCTGGCAAAGCGTGTTGCTGCCCGATATCGCTGCAAATGCTGCACCCGGCGTGCTCGCTGAAATGAACGTGCTTGGTCTCGCCTGCGATCCCACGCAGCCTATTACGCACCTGATCGCCTGCGCCGGTTCCACGGGCTGCGCAAAAAGCCTCGCCGATACCAAAGCCGATGCACTGCTTCTAGCGGATCGCTTGCCCGGGGGCGTCGACGTCCATCTGAGCGGCTGTCCGCGCTCATGCGCCGCCGCGCATTGCGCGCCGTACACGCTGCTGGCCGTGGCGCCCGGAATCTACGACCTTTACCGGCGCGACGGCCAGCCGGATTTCGGCTCGTGCGTCGCGCACCAACTCACGATCGAACAGGCCGCCGACATGCTCGACCCATTGGCACACCTGGCCCGGAGCCCTTTAGATGCTTGATTACATTCGCGACGGTCAGGAGATCTATCGCCAATCCTTCGCGACGATACGTGCGGAGGCCGATCTCTCGCGCATCCCCGCCGACCTCGAAAAGCTCGCGGTGCGCGTGATCCACGCGTGCGGGATGGTCGACGTCATTAAAGATCTCCAGTTTTCTACAGGCGCAGGCGTCGCGGGCCGCACGGCGCTGGCACAAGGCGCGCCGATTCTGTGCGACGCCGGCATGGTGGCGCAAGGCATCACGCGCGCGCGACTGCCCGCGAACAACGAAGTAATCTGCACGCTCACGCACGAGGACGTGCCCGGATTGGCGCGCGAACTCCGCAATACACGCTCGGCCGCCGCGCTCGAATTGTGGCGGCCGCATCTGGCCGGCAGTGTCGTCGTGATCGGCAACGCGCCGACCGCGCTCTTTCATCTGCTCGACATGCTCGATGCCGGTGCGCCGAAGCCCGCGTTGATCCTCGGTTTTCCGGTGGGTTTTGTCGGCGCGGCCGAATCGAAAGCGATGCTTGCCGAAGACAGCCGCGGCGTGCCCTATGTCGTGGTTCACGGCAGACGTGGCGGCAGCGCGATGGCCGCCGCCGCGGTGAATGCGCTGGCGACGGAGGTCGAATAAATGACAGTGCAAGGACGTTTATTCGGACTCGGCGTCGGCCCCGGCGACCCGGAACTCATCACGCTGAAAGCGCTGCGTTTGCTGAAAGCGGCACCCGTGGTTGCGTATTTCGTCGCGAAGGGTAAGAAAGGCAACGCCTTCAGCATCATCGAGGCGCATTTGCATGACGCCCAGCAGCATCTGCCGCTGGTCTATCCCGTCACCACCGAAGCGCTCGAGCCTCCGCTTTCGTATGAAGCGATCATCGCCGACTTCTACGACACCGCAGCGCAGATCGTCGCCGGCCACCTCGATGCAGGTCGCGACGTCGCGGTAATTTGCGAAGGCGATCCGTTTTTCTATGGCTCGTACATGTATTTGCATGACCGCCTCGCGGCGCGCTTCGAAGCCGAAGTCGTGCCCGGTGTGTGCTCGATGCTCGGCGGTGCAGCGGTGCTCGGTTCGCCGCTGGTGTATCGCAATCAGAGTTTGTCGGTGCTTTCCGGCGTGTTGCCCGAAGACGAATTGCGCCGTCGCCTCGCCGATGCGGACGCTGCCGTCATCATGAAACTCGGCCGCAATTTCGATAAGGTGCGACGCGTGCTCGGCGAGCTGGGGCTCGCGCATCGTGCGCTTTACGTCGAGCGCGCGACGATGGGCAATCAGCGCATCGTGCCACTCGCCGAAGTCGATCCGATGGCGTCGCCGTATTTTTCGCTGCTCGTCGTGCCGGGGGAAAAATGGCAAGCGTGACGCCACCCGCGATTGTGATTCTCGGTTCGGGCGCGCTGGCGACTGCGCGGCACATCCAGGCGTTGTATGCGGGTTGTCAGGTGCACGCCTTGCAGGGGCGAGTCGAGGCTGATGTTTCTTATACGGAGCTCGGCGCTCATTTGCGTGATCTATATGCGCGAGGCACGCCGATTGTCGCGTTGTGCGCCGCCGGGATCGTAATTCGTTGCGTAGCGCCGTTGTTATCGAACAAGGGCGCCGAGCCGCCCGTGCTGGCCGTTGCAGAAGATGGCAGCGCGGTCGTGCCGTTGCTGGGCGGACTTGCAGGCGTCAACGTGATGGCGCGTGAGATTGCGGCCGCGTTGGCGGTGTCGCCTGCGATTACGACGAGTGGCGAACTTCGCTTCGGCACGTGTGTGCTCAATCCGCCCGAGGGCTATGCGCTCGCCGATATCGCGCAAGGGAAACGCTTTGTTTCGGATCTGCTGGCGGGCGAAAGCGCGCGGATCGAGGGTGAAGCGCCGTGGCTGGAGGATGCGCAACTGCCGCGCTCTGAATCGGCACGTTTGGCAATTCGCGTGACACCGCGTGCGTGGGATGGGCGTGATGATGCGTTGGTGATACATCCGCGGAGTGTGGTGGCGGCGGTGATAGGTGCTGGCGCGTATTCCGCTACGAACGCGGACCCCGGTGCCAATTCCAGTTCAGATGCGCAGACGGGTTCCGGCGCACGAATCACTGCGCTCGTGCGCGAGGCCTTGGACACCCATGGTCTCGCGGCGCTTTCGCTCGCCGCATTGCTGGCTTCTTCTGAACACATGGCGGACCCGGCGCTCGCCGATGCCGCTGCGAGCCTGAACGTGCCGCTGCGTTTTATCCAGCCGCGCCCGGAAGACGGCGCACCGCCCAGCAATTTGCTGCATGCAGCCTTGCGCGTCCCTTATCAAACGCTGCATGACGACGCGGACGCAGGCATTGCTCTCGCGTTAGCCGCGTTGGCAATCGACCCGGCCACGATTGGCCGCGCACGCGGCCGCCTGACGGTAATCGGCCTTGGCCCCGGCAGTGCCGACCTGATGGTACCCGCCGCCCGGACAGCGCTGAACGAAGCCACCGATATCCTCGGCTACGAAACCTACGTGAAAATGGCCGGCCCCTTGCGCGCCGATCAACGCGTACACGGCACGGACAATCGCGAAGAGATGCAGCGCGCGCGTCATGCGTTCGACCTCGCCAGCGCAGGACGGTCAGTAGTGATGGTGTCGTCGGGCGACCCCGGCGTGTTCGCGATGGCGGCGGCAGTGCTTGAGGCGCTGGAAGAAGGAGGTTCGACGAACGCTGACTGGCGCACGGTCCAACTCGCTATCGTGCCGGGGGTGTCGGCGGCCATGGCGACCGCGGCGCAAGCCGGTGCGCCGTTGGGTCACGACTTCTGCATGCTGTCGTTATCCGACAATCTGAAACCGTGGAGCATCATCGAAAAGCGCCTCCGGCATGCGGCCGAAGCGGATCTGGTGATGGCGTTCTACAACCCGATCTCTCGCGCACGGCCGTGGCAGTTGGATAAAGCTTTGGACATCGTGCGGGAATATCGCGCTGCGGAGACAAAGGTGGTGCTCGGACGCGACATCGGCAGGCCGGGCAGCACACTGCGCACGATCACGCTCGGCGAGCTGCGTTCAAACGATGTGGATATGCGGACAATGGTGATCGTGGGCTCGTCGACGACGCGGGCGTTTGCTAATGGCATCGATGGAGGCGAGTGGGTTTATACGCCGCGGTGGTATGAGTGAGCATTGTGCTCGCTCCGCTCATTTTTACTTGCGCCCCATCCCCCTCACCACCGCCTTCATCTGCACGCCATCCGCCCGCGCAAGGTCCTCAAGAATCGTAAAGTGATTGCACCCGGCGAGCGGCACAAACTCCGCCTGCTCACCCGCCTCCCGGCACGCCGCCGCGTATTCCTCCGAATGACGAACCAGTTCCGGCAACTCGGCCGTGCCGACGGTGACCGTCATCGGTACACCTTTACCGATATGCCGCATCGGGCTATAAGCATCGATCTCGGCCTGCGTTAGCTGCAGCTTCTCGTTGAGCCATGACATCGCAATCGGCTCCAGATCCACCAATGCACTGATCGGCATGGCGTGCACGACCGACTCATGCGCGCGATAAACGGCACTCAACTGCCCACCCGCGGAATGCCCCGCAAGGCAAACGGGACTGCGCGTTCCGAGTCCATCACGATCGGCCGCCAGCGCCGCCAGCAGCGCATCGATTTCACCGACGATCTGCGTCATCGACGCCTGCGGTGCCAACGTGTACTCAGCGAGCACAACGTTGAAGCCGCACCCTAACGGCCCACTGGCGACGAACGCGAAATCCTCCTTGCTGCGCGCCTGCCAGTAGCCGCCGTGTATGAACACGAAAATTGGTGCGTCAGGCTTCCCGCACGGAAACCAGTCGAAACGTTGCCGGGGCCGCGGGCCGTATGCCACATCACGCCGGCACGGCGCCGCGGCATACAACGCCGCGCTGCGCGTCTGAAAGCCGAGCATGCGCTCGGCGACATCGGCTACCGCCGCCACGTTGTCATAGGCCGCACGTAGCGCCGTCGTGTCCATGCCGCGATAAAGCTGAGTCATGATATCCCCGAGTCATTCACCGAAATCAAAGCGTCACAAGCGCGCTAAGCCGTCACCTTCAAATCTTCAATCGCCCGCTGCCGCACACCCAGATCGTCCCAAAGCTCCGGATGGCACGTGAACACCAGAATCTGATGCCGCGTAGCCGCATCGATCAGCGCGCGCTTGATCGCATCGCGCCGTGCCGCATCGGTATGCACGGCGGCATCGTCGAGCATCAGCAAGGTCGGGCGCCCCGACGCCTTCAATAGATCCGCATACGCCAGCCGCGTCAGGATACCAAGCTGCTCCCGCGTACCGAAGCTCAACGCATCGAGCGTATCCGCACGACCATAACGATCCAACGTCGCGGGACTCAGATCGTCGCCGAGCGCAATCGTTGACTGCGGGAAAATCCGCTTCAGATAGTGCCCTAGCCGCTCAGTCAACGGCGCACGCAGTTGCGCGACGGCCGCATCGCGTTCATTGACAAGCACTTCGTCGAGCAGACTCAACGCGCTCGCCCGCAAGCTGAGTTCGTCCTTGCGACGCGTGGCCTGTTCGACTGACGCCTTCACCGCCGCAAGACGTTCCCCGAGCCCGGACGCGCCCACTGTCTCCAGTTGGCTGCGCAATTGCGCGATCCGTAGTTGCCGTTCGTGCTGCTCGTTGCGCGCGAGCTCCGCCGACGCGCGATAGCGTTTCGCTTCAGCCACCGGATCGTCGAGACGCGCAGCCCCCAGTTCGCGCTCCCTTCCTTCGCGCTGCTTCTTCAGCGCCTCGACCTGCACACGCTGTTCGACGATTTTCGTTTGCCACTGCGCACGGTTGCGGCCAAACGTTTCGTCGGCCAGTTGCGCTTCCTTGCGTTGCAACTGGGCAATGAGCGATTCTGTGGTCGCCATAGCGGTGGATTTTTTTTCCGCCGCCTGCGCCAGTACTTTTCTGGCGGCTTCAAGCGCGTCACGCGCAATCTCGGCATTGCGGCGAGCCTCATCGAGCGGTCGCGCGGCGGACACATCCGGCAAGATCGCCAGCCGCGCATTCGACGCTTGCAAGCGTGCAGCGGCCGAAGCCAGCGCAGCACGCAGCGCGTCGATACCCTGCGGTGCGTGCACCTCAAGAATCTTCGCCTGGCTTTTCTGTTGCGCAACAAGTGCTTTCCACTGCTCGTGCCGGCCCTCTGCCTCGCTCAGCGACGCCACGCCCAGCGCCTGCAACAACTGCGCATGCCGGCCTTCCAGCGACGCAAGCTCAGACAACTGCGCAGACAGATCGGAAACACCCGGAATCACACGCAGTTCGCCAAGCTCGCCAAGACCGATCCGCTTCTCCTCGTCGAGCCGCAGCACGCCCTCGCCGCTTACCTTCGTATCTCCGACGGTGATCGCGCCATTCAACCGGTATTCGATACGGGTCATCGCGGCTTCGGTGCGCGCGCGCAGTACGGTTAGATCGGCATCGAGCGATTGGAGCCGCTTCAATTGCGCCCCGTCGATTTCGACCGCCGCTGCTGCACGCGTCGCTTCCAGCACGGCCTCGTTGGCGTTGCCGGCGGCGGCAATAACCGCTTCAAGCCGCTCGCTCTCGGTGCTGTGCAGGGCACTCTGGCTGCGCAAATCGCCTGCAGTCACCGCAGCGTTCGCCAGTTCGTGCGCACGGCTCGCATCGGCGTACGCCTGCTCGAATTGCGCCACGCTCGCCTGAGCCTGCGCATGTTCGTTCTGAACCGCCGACACGTTGGCTCGAGCGGCGTCGAGTTGCTGCCGCTCGCGTGCAACGGCCGCCTCCAGTTCGTTCGCAGCCTGTTCCTGCTGCAAGGACAGCGCCAGTTCGGCCTCGCTCAATTGCAACGACTGCGAGAGCCCCTGGAGACTGCGCTCGAGTTCCGCCGCGGCATCGGCGCGCTGTTGTGCCTGCACCGCCTTCTGCTCATGAAGCTCCCAGGGGCGCTTGTGTTGCGCGTCGTCGAAGGCTTCCTGCTGACTGGCGAGTCGCACGATGTTCTCGTCGAATTGCTGGCGCTGCTGTTCGAGATCGTCGCGTTGTTCGATGAGCGCCGCCAACGCCTGTTCAGCCTCGGCCAGCGGTCCGGTGGATTTCTGCGTGCGCGCCGTGAGCAGTTGCCGGAGCTCGCGCTGCACCGCGGCGATCAGCGCATCCTCACCGGCGGATTCATTGCCGCCCGAGAGTTGCGAAAGCGCATCACGCAGATACTGCACCGCGTGCCCGGTGGAATCGCGCACCTCCTGCGTGCCGCCTTGTTGCACCCACAACAAACCGGGGACGCCGGCGTTTTCCGCCTTCAGCGGCCCACGCGCGGCACGCGAAAATCCGAGCAAGGCGGCGAGCTTGTCTTCCGCTTCGTCCTCGCCGAACACCGCCTGACCGATCTTCAGTTCGCAGCGCTGCCGCGTGACGAACTGCTTTGAGAGCCTGCACGCTGTGCCGTCCATATCGAACGTCACTTCAACCGATGGCTGCCCGCTCGCCTTGCCCCACGGCAACAAATCTTTCAGATGCGAAGCCTTATAGCGTTCGAGGAACACCGCTCGCACAGCTTCGGCGATCGTGCTCTTGCCAGCCTCGTTCGGGCCGGTGAAGAGATTGAGTCCCGGTTGCAGATCGTCAATCACGAGCCGTCCGGTGAACTGCTTGAACTCCTGAATCGCGATACTTTCCAGCTTCATGCGGACCTCGCTTCGCGCGGCAGTTCACGTTGAAAACGCGCCAGAAGCAATAACGCCTCGGCCGCGCGCCTGACCTGCTGCGGGTCGGACTGCGGGTCCTCCTGCAGGCCGCGCAATCGCGCCACCACCTTCGCCAGGTAGCCGCTCTGCGCGCCGAGATCCGCGAGGTCGTCGGCGGTGGGCAACACCTGCAGGCCGCTCAGATCGACACGTAGCGCACGCACCCGCGCGCGGGTCTCTTCCACCGCGACGTGAATTGCTTCGGCCTCGGCCAGCGCGGTCGTGCCGCTTACGGTGACCCGCAGCACATCGTGGCTGCCTAACGCGCCGAGGCGCATCTTGAGGGAATCCACATCGGTCGGCACCGAGATGGTCTCTTCCCAGCGATGCCATTGATATTTACCGACCCGCACCGCTTCAACTGCCGGCACGGCGCCTGGCCCGGTCAGCGTGACGTCGAGCATGAAGCCTGGATCGTTGGCACGGAAGCGGTCCTGCTCATGCGTGCCGGCATACCAGGTGCGCTCGTCGACGCGCAAATGGCCATGCCAGTCACCGAGCGCGAGATAGTCCAGACGCGCACTCGCGGCACGCGTCGGGGCGATCGGGTTCGACGAGTCGATGCCCTCCTGCAGAATCCCGCTCACGCTGCCGTGCGCGAGCCCGATGCGGTGATAGCCGCCTGGCGTCTCCGTTGTGTCGAAGAAGCCCGTTGTGTCGTCGTAAGTGATGCGTTGCGTGAGCGGCGCGCAGAGCAACGCGCACTTGCAGGCGTCGAGCGTCACCACGCCGGATTCGAGTACCACCCGCACGTTCGGCGCAATGCAGTTCAGGCGCTGCGCACGGGTCCACACACTCTCGACCAGCGCGGCATCGTGATTGCCCGGCAGCATGATCCACGGTCCGGAAAACGCTTGCAGCGCGCCGAACAGGCGGCGGATCACCGTATCCGATACAGTCTGCAGATCGAATACGTCACCGGCGACCAGCACGGCGTCGACCTTGCGTGCCGCCGCTTCCTCGGCGATCCGGCGCACGGTTTCGAAGCGCGCTTCCGCGAGATGCGCCGCTTCGTCCGGTTCGAACTGGCCGAATTGCGTGCCTATCTGCCAGTCCGCGGTGTGCAGAAACCTGATCACTGTGCCTCCATTCCGTTCAATTGCATCGTCGTTCAACGCGCATTCAGCGCTCGTCCAGGCCATTCGCCCGGGCATCGCCCCGCAGTCTAACCGTAGATGTTACCGCGTCAGCGGATCAAAGAATGTCCCAAGCCGGTGCCGCACGGCCGGAACAGCAGCGCTACACTCCCGTTTCTGGACGAGCGCCCCAATCGCACCGCAACATTTCAATCGAATCGAACCCCGCTGCCCTGCTGCCGATGAACAAAGAAACCGAACTGAAACAGGCCAAGCGCACGCCGTTACTGCTGCTGGCGGCCGCCGCCTGCGTTTTCCTCGTGACCGCTTTCATGCCACGCGGCATCTGGGTGGACGGCATCAAGGCAGTGGCCGAAGCCGCGATGGTCGGCGCGCTGGCCGACTGGTTCGCCGTGGTCGCGCTGTTTCGCCGTGTGCCGCTTCCAATCGTCTCCGCGCATACCGCGATCATTCCGAAGAACAAGCACAAGATCGCCGACAACCTCGCGGTGTTCGTGCAGGACAAGTTTCTGGACGTACAGTCGCTGGTCGGCCTGATCCAGAAACACGACCCGGCGCAAAGCATCACCGGCTGGCTGACCAAACCGGCCAATACAGCGCGTCTGGGCGACTACGTGGTCAAACTGACGGGCGGCATTCTCGAATTGACCGACGACGTGCGCATCCAGGTCTTCATCAAGGACGCGTTGCGCGACGTGCTCGCCAAAGTCGATCTATCGCAATCGATGGGCGCAATTCTCGACACGCTCACCAAAGACGGCCGTCACCAGGAACTGCTCGACGCCGGCATCGAACAGGTCGTGGCACTGCTGCACGAACCGCAGGCGCGCGAGTTTATCGCTGAGCGCATCGTCGAGTGGGTGAAGAGCGAATATCCCAAGATGGAGATGATTCTGCCGTCGGCGTGGCTCGGTGAAAAAGGCGCGGACGCGATCGCCAACGCGGTGAACCGGATGCTCGAGCAGATCAGCGAGAACCCCACCCATCAGCTTCGGCAGAAATTCGACGACGCGGCGCAGAAGCTGATCGTCAAACTCAAGAGCGATCCGGCGTTCCTGCAAAAAGGCGAGGAACTGAAGCGTTATCTGGTGGAAGGCGAAGCGCTCAGCACCTATGTGAAGGACATGTGGGGCGAATTGCGCGCATGGCTCAAGCGCGATCTGCAAAACAGCGATTCGGTCCTGCATGCCAGGGTGATGGCGATGGGCCAATGGGTAGGCCGCGAACTGGCGCACGACCCCGCGCTGCGTCAGTCGCTGAACGATCACCTGGAAGAAGCGGCGCGCGCCATGGCGCCGGATTTCGCACAATTCCTCACGCGCCATATCAGCGATACCGTGAAGAACTGGGACGCACGCGAAATGTCACGGCAAATCGAGCTGAACATCGGTAAGGATTTGCAATACATCCGCATCAACGGAACGATTGTGGGCGGCTTTATCGGCTTGCTGCTTTATGCAAGCTCACAGTTGTTCGCGCTGTTGCGTTTGCACATGGGCTAGGGGATACGTCCTCCGCGAGTCAAAGCGCCTACAATCCAGGCATATGAATTGCGCAGGCGCTTTAGCTGACTGCTGCCGTTCCCTACGCGCGCCCTCAATAAAAGCGACTGCGCCACAACATCGAAAAGTGTGCTCATGAAAATATCGTTACCGCCGCACGGGACGCCGAACCGCGTGTACCCGCCCGGCACCCCCACTTTGCATGGTTTGGCTTCGATCATCACCGGCGTCGTGGTGGTGTGCGCGCTTTACTTCGGCCGCGAGGTGTTGATTCCCATCACGCTCTCCGTGCTGCTCAGCTTTCTGCTCGCCCCCCTGGTGCAGGCGTTGCGGCGGTTGCACATGGGCCAACTGCCCTCGATCTTTATCGCCGTGCTGTTCGCCCTCGCCGCCTTGCTGGCCGTCGGCGCGCTGATCGGTGCGCAACTGGTGCAACTGGCGGGCGATCTTCCGCAGTACCAGGTTGCGATCGAGCAAAAGATCGAAACGGTGCAGGAGAAAACCGTCGGCCGGGCCGATTCGCTGATGAGCCGCGCCGCTGCCACGCTCCAGCGCGTTGCACCGAGCAAGCCAAGTCCACCGCGCCTCACCGGACGCGCGGCACGCAATGCGCCCGCTGTGCCGACACCGGTCGAAGTGCACGAGCCGTCGCCCACGCCGATGCAACTCGCTCAACGCGCACTGTCGCCGGCGATCGCGCCGATTGAGACCACCTTCATCGTGCTGGTCGTCACGATCTTCATCCTGCTGCAGCGCGAGGACCTGCGCGACCGTTTGATCAGTCTTTTCGGTTCGCGCGATCTGCACCGCACCACCACTGCGCTCAACGACGCCGCCGTGCGTCTGAGCCGCTACTTTGTTGCGCAACTGGGCGTGAACCTTAGCGCGGGAGGGGTCATCGCTATCGGTCTGGCGATCATCGGCGTGCCGGGGGCGCTGCTGTTCGGCGTGATTGCTGCCTTGCTGCGCTTCGTGCCGTACATCGGCATCTGGATCGCCGCGATTCTTGCCGTGTTTCTCGCCGCCGCCATCCAACCTCAATGGACGATGGCGGTCTATACGCTGATCCTGTTTATCGTCGTCGACGTGGTGGCCGGGCAGATTGCCGAGCCGCTGCTGTACGGCCATCGCTCCGGGCTGTCGCCGCTGGCGGTGGTGGTAGCGGCGATTTTCTGGAGCTGGCTGTGGGGGCCAATCGGCCTTGTACTATCCACCCCGCTCACGCTGTGCGTTGTCACGCTGGGCCGCTACGCCGATCGTCTGAACTTCCTCACGGTGCTGCTGGGCGACCAGCCGGCACTGACGCCCGCGCAGAATTTCTATCAGCGGCTTCTGGCGAACGATCCGCACGAAGCCATCGTGCAGGCCGAGCGCCTGCTGCGCGAGATGTCGCTAATCGATTACTACGACAAAGTCGCGCTGGAGGGCCTCAAGCTCGCGCGCAACGACGCGATGCGCGGCGTGTTGATGCCCGAGCAGTTGGCACGCGTCAATGACGCGCTGGTCGATATCGTCGAAAACCTGGAAATCGCCGACGGACTGCCGGACCGCCTGTCGCGCACGGATCCGGCCGACTCCGCCGACGCGCACCTGGCTTCGGCGTCCGCCGATCTTTCGGAGCGGCACGACAACCCCATTTCGGCCCGCCCACCGTTGCGCCATGAAACCGAAAAGACCTCGGTGCTGTGTGTGCCTGGGCGCGGCGCATTCGATGAGGTCACCGCCGCGATCGCCGTGCAATTGCTTGGGCGCCAGGGGCTTGCGCCGATGATCGCCACACACTCGGGCTATCGTAGCGCGCATGCCGACGAACCGAGCTTCAAGGACGCGCCGATCATCTGCATCATCTCGCTCGACGCGCCGGAGTCGCCGCCGTATCTGCGCAATATGCTGCGGCGTACGCGGGAATGGCGGCCCAAGGCGACGGTCGTGGTCGGCGTCGGCGGGGCACCCGAAGGCGGTCCGGAGATGGGTGCGACCGGCGCTTCGCACGCGGCGCCGACGTTCCGGGCGATGATCGAGGAATGTCAGGTGGGTGCGAGCCTGCGGCACGCGCGCCAGTCTTCGCATGCGGCTGGAGCGGACTAGGCCGTACCCAAAATGAGGACGGCCACGCGCCACCCCTCCTTCATACTTCATGTGTCGATTCGCACCGCCTCCGAGGAGCGTCCAGGCCCTGGCGGGCAATCCATCTGCATCGAAGATCCAGGAGACACGCATGAGCCGCAGCTTCAAACCCTATCCGTTCACGCCTCGCCACTACGCGGGCGTGGTGCCGCCGCTGATTGACGGGCGCGACCCCGTGCGGCGCGCCGTAGCGATCGTCGGAGGCGGTCCGGTCGGCATGACGCTGGCGCTCGCGCTGGCTCGCCAGGGTGTGCGCTCAGTGCTGATCGAAGCCGACGACGGCGTCTGCACCGGCAGCCGCGCGATCTGCATTTCACGGCGCAGTCTGGAGATATTCAAACGCCTGGGTGCGGTACACGGTTTCCTGCAAAAAGGCCTGCCATGGACGGGCGGCCGCAGCTTCTACCGCGACGCCGAAGTGTTCCGCTTCGCCATGCATCAGGACGACGAGCAATCACTGCCGCCGATGATCAACATCGCGCAATACCAGATCGAACAATTGCTGCTCGACGAAGTGGAACAGCACGCCGATCTGATCGACATCCGCTGGCAAACCCGCGTGACCGGCATCGAACAACATGCTGATAACAGCACGGCTGGCGCTACGCTCGACCTGAGCACCGGCGACACTGCATGGACAATGCGCGCGGATTGGGTTGTCGCGTGCGACGGCGGCCGCAGCACGATTCGCGAAGCACTCGGCCTCAAGCTCACGGGTACGACATACGAGGGCCGTTACGTCATCGTCGATATCGAACTGAAGAGCGCGCGCGCCACCGAGCGCCTCGCCTATTTCGATCCACCCTCCAATCCCGGTTCGACGGTGCTGGTGCACAAGCAGCCCGACAACGTCTGGCGCATCGACTATCAGCTTCGCGACGATGAAGATCCCGACGCCGCGGTCAAGCCAGAGAACGTCATGCCACGTGTGCAGAGCGTGCTCGACTCAATGGGCGAAACGGGCGAATGGTCGCCGATCTGGATCACCGTCTACAAGGCCAACGCATTGACACTCGAACGCTACCGCCACGGCTCGGTGCTGTTCGCGGGCGATGCCGCGCATCTCGTGCCGATTTTTGGCGTACGCGGTGCGAATTCCGGAATCGACGATGCCGACAATCTCGGCTGGAAACTCGGTTGCGTGGTCAACGGCATTGCGTCGGACCGTTTGCTCGACAGCTACAGCGACGAGCGCGTTTTCGCCGCGCGTGAAAACCTGAGCTATGGGATGAAAAGCACGGAGTTCATGGCGCCGCCCTCGTTCGCATTCGATCTGATGCGCAACGCAGTGCTAGGACTTGCTGAGCGTCATCCTGCCGTGCGGCCATTGATCAATCCACGGCAAACGCATGCAATTGCGTATGTTCAGTCGCCGCTCAATCCGGTTGCGGCTACGGCTTCGGACTCGTTCGCCAAAGGGCCGGCGCCAGGCACGGTGCTGGCGGAGTGCCGCCTTCAGCGCATGTGCGACGGTATAACAATGGATATTCATCTCACCGATCTGCTGGGGCCTTGCTTCACCGCGTTGCGCTTCGGCACAGACGTGGCGCAAGACGAAGCATGGCAGCAATTGCACTATGCGCTCGGCGAACACAGCATTCCGTTCAAAGCGGTCACGCTGGTGACGGGCGACGCGCCGCGTGCCGCCAACCCGCATGTGGTCGATCCGGCGGGACGCCTGCACGAGATGCTCGACGCGACGCCGGGTACCATCTATCTGATCAGGCCGGACGGCCATGTGCTCGCCCGCTGGCGCAACGGCAGCGCGGCGAACGTCCAAAGCGCCGTGACGGCCTGTTTGACGAACTGACGCAAGAGGAAACCCAACCATGACCGATAGCGAACTCGATCTCGTCTACACCACACTCTGCAAGACGCTGACCGCTGAGGGCGAAGCGCAAGCATCCTTGTATCTGGCCCGCCTTGCGCTGCTCTCCATGACGGAACTCGGCGACACGCAGCGGGCGTTGTCGTTGATCGAGGCGGCGAAGCTACCGCCATCTTCCGCCGTGGTTGCGTAATGCGGCGGGAGTACGGCGCAACGCCAAAGAACTAACACGTAGGACGAAAAAAAACCGCACCGCTGCGAATGCGGGGCGGTTTTTCTTCGTGGCAACGTTCACTGTCGCGGATACAAGCCCAACGTGCTCGCATGCAGGCGCGCGAGCCCAAGCAACGCATCCGTGTACGGCGTAGGCACATTGGTAAGCTGCCCCAGTTCACGCACTGCGGCCACCAGCGCGTCGAGTTCGACCGCCTTGCCCGCCTGCACGTCCTGCAGCATCGAGGTTTTCATCGCACCGAGTTTGAGCGTGACCTCGTGGCGATCCGCTGGCGCCTGCTCGATCGGAATGCCGAAGCGTGCGCCGATCTCCTTCGCTTCCAGCATGATGCTCGTGACGAAGTCGCGCACCAGTTCGTCGCTGAGAATCCGGTCGGTGGTCGCGCCAGTGATGGCGCTGATCGGATTCATCGTCATATTGCCCCATAGCTTGTACCAGACGTCGCGCTGAATCTGCTCCGACATCGACGCATTGAAGCCCGCTGCGGCCAGCGTGGCGGTAAGCGCGTTGACGCGTTCGCCCGGTTGCCCTGACGCCTCGCCGACGATCAGCCCATTGCCCTGATGATGCCTGATAACGCCCGGCGATTCGATCAGACAGCTGGCATGCACCACGCAGCCCACCGTCTGTGCAGTCGGAATCGCGGCAGCGATCGCACCGTCAGGATCGATCGACTTCAGCCGCTTGCCGGCGAAATCGCGGCCGAGTCCGTCGCAGAACCACCATGGCACGCCGTTCATCGCCGTCAGCACAGTCGTCTGCGGGTTCAGCAGCGGCGCGATATGCGCGGCCACCGACGCCATTGCCGGGCCCTTGACCGCCACGACGACGAGGTCCTGCACACCGAGCTGCGCCGGTGATTCGCTCGCATTCACCTTCACGGTATGCGTCACGCCGCCTTCGATCAGACGTAAGCCGTGTTGTTGCAACGCACTGAGCGTCGCGCCGCGCGCCACCACGCTCACGTCGTGGCCGGCCTGTGCGAGTTTCACCCCCATCCAGCCACCGATTGCGCCTGCACCGTAGATTCCTACTTTCATCGCCTCAATCCTTGTTAATCCTCGGGTCAATCTTTGCTTCAATTTTCGCGTTAGTCCTCGCGTCAATCCCTGTAGCTTGCGTCGATGCGATCCACGCGCCGCACCAGCGCGTCGAACACATCCTGTCCCGCACCGTGACGCGGATCGAATTGCAGCGAGTCGCGCGAGCAGCGGATCGCCACCGCGTCCGGCACCGGTCGCGCGCGGCCCATGGAGAACGTGGCCATCTGGATTTCGCACGCGCGGTTGAGCGTCCACAGAATAGCGAAAGTCTGCGGCAACGTATGGCCCCATGCAAGCAGGCCATGGTTGCGCAAGATCACCGCCTGCCGGTTGCCGATATGTTCGAGCAGACGCGGGCCCTCTTCCGCATGCACAGTGATGCCTTCAAAGTCGTGATACGCAATGCGGTCGTGCAACTGTGCGCTATAGAAGTTGGTTTGCTCCAGGCCGTCTTCCAGGCAGGCCACCGCGACGCCCGCCGTAGTGTGCGTGTGCATCACGCAGTGCGCATCGGCCAGGCCTTCATGAATCGCGGCATGCACGACGAAACCCGCGGGATTCACCGGATACGGCGAGTTATCGAGCACGCGCCCTTGCGCGTCGATCTTCACGAGATTGCTCGCTGTCACTTCGCTGTAGTGCAGACCGAATGGATTGATCAGGAAGTGGCGCTCGTCGCCGCTCACGCTCGCCGGCACGCGCAACGTGATGTGGTTGTAGATCATCTCGGTCCAGCCGAGCATATCGAAGATGCGATAGCACGCGGCCAGTTGCACGCGTGCCTGCCATTCGTCGGGATGCATTGCGGCGAGCTTCGGCGGGGTCGCCGCCTGCATTTCAAGAGTCGTCATCAGGGTCTCCGTTGTTATCGTTTGCGATGCTTATGTTCAGTCGTTGCGGGTAACAGCCGTTATGCGCCCGCCACTACCGCTGCGATCGACGACGCCACATAGCCGGCGTTGCGTGCATTCAATCCAGCAACGCACATGCGTCCCGAGCGCAGCACGTACACCGCGTATTCGCTGCGCAAACGCTCGACCTGGGCTTCGCTCAGGCCCGTGTACGTGAACATGCCGCGTTGCGCGACGTAGCGCGCTCGCATCACTTCATCGACGCGGCCGGCGAGCCCTTCGTGGATCGTGCCGCGCATGGCCAGAATCCGTTCGCGCATGGTGGCGAGCTCCGCTTCCCACAAAGCGCGCAAGGACGTGTCCGACAGTACGTTGGCCACGAGGCGCGCGCCATGCGTCGGCGGATTGCTGTAGTTGGCGCGCACCGTCGACATCAATTGACCGAGCACGCGCGTGGCCTCTTCTTTGCTCTTACACACGACGCTCAACGCGCCACAGCGCTCGCCGTACAGCGAGAAATTCTTCGAAAACGAATTGGCGGCGATCAACGGCACACCCGCGTCGGCGAGCTGGCGCACGCAAGCGGCGTCCTCCTCGAGACCTGCGCCAAAACCTTGATACGCCATGTCGACAAACGCAATCAGTTTGCGGCGCTGCAATACCGGCACCAGTTCCGCCCATTGCGCCGGGCTCAGATCGACGCCAGTCGGGTTGTGACAGCACGCGTGCAGCAGCACGATGCTCTGTTCCGGCAAGCGGCCAATCGTGTCGATCATGTCGGTGAAACGCAAGCCGCCGGTGTGTTCGTCGTAATACGGATACGTGTTGACCGTGAGGCCCGCTCCTTCGAACACTACGCGATGGTTTTCCCAGCTCGGATCGCTGATCCAGATCTGCGAGGCCGGGAAATAGCGCTTCAGAAAATCCGCACCGACTTTCAGCGCGCCTGAGCCGCCGATGGTCTGCAAAGTTGCGATCCGGCCCGCGGCGCGCGCTTCGTTGTCCGCGCCGAACACCAGCGCCTGTGCTGCGTCGCGGTAAAGCGGCAGGCCCGCCATCGGCAGGTAGGAGCGCGGGCCGATCGAATCGAGCAGCGCGGTTTCGGCGCGCCGTACGGCGTCCATCACCGGCAGTTTGCCGGCGTCGTCGAAGTAGATGCCGATGCTCAGGTTGACCTTGTTGGGCCGCGGATCGAGTTGAAAATCCTCGTTCAGGCTCAGAATCGGGTCGCCCGGATAGGCGGGAATGTGGTCGAACATGGCAATTCCTTGAGTGGAGCCCCGCATGTGGCTTGATTGCGGCCTGCGTATACCCTGGCGGTGGGCTGTTGCAACCTGATCGTAGCCGCGTGAGCGAGACGGAAGTCTAAGCGGGTTTCCGGCTTCGCGTCGATCAGCACGAGTGTCGGCCAATGGCTCGCTACATACAATCAATCGATTTTTCACGATTCGTAAGTTTTTCTTTAGAATCGCCTGATGCCACTTACACGCGTCACCATTCGTCAGTTCGAAGCGTTTCTCGCCATCGTCGATTTGCACAGTATCGGCGCGGCGGCGGAACGGCTCGGGCTGACCTCGTCGGCGGTCAGCCAGTTGCTGGCCGAACTGGAAACGGAACTGGGCTTTCGCCTCTTCGACCGGACAACACGGCGCGTCAATCTGTCGAGCGCGGGGCAGGATTTCCTGTCGTCCGCCGAATCGGTGTTGCGCTATGTGCGTGCGGCGGCCCAATCTGCCGACGACATCCGCAATCGCGCCGCCGGTATCGTGCGAGTCGGCGCGCCGCTGGTGCTCGCGGCGACCGCGCTCCCGGCGGCCATCGCCGAATATGCACGCGGCAAACCGAAGGTGGTCGTACGCATTTGCGACACCGTGGTCGAACAATTGGTAGAGCGCGTGGAAAGCGGCGACGTGGATCTCGCGATCGGCCCGGATCGGCAGAGCGGCACGCGGGTGCGTTGCGATCCTGCCTTCGCGAGCCCGTGGGTGATGTGGTGTGCGCCGGCGCATCCGTTGAGCGCGCGGCGCCGGGTGCAGTGGCAGCATTTGCGCGACGTGCCGATTGTCGCCACCGGCCGCGATCATGAGCGCGCAGTCGAACAGATGCTGGCGAATCTGCCGGTGGAGGCGCGCATCATCCCCGTGGACGTGGTGGACAACGTCACCACGGCGTTCGGTCTGGCTTCACAGGGGCTTGCCGTGACGCTCGCGCCCGCCTATGTCGCGCCGCTCGCGCGAACCTTCGGGCTGGTGATGAAGCGGATCGTCGATCCGGAAACCATCCGCGAGGTGTGCGTGTATCGCTCGACCGAACGTGCACTGTCACCACCCGCGGACGGATTCGCGGAGTTCATCATGCCGTGGTTAAAGCGCTGGGATCGTGAGACACAGGCCGATGCACGGGCGAAGCGCGGGTGATTGCCGGTGCGGGCTCAGTTGCGCTTTGACCGTGTTTCGGCCATGTTTCGGCCGTTCTTCGACGGTGCTTCGGATCATCATCGGCTGCGTCGCGGTTAATTTTCGACCGCCACTTCGGCGCGTCGGATCAGGACCGCTCAGGACCGCTCAGGCAGCAGACACAGCGCAAACAACTGGCGCTGGCTGGAGATACCTAGCCGCGCGTAAGCGCGTTTCTGATACGTAATGACACTCGTTGCCTTGACGCCCATTTGTTCGGCGATCTCGGCGGCGCTTGCGCCTTCGAGCACGCCGCGCAGCACGTCGATCTCGCGCGGCGTAAGCGCCGGGCAGGCGCGTCTGACGCGTGCCAGCATCACGGCTGCCGCGCCTTGCTGATGCTGCCCGTTGAGTGCGTAATGGCTTTTCGCAGCGTGCGCGAACAGATGCGCCACGCTTTCCACGTGCTCAAGTTCGCCTGGCTGGAACATGCCGTAGGCGCTGTCGCGATACAGATTGATAGACAGCCAGACTTTTTCCATAGGTTGCAGCAGCAACGACAGACGGTCGGACACGTTGGGCTGCGCATAACAGGCGGCGCGATAGGCTTCGTTTTCGATTTCTTCGCTTTGCTGCTGGTGCAGCACTAATGCTTCGCGCGCTTGTTTCGCTGGCGGGCCGCCGACGATGGCGCGGTTGCCGTCGAGCGCATAAAAGTGCGTGGCGTAGCGGTCGGCGACATCACGGAGGAAGCGGCCGCCGCGATGGTCGGCGGCGGAGACGGTGCGCGGCCTCGCGTCGAATTCGTAAGCGAAGATCGTGCACTGCGAAACCGGAAGCGTGTCGCCAATGGTTTTCAGAATGCTTGCGGCGAGCGCGTCCGGGTCGGCATGCGAGATCGACATGACGAGGTCGGTAACACGCGACGTGTTGATGTGCCCACTGCGGGGCGGTGTGGATATGCGCCAGGAACGCATGATGATGGCGAGGTCACGGTACGTGGTTTTCGGTCTGGCAAGCGTAGCACAATGAAGCATTACAGCCGCTGTTGCGCTGCTTTCGCTGCGAAGCCCACTCACGCCCTCAGGGCCCGGCCCAGGCAACCCTTGCGGTGGACGGGAAAATTACAGCGTCCCCAGTTTGACAGCGAGGAAATCGACCAGTAGCCGTGTTCTCTGCGGCAAACGCCGTGTCTTCGCCCACATCGCATGCAAGGGCAAGGGCGTAAGCTGAAAATCCGCCAACAAGACCTCTACCTTTCCTGCCTCGACCCATTCCTGAATCTGCCAGAAGGCAGCGATCCCTACCCCCATCCCACCCAGCACGCCTGCATTCACCGCCGCCACCTGATTGCTGTCAAAGCGGCCTGCCACGTTCACCGCGATCTCGTTTCCATCGGAAGACGTAAACGCCCACCGCCCAGGATACGGCACGCCGGTTCGAACGACACAATCATGTCTCCCCAGATCCCGCGGATGCGACGGCCTGCCGTGTTCGGCAAGATAAGCAGGCGCGGCGAACACCACCCGCCGAAGCGTACCGATCCGCCGCGCCACGAGCCGTGAATCAGGCGTTTCGCCGATACGGATCGTCACATCCGCGCCGGTCTCGACCGGATCGCGATACGTGTCGCTCAACTCGAGCGACAACTCCAGTTGCGGATGACGCTGCAAAAACTCCGCGGCGAGCGGCGCAACGAATTGCGGTCCGAACAGTGTGGGCGCATTGATCAGCAAGCGGCCGGTGAGCCGGTGCGCTTCTTCGGCCAGTTCGGTGCGTGCCAGTTCGAGTTCGCTCAGCGCGCCTTTGACGCGTTCGTAAAAACGCATGCCGGCTGCGCTCGGCTGCGAAGTACGCGTGGTTCGCACGATCAAGGTCGATCCGTGCGCCCGCTCGAGCACCTGCAGCGACCGGCTGACGGCCTGCAACGACCGGCCAAGCCGGCGCGCGGCGCTCGTCAGACTGCCCTCCTCGACAATCGCCACCAAGGTTTCAAGATCGCGCAACGCATCCATTGCCGATTCTCCCGTTTTTCGTGAGGATGTATCCAATTCAGTGCGAATTGTGTTTATCCGACGTGAGAGTAGCATCGATTCAACCTCACTTAACGGCTAGCCCGACGATGGACTCTCCCACGATTCAATGCGCGATTGCAGCCCAAACGGCTACGCCGCCGGCCCAGAGCGTTCCGACCGCCCGGTTCGCCGCGATGGTCGCGGTCGCCGTGTTGCCCCTGTACGCGTCACAAACGTTGATCGGC
Organism: Paraburkholderia sediminicola; assembly: GCF_046026855.1. GTDB lineage: Bacteria > Pseudomonadota > Gammaproteobacteria > Burkholderiales > Burkholderiaceae > Paraburkholderia > Paraburkholderia sediminicola_A. The sequence continues at coordinate 5,710 of NZ_JAQQET010000046.1, read as the reverse complement.
CCGCTCAACGTCTCGCTGCATCTCGGCGCATGGACCACGCTCGTCACCGCCTTGACGTTGCTCGGCTATGCGGTCGGCCTTGTCGGACTTGTGCCGCTGATCGACCGCTTGCCCAACCGGCCCTTGATTGCCGCGACCTTGCTCGCGCAGATCGCGTGTCTCACACTGGCCGCTATCGCGCCGCTGGCACCCGTGTTTCTGGCGGCATCGTTCGCCGTGGGCGTGACGTCGAGCGTCGTGCAGATGCTGGTGCCCGCAGCGGCATCGCTCGCGCCACCGGCTTCGCGCGGCAAAGTCGTCGGCAACGTGATGAGCGGTTTGATGCTCGGCATTCTGCTGTCGCGCCCGCTTGCCAGTGTGATTGGCGGCGCATTCGGCTGGCGTGCGTTTTACGCTGCCGATGCCCTGTTGCTCACGGCTGTCACGCTTGCCGTGGTGCCGCGTTTGCCGGATGTTCGCCCAGCCGGCGCTCCGCCCTATGCCGCGTTATTGACGTCGATGGCGCGATTGCTCGCGCATGAGCCCGTGCTGCGCCGCCGGGCGCTGTATCAAGCCCTGCTCATGGCCGGGTTCAACGCGTTCTGGAGCAGTATCGCTATTGTCCTGACGCGCGCGCCACTCGGTCTGAACAGCACCTCCGTCGCGCTATTCGCGCTGGCCGGCGGCGGCAGCGTTTTCATCGCACCGTTGGCGGGCCGCGCCGGCGACCGGGGCTGGTCGAAGCCCGCCAGCATGCTCGCCCATACGGTCGCCGTCGTGGCCGCATTGATGGCGGCATTCGCGCTGACGTCGGGGGTATCGCGCGCCGCCTCGATCGCCATGCTCGCCGTGGCAGCATTTTTTATCGACGGTGGCGTGATTGCCGATCAGGCGCTCGGCCGGCGTGCCATCAATCTGCTTGCGCCCGAATCGCGCGGCCGGGTGAATGGACTCTATACGGGGCTCTTTTTCATCGGCAGCGCGCTGGGCGCCACTATCGCCGGCCCGGCGCTCGCGCATTGGGGCTGGCCGGGTGTATGCGTCGCGGCATTGGGTTTTTTCGCCGCGGCAGCGGTTCTGCATCTGCGCGACAGTTTGCGCGCCGCATGAGCGATCTTACGAAAGATTGAAGGAGCATGGTCATGACATCCACACGCACCGGAATGCGCTATCGCAGCATCGAGCTCGACGGCCTCGACATTTTCTATCGCGAGGCAGGACCACGCGACGCGCCTGTGGTTCTGTTGCTGCACGGTTTCCCGTCGTCGTCGCGAATGTACGCGACGCTGATGCCGCTGCTCGCGCAAGATTACCGGGTGATCGCACCGGACTATCCCGGTTTCGGCCACAGCAGCGCACCCGCGCCCGACGCATTCAAGTACACGTTTGACCACCTCGCCGAAGTGATGGCCCGTTTCACCGATGCACTGGAACTGAAGCGCTACACGCTGGTGATGCAGGACTACGGCGGTCCGGTGGGGTTTCGGCTTGCGCTTTCAAACCCCGAGCGGATCGAGGCGTTGGTGGTGCAAAACGCCGTTGCCCACGAAGCAGGCCTCGGTCCGTTATGGCAAACGCGCAAGGCCTTCTGGAACGATCGCGCAACGCATGAAGCGGCACTACGGGCAAATTTGCTCTCGTTTGAGGCGACGCGGTTACGGCATGTCGGGCGTAGTCCGAGTGTCGATCGCTACGATCCGGATACGTGGACTGATGAATTTGCGTTCTTATCGCGGCCCGGCCAGATCGATATTCAGACTGAACTCTTCTACGACTATCGGACGAATATCGAGCGGTATCCGCAGTGGCAGCGGTATCTGGAAGAACGTCAGCCCCCCATGCTGGTGCTGTGGGGGCAGTACGATCCCTCATTCGAAGTGGAAGGTGCATACGCGTATCGCAGCAATCTGCCCGGCGCCGAAGTGCATCTGCTCGAAGGCGGACACTTCGTGCTGGATGAAGCAGTCGATCAGGTTGCGGCGCTGATGGTTCAGTTTCTGGGTGCGCGGCTGGCACGATAGTGTGCTTCAAACGGCGTGCCGCAATGGCACGCCGTTGTCCCCTGGCCCAAACGCGAAAACCGTTGTATCAGAAACGGTAGTTGATGGAGATATCGGCCACACCGGTGGCCCTGCTGTGCGTAATCGGACTGTTCCCCGCACTGCCGACCAGTTGTTCGAATGCGCCGTCCGCAGTAGCAAACCAGTGCTTGTCGAACAGCCATACCATGCTTATGCCGAAGCCCACCGACTTGAAGCCCGCGCTCGCGTGATACTGCGAGTATTGCGAGTGTGCCGCCTGATTCTGATTCACGCCGTACCAGCTGTTCATGTAGGTAGAGTCCGCGAGTGTCACGTTCGGACCGGCGAACCAGAAGAATTTTTTGGTGCTGCCCGGCATCGGCAGATAAGCGCCCAGATCGCCGGTCCAACCGTTCGAACCGCCGAAATAGCGTCGCACGTCGGCGCGCAGCACGAGTGGGAAATCCTTCGACACGACGTATTCGCCGGAGAGTTTCAGGCCGGGCGCCGGATTGATGTTGCCGAGACCGTTCAACTCCTCCGGATCGTCATGACCGCGACGCCCGAGATCGTAGACGGCGGCGAGGCTAGCGCGCCAGTTCTGCCCTTGCGCGAAGTTGACCCCAAGGCCTTCGCCGCTCGAAAAGAAGAACAGGTCCTTGTAGCGCACGTCGACACTCGGACCGGCCATCACGTGATACCGGTCGGAGCCTTCATAGCGTGGCTGGAACGACGTCGCCGCGCCAATGCGTACCTGCCAGTCCGGAATATCCGGCTGCCACATTTTCTGCAGCGGAATGCCCACGGAATACTGCCATTCGCCCAACGGCGAAGGTGTTTGGGCCACGGCCGAAGCCGGCAAAATGCCGATACCGCCGATGGTCACGGCGACCAGCGATGATGCCGCGATGCCTGTTTGTTTATTGCGAATCTTGCCGATCCGCTTTCTACGGCTATTCAACACCAGAAACCTCCGTTTCTCGCGTATCGCGAAGGGGTTCATGTTCTTGCCGGATGTCCACAACGGATTAGAAAACATCCGGGTGACCGCCGCATTGCAACACACGGCAAGTAATTTTTTCAGCAGACGACACGCATTTTCCCGGCAAAACGCACGGTTCGAACCTGATGCCGCCCCGTAAATTGGGCATTCGTACGAACCGACACGTGCGAACGATTTGCCGACGCCTGCTTCTGTGCAAAATGCGGGCCTGGTCGCTGGAGGGTCGGCTCGGCCCGGATTGGTTCGGATTGGCTCGGGAAAAACGGAAGGACAGACCGACGGACGCCCGCAAGCGCGCCGCGGCGATGGTGACAGGCAGAATACAGCCACAAAATAGCGGCTGGCGCCGCACGAAGCGACGCCGCAAAGGGAGGATCGCCGCCCTCGCGGCGCTCGCCGTTTTACTGCGCCGCCTCGACCAGCACAGCCTTGTCGCGATAGAGATTCGGGAACAGACGCTTCAGGTTTGCGACCTTCGGCATATCGTTGATCGCGATATATGCGGAGTTCGGATGCAGCGTCAGGTAGTTCTGATGGTAGGACTCGGCGGGATAGAAGCCCTTGAACGGCTCTGTCTTCGTGACGATCGGCGCCGGGAAGGCATGCGCCTTCTCGAGTTGGGCGATGTAACTTTGCGCGACGTGCCGCTGCGTGTCGGTCAGCGGAAATACCGCCGAACGGTATTGCGTGCCGCTGTCCGGGCCCTGACGGTTCAACTCGGTCGGGTCCTGAATCACCGAGAAGTAGACCTGCAACAACTGCCCGTAAGTAACTTTGGTCGGGTCGAACGTGACCTGCACGGATTCTGCATGGCCTGTTTCGCCGCCACTGACAGTCTCATACTGCGCAGTGTCGCGCTGGCCGCCCGAATAACCGGACACCGCCTTCGTGACGCCCCGTACGTGCTGGAACACGCCTTGCACGCCCCAGAAACAGCCGCCCGCGAACACGGCAGTTTCTTCGTGCGCGGTCGTGGCTGAGATCGGCTCGTCGAGCGCAGGCGGCGCAATGACAACCGCCGCTTCCGACGAGAATGCGACGCGCTGTGCCAGCAGCAGCGCCAATGCACCTAGCCCGAGCGAAAGCGCGGCCGCCGCCCGGCGTGAGCGGGCCGGTTTGCCGATAATGCGTTTCTCGATGTTCATGATGCCCGTCCTGATTCGATCAACTCGTGCCGCGCGCGGCGGGTGCGAAAGTTAGAGCGAGGCCGTTCATGCAATAGCGCAGGCCGGTCGGCTTGGGGCCGTCGTCGAATACATGACCCAGATGGCTGCCGCAGCGCCGGCACAATACTTCGTCGCGCGTCATGCCGAACGACTTGTCGGTATGCGTGATGACCGCGTGGTCCAGTGGCTGCCAGAAACTTGGCCAGCCTGTGCCGCTATCGAATTTCGTTTTCGACGAAAACAGCGGCAGTGCGCAACCGGCGCACGCGAATGTGCCTGCGTGGTGCTCGTCGTTCAGCGGGCTGCTGAACGGCCTCTCCGTGCCGGCTTCGCGCAGCACGCGGTACTGTGCGTCCGTGAGCAGCTTGTGCCATTCAGCGTCGCTATGCGCGACCTCGTAGGCCGCCGCGGTGCTCAACTCCGCCGCGCCTGCCGTACGCCATGCCGCGGTTCCGCCGGCGAGCGACGCCGCGCCGATTAACCTGAAGAAACTCCGTCTGCTGCAAGCCATGATGATCGTCCCGGGAAGTCCGTACCGTTCACCCGCTGAGGTGCTGATCGCGCCGCCCACGAGTGGTCCTGCCACTTAGTCGGCCAACAAGGGGATTTATGACAGCATGCGCGTCTTTCTGCGTGACGGCGGTGCTTACAGCGGAAATTTCGTGGTGGACAGGATTTCTTTGAGCACCATGAACGAGCGGATTTGCCTGACGCCTGGCAGATAGAGCAACTGCTCCGCGTGCAGCCGATTGAAGCTGTCGCTATCGCGCGTGCGGATCATCATGAAGTAGTCGAACTCCCCGGTCACGACGTGGCATTCCATGCATCCTGCCACCTTCTGCGCCGCTTTCTCGAACTCGGCAAAGGACTCCGGCGTAGACCGATCCAGCACGACGCCGATGATGACCACCATACCCGCCCCGACCGCCTTTGGATCGATCAGCGCGACGACACCCCGGATCAGCCCTGATTCCTTTAGCCGCTCCACGCGCCGCAAACACGCCGGCGCACTCAATTTAACTTTGGCCGCGAGCGCGACATTCGAAATCGACGCATCGGTTTGCAGTTGACGCAGGATCGCTCGATCGATCCGATCGAGCGCATGAAGAGACTGGGCTTCCGCGGATGAGAGTGTGACACCCGCAACGGCCTCAGCGACCGGGGCGCGACGACCTTTTGTTGCGCTCATAGCTATTTATCGGGCTCTTTATTAGGTCACGGACTACCGACGATTTATAAAAGTATGCCCAACGAAATTTCTTTGCAAGCTAATTTCCAGCTAAGCACGCGACTGGTGGGCGTACCGACGGTGTGCGTGCGAGGACAAATCGATGCACGACATAACCGACATGGTGCACAACGGCGAGCGGAACCGACGAAACCAACGACTAAAGCGCGCGAGTGTTAACAGGTACCCTTCGGCGCGCGAAGCGCCGCCGGAAGTATGACAGCCTTGTCACCGAGGCTGAATGTGCGAGAACACAGATTCCAGATGCGCCACTACCGCCACTGTGCGGGGGACCCGCTTAAGAATTAGCGGT
>NZ_JAQQET010000045.1:0-76731 GCF_046026855.1 Paraburkholderia sediminicola | reverse complement strand
CAATAGCCGCGGGCAGACACATCGCGCACAATCTCGTCACACGGCGCCGCCATCGTTGCGGCATCTCCGTCTGGAGACAGCGTCGCGACGATGGCGGCCCGCGTCGCCGGCGCAAGGTACGCGAGAGATACACGTTTCCAAGTGCCGAATGCAACAGCCCATGCCGGTGCTCGATCGTGGTACATACGGTGGACAAGCGGCTGTAAGGCATAGTGCTGTGACGGACAAGCACCTGGATGATGTGGAGCGTACCCTCTCATCGGCTTGCATCGCGCAGGAGAATTCGATGGCAGGATCTACGCGATGTTCCGATTGTGGCTACATGGCGTGACCATGAGCGAGGAGTCGCACAGATGCTCGTGGACATGCCTTCGGATGCGCCGACCATTCCGCGGAAATTTTCGACAACGTCACGACAGCGTTCGGGCTGGCATCCCAAGGAATGATCGTCACACTTGCCCTCGCTTACGTTGCGCCTCTCGCGAAGACATTCGGTCTCGTCATGACGTGAATCACCGACCCGGAAACGATCCGTAGAGTTTGCCTCTATCGTCCGTTGGAACTATCCTTGTCTGCTTCGGCCGCACGTTTCGCCAGTTTCATCGAATCCTGGCTGAAGCGCTGGGATCGCGATACCCAAATAGGGCATCGTCAGTCAAACGCCGTTTGAACGGCGTCGCACTAATAAGATGGTTGGACCCACTCAACAGGACGATGCCGTACACACATAACTACTTGACCACCAGACGTGTCCGGATAAAACCGGGTTCTCCAGCCAGTGCCCGTATCAATTCGCTGGATGGCGTTCTATCCAGATCCGTTACCACATAGCCAGTTTCGCCCTGCGTCTGTAGATGCTGGCCGACTATGTTGACACCTTCCCCGGCAAGCCGCGTGTTCAGTGTAGCGAGCGCACCCGGAGCGTTACCATGGACGTTGAGCAAACGCGCTGGTGCGTCCAGCGGGCCCGGATTGACGTGCGGGAAATTAACAGAGCCCACCGTATCGCCCGTCGTCAAAAACGATATCAGCTTGGTCGCGACTTCAGTCCCTATGTTTTCCTGCGCTTCCTCCGTACTCCCTCCGACGTGTGGCGTCAGGATCACGTTCGGCAAGTGCTGCAGCACGCTTTTGAAGATGTCGGCGTTGGTCTTGGGCTCTTCCGGGAATACGTCGATGGCCGCTCCGCCCAGCCGTTTGGCCTGTAACGCTTGCGCGAGCGCATCGATATCGACGACCGAACCGCGCGACGCATTGATGAGGATTGCGCCAGGCTTGAAACAGGCAAGCGTCGCAGCGTCAATCATGCGGTTCGTCTGCACAGTGGCAGGTACGTGAAGCGTCACGACATCCGCATGGGACACCGCGTCGGCGAGAGATCGCGCTGCACGGGCCGACCCTAGAGAGAGCCTCGCCTGCACGTCGTAGTACGCGACCCGCATTCCCATAGCTTCGGCAAGCACACCGACCTGCGACCCGATGTTTCCGTACCCTACGATCGCAATGGTTTTGCCGCGCGTCTCGAACGATTCGCTCGCGCCCTTGGCCCATGTCCCGGCATGCGCCAGCACGCTTTTCTCCGGCACACGGCGCAAAAGCAGGATCGCTTCGGCGATCACCAGTTCAGCCACCGACCGAGTGTTCGAAAACGGTGCATTGAAAACAGGAATTCCGGCGCGTGCAGCGGCGTTCAGGTCGACCTGCGAGGTCCCGATACAGAAGCAGCCTATAGCGAGCAAGTGATGTGCTGCATCGATTTCGTCGCGCCCAAGGTGCGTTGCCGATCGAATTCCGACCAGCTTGTGTGTTTCAAGTACACTCGTCAACTCCTGGCCGGCGAGCGCACCTGCGCGGCGCTCGACCTCTACTTTTGCTTCGCTGAAGCGTGCAACAGCGGTGTCATGGATATTTTCCAGAAGAAGGACAGAGGTCATAGGAAGTTCATATGTCAGTGAAGTTGGCTATTCGTAAGCCCGGCAGGTAGTGTCGGCAAAACGTCCGCAGTTTCGCCGCACTTGATCGCGCCGAACGCATCGACGCTCAGGTCTTAAGGCATCGCAACGATGTTAGCGCTTGCCGGACATTTGTGTTTTCAACCCTGTAATTTGTACGGTTCTACCCTTCCGCGTTTCTTTGACGAGGTTGCGTGGGTTGATCGCATGAAGTTACGAGCGCTTACGCCAACACCTACGACTTCACATGAAATCGACACGACTAAAACACGCCCTCGAGCAGGACAGCCGCATATGTCGCGCGTGGAATCGTTACATCGAAATCACACGCTTCTTTCTAAAAAACGACCGTCGCTTCGAAGCTGACAAACTAATAGATTGCCGCCGCGAGTTCGTCGCTGCAGAGGGCGCCTGGCTTCAATAGTTGCCTGCAGGCCAGTCGGTGTAGCCTTTGGCACCACCACCGTAGTAGGCCTCGCGCGGTGCCACGGCCAGTTCCGCGCCACGGCGCAGACGATCCACGAGATCCGGATTGGCGATAAACGGACGACCAAATGCGACCATGTCGATCTTCCCTTCTGCACGGCGCGCAACAGCCAGTTCGAGGTCGTAACCGTTATTGCCGATGTATGGACCTTCGAACAATGCTCGCAGCGCATCCAGATCGACGCCATCCGGCAGGGTGCGCGACGCTGCCGTTGCACCTTCGACGAAATGCAGATAAGCCAGTTTGAACCTGTTGAGCTGGCGGATCAGATAACCATACGTCGCCATGACATTGCTGTCAGGCGGTGTGTTGCCGGCATCGGGCGTCACCGGCGACAAGCGGATGCCGACGCGATCACCACCCCAGATCGCGACGACAGCGTCGACTACCTCCAGCGTTAGCCGGGTGCGATTCTCGATTGAGCCGCCGTATTGGTCGGTGCGCTCGTTAGTCGAGTCCCGCAGAAACTGGTCCAGCAGATAACTGTTGGCCGAATGCACTTCGACGCCGTCAAAACCCGCACGCTTCGCACATTCGGCGGCGCGCTTGTATTGCTCGATGATGCCGGGAATCTCCGACGTCTCGAGCGCACGCGGCATCGACACTTCGACGAGACCATTTTCCGTGTAGGTATTCCCTTCCGCCTTGATTGCGGACGGTGCGACGGGTGCTTCGCCGTTGGGTTGCAGATCGACGTGCGAAAAGCGACCAACGTGCCATAGCTGGGCAACGATCTTGCCACCGGTCTCGTGCACCCCATCGGTTACCTTCTTCCAGCCCGCCACCTGCTCTTCCGTCCAGATTCCTGGGGTCATCGCATAGCCCCGGCCCTGCGCCGAAATGTTGGTCGCCTCGCTGATGATGAGACCCGCAGTCGCGCGTTGGGCGTAGTACGTTGCATGCAGTTCACCCGGCACTCCATCTTCGCCCATCCGGCTGCGCGTCAAGGGCGCCATGACGATACGGTTAGCGAGCTCGAGCGCCCCCAGCTTCGTGGGTGAAAACAGATCAGTTCGAAAGTGGTTGTCAGTCATGTGAATCACCTTAAGTTAGTTGACCGGTCGTCTACTAAATTACCGAGTTCGCTGACCAGTCTTACAATGAAAAATCTCGAGACGGACCGCGCACTTGCAGCCCGAGCCTAGCGACCAAGCATTTGTCGACCAGTTGTCTAGTGCTTGGTCCTTTGTATCGCCAGTGCCGCACTTCGCTCAATCGCAATACGCGTTAAACGTCGTCGACCAAGCCGTCATGTCGCCGCCTCGCGCAGATAAGCGGGGAATATCTCCATGAACAATGTAGAAGCGTAGCGGCTTACAAGCTGACTGGGAATGGACGAACGCGACTTAGGTTACTGACCAAAAGTGCATAATCGACGCGCGGCGGCTCGCAGCCAATACCGAGGCGTAGCGCTCCTTCCTGTCGTGAGACAGACTGGCTGAACACGTAGTCGCCGATAGGCTTCAGTCAACGCCTAGCCGCGCGAGTGCGCGTTGCGCGCGGCCGACCTGGAGAGGTCGCGCTTGCGACGGGCTCGTTGCCCTGCCTGATGAAATCAATGAATGCCCGCATCTTGGATGGCATCTGGTCCCGGTTCGCGTAGTACAGATAGAACCGACCCGTGTCGATGCAGTGGTCTTCCAGTACGGCCACCAGTTCGCCACGGTGAAATTCAGGCTCGGCAAACTGCCGGAACACATAGGCAAGACCCAGTCCGGCCTTTGCTGCGTCCAACGCACAACGCATATCGTTGTAGACGTATTGCCCATCTACGTCCACGGAGTATGGATCGCCTTCCTGCGCAAACCGCCATTTGAATAATTTAGGCGGTTCTCCGATCAGATGCTGAATACAGTTGTGCCCGGCCAGATCGACTGGTTTTTTAGGAACACCACGGGCCTTCAGGTAAGCACGCGTACCGACGACCGCGAATTGCTGCGGAGGACCGATGGGAATCCCGATCATGTCGCGCTCCACAATGTGTCCTAGCCGGAATCCGACATCGTATCGGGACGCCACGATATCCGTCAGGCCGTTGTCGATCGTCACATCGAGCGTCATCTCTGGAAACATTCGCGAGAACCCGGGCAGGTGCGGCTGTATCAGCGTGACATAGGCCACGTAGGACGTATTGACGCGCAATACGCCTTTCGGGCTCGCCGCCGATTCCCCAACTTGCAGAATCGACGACTTGACCTGTTCCAACGCAGGGCCCAGTGAATCGAACAATTTCGCGCCTTCATCCGTCAAGCCGACGCTGCGCGTCGTTCTGTTAAGCAGCCGCACGCCGAGACGCGCTTCCAGCTTCCTGATCGCCTTGGACATCGCTGTCGGCGACACCTCCATCTCGATCGCCGCTTTCGCGAAGTTCCGGTGCCGTGCAACGCATTCAAACGCCAGCAAGCCCGACAAGTCAGGGTGTTTATAGGTCAGCGCAGTTGACACGTCCACCCCTTCGTAATCGGATACAGCAGATTATGCACTTTTGGTTCACAACCCAACACGCTTTGCTCCATTCATATCGGGCATACCGGCTGCTATGCTGACCATCTCGCTCAGTGCATGGGCACACCGCCCGTGCACTTCTTGCAGTTCGAACAGGAGTCAAGGTTCATGAAAACCTACCTCGTCATCGGCGCCGGTCCTGGCATCGGTCTTGCCACCGCCGAGCGATTCGCGGCGGCGGGCTATCGCGTCGTAATAGCCGCACGCAACCCGTCCCGTCTCGAACCGCTGGTTCAGCCGCTGCGCGACGCCGGTCATCCTATCGAATTCGAGCAGATCGACGCATCACGCCCCGCAGAGGTAGCAGGACTGGTACGCAAACATGGTTCCGATCTCGCGGTACTGCACTACAACGCAGGCGTTCTCCACTACGACGCAAACGGCCAGTTGCAGCCTCGCAGGCTCGAAGACGAAACCGTGGATACGCTGACGTCTGAGACGGCTATCAATCTGACGAGCGCACTCGCGGCCGTTCAAGCCGCGCACGACGTTATGGCCGCTCGGGGTCAAGGCACCATCCTCGTTACCGGGGGTGGCTTTGGTATCGAGCCGACGCCCGATTTTCTGAACATTAGCATCGCGAAAGCCGCATTGCGTGCGGCAACGAAAGCACTGTTCTCGTCCTTGCAGGAGGAGGGCATTCACATCGCGACCGTAACCGTAAGCACCCTTGTTGCAGCCGGTACGCGGCAATCCCTGGAAATCGCCCAAGCTTTCTTCGATCTTCACGCTCAGGGCCGACCCGACTGGACCTGGGAAACGATCTACAGCTGACGGGCAAGGACGCGCGAGCTCTACAGCGGTGCGTCCTCTAGTGGTGCGTGGGCAAGGCATGGCGCATCGCGTCCGCCGCGCCCGCCCTGTACCCACACATTCCAAGGATCACATGACTCAAATATTCGGTTACGCGGCTCAGTCCGCCTCGTCCCCACTGGCTCCCTTCAGCTTCGAACGCCGTACGCCCCGCCACGACGACGTAGCAATCGACATTCTTTATTGCGGTGTCTGCCATACCGATATCCATCAGGCGAGAAACGAATGGGGCGTCAGTCTATATCCTCTCGTCCCTGGTCACGAAATTGTCGGCAAAATCTCCGCGGTCGGCGACGGCGTCACGCGCTTCCGTGTCGGCGATCGGGTCGGCGTGGGCTGTCTTGTCGACTCATGCGGCCGCTGCCATGCCTGCACATCGGACCAGGAGCAATACTGCGTCGAGGAACCGACCCAGACCTACGCGAGCCGGGATCGCATCGACGGCTCAGTGACCTTGGGCGGTTATTCGAACAGCATCGTGGTCAAGGAGCACTTCGTCGTCCGGATCCCGGATGGTCTTGATCTCGCCAGCGCAGCGCCGATCCTGTGTGCGGGTATCACGACTTACTCCCCACTCAAACGCCACGGACTCCGTCCCGGTCATCGGATTGGCGTTCTGGGGATGGGCGGCCTCGGCCATATGGGCATCAAGTACGCCAAGGCACTAGGGGCCGACGTGACCGTATTCACGCGCTCACCCGCCAAGGCACGCGAAGCGCGCAAACAGGGAGCCGACAATGTTGTCATCTCGTCGAACGAATCGGAAATGCGATCGGTACAGGGGTATTTCGACTTCCTGCTCGACACCATCCCTGTCCAGCACGACCTGAACCCTTACCTCGAAACGCTAAAGTTCGGTGGCGTGCACATTCTCGTCGGGCTCATCGAGCCAATCACCCCGCCGGTTCATGCGGCCAACCTTGTGATGAAGGGACGCACGCTCGCCGGTTCGCTGATCGGCGGCATAGCAGAAACACAAGACGTGCTCGATTTCAGTGCTGAGCACGGTATTACCTGCGATATCGAGACAATCGATATCAAGAACATCAATGAGGCCTTCGAGCGCGTCGTGGCGGGAGACGTGAAGTACCGCCTTGTGATCGACATGGCCTCGCTTCAAAACGTCGGCCCGGGCTGACGGGTCTCGCCGAATGCCAGAAACGACACACCTCGCCGCACGGTTTCACACCGAAAACCATGGGGGGCGACTCCACGCACACCAGAGCGACGGATAGCCGACATCGTCGCTCCCGGACGTACAGCATGCGCCATGCCGTAACCCAACCCTGCCGTGGCAACTCAGTCCTCATTGTCCTTTTCGATATTCAGAGAATCTCCGATCGCATAGAAGTGGCCACCCGCGATGTAGTGGAGACTTCTTTGCGCCGGATCGGCATCCTCGAATTCCCAGTGACCATCCTTGAAGACACGCGTATCGGACCATGCGCCGACCACTTCGCCGATAAAGAGATCGTAGGTTTGCTGATTATGCGACTCGACGATTAGCCGGCATGCAAGCCATGCAGCACACCCCGAGACAAACGGCAGATCGTATCCGTCGAAGCGAAACAGCTCCACGCCGGAGCGCTCCAGTTTGTCCGGCTCGCTCGACAGCGTGCGGGTTCCAACTTCGTGCGTCAGTCGTAGTTGCGCCACCGTCGGCACCTGGATCACGAACGAACCGCTCTTTTCGACGAGTTCGCGGGTCTTCGTTATCTTGTCCAACACCACGGTCAGCTTCGGCGGGTTAAAGTCTAGCGCGCACGACCATGCTGCAGCCATGACATCGACGACATCGCCGTGATTCGCCGACACGAGAACCGTTGGCCCGTGGTTGATCAAACGATAAGCTTTTGTCAGTTCGACCGGTGCAACATGATTTTCCATTTTCGCTCCGTGGACAACTCCTCTGGACGATTCGTTCGCCGCGCCGGGTGCATTGGCAGCTCACCGCGACGCCGACGGTAGTGCGAAGCCGTCATCGTCAGCCTCCGTCAAACGATCACAGCGACAGAATCTCCAGCGGACGCGTCGTCACATGACAACCATATCGCATATTACCCTCGACTGGTATCGCGCCCGCTGTACCGGTCGTCATTCAAAGCGACTCTCCAAGGATCCGGTACATTTCCGTGTGATCGGTAGTGGGTTTGGACACACCTGCCGCCTTGTTCCAGATCTCGATGCTGCGCTTGCCCATGGGCATTTCGTATCCGACGGCGTTCGCGAGCGAAAGTGCGATATTGAGGTCTTTCGCCATTAGTTGAAGCGCAAATCCGGAACCGAAGGTGCCGCTTAGCATGAACTGCTTCACCTTCGTTTCCGACGTGTTGCTACGGCCGCTCGCCGAGTTCAGCACGTCGGTCATGATCTCAGGCTCGATGCCGAATTTCTTCGCGACCACAAGCGCCTCGACAGTAGCCACCAACCCTGTCGCCGACACGTAGTTATTCAGCGCTTTGGCGGCATGGCCCGCCCCTGCGGAGCCGATATGCAGAATCTTCTGACCCATCACCGCCAACAACGATCGTTGTGCTTCGAGGACATCCGCGTTCCCGCCAACAAGAATCGCCAGCGTTCCGGAAACGGCTTTCACAACGCCGCCCGAAACAGGAGCATCGAGATAGTCCAGTCCCAGCTCGGCAAGTCGAAAACTAAGATCGCGAGATCGCGCGGGCTCGCTGGAACTCATGTCAATAACGACGCTCCCCTCTGCCAGCATATGCGCCCATCCATCGGCACCGTCCTTGCCCAGCAGCACCGCTTCGACGATCGCCGAGTTCGGCAGCATCGTGATCAGCACGTCGAGTTGCGGCGCAGTTGAATCGGTCAAGCCTTGCGTCTGCTGCTCGTCGCAGAACCGGTCGGCTCTTTTGTCGTCTGCGTCCAGCACGAACAGGTCATACCCCGCTGACGCGATCCGGGATGCCATTGAGTATCCCATCATCCCGAGCCCGATGAAACCAACTCTTGCTCTACTGGACACGCTGTTCATGTGTTACCTCTGTTCAACTGATGGATTGAATACGGCACGGAACGCAGGTCAGTATATTTTCCGTCATACAATCCGTCAATCATGCAAATTATCTCGCGATACTTCGACTTACCATGCGCAGCAGATGTCACCGTACCGCGCCACAGCGCAGCCGGACAACAGATCAGAGAATTAAGAGGTCTGCAGTCGCCACCGGCGACAGCGCGGCCGGGCACAAAGACAGCCGTTGCTGTGCCTAACTGCATACTTGCGAGAGTATGACGTGAAGGACGGGGCACGCATGCGATGCGGCATAGTCCACCAGCCGCTGCGGTACGTCCAGCGCTCGCGCGGACGCGCCACGCTCAATTGGCGTCGCTCTGCTCCTGCATCAGCGCAAGAATCCTCAACGCCGCCAGGTGCGCATTCTCCACGTGTGTTCTCGCCGCTTTCTCGGCGGCATCAGCATCGTGCACCTTGAGCGCCCTGTAGAGAACGTCGATCTCCTTCAGGCTCTTCGACAGGCGATCGGGCTCCATCAGCGATGTCGCGCGAAGCAGGTTTATCCGCGAATACAGGCCGTTGAGCATTTCGCTGATCAAGGCGTTTCCGCAATTATTCAGCAGGATCCCATACAAACGGGATTTCGCCTTAAGCACGCCGTCCCGGTCGCGGGAGGCGGCTTGCGTTTTCAATTCTTTAGCCGCGAGGCCGAATGCTGCGATGGCTCGTTCGTCTGCCACACAGGCAAACTGGCGGGCCGCAAAACCCTCAAGCAAACCTCGCAGCGCGTAGAGATCGCTCACCTCGTCTGCCGAAATCGCCGTGACCGTGGGCCCCTTGTGAGGAGTGATCGTGACGAGCTTCTCCGCCTCCAGCCGGCGCAGCGCCTCGCGTACAGACGTACGACTCACACCGAGGCGTTCGCATAGATCCCGCTCGACAAGTCTCTCACCCGGCCGGAGGCGGCCAGTCATAATTGCCTCCCGGAGCGAATTCTCGACTTGATTTCGCAGTGTTTCCGGGCGGATAAGCTCCATTTCGGTGCTCATTTTCTCATTCCTATCACACAATCATTTTGCCCGATTGTACACCGCTACCGACCAGACCCTGTTTCGCGACAGGCCCGGCTTCACCCAGATGCCGTTGTTTTGCAGTCAGACGTCGGCCGTCAGGTCAACGTCCTTCGTCTCACGCAGGAACAACAGGCCGATCACAAGCGATATCGCGATCCACGCTACCGGACACGAGAGCCCAGAGTAGATATTGCCGCGCTGCGCCGAAATCGCAAACGAGAAAGTCGGAAGCAGTCCGCCGATCCATCCACTCGCGAAGTGATAGGGAAAAGACATCGCTCGTATCGGGAACATTTCCAGCAATGCGGGAGCCGCAGGTGTCGGGGTGAGCGTCATGTACGCAAGCAGGACAACGAGCAACATAAAGACAACGGGCTTGTTGAACTGATCCCGCGATGCCGTGGTGGGAAAACTGAAATGATCCAGTGTGCCGCGCAGTTCCGCTGCGAATGCAACCGTTCTCGTTTTCGTGCCGACAGCGCTGAGCGCGCCGACGTCCAACGGCAGGCAAGCTGCGATCGCCGACATGCACGATTGCGGGACCCGGTGAAGTCGCCGCTCGCATTTCGTATGCTGACACCCGCGGCCGTCAATGTCTGACGGGCAATGTCGCAGGAACTCGTGAAACGACGCGATCCGATCGGATTGAACATGAACGAACGGTCCTGTCCTACCGCTTCGACCCATACGCGCACGCTCGCCTGAGTGCCTTAGCTTAGCCGCCGACGCTCCAGATCCGTGCCCGCCATGTTCTGTCTCCTGTCTATTTATTTGAACGACTGCCACCTGTACTCCTGTATGTGACATCCGTGTCTTCCCGCTCCTGCCGTCGCGGCCCGGAAGCGCAACCGCAGTCACATCTTGATGATCTGCCGCACTGCTTTCCCTTCGCGCAGCCGATCCATCCCGAGATTGATCTCGTCGAGACCGAGCCGGTGCGTGACCAGTCGGTCTACCGGCAAGCGTCCACGTTGGAACAGGTCGATGTAACGGGGAATGTCCCGAGACGGCACGCTGCTGCCCATGTAGCTACCGCGGATTGATTTTTCCTCAGCGACGAGCGAGACCGCCGGAATCGCGAATCGTGTGGTGGACGGCGGCAGGCCGGCCGTCACCAGTTCGCCGCCTCGACGTGCGATCCCATATCCGAGCTCAAGCGCAGCCGCGGCGCCCGCGGTCTCAATGACTACGTCGACACCACCGCGCGTCGCTTCGCGCACAGCCTCCAAAACATCGGGAGAGCGCGCATCGAATGTGTCGGTCGCACCGAGTGCACGGGCCAACTCAAGCTTGTCCACGTTGACGTCAAGCGCAATGACGCGTGCCGCGCCCGCCACGACGGCCCCGAGGAGCGCAGCGAGCCCGACACCACCGAGGCCGATGACGGCAACCTGCGACCCGGGCTTGATGCGCGCCGCGTTCACGGCCGAGCCGACTCCAGTCAGCACGGCACAGCCGAACAATGCAGCCTCCTCAAGCGGGATTTCCGGATCGACTTTCACAATCGAATGACGCGATACCGTCGCATATTCCGCGAACGCGGAAATGCCGGAGTGGTGATTGAGCGGTGTGCCGTCACGAGACAGGCGGCGACCGCCGCCAAGCAACTCCCCGGCCGCGCCTGCAACCGCCCCCGGTTCACAAAGCGCGGGGCGACCGCTCGCACATGGCGTGCAATGACCGCACGCGGCAACGAACACCGAGACCACGTGATCGCCCGGTTTCAGATCATTGACGCCGGATCCAACCTGCTCGACGATGCCGGCCGCCTCGTGGCCAAGCACCATCGGCAGCGGCCTCGGCCTGACCCCATCGACGACCGACAGGTCGGAATGACAGATGCCAGCCGCGGCGATCCTGATCAGAACCTCGCCAGGACCAAACGGCGCAAGATCGACCGTTTGTACTGAAAGTGGGCGAGAGTCGACGTATGGCGGGGGCAATCCCGATTGATCAAGAACTGCTGCGCGGATTTTCATCGCGTGAATATCCTCGATAAATAGATAGCTGGTAGCAGCAGTGCACCGATCAATCGGTCACGCCACCGGAGAGAAAGCGAGCGGATCATCCGACCTGCAGGTCAGCTTCGAATGCGTGAATTACCTCGCTTGCAATCCTGAACGCCGCCAATGCAAGCGGCACGCCGCAATAAATACCCGCTTGCATCAATACGGCGCGGATCTCATCCTTCGTCACGCCGTTGCGCAATGCCCCTCGCACGTGCACCCCGAGCTCGTGATGCTGGCTCATCGCGGTCAGCAGGCCAAGATTCAGCAGGCTGCGCATCTTGAACGGCAGCGTCGGATTGCCCCAGATCTCGCCCCAACAATACTCGGTGACCAGTTTCTGCATCGGACGATTGAAGTCGTCGGCGTTCGCCCAGGACTTCTCGACATGCGAGGTCCCGAGCACGTCCTTGCGGTTCTGGAATCCCCTATCAAAGCGATCGGTTTGGTCCATTTCGTCTCCTTCTGACTGTAAGGTGGTTTTGATTAGATTCGAATCGGGATAACGCTACACCCTGACCAATCAACGCCGACCGTGCGCCCACGCCGTCGTTCGCTATGTGTTTCATGCGTGCTCGTGTGACTCGTAGCCGACCAGCGCCTTGGTCTCCAGGTATTCGCGCAACCCGGCCTCGCCCCATTCGCGGCCATTACCGGAACGCTTATAGCCGCCGAACGGCGCGTGAAAGTCCGGCGCGGGATAATTGATATGCACACCGCCGGCACGCATCGCGCGCGCGACCCTGCGCGCGCGTTCGAGATCTGCCGATTGAATGTATGCTGCAAGACCATATTCAGTCCCATTCGCAATTCTGATCGCTTCTGCCTCGGTATCGTATGGCATCATCGACAGCACCGGACCGAATATCTCCTCCCCCGCGATTGTCATGCCCGGTGTAACGTTCGCGAACACGGTCGGCCTAACGTAATACCCGGCCTCGAAACCGTCAGGCCTTCCTGGACCACCGGCAACCAGCCGTGCACCTTCGTCAATGCCGCATTGAATCAACGCTTGTACACGCTCGAACTGGTTGCGGTTGACGAGCGGACCGAGTTGCGTGGCCGGATCCGAAGTCGGCCCGAGACGAAACGATTCCGCTTCGCGCTTAGCGATCTGGGCTGCGTCGTTCATCAAGTGCCGCGGCACAAGCATGCGCGTCGGAATTGAGCAGGACTGCCCCGAATTCGTGAAGCAACCGGCAACGCCCCGACGAACCGCGCTTTCCAGATCGACATCGTCAAGCAGGATGTTCGCCGACTTGCCACCGAGTTCCTGGGCGACACGCTTCACCGTCTCCGCCGCGTACTTCGCGACGGAGACTCCCGCTCGGGTAGATCCCGTAAACGACACCATATCGATGTCCGGGTGGCTCGCGATTGCAACCCCAACGCCGGCGCCATCGCCATTGACCACGTTCAGCACGCCGGGTGGTACCCCCGCCTCTTCGGCGACCTCAGCAAAAAGCAGCGCACTCAGCGCTGAATACTCGCTCGGCTTCAATACCATTGTGCAACCCGCGGCAAGTGCCGGTGCAATCTTCACGACGATCTGGTTGATCGGCCAGTTCCACGGCGTGATCAATCCACAGACGCCAATCGGTTCGAGAACGACGCGTGTGCGCCCACGCACCTGTTCGGATTCGAAGCGCTCGAGCACTTCGAGGATCGCGTTCAGATGCGCCGTGCCTCTGACAGCTTGCCCGTTCCGCGCAAACGTGATGGGCGCCCCCATTTCGATACGCATTGCTTCCGCAAATTCGCCGATGCGACGCTCGTACGCCTTCAGCATTCGACGGAGAAGCGCAACACGTTCCTCGACGCTCGTTGCCGCGTAACCAGGAAAGGCGCGCCGCGCCGCTCCAACTGCGAGATCGACGTCCCGCGCGTTGCCCAGCGCGAGTATTCCGTAAGCCCGTTCGGTTGCAGGATCGATGAGTTCGAACCAGGAGGGGTCGCTCGGTTCGACCCATTTTCCATCGATATAGAAAAATCCAGTTCTGTACATTGAAATCTCCAGTTGGTGCGGATGCGTCAGTCGAATTGGCCTCCGCTGTGGCGGGCTAGCCCACGCCACGACTACGACCCGTCGTTCTCCGCTCCTACTTCTATTGCAGTGTGGTCACGAGACCAAACCTCCGCCATCGAGCGGCTACCCCATTGCACTCCACTCCGAAGCGGCACAGTCACGCCCAGCTGATCAGACCCAACCGCTCGCTATGAATGTCAAATCTGGATACATTTAATATTGTATGACATTCTGTCAATATGTATCTTTTCCATATGAGGCACGGCAACTCCTCTGAAAAAAAATGCCTACGGAAGGCCTGTCCTCGCTAACGGACTCGTCGACTGACCTATGTCTCACGGCGAGCGAATCGGTCGCCGCAATCATTGCGACCTCTCGTCATGGAGTTTCCCCAGATTGCGACCATCGGTAATGGACCACGGCACATCCTAAGGTGTGTCGGTGGTGGCCAGCTTCGCAGCGTTCATTGCGGTCGCATGGGGCTCCATAGAAATGGGCGGACTCCGCTCCACGCTCGAAACGGCGCTGTTCTGGCCGCAAGCGTTTGCTCGACATTGGCGGTTGTACCTTCGGATGTACATGCCGCGTTCGGCTGATGCCGAATCTGATCATATTGATATGGTTGCGCAGGTCTAGAGCGTGATACTGCGTAGCTTTGAAAGACAACTGCCCTTGCGTGACAGGTAGCCTTCGTTGCCGATTACTCCTGCACCAGCGTGTTCGATGCACCCGTCGGTGCATGATCCGGAAGGAGGCCGTAACGCTTGAGATCCTCCCAGAACGCAGCCGGTGCACAACGGTTAGCGGACGCGAGATTCTGCTTGATTTCGGCGACATTCTGCCCACCAAGGACGACGGTCGCGACCGCCGGATGCTTACTGACAAACTCGATCGCTGCAGCCGCAAGCAGCACGTCATGCTCGCGGCAGACTGCCTCGATTGCCGCCACCTTGTCGAAGATCTCGCGTGGCACCGATTGATAATCGTAAGTTATCGCCTGCCCCTTCGTGCCCGTCGCAAGTATGCCGGAATTGAACACCCCGGCCGCGAGGACCGATACGCTGCGTTTCTGCAGTTCGTCGAACGCGGCATCCAGCGGGGCGTGATTCAGGAGCGTGTAACGGCCCGCGATAAGCGCACAGTCGATCTCGAACTCCCGAGCGACCTCGATGACGCTGTCGGTCTCGTTGACGCCTAGCCCTACCGCCGAAACAGCGCCGCTACTGCGCAGCTCGTCGAGCGCCCGGTAACCGCTCTTGCGCATCTGCTCCAGGTAAATACTGTTCTGGTCCCCGTGCCATGAATGGCCGAGGTCATGTACTAACAGAACGTCGATATAGTCCAGCCCTAGCCGGAACTGGCTATCCTCGAACGAGCGCATGATCCCGTCGTAGGTGTAGTCGTAGGTATCGCGAAACGGAAGCGGGTCCACCCATTCGATCCCATAGACCGTATTGAGCCGATTCGTCCGGCTAGCCGGCTTAAGCACACGCCCTACCTTCGTGCTGATAACCACATCGCCGCGTATGTCGAGTTCTCTCATTGCATGTCCGAGGTAGTACTCCGCTTTCCCGAAGCCGTACATCGGTGCAGCGTCAAAGTAACGGATACCGCCCTCATACGCTGCCTCGATCACGCGCTCGAATTCGGCATAGTCGACCTTCGTCTTGAAGCCCGCCAGCGGCACTGTGCCGAGACTGACTGACGTGACATTCACACCCGATTTTCCGAGTTTTCGCAATTGATAGCCTGTCATGAGTGATCTCGCTCCAGATGAGTATGAAAAGTCTCGATTTGAAAGAACCACGCTGTATCAGCGTGGCATGCAGTACACAGAAGCCGTCCGGCGAACCACGGCACTGGCTGCATGCACGGCAATCGCCGATGGCAGCAAGTCCCGCCAACGGTCCAGTGGGCTTTCGATGCTGGGCTCGCGAATCTTCCGCCCTAGTCCGTCTGTTAGTGAATTGCCGCGTACATGATGTGTTCTTCGCTCGCTTTGTCCGGATTGAACTCTTCTACGATGCGCCCTTGTCGGGCAACCAGAATTCGGTCGGACAAGCCCATAATCTCGGGCAGATACGACGAGACCATCACCACCGCCAATCCCTCGTCGGCCAACGAGTTGATCAATCGATGAATCTCGGCGATTGCACCCACGTCGACGCCGCGTGTCGGTTCGTCGAAAATAACCAGCTTCGGATTCTGCACAAGCGCCTTCGCGATCACGACCTTTTGCTGGTTGCCGCCGGACAGCTCGATAACTTTTGCATGGCGATTGATCGTCCGGATCTGCAATCGCTCGCGCCATTTTTCGGCGACGCGCTTCACCGCCTCGTCGCTAACGAACCATTCCTCCTCGAGATCCGAAGCCATCTGTCCCAGATAGATATTGCGATCTACCGACATATTGTCGAACATCCCCTCGGCCTTGCGGTCTTCGGTGATATAGGAAATTCCGCTCTTGACGCCCGGACGCGGAATGCGGAAGCGCACATCCTTGCCGTCGAATACGATTTTTCCGCCATGGAAGAACGCGCGTTTAGTGACCCCAGCAATGACTTTCATTGTCTCCGTGCGTCCCGCGCCAACGAGGCCGAACACGCCAGTAATCTGTCCAGCGTAGACCGAAAACGCCATGTTTTTGACCAATGTTCCCATCGATAAATTCTGGACACTCAGGATCCGCTTTCCCGCCTTGCGCAATACACGCTTGCGATCTCGCTGGCTGTAAATCTCGTCGGTCAGTTCGCGCCCCACCATGTTCCGTACGATTCGCTCCCTGTCGAATTCGCGTGTTTCTCCGGTAACGACGTGCTGACCATCTCGCATGATGGTGATCCGATCGGAGATTTCGAGTGCTTCCTCCAGCGCGTGGGAAATGAAGACAATCGACGTTCCCTGCTTCTTGATCCGGTTAATCAGCGAAAAAAAATGCGCCTTTTCTTCGGGAGTCAGCGTCGCGGTCGGCTCGTCGAAGATGATCAGCTTGGCCTTGTGCATCACCGCTCGCGCAATCTCGACCATCTGCTTCTGCGCGGCGCCGAGCTGCGACACGTAGGCGGTTGGATCCACCGAGAACTTCAGTGACTGCAGGAATTGCTGGGCCGCGATATAGAGCGGACGTAGCCGGTTGAAGGTCTTTTCGTGTCCGAGGAAGATGTTCTGTGCGACCGTGAGGGTTGGCACCAGACTCGTTTCCTGAAACACCATAACGATACCGGCACGCAGTGCGTCCGCCGGCCCCGAAAAATGTACCTTCTCGCCGTTCACTCGGACTTCGCCACTGGTCGGAACATACACCCCCGCAGCGAGCTTCGTCAGCGTGGATTTTCCTGCGCCGTTTTCGCCGAGCAACGCGTGGACCTCGCCGAAGCGCACGTCGAAGTTCACGTTCTGGATCGCGGGCGCACCGTGGAACTCCTTGGTCACGCCGACGAGTTGGACGACTTCGCTCATGCCCGCTCCTTTCCAATGTCAGCACGAAGGGAGACGACCTTGCCGCCTCCCTTGCTCGTCGCATACAGGACCGACTCCCACTCCACACAGCTGGTAACGCCGTGTGTGCTACCACTCGCACGACTGTGGTGGCTGGCGATCGGATTCAGGTGACGATCAAAGTGCACGATCAATCCATAGGAACGCGACGGCGCCCACGGCTTGAGGATCCCCAACTGCTTCACACCGCCCCCCTGAAGGGGCTCCAGAAACGACTTCCCACTCGACAACACCGGCGCAATCCACAAGTTAGGATCGGCGATCTCGGCGAGCATCCGCCGACGGTAAGCCGGCTCCCGCAGCACGAACTCGATCAATTGATTGCGCGGCGCGATGACTGACAGCCAGACCCCGCCATCCGAAGCCGCGACCAGCCGGAACGGATAGCCAGGTAAATCGTCGGCGACTGTCGCCATGGCACCGCTACCGTCGATTGCGATTTTCAGCAGCCGGTAACGCCCGGTTTCTGCAACGACCAGCGAATCCGGCTCAGTCGGATGAACACACACCCCTGCCGGTGACGCCAAACCACTTGCGAGCGTTACGCTCTCGCCGGAACCTGGATGATAGCGATGCACTGAACCGCTTCTCCGCATCTCCATCAGATCGCGTTGCCAAGCGCTCGGTGCGTTATCCCTCGAACCATCAACCACGATCAGTTCGCCTGACGGTAGATACAGCAGGCCAACTGGACTGAGTAGGCGATGGACGCCGAGCGTTGTAACAATCAAGTCTCCGGCGGTACCGCGCAGGTGAAGCTGCCCGTTTTCGAGCCCGATGGCGAGTTCCCCGTGCGGCCCCGATGCCAGCGCGGTGATTGTCGAAGGAAATTCCTCTACCACTTCGCATGTGGCGTCGCGTGATGCCATCAGGCGCGAGTGCGACGAAAAGAAAAGTCCGCTCGCTGTCCGAACCAGATTGTCCGGTGCATCGATCTCGACGACGGCGGTCGCTTCGTCGAGATCGCTATTCGGTCGGAGTGGCCCGTCCATCACGGGAATGGTCACCGCGTAGTCGCCGCGACCAGCGAACCGGTCGAACCAGCGCGTCAGAAGACTGTTCATGCCCGCTTCCCCCAATAGCTTTCGACGCCGCTCCACTCAGGATCTGCTCCATCCAGCTTCAGACGCCCGATGCGGTTGTTGGTAATCCCCCCCAGATACAGGTAACCCTTGTGCTCGCGCATCGAAGTGATCATCGGATGGTTCTGCCCGCGCTTGTCCCACATGGCGTCGAGTATCTCGCCGGCGTCGTTGTACTTGATCACGCATCCGGTGTTGATGTTTGGGTAGAGCCACTCGTCGTGCGGAATCCGGCGCGCCATGCGCTTGCGAAAGCTCGGAGTTCGTAACGAGATGTCGAGCGCGGGGGTGCGCATGCCCATGATCGCGCACCAGTATGTACCGTCGGACGCCCTGTTGATGTTGTCCGGATAGCCCGGAAGATTCGGCAGCAGTCGTTCAAGCGTCCCCTTCTTCGGACCTTCAAGCCAATAGCGATTAACGCGCGCGCCCCAGCTTTCTGCGAAGTGGATCGACATGCCGTCGTGCGCGAGACACACGCCATTCGGGAACACTAGATTGCGCAGGACCGTGCGCGTCCTTCCGGTGGCAGGGTCGTAGCAGACGATTCGCCCGTTTCCCCGGCTTTCGAGTGCATCGACCGGCCAGGCATGCTGCTCGTACCTGATAGTCGCCTCGCTGAAATAGACCTTGCCGTCGGGCGCTATGTCGAGGTCGTCCGCAAGACGCATTCGCGAATCGTCGATGATCGAGAAAGGGCTTCGGTTTGTCTGATCAGTGGCAAGTTCAACCGTGCCGTCCTGCTTCACCCGATAAAGTCCCATCCCGCCGACGCACGAATAGAGATTGTCGTCCTTGTCGAATGCCATGCCGAGTGGATAACCGCCGATGTGTGCGAACACCTCGCGGCGGGTATAGTCCGGCGAGAAATAGCGGATGATGTCGCCGTGACGCTCGCCCGTGTATAGATTGCCGGCGCGGTCGAAAATAACGTCCTCCGGGCCTTCGAGCTCGCCGAGGCCAATCAGCTCGACTGCATCGAGTCGGCTGTTGACGCTGAACGGAGAGTTGGAGCCTTCCTCGGTGACGGGCACTTCCGGGAGCGCAACGAATGTCGGCGACACATAGACCTTCGCGAGGATGCGCTGAAGATTCTTGAGCCAGCGCACGTCGATCGCCACCGCGACCAGCAACACAATGCCAAGCACCGCTGGCCCCGCACCGCTCAGTAAACCCAGCCGGATTACACCGTTCGAAATCGTGAGGACGGTAATCGTGCCGACAAGCGCCTTGACGACGGACCCGCGCCCACCACCGATGCTGTTGCCACCCAGGATCGCGGCGGTAAGCACCGTTATTTCGAGGCCGACACCGGTATCCGATCCCGCGCTGCTCAATCTCGCCGCATAAAGCGCTCCAGACAGACCACAAAGCAGCCCGCAGACGATATAACTTCCACAGACGGTGCGGCGGACATTGATCCCGACGTTATTGGCAGAGCGTCGCGATCCGCCGACCGACATCAGGTGCCAGCCAGCTCGCATGCGACTCAGGATGATGTGGACGCCAATACCGATCAAGAGCAGCAGCAGCAAGGACGCGGGCAGACCAAACACGTCTCCGGTGCCGACGAACATCCATACCGGCTCAAGCGGGATACCCAGTGCGAGTTGAGATGAATATCCGAGTAGGATCGTATCGACGATCGCTCGTACGATGATCAACATCGCAAGCGTCGCGAGAAACGCTCGCAGCTTCATGTAACCAATCATCACGCCGTTGATGGCGCCGATCGTGCCACAGCACAGCAGGACAACGCCGAGCGTTTCCCAGAAATTGAAGCCAAAGACGTTCGGCACAAGCATCGCCAGCACGTTACCGAGCGCGAAGTTCGAGCCGATGCTCAGATCGATGCCGCCACCAGCAAGAACGATCATCAGCCCGATCGTAATGAGAGAGACCTCGCCGAGCTGCCGCGCCGATCCGAGCAGATTACCCGCGGTCAGGAAGCTCCCGTCGATCACGCTGAACAAGGACAGCGTCAGAATCATCAGGACAAACGGAACGAAGTTGTCGAACCATTTCTTGCTCATAATCTCGCCGACTGCCCGATCGGGGAGCACACGGTAGCGCAATTCGGTCATTCGCTCCGCGAACGTGAGCCTGACGTTTGTGCTGACCTGCGCGTTCGTCTGGTCAGCCAGTGCGTCATTGGAAGTCAATGCGTCCATACTCGACATGTGGCACTCGGAAGGTTGATTCGCAGTTGGCCGGCGGATCCGAAGGCGTCACGGTTCGCCGACCCCGGCACTTGCGGTTTGCTAAGCTCACGGCTTGCTAAGATCTGCCTGCACGTAGCAGTCACCCGGCTTCATGTTTTCAGGCGTGATCATGTGACGATGGATGTACAAGTTCGAACTCAGCGTGCCGGGCTTCGGCTTGGCCTGCAGCAGGAAACTAATCATCGTATTGATGTCACGCGCTTCGCCCCGCACGTCCAGACTGACAACATCGGTAAAGTTCCCCTTGGCGATGTTGTCACAACTCGTCTGCACGCCGCCGGCCGATGTCGCGATCGCCACCTTGCCGCTCATGCCCGCCTCCCGGACTGCTGCTGCGGCGCCGATGTCCTGGCCGTCCCAGAAGCCAATGAAGCCACACAGGTCACGGTTCTGCTGCAGAACCGTCTGCGCAATCGCGTGCGCCTTGCTCGCGTCCCATTCAGCCGCTTGATTCGACACAAGTTTCAATTCTGGATGCTTGGCGAGCACATTCATGACGCCTTTGATCTGGAACACGCTCGCCGCCGCCGTCAGCGGGCCCTGCAGCACCGCGATCTTGCCGGACTTCCCACTGCCCTTGCCGCAGCGACGTACCATTGCGTTGCCGAGATCCTCACCGAGCGCCACCCAGTCCGGACCGGCATACGCCTCGGTATCTGCCGCTGAGTTCATGTTGATTTGCAGAACGTAGATGCCCGCCTGCTGAGCGCGTTTTGCGAGTCGCGCGTAGGATTGGATGTCTGGGTTTTGGATGATGATAATATCCGGTTTCGGATTTTCATTGATCAGCGACTCAATCGCCTGTGCACCGGCCTGCGTGTTCCAGTTCGGGTCACGAATCGTGAACGTATACCCGAGGGTATCCGCCTGGCGCTTCCACAATGCGGCCCAACCATCCGTCAGATCAAACCCCATCGATAGTGGGACAAACGCAACCTTCTTTCCCTTGAACGTGTTGTAATACGGGGCCCGATGAGGATCGTCCAGTCCGTCAGCACGCGCCCACCCGGTCAGGAATAACAGTGCTGACAACACTACCAGCCAAGCTCTCGATTTCATCTCCTACTCCTCTGTAATGGCGCCCGGCCACACCGGCCGTCGCGTTTTTTGATTGGGTTAGATGTCGCCTTGCTGGGCAGTCTGCTCATCGCGTGGATTCACAAGCGAATCCACAATGATCGCGAACAGCAGGATCACGCCCTTGAAGATGTTCTGCGCGGTGAAGGGCACATCCATGATCGTCATGCCGTTGACCACAGTACCGATTAACAGTGTGCCAACCAGCACGTTCCGAACACCTCCCTTACCTCCGCTGAGGCCGATGCCGCCGAGCACGACCACGAGAATCACGTCATAGATCATGGTCGAGTTGACGACTCGCGTATTGATGCTCGATACGCTGGTCGCGGTGAGTAGGCCGGCCAGATAGGCGACTGCCGCCGAGATCACGTATTGCAGAACCTGAATCTTCCGTACCGATATGCCCGCGACCCTCGCGGATGCGAAGTTGTCGCCGATTGCGTATGTGAACGCGCCATATTTCGTGTATCGCAGGTAAAGGAAAGCAAGCGCACCGACGACCGCTGCGACAATGATTGGAACCGGCACGCCCGCGATGAATCCCTTGCCGAGCAACTCCCATGCGCCGATGTTCGCCGGCAGATAGATCACATCGGTCGGAACGAGCAGGAATCGGCCAAGACCGTAGATCGCGATCCCAAGCGCGAGAGTGGCGAAGAGCGACGGAATTTCCACGTAGGCGATCAGCACGCCAGACACGAAGCCGGACAACAGTGCGAGCAACAACCCGACGAGCAGACTGACCTCGATCGGTACACCGCGGTTCGCCAGATAGAGCGCAAATGCAGTCCAGATTGCCATGTTTGAAATCATCGCAAGATCGATCCCGCGCCCGATCACCACGATCGCCATGCCCACACCAAGGATGGCGAGCACCGAAACACCTCGCAGAAGCGTCAACACGTTGCCAACTTCAAGAAATCCGTCCAAAAAAACCGACAGCCCGACGAACGCGACCACGAAGATTCCGAATACGATCAGATCCTGACTGAGATGCCTCTTCACGACTCCTCCATCCTTGTTTTTGATGCCGTCGAAAAACACTGCCGGCGATTCATTTCGCCCGTCTGGCTTTCAGCACCCGCAGACTACAAAACAGCAGGGCGCTTCGTTGCCAATCGACGGGGCGTGAAGATTGCCGACGGACGGCGACTGTCGCTCAGGATTCGCGGTGCCCGGTCGTTCTCCATGAGCCATCAACTCTTCGACGTCATGCTACTATTATATGTTTGTATTACAATCCTACCGGACAATAGTACTGCCACCATCACTGCAAAGTCGAATCGGGAATTTCCCGCATCATCTGGCTTTCTGACAAACCTTGCGACGTCATCAGGTCCGTAGTGCGTCTTATCCACGTCCGCGCATCCGCAACCTCGGTGGCACCTGCAAATGCCCGACTAGATAGCGCCTGGATGCCTGTGCAACATGACAATGTCCCAGGCCGGATCCTTCCAGCGCGGGTAGCGCCGTAGTACCAGTGGGTCATGCCCCGGGATCAGGTGGTCAGGGCTAGCGCAAAGGGATAGCAATCTCTGGTAGCCATCCAGCATTTCGCCCACATGCAGAACGATTGGGAAAGGTGATGCCTGCTGGATGTTGTCGTAGAAATGACTTGCATCCGACGCGATGACGATCCAGCCGCGCGCCGTATGTACGCGTACGGCCTGCAAACCCGCGGTGTGGCCGCCGACATGAATCACTTGTAGTCCGTCGGCAATATCCTCATCGCCGCGTCTAAACTCGACACGGTCGTCATACACTCCGCGCACGACGTTCAGTACGTCCTCGACGGCATATGCGTGACGCAACAGCCCGTGCCGCATGTAGCGCCCAGTCGCATAGTGCATCTCGCTTTCCTGGAGATGTATCCGCGCCTCAGGCAACAGTCCGAGATTGCCGGCGTGATCGTAGTGAAGATGAGTAACGATCACGTCAGTAATCATTTCCGGCGCGAGGCCGAAAGACGTCAACGCCTGGATCGGGCAGCGCAGCAGCATTCTGCCCCGTTCGCGCGCAGCCGCTTCATTGAATCCGGTGTCGACGAGATAAGTTCTGCCTGCGCCGCAGATGAGCCACACGTAGTAATCCATCGGCATAGGCGACATGTCGTGCGCGTCGCCAACGATGAAGTTATCCCGCCGCCGACGTTCGACAGTTGCGTAACGCAATGCATAGACTTCATATGTCGGCAGTTCACGACTCATCGCAACGTCTCCCGCGCAATCGCGCCGTTAAGATTCGGGTATTGGCGCAACCAGACACTGAAGACACCGTTGTCGTATAGGTGCCGTCACCGTACATCTGGGCGAGCCGGCCGGCACACGGCCGAGCCGAATCGCGCCCACCCGCAATGTGTGGAACGTCAGGCATGGAAACGCGTCCGACGTACGGGCTGACGACTACTCTTCCACCGAGGTCTTCACGGGCTTGCGCAGACCGGCCTGCTCGAGCAGTGGCATCACGCGCTCGTTCCAGAACGGCAGTTCGGTGTTGTAGTCGACCATTGAGATGAGTGTGCCGTCAACGCCGGTATTCGACAGCTCGATCAGCTTATCGGTGACCTGCTCGGGTGTGCCGACGATCGGATAACCACCCCAGCCGGCGATGAACCTGGCCTTGAACTTCTGGTACATCTCCGGACTGTGATTCATGCTCTGAACCTGAAGCACTTCGCAGATGTTTTCGCACGCCTCCCAGTCGCCCTTCTCATGTACGTAGTAGTCGAAGAACTCCTTCGCTTCCTTTTCGGTCTCGCGCACGACGACCGGGCACGACGTGAATGTGCCGATTTCACGGCCATACTTCTCCGCGGCATGCTTGCGCGTCTCTGTCACCCATGCCTTGCCTTTCTCCATGTCCTCCATGAAGCCGAAGCTGATGTCGCAATGCTTCGCGACGAAGTCGCGCCCCTTCGGCGACGCACCCGCGCAGATCAGCACTGGCCGCGGACTCTGATAGGGCTTCGGGTTGCTCACACCGTCGTTGATCGTGAAGAAGTCGCCCTTGTAGTCGAAGCGTTTCTCCGTCCAGAGTTTTTCCACGACTTCGATCCATTCAGACGCGTACTCGTATCGGGTATCATGCTCCATCATCTTCACGCCAAACATTTCCATTTCTGGTGTGAACCATCCACAGACAATGTTGATCCCGTATCGGCCTTTCGAAATGCGATCGATCGTTGTGGCCATCTTTGCGGCGACGATCGGATGCAGCGTCGGTACGTGGGTCGTCGAGAACAGATAGACGTTCTTCGTGGCTGCGGCAAGCGCCGCTGCCCAGGTGAATGTGTCCATGTTATCGCCGTTGAAATCCGACTTGCCGCCGAAGCCGCGCCAGCGTGCGATCGGAACCATGCATTCCATACCCGACGCCTCGAGCATTGTGGCGATTTCAAGGTTCTTCTCGAACGTAGGCTCGAAGTCTGTCTCGACTGTCGTAATTGCGCACGCATTCGAGCAATTCGCGCCGAAGATGCCCAACTTCAGTTTGTTCTCGCCGAACATCGGATTGCCGGCTTCGCGGAATGCGTCCAGATTATTCATTTCACTCCTCCATGTATTGGATTACTCGAATGGGATCGGCCGACGCGATATGCGTCTAGCACACCGCAATTGCTTCAGTCTCTTTCCGGTAGGCAACCAGGTCTTTGATAGTCCCGAACCTAATGCCGTGACGTGCGGCGAACCGCAGCAGATCGGGCGCGCGCGCCATCGTGCCGTCCGGATTCATGATTTCGCAGATCACAGCTGCAGCCCCCAGTCCGGCGAGGCGAGCGAGATCGCAACCGGCCTCCGTATGACCCGCGCGTTCAAACACGCCTCCGCTCCGTGCCATCAGCGGAAAAACGTGCCCGGGGCGCCTGAAGTCCTCGGGACGTGCGGACTCCGAAACCGCACTACGGATCGTCAACGCGCGATCGGCGGCCGAAATGCCGGTCGTCACTCCCGCCGCAGCATCGATCGACACAGTAAACGCCGTGCCCAGCCGACATTCGTTCTCTGGGACCATCAACGGCAACCGCAATTCGTTGCACCGGCGCTTCGTCAACGCAAGACAGATCAAGCCTTTGCCATGCGTCGCCATGAAGTTAATTGCTTGTGGCGTCACGGCATGTGCGGCCATCACGAGGTCGCCCTCGTTCTCACGATCCTCGTCATCCACAAGGACAATCATCCTGCCTTTGCGTATTTCCTGAATGAGTTCTTCGGTGCTCGCGTTCATCGTGACTTGAAAGATTAGTCGTCAGGTTGGTTTTCCTTGGAACAACCAAAGTTTGCACTACGCCAGATCAAGCTTGGTCAGTGCGTCGACCAGGTAGGGTCTGAAGCGATCCGGATCCTCGCACATTGGGAAGTGTCCAAGACCAGGCATCTCCACCAGCCTCGCGCCCTTGATGACAGACGCTAGCTTGCCGCCGTCCGCCGGAGTCGCCGAGTAATCGTATGCACCACACAACAGCACGACCGGCGTGCGGGAACAATCGATTAACGGGCCTATCGCCTCGCCGTCAAACTCATCACTGTAGAACGCCAAGTCGCCCGAATAGACGCCCGGAGCACCTTGCGAATAAATCCACGCAGCCATTCTTCTCGCAATCTCTGGGCTTGTCGGGCTCATAAGCCCGCGCACGTAGCCCGCGTTGTGCAACGCGCCGTGCACACCCGCGTGATGCTGGAACTGATTGCGCCGCCCCTTCGAACGGAATGGCGGCTCAACAGCCACGATTCCATGCGTCAGATCGGGACGCCGGGCCGCAATAACCATCGCCATCGCGGCGCCCATCGACCCACCGACGATGTATGCAGGCTCACGCACGAGCTGCTCGAGAACCGCAACGCACCAGGACAGGTAGAGATCGGTGGTCAACTTGTAGGAGCCACCGTCCCACGCATCCGGCGGCAACGAGCGTCCGTGGAACGGCAGATCGACCGCCCACATCGAGTACGATTTCGCGAGCCGCGTGTCTGCGAGCTGACCGAAATATTGCCGCGAATCCGCGCCGGCCGTATGGAGAAACAAGACCGGTATGCCGCGCCCAGCACGCTCGACGTACACGTTGTGTCGGATGCCACCGATCTCGACTGGGTAGTACTTTCCAGTGATCTGCGTCACGTCGCGCGCGATACTGCCGTCAACAGCCGCAGATGCCAAGACGACTTTCTCCACGATTCGCTCGAGTACAGGCCGGCAACGTGCAATTGCAATCGGCTCGCCATCTACGTTGAATACGTCGTTCGCGAGCTGCAATGCGGTAAACGAATGAAATGTCGGCGCAGGAGGAACCTCGAGCACCTTCGCCCAGCCGGCCGCGTCGGCACGAACGGTGACGTCGGGATTCACATGCGACTCTACGAAATTCGCATGGCCGTCTTCGATAGCGAACGTCAAAACGTCGTCGCAAACGATAAATTGGACTACTGCAGAAAGCCCCGCCGCGAGACGGGGAATCTCAGGATCCTCGAACGCGGTCGTCACGCGCTTTCGAAGCATCGCGAGTACATCCATCTTGTATTTTTCCGTCTCTTCCATGTTGCACCTCTCAGGGGACCGCTCCCATACCACACTGCAAGCCTGGTCGGCCCGACACCTCGCCATCAGTCGAGGTTCATTTCCTTGAAGACATCTTTCGCGACGCGGAAGCTGTCAATCGCGGCCGGCACTCCGCAGTAGATTGCCACTTGCAAGAACACTTCCCCAATTTCTTTCTGCGTCAATCCGTTGTTGATTGCTCCACGCACGTGCAGCTTTAATTCGTGCGGACGGTTCAGCGCTGAAATCATCGCGAGGTTCAGCAGACTGCGGCTGCGACGATCGAGCCCCGGTCGATTCCAAATGCCGTCCCAACAGTATTCGGTGACCAGTTCCTGCATTGGCCAGTTGAATTCGCTTGCGCCCGCGACCGAGCTTTCGACGTACTCACTTCCAAGCACTTCCTTGCGGGTTTTCAGGCCACGTTGAAATTTTTCCGAAACTTCGCGATTGTTCAGCATCGTGACTGCTCCTTGTTGGTTGGTCGATCCTGGTGCCGCGCTCGACCCATCAGGGAACGAAGCGCACCCATACTGGCACCGTTGAAGCGATATTGACTGCTATCAGACAATCTGTCAATTACAGATAGCTCGACTAATCACTAGGGAATTCCCTAGCGGCAGATAACTGATGATCTCCAGAAAAGCCGCAGGTCCTTCGCCGCAGCGCAATGCCTGACGAGCAACGAAGCGCTCAACCTGAAATGGCCTATGAGGCGGGACGATATGGCCCCGTCTTGGCTGCCCGGGTTCACGCTTAAACAATTGGTCTCAGCTCTATGCTGAGCGATGGACAGTGCATGACGTCTCAAGCGTTCGGCATCCGAGACGGTACGCTCAAGATGATTTCGGTCTTGATGAAGAGCAGCGTGGGTTCGTCGATGCGCCGGCCGGGTTAGATCGCCGCGCATAGTCGACCAAGGAACGATTGACTCAGAAGCAGAGATGTGCGATTGCACAAACTACAGGCCGCGCCTTACGCAGATTCGCGCCAATGACGACCTCCTTTCACCTGGGTTGAAAGACGCAATCCGTATGGACGGCGGCAAACTCAACCCGCAGGCAAGCGGGCCAAGGTGGAAATTCGGCTTGGATGAAACCGCGTTCGCATACCCGCTGCCCGCGGATAGACTGCGGTCGGTCGACACTCTGCAATTGGGCACTGATAGACCCAGATGGTTGATACGCGACGCGGCGATCCTGCTGCTCGCGAATACCGCGTACCAGGTGATGGTGGCCGTTGACAAACGAACTGCGTGATGCCTGCAGTTCGCTTAGCGGACAGAAGGTGGAACGCTGCAGTCCCGCGCAACCGCGCGTTGCATGCCACCATTCCGCATACTCAGACGATCGAAATTACGGCGCGTCAGCTTTATTGGATACTGCCGTCGCCTTCACGATCATTTCGAGTGCTACGCGACTTGCGATCTCGATGTGCCGCTGGCATGCCCGTGCCGCGTTCTCGCCATCGCCGGCCTTGATTGCGTCAACAATTTCCTGAATTTCCGCGACGCTATCCTTGAGCCGCCCCGACTTGGTCATCGACGTGGCACGCAACGCAGAAATGCGGTTGTGCAGCGACGTGAGCGTCTGCGTCACAAATGGATTGCCCCCGCCCTCCAGCAAGACCGCATAGAACTTCGTCTTGGAATCGAGCAATACCTTTTTGTCGCTGCGTTTCGCCGCCGCTTTGAAGTCCTTGAACGCGCTTTCGAGCGCTGCAACCTGTCCGGGCGTACCGATTTCCGCGAACCGCCGCCCCGCGTACCCTTCGAGAAGCCCACGAAACTCATAGAGATTGCGCGTCTCCTCCATCGTCATCGTGCTGACCGTCGGACCACGATGGGGGATCGTCGCGATCAAACCCTCCGCTTCCAACTGACGGAGCGCCTCACGAATCGATGTCCGCCCGACCCCCGTCATCTCGCACAACTCCCGCTCAACAAGTCGCTGCCCCGGTGCAAAGTATCCGCTCGAGATAGCCTCGCGCAGTTTCTCCTCAACCAATAGCCGCAGCGTGGCTGCCTGACGAGGGATCTGCAAATTCGTGGTAGACATATTCGTTCGATAATCGATTCGAAAATTGATTGAAATTAACGCAGCAGCGACGGAGCAATCCCTACCAAATTGACGTACCGCCGTCAACCGTGAGCACGGAGCCAGTCGCAAACGTCGAGCGGTCTGACGCCAGCCATAGTATCGCCTCTGCAATCTCTTCTGGCCGCCCCATGCGCTTCAGCGGCGAACGATCATTAAGTGCTTTGCGAACTTCGTCAGGATTGTCGCTCTCCGCGAAGCTGCGGTCAAACCAAGGCGTTTCGATGGTACCCGGTGCGACACAATTGACCCTGATATTCTGAGCAGCATGATCTAGCGCCATCGCCCGAGTCAATGACGCAATCGCCCCCTTCGATGTGACATACGCGACCCGATTGGGAATTGCTACCATCGCAGTATACGACCCCGTATTGACAATCGCCCCCCCGCCGCAACGTTCCATAATAGGAATCGCGTACTTCGAGCACAGAAACACGCTCCGGACGTTGACGTTCATCAGACGGTCCCAGTCTTCTTCCGGCAGATCCTGCACTGTGCCCGCCACTCCGAAGCCAGCATTGTTGACGAGAACATCTAGCCGCGAGAATCGCGCGTCGACGAACGACATCAGAGCACGGACGTCCTCGGAATTGCTTACGTCAGTCCTTACTGCCACTGATTCGCCACCAAGCTGGCGCGCCACTTCATCGGCCGCTCTGCCGTCCTTGTCTGCGACGACCACCGTTGCCCCTTCACTGCGAAATAGCTCCGCCGCTGCTCGTCCGATCCCGCTCGCCCCGCCTGTGACAACCACCACGCTTCCCGCAAAGCCCATAGCTCCTCCGTTCTGAATATTCCCGTCGCCTCGCCTATGACCAGATGAGCAGGACACCCTCGAGATCAATTCAATCCTATGCCAGATTAACTAATTGACAGATTGTCTGCAAATCTGGATTATACATCTACGCGGCACATTGAAGGTCAATGTGCGTTACACGAATCGTTCGTCGAGCGGCACGTTCGCTCCTCAAGCCGCAGGATATTCCTGAGACGTAGCGGGGAATGCACGCGAACGCCCGGTCCCGTTCCGGTCGGCGCCCACTGCGTCTGAACGAGTCAACAATTCTGGAGACGAAGATGGCAGAATCCCAAACGACCCCGACCGGTCACGCTCTGCAGCAACATGCTCAGGACGTCGCGAATCAGAACCGTCAGGCTCTATCCCTGACTTATAAGCAGGCGATGCGGCGCTTGACATCCACGATCGCGATCATTTCCACAGAGTTCGACGGCGAACCGTTTGGGATGGTGGCAACGGCGGTCAGTTCGCTTTGCGTGGATCCTCCGGCGCTGCTCATCTGCGTCAACCGGTCAGCGAGCATTTCGCAACCATTGCTGCATCGCGGCCATTTCGTCGTTAATCTGCTGCGCCACGAGCATCAGGAACTGGTCGGGCTGTTCAGCGGAAAGATCAAGGGACGCGAACGATTCGAGCATGGCCGCTGGGATCACAGTGAAGGAGCGCCGATCCTGACGGACGCGCAAGCCGCGATCGTCTGCGACGTCGACAGTCAGATTCACTATGGTGGGCACGACGTCATCGTCGGGCGGGTCAAATCGGTTCGCGTCGAAGATGAGATCGCCCCACTGTTGTATCAGGATGGCAAACTCGCGATTTCGCGTTACATCGATGCGACACACTGAACGCCGTCGCGCAAAGCGACGTCACGTTCGACACGATTTCCCGATTTTCCTTGTTTTATCGGAGTTTCGAAATGGCGCTTCAAGGAAGCTGTTTGTGTAAAACGGTGCGGTACGAGATTGACGAGATCGATGGGCAAATCTGGGACTGCATGTGCCAGACATGTCGCAAAGCACATGCCGCGCATCACAATACAGCCGCTCGGGTCAAGCGGGAACATTTTCGCGTAACAGACGGTGCAGAAATGCTCTCACACTTCGAGTCGAGCCCGGGCAAATTTCGTCACTTCTGCAGACGCTGCGGAACCCACGTGTATGCCGAGCGCTCGGAGTTGCCGTTTGTCGTGCTGCGTGCGGCGACACTGGACTCTGATCCTGGACTGAAGCCGTCAACACGGGTATGGACGTCGCACGAAGTGCCCTGGCTGCAGTCCCATCCAGACATCCTTACCTTCCCGGAAGGTGCGCCCAGCTAGGAACGGCGGCAGCATCCCCGCAACTGGACACCAGCCTTGTGGTTTTGAAGGCCTAGTCCGCGGTGCGGCAACTGGGTACGCACGTCTGCAATTGACACGGGGCAAAATCCGATGAGAGCCGCAGCCGTTGTGCTTGCTGTGTTTGAATGTCCGATGACTCGAACACGCCCCGCGGCAGGTGCGTTTCCAGAGAAAGCTAACGCGCCGTCAACACCGCACGACGATAAAATCAACCGCCATCGTGTGAATAGTCACGTGGCGCTTGATGCGCTCTTCCTGTGGCACATGGTAGCCATAGGCGTTCGGATGCTCGTTGGACTTGCTGATGCCGCCGGACAAGCAGTCGATCAAGTCGATGCCGATGCGAGCGCCTTTGCAAATACGACACTATGCTCTATCGGTACACTGGCGCGGCTTCCGTCGACAACTGATGCGGATGAATAGTGGAACACGGGCAGGCCAGATCGCGCGCAGCCCCGCCGCAATATTCAGCGGAAGACGCATACGGCCCCCGGATCACCACCATATTATCAGTTCGCAAATTGGTGAGCGGCGACATAAACGCGTTCAGGAGAATACCATGCGCACAACGTAGCTTGAGCACGTCGAATCCCGCTTTCAGTCCGCATCACCCGGCGTAGAACGCAATAAATCTGTCAATCCGGAATGCTTGTAAAGGCTGAGTTCCACGGCACGAGTTGACATGTTTATTTCCAGTCCGAACGAAATAAAATCGTCAATTCGCATAAGTCCGCATTAAATGCGTCAATCCGCGTCCTAGACTTCGAATTTTCTCCGTAAGCCACTGATCTTATGGACAATATTATCGATTGTCAGCCGATCGCGCTCGACCGTCCCCGCGGCGCCCATCGCCTTGAAGCGTTCAGCCTGAAGGCGAACCGACGACTGACGCTGTACCGCCAGTCCTCGCTCGAGCAGTGGGTAATCCTTGAGGCAGATCCAGCGGTCTCCGCGTTCTGTGAGCGACCGGGTTTTATCCAATCTGAAGGGAAACGCTATCTCGCGGATTTTTGGGTGCGTTACTTTGATCGTCAAGAGTTAGTTATCCTATTTGATTCGGACTCCGCGCCGTCTGTAAAACCAGACGCGGTCCTCGGCACTGCAGGGCTGACGGTCAGGTCGGTTCAGTCATCTGAAATCGCTGCCTCGCGCGCGTGGATAGCGAACTGGAAGCGGATGCTCCCTTGCCTCGTTGCCACGCGTGGCCTCGTACCTCCGTCGCTCAGTAGCGCGATTGAGCGGTTTGTTGCTCGTCCGCATCGGCTACTTTCGATTGAGCGCGAGTTCACGACCGGGGATCCAGTTCTCGTGCGTGCCGCAGTTTTCGGCTTGCTGCATGCCGGCCGTGTGCAGGCACCGGAACTACGCGCGCACGAATTGTCGCTGCTCACGGAGTTTGTCGCCGTTGGAGAAGTGGCATGAACCGGCGGCGTGCTGATTTTCAGGCTCTGGACGTTGCGGCATGGCCCGGCGTCGCCTACACGGAATTCGGTGACGAAGAGCGTCGCGCTTTCCAGCGTCGTGTGAATGCCGTCGAGCGTTATGCGACGATCAGGGACGATAAAGCACCCTATCCGCTGGACCGGGTCATCGGCAGTTCCGGGCGGAGCGACCGAACCAGTTGCGGCTTTCGGATTTCACCTATGGTACGCCCAGCCAGCGTAGTCCGCCCACACGGGGGTGAAGCTGCTTGAGCATGTCTGGAATGTATTACCTGGAGAAGTTGATGTGGCAGTGCTAGGAACATGCCCTTCTTCCGCTGCGGGAGGAAGCGAGCCGAAGCGGCGGTGACTTGCTGACACTGGCATGCCGATGCCGCGCGCGATGTACTGCGGGAGTATGTTGTTGAACAACTGGCCGAACGTAACGCGGTGCTGATCATGGATGAAACCGGCTTCGTCAAGAAGGGGCAGCACTCGGCCGGTGTGCAACGCCAGTACAGTGGCACCGCAGGCCGTATCGAGAACAGCCAGATCGGCGTGTTCCTCTGTGTCCGATGGCTCGGCAAGATGAAGGAACTCGCTCCACGGTTGTTCGTTCACTGGCGTATCGCTCGGCGCGAGGTTGGGTAACGGGAGCCGGATGAGGTGCGAGCCTCACGTCCGGTTCTGCGAGAGCCTCGGGGTGAAACTCCTCGGGGCTACTCACCACTAAGGCTTGAATGGACATTGTCAAACCGTTGGGTTGGTCCTGTAATATCAGGCAACTTTTCACGAAGCTGAGTCTACGCGCGCCATCACTTTATGGAAATAACTCACTGTATGCTTAGTGGCCTAGCGCCAGCTACCCACAAATCGTCCGGTTTCTAAACGTTCGTCATGTCGGGTTTTTCCATCAAACTCTCGGCAAGTTGACAATGCCGTGCACACTAGCGTTATCGAGCTCATGACTTCTCCAAGGCTAACCTTTTTGAAACCGTCTGAGTTTGTGAATCCAGACGATATTACATGTTCCGCGACTGCAGCGGTAATCGACACGCGCGACTATCGCGACATCGGTTTTCATTCACATTCGAAGGCTCAGTTGACCTTTCCATTGAACTTAACTGTGTCGGTGCAGGTTGAAGATGTTGTCCATTGCATCCCACCTTGTCACGCGCTTTGGATTCCGCCTGACGTCCCACACCGTTCATTGACATCCGCACCCGCTGCTATCGGGTTCTTATATTTCGAACCCGGCGAGGACCCCGTCTGGCAAGGGCTTAACCTTTGCCGAACGCTCAAGGTGGATCCGCTGCTGCGGGAAATGCTCTTGCGCCTTTTGCAAGGCACACCGCTTCGCCGCACTGAAGCACCGCGTGAGGCGCGGTTTTCGCGAACTATGCTTGACGAGCTCGCTTCCTCGCCGGAGGTTATATTTCGTCTTGTAATGCCCTCCGACCGTCGGCTGCGACGACTCGTTGAACTACTCTATGCGGATCCTGCTCAACGACTATCATTGCGCGACTGGGGCGAACGAATAGGCGCAAGCGACCGCACGCTCAGCCGTCTGTTTCAAGTGGAGACAGGCATGTCCTTTGGAACCTGGCATCGTCATTTTCAGATGAGTCTCGCTTTGGAATGGTTAGCAGCGCGACACCCCGTCACGCGCATTGCCACGGCTCTCGGGTATCAGCATTCGAGCGCATTTATTGCCATGTTCAAGCGAACCGTAGGAAGGAGTCCAACGCAATATGCGTCAAGCCTACCAGCGGTAGGCTTCGACAGCGAGAATGAGCAGGGGTAGTCAAAAATATTCAGTCACGGAGGCTCCCACAATCCTACCGCGTCCCACCATCACTGTTGGCACTCCCCCTAGACTTGAACCGTATAGTTCATATCGTTCGTTTGTCAGATTTCGGGCGAAACCGGATAACTGGGTCTTGCCGTTGGCACTCCGCCATCCAATGGAGGCATTCACGACGCCGTAGGGATGCAACGAAAACGAGTTTTGAACGTCGACAGTACGCGAGCTTACAAACTGGTAGTTCGCACCGAGCATAATTTCACCGGGCAGCCCAAAACGTCCCGCGGCGAACGCATATTGAAGTCCCGCATTAGCTGTCCACGAAGGAATGTACGGAACGCGGTTGGTCGCGAAGGACGCATTTGAACCTCCGGGTTTTAACTCCGCGTGCGTATAGCCTATAGCGCTGTTAAGTGTTAAACCTTTGCTCAGAAGAGCCCGTGCTTGTAGCTCGAAGCCAGTTGTATAGTAGCTTTGATAGGTCGTCTGGAATGTCGATGTGATGGGATCAAGATAAGTCAGAACGCCATCTTTGATGTTGTTGTAGAAGACGCTTCCATCCAATTGTAGTTTTCCTGCGAGTAAATCCAGTTTGGTGCCGACCTCGTAGGTCCATCCCGATGCCGCGGGGTAGGCATCTGCGACTTGGCCGTTAACAGGCGTGTTGTAAAGCGGAAAAAGTTGCGATGAATGGCCTCGTGCAATTGAAATGTAGGTCATCGCTTGGTCGTCCCATTTGTAATTCAGTGCGATGCGACCCGTAAGATAACCCTGCGACGTCGAATTTGTACCGCTCAGCGCCGCCAGGTCGGCCGCGTTGCTGTCAGCCACGTGAATATCATCGTGACTGACACGCCCGCCGATCGACAATGTCCAACGATCGTCCAGCGCTACTGAGCCGTCCGCAAACAGACCTAGGTTAAGAGTTGTCAGGTTCGTGTGTTGTGTGGGCGTAAGGTTTGAACTGCTCCACCACCGATCCGCGTCCGTATGGTTAGCGTTCACACCTACAACCCAACGGTAAGGTCCGCCCTCCACAGAGTTCAGCCTCAGTTCCTGACTGAAAATTCTCTCGCGATCATCTGTGAGGACGGGCTGGCTTACGATGTAAGCTGATGGAATACCTAAGGCTTCGTCAACCAGTTGATCAGTCACATTTGTATTGGCATCAAGCTTGTTTTGTTGATATCCAGAGATTGACGTCAACGTGAACTTATCAAAGGGATGTTCAATTTTCAGTGTGAGGCTTGATTGCGTCGTGTCCTGTTGTGGTTCCGTCAGGGTTCCACTGACGGGATCCGACGCGGTTTGCTTTAGAAAAAATGGCGAATTGCCATCGTCGTGTGTGTAGCTTCCAGTCAAGGTGGCGACGGTCCCGTCGCTGCTTCGGAACCTGAAGCCTCCACGGAAAGCCTGGACGCGTTGAGCGTCGAGCCTGTCGGTGTATACGCTTCCAATATCGCCGCCATAGTGACTTAACCGAACCGCAGCGCGCCCGTCCAATTCATCGGGAACAATGTTTCCTGCCACGACACCTTCCTGTTCCCAATATCCATGTGAACCCACTTCGGTGGTGACGTGCACGTCACGCTTACCGTCTGGTTGATTGGTGACCACGTTAATCGCTCCACCGAGCGTATTACTGCCCCATAGCGTTCCCTGAGGGCCCCGCAACACCTCAACCCGGTCTACGTCGAGCAAGACGTTTGATAGACCGGACATACTGGCTGGCACGCCGTCAACAACAAACCCGACCGTTCCGTCAGAATTGTTCACTGGGCCGCCTAACGAACTAACTCCGCGTATGGAAAAGAATCCTTGGTTAGCAGCCCAGTTGTTCCATAGCACGTTCGGAGCGTTTTGCATGATCGCGACGGCCGGGTCCAGCGGCGCGGTTCTCATTACGTCACTTCCAATAGTTGTTATGCTTTCCGGAACGTCTTGGGCTCGCTCGGTTGTTTTGCGCGCAGTTACCTTGACGGGTGGCAAGCTAGCCGTGTCGTCGGAGGAGGCGGAGTTCGATGAGGAACCTTGTTTTTCTTGCCGGATCGTCTCCAAATCATCACGGCGCGTTTGGGCTCGCGCGTTTAATGGCATCACACCGGCAAGCGCTAAGGCAGCGGGTAATAAAAATCGTAGGCATGGTTTAAAGATTGCGCGTCCTTGGGACCGCAAGTCATATGCCCAGTAAATCTTTTCTTCAATCATAATGCGTCTCATTCGTATTTGAGATGCGAAGTCTACCCACATTGGGACATCTTTTGATAACGCGAAGCCGCCATGCACTTACTCGACACGGCCAAAATTTGTCACCGATCGGCGTATTAGCGCCACTTGTTGATCCGAGCATAGGCGCCGCCGACATCGGGTGTTGCACGCGATTCGACTTTTCTGATGGATCCGCTCCGTTTCTTCTGATCGGGAGTGTCCATGACCAACCGGAGTAACTGTCTTGAACGTCAAGCGTTTACGGGGCGGACTGTCCGGATACTGGGTTATACAACCCCCAGCAAGTGGCGCGACTGTGGACTGACATCCGACTGAGACCC
Organism: Paraburkholderia sediminicola; assembly: GCF_046026855.1. GTDB lineage: Bacteria > Pseudomonadota > Gammaproteobacteria > Burkholderiales > Burkholderiaceae > Paraburkholderia > Paraburkholderia sediminicola_A. Next base: position 39,470 of record NZ_JAQQET010000045.1, on the reverse strand, counting down.
GACACCCTCCCTATCGCGGAGGACCGTCTCCCCCAACACAAACATTGTTGTCCAAACACTGCTTATTCACGATGCAAGAACATGCCGCTTGTTCGTAAGCGCTCGATCTGGCACACACGGGACCAATATGTCCGCGTGGCAACGTTCGCGTCAATACGGTTCGGAGCAAGCGCTGTTACGCGGTCAAGCCGTAGGCTGCGAGAAGTTAAACGGCAGCAGGTCGGTAACATCGGCGTCTAATGCTCGTTGCGGCAATTCGCTGAGTACCCGTACGAGGTATGCATAAGGTTCGACGTTGCACGCTCGGCACGTGAGCATCAAGCTGTAGATCATTGCGCTGGCCTTCGCACCGGCAACGGTGTCACTGAACAGCCACGAGGATCTGCCCGTGCAGAATGGCCGAATGTCGCGCTCGATGACGTTATGCCGACTCCCGGATTATGCCGAGTCAAGGTCCCAAAGAGCATCGAACACGCCCCTGTGTGATTGTCGAGCCGGCATAATCCGTATGATTTCTCAGGCTGGCTGTTACGCTGGCCAGGAGAAATCAAATGAAGGCGATACACACAGTCAGCGCATCGGGCGGGCTGCCCGCCCGTCACATTGATACATTCCTTGATCGTCTACGGACGGCACGTTATTCCGAAGTAACGCTTCTCAAGAAACGAAGGGTTTTGTCTGCCTTCTCTCGGTGGATGAAGAGCACGAACGTCGGACTGGTTGACCTTGATGAGTCCGCTACGGCTTGTTTCATGGAGCGCCTGACCGACGCTCCTGAAGCGCGTGTTCAGTTCGAGCTTGCCGTGTTACGGTCGTTTCTTGCCTATCTGCGTGACGAAGCCATCGTGCTCTCGCCGACATTGGGCGACCAATCTGCGATCACCCATATCTACGAGCGGTACCTGGACTACCTGCGGCAGGATCGTGGACTTGCGAAGAACTCGGTGCTCGTCTACGGGCCCTTCATTCGCGACTTCCTCAACAGCCAGGATGTCGGCGACGGCGACATATTGCCCGATGCATTCGACGCCATGACGATCCGGAATCACCTCCTTACCCGCAGCAAAGGCCGGTCGGCGGAGTACACGCGGCTGATGACGGTGGCCCTTCGCTCGTTTTGCCATTTCCTCTTTCTGCATGGCGAGACGGCACGAGACCTGTATGAGTCGGTGCCTTCGGTTCGCAAGTGGCGGCAGTCAACTGTGCCAACGTTCCTCACGCCGGAGCAGGAAGAGGCCCTGATTGCAACTGCTGATCGGTCGACTCCACGCGGGAGCCGTGATTATGCCGTCCTGCTGTTGCTGGCGCGGCTCGGTTTGCGTGCCGGAGAGATCGTCGCGCTTGAACTGGGCGACATCCACTGGCGTTCCGGAGAACTCGTCGTTCATGGTAAGGGGCAAATGGTCGAGCATCTCCCTCTGCCATCCGAGGTTGGAGAGGCGATTGCCATGTACCTTCGCGACGATCGAGGTGCGAGCGCATCGCGACGGGTCTTCCTTCGCATGTGGGCACCGCGCGTCGGTCTGGCGGGACCCGCGGCGATTGGCCACATTGTTCGTCTGGCTTTCGCTCGTGCCGAATTCCGTCCCGCGTGCCGTGGCGCCGCGCATCTATTCCGCCACGGTCTGGCGACGACGATGATTCGCCATGGTGCGTCGATCGCGGAAATCGCTGAGGTCTTACGGCACCGCTCACAGGACAGTACCGCGATCTATGCAAAGGTTGCGTTTGAGGATCTGCGCAGGGTAGCACGCCCGTGGCCCACGACGGGAGGTGCAATATGACTGCGATCCGTGACTCCCTCGCTCGGTACGTCGCAGTGCGCCGGGTGCTCGGGGCGAAATTCTATGAACCTGCATTGGCACTCGGTCATTTCGTTGATCTTCTGGAACACGAAGGTGCCGAGTTCATCACCACCGATCTGGCTCTGCGCTGGGCGACGACGCCCGTACTCGTCGAACGCGCTACCTGGGGGCGGCGTCTCTCCCAGGTGAGAGGATTCGCCAAGTGGATGAACGCCATCGACAGTCGGAATGAGATTCCTCCAGCAGGACTCCTCAGTGCCCGCCGACGGCGCAATCCTCCGCATATTTACGCGGAACAGGAAATTACCCTGCTCATGACTCATGCTGCGCGGCTACGCTCGCGCACAGGCTTGCGAGCACTGGCCTATACGACGCTCATCGGGCTTCTCGCAGCGACCGGCCTCAGACCAGGCGAAGCCCTTTCGCTCGACCGGTGCGACGTTGATCTCGTGAACGGAATACTCTCCGTTCGGGAATCGAAGTTCGGCAAATCGCGCTTTGTTCCTGTCGAAGAGTCGACCCGCGAGGCACTCGAACGCTACGCGCAGAGTCGCGACCAACTCTGCCCTCTACGGGTGAGTGAAGCGTTCCTGGTGGGTGAGCGTGGTATGAGACTGAACGCCAGCGCTGTGCGCAACATGTTCGTCAGAATGTCGCGTGCGGTCGGCCTACGGCCAGCGACAAAGGATGGCCGGGCAGGTTACGGCCCACGGCTCCAGGACTTTCGACACAGTTTCGCGACTGGAAGGCTGGTTGCATGGTATCGCGCCGGACTGGACGTGAGCCGGGAATTGCCAAAACTTGCCGCCTACCTTGGACATGTCAACGTTGGTCTTACGTACTGGTACATCGAAGCGGTTCCGGAGTTGCTTGAACTTGCGGCAGGCTATCTCAGCAGGAACTGTCCGGGAGAGCGGCCATGAACGCCGCCGGCCTTCCATCCCTCGTCCAGCGTTTCTTTACCCAGCGCCTGCTCGAGCAGCAAGGTCTGAGTTCGCACACGGTGGCGAGTTACCGCGACACGTTCCGCTTGCTGCTGGCGTTCGCCATGAAGCATATCGGGCGCGTGCCGTCAAAACTGCGGATCGAAGACTTCGACGCGTCGTTGATCGAGAAATTCCTTCAGCACCTTGAACAGGACAGGGGAAATTCAGTGCGGACACGTAATACGCGCCTCGCCGCTGTGCATGCCTTCTTCCGGTTCGTCGCGGTCAGCGAGCCCGCGCTGTTCCTGCAATGTCAGCGCATCCTTGCGATTCCATCCAAACGCTGTGAACACGGCCCCGTCGAGTTTCTCACCGAGAGCGAGGCCGCATCCCTGGTAGCTGCACCCGATGTACGAACATGGATCGGCAACCGCGACCGAACGCTGCTTCTTGTAGCGGTTCAAACGGGTCTGCGCAACAGCGAACTGACCTCTCTCAGGCGTCAGGATGTGGTGCTCGGCACAGGCGCCCACGTCCGTTGCCTCGGCAAAGGCAGAAAGATGCGATGCACTCCGCTGCGACCGGATGTCGTTGCCGTCCTGAAAGAATGGCTACGGTATCAACCAGGCGAACCAGATGATCCTGTCTTCCCCAGTTCGCGCGGCGGTCATCTCAGTGCCGATGCTCTTCAGCGACTCGTGTCACGCAACGTCGAAATCGCGCGTCTCTCGTGCCCCTCGCTGAAGAAAAAATCAGTAACGCCCCACACGCTTCGGCACGCGGCCGCGATGAGCCTGTTGCATCACGGCGTAGACCTGACCGTGATCGCGCTCTGGCTCGGACATGAATCATCTGAGACGACCCAGATCTACCTGCACGCCGACATGCGGCTCAAGGAACGCGCGCTTGCGCACGCCAATGCGAGCGGCATTGCGCCGACGCGTTACAAACCTCCCGACCCCTTGCTCGCCTTCCTGGAGGGCCTTTGATAATGCCGACAATCCGAGCGACCCGGAACAGGGATCCGCCCAACTGATGCGCCCGTGGCTTCGGGACGCGGCATAATCCGGGAGTCGGCATAACGTGATTCATGCCGCTAGCGGCATGAATGACGTTGTTATCGATTGGCGCGCGCCCGTCGTTCACGTAGCGGCTGAGGTACGTCCACTGATTGCGTGTATAGGAGATCGCTTTGCCCAGCAGGCTCTCAGGAAGAATTTGCGGTGCCAGTTCGTCAAGCCATTTCCTGAAGGACTCCAGCAGCGGCACGCTGTGTTGCTGACGCAGCCGGAAGGTGTAATCGACGCGCGTCTCGCCCTCGGGCAGATCTCCTTTTGCGAGTGTTTCGACCTGGTAGAGCGCCTTAAAGTATTCCAGTGCATGTGCGGCACGCCCGCCTGGTTTCTTCATGCCCTTGAAGGCATCAACAAAGGCGCGTCGCGCGTGGGCGAGGCATCCGAAGTGGGTCGGACCTTCGAGCGTGCGCCAGGCGGCGTATCCATCGGTCATCAGCAGACCCTTGTAGCCGGCGAGGAACGCCTGGGGATATTGCTGAGCGCGCCCCGGCTGGTAGTCGAACAGCACGACGGGTTCGCAGCAGTCTTCGGCACTACGGTAGGGGGATCAACAAGGTAAGCGCGAATTCCTATCATAAGCCTCGGGCTTATAAGGTTTCGCCGTCACTGTCGTCTTTTGGCATAAGGTAAAACGAAGTCAGTCGGCGTGCTGCCGCACTCAAGCGGCATCTGGCTAGCCGGCCTCCGCAATACCGAGACGCATCCGGTAGTCCACGAGAAGCTGCTGCCGCGCGTCGAACTGCGCCGCGAGCTTCGTCAGATCGGCGGTCAGCGATTCGCGTGCCTCGTGCACCTGCGTCAGTTGAGTCGCCTGAGCCCTCGCCGTTGTCTGCAATATGTCGTGCTCGGCCTTGGCGCGTGCATGGTCGGCAAGCGCCTGGCTCAACGCATTCTGCAACTGTTCGCAGCGCGTCTGCTGCTCGCGTAGATACCTGGTCGCGGCGCCGGCTTCGGCGACGAGCCGTGCGTTGTCCCGGTTCAACTGGGTGATTTCGTTCTGCTTGACGATCTGCGTCTGGTTTGTCTGCCGCAGCTCGGCTTGCAGTTGCTGAACCTGCTGCTCGTGCCGGCGCGCTTCCTGTTCGCGCTGCTCCCTGCTGGCCGTGCGGTAGTGTTCGAGCGCTTCGTGCGCGTGCTGCAGTTTCTCCTCAAGCGAGCGTCGGAAGCCGTCGTGTTCGGCGAGCCGCTCGGTCAGGTCGCGCACTTGCTGCGCAAGACGTTCGACGTTGAGCGCGCGCTGCTGCAATGCTGTGTGGGTGTCCGCATGCGCGGCCTGCTCGCGTACGACTGTGGCGCCGGCCTCGGCCAGTTGTGCGCGCAGCGCCGCAACGTCGCCGGCCAGCTTCGCGATCTCGGCCTGAGCCTGCTGGCGCTGCGCAGCGGCGGCCGCCAGTTGCTGGTCGACCAACGCCTGCGCTTCCTCGTGCAGGCGCGCGGCCAGCCGCGCTACGAGATCCTGAATGGCGTCGGACAGCGACCCGGCGCGCGTGAGCGACGCGTCGTCCTCCTCTTCGAGTTCTTTCAGGTAGCGGTGGATCGTCGATTTTGAGCCGGTGTTGCCGAGCGCGATACGTATCGCGTCGATCGACGGGTGTTGCCCCTGCGCCAGCAGCGCATCGCGGGCGCGTTTGATATTCCTACCGCCGCCTTGACTGCTCCCCACACACCATCCTCTCCGGATGCATTGGCGACGTCCGCCAAGATTAATGGAAGCGCAAAAATGGGGAAATCCAAGGTTTTTGCGTAGGCACTAGCCGCTTCTTCCTCGGCCTCCCCCGCGACTCCATACGAGGCTAAGGTGGATAGCAGCGCGCTATACGCGGTTGCTCCCATTGTGGTCCAATCGAGAGGCGAGGGAGCAAGAGATTTGAGAAAACCATTGCCCCCGCTGTCCGTCCCTGAGCCACCGCCAGTTTGTTGCGGCTCCATGGTTACCAGGATGTTGAGTTCCCCACTCTGGGGGTTGGTTGATGGGGAAGTTCCGCTACTCATGAGATACTCCTTGATCAGGTGTGACCACTGGTACGAGACAATCGATCACAAACGCAGTAACGAGAAGAATGATTGCAGCGGGACCAAACGATATTCCGATAATTATCGCGGCAGCCCCTGCCGCTGATCGCAGTGTGATCGGCGAATGAGAAAAATACCCATCAATTACGTAATACAGACTTGGAACGATCAACAGTATCAAAAAAACTCGGTTCTTCAGAGCGTCATGTTTTGTTCTTAACGGACTAGGCTTCGCGGAAATCTCATTTATTATGAGCCGCCGCTTATAGTAAAATCGCGCAATCGCCGGGATCATGAAAATTGGAATAGATGATACGCCCATCCACCACGTCACTGCCCCCAACATATCTAGATAATTAGAGTCAGGTAAGCCGGAAAATCTAATGCGAGGCAGATAGTTGACTGTGGTTGAGGACCACATTCCTTCGAATTTTCCTAAATCTGAAGTTTTGCTTCCAGCAAAAAAACAGTAAAATGTAAAAAATGGAAGTGCTATCTCGATACAAAACCATATCAAGATGGCCATTTTTGACAGTGCCGATGCCAGCCGGATCATAATGATAATATTTTCGAATTCATTTAACGCATATTGCTAAAGACGCGAATTCTAGTTTCACTTGGGGAAACCAAGGAACCTGAAACAAGACCGGGAAAATCTGTGTCGACGCCATGTATTGCCCCGTGAGAATCGATCAATCAAAATTGCGCAGTTCGCATTTCTCTAATTGTCATTCTTAATATGTTCTATGTGATCATAGACCAGAAAATCCGGCGACGGGACCTCAGTATACCGCTCTTATTTTTACCAACAATTACTTTCTAAACTTTCAATTAAAACTTCCGATTTAATCGAAAGGATGATTTTCATTACTTCGCTGTGCCAAACTTGAAGACACGGCATCTACCCGGAGGGCCTTTTGTGCGACAGGAAGATTTATCGGTTTTATGCATTGTGGGTACGCAGAAGAATAATTCAAAGAAAAGGCCTATATCGAAGCAAGATTCGTTCGATTGTGCCTGTATGTGCGGTTGCTTTGCAATACGACGCCCCAATGCATGGGCAGCGCCAGTTATCTTGGTTGGCGTGTTGCTTCACGAAGCAATATTAGGCAAACAGAGTTTTGCAGGACCGACTGGGAATGCGGAGACGATTCGGTTCCGCGCTACCCTGAACGGCCGCCGACGAGTTGAGTGCGCGCAAAGGAATACAGGAGATGACTGGCGCGGATCAGTTCCGTAGCCAGATGAGGAGAAGCCGGTCGCGTCGTTACGCATCGCATCACCAGGATGGCTAAACAGTTTTGCAACGCTGCAAGATCGGAGCCTTGCGGATCGAGATGTACCCCTTTACTCCAGCCTTTCAATGGGCAATCGTTTTTTGTCACAACGGAGGCAGATTCACTACGGTCGACGCTCGCTGGGGGCGGTGCACCTTGGTCTGCGAAGACCCTCAGCGCGTGGCGCCCGTATATTCAGGATTCTCGTTGGTAGGCGACTCGAGCAATTGACATGATTACTTCGCGTCCCGGAAACCATTGCCCAACAAGCCTTCTCGCCCTTCGATGCGCAGTGACTCCGCGAATTGACGAGTTTAATGTCCCGAAGTTGACATCTTTATTGCGTTCTACGCCCGGCCGCCGCGAAATCGGCACGCACCGTCGCGATTCCTGATGTGTCGAGGGCGCTCGGGACTGGACAGCCCTCTCCGGCAGCAAGCGTACTCCGCAAAACCACCGGCTAGGGCACGTCACCCCTGATCCTATCCGCAGCGATCAACAAGGCACCGCCGTCGTACGCTGCATGCTGGCCTTCGACCCGGCATGCGCGCACTTCAATAGTGCATACCGTGAAACGGCGCCACAAAGCCATCTCTCGCTTCACACTGACACGCCGGCGACAACGCGGCGCGATTGCGGAATTTCATGTCTCCGATGACATGTGGCTCGAACAGCTTATTCACGATCAGATTTTCTTATCGAAGGTATGGTTTTGTGCACGTACAATCACGGCGATGAGTCTGAAGTCCGAACAGGTCTGCAACGTAAATACAGTCTCGGTACGCAATTTTTGTCGCTGAGAATTTCGCTAACGCGCGGAACCAGGGAGCTGAAATAGGCATACAGGATCGTGCCTCATACCAGACCGAACAGGAGGGCGGCAATCGATATCACAAGTCGCGTCGCCCCCTCTCGTCACTAACCGACTGCAAAAGCAACAGCGCCCGCCAAGTCCTGTCGAGCCGGATGGATCGATTGTGCTTGATCCAAGAGACAATACGTCAGAATTTTTTTCGGATCCCCACGCTGGCAACAATCTGACGATTTGTCGACGAGGCTACCTGTGCGGTCGACTGTGCGTTCTGAATTCCACCGTGAACAAACACCACGCTTCCCAAGGCGTAAATATCAGTGGTTTTCGACAGGAAGTAGTCGGCCACCACCGCTGCTTGGTGAATCTTCGAGCTTCCGCCCTCCAATGCACTGTTTTCATTCGTCAGGACGTAGAGCGCACCCAGCTGAAAGGCCGGCGTGAACTTGTAGTTCGCCCCGACTTGATAGTTGTTGAAAGACGCAATGGCGCCACCGTCCTGCGCGTAGAAGCGCACGTGCGAATAGAGTGCAGCAGTATTCCAGTTCCCGACGTTGTAGTAAGCGCCCGTGACGAAAATGTCCTGGCCGCGCGCGATGGCTACCGCCTTCCCGTAGTAAACATTCGTATAACTTGCAGTATTCGCACCAGCCGTGTAGGCAGCAGGATCGGTGAAATGCTGATAGGCCGCACCGATCCCGAAGTTGTCGTTCAGATACGAGGTGCCCAGGCCCCACTCGCTATTGGCAGAGAAATTTCCCGCTACGCCACCGAGACTATATTGCCCGCCGAAACTGAAACCGTTGAAGTTCGGACTCGTATACCTGACGGTATTGTTAAGATGGATGTCGCCACCTGTGTCATCAACGTCATTGGCATACGCTTCTAGGCCGCCTGCCCATGTCTCGTTCACAGCGAATGGATACGTCCAATTCAGAATGGACGAGTATTGTCGCCCCAACAACACCGTACCATACGGCGACGACAAACCGACAATGGCCTTCTTGCCGAATATCCCGCCGCCCGCACCCAGCGCACCCGTCGACGGGTTGAAACCATTCTCGAGGTAGAACACTGCGCTCCATTGGTCGCCCAGGTCCTCACTCCCTTTCACCCCCCAGCGGCTCGCCTGCATGCTCTGCCCCATCGCAATCCGCTTCGTTCCGCCATAGTTGTTCGTGTATTGGATTCCATCGTCGATAATACCGTACAGGGTCACGTTGCTTTGCGCGTATGAATAATCGCCCACCCCCAACAAAACACCGAATAGTAATACTGCACGTTTAATTTTTTCTGGCATTTTCCCACCTCAATAACATTTTGCATTACTAATTAATATTTATTTAAATCGGCACCTTATTTATTTTCGATGGCACTTCTATTTACAATACCTTCGATAGACAAATATAAATCGACTTACGACATGGAGCGCCTTTCGTTACGCAACGTGTAGATCGCGATCAAGCTGATGCAACACCACACCATCAGGTAGCCGCCAATTACGATCGGTTTATGAGTCAAAGACATCAAACACGTAATCACAAACTGGGTACTCCCGCCGAATATTGCCGTTGCCGTCGAGTAAACCAGCGCGACGCCAGTGCCACGAATGTATGTCGGAATTAGTTCAGGAATGGTCACCAACGCAGCAGCGCCCGTGATGGCTGCAAGGAATGGAATCGATGCCGCGGCGACGACCAGCGCAAGCGAGCCGCCGAATTGGTTGAGCCAGCCGAAACAAGGCAATGCTACGACGAGTAACACGACAAGTGGCCAGACCATGACTGGCATCCGCCCGTACTTGTCGCTTAGTGCACCGCCGATCAACGCACCGAAGAAGTTTCCAGCGGTAGGCAGCAACAAGGACATTTGGGCGACCATGACCGGAAGGTGCAGCGTCTGTATTGCGTAGCTGCCCATGTACCCGCCGATCTGGAACGCGACTGCCACGCCGGCAATCGACAGCACAGTTTTCACAATGACGCCGCGATGATCCGTCAAAACGCGTCGCAGTAGCGATTCCGAGCTGATCTTGTGATCACCGCGAAAGGTCTCCGGGAGGCGACTACGAATGTAGATCGCGATGGGAATCAGTCCCAGCGAAAACAGGAAAGGGATTCGCCAACCCCAAGATGCGAGGGTTTCCTGACCGAGGATATAGGCAACCGCCACGCCCACTGCCGCCCCGACAAACCCCGCAAGACCTTGCGTCGCCAGCTGCCAGCTCGTATAGAAACCGCGTCGATTCGATGGAGCGGATTCGGCAAGCATGCTGATTGCCGTGCCGGCCTCACCTCCCACCGCGAAGCCCTGAATCATCCTCGACATCACCACGATGATCGGTGCGGCAATGCCGATCCTGGCGTACGACGGCGTAGCGGCGATGCCGAGCGCGCCGAAAGTCATCAGCAGAATCGACAAGTAGAGAGCAGGTTTGCGGCCTCGCTTGTCGGCAAATGTACCAAGCACCACTGCGCCAACGGGACGTGCGACAAATCCGACGCCCAGTGTTGCGAGCGAAGCGAGCAAGCTGCCATACTTATCACCAAGCGGGAAGTACGTTCGGCCAATGTAGACGGCGAAAAGTGTATAGATGATGAAGTCGTAATACTCGATCACATTTCCGGCCACAATGGCACAAATTGCCTTCCAGCCAAAAGATCGACTATCGAAATTCGTGGTCGGCAGTGGAATGCCGTCGCCGGCCGGTTCTATGCTTCCGTATTTCATTTTTTATCCTTGTCAGTATTCGTAATTCGGTGAACACACACTAATGACGTCAGCTCGCACCTTCGTGATTTTTTGCCAACTGAAACAGGCAATCACCACGCTGAACCAATGCAGGCACCCGTTTGCAGCAGACTCTGCCATCGCCGGAAAATCGCAGGACCACGGGTTCCCGGAGCGGCTCGTCGACGAAATGGATGCGCGCTGCAGCCTGCCCGCTCGCCACCCACTCGCCTAGTTCGACGAGCGGTTCAAAGACGCCGTTATCTCGCGCATACACGTAATGATGCGCCCCCTCGACAGCCAGGATTTGCGGGATTGTCGGCGGCGATTCCGGGACGATGCGACCGTTCAACACGCCGATGTACCCCAGTAAATGCATCAAGCCACGTCGGGCCAACTGGATCATCACCGGATCGACCATCCCAGCACCGCCAAGCTCGGTAATAATGGCGATCGCGTTCTGACGACGCGCGGCGGCCGAACTCAGCACCGGATTGAGACCATGAAGAAACGCAAGCGGCAGACCGAACATATTGAGCAGCCTCATCACCTCGGGCGCTTCATCTGTATCGCGGGGTTCGAGCATGAGCATCGTCGCTGTATCGTAGAGCAGCGAACTGCCTCCTGAATGCAGGTCAACGAGATACTGACAGCGCGCAAGCAAGACATGCTCGATGTAATGAGCCATGATCTCGGTTGGCGAGCCCGCCGGGTCGCCGGGAAAACTACGGTTGAGGTTGCCGCCATCAATCGGAGACGTCCTCAGTCCCGCCGCTGCGGCGGGGAAATTCGCCATCGGCAGCAGAATCAATTGACCCGAAACGGCGTCCGATGGAATCTCGCGAATCAGTTCTGAAACAATAACCTGCCCGTCGTATTCGTCACCGTGATTGCCCGCCATAATCAGGATCGTCGGGCCATCGCCGCTCTTGATCGAGGCAATTGGAACTGGGATCCAGCCATACGCCGACCGATGTACCGAGTGTGGCAGGCGAAGATATCCCACCTGTTTTCCGTCGGCATCCAGGTCGATTTCGCATTCGATCGGGTTGACGATTTCTTCGTCGGATTTCATGAACTTCACCTATTGAATAGAGATACGCGAGTCCAGCTACCGAATCGCTGTCGGTGCGGACGAAAGATAACGGTCACATTGCCTTGCCAGTTCAGTCAGGAGCAGCCCAAATTGCCGCGCCTCCGTCTCCGGCGCCTCCGGATGCCATTGCACGCCGAGCCCCCAAGCGTCGCTTGTCAGTTCGATCGCTTCGGCGACGCCATCCTCTGCCGTTGCCGAAATGCGCAGCCCCTCTCCCAGCCTTGCGACGGCCTGATGATGAGACGACTGAATTTCCAGATTCCCCGCGCCGTAAATGGCCGCGAGCCGAGTGTCGGCCCGTACCTCAACGGGGTGTGAATTGAAATGCACGCTGCTGCTCGGTACCCGGTGAACCGTCGTCGCCTGTGGGATATCCTGTTCCAATGTCCCGCCGAGCGCGACGTTCAGGAGCTGCATGCCACGACAAACGGCAAGCACCGGCATCCCAACACGTACGGCATGCCGAATCAGCGAGATTTCAAACTCGTCCGCCTCTGGATCGGTACCGTACGTGCACGGATGCACATCGCTTTCTCCATAGTTTTTCGGGTGCACGTCACTGCCGCCGAGCAGGATGAGCGCCGCACAACCAACCAATTCGGCGCATGCGGATGAGTGAGGGTTCGCCGCATCAATCAGCTCGCCGTGAAGATCCATCGTGACAAGTCCGGCAATAACTCGTTCTGCAAGGCGCCGAATCGCAGCATTGATCTCCGGCGGCGACACCGCGGACGTCAGGGAGCAAGAGACCACCACACGCCGCGGCATCGTCGGCGAAGGTACGAATGACATATACTTATCCTAGTAAATTGACACATTTAAACTCTAACATCTAGATGTTATGTATAAAAATAAAACTGGATCCACACTTACCCCTATCACCGGTCAAAGTGTCCCAGAAGCCATCGTCAGACGATTAACCGAGAGCATTCTGGCGGGCGGCCTCCGCCCAGGGGACAAACTGCCGCGCGAAGAGGAACTCGCTCGCTCGCTAGGCGTCGCGCCGATGACGTTACGGAGCGCTCTAGCATCGTTGCGCGAACTAGGTCTGGTGGAGACGATTCGCGGGCGCCTAGGGGGCACTTATGTGTGCAAGGATGTCGGCGAACGGCTCCGAGAAGCCGCACATACGAACCAATACAACGCCGCGAAGATTCGCAGCCTCACGGACTGGCGTCGCGCCATCTCGGGAGAGGCAAGTTTCCTTGCTGCAAAGAGAGGAACGAAAGCAGACTTCACCGGAATCGTAGAAGCGTCACGCGAGTTCGATCAATCTCAAACCGACTCGGTCTCGCGGCGCATGGCCGATTCACGTCTGCACACATCGATCGCCCAAGCCTCAAAATCCGACGATCTGTTGCGTCAGGAAATCGCGATCCAGGAGCAATTGAACAATCTGATTCTGCCGTTGCCGTTCATGCCCTCCAGCAAGGCGATGTCGTCGCTCGATCACTCCTCGCTCATCTCCGCCATCGTTTCGCGAGACGGGGAAAAAGCCCGACAGGAATTGTTCGAGCATGTCGAATCGACATACGGATGGTGCATGAGTCTATTGCACGCGAACGATGGTGCAACACAGCGCTAAACGCACGATCTGGCATCACCCTGTTATCTTGGTGCATCGGCTACGGGGATACATTCGCCCATCGATTAACGACAGGCTTTTGCTGGCTCACCGACGTCAGACGCCATAGCCGTGAACCCCAGACCGAAGAAGTGCTCCTGGTCGGCAATGAAAAGACCGTATGCACCCGCTCGCCAGCCAAGGCCGAAGCAGTACGCAATCAAGGAGCCGGCCAAGTCGTCATCTCGTCGAACGAGGCGGAGATGCAAGCTGCACAGGAGCACTTCGATGTCCTTCTTGACATCATTCCCCTCAAGCACCACCTGAATCCTTACCGCCAAACGCTGAAATTCGCCCGCATACATATGCTTGTCGGGCTTATCGAACCGGTCAACCCTTCCGTACATTCAGCCAACCCTGTGATGAAGGGGCGCAGTCTCGCTGGCTCACTGATCGGCGACGCGGCGGAAACGCAGGAAATGCTGGATTTGAGCGCCAAGCACGTCATCACCTGTGACATCGAAATAATCGACATTGGGGACAACAACAAGGCGTTCGAGCGTGTCGTCGCAGAAGACATGAAGTACCGCTTTGTCATCGATATGGAATCGCTTGAAGATCGTGGCGTTCAAGACTGATCAGGCTGACGCTAAACGTCATCTATCCATGTTAACTTCCACGAAATTCTGGATCAGGATTCGGTGAAAACTAACAGTTCCGACTCGCCGACGCGATTATGCCAGCCGACTGGCCACATCACTCCTTTGGTATGTTGCTCGATGGGCAACACCTCCTGACGATTGTTGCTCTTGCACCATTGATTTTGGGTAGTGAGTATAAGCTCCAACGAACGATCCCAAACCGTTGCACATAACGCATGTGCTTCCCTCGGAGACTTTAGGTGTCTACTCTCGAACTATCGCAGCAAAGCAAAAGCGTGTCATGCCTGTTCAATAAGATAAGTTGGCGACTTCTGCCGTTTCTTCTGACCTGCTATACGCTCGCGTACCTGGATCGGATCAATATCGGATTCGCGAAGCTGCAAATGCAAGGCCAATTGGGCATGACGGATGCGGCTTACGGGCTTGCAGCCGGGATCTTCTTTCTCGGATACGTGTTGTTCGAGGTGCCGAGCAACCTGTTGCTACCAAAAGTCGGAGCGCGCAGAACAATCAGCCGCATCATGGTGCTCTGGGGTCTCACCTCAGCCGCCACGTTGTTCGTGCGCAACGAGACCCAATTTTATGTCATTCGCTTCTTACTGGGCGTTTTCGAAGCGGGTTTCACTCCCGCCATGTTCTTCTATCTAACTTATTGGTATAACGCGAAGCGGATGGCGAGTGTCGTGGCTGTTGTCACGCTCGCCGGTCCGATCGGCGGCGCCATGGGAGGACCATTGTCGACCTGGATCATGACCGCATTGTCTGGCATATACGGTCTCTCAGGATGGCAATGGATGTTTCTGCTTGAAGGCCTACCATGCATTGCACTTGGATTCACAGTGCGCCATTTTTTGGTCAACCGACCGAGCGAAGCAATATGGCTGACCGAAGACGAAAAGCACCTCCTCGCTGAGGAACTCGGTACCCCTACGATAAAGTATCACTCGTTTTCGCACGTGTTGAAGGATCCCAAGGTGTATCTCATGGCTCTCGCATACTTCTGCTTGATGGGCAGCATGTATGTCGTTAGCTTCTGGCTACCGACCATCCTGAAGGAACAAGGCCTGAAAGATCCGATGGAGATCGGTATGTATTCGTCGATACCGTATATCGTTGCCGCCATCGCAATGTTCATTGGCTGCCGTAGTTCCGACTTGCGTCGAGAACGTCGTTGGCATTGCACGGTTACCGCCGCAATCGGCGCGCTTGCGATTGCCGCGTCCGCGATGTCAACCGGCAATCTAACGGCTTCGCTCGCCTTCATCACGTTAGCCAACGCGATGATGTATATCACCTATGCGGTATTCTGGGCCACCCCTTCCGAATACCTTAAAGGTGATTCGGCAGCCGGTGGCATCGCGCTGATCAACTCGATCGGGCTTTGTGGTGCGTTCCTGAGTCCGACATTAATCGGTTGGATCAAGAGTACAACTGGCAGTACGAAATTTGGCTTGCTCGCCATGTCGGGCTTGTTGTTAATCGGCGCCTTCGTATTCATGAAAAACCGACTTCACCGCGATGATGCGTCTACCAAATCACACACGGACGCGCGCTAGCCAACGCATCATTCCCATTCGCCCCTCTTGTCTAACGATTTCATTGCCCGTTGCCTTGCCAGGCCAAGGCCGAAACAATTTAAATATAGAATGTAAAGCTTTGATCGTCGATCTATCTTCCATAAATATCAAATAGTATTATCCTAAATTAGGATGCCAAATGAAATCAGCAAAACTTTTCGGATCTGCCGCATATCTCACTACACTCTGCACAATAGCAACCGCGTCGCATGCTCAAAGTAGCGTCGCGCTATACGGAATTATCGACGAAGGACTGATGTATCAGAGTAATCTCGGTGGCGAACGGCGTGTATCGCTCGATTCTTTCTCCGGCATGAACAGTAGCCGCTGGGGCATTCAAGGTCGTGAAGATCTAGGCGGAGGCATGAATGCATTTTTTACACTTGAATCTGGCATCAACCTGAATACGGGTGCCTTCGGACAAGGCGGTACGGCATTCGGCAGGCAGGCCTATGTTGGTCTCGGAAGTGCTCGGTTCGGTAACCTGTCGTTCGGCAGGCAATACGACATGATCTTCTACTTTGCCGAACCTGCGAGTTTCGCCGGTATGATCGGGTCGGCGGCGTTCGGGCATCCCGGTGACCTGGACAACACGGGAAACGACATACGTGTGAACAATGCAGTTCGTTACATGAGCCCAAATTTTTACGGATTTATGTTCGGCGGCGAATACAGTGTCGGGGGCGTATCCGGCAACACGACTGCCAACAGTGGTTACTCGCTCGGTGCCAGTTATACGAATGGCTCACTATTGCTCGGCACCGCATTCGAGTATTTCAAAAATCCTGTATCGTCGACGCCCGGCTCCGGATTGTTCACCAACAATGCCAACGGCGCATCATGGCTGGCTCAGTCATTGAACAAAGGATATGCGAGTGCATCGGCCTATCAGGTCGCAATCGTGGCTGCTAGTTATTCCATCGGATCCGTGACGCTTGCAGCCTCCGCATCCAACATCCAGTATGCGAACCTCGGAGGCCCCCTCATTGGGGGAACCGCTCAATTCAACAATGCCGACATCGGAATCCGGTACACATGCAAACCGTTCTTATCCTTTTCGCTTGGGTACGAATACCTGATCGGCAAGGGCGTCAGAACCACCGGCGGAGCGACAGTCGGCAATCAACACTACAACCAGGTCGCATTCCTGACCGACTATCTAATGTCGAAACGAACCGACGTCTATTTCGAGGCAGGTTGGCAACGAGCGTCGGGAACGTCTTCGCTAGGGACTGCTGCCGTGGCCGATTTTACCAACGTGGGAGATTCGTCGAATAATCATCAGCTACTGGTACGCCTAGATCTCCGTCATAAGTTCTGAATACGAAGGCACAACCATGCATCCAAAAACTGATAGCTCGATCGCCCGCTGCGATTGATCCACCTCTTTCTCAGGACGGTCGGGTTTCGGTTCACAACACAGTATCGACACGGCGTTTCCGACACACGCCTTACTCCCCGCTGACACGAGACCTAACAGCTGAGATCCTTCGCTCAGTAAGACTTCCTGATCGTCGACCTCTCTGGCAATCAATGCCAAGCTCCAGACCATATAGCAAATTCTCCGACACTCGCAATCAATCTCCGGCATGCCCCTTACAAGATGGCATTGCAAGATCGACCGTCTCTCCGCTCGTTTAGGTGACTCCCCCATACGTAAGTGGGATACTTCTTGCTTTGGATTATATGATTCTCGATGTACCTCGTCATTTACGCAATCGAGTCGTTATCAGATAAATATGGCCCCCTTTGATACCTCGGCTCGAAATTAATCAATTACGACTGGACCGACATGTACGAAGAAAGACAAATCGGGATACTCCGAATCACGCAAATCTGGCATGGCGCTCATTGCACTTACATACCGGCGCGTATAAGGGTAATTGACGTTTAATTTATGCGATCAAAGGCTGTTTATCTGCGTTGTCGACCACTTCAGGGACGACCAATTCGGGTTTCGATTTGAGCATCACGGTGCCAACCTGCGTCCAATTGACATGGCAAAAACATGGGCCACTCTGTAAACGTCGACAATCACGTCGATTCGTCTCTCATATAGCGACACATTTACTTGACAGCGAAATCTGTAACGCCTGACACCGGGTCAATCTTGATGTAGATGCCGGCCTGCACGATTACAAGATGGGAAAACGTTTGGTGGAACCCGAACATGGCGTCGGCATATCCGGATTTCAGAGTCAAAGATGAGTAGGACTGCGAGACGAATACTCATAAGAACGCCTCTCGCCCGCAATGGAGCGAGAGTCAAGAACAAGGAACTCTTACTTTTCGTACAAATGGAAGAGCTTCGCGACAATTTTCCACTCATTTCCGACCTTAATCAACGAATGATAATCGGTGAAATTACCGTCGGCCGCATCATTCTCGAGTTCGACCCGAACCACCGCCGTCGTCGGCGTTTTATGAAGAACGTCGAAACGAGTCTTGATTTTCGGCGCGTCGCCATAGTTCTTCACATAGTCATATAAATTCTGGATCGTCCCCTCAAGTAAGCCTTGATCGGTAAAACCGTACATCACCGCGTTCTCGTGAAAAGCACGCTTCAATCCATCGACGTTACCAACTTTAAGACCTTTGACGTACTCTCCTACCACCTCAAGGATATCTTCATAATCTTGAACAGCATTCACATTTTTATTTAAATACATGACAATCTCCAGTAATAGATAGCCTCATTGGCAACAATTTGTGCTGTGTCTTTCAGCACCGAAAACCATCGACCGCATCAGATATTTCTACACGACACACGCGCAAAGCGCTTCCCTGAGTGCCGCATCAACCAAGTCAGACTTCTGATCCGTGCCCGTTAACGATAGGGTTTATTCCGGCTCAGTCCGGTGGCAAGATCGTACTGATGGGCCAGTTGCATGACCGAGAAATCGCTTCCACACGGTCCAACGATCTGAATGCCCATCGGCAATCCGGTATCGCTAAATCCTGCAGGCGTACTCATGGACGGCAGGCCGGCCATGCTCGCAGGGATTGCAACCTCGATCCATCGGTGGTAGGTGTCCATCGCGCGACCGTTGATCTCCGATGGCCAATGTATCTCCGCGGAAAAGGGAAAAACCTGTGCCCCGGGGAAAATCAAGTAATCGTAGCGGGCGAATATCGTCAATAGCCGGCTATACCATGCGCTGCGGTCAAGGGAAGCCTTATATATATCCGAGCCGGACAGAGCGAGACCTCGTTCGATCTCCCAGATTGCTTCAGGTTTAAGTTGTGCGCGCGTGACGGGATTCTCATAATGCCCACCCAAACTCCCCGCCATCAGAAAATTGCGAAGCGTGACCCATGCCGACCAGAGTCGCTCAGGAGGAAAACCAAGCATCTCATCGTCAAGCGTTTCGACATTGCACCCAAGCGTTTCGAACATCCGTACTGCCTGATCGCAAAGATCCAGTACCCCCTGCTCCATCGGGAAATACCCACTCCAGTCACGCACCCAGCCGATTCTTGTGCCACCGAAGTCTCGATCGAGCGAACCGGCGTACGTGGTAGGGTCTCTGTCGAGCGACAGTGGCGCACGATGATCGTGTCCAGCCATAATCTGAAGCAACAGCGCGAGATCCGGCACGTTGCGCGCCATTGGTCCCTCACAAACCAGTTGTTGCAGAAATAGCTCCGGAGTGGGACCAAACGGAACAACACCCCTCGAAGGGCGCAGTCCGAAAACATTGTTGAATGCTGCTGGCGTGCGCAGCGACCCCATCATGTCGCCGCCGTCCGCGACGGGCAGCATGCGAGCAGCGAGCGCGACGGCGGCGCCGCCGCTGCTGCCGCCCGACGTCATGGCTGGATCATACGCGTTGCGCGTGGTACCGAACACGGTGTTATAGGTTTGCCCGCCCAGACCGAACTCGGGTGTATTGGTCCGGCCAACAAAGATCGAACCGGCCGCCCGCATCCGGCTAATGAAAATCGAATCTTCGATCGGAACATGGTCGGCAAAAATCGGCGAACCGTATGTACTTAGCATGCCCGCAACAGCCGACGCATCCTTCGGGGCTTGTGGCAACCCGTGCAACGGGCCCAAGTACTGCCCCGCTCCCAATAGACGATCCTTCTCGTCCGCCTGGTCGAGCAGTTCTTCCTGATCGGGCATCGAAACAATCGCATTAACAACCGGATTCCAGCGATCGATCCGGTTCAGATACGCGGACATGACATCGCGACACGATATATCGCGACGCTTGATCAGTTTCGCAAGTTCAATCGCGCCAAAGTCGACAATTTCGCTTTCCATACTCATTCAATTTTTGAAAATCCGTGGTTCTGTCGCCGATCAGATATTGAATCGACGCAATCGATTTTTCTTTGAAATCCTTACCTATGTCATCGAAATTTTTTCATAAAATCGCTCTCATCCGCATGACTCTCCCATTCATTCTCATGTGGTCAATATGGACGAATGTGATGGTGGTTTCTGCGGCGAAGCCGTTTGCCAATGTTTGTCGACGACAGGTCTATCATCCCTCCACAATTTCATACGAGCAAGAGCAACAAAACATAGGTATAGTTGCCCATTGGGCAACGCTCACGTTAAAGCTCGAACAAGGAGACACTCACATGCGAAGCGTCAATCAGCATCGGCTCCGATACTTCCACGAGGTGGTGACACACGGGTCGATTCGTGGAGCGGCCGACAGCCTGAACACCGCGCCATCCGTGATCACCCGTCAGATCAAGCTACTCGAAAACGAAATAGGCGCACTCCTGTTCGAGCGGCACGCTCGCGGTGTCCAGCCTACCGATGCGGCGAGCCACTTGCTCGATTACTGGCGGGGATGCCATGCCTTGCAAGAGCAACTCGAAGACCGTTTTCGGGCATTACATGGCCTAGAACAGGGGAACGTTCGGGTCGTAACCAGCGAAAGTTACGTCGACACGCTGATGGAAGAAGTGTTGATCGATTTCTGCGAGCGCTATCCGAAGCTCGATATTTGCGTAGATACTTTACCCGTGGACGATTTGGTCATTGAAGTGGCTGAAAGTCGCGCGCACTTCGGCCTCGCATTCAATCCTCCCGGGCATCCGAATATCGAATATCGTGCGACCTCCGCGCAGCCGCTGTCGATTCTCGTCCACGCATCGCATCCGTTAGCGCAGCGCGGAACCGACGTGTCAATTGCGGAGATGCTCGCCTATCCGCTCGGCTTGATGCACCCGACGTTCGGCATCGGCAAATTCATGGAAACGCTCGCATACGTCGAGAACAAATCGATTCGTCCGACGCTGACGTCGAACTCTCTGACGGTGCTGAAGGATTTCGTCCGACGCGGCAACGGCGTGACGCTTGTCGGACTGTCCGGTGCAATGCGCGAAGTCTCGAACGGAGACCTGGTCGTGCTCCCGATCGCGCATCCGATGTTCCGATCGACCAAAGCAAGGTTGCTGGTGCGAAGCGGCAGACCACTGTCGGCCGCGGCTGAGGCGTTGCTTAAATGGTCGCGCGAGCGCATGACCATGTTTGCGACGGGCCAACGCGCCATACCAGCGAAAGGCGCGAAGAAAGCGCGGACGGTCACGCGCCGATGAGCAAAAGGCCGCTACGATGCAAGACCCGTTGATCGTACGAAATCGAAAATAGGAAGCGTCCGGTTGCACCAACTGGCCGAGCGAGCCACACGGCAAAGCACGTCCGCGCAAAAGCTCGAGCAACTGATGCGCCCTATCGCTGAGTTCACTCCGCTGGCCTGCTCTCGGGCTTCAGTGTAAATAGATGAACAGGTTGAAAAATCCCACAAAGACGGAATAACTGATCGATCAAACAGAACCGCTTTTCATACAGCAGGCCCAGCGGCATCCTTGAGACCGAGCTTCGCAACCTCGAACTCACCCTAGCGAATGCTTGCCTCAACTCGATGCCTGATATCACGGCCGCGGCGCTCATGACCGATTGAATCCGAGCATTAAGTTCGTTCTGGACTTGATGTGGCGATGGTCCTGTTCGATCACGTTGCGTATCCTGTACGGCGAGCACAACGGGTACCTGGGTCATGCGCCTGAGCGTCTGGTCTATGTGGGGTGCAAGCACACCATCGGTATCGACCTGCCCGTTATCGAAGAAGCGATAGGCGGCCTTGAGTTCAGCGGCGTCCATTGAACGCGGAAACGAGCAGTCTGGTGTGCTGGCAAGCCGGCGTGCCAGCGCAACGAGTCGACTCGTCAGACGGGCATCGCCCAGATTTGCCGCACCGAATTCGATGTCGGCCCAGTCGTCCTGGTCTTCCTGATTGTCGGTCGAAGGCAATTACGTGTAGTTCCTGAGGCGGTTCCTCAAAAGTTAACACCGCCTCAAACTGTTTACAAGCGCTGTCCCTGCATAGATGTGGGTAAACCTGAGGGCTTAGCCTGATCCCCCTCATCTCGCAAGTCGCGTTGGCATCGAGGTTTGGCGGCCACACTAAAGTAGCTCGTTTCGCGAATCCGCAGTCGCAGGCCTGCAGACGCGCGATGTCGGCAGATCGGCAACGCGATTTGGTCAGCAAGACATCAAGCGATATTGATAAGAATAGCGCATATCCGAAGGTGTTATCCTCGAATCAAGGTGCGAGAGCAACGGACATCTTGCCAACCCATATCAGATATTTCTATAAGAATGCACAACATATTCTGATTGGACGCGGTGAATTTAGATGTGGAAAATTGATGACATGCACCTACGCGCGGGCCGCCTCAGCAGGGATTCAAATCGAATTCGATCATCCAAGCAATTGGACTAGCGACGGAATCAAAATACGAAGTCAAGCCAGTCTAAGGTCACTAATCGGTGGGATGTGTTCGACATAATGACAGCCGCCGCTTCTACAGATTCTGGCAGGATAGGCTAGGACTTGAATAAAACACAATCCCAATGCGCGGCACATCGCGACGCCCCAACCTCAACAATAACTGGCGACTAATGACGAACACAAAATACCGTCTCGCGGAACTCACTGCGGACGAAATGCGTCAAGTGACTTCGAGAAGCCCTGTGATCCTGCTCCCAATGGGTAGTTTCGAAGATCAAGGGCCTCACGCACCGACCGGCGACTATTTGAGTGCCGCGGTGGTCGCTGAACAGATTGCTAAGCGCGCGAGTCAGCAAGGCACAGAAACCTACGTCGCCCCGGTAGTACCATTCGGTGGATGTGATTTTTTCGGGTACATGCCCGGATGCATCTCTCTTTCCCAGTCGACATTGCGATCCCTGTTGGACGACATGCTGAACTCCTTGTTGAGGCACGGTCTGACCCAGATAGTGATCGTCAATGGCCATGGAGGAAACTGCGGCACGATTCATGATGCGACCCAACGAATCTGGCTCGAGCAAGGCGTTATTATTCCGAGCTTCTACCTATGGAGAGTCGCATACACGTTTTTGCCAGAGATCATAGGAGAAGACGAAGCTCGCGCGTCGAGCGGCCATGGTGGCAACCCGCTAACGAGCGTCGCAATGCATCTCTTTCCCGATCTTGTACGTGAAGACCTTATGGCCCCGCCGGTCAAAGACGTACATGCTTGGGGTCTACCTGTGAGCGGCTTTGATACCGTCAACATAGGAAAAGGCTTTGTCACGGTCCCGCTTGAGGGAAATGACATGGTCCCCAATGCTATCTATCTAGGCGATCCGCGCCTATGTTCGGCCGCAGTTGGAAAACAAGTCGTCGACCGACTGGTTGAAATAGGTACTGATCTAGCTCTTCACGTCAAACGCCATACCGACCCTTCAACCGGAAAATCAATCCGATAGTATTCGGTGCGCGTGCAAAGGCAACATGCCCACCCGTCTCAACGCCCAGTAACTATGACAGATGGAATTGTCCGGCGCGTGCCTCTCAGCTCCCATTTCGGCAGTTGCGTTGGGGCAGTTGCGTTGGGACAGTTGAGGTTTATCAATACATCTATGCTTCTAATTGAAACTAGAGATCGGGTACGCGCTTCGTAGAGCGTTCGAACCCGCCACACTGCGCCTGGTTCGAACACCGTTCGGCTTTATTCGTCTGCTGCACTTTTCAAAAATCAATCTTTTCTTTTGATGATCGAAGGTCGATATGACAAACGGTGCACGATATAAGAATTCAATCCACGAGAGCGATCTTAACTGCTGTCCCGCCCTATTTTTCATGATCAGGTTTCTAACCTGCATCAGATCAATCGATTTCATCAAAAGACCAACGAATTAGTATGTATTTTTATACAGATAAAATACACCCATGCGCTCATTAGGAGTCGATAAAATTATGAAAATATTCGAAAATCGATGGTTCATAATGCTGGTTCTATTGGCTCCTTTGAATTTTTTATTCGGCGTTGACAGGAATGCCCTTAGCGTAACGGCACACTATATCCAACCTGAGCTAGGAATCGACTACGTTCTGATGTCCGAGATACTAGTCATTTCAACGGCGGTGTATGCACTGTTACAGATACCCGCGGGATGGCTTGTCGAGAGGTTCGGCGTGCGGTGGATGCTGGCGGGCGCATGTCTCGTTTGGTCAGCCGCAACATTGGCGACTTCCATGCAAACCGATGTCGCGGGATTTTTCGGCGCGCGAATCTTGCTCGGCATAGGACAAGCTCCCGACTGGGTCGCCTGCATCTTCGCGATGAAGATGTTGTTTCCAGAAAATGACCGTGAGGGCGCAAGTTCGCTTTTGCTCGCCGCATCGTACACCGGCTTTATTGCAAGTGGTGCGATAACGCCCTATATCGTTGAGAATTTCGGATGGCGCAATTGCTTTTTTTGGTACGGGCTTATTGGCATAGCCTTCAGTTTAGTTTTGTTTTTTGGATACAAAGGTCAAGAAACAGATAAATTGCTTCCTGTTTCTTGCCTGTCGGGAGGAACCAATACCAGATGGAACGCTGAACTGATCTGGAAGATTGCGCAAATTGGTCTTTATTATGGTGCGGTCTGCGTTCAACACGGCTTCTTTTTTGTAAGCTTTCCTCATTTTGCTGGATCTAGCTTGCATGTGACGCCTGTCTTGGCAGGAACTCTGTTCTCTGTTCTCTGGCTTGTACTGTATTTATCCGTCCTCTTTTGGGGCGGTCTTATTAAATACCTCAAGACCCGGGGCGGCGGCGATTGGCTGCGAGGCAACCTAGGCCGTAGCGTGGGTCTAATGGCATCGGCTGTGTTGCTTGCGCTTGGCGTATCGTGGGGAAGCCTCTGGGCAAGTATGCTACTTCTTTGTCTTTCAATGTCCGCGCTCGGCCTGTGTCAGGTTCTAACGTGGTCTCATGTCCAGAGCATTTCCGGCGCAACCGGAATTGCTGCGGGTGTCACTCAATTGGTTGGAAACGGATTTCTTGCGCTGGGGCCCGTCGTGTTCGAGATTCTGTTCAAGGAGTATTCTGCGTGGACACATGTGGCCATTCTGATAGCAGGCATTGGATTGCTCGGTTCAGCACTTTGGATGGTTCCAAACGCTAGTGCGATACATTCAACACGGACCGAAGCATAAGCGGCATCAAGCCCAGAAGGGCGAAAACAGGCTCGCGGACGGCATGAGAGATTCTGCCTCCAAGGCGAAGTCTCTCTCCAACGCGAACAGTTGCGCGCGCCGAAATGCGGCTTCACCCGACTTTCTCGTACCAGGCGACCTTTGCTCGATAGCAGCCTGACGACAGCTCTAGTAAGTCGATATGCACCGCTTGAGCGACCAAAAAAACGAGAATTTAGCAATTTTCAATGCACCTAGTAGACGCGCCCGGCGCAACTTCCTAGCTGGATGCTCAGGCAAGTCGTCAAATCGAGGATGTGGCATGCCGGCGATTTGCCAGCCATCTTCTCATTCCCAACGAACACCACGCGATGGTGTTCCTGCTCGGCATTGGCCCTATCAACTACGCGCTGTATCAGAGGGGACGCGCGCTGTTCGTCAATGACGGCGCCGTGGGAATCACCGACATCTGATGGAAACCAGATCCAGGGAATGTGAAACGATCTCTTTGAATTCCCCATCACAAAAAGGCACCTACTTCCCTCTCTGCAGAAATCGACGGATGCATGTTCACTGCAAGATTCTTGTCCCAACCTCTCGTTAACGCAAACAACTTAGCGGCCGCAAATCTAGGCGGCTTCGAAACTTCAGCAGAGATCGTCGACCATCTCTAGCAAGTCGAACAATGCCGATCGCCCGCAACGGCGCGGCTCCAAGAGTTTCGAGTTACTTCAGAACTTCTTACGGATACCAATGCCGGCGAGGAACTGCCTACTTGCCGATGATGCCGGTTGCCCAACTGCTTGTGCACCTGCAACGTTCCCGTGCGCGAGAATCCCCATGGCAATAGCATAAAGGTCGGTTGACTTGGACAATAAGTAGTGTCCGACTACGCCGAAGTGTTGGTTGTTGAAGCCGCCCTCTCCAGCTTGGCTTACGTTTGAATATACGTAGAAGGCGGCAGCCTGGATCGCGGGAGTTAATGAATAATTAAATCCCAACTGATAATTATTGAATACAGAAATATCTTTTCCAGATGGAAGATAAAAATT
The DNA here is from genome assembly GCF_046026855.1 of Paraburkholderia sediminicola. Taxonomy (GTDB): domain Bacteria; phylum Pseudomonadota; class Gammaproteobacteria; order Burkholderiales; family Burkholderiaceae; genus Paraburkholderia; species Paraburkholderia sediminicola_A. Next base: position 13,429 of record NZ_JAQQET010000045.1, on the reverse strand, counting down.
TACTCGCGAATATAGAAACTGCACATTCAGCGCTTTATAGTTTGCGAAAACGCCTGCCGCTGCAATATTCCACCCGCTCGCAAGAGTGATCGCCCGGCCATAGTACACATTCGTATACGTAGCATTATTTTGAAATGCGGCATAAGCCTGTGGATTCCCGATGTGCTGAAAAGCCGCTCCAGCACCGAAATTGCTACCCACATATGCAGTACCCACCCCCCACGCCGTTCCCGACGTTGCCGAGTCGGTATGGGAATTCATCGAATACTGCCCACCAAATCCAAATCCGTTGTAGTCCGGTGATTTGTATTTGATTGTATTGTTGAAGTGAATATCGCCACCAACATCGTCAACATCATTCATATACAATCCTGGCAGCCCACCAGCAAACGACTGGTTAACGGAAAACCATTTCACCCAGTCGAGGATAGCAGAATATTGACGTCCGGCGAGAAGCGTTCCGAATGGAGACGACAAACCAATATAGGTTCGTTTTCCAAAAGCAAGATTCGCATTACTCATCGCGCCCGTGGCCGGATTGAAACCGTTCTCAAGTGAAAACACTATTTTATAGTTGTTACCAAGGTCTTCGATGCCTGTAAATCCGAATTTACTAGAAGTCAGCATAGTTGCCATCGAAATCCTGTCATGGCCATTTGCGTTGCTGTTGTACAGCATCCCTTCGTCAATCAAACCCCACAAAGTCACGCTACTCTGAGCCTGAGCCGCATTTTGAAAAAAAATCGCAAATCCAGCAAAAGCCACTAATTTGAATTTCATTTATATTCTCCAGAATAATTCAGACGAGATAGGGACCCGATCACATCGTGTCAACGTAGTGTTTGATTACTTTGCAGAGAATGCACTGGGGCGCCGGGCAGTCCCGACCAATGTATCGCCGCGGATAACCGGCCACTCGTGGTTTCATGAGCGGCGAACCGCAGCACGCCAGACTGGCCCAAGTCCATGTCTTGCGCGCTGCCTTGAAGGCAGCGTTACGCCCCCGTGGGACAAGTTGTCGCTTATTGTCGCTAACGCAACGGTGCTGATGCGCCAGAGAGGTACCATTGCAGATCAGCTACCTCTCGCATTACATCGAGCCGTCGGCGCTTAACGGATCAGTTTTTAAACCCTTGGTCAACACGTGAGGCAAAATCCAGACCAACGCTCCAATTATTCCGCAGAGAATCGAGATATAACAAACCGGAATCCACACACCGTAGTTTCTGAACAGGATTTCGAAGACCACGGGGCCCAGAGCCAAACCGGCATTTCCCGCGAGTTGTACAAAGCCAGCTGCCATCCCGGTAACGCCGGGAATAGTCTGGACGTATGACCAAGTCAAGATCTGGCAAAGGCCGAGTCCCGCCATCGAGATCGCGAAAAACGTCATACATACCCACGTATCGTCGAAATAAAGTCCAATCGCGAGAAAAACTGCCGCCAATGAGATTGCGAAAACACGCCCCCTAGCACTGCGCAGGAACTCCGACTTCCCTTTCCTTCGTAAGTACTTAATCAAAGCTCCCCAGAACAAAACTGAGCCATAAAGGGCTGCCCAGAGAATAGAGAACAACTTGCCAGCGCCTGAGGGCGTCACCTTGAAATGCGAGCTAGCGAAGTGCGGGAAGGTAACGAAAAAGAACGAATGCATGATGCAAGCGAGTCCGAAAAACAGGGCTGCCTGAGCGACATTGGTGACCACTCGACCGGTCCACACTCGTGCTCGTGTCTCGTCCTTTTTTCCTTCTTGCGGGCGGACTTCTCGACTCGGCCCTTGAAAGCATAGGAAAATAATCCCAGCCAGTACGATCCCAGCGATGCCATATCCGAAAAATGACTGACGCCAACCGAAATTCTCGACGAGGTAAGGAGTGAAGGTGCCGCTTGCGATATACCCTGTGTATAGACCCGCAAGCAGTATCGCATTCGTGTCTTCGCGCTCGGACTCACGAAAGAGCAATTTTAGCGCGAGGATGCATGCAACCCAATCAGGCGCCTGGCCGATGCCCAGCAAAATTCGGGCGCCGAACAGTCCATTGCTGGTGTGCTGGAACGACGCGAGGATGGTGGCACCGGACCAGACTAAACATGCAGTGATCAACACCCACTTGACGCCGGCGCGCTGTACAAGCCAACCTGCCGGCACCTGAAGAAGCGCATAAACTGCTGTTGAGATGACAAGCACCTCCGACATTAGGACATAGTCGAGCCCCATTTCGTGCTGAATGTACGGTGCTGAAACCGTCATTGCATTTCTATCGATTCCGAACAGGAGGTTGAGCGGAATCAGCAACGCAAATAGAATGAACCATTTATTTCTGAATAAACTCATGATTACCTACACGCAGAAGTGATCAGTTAGACGCCATGTTAATGTGCTGACTTGTCGATTTGAGAACGTTCTCGCCAACAATCGACGTATTTGGTGAAGCCCTTACTTGAGGTCATTGATCGCGCGGCTGCCTTTTACGCCCTTCGCGGGGACCATTTCGCAGCTACGTAACTCCAGTCGTTTTCCGCTGCTTCGGTCATATTTAACGTCTCCTGCTTCTTCTGTAATTGTTTGATATTCACGATCCCGGAACGTGTTCACGCACGTTGATCGTCTTCCACGTACGGTCCGCCGCGTCTGCTTCAGCAGCGTTTCTTCGCGCTGAAAGTATATTCCCCAACCAAATTGGCCCCGTCCAATCACATTGTTCTTTGATGCCCTATAAAATTAGTTGATGAGGCTGGACCCTCTCGAACATGGAAACTGGTTGCCGACTAGGCACGATGCCCAGCTTTACAGCGCGCACCTTCGGATCCGATCCCGATCCGGTGCTCAATATAAGGTCAGACAGCTTTCGACGGCCGCGTAGGAAAGCAAGCGTCCGTGCGAAGTCCCAGTCTCTTCCGGAAGAACCGAGCAGAGCTAGCGATTCTGCGAATCCAGCGGTGCGAATGGGGATCGTGTCGATGTATATTCAGGCTTGGAGGGAGATGGAAGAGTGGTCGATTTTGAAGTTTTGACACGCGGCGAACGATCGTGCAACATCCCGGGCAGGATCGCGCTGACATGAACGCTCGACGTGAGCTGGATGCGACACGGAATAGTAACCGGACGAACATCGCAGACTCTTGCGGATCGTAGATATCGCGTCATGGCCCGAGGCTCTAAGAAGATGAACACGACGTTTCTCGAAACACTGGTGTGGCTCACGCGATTGAAAAGCTTCAGCCGCACTGCTGAAAAATTGCACACTAGTCAACCGTCAATTTCCAATCGCATTAATAAACTGGAGGACGTGCTTCGAATTCAGATTTACGATCGAAGCGCGAAGCAGTTTGAACTAACGCCAGCGGGTCGCAGGATATACAACCATGCCGAAGCGATTGTTTCGCTCTCTCTTGAGCTGGTCGAACTGGCCGCCAGTGACGAATACTCTGAACATCACGTACGAATCGGCGCGATCGAGTTTGTGACGATGTCATGGCTACCCGCGTTCCTCAACGAAATATCGTCCTCGTTCCCCAAAGCAACCTTTGAAATTACAACTGGTACCAGTAGCGACCTGCTTGAACGTCTTCAAAAAGGCGAAATCGATCTGGCGTTCCTCGTTGGCCCAGTCAACGAGCCGAACATAGCTTCGCATGGCCTATGCAACATGAATTTATCCTGGCTAGCCAACCCGAACAAATACGATTGCGCGCGACCAATCGATATAGCCGAACTCGCTGAGCTTCCCATCGTGATGGCCAGACCGGGCACGTCCGGCTACGAACAGCTTATTGACTATTTCCGACTCGCGGGTGTCACGCATATTCCCAAGCGGCACAGCAAGATCATACTCAATTGTATCTACTCGTTTAGCACAGCGCGACAAATAATATTATCCGGACTTGGTGTCATCGCTAGTCCGACGTTTCTCGCTCGAGATGATATAGCGACTGGACGTATGGCTATCGTCCCTGTTAGACAGGCACCACCGACCTTCCACGTGTTTGCCTGTCTGAAAAAACCGGTCACGAACGTTATCATTGACTCACTCGTCGCTATCGCAAATAACGCGATTGAACACTACATTGCGGACCAGACGAAACCGGATATCTGGCGTTAGACCGACCCTGACTGAGTGTTTTCCGCCTAGGCCCCTTCCCTCCGGCCAACGGAGGGGACGGCATTCCCTTCCTCCGCTCCCCCCCGCCTATCGGGAGTGGTTTCGGTTAGCTATTGAGCCACGAACTGCAAATATCGTCACTTCATTCACTTTGTTTATAGCGCGGCATCAACTTATACAATTTGACCGACGTTCACACCTGACGGAAGATTCATCGTGAATCAGCGGTGCTTCTGCTAAGGCTCCCTGGTTGCAACTTTCTTTTTGAAATCTTGCCTCGAAGACCGGGAGACCGAATGACTACGATGACAGCGGCGTGTATTCAATACACTGCTACCTCGGACTGGAGACGCGACGTTGACACCGCGTTGATGATGCTAGAAGATGCGATCGATCGTGAGGTTGACATAGCGGTACTCCCTGAGGTCTGCGCCGGCATCGATACCTCTAACGGGTTATTCCGACCGGTCGCATACACGGAAGCTGAGCATCCGGCTTTAATAGAGTTCTCGAACTTTGCTTCGGCAAATGGGATTGAGATCGTCGTGGGATCCGTCGGCATTCTGGCAGGTGACGGTCGTATCTTCAATTCGTCCTTCATGATTGGATCCGATGGAAAGGTGAACGCCCGCTACGACAAGGTTCATCTCTGCGACATCGATCTTCCAGATCGTCAAGTACGAGAAAGCGCATCTGTCGCCCCCGGAACCAAGCTGGCGATTGCTCGATCCCGCGCAGGCGGTGTAGGACTTTCGATTTGCTACGACCTACGTTTTCCTCACATTTACCGTCGATACGCTCAGGCTGGCGCCAACCTCATTATCGTGCCCGCGGCTTTCATGCGGCACACTGGCAGGGCACATTGGCACACTCTCATTCGCGCTCGCGCAATCGAGACGGGATGCTACGTTCTTGCAGCGGGTCAGTGTGGTCAGTTCGAGAACGGCGTCGAGCTGTTCGGGCACTCGCTCATTGTTGATCCATGGGGACGCATACTTGCCGAAGCCGGTGACGAATCGACGATCATCACGGCATCCATCGACACAGAGCAAGTAAGTCACGCGCGCCAGAACGTCCCCGCGTGGAACAGACAAGCAAGCGACGAAGCGGATAGTTTCCCGCTGGTGGACGCAAGAGCTGTATAGGATACAACGCAAACCAACTGCTGTTGCGCAAGGTTTCTCTGCGCTCAGTTTGCCGTTGATCGTTGCGCGCCCTGCTCCTGCGCACAGCCTTGCAGGCATTGAACGCGGCGATTTAACCGCCGTCGTTCTCCATATATTCGGCCGTCAGGATGGATTGCCCCGCTTAAATAATTATTATCTTGAACACATTTCTGATAAGTCATCATAGATTAGTTATACGAAGCAAAATTTTATATATCGACGAAATAGACGAATTCGAACGTAACGGCAATACTCATACATATTAGAGGCAGATCCATGGATCACAAATACGTAGTCAATCCGATGCCGAAACAGATCAACGACGAAGTCCGTGAACTTCTGTCTACGGTTGAAACCGCAACGATCGGTCACTTCCGTTTCTGGGGCTTCTGCGATCGCGAGATCCGCCCGATGCTCCGAGGTAAGCATGTCGTCGGGACTGCGGTCACGTTAGGCATCCCCGGCCCGGACTCTACGTTGCTGCATCATGCCGCTGGATTGCTGCGTCCCGGTGACATCCTTCTCGTAGACCGACTTGGCGACAACACCTACGCTTGTTGGGGTGGTGGCGTCACTGCGGCCGTCAAAGCGTCGGGCGCAACTGCAGGCATCGTTGACGGCCCAACCACGGACCTTGCGGAACTTGAGGAATCCGACTTCCCGATCTGGTCGCGAGGAATAGCCTCCATTACTACGCGCATGTATGACCTTGGCGGTCGGATGAACGTTCCCGTGTCGATCGGTGGAGTCGTAGTGCACCCGGGGGACGTAATCCTTGCGGACGAAAGCGGTGTGCTGGTGTTGCCACTAGCTGAGGCCGAACAGGAGGCACGCCGCGCGCTGGATCTTCAGGCGAAGCTCCACGTACACGAAGCCGCGTTGCGGCGTGGTGAATTCAAGCTCGGGGCTCACACAGGCGCCAGCGATCTCGTCAAGCAGTCCCTAGCGCCTTAACGTCTAACTGCTTAGCCAAACAGACCGATCAGATACAGGCAACGTTTTGTGTAGCGTAAGCGGTGCATCACGACCGTGATTAACAGCGATGTGCGGCGCGTGACTACGTCAGGTTGACGCCGGATGCAGCGAAGCGACGACACGCCACGCCAACAGCTCATCAACCGGATTAATCGGATAGTCTGCAATGTGGGCGAGGACGTGACGCAGATATGCCTCGGGATCGATGCCCCCGAGCTTGCAGGTGCGGACGAGGGGGTACATCGACGACCACTCTGCACAAAGTTGTCAATCAACGAGGGTTTGACGGTTCTCATGTACGCTACCGATCCAGCAAACGACGAATACTTGAAATCGCGTGTTTCAAGTCACCTGAATACGGTCAGCAATACCGGGCAACTCGCTTAAAGGAGGTTGCAAGGATCACGGCAACTGATCGCTGGATAAGTATTTCATATTTCGTCAATGCAAACTGAGCGACTAGACTTCACTTTCGAGTAACCTGTCACTCCAAGCCGATGAACGAGCGCTTGAAAGGCCGTTCAAATTTTTGTCCTACCATAGTATTCGCATGATCTCCGATTCTGATTGACCGTACTGCGATTCACTAATGCGCGTTCAAAATTTCCTATTCGATACAACCAACCACCGCAACACTCTTGTGGAGCCTCCAGAACATGAGCTTGTTCACTCAACTATTCGATCCCGGGCGCGATGCCGCCCTTGTGACCGGTGCGGGCAACGGCATAGGCCGAGCCATCGCTCAAGCTTTGGTCAGCGAAGGTGTGCGGACCGTCTTCGCTGATGTGCACCGCGATACCGTTTCCGCCGCCGCAGCTTCATCATCGCGTCCCGAACTCGCTGTACCATGGATCGGTGATCTGGCAAGCCGGGATGCCTGCGACGCGTTGATCACCGACACCCGCGCAGCCGTCGGACGCGTGACACTTTTCGTTCACAGCGCGGCGCCCCCGAGGCGGGAGTCTGATCACGCACTCGCGGTCACCGACGAGACCTGGGAGCAGATGCGCGCAGTCAACGTCGACGCTGGTTTTCATCTGGCACGTGAATTCTCTCGTGAGCTTATCGCCGCCCGCGAACCCGGATCCATTTTGATGCTCACATCCCTGCATGCGGCAACGCCCCGCAACCTCCCACACTACAGCACATCGAAAGCAGCCCTCGCGATGCTGGTCAAGGAGCTCGCTAAGACACTTGGCAGGTTTGGCATTCGAGTGAACGCGCTTGTTCCCGGTGCGATCGCAGCTGGTGGCTTCGTCGCCGACCCCTCGCTTACACGGCACATCCCGCTGGGTCGTCTCGGCCGCAGCGAGGACCTCGCGCCAATGGCACTGGCGGTGCTCTCGAGCAAGGTATCGGCTTACGTAACCGGCGCCTCGTTTGTCGTCGACGGAGGTCTGTCGCTGACGAATTGGTTTGACCCTCCGGTGCTCGACGAGCTCTAATCGACGATCATTTGTATGATGGGGATCCGTTACCAATCGCTGCGCAGCGGCATCGACACTGCGCTAGATAAGGTTGGCAATATTCTTCTTTGATCAGTCTGATTTTTTAGGGAATCGAATCATGTCCGCACTCCATATGATCGAAAACCGCCCGGGTAACTACAAGATTCTGCCCGGTGGTGCCGCTTACTGCTCCGGGATCATCCCGGATGAAGGCTTTGAGGTTGTGAGGGTCCAATTGCAGTCCTGGCTACCGCTCGAAGAAGCATACCGGTTCATCGAGGCGCACCTAGAGCGTATCGGTCGCCCGGCACAGGCCTTTTGCGGCATTGAAATGCGTGTACCCGCTCCGCTGACATTTAACGATTGGTCGACCTTCAATCTGCCGTATTTCGAACAATTGCGCAAATGGGAGCTGATGTTCGGTGACTACAGCGGCGTATGTCGATCCAATATTGCGCTGGCCCTTTACCCGCCGGCGAAAACATCGGTATGCACGTTCAGCTACACGGTCCCCGCTGTGTCCAAAGGTCAGACGTTCCTGCTCTCTGGACAGGCAGACATTGGCGCGAACGGCAAGCCAATCGCAGATGGCGATACCAGTCCCGCCGCGATGCGGCAACGTACACGCTACACGATTGATACGGTCGGCGACACGCTCAACAAGCTCGGCTTTGCGTGGAAAGACGCCACTCAAATCGCGCTTTTCCATGTGCACGATATTCCGGACCTTTGGGAACCTGCGCTGCTCGGTGCTGTCGGGACTCCAATCCGCGGTGGCGTACTTGTCTATCGCGCACGGCCGCCGATCGCCGGCGGCGAGGTAGAACTCGAGGCACGAGCGATCCGTCAGGAACTGGTTGTCGCAACCGACTGACGGCGGCCGGGCGCGCAGACTCGAAGATCGTCACTCATCGCTCTTTGTGACATCGTATATGCAGGTCGGCACTTGTATGTCGACCTGTATGCAACGGTCAGACTGTGGAAAGATGGCAAACCTGATCCGACTCTGAGTACTCGTTCTTGATGTCTAGAAACTCGAGAACGAACGATCGCGAATCGCCTCCTCCGGCGTGCGGGGATCGCCCGGCTGGACATCCGCGGTTTTCCTAATCAGGGCCACTTTGTTGCGCGACAGCGCCAGCCGCTCGTAAAGCCGGCTACTGATCTGGCGGTCGAGCCGGCGCACCGACCAGCCTTCGCGCAACCCCTCTGTTTCATAGAAAGCGCGAGCGGACGCCGTCTTCACTGAAAGCCGGCGCACGTAGGCGGGCCAGGGCGACGTAGGATGGGTGGCTAGCGCCATGCAATCGGGCACCGTTGCCATGCAGTCGACGACGTCTTCGCTGGCGGCGATTTTCCAGACGGTGTCTGGACATTTTCAGGAACGGCAGATTTTCCAGATACTGTCTGGAGAATCTCCGTGGTCGGCCACCACGGGCCGTCATCTAAATTGGACATTCGTCCATTAGCACCCTGAAACCCGACACTTAAGCCTCTGTGACAAGTAAGCGGTCGAGCGCTGGTAACGGCCAATGTATCTTTGGGCGCGCACGAATCCGGCGCTCTTGCTTTTGAGAATTGTCCTCATTTCACCATTTCAACCATGAAGTCGACGAACGCCCGTACCTTCATCGGACGGTTCTTACGCGAGGGGTACGACGCATACAGCGGATACGTTTCTTCTGCCCACCCTGGAAACAGGTCAACGAGTGCGCCACTCCGAACCAGGTCGCGAACCACGACGGCAAAGACCTGTGCAACCCCTGTGCCAGCAATGCACTCGAAAAGCATCGTGGCCGCATCGCTCACGCAGAGTCGACTCGACGTTTGAACCGTGAACGCAGCACCCTTTCCGTGGAACTCCCATGCGAATGGCCGGCCGCTCTGCGGATCTCGAAGATGGATGCAGGCGTGCGACTGGAGATCACCTGGATGTTTGGGACGTCCGTGCCTCTCGAGATACGTCGGGGCTGCCACCGTGATGAGTTTCAGATCGGCGATCTTTCGCGCAATCAGCGATGCCCCCCTCGGCTCTCCAAATCGCACCGCGACGTCAACGCCGTCTGCCACCAGATCCCCAATCTGATCGCGCGAAATCAACTCAAGGCTCAGGCCCGGATACCGCTCGAGAATAGCGCCTATGCGGCCACTAAGCAGAAGCCGCATGACGAAGGGATCGATATTGACACGCAGCCGGCCTTGTACGACCGAGGCCGACGCCGACGCCATCGAGGCGGCCTCTTCGATGCTGTCCATGCTGGGCCTGACACGTTCGTAGAACCTTCGCCCTTCGTCGGTCAGACTGACTGAACGGGTTGTCCGATCGAGCAGGCGAACACCGACTCGCTCTTCGAGGCGCGAGAGCGATCTGCTTACCCCCGAGGTGGTAATTCCGAGCAGTTCTCCTGCACGCCCAAAGCCACCTGTTTCAATGATCGCGGCAAGGACGCTCACACCTGTCAGTAGTCGGCCATCAAGGCTCGTGGTCCGTCCGGCCGGTCTGCTCATGAGCGGATCGCCTCCATGACAAAGTCGATAAAGCAACGCACGCGAGATGAAGGCGCGTATTGCGACGGGTACACCGCATAGAGGCCGAACCGCTCGTCGGACCACTTAGGAAACAGTTCAACCAGTTTCCCCGCGCTCACCAGGTCGGGAGTTCCGACCTCGATGGTCTGCGCGACGCCTGCTCCTGCCGCACACGCGCGCAGCATCGCGGTCACGTCACTGAGCATCAGTCGTCCCGTCGTCGGAACCGTCAGGATTTCTCCGCCGCGATGAAATTCCCAAGGGAATGCGCGATCGGTTGCCGGATTCCGGAAATGGATGCAATCGTAATTCGTCAAGTCCAACGGATGCGTGGGATGCCCGCGCCGGGCCAAGTATTCAGGCGCAGCGACGGTGAGCACCCGAGTCTCCAGAAGTTTCTGCGACACGTAGGAAGATGACAGTGATGGCTCGCCAAAGCGCAGTGCGACATCGATCCCGTCGACCACAAGATCGCCAACCGATTGCCTTGTCAGCAGGTCCAGTTCGACCTCGGGATACGCCTGCAGAAAACCGGCCAACCCGTCGGCCAGCATGGTGCGAAGAAAGAATGGGTCCACGTCGACCCGGAGTTTGCCGCGAACCGATGCCGGCGAATTCAGCAATTCCTCCGCTGCATCCTCGATATCGGCCAGTCCGGGAACGACGAGTTCGTAGAACCGGCGTCCTTCTTCCGTCAACGCCAGCGAGCGGGTGGTTCGATCCAGCAGCCGCACTCCGACCCGCGTCTCCAAACGAGCCACGGCGCGGCCAACGCCCGAGTCGGACATGCCCAATACGGCCGCCGCCCGCCTGAAGCTGCCACTTCCCACCACGGCCGCCAGCACGGTCACGCCAGATAACAAACGTCCGTCAAAGCTCATCGCCACTCCTGAATTTGAGTCAAGAGTGTACAGACATAAGCGCTCTTCAGTAAATAACGGGGGAGGCCTATGATTCGTCGCACGCGGGCTGCAACGGATGTTCAGTGCGGTAAGAAACAGCCGGAATCTGCATCGACAGACCCTCGCCAGATCAACCTCATGGATAGAAAGCAATATGCAGCAGACAAACTACGAACGGACCCTGTTCAAGGGCGGCACGGTCTTGAGTCTGGACAAAACGATCGGCGACTTCACTATTGCCGATGTCCTTGTCGAAGGTCCACAGATCGCCGCAGTCGGTCCCAACCTCAGCGCGGACGATGCGCGCGCCATCGACGCGAGCGGGCACATCATCATGCCTGGTTTTGTGAATCCTCACCAGCACGCTTGGCTCGGTCTGCTGCGCGGACTCATGCCAAACGTCGAAACGCTCAACGAGTATTTCGAAGCGATTCCATTTGCGATTGGCCGTTACTACCGTCCTCAGGACATGCACCTCGCGACGCTCCTGACAAGCCTGTCATGCATCGATGCGGGGATTACGAGCATCCTGGATGCCGCGCACAACAGTCTTACCACCGAACACACGGATGCCGCGCTGGAAGCCTTCGATGTGGCCGGTCTGCGCGCCATTCACATGGTTGGTCAACCAGTGGGAATGGCAGTCAAACACTGGCCCGGAGAAGTTCAGCGTCTGAAGCGTGCAGCCGATGCCGTCGTGAATGTGGGCCTGTTCGCCAATACCGATGTCGCGGATCAATGGGCGGTGGCAAGAGAAGCCGGATGCCGCATCCTGAGTGAGTTCGGCAACTGGGACGGCAGCCGGTCGCCACTGCGCGATCTGCACGCCAAAGGGTTACTGCGCCCGGACAACATCTTCAATCACTGTGTCCGCCTGACCGGTGACGACTGGCGAATCCTCGCGGAAGCAGGCGTCAACGTCACCGTGAACCCGCGCTCGGACGCGTTGTTCGGGTTGGAAACCGATGGCTTCCCGTATCAGACGGCACTCGAGTACGGCTTGCGTCCGGCACTGGGTATCGATATCGACACATCCCAAGGTGGCGACATGTTTGGCGAAATGCACGCCGCCTTTGCCCAGCAGCGGACGTTCGGCCAGAAGCGACGCGCGGCCGCTGAGACCGCTGCGCCGGCACCGACGCATGTACGTCCGATTCTGGAAGCTGCAACGATTGACGGTGCGCACTGCATGGGACTCGAGAGCAGCATCGGAAGCCTGACGCCTGGCAAGCAGGCCGATCTGATCATGATCCGCACGGACGGCATCGGCATCTTCCCGTCGCACAACGCAGTGGGCAATGTCGTGCACATGGCCAATCGCAGCGATGTCCGGACCGTGATGATCGCTGGTCGGTTGCGCAAGCATGAGGGTCAACTGGTCGATGTCGACCTCGCCGCTGTCCGGCGCGCAACAGATGCCTCGCGTGACTATCTGTTCGACGCAGCCGGCTATCAGCCTCATGCATTTGAAGATGATTTCCCCCGTCTTCAACCGGCGGCTTGAAGCATATGAACCTGCCTGCCACTTATGCACAACGCGGCAGGCGCCCTGCCTTGCAGAACAACCGACTGGAAGACGCCTGGCGTTTTACTGCGTAACAACATGTTTTCACATGGAAATTTGTCGCTGGCATCGCCGTTGGATACACGCAGTGAAAGTTCGGTGCGCGCAAAGGCGCTTATCGCTGTCGGGCTATTTTTTGGATTCATCTCGGTGGAATTGCCGCTTTCGATCGTTCCGTTATTCGTTCATCAGGTACTCGGATACGGCGGCTCTGATGCAAATAGACGGATTGGCCGAAAATTTTACTATAGATATGGATACCTTATCGATCGAACGGGACAGCATTCCAGGCGGCGGGCACAACTGCATCTTTGGGCCCGAGAATGGAGAGGTTGAACTGCCCCTTGCGAATTCGGTGCATCAACTCGATGCCGGCAATCGTGGTCGCGGCGCTCCTGAACCGTTTGACGCCAAACATCACGTTCGTTCTGGACTTGATGTTTCGATGGTCCTGTTCGACCACGTTGTTCAGGTACTTCGAGGACCGGACCTTCGTAGCCTCAGGCAGCAGGCCATCGACCTTCATTTCACGCACCGCCCGGTGCGAGGCAGCATAACCATCGCGCGTGATCGTCTCCGGCGGCTGGCCCTGATGTTTGATCGCCTTTCTGAAAAAGGCTTTGGCCGCACCCATGTCGCGCTTTGCCCTGAGCATGAAGTCCACCGTCTGGCCCGCCCGATCCACCGCCCGGTACAGATAAACCCATTTGCCACGAATCTTCAGTGGAGTAAGAGACAGGTG
>NZ_JAQQET010000044.1:0-84284 GCF_046026855.1 Paraburkholderia sediminicola | reverse complement strand
TGTTGACGGTATCTTTAGATGCGACCTTACGGCGCCGTTCGCGGCGATAGCCGACGTTGCTTCAGCTCTTCGATAATCCAGACACTCATCAGCCCCGCGCTCACGCAAGCGATGATGTCCGGCTTGGAGAGTGCGAACGCGAACCAGGCGAGATGGACATAGCCACGGAAAAACCCCGGCACAGCCCGGCGCAGATCATTCCAACGCGTCGTCGCCAATACACCGCCCGCCGCGGCCATGACCGTAAAGAGCGCCCATGCGAATTGCGTCGAACGCTCGTCCCGCTGCAGCAGCAGAACGATCAACGCGGCGAAACCCGCAAACCACATCGCTGCCCCAAAGCGCGCGAGGTGCGGCCGACGTGCGAGCCAGCCGCGCCACTCCCGTTGCGCAAAAGAGAAGAAGAAAGCGAACAGCATGCCGTGCGCGAACGGCATCGGCCATGCGCGAGGATCGGTGGCGAGCCAATGGCCGGCGAAACCAAATCCGATCGCACCGACGGCGGCCAGTATTACGAACTGCTTAATACGCGGCCATCCGTAGATCAACGCGGCCCACATCGTGCAGATGCCGAGCGTGTCCATTGCGATCGAGGTCAAGCGTCCGCTGCCGTCGTCGCACAACGAAGCGGCAGTCGCGCCAAGCCAAACCGGAACCCAGCCATAACGCAGCCAGCCCATCGAGCGTAGCGCCCGCAGTCGCTGTTGCTGCGGTTCGGACAGCAGGACAGTTGTCGCGGCGCTGGCGACCAGCGTCACCATCAGCGTGGCCAGAAGCACGGCCCACTGAACGGGCGTCCATTGATCGAACCACTGATCGCGATTGAGGCCCATCGAAGCGTTCGCGAACAGCAACCCGCACCAGGCGCTTAGCGTGAGCGCTGGGCCGAACAGTCGGCCTGCGCCAATCCGGAACGTCAGGCAGCGGGTCCAGAATTCGACCTTCTCGCTGTCGAGCCGCAGGCGCACGACATTCGGATGATAGCGATTGAGCGCAGTCAGCAACTGTTCCATCCCGGTACGCACGCCTGCGCGAAGCAGAGCGTGTGCACCGGTCGCCAACGGCGGCTGCGGCCCTTCGAGCAGGACCATGGCATTCGTGTAGCGCAGGCGCAGCGCGTTGTAGTCCTCGTCGGCGAATACACGGTCCAGTGCGAGGGTCGCGATGGCCGCGTTGCGGCGATGCAGATGGGCGGCATTGTCCCGCCATCCCAGGACCGCGCTCAGGTTCATGCGTAGCGTGGCCGGCGCATCCTCGTTCAGGCAATGAATCAGCGCTTGCCATTCGAGCTCGTCGCGCGTCTGAATGTTAACGACGTCGGCGAACAGATCCTGCAGGGAACGGCGCGACTCGAGTTGGTCTGGTTGCGCGACGAAGTTCTGCCACAACTGCACAGCGCGTTCGAAGGCATCGGGTTCGCGAGAGTGCGCTTCGGACTCGGGCTGCGCTGGTGTAAAGCTGGATGGTTGTGACGTCTGTTGCGTTGCAAGTGTCGCACGCGAAGCCTGCATCGTTTCTGCGCTTGGCAAGGGTTCGACGGCGGCCTCGGTGCTCGCGCTCGCCATCTGCAAAGCCGACTCATACGCATACCGCAGCCGCTGAAATGCCTCGGCGTCTTCATCCGGGCGTTGCTGTTTCAGGAGACGCGCATAAGCGCGGCGCACGCTGCGTTCGTCGGCGTTCGCGGCAATGCCGAGCACATTCCACGGCCAGTGATAGGCAGAAGTCGTATCCATGGCCGATCAGTAAGTCACATGCACGTCGAAGCGATCCAGCAGCACGCTCAGTTCGCTGCGCACATGCGCGATTTCCTCGGCGTTCTGCCGCTCGAGCAACGACTGGAACCGCGAGATATATGCGGCCAGATACTGCCGATGGTCGCCGAGCGTTTCCTCATAGACACGATCCGCGCGCGTGAGCAGCGTGCGATTCTCCAGTTGGTCGCGCGGATGGATCTTCAGCGCAGCCAATGTGGCGAGCCGTGCGCTGATTTCCGCCGGTGTCAGCACGCCAGGATTTTCTTCGATCACCATCGCCCGTTTCACACCACCGGGAAAGGCCGTGGCTTCCACTTCCAGCACGCCGTTGATGTCGTAGGTAAACCGGACATCCGCGCCTGCCTGCCCTGCCGGCTTGACAGGCACGTCGAGCGTGAATTCGCCGAGCGGCACGTTGTCAACGGTCAAACGTGCTTCGCCCTGGAACACCTTGATGCTCAGCATCTGCTGACGCTCGCTCACGGTGAAAATGCGCTGCATGCGGCTTACCGGCACAATCGTGTTGCGCTCGATGATCGGCAGAAAGTGCCCCGGCACATATTGACTGGCACCAAGCGGCATCGCGGTATCGATGCCGAGGCTATATGGCGCGACGTCGGTCAGCACCATTTCCTCGAGGCCGGCGTCCCGCGTGACGAGCCCTGCCTGGACGGCGGCGCCGAGGGCCACGACTTCGTCCGGGTTCAGATTGACGGCGGGCAAGCGGC
Organism: Paraburkholderia sediminicola; assembly: GCF_046026855.1. Classification (GTDB taxonomy): domain Bacteria; phylum Pseudomonadota; class Gammaproteobacteria; order Burkholderiales; family Burkholderiaceae; genus Paraburkholderia; species Paraburkholderia sediminicola_A. Next base: position 81,799 of record NZ_JAQQET010000044.1, on the reverse strand, counting down.
CGAACATCTTCGAGACCAGCTTGCGTACCATCGGCATACGCGAGGCGCCGCCGACGAGGATGATTTCTTCGAGCGCATCGACGGCGATCTTCGAATCGCGCAACGCACGCTCGACGGGTTTGCGCAGCCGTTGCAACAGGTGCTCGCAGGTTTGTTCTGCGGTGGCCGCGTCGAGTTCGAGGATGTGCTCTGCGTCGCCGACCGTGAGCTTGAGCGTGACGCTCCCAGCACCGTTTTGCGTGAGCAGACGTTTTGCACGTTCAGCCTGCTGATGCAGACGTTGCGCGGCAATCGGCGTGAGCGATTTGATTCGAAGGCTATTACGCTGGCAGAACAACTCGACGAGCGCTTCGGTGAAATCTTCGCCGCCCAGAAAATTGTCGCCAGTGCTGGCGCGCACTTCCATCACACCTTCGAAGAAGTCGAGCACCGAGACGTCAAATGTGCCGCCGCCCAGATCGAAGATCAGGAATTTGCGTTCGCTATCGCGTTGATGCACGCCGTACGCGAGCGACGCCGCGGTCGGTTCGTTGACGAGGCGCAGCACATTGAGGCCGGCCAGTTCGCCGGCGATGCGGGTGGCCTTGCGTTGCGCGTCGCTGAAATAGGCCGGCACGGCGATCACGACGTCGCGTACCGCTTCGCCGAGAAACGCCTCCGCATCGGCTTTCAACGATTTGAGCACCAACGAGGACAGTTCTTCCGGACGCAGTGTCCGCACGCCGAGCGACACGTTCCGATTCGTGCCCATGTAGCGTTTGAAGTTCGCGGCGGTGCGTTCGGGATGCGTATGCAAGCGATCGTGAGCGGGCCGGCCGACGAGAATTGAGCCGTCGTCGTCGATAGAGACACACGACGGCGTCAGCACGTCGCCCAATGCATTTGGGATGAGGACAGCCTTGTTGTCATGCCAGAGCGCGGCAAGACTATGCGTGGTTCCAAGATCGATGCCGATGATCGAAGGCATGTACAGTTTCCGATTCGTTTTGCGGCCCTCCGTGAGGAGATCGCCCAAGGTCGCGTGGGAGCCAGATGGTGCTCCGTCCAATGGCGATAACGGCAGGTTGCATGCAAACTTGAGCGGTGAGGGCGTGGCTGCGAACCGAATCGGTGCAAGAGATGCGACTCACATGGCGGCCGGACAAGGGGCCGGGCATGCGAATGCTGCGCGCCGCCCATGGCGGGCGGCGCGAGGAGGGGGTCGAACGCCTTCTATGCGAGCGCGTAATTCGACGTTACAACGCCTTGCGGTACACCACGAAACCGGAGTGCTCCGCGACCTTGTCGTACAGCTTCATCGCCGTGTGATTCGTCTCATGCGTTTGCCAGTAGACCCGTTGCAAACCGTCGGCCTTGGCTCGGGCATACACCGCTTCGATCAGTGCACGGCCGACGCCTTTGCCGCGTTCCGACTCCAGCGTGTAGAGATCTTGCAGATAGCACGTTGGCGCGATCATGGTGGTGTGACGGTGGTACAGGAAGTGCACGAGGCCGAGCAACTGGCCGTTGCGGTCGGCGACCATCGCGTGCATCGGCTCGTAGCCGTCGAAAAAACGCCCCCACGTAACCTGCGTGATCTCGCGCGGCAATGCCGTTTCGCCGGAACGGCCGTAGAACGCGTTGTAGGCGTCCCACAGCGGCAGCCAGGCGTTGAAGTCGGCCGGCGTGACGGGGCGGATTTGAATCGAATCGGACATGAGTGTGGCTCCTTGTCTGGTTATGGTTGACGGCGAGCGGATCGCCACCGCTAGGGCTGCGTCGAGCAAGCGTAGAGGGCGGCGCTGAATGCCTGCTCACGATCTTCCTCGCTGGCGGTTGTTGCGGTAGCGGCGCCGGCCGTGCTACCGCGTTGCCCGAGAGTTTCGTTTACGCAGGCGTCCAGCCTTGCTCGCGCGGTTGCTGTGGGGTCGAGCGCGCCATAGGCATAGGCCATGCAAGCCAGCGCCACACACCCCTTCACTGCGGCGCCGTAGCTTAGGCGTGAGGTTACGGTGCGGCGTGCATGCGTGTTCATGGCATCGGCCCCTCTCGTGATATTCATGGGTGGCGACTCTGGAACCGTTAGCATAGGAAATTTGTGGCACCATTGTTAGCTCCACAATGCGACCAGAATTTGGAGCCACGAATTTGGACTACGGCCTGTTGATGTCGAATGTCGAGCGTGCGATGGGCGGGCGCAAGCTCACGCAGCAGGACTTGCTCTACGAGAGTTTGCGCCGCGCGATTCTCGATGGCGATATCCGCCACGGCAGCCGCCTTCTCGCCACGCGAGCGCTCGCCGAACAATTGGGCATTGCGCGCAACTCAGTGCTCTACGCATACGAACGGCTCACCGAAGAGGGCTTCATCACGGCGAGCCGGCATGGTTCCGTCGTCAGTATGGTGAGCGGTTCGGGCGCTTCGATTTCCACAGCGAGCGGCGGCGTGCAGGCGCCCGAAAACCGCCTGTCGCGCCGCGTCGCTGATCTGCCGCGCGAACGCGCGAGCCCCGACGACCCTACGCCGTTTCGTCCCGGTGTGCCCGCACTCGATGAATTCCCGCTCGCGCAATGGCGTGCCTCGATGGAGCGCGCATGGCGTTCGGTCGAGCCGAGCGAACTCGGCTACGGCAATAACGCCGGGCACCCCGCATTGCGCCGCTCGATTGCGGAATACGTGCGCGTGTCGCGCGGCGTGCGCTGTTCGGCGGGGCAGGTGTTCGTCACCTCGGGCACGCAGGCGAGTCTCGATCTATGCGCCTGTATGCTGGCCGACCCCGGCGACAGCGTCTGGGTCGAGGATCCCGGCTATCACGGCGCGAAGGCTGCGTTTCAGGCAGCCGGTTTGCAACTGGTGCCGATTCCCGTCGATGCCGCCGGCATGGCGCCGACGCCCGATCACTGGGAGCAGACGCCGCCACGCCTGATGTACATCACGCCCTCGCATCAATATCCGCTTGGCAGCGTGCTGAGTCTGGAACGGCGCTGGTCGATCATCGAGAATGCGGTGGCGCGCGGCGCATGGATTATCGAGGACGACTACGACAGCGAACTGCGCCACAGCGGTCCGCCGTTGCCGTCGATCCAGGGTCTCGCGGCCGACACGCCGGTGATTTACCTCGGCACCTTCAGCAAGACGATGTTTCCTGCGCTGCGTATGGGCTTCATGGTCGTGCCGGCGCATCTCGTCGCCGATATCGACGAGGCGCTCAGCGAGATCGCACGGCAAGGGCGCGTGGCGGAACAGATCGCCTTGGCGGATTTCATCGACAGCGGAAAGTATGCGCGGCATCTGCGGCGCATGCGGCGTCTTTATCAGCAGCGTCGCACCGCGTTGGTAAACGCGATTGGGCGGCATATGGGCGACCTGGTGACGGTCTCGTCCGACGGCGGCGGCATGCATCTGACGGTGCGGCTCGATGTGCCGCTGCGCGACCAGGACGTGAGCGCAGCGACGCGAGAGCACGGTTTGCGTATCGCTGCGTTAAGCGCTTTTTGTCAGGCACCCGCTAAAGACGCCGCGCGCTACAACGGCTTCATGCTTGGCTACGCGGGTATCAAACCGCACGAAGCCGACGCGCTGGTGACGCGACTCGCCGCCGTGGTGCGTGGGCTGGACCGCGAACGTCTTATTGCCATGAAGAAAGAAAGCTAAACCGTTTCCGCCCTGAGCCAACGCGCGAGCATGGCGTCGTCATCGGTATCCAGCGCTTGCGCGACCCGGCGTCCGATCGCGGCGCCGAATTTATAGCCGTGGCCTGAGCATGCCGACACAACCAGCGTGTTGCCGATGCGCTTCGAAAAAAAGCGTTTGTCCGCCGTGAACGTGTAGGCGCAGGTTTTGACTTCGGTCACCGTATATTCGTCGATACGGCCGAACGGCGGTGAAAACAACCGGCGCAGACTGTCGCCTTCTCCGGGCGCCGCGACGCGATTGGCGTCAGGATCAGGCGCACTGGATCTGTGCACACCGGCGCCGAACTTCAGGCCGACACCTTCGACCGGCGGCAGCACATAACCGTCGCTATCGCCACCGATATCGACGATAGCGGGCGCATTCGACCATGCGTCCTCCAGATCCGCAGGCGGCTCCATATACGCGACCGCATTGCGATAAGTCATCAGGTTTTCGGCGAGCGCGGGGAACAGTTGCAGCGTCCATGCACCGGCGGTGACCACGAGCCGGTCGGCGGCAATGAGGGTGTCGTCTTCGAGCCGCACGGAGGCGGTGCGCGCATCGACCGCGAGTACCTTGGTATGCGTGCGAATCTCGGCGCCGCGCATCTTGAGCCACGCTTTCATGTCGCGTGCAATGCGTTCGCTAAATAGAGCGCCGCCATCATGATCGAGGTAGGCATAGCGAAACGTGGCGGGGTCGAGAAATGGATAGCGCTCGGCCGCTTCGCGCGGATCGAGTTGTTCATATTCGAATTTCATCCGGTCGAGGCCGGCGCGGAATAGCTCGGCGCCATCGCCAGCGCGCTGCGAAATACCGAGCACGCCGCAGTTCGCATAGTGGGATACACCCAGGTCATTCCACAGCAGATCCCAACTATCGAACGCCTCGGCGATGGTGCGTGCGTAGCCGTCGGCATCACCATACGCACGACGGATCATTCGATGCCGGTCGCCGGAGGCGGCGAGTGGATTCGGAATCGAGCCCTGCTCGATCAGCGTGATGTCGTGTCCGAGCTTTGCGAGCCACCACGCGGTGCTCAAGCCGGCAATGCCCGCGCCTACGATTGTCACCCGCATGCCATCTTCCCCCGAGTCGATGTATCCGGGTCAAAGTCTAGCAGTGGGAAAAATAAACCGGTACGTGTTCTGGCGAATCGCCACGCGAGCCAGCGGGGTCGATTCATCGTGCTGCCAGGCAGGCGGTGGTCTCCGCGCGCCGCCGTATCAATGTTGTTGCTTCGACGGATGGCGCAGCTTGTCGCGTACTTTCTTCGCGGCGAACAGCGGCACGTAATCGAACACACGCGCTTCGTGCCGGTAGTCGGCGAGTGTGTCTGCATACATCTTCGAGACCGTTTCCGTGGGCGTGTCGGTTTCCTCTGCGATGCTTCTCACCACTTCGTCGACGTTAGGCTCGGGTTGGGACATGGATTTCTCCGGGGAAAGCGGGGTGGGTAGGGGAATTGCAAGGAACAGGCACGCACGACAGGAGTTTCATTACAGGATGCGATTGGCCGCGATACCAATTGAATCGATCTATCGCGTGAGTCGTCCCACAGAGATTTTTGTCTTGCACTGCCGCAAACGCCCGCAGTGCGCGGTGCCGGGAGAAATCAATGCGTATGCCGGTGATGAATATCGGGGAAATGCGCGTGCGCATGCGTGACCGGCGCATGGGAATGCGGATGCGTGTGCGGCTCGTCGCCGTCCCAAGCGAAATCGTGCGCGTGGCCTTTCAGGCGGCGCGCCAGAATCACAGCGGCAAGGCCGACACCGCTGCCGAGGTAGAACAGGCCGGCGAGCAGAAACGACGACAGCGAGCCGAGCAGCGCCTTGGCGAGCGGGGTGGTCGCGCCGAACAGGGCGGCGGCGAGCAGCGCGGTGAACGCTGCGTTGAAGCGGGTAGGCATGAGCGGGAAATTCGGTGGAGGCGGGCGTTGCCGACACGATACCGCTATCGGGCCGCGGACGCCTAACGCCGTGGAGCAGGTGTTTGGACCGGAAATCCCGCTCGCGCGCATCCGATCGCGCCCTTACAGCGTATAACTCGCATCGCCATTGAACGGGGGTCCCATGCCGCCACTTGCCGCCGCCGCGATTGCCCTGATCGGGCTCGTCGTGATTTTCAGCGCCGTCTGGGCATGGCAGTTGAAGACTGCGAACGCCGGCATGGTCGACCCAGTCTGGGCCTATTCGCTTGGCCTGGTCGCGGTGCTCTACGCCGTGCTCGGCACCGGCGACCCAGTGTCGCGCGCACTGACTGCGCTGGGTGGTCTGGTGTGGGGCGTGCGGCTCGGCACGCATCTGTGGAAACGCAACTACGGCAAGCCTGAAGACGCACGCTATCGCCGCTTCCGTGAAGAATGGGGCAACAAGGCCGCCAGCAAGATATTCTGGTTTTTTCAGGCGCAAGTCGCGGTGTCGATGCTGCTGTCGATCGCATTTCTGGTGCCGTCGTACCGGGGCAGTCCGCCGGCTATCGGATGGATCGCGCTGGCGTCCGTGCTGTGGATCGTCTCGGTAGCCGGCGAAGGTATCGCGGACCGGCAACTAAAACGCTTCACGCAGGATCCGGCCAATCACGACAGCGTGTGCCGCGTCGGCTTGTGGCGTTATTCAAGGCATCCGAACTACTTCTTTGAATGTGTGCATTGGGTGGCTTACATCGCGCTGTCGATCGGCACACCCTGGGGTTGGTTGACGTTGTTGCCGCCGGTGCTGATGGCGTTTCTGCTGCTGAAGCTTTCCGGCATCCCGCTGCTCGAAGAAAGCATGGCGAAAAGGCGTGCCGGTTACGCCGATTACATGCGCACGACCAGCGCGCTGATTCCGTGGCCGCCGCGGCGTTGAAATGAGTCAGCTACGACGTGAGTGAATGTTCAGAAAGTCCAGAAAAACGATAGGGAGTCAGTCTCATGAGCCTTTCCACTACCGACCATACGATGCCGCCATCGTCGCCAACTGAGCATGGTGACGGCTGGCTGATCCAGAGCTGCGAACGCGGCTGGCTGCCCGACAGTCTGATCCGTTTCGGCATGCGTCAACTGATGCGCCAGCGTTTGCGCGACGAAGCGATCGGCAACGGCGAGTTGCGCGCGCAACGGCTCAACCGTCTGCTGGACGACTTGCGCGCGAGTCCGATCGCCATCGAAACACAGGCCGCCAACACGCAGCATTACGAGGTGCCGGCGTCGTTTTTCCATGCGCATCTCGGACCGCATCTGAAGTATTCATGCTGCTTGTACCCGAGCGGCAACGAGACGCTCGCACAAGCCGAAGTGGCGATGCTCGAACGCTACGCCGAACGTGCGGAACTGGCCGACGGTCAGCGGATTCTCGATCTCGGCTGCGGGTGGGGTTCGCTGTCGTTGTGGCTGGCGGCGCGTTATCCGCGTGCGCAGATCGTCGCGCTATCGAATTCGCACGGGCAGCGCGCGTTTATCGAAGCGCGTGCGGTGGAGTCCGGTTTGCGCAATCTCTCGGTAGTCACGGGCAATGTCGTCGATTTCGAATTCGATGAAGCGCAGCTTGGCGGTGGTTTCGATCGCGTGGTGTCGATCGAGATGTTCGAGCATATGAAGAACTATGGACTGTTGCTTGCCAGGATTTCGCACTGGATGCGCGATGAAGCGAAGCTGTTTGTGCATATCTTCGTGCATCGCACGCTTGCGTATCACTTTCAGGTGCAGGACGGCAGCGACTGGATGTCGAAGTATTTTTTCACGGGTGGCACGATGCCGTCCGAGGCGCTCCTGCTGAACTTCCAGGACGATCTGCGCATGGAGCGCCAGTGGTGGGTGAGCGGCACGCATTACGAACACACGGCGAATCAGTGGCTCGCCGCCCTCGATGCGGCGCGTGATCGCGTGATGCCGATGCTCGTCGACACATATGGCGCGCGCGATGTGGCTGTGTGGCTGCAGCGGTGGCGAATGTTTTACATGGCCGTGGCCGAGTTGTTCGGCTACGCGAACGGGAATGAGTGGGGCGTGGGACACTATCGGTTTGTGAAGCACTAAACTGAATCCTGACCCGCGCCATGGCATGAACGTAAGGAAACCCATTTTACTGACCACGCTATTGCACGACATTCGCGCCTGTACGGTGTGCGCGCCGGTACTGCCGCATGCACCGAGGCCGGTCGTGGTGGCGTCTGCTGACTCGCGCATTCTGATCATCGGCCAGGCACCCGGTGCGCGCGTGCATGCTTCGGGCATTCCATGGAGCGATGCGAGCGGTGCACGTTTGCGCAAGTGGCTCGAGGTTTCCGACGAGACCTTCTACGACGCCTCGAAATTTGCCGTCGTGCCGATGGGTTTCTGTTTTCCGGGCAAAGGCGCGAGTGGCGATCTGCCGCCACGCCCCGAATGCGCCGCGCACTGGCATCAGGCCTTGCTCGCCCAGTTGCGCGAGGTGCGCCTCACGTTGCTGATTGGTCAATACGCGCAGCGTTTTGGTCTCGGTGATGCATTCGGGCCGACGCTGACCGATACGCTACTGCGCTGGCAGGAATATGGCCCCAACGTGATGCCGCTTCCGCATCCATCGCCGCGCAATATTGCCTGGTTCAAACGCAATCCGTGGTTCGAAGCGGAGGTGTTGCCGACTTTGCGAACCCGGGTTGCCGCGGCTCTCCGGACGTGAATCCACCGCGCCACGTGCCGTCGAAATAATCTGAAACACATCGCTCAGCGCCCGGTGGAATAAAACGTCACACTAATGCGTTTGCCTCATACCGTCGGCGCGAGCAGATATCGCGGCGGTAGGGCTGCATTTTCAAACAGCTTTCGCAAGAAACCCATTTGCAGACGGAACGACCGATGAACACTCACGCCGACTCCCTGTCCGATTCGACCGGTGCGCCGCTGCTGTCGCGCTATACCCGCACGGCGATGACGCTGCACTGGCTGATCGCGCTGCTCATGATCGTCAACGTTGTGCTCGGGCTGACTGCCGAATCATGGCCGGACGACTGGGTGCGTCCGGTGGTCGATACCCATAAGTCGATCGGCATCACGGTGCTCGGTCTCGCGCTGATGCGCATCTTGTGGCGCGTCTCGCACAAGCCGCCGCCGTTGCCGCGCGAGTTTCCGTCGTGGGAGAAGATCGTCGCGCATGTCGCCCATTTCCTGCTGTATCTGCTGATGATTGCGCTGCCGTTGTCCGGCTGGTTGCACGATTCCGCGTGGAAAGATGCGGCCACGCATCCGATGCGGCTGTTCAATCTGTTCCCCTGGCCGCGCATCGGCTATGTGATGAATCTCGATCCGGCGCTCAAGGAGACCTTGCACGACCGCTTCGGCGCCTTGCATACATGGCTCGGCTACGCGCTGTATGCGTTGCTGGCAATGCATATTGGCGGCGCGTTGAAGCATCAATGGATCGACCGCAAGTCGGTTCTGAAACGCATGGTGCCGTAAGCACCGTCACGCTACTTTCCATCTAACAACCGCACACTCGACGGACTCAGCAGTCATTTTGAAGAAAACTCTGGAACACGCGCTCGCCCTTGCATCCCCGCGCATTCTGCCGCGTCCCACTACGCTTCTGAGCACGCTGATCCATTTGAGCGTCGTCGTGTTGTGGTTGCTGCTGTTCGCCCGCGCATTCTTTCTCCAAGGCGTGGTGGCGTGGTCGACGGGTCTTGCCTATGTCGTGTATGACACGTTGCTGCTTGCCTTCGTCACGTGGAAAACGCTGCCGCTGATGCGGCCCACACCGCCGCTCGAACCTGATTTCGATGCGCGGCGCTTGCCAGACATGGGTGTGATCGTTGCGTCGCATAACGAGGCGGCGGTGTTGCCGGTCACGCTCGCGGCGCTGCTACGTCAGACGCATGGCCCGGCGCAGATTGTGATCGCCGACGACGGTTCCACCGATGCCACCCACGCGCTGCTCACTGAACGCTTCGGCCTGGTTGCCGCAGCCGACGGGGTGCTGAGCGCGCCGAGTTCGCTCTATCCGAATCTGTACTGGCTGCGCGTGCCGCACGGCGGCAAGGCCCGCGCGCTGAACGCAGCCATCACGATCATGACCACCGAGACCGTCATGACCGTCGACGCTGACACGCTGCTCGACGACGACGCCACCTACGCGATGCGCGCCGCCTTCGCGAGCGAGCCGAAGCTGGTCGCGGCGGCCGGCATTCTGGTGCCCGTGTGCGGCAAATCGGTGTCGGGCCGCGTGTTCCAGTGGTTCCAGACCTACGAGTACATGCGCAACTTCATTGCCCGCTTTGCGTGGATGCGTGCCGATAGTCTGCTGCTGATTTCAGGCGCCTTCGCGTCGTTCAAACGCGACGCACTGGTGGACGTGGGCGGCTTCGATCCGCAGTGTCTGGTCGAAGACTACGAATTGATTCATCGGCTGCGCCGCTATTCGGTCGACCACGGTCTCGGCTGGGACGTGCGCGTGGTGGGCAATGCCCATGCGCATACCGATGCACCGGACAACCTCGGCAGTTTCTTGCGGCAGCGCCGCCGCTGGTTCGCGGGTTTCCTGCAAACCCAATACTGGAACCGCGACATGACCGGCAACCCGCGTTACGGCACGATGGGCATGCTGATGCTGCCGGTCAAGGCCATCGATACGATGCAACCGATCTACGGACTGACCGCCTTCGCGCTGCTGCTCGGTTTTCTGTTCGGCGGGCATGGCGCGATCGTCGTGTCGATTTTCAGCGTGATCGGCCTCAAAACGGCGATCGATCTCGCGTTTTATCTCTGGTGTATTCATCTGTACCGCCGCTGGACCGGCGAGCGTACCCGCGCCAGTTTGTGGATGGCGATGCTCGCGGCGATCGCCGAGCCGTTTACGTTCCAGTTGGTGCGTCATGTCGGCGCACTGCTTGGCTGGCTGCATTTCCTGCGTGGTGGACGCTCGTGGGGCGTGCAACGCCGCTCCGGGCTCGTGACGCACGACGAAAACTAGCAGCCGGCGCCTTATTTGACGAGCAGGGTGTCAGGCCGACGCGATTGCGCCCAGGGGCGGCGCAACGGGGAATGGCGTGCGGCGGATGGAACCATGCCGCTGCAGGTTCGAGTAGACTGTGCAACGATGTCGGCCTGCGAAATGCAGGGCGCCAACCTTCTATCCGCTCGTGCACGGAGGCTCCACCTATGCATGCTGTTCCCCCGCTCGAACAAGACACCGTCGATGCGCCGGTCGATACCTCGCCTGCTCATGCAGCCGCGCAAACCCACGCCCCAACAGCCGCGCATGCACACGCGCCGGATCAGGCCGTCAGCGGCGCCCCGGTGCGCGATCTGCGCCGCGTCGGTATTCACCCTGACTACTGGTATCCGCTGGCGTGGTCGCATGAAGTGAAGCGGGGCAAGACGCATGGTGTGACGTTCGCAGGCGACCCGATCGTGCTGGCGCGTACGGAGTCCGGCAAGGTGTTCGCGCTCGAAGATCGGTGCGCGCATCGTCAGGTGCCGTTGCATCAGGGCGTGGTGGACGGCGAGTCGATCCGTTGCGGCTATCACGGCTGGACCTACGACTGTTCGGGCACGTGTATCGACGTGCCGTATCTGGGCCGCGATCGTCTGCCGAACGGCGTGCGTTCTTATCCGTGCCGCGAAGTCGAAGGCCTGATTTTCGTGTTTCCCGGCGATGCCGCTTTGGCGGAAGAACGGCCGCTGCCCGCGTTCGGTTCCGTAGCCGACAAGAAGTACAAGACGCGCCGTTTCGGCCGCCCGGTGAATTGCCATTATTCGTTCATGCACGAGAACCTGATGGATATGAACCATCAGTTCCTGCATCGCCGGCAGATGGGTCAGATGCGTGCGCGATCGCTGGGACGGCGCCGCGGCGAAGGCTGGGTCGAAGTCGATTACACGTTTGCGCGCATGGCCGGCCAGCAGCCGATCGGCGAAGCCATCGTGTTCGGCCAGAGCCGCAAGACCGGTGGCGACAACGACAAGGACGTGATGACGATCCGCACCGAGTATCCGTATCAGACGCTGCAGATCCGCACGTCCGAGCAGACGCTGGTGATGGATTTGTGGATTGTCTACGTGCCGCTCGATCGCGAGCAGCGCACCAACCGCACGTTTGGCTTGCTGTCGATTCGCAAACCGGGTATTCCGGGCGTGCTGAATCTCGCCTGGCCGCTGCTCGTGTGGTTCACCGAACGCATCTTCAAGGAAGACCGCGAGATCGTCGAAGCTGAACAACGCGCGCACGATTCGCAGGGCGCGGACTGGAATCACGAGGTGTTTCCGGTCATCAACGAACTACGCGCCCTGCTGCGCGAGAGTGGTGCGCCGGATCAGGTGGTGGGTGCCGGCACTGGTGGCGGCGCGGTGATCCGTTTCTGGGATTCGCGCCACGGCAACCCCTTGTCGAATACTTGATATTCGAGTTTTTTGGCGCCACGCAGGACCGTACAATCGCCGGCGACGATGAGCGGCGAGCCGGCGGCGCCTATAAAAATACGCATAAGGTGCATGAAACGCAGGCTCATCGATCGGGAAATCCAAAATCATAATTAATCGCCTGAGGGGTCCATTCGATGAGTACCGAACTGCATGCAGTGATGCCGGTTGTCGTGTTCTGTGTGGGCCTCGCCATCATGGCAGTGGCGCTGGTGAAGGGCGGCCCCAAACAGCCGCCGCCGCTTGCGTCGATCAATGAGCCTTTCAAGTCGGTCGATACTTCCGATTTACCTCCAATTGAACGCTACACCGCGCGCGATAACACAGCGCTCGCATATCGGTGTTATGCGAGCCGGATAACGGGAGTGCGAGGCAGCGCTGTGCTGATTCACGGCTCGTCGGCGAGTGGCGTGAGCCTGCATACCCTGGCGAAAGCGCTTGCCGAGGCCGGTTACGACATCTACGTGCCCGACATGCGTGGACATGGCGAATCGGGCAAGAAAGGCATGATCGCGTATATCGGCCAGCTTGAAGATGATCTGAGCGACTTCCTCGAGGCGGTTCAGCCGGCTGGGCCGCGCACGTTGGCAGGTTTCTCGGCGGGCGGCGGCTTCGCGCTGCGGTTCGCGGGGGATGTCCGGCAAATGGCATTCGACCGCTATGTGCTGCTTGCGCCGTTCATTCATCAGGACGCACCGACCACGCCGCCTGCCGTCGGCGGGTGGGTGAATGTCGGGTTGCCACGCGTGATCGTGCTGGTGATCCTCAACAAGCTGCGCATCACGCTTTTCAATCATTTGCCGACTGTGGCCTACGCGTTGTCGCCTGAGGCGGCGGCCAAGCTCACGCCGCAGTACTCGTACAACCTGATGCAGAACTTTCGTCCGCATGAGGATTACCGCGCGGATATCCGGGCGACGCGGCAGCCCGTTGAAGTACTGGTCGGTGCGGACGATGAGGCGTTTCACGCCGGGAAATTTGCCGAGGTCTTTGCGGAAGCAGGGCGTGCGGTGCCGGTCACGATCGTGCCTGGCGTGGCGCATATTGCGTTGACGCTCGATGCTGCGGCCGTTGCCGCGATTGTGGGGGCAGTGTCTGAGCAGGCCAGCGAGGTGGCTTTTTCGTAGGCAGGCTTTCCGGCCGGTGGGGAATGAATCCATCTCCACCTGGTAGGGAATCCAGACCGGTCGAGCAGCGATAATGGCATCTAACACACGCAGGTTTGCGCCAATCGAGATGCGCCGGCCTCACTCCCGTGTACCATTTCGCTTTTTCCGACATTTAAGAACGCCCGTGACTACGCAACACATCCCCTCCGCATCCCGTAAATCCCTGACTCTGCTGCAATTGCTGGGCCTCATTGGCGCCGCCGGACTGATCGCCGCCATCGTGCTGAACCAGTTCGCCTAACCCCGCCACGAAGCCCGCGCTTCAAGCATCCGACCCTATGCCGGCGCTCGCTGCCGGCTTTATCGATATTCCGATTTGCCATGTACAAGAAGGGCGTAGCCGTAGAAATCCAGTTTTCTCCTGAGCGGCTCAACGACGGCGCCGGCGATCCGTACTGGATCGATTTGACGCAGGTCGAGGCGCAACGGTTGTTGGAAAGCCTGCAGGCACGCCTTGCTGAAAGCAGTGTGGGTACGGCCGCACCCTTGGTGGTGAGCCTCGACGACACGCCCGCCACGCAAGCGGTCGCTGCACCGCATGCAGCACTGCAAAGCACCACGTCTGCGGACGACTTCAAACAATGGGTCTGCGTAATCTGCGGCTGGATCTACGACGAAGCCGCCGGATTGCCGGAAGAAGGCATTGCGCCGGGCACCCGCTGGGCAGATGTCCCGGCCGACTGGCGCTGCCCACTGTGCGACGTGGGCAAGGAAGATTTTGCGCTGGTCGAGTTTTAAGCCGGAAAATCCGCTCCGACCGTCGTGGCTTCCCAGCCATCGAAGTCGCCGCGCATGAAGTCCAGCTTCTTGCGCGCCAGTTCGAGCGCAGCCTTGCCGAGTAGCAAACGCAGCGGCGGCTGGTCCGACAGCGCCGCGTCGATGATGGCTTGCGCGGCGCGCACCGGATCACCCGCTTGCTTGCCGCTACGCGCTTCGGTCTGCTTGCGGCGCTCACCGGCCGTGCCCGCATAGTCATCGATCACCGTTGCCGATTGCTTGATCGACGGACCTGCCCAGTTCGTGCGGAACGGGCCGGGCTCGACGATCAATACGTCGATGCCGAGCGGCTTCACCTCTAGGGCGAGCGATTCGGACAAGCCTTCCACCGCGTATTTGGTGGCGTGGTAGTAGCCGGTTGCGGCGAAACTGGCAATGCCGCCAATCGACGACACATTCACGATCAAGCCGTTGTGCTGCTCACGCATGATCGGCAGCACCGCCTTCGTTATGTCGACCAGGCCGAACACGTTGGTCTCGAACATGGCGCGGACTTCGTCGTCCTCGCCTTCTTCGATCGCGGCCAGATAGCCGTAACCCGCGTTGTTGACGAGCGCGTCGATGCGCCCGAAACGCTGTTTGGCTTGCGTGACGACGTCTTCGATCTGCTTGCGGTTCGTCACATCGAGCGGCAGAACCAGTGCGCGATCGCCGTGCGCTTCGGCGATATCTTTCACTTTCGACGGATCGCGTGCGGTGACCACCGCGCGCCAGCCTCGCTCCAGCACCAGCTTCGCCAGTTCGCGGCCGAAGCCGGTGGAACAGCCTGTAATCAGCCAGACGGGGTTGTCTCGATTCATCATTTGGGAAACTCCTGTTGATGGGCCAACGTGGCGCGGACTGATCGTCGAACAGCGCCCTTAATTCTGCTTACGTCTTGTGTGGGTTTTTAATTGTAGTCGTAGCGCGTCGGCTTCGCTTTGCAGCGCTTCAACGAACGCGCCGGCCAGCGGATGGCTCGGACGATGCTCCGGATGAACCACGCTCACCCGAAACGGCAGTGACACGCCGAGCGGCCGGATATGGAGATTGCGGCCCGCGAAATCGAGTGCGGTAAGCGGATTGACGATGGCCACGCCGAGGCCTTGCCGCACGAAACTGCAAACGGAGACGGCGGTGGGCGTCTCGATGATCTGGCGGCGCGCGATGCCCGCTTGCGTGAAGGCTTCGTCGATCTGAATCCGATACGGATCGTTCGACGACAGGCTGATGAACGGCTGATTCGCGAAATCCTTCAACTCGATCACGCGCTTTGCGAGCAACGGATGCTCATCGGGCAGCACGCAGACTTCGTCCACTTCAAGCAAAGGCGTGAGACGTGTTCCAGCAGGCGGCGCGCCGTGTTCGGTCAGGCCGAGGTCATAGCGCTGCGCGGTCAGCCATTCTTCGAGAAACGGCGATTCTTGCGTCGCGATCGAAAGGCTTACGCCGGGCTGCGCATCATGAAAGCGTTTCGATGCACCTGGCAGGATCGAGTGCGAAAACGCGGGCAACGCGATGATGGAAAGCTGGCCGCCCTGGAATTCGCGCAGGCTTGCTGCCGTGGACGCTACCCGTTCGAGTCCGACATACGCGCGCTTGATTTCATCGAACAGCGTCAACGCGGACATGGTTGGACGCAATCGGCCCTGCACACGTTCGAACAAGGCAAAACCGATGCTCTGTTCCATACGCGCAAGTTCGCGGCTTACCGTGGGCTGCGAGGTGAAGAGCATCTCGGCCGCTTTGGTGACGCTGCCTGCCGTCATCAGCGCGCGGAAGACTTCGATATGTCGATGAGTGAGCGCCATGATGCCTATATCAGGAATGAATGGATTGGCAAAGAATAGGTATTTTACTGAATGAGCGGTTTTCAGCATTATGTGGTTCACACCTATGCCTCGATATAGAGAACCGCGAATCGTGACCACTTTCAATCCACGACAACTCGTCGAACTCGCGCAACAGCACGGCACGCCCCTTTGGGTCTACGACGCCGACGTGATCCGCCAGCGTATCGCCGAACTGCGCAGCTTCGACGTGATTCGCTATGCGCAGAAGGCGTGTTCGAACGTGCATATCCTGAAGTTGATGCGCGACGAAGGGGCGATGGTCGATGCCGTGTCTTTGGGCGAAATCGCGCGCAGTCTCGCGGCGGGTTTCACGCCGGATGGCGATCCAGAGGGCGTGGTTTTTACCGCTGACCTCGTCGATCACGCGACGCTCGCCACGGTGCTCGAGCATCGCATCACGGTCAACGCCGGTTCGCTCGATATGCTTGAACGCGTGGGGCAGCATGCGCCTGAAGGTCACCGCGTGTGGCTGCGGATCAATCCCGGTTTCGGCCACGGACACAGCAACAAGACCAACACGGGCGGCGAGCATAGCAAGCACGGCATCTGGCTCGATGACGTGCCGCTGGCGATAGCCATAGTGCGCCGTTATGGCCTGAAGCTGGTCGGCTTGCACATGCATATCGGCTCTGGCGTCGACTACACGCATCTGTCGCGCGTGTGCGATGCGATGGTCGAAGCCGTGCAAGGCCTGGGCCACGATATCGAAGCGATTTCGGCTGGTGGAGGTCTATCGGTGCCATACAGCGAAGGCGAACCGCGGATTGACGTTGAGCATTATTTTCGTCTTTGGGACGCGGCGCGGAGGCAGATCGAAGCGCATCTCGGACATCGCGTGAGACTGGAGATCGAGCCGGGGCGTTTTCTGGTTGCGGAAGCCGGTGTGCTGGTTGCCGAGGTGCACGCACTGAACCGGCGGCCGAATCGCCAGTTCGCCCTGGTTGATGCGGGTTTCAACGATCTGGTGAGGCCGTCGTTTTACGGCAGCCATCATGAGATGACGGTGGTGAAAGGTAATGGCATGCCGAGCGAAGCGCCGCGTGGTGCTTTCGCGGTGGCCGGGCCGTTGTGCGAAGCGGGCGATGTGTTCACTCAAGCGGCGGGTGGGGTCGTCACGAGCCGTTCCATGCAGGCGCCGGAAGTGGGGGACTTCATTGTTTTTCATGACGCGGGGGCGTACGGCGCGTCGATGTCATCGAACTACAACAGCCGGCCGTTGGCGCCGGAGGTGTTGGTGGAAAACGGCGCACCGCGGTTGATTCGGCGCAGGCAGACCATCGAGGAGTTGATCGCGCTCGAAACGCTGGACTGAGCACGCCGATAGCCACATTGCTGGAATTGCGGCATTAAGCCGATGGTCGCCTCAACTCGGTCGTCGCGCCGTCCGGCCCAGCCACGCACAAGATCAAAGCGCCTGCGTGCGGCCCCGCGCTAACGGTCTGCGGCGAGCCTTGCGCGTGCCGGCCGTACTGCGCGAGATAGGGCAGTGCGGCGTGCAGGTCGTCGACGTTCAACGCCACGTAGCATCAATCTGGCCTTATCGCGCCCGCACCGTGCGCGTGTACGACGCAATCATCGTCGCGAGTTCCTGTGCCGCGGGCGTGACGGGAATCGCCGCGCGCTGCAGCAGACACACGTTCTGTTCGACCGCTCGCTCGCGCACATTGATCGACGCAAGCGTGCTCGCAAACGGCCCGCGCTTCGCGACGATCGATGCCTCCAGTGACAGGCAGTCCGTCGCGCCGACCAGATGCAGCGTCTCGTACAGGCCTTCTACTGTCGCGATGATTTTCGGCGGCGGCAAACCGTGGCTCTCGAACAGATGGTTCAGACGGTTGAGTTGCGGATCGTCGGTGAGATTCGGCGAGCGCGTCGCCACCCAGGTGCAGTCGACGAGTTCGGCCAGCGAGGTCGCGCCGGCTTTCGGATGGCCACGACGGCAGACGATCACGGGATCGGACGGATAGAGCGGCGTCACGGACAGATCGGCCGTGTCAGTATGCTTCGATACCAGCGCGACCGCAAAATCGAGTGTGCCTTCGCGAATCCACGAAATCATCATCCGCGAGGTGCCGGTGCGCAAATGCACTGCGACTCGCTCAAAGCGCGCGCGGAATTCCATCAGCACTGGCGCGAAGGCGTCGACGAGCGGCTCGGTGGTCATGCCGAACGTGACCTCGCCCGCGTAATCGCCACGCAGTTGCCGCACTTCCTGCTCGGCCCGTTCGCATTCCCCGAGAATTGCGCCGGCGCGCTGCAACAGGCGCTGGCCGAGCGCGGTCAGCGCGATTCCGCGGTTCGTGCGAGTGAATAAGGTCGCGCCCAGCATCGATTCGAGGTTCTGCAACTGCTGCGTGATACCGCTCTGGGCGATGCCGAGCGCCCGCGACGCCGCACGGAGGCTACCGTGCTCGGCAATGGCCGTGAACGCGCGTAACTGGGAGATCGTCAACGCCATGGAGAATCTCAGTGATCGGTAAAAGTGATCATGATATTACTTTCGAGACTTCTTTGAGGCGCGGAGGCGGCATAGGATCGCTCTGTAGTAATCCGCCCAACTCACACCCGTCTCCCATGAAAATCCCGCTGATGATCTTGAGCGCCACGCTGGCTTTCAGCAGTGGTGCGTTTGCCGCCGACCCCGCCACGTTGCGCCTCGGTATCGATCCGAGCTATCCGCCGATGGACGCCAAAGCGCCCGACGGCAGCTTCAAAGGTTTCGATGTCGATCTCGGCAACGAAATCTGCCGGCGCATTCATGCGCGTTGCCAGTGGGTCGAACTCGAGTTCTCGGGAATGATTCCCGCGCTGCAGGCGCGCAAGATCGACGCGATTCTTTCGTCGATGGCGATCACGGAGAAGCGTGAGCAACAGATCCTGTTTTCGTCGAAGCTGTTCCAGTTCAAATCGCGGCTGATCGCGCGTCAAGGTTCGGCGCTCGCGGGCGGTATGAATGCGTTGGCTGACAAGCAGATCGGCGTGCAGTCGGGGACGCAGTTCGAGGGGTACGCGTTGAAGAATTGGGCGCCGATTGGCGTGCATGTGGTTGCGTACAAGAGTCAGGATGAGGTCTTCGCTGACTTGCAGAATGGCCGTCTTGATGGGGCATTGCTCGGTTCCGTTGAAGCCGACTACGGATTTTTGCGCACGCGAGCGGGGAAGGGATTTGCGTTTGTCGGCGAGCCACTTTCGATGGGTGACCGTGGCGTAGGTATCGGTTTGCGCAAGGATGAGACTGCGGTACAGGCGTCCATTAATGGGGCGATTGCTTCGATGCTCAAGGACGGTACCTACGCGCAGATCGCGAAGAAGTATTTTGACTTCGATCCGTACGGCAATTGATTTTCCGTTTTACTTCTCTTTTACAGACCTCTCGCTCTCATGAACAAGCAATCGATTCCGCTCTTATCGCCAGCTATCGGCACGCACCGCGAACTGGTGTCGTTTCATTTTGGCCCTGTGGATAGTGGACAGAAGATTTATATCCAGTCGTCGCTGCATGCTGATGAAACGCCGGCGATGTTGACGACGGTTTTGCTTAAGCGTCGATTGCTGGAACTGGAGAAGCGGGGCGCGCTGAATGCTGAGATTGTGCTGGTGCCGGTGGCGAATCCTGTTGGGCTTGGGCAGTACGTGCTCGGGCAGTTTCTTGGGCGCTTCGATCTGGGTAGTGGCAAGAACTTCAATCGACATTTCATGCAGTTTTCTAAGTTGGTGGCACGGGCTAAGGAGGCTTTGGGTTCTGATGCTGACGAGAATCGGCAGATTGTTCGTGAGTTGATTGCTGGTGAGTTGGCGGAACAGAGACCGTTGACTGAGTTCGAGTCTTTGCAGTTAGCGTTGCTGAAGCTTTCCTTCGATGCAGATGTCGTGATCGATCTGCATTGTTCTTTGGAAGCGGCAATGCATCTGTATACCAGTGAGGCTGCGTGGCCTGAGTTTGAGCCTTTGTCACGGTATTTGGGTGCGCAGGCTTCGTTGCTTGCTACTAACTCGGGCGGTGAGGCGTTTGATGAGACGCACAGTTTGTTGTGGTGGAAGTTGCAGCAGGAAATACCTGCAGATAAGCCGGTGCCCAATGGGACGATTGCTGTGACGGTGGAGTGTCGTGGGCAGCGGGATGTTTCTTATGAAGTCGCGCAGGAGGATGCTGACGCGATCGTGGATTATCTTGGTTGGCGGAAGGCGATTCGGGTTGATGCTGTTAAGCCGTTGCCTGAGTTGTTGTCGCCCGCGACGCCGCTTGCTGGGAGTGAACAATTCTATGCGCCTGTTAGCGGAATTCTGATTCATCGCGCCAAGATCGGGGAAACGATTCGTGTCGGGCAGGCTTTGTTCGATATCGTCGACCCGTTGACTGATGAGACGACTACGCTCGTTAGCAACACCGAAGGGGTGTTGTATATGCGGCGCGCGATTCGGTTTGTGACGGCTGGGGCGCCGTTGGGGCGGGTGACCGGGAAGAAGGCGTTTAGGACTGGGGTTTTGTTGGGGGCGTAGTTTTTTGCCTTGGCACACTTCGCCTCCGATCATCGGCTCGGAGGCGCTGCGCTGGTTGCAGCACTGGCACTTGTCGGCAGCGGTGTATCGACAAACTCGACCGATTCGAGGATCGCCTTGATCTTCCACAACTGATTGCGTTTAGGCTTGGCAAGCCATACAACAGGCGTGTACCCACACAATGCGTGCGCGTTGTGTATCAGGCAAAAGTAAAAAAGGCGTGCCCGGCGCTTCTCGTCGCCAGTTGTGTCATCTGTGGTGTACGCTCTTCCAATCCAATTTTTGCCGTTTAGATGGATCGTCTGGAAGTGGGCTCGTTTATCAAAATGAATGAATTCGGGGCCATTCACTGGTCCGTAAGTTAGCCAGCGACCGTCGACATACTTTGCATTCAGCGCGATAGTTAATCGCTCTTCGGTAGCATCGGTACAGAGAAGACTAAAGCCGTCATTGAGCGCCGCCATTGGACCTGTTAGCGGGAGATAATATCCCCCACTTGAGGTGGTGGGGCGGCTGGGTACGCTACGTCTAGATGTCCGCCGAACATGTCAGCGATTTTGAAACGGCATGAACCCACTGAATACTCCAATTACGCATCACGAAATGCTCGGAAGAATTCATATCGAGCAAGCCGTTTGTGGCACGATCGGCGTCTTTCGGCGCGCCTCTACCGCGGATGGCATTTCGTACATTCATTCTTCGTTGAAGCGGATAGACTTGATCATTTGCATGAAAAAGTCATAGCTAAAACCTTCATCAAGATTGGTGGTTTTCTTACGAAGCAGGCATGCGCCGGTAAGTTCTACAGACATTTTTTTGTTGCCTACGAGCAGGTGCACGCAGCGGTTCTTTGGCGCATATATCCTGCAATAGTCGTTGTTGCCTCGATTACTCGCCTTCCCATAGACTTCTTCAGCAATCCAACCGTGCCAGTTAGATCCGGAAATTGGTTTTATCAAGGTTCGAAGGAGGTTATGACACTCATTGCCGAAGCTGTACTTGGGTAGAAGCCGAACTCCGTTGCTCGTCTGCTCGAACGCAGCATCATGCTCTTTGTCAGCGGCAAGCCAATCATCGATTCCCACGGGATTTATCTCCATGGAGATAAATCTGCTTGTCCGTTCTGGGTCGTTTGGATAGCGTGAATAATCGATGCCCAAGGAGGTGCCGTGGGCCTCTTTGTAGGAGCCTATACAATTAAGCGCTATGTCTTCATCGTACGAATTCTTTAGTGCGGGATAGGACAAGGTTAGTCCACAGTTTTTAACGTTACTGCTCGCCAATGGCTTCATTGGCGGCGTAGCGCCGTCCGGGAATGCGGAGGGCATAGACGATGCGCCGGTGGGGATGGCGAGAAGCGCCGCCAAGGCCCAGTGTCTAAGTGTTGGGTGAAATCTCATCGCAATCATTCTTCCTTCTGTCTCGTTAGCGTCGGGACGGCGGGCATATCCGGGGCATCGCCCAAAATGAAGTTGACATAGCGAAAAAATTCCTTGCGTTCGAGAAGACCAGTGCTACCGCCATTTACTGGGGTTGTGATTGCTGAAACGTTGATATCACCAACGCCGACGTCGGTGCGGCGATTGATATTCATGCCACTACGTAATGCACCGGTATTGGGCGACTGCATCACTTTGCTGACCCAGAAATACCCTGCTGAGTCGGCAGCCGCAGAGGAGTCGGTGGAGAGTTGTTGCGGGGCCGGGTCCGTGATGAAGTCGAGACGGCGATAGCACCCGTAGGCGTTATAGCTGCTTCGACCAGTAAGATGGATCAAACCACGGCCACGAAATCTCGGCCCGTCTCCAGGTTGCGTGTTTCCGAGCGCAAGTGCTTTTTGGGTGATCTCGCCGGGATGTTGTGCAATATAGGTTGGACGGTCCCGGCCTTTAAGAAAACCCATATTCTGCAACCAGGCGAAGTTGTGGTCGAAATCCTGTCCAGCTTCCTGAGGGGTTAGCACTTCGTACATGGTGCGGAAATACCGCATTTCATTGTTCCCGCCTATTTCAACAGTCGCCCGAAGGGCTCCCGTCTCCACAAAGATTTGCGCCAGGAAATGACCTCGCCGTTGAGGCGTGTTAAACCCGTATTTTGCCCACATGCGATTGATTGTCGTGTGCATGTTGGATGGCATAACGCCATAGCTGTCGTTGTTGCCTCCCTGCCAGCGTCTTCCCGCTTCCAACCATTGAATGGTTCCTCCGGCATTGATGGATGAGCGCCGTGGCAACGTTTGCGTTAGCTCTCGGAGACTGTGCCACCCACATCTCCTAAAATGCCGAATAAACGCAGCCGGATGAAAGAACCAAAGCTTCTCGCCACTAGGCAATCCTGTGTGGTCCCAGAACTGAAATGACTTCAGCAGGTTGAGAAATTTCGTGTATCCCGCATCGTTGCCATCGTAGAACTCACCCGGGTCTTTCAACTTCCGGTAACGATCCTCGTTGTGCGTGCTGTCCCATTCACTCGGCGCTTCACATACGAATCCACGCAATTGCTCGCGCGCACCATCGGTCGTCTTCACATAGCGAACGAGCACATCTTCTTTCTGATACTCCTCAGTCAGCGCTGCTTCGTGCGGCGTCTCATGTTCCTTCGCGTCCTTCAGGATTTTCTTCAAGGTGTCGATATCGCACAGTCCGTCTGCATTGAATGGTCCGTTACCCTCGCTGATTTTCTTCCAGCCCTTGAAGAACGGAAAATCCGCATCGGACAACTTCAGCACGGTGCGATTGTTAATGTCGATGTAGCCCTTCCGGCCCGTAGCAAAGGCAACCTGCGCCCAGGTAGTACGCGCCGCTTCCGTCAGCGTGGTCGGTGTACCGAGAATTCGTCCGAAGCGCAGCAGTTCATACCCGTCGCTCGGACAGGTCGCATACAGCGCGGTTGCACGTTTGTAGAGGTCGTATTCGTAGTTTGGTTCGCGGAGCGGCTGCTCAGTTAGCAATTCGAGCCGACCACCGCCCGCATCGCGCCAGACCTTTGTGAACTTTGCCCCTTTGTGAAACCAGACCTCGACGTACAGCGTGTCGGTATTTTGTCCCGCGTCCAGTTGCTCGAAGGGGATGCCGTGAAGCTTCTTATTCGCGTCCGTGCCCGGCGGCAGTGGTAGAAACTGCTGCTGTGGCGGAATGATGTAGTAACTGCTGCCCCAGTAGTCGGTCGTGGCAGGTGTGACGACCTGTTCGTGGCCCAGTTGGGTAGCACCAAAATACGCGTCGAAATCCGGCTTCGTCATGAAGATTTCGAAGTGCAGGTGCAACTGGCCGTGGCATCGCCCGGCCAGGCCGAGGATATCTTTCCGATAGATCTTTCGACCGCCGCCGGCCTGAGCTGAAGCGACAGCCGGCGGATGCATATTGGGTCCAGGTGACGCTGTTCGCAGGAACGACGGCAACACGTCCGTGTGAAAACCATGGTCGTTATAGCCATCGAGTTCCAGCAAATGCATGTAGAGCGAATAGAACGTCAGCTTGCGTCCTTCGCCTGTATCGGTCGTGTGTTTGAGCAGCACAAAGCCGGCATTGCTGTCCGGCACGCCGCCGCCGCTGTCGAAGGCGTGCTGGCACACCCGATAGGCTACGACTTCGCCGTCCGCAATCGCGCGAACTTTCTCATTCTGCAATCTCGGTGCCAGATGCATGCCGGGATGCCAGCGGCGATCGAACGCTATGGGATAAATACCGTGGGCCAATTCAAATTTGTCGACCGCATCCATCATCGGATCGATCGCGTCCGGATCGTTGGACGCGAGAGCCGCTTCGGGCAGGAAAGGAGGGCTGATAATCATCGTTATTAGCGTGTGAAGCTGTAAAAATCCGTTGCCTTGAAGTCGCTCTGCGGCAGAACCGGCATTGGAGCATTAAGACTTTGGAGACCCTCGGAATCTGAATGACGCCTTCTCTTGGTCTTCGAGAAGCGGATAATGCAGCCGGAGTACTTTCTCGGCGCAGCGTCCTCGTGGACGATCGAAAACACCGCGTCCTTGCTGAGGTCGTCTGATCTTGACAACCTGTCCGAGTGCGCAAGGATGATCGTGATCCGGTGCGGCTCGCCCATGCGCTCGGTTGCCTCTAATGACACAACCGACAGGTCCTTTGAGTTCGCCGTGCCCGCCACGTCGACGAAGTACGACTGCCGTCTGGTCATCGCCTTACTCTGATTTGCGTACATTCCGACTTGCCTCGGCAGCTCCGCCATCGTCTCATTTTCGGTTTTCATCGCAACCGACCGGACGAACGTGCGGTTCGCCTATATCGATTCAGTGCGTGTGTTTGGGGTCAGAAAGGTAAACATTTTTCGCAGTCCTGTGAACTACCTTCAATGCTTTTGTCGAATTTTGACAAAAACCATATTTTTCCTACACGCAAATCCACAGATCTCGTGATATCAATTGCGTCTTATCGTGATTGATGACGCGCATTGTGGAGAAGTCTCTGCGCGATGTTGATACAGGAAAGCCAACTTCCCCTACTCAACGCATGAATAATTTTTTATGAAATTGGAAATCAAGAATATCTATTCTTCAGATTTTGACGCAGATATCGCCGAGTGTCGGCCCGAAGAGTTGGATAACTTTGGTCTGTGGTTTTGTATTTCAATAGGGCCAGCCGGCACGGAAGCGGCAGATAACTACCAGCTACTCGTATGTACGCCGACGTGGCTATCCGCGTATGTCGAACACGAGAAAGACTTCGCGGCGTGGGGTCGTCACATGCTTATTGTGTCCGAATTCAACGCAGACCGAATACGAGCGAGCATCGAGCGACTCCTCAGTCGATGCTGCGGCGCTGATTGGCAGACTATTGCGTTGAAGTTCAGCCGCTTCGCCGCCTGGGAATTTGAAGACTATCAGGAACGAGCTATCACGCATGCTGAGGCTGTAAGTCCCCCGTCGCTGTGCTGCCGACTCAAGAAAATAGTTTTAAAGGGCGGCTGGTTAACGCAAAAGCGGAGCGGCCGAAAGCATGATTGACGACAAGGCGTTAGCCTCGGAAGGCCTACTTCCTTCCCACCAAATACGTCACACCGTTCGGCCCGTAGCGCTCTGAATGCGGTTTGTTTGCAGGCAAGTGGAAGACGTCGCCGACTTTATACGCCTGCTCGGATTCGCCTACGCGTATGTGCAACTCGCCTTCCAGAATCAACGCTTTCGCTTCGAATGAATGCTCATGCAAATCCATCTCGATGTTCGCCTCCCGCGTCACAACGACGGCCTCAGGGAATCCATCTTTCGTCAGGCTTTCAGTGAATGCTTCGCGCTCCATGGCGTCTCCATCGGTAAGCAGTTGCGGAGATTCACTGTAACGCTATTCGTCAGTTCGTGCAGAGCGCAGCCGCGTGTCATGCCGGTGCTGTTACGCCAGCGTCGACCTTCCTGCGCGTTCTCGTGGCTGGCGCCACTGATTCACCCATCCCTTTCCTGCGGCGCATAGCATTCGATTCCGCTTCTTCCGCATCGGCCATCACGACCGACATCTTTCCTCGCTCGATGTTCGCCTCGGTTTCGTACTGATGCGCCGTCCGTTCCAACAACTCCGCAAGTAACATCTGGTCGCGGCGATCGCAATGGTTCATCGCGATACCTTTGCGCAGCATCCTGGCTAGCATAGCCAGCGATGAAAGCCGTTCCACATACGTGCGGGTTGCTTCCAATACCTCTCCGGCAAGTCGCTTATATTCAGCGGGTTTCACCGAAAGACGAGGGTTCATAAATGGAGCTTCAGCGGGTTTTCTCATGGCGCGATTTCCGGTTGATTCTCGAAATCGCCCGACACTCGCTGCGAACGGGTGGGCGGGCATGTAACGAGGTTGACAGGCCGGCGCTAATTCCAAAACCGGCGAACCTTGCGGTTCCCTCGCCACGGCCCGCCCATTAGAAAGGCGTGCAGAAGCTCGCGCATGGCCTGCGGAAAGGTTGCGCGGGAATTAGTATTCAGGCTGTCAAACCCGGCCGTCGAAATTGCTTCAACAGCAGCCAAAATTATAAGTGCGCCACTTTCTTAAAATTAATTTTGTTAGGCAAACTATCTAACTTTGGCCATTCGGCCTAGGGCTGATCCAACATTCCCTCAGCACAACGACATCGCACCTCTGAGCTTCGATCAAGCACCCCAAATAAAGCAGCTGCCCAACCGAAGCCCATCCCTTTTCGCCAGCCCTTAATTCACCACCAACACCGGAGCCACAGCCGCCGGATCACTAATACTCGGCCGTCCATTCTCAACGTGTCCAGCCAAACGACGCGAGAAGCTGGCGTCATCATTACTCGTCACCGTCAAGTCATACCAGTGATGGCTCGACGCCAGCACCCAGGCCTCTTCGATATGCGACTCCGCCGGCACCAGCACCGGACGCGTCCGCGCACCATACGCGTTATCCGTCACCGTCAACCGCGCCACACCACCGCCCTTGTTGCTGAACTTCAAAAACACATTCCCGTTAGCAACATCGTATTGCACCTTGATCTCCGGCAGCGCGGGCGTATCGTGACCATGCCAACCCGCAGCCTGCGTCGTCTGCGCACTCGCCGGCTGCGTATTCCCCGCAAACTTACGCACGAAACCATTCGGCCCAAACACTTCGAACGCATACACGCCGTTCGTCGACGTCAGATCGAACGTCTCACGAAGTGACTTACCCGCCTCGACGGTATAACGCCACGGACCATCCGTGCGATTCGTCGAGTACACGTAGAAATGCGCACCCTGATCGCCGCTGTCGGCAAGCACGATCTCGAATGTGTTCTTCTTCACATCCGCGTGACCGTTCACATGAAGCTCATACGGCAACGCGCGCGCAAAACGAATACCGCTTTCCTGCGGATCGATCGCGCCCGGTATTGCGGGCACAGTCGGTTTCGGCTGCGTCGCGCACTGGTTGTCGGCGATGCTCTTGTAGTTGCTCGTGTCCGGCAGCGGCGGCACCTTCGAATCCGGCGTGCGGAAGTCGAACGCCGTGGTCAAGTCGCCGCACACCGCACGACGCCATTGCGTGATGTTCGGCTCATGCACGCCAAAGCGTGTTTCGATAAAGCGAATCACCGACGTGTGATCGAACACTTGTGAGCACACGAAACCGCCCTTGGTCCACGGCGACACGACGGTCATCGGTACGCGCGGGCCGAGGCCGTACGGCAAGCCGTCCGCGGTGTAACTGCCGCCGCGCGCCGGATTCACCACATTGTGAATTTCGCCGTCGGTGCTGACCGTCGACTGGCCTTGCGCCGGCGTTGTCGCTGGTTGCGGCGGCACGAGGTGATCGAAGAAGCCGTCGTTCTCGTCGTACATGATGAACAGGACGGTCTTGCTCCACACTTCAGGATTCGACGTCAACGCATCGAGAATCTGCGATGTGTATTCCGCGCCGTATGCGGGCGTATAGCTCGGGTGCTCGGAGTACGCAGCCGGCGGGCACAACCACGACACTTGCGGCAACTTGTTGGCCAGCACGTCGGCCTTCAGGTCGTCGATAGTGCGCACGGTTTGCGCGCGCTCGTACAACGGCGAACCCGGCTGCGCGTTGATGAAGTTCGTGAAGTTCTGCAGGACGTTGGTGCCGTAGTTGCCGTTCAACGGATCGGCGCCGGTCAGCCCCTGCTGATACACCTGCCACGAAATCCCCGCAGCTTGCAGACGTTCCGGGTACGTGGTCCACGAGAGCAACTGATAATTCGGCGGACCGTCGCCGTCGACGAAATCGTTGTTGTCGAGCAGCGGACCACCCAGCGTACCGCTCGGATCGACCATGCCGGTCATCAGATACGAACGGTTCGGGTGCGTCGGTCCCGGCAGCGAGCAGAAGTAGGCGTCGCAGATGGTGAATGCATCGGCCAGCGCGTAATGGAACGGAATGTCGCTGCGCAGGTGATAGCCCATCGTCATGTCGGTCTTGTTCGCGGGCCACTGGTCGTAGCGGCCGCCGTCGATCGCGGCATGGGTCTTGTACCAGGTATGGTCAAGATCGCCGACGCATTGCGCGCTGGTCGTCGCCGTGTTCAGATGGAACGGCAGCACCGGCTGGGTCGGGTCTTCCTTCGACGGTTGATACCACACCGGCTTGCCGCCCGGCAGCGGAATCGGGAAGCGGTCGTTATAGCCACGCACGCCGCGCAGATGGCCGAAGTAGTGGTCGAACGAACGGTTCTCCTGCATGAACACGACGATGTGCTCGACATCGTTGATCGTGCCGGTGCGCGAAAACGCGGGCACGGCAAGCGCATTGCGAATGGACTCGGGCAGTGCGGTCAGCGCGGCAGCAGCGCCGGCGGATGAAGCCACGGTCTGCAGGAAACGGCGACGGCTATTTGATGTCATCGAATATCACCTTCTGCGGGTGGGGAAAGAATAGCGCGCCTCGCGCGCGCCGGTGGAATCAAGTTAGTTGCTATTGGCGTTGTCGCCCGGTGCGTAATGCATCACGGGCGCGATTTGCTGGTTGTCGGCGGCGAGGCTGGCTTGCATGTTTTGTGCGATCGCGTCGGACGCTGCGGCAGGGCCAGCTGCGAGTGGCGTTGATGCGTTAAGCATGTCGGGCGCGGGTTTGATGACCGGGGTTTGCGAGGTATCGTTATTGGCCGCGCTCGGCGATGGAGATATTGACGCGGAGTCGTCCGCGCCACAGCCGCTTAGCGTGAAAGTTGCGAGTGCAACAAAAACGAGGGTAGCCAGGCGTGTATCTCTTCTCATGTCCGCATCCAGTTTCGTGATGGCGGATGCAGTCTCCAGTCCTTTCAAGAAATAATTGTGAAACGTTTGCGAGTGTTTAAACTTGCGTCGCAATGTTAGTTATTCGAAAGGAAATGGAAAGCAATAAGCAGGAGAATGGTCATGTCAGTGCCATACGGTTGAAGCCCAGGCACACCGAAAGATTTGCGGCTTTGCATACTGCGGTAAGTTCATGACACGCATCGAAAGACCTTTCGACATCACGCGTCTCGAAGACGAATGGCTCGAAGCAGACGGCTTTGGCGGTTTCGCATCGGGAACCGTCGGCACGCTGCGCACGCGCCGCTATCACGCGTTGCTGCTCACCGCCACGCGCGCGCCTGGCGGGCGTGTAGTGCTCGTCAACGGCATCGAAGCCTGGCTCGAGGCGGACGGCAAGCGTTATCCATTGAGCATGCAGCAGTACATGCCGGACGTGATCTATCCGGATCTGACAGCGAGTCTTCTCGAGTTCACCACGGAGCCGTGGCCGACGTGGCGCCTCCAACTCGATGCGCAGAAGTCCCTGACGGCCGATGTGTTCGTGAACAAGGCGACGCGCGAAACGGTTCTGCGTTGGCGGCTGGAAGGTTCAGAAGCGGCATTTGGCGCGGGCGCGTTCATCCTGAAGGTGAGGCCCTTGCTTTCCGGTCGCGACTATCACGCGCTGCACCACGAAAACCCCGCGTTCAACTTCAACGCGCAGACAAGCGGCGACCAGGCCTGTGTGAGCTGGCAGCCCTATGGCGACTTGCCGGTCATCAATGCGGCGACCAATGGCGTCTACACGCACGCACCTGATTGGTATCGGAACTTCTGCTACGTTCGCGAGCGCGAGCGTGGCCTCGATTTCAGCGAAGACCTCGCCACGCCCGGTGTGTTTAGCTTCAATCTCGCCGATGGCGAAGCGGTGATGATCCTCAGTGCGTCGATCGCATCCTCAGCGTCGGCGTCGGCGAGGGACCCGGCCGGAACGAAGACAGCCTCCTATGCAGCGGACTCAGTTGGCACCGCCGCCCTTGCAACGAAACCGGCAGGTGTGAACATCGCAACGGCTCGGGCAATGGACTCGGCAAGCGCAAACCCCATCGTCGCCCACGCAACCGAACTCGCGCGCATCGAACAGCAACGCCGCAGCGCACTCGGCTCGCGCCTGCAGCGTTCCGCCGATGCCTACGTCGCAGTACGTAACGAAGGCCGCACGATCCTCGCCGGCTTTCCTTGGTTCACCGATTGGGGCCGCGATACGTTCATCGCCATGCGCGGCTTGCTGATCGCCACGCGCCGCCTCGCCGAAGCCGAAGCGATTCTGCTTGAATGGTCGGGTACGTTGTCCGAAGGCATGCTGCCGAATCGTTTCCCCGACTATGGCGACACGCCGGAATACAACTCCGTCGATGCATCGTTATGGTTCGTCATCGCCGTCCACGACTATCTGGCGACGAACCACGCGAAGGCCGACACCCGAACACGCTTGCAGCAGGCAGTCGAAACCATCCTCACGGGCTACACGAACGGCACGCGCTTCAATATCAAGGCATCCACCGACGATGGCCTCCTGAGCGCCGGTACCCCCGGCGTGCAACTTACGTGGATGGATGCAAAGGTCGGCGACTGGGTGGTCACGCCGCGCATCGGCAAGCCTGTGGAAGTGCAGGCGCTCTGGATCAACGCTTTGCGCATTGCAGCAACGTGGAATCCGCAGTGGCAACCGCCTGCGGAACGCGCGTTGCAAGCGTTTCATGACCGCTTTACCGATCCATCGACGCAAGCGCTTGCCGACAACGTCGACGTGGATTTCGTCAAAGGTAAAGTGGACCGTTCGATCCGCCCGAATCAGATCTTCGCCGTAGGCGGACTGCCGTTTTCGCTACTCGAAGGCGAGGCGGAGCGCGCAGTGGTCGATCAGGTCGAAGCGCAGTTGCTCACACCTCTCGGCCTCCGAACGCTCGCCCCGTCTGATCCGGCCTACCGCGGGCACTATGGCGGTTCGCCGCTGGAGCGCGATGGCGCCTATCATCAGGGTACGGTCTGGCCATGGCTGTTAGGACCGTTCGTCGAAGCATGGCTGCGGGTTCACGGCGCCGAAGCGGATGCCCGTGCACAAGCCAAAACGCGCTTCCTCGACCCTCTGTACGCGCATCTCGATCACGCCGGCCTCGACCATCTCCCTGAGATCGCCGATGGCGATGCGCCGCACACACCCGCCGGTACGCCGTTTCAGGCGTGGTCGCTGGGGGAGTTGCTACGCATTGAACACCTGCTTGCCCGGTTGGAGTCCGTCGCCGCTTAAACCGCGCTACGATGTGAGTCCCGCCGCCAGGCCCGACGCAAGGACGTAGTCATGCCACCGCTGCGCGCTGCAAATCTGCTCGCCACTATTGAAGGTTCACGCCTGCACTCCGCCGATTGTGCCCATTGGCAGCGCTGGGGGCCGTATCTCAGCGAGCGTCAGTGGGGTACGGTGCGCGAGGATTACAGCCCGGACGGCACGGCCTGGGACAACTTCCCGCACGACCATGCGCGCAGCCGCGCCTACCGCTGGGGCGAAGACGGCATTGCCGGTTTCGGCGACGACAAACTCAGCTGGTGCGTGTCGCTCGCGCTGTGGAACCGCAAAGACGCGATCCTGAAGGAACGCCTGTTCGGCCTCACCAACGCGCAGGGTAATCATGGTGAGGACGTGAAGGAGTTGTACTTCTACGTCGACGGTACACCTACACATTCGTACATGCGGATGCTCTACAAGTACCCGCATGCCGCCTTTCCATACGACGACCTGGTGCAGGAAAACGCGCGACGTGGCGGCGACATGCCCGAGTACGAGATCCTCGACACCGGCGTATTCGACGATTTGCGTTACTTCGACGTGCAGGTCGAATACGCGAAACATGCGCCCGACGACATCCTGATGCGCGTGACCATCGAGAATCGCGCGGATCAGGCGGCCTCGCTCGATGTGCTGCCGCAGATCTGGGCGCGCAATTCCTGGTCGTGGAAGGAGAACAAGGACAAGCCGTCGCTCGTCGCCAGCAAAGACCACAACGGTGAAGCCCAGGTGGTCGGGCGGCAACATGGCCACGAGCCGATCGTCGTGACAGCGTGGTCGAAAGACGCGCCGCAGATGGCGTGGCTATTTTGCGAAAACGACACCAACGTCAAGCGCCTGTTCAACATGGACGGCACCGGGCCGTTCAAGGACGGCTTTAACGATTACCTCGTGCACGGCGAGGAACAGGCGGTACGCCGCGACGCCGGCACCAAGGCGGCCGCGCACGCGGCGATAGAACTCGGCCCGCAGGGCCGCGCTGTGCTGTACATGCGCTGGCGTCCACAGTCGAGCCCCGATGACGCGCAACTCGACGCCGAGGCGGTGTTCGCTCACCGTATTGCCGAGGCCGATGAATTCTATGGCGCGCTGCAACACGAGATCGTCGATCCCGACGCACGCCTGGTACAGCGCCAGGCGCTCGCCGGCATGCTGTGGTCCAAGCAGTATTACCAGTACGACGTGCAGCGCTGGCTCGAAGGCGATCCGCTGCAACCCAAGCCGCCTGAGTCCCGCAAACGCGGCCGCAATTCGGAGTGGCGGCATCTGTGCAACGCGGACATCGTGTCGATGCCCGACAAGTGGGAATACCCGTGGTACGCGTCGTGGGACCTGGCGTTTCACGCGACTGCGTTCGCGCTGATCGACCCAACGTTTGCCAAACGTCAATTGCTGCTATTGGTGAAGGACCGCTATCAGCATCCCAACGGCCAACTCCCGGCCTATGAATGGGCGCTTGGCGACGCGAACCCGCCTGTGCATGCCTGGGCCGCGTGGCGCGTCTATGAAATCGACCGTGCGCTCACCGGCAAAGCGGATCGTGATTTTCTGGAACTCGTCTTCCACAAGCTGTTGCTGAATTTCACGTGGTGGGTGAACCGCAAGGATGCCGACGGCCGCAACGTTTTTCAGGGTGGCTTTCTCGGGCTGGACAACGTCGGCATCTTCGACCGCTCGTCGCCGCTGCCGACCGGCGGTCATATCGATCAGGCCGACGGTACCGCATGGATGGCCGCGTACGCGCTCGACCTGATGCGGATCGCGCTCGAACTCGCGTATGCAAACCACGTGTTCGTGGATATCGGCGTGAAGTTTTTCGAGCACTTCCTGTATATCGCCGAGGCGGTGAGTTGCGACGACGATTGCGATACCGGTCTGTGGGACACGGAAGACGAGTTCTTCTACGACAAACTGCGCCTGCCCGACGGCAGCAATATTCCGATGCGCCTGCGCTCGATCGTCGGCCTGATTCCGCTGTTCGCCGTGCACGTTCTCGAAGAACGGTTGCATGGTAGCTTGCCCGGTTTGCGCGAGCGGCTCGTCTGGTTCCTCGAACATCGCCCCGATCTGGCGAAGCTGGTGTCGCGCTGGAATGAGCCCGGCAAGGGCAATGCGCTCCTGCTCTCGCTGTTGCGTGGGCATCGGATGAAAGCGTTGCTGCGCCGTGCGCTCGACGAAAGCGAATTTCTCTCCGATCACGGCGTGCGGGCGCTGTCACGATT
Source organism: Paraburkholderia sediminicola (assembly GCF_046026855.1). Classification (GTDB taxonomy): domain Bacteria; phylum Pseudomonadota; class Gammaproteobacteria; order Burkholderiales; family Burkholderiaceae; genus Paraburkholderia; species Paraburkholderia sediminicola_A. The sequence continues at coordinate 48,228 of NZ_JAQQET010000044.1, read as the reverse complement.
CCATCGCGACAATCCGTTCGTGTTCAACCACAACGACACCAGCGTTACCGTCAAGTATTTGCCGGCCGAATCCGACACGCGCGTGTTCGGCGGCAATTCGAACTGGCGCGGTCCGGTGTGGATGCCGGTGAACTATCTGCTGATCGAATCGTTGTACGAATTTCATCGCTATTACGGCGACGATTTCCGCGTCGAATATCCGACCGGCTCAGGGCAGAAGTTGTCGCTCAGCGAAATCGGCGACGACCTGGCGCGCCGGGCAACCACCCTGTTCCTGAAGGACAAAAACGGCGAACGTCCGGTGATGGGTGCGTATCCGCTATTGCAGGCCGACCCGCGTTCGCGCGATCTCGTGCTGTTTCATGAGTATTTTCATGGCGACAACGGGCGTGGCGTGGGCGCGTCGCATCAAACCGGCTGGACCGGGCTGGTGGCGTTGCTCCTCCAACCGAGGGCGATGGCCGCGTCCGGTAATGTGCCGCTGGCAGGCGAGCCGGACCGGGCGCCTATGCCCGCGTCGACTTCCGCGCCAGCGCCCGCATGCCCGCCCGGATCCACGCCTGAACCTGCACCGGCGGTGACCAAGTAGCGAGCGGTGACCAGGTAGCGAGTAGCGACCCAACCGCGCGAGGTTACATAAGCCCTACGGCGCGCGGGGCGGCCAGGTTTAGTGCTTGTTTTTGAACTGTGTGGGTTCAAGCGTGGTCTTTCATGTACCGCCACGTCCGTTCCATTGGCTTCTTAAGCGAATCCCATGTCGACTACTCCGAACACCCCAACTTCCACCACCCGCGAACCCAGTTGCAAAGTCAGCGCGAGCCCGCATGATGCGCCGCCGTCGCCGGCCGGCAAGCGGCCTGCGCCGCCGTGCACACTGGTGATCTTCGGTGCGGGTGGCGACCTGACTAAACGGCTGCTGATGCCGGCGCTCTACAACCTTGCCGTGGATGGCCTGCTCGACGGTGGCATGAAGATCGTCGGCGTGAATCACGGCGAGCGCGAGACGAGCGAATGGCGTGACGACTTGCACAAGTCGCTGCAACAGTTCGCCGCCGACAAAGCCAGCACCTTCCACGCCGGCAAGCTCGACGACAAAGCGTGGGACTGGGTCGCACAGCGGCTCGAATATATGGCCGGCGAGTTCGAAACCGACGACACCTTCACGAAGCTCAAGCAAAAGCTCGATCAATCGCCGGGCGGCAACGTCATTTTTTATCTGGCGGTCAGTTCGCATTTTTTCAAACCGATCGTTGAGCATCTCGGCAAGGCGGGTTTGCTGAAAGAAGGCGAGGGCGGCAGCGGCGGCTTTCGCCGCATCGTGATCGAGAAGCCGTTCGGCACCGATCTCGCGTCGGCGCGCGATCTGAACGCGCACATTCTGTCGTACGCGGACGAGTCGCAGGTGTATCGCATCGATCACTTCCTCGGTAAGGACACCGTGCAGAGCATTCTCGCGGTGCGTTTCGCGAATGCCTTGTTCGAACCGATCTGGCGGCGCGAATATATCGATAGCGTGCAGATCACCGCGGCCGAAACGATCGGCGTCGAGGGGCGCGGCAAGTTCTACGAGCAGACCGGCGCGTTCCGCGACATGCTGCCGAACCACCTGTTCCAGTTGCTCGGCATGGTCGCGATGGAGCCGCCCAATTCGTTCGATGCCGAAGCCGTGCGCGACAAAAAGGCTGAAATCTTCGACGCGATCCAGCCGCTGACTGCCGACGACGTCGTCTTCGGTCAATACGAAAAGGGTCCGGCGGGCGTCGGTTATCGCGAGGAACCGGACGTCGCACCAGGCAGCACGACCGAAACCTACGCCGCTGCACGCGTATATGTCGAGAACTGGCGGTGGGCGGGCGTGCCGTTCTATCTGCGCACCGGTAAGCGGCTCGCTGCGCGCCGCACGGAAATCTCGGTGCAACTGAAGCCGGTGCCGTTCCGTCTGTTTCGCGATACGCCCGTCGACGCGCTGACGCCCAATGTGCTGACCTTGCGTATCGATCCCGCGCATGGCACGAGTTTCGACTTCAATGTAAAAACACCGGGGCCGGTGATGCAGATCGGCGCGGTGCAATCGTCGTTCGACTATGCGGACTTCTTCGCGGAACAGGCCAACGTTGGCTACGAGACTTTGCTGTACGACTGCATGCTCGGTGACGAGACACTGTTCCAGCGGGCCGACAGCATTGAAACGAGCTGGGCCGCGGTAGACGACGTGCTGCACCCGAAGACCGGTGGCGCGATGCCGGTACGCGGCTACGCCGCCGGCAGCGAAGGCCCTGCGGAAGCGGATGCGCTGCTCGCACGCAACGGCCACGCGTGGCGGCCTTTGCAAAAGAATGCCATCGAAAAGAAGTAACTCCATGAGATGCACCAACACAATCGGGGGACACCGTGGCCACACGTAAGACGAAAGTAAAAAGCAGTACCGAGCGGATTCTGGCGATCGATGTCGGCGGCACTGGCTTGAAAGCCGCAATCATCGATGCAGACGGGCAGATGAAAACCGAGCGTTTGCGCGTGGCGACGCCGCATCCGTGCACACCGGATCAACTGGTGGATGCATTGGTGAAGCTGGTCGAGCCGCTTGTCGAAAAGGAGCCGCCCACGCTGATGTCGATTGGTTTTCCTGGCGTGGTGCGCAACAACCGCATACTGACGGCGCCGCACTTTGGCGTTGAAGGCTGGCACGACATTCCGCTAGCGGATTCACTGGCGCAGCGCCTCGGCGGTCTGCCGGTGCGAATGATCAACGACGCGGAGATGCAGGGCTTTGCCGCAATCGAAGGTCATGGGATCGAGCTCGTGCTGACGCTCGGCACGGGCGCGGGCACGGCGCTGTTCCGCGATGGCGAGTTGATGCCTCATCTCGAGCTTGCGCATCATCCGGTCAGCAAGAAGGGCGTGGCATACGACGAGTACATTGGCGACGCGGCACGCGACAAGGCAGGAAATAAGCGCTGGAATCGCCGGGTCCAGAAAGTGATCGAGATTCTTGATTCGCTGGTGAACTACGACAAGCTGTGGATTGGCGGTGGCAACGCGGCGCGGCTGACGATCAAGTTGCCCGCGAACGTCGCGACGGTATCGAACGATGCAGGGATCGAAGGTGGCGCACGCCTGTGGCATCCGAAGTCTTTGCGTGAGACGCGGCAGTTGCCGGAAGCCAATAAGCGGACCGGCCCGTTCAAGTGATAGGGGATTGGCTGACGGATTCGTTGCGCGTCGGCGGAATAAAGCACTCGGTCAATACGTTTGGCATCAATGGTCGTGGCGCGCCTTTGCTGCGCTACGGCCCTTTTCAGGTTGGCTAACTTTTACCGGGGACGACCTACGATGATTCGAAGCGAAAACACTGGCGTTGCACGACGCCTGTTATTTTCCGGCTTGTGTGCTGTGCTGATTTTTTCTGCGACCGCTGCCCGCGCGGCGGATGCATTCGCGCTGTCGTCGCCGGGATTGGCCGACGGCGGCACGCTGGATTCGAGCCACGCGGCGAGCGCGAATAATTGTGGTGGCGGGAATGTGTCGCCCGCTCTGCAATGGCGAAATACGCCTGCCGGCACGAAGAGTTATGCGATTACTATTTTCGATCCGGACGGCGCCAAGGGATTGGGAATCGTGCACTGGGTGCTATATGGCGTCGCGCCTTCGGCCACCGGGCTGGGTGCCGGTGCCGCGCCGCCAGCCGGTAGCGTGGCGGGAACGAACCGGACTGGCGGCCCCGGATATTACGGGCCGTGTCCACCGGTCGGCGAGGTTCCGCATCATTATGTCGCGCAGGTTTATGCGCTTGATTTATTGCCCGACGCATTGCCGGCAGGACTGACACGGGACGCGTTGCTGGCAGCGATGAAGGATCATGTGCTGGCTGCCACCAGTACGGTGCTTCGATATGGGCGGTGAGATTTTCTGCCTTTGCGGCGGCGGCCGGGTAAATGCAGCCGCCGTCAAAGGCAACACTCGAAGGCGGCACTCGAAGTGCTGCACATTATCTGGCCGCGTCACCCCATCGATATTCAAAACTCACTTCATCAAGCTGCGCCTTGACTTGCGCATCGAGCACAAGCTCCGAAGCCGCGAGCGTATCGCTCAACTGCTCTGCGCGACTGGCGCCGATAATCGCCGACGTAATCAGCGGATTAGCCAACACCCACGCAAGAGAAACCCGAGTCAAAGACTCGCCGGTCGGCGCAGCGATCGCCTTCAGCTTCTCGATCGTTTCGAATTCGCGCTTATGCCAGTACCGCTCCTGGTACATCGCCCCGGCCTTCCCGACGACATCGGTAAACCGCCCGGACGCCGGCGCGGCATCCATCCGATGCTTACCCGTCAGCAAGCCACCTGCCAGCGGGTTATAAGGCATCACGGCTAAATGCTCTTCGGCCGCCAAGGGCAACAATTCCCTCTCGATCTGCCTGAACAACAAGTTGTAGCGCGGCTGCACGGATACGAACCGCGACACGCGCAAAACGTCAGCGCGACCCAACGCCCGCGCCAGCCGATAGGCGAGGAAATTCGACACGCCGATATAGCGTGCCTTCCCGGATCGTACGATCGCGTCCAGCGCCTCTAGCGTCTCATCGAGCGGGGTATTCGCATCGTCGGAATGGAGTTGGTACAGGTCCACGTAATCCGTGCCGAGCCGCCTTAGCGATGCATCGACCGCATCCAGTAGATGCTTGCGCGATGCGCCTTGATCCCATGCTGCCGGCCCCATCTTGCCCACGGCCTTCGTCGCCAGAATGAAGCGGTCGCGTTTGCCCTTCAGCCACCGTCCGACGATCTCCTCCGTGCGGCCGGCAATACTCTCGCCGCCACCGAGCGGATAAACATTGGCGGTATCGATGAAATTCACGCCGGCGTCCGCTGCCGTATCGAGAATGCGATGCGAAACGTCTTCTTCAGTCTGCAGGCCGAAGGTCATCGTCCCAAGACACAGGCGCGAAACGGTCAGGCCGGTGCGGCCGAATTTGCGGTATTGCATGGTCAACTCCGAAGATGGGCGGAACAGTTGCGGTATGCGGTGTTGCAAAAAGGATAAACGGTGTGGCGATTTCGTGTTCGGCCGCCGACGCTTTCTGGTTTGACAAATCGTCAGGATTTAGAAAGTTTGTCGTGCTGTTCAATTTATCGGCGCGAGTGGAAACGCCCTTGCCGCTGAGGCACATTACTTGGGGCGTGGCGTCGGCTCCGTCATCAATTGGCAGAAGTTGACGCGCTTATCCCTGATATACGCCCGCTTACATATTCATCTAACGAATAGCTAAAACCGTCTTGTAGTGGGCCACTGAATATTACAGATACGTAATACATAACTCATGACGAGGCATTGAAAATTACATATCCCATACGTTAGTAAAAAACGGAAATAATCCGATTACGCCCGGTAAGGTTTAGCGCGATTGATGCGTCTTTATGCATGTGGAATGATAGCGATTCTCATTTAACCACCAGCCAGCCATCCCGTCGTCTTCGCTTCGAGCAGGAGACAGGCAGCCAGCCAAATTGCGACTTTGTCATTGATCCCATGTCGAGCATGCGGAGCTGGCAAGCGCACTTCCGACGGGATTTCCCATGTTCAATCACACGCCGCTTGCGACTGCGTTAGCGTTAGCTTTTGCCGTTCCATTCGCCACGCCCGCCGTAGCGCAGACCGCTCCGCAAACCGCGTCGCAGCCGTCGGCTCAAAACGCGGCGCCGAGCGCAGCAACCGATAACGCGACCTTGCCGACCATCGGCGTCGCGGGGCAAGCCGAACAACAGGATTTCCAGGCGGAACGCTCGAGCGTCGGCGCGAAGACGCCCACGGCGTTGCGCGACATTCCGCAGACCGTCACCGTTATCAACAAATCCGTGCTGGCCTCACAAGGCGCCACGTCGTTCCAGGACGCGTTGCGCAATGCGCCGGGCGTGACGATCGGCGCGGCCGAAGGCGGTCAGATCGGCAACAACATCAACCTGCGCGGCTTTACCGCACAGAATGACATCTATCTGGACGGCTTCCGCGATCGCAATCAGTACTATCGCGATACCTTCGACCTCGAGGAACTCGAAGTGCTGTACGGCCCGTCGTCGATGTTGTTCGGCCGTGGCTCGACTGGCGGCGTGATCAACCAGGTGAGCAAGAAAGCGAACCTGAAAGATTCAGCGGAAGTCACGACCATGGTGGGTACCGACGATCGCTATCGCACCACTGTCGACGTGAACCATAAGCTGACGGATACCTCGGCGATTCGCCTGAACGCATTCGGCCAAAGTCTGGGTTCGACGCGCGATGTGATGAAGAACAAGGACTACGGCATCGCACCGGAAGTGCGCTTCGGCATCGGCACGCCGACCGAAGTGACGATCTCCGCGCTGATCCAGCACAACTACGACATGCCCGACTACGGCGTGCAGGCGTTGAACGGGCATCCTTCGCCCGTGCCCAAGAACACCTTTTACGGTCTGACCACTGACCGCACGATCCAGGACGTGCAAACCTTCACCGCCGCGATCAAGCACAAGTTCTCCGACAGTCTCACGCTGAGCAACCAGACGCAGTTTTCGCATTCACTGACCGACGCGCGCGAAACCGCGCCGCAGTCCGTGTTGACGGGCCCGCTGGCCAGCAGCACGGCGCTCACTAACGGCAATTACACGACGCTGTCGCCGTCGCAACTGTTTATCAAGTTGCAGAGCCACGACCGTGTCATCGAAAACCATTCGCTGTACAACGACACGATGCTCGAATACAAGTTCGACACCGGCCCGGTCAAGCATGACCTGATCGCCGGCATCGAACTCGGCCACGACAGTTATTCGAACCAGGCGTACACGCGCAACAATTTGCCGGTTGTATCGATGGTGAATCCGGCGTATCTGTCGTCGCCCGCGGGTGTGACTACGACAGTCGGCAATTACGCCGATTCCGGGTCGAATGAAATCGCGGCCTACCTCAACGACACCGTATCGCTCGGTCAACACTGGAAGGTGATCGGCGGTTTGCGTTGGGACCGCTTCCAGGCGCAGATCCACAACTCGATCACCCTGCCGAATTACGCGAGTCAAACCAACTTCTTTACCAGTGTGCGCGCCGGCGTGATTTACCAGCCGACCGACTGGCAGTCGTACTACGTGTCGTATGGCACCTCGTTTGATCCTTCGCTTGAGGCGTTGACGGTGACCAACCTGACGCAGAACCTCGCACCGGAGTCGACCCGGTCGTATGAAGTAGGCGGCAAGTGGGACCTGTTGGGCGGCAATATTTCGGTAAACTCCGCGTTCTTCCGCGAGGAGATGACCAACGCCCGCACGCAAGTTTCGCCGACCGAATATGAACTCGACGGCGACGTGCGCGTCGACGGATTCCAGGCGGGTGTCACCGGACACATCACCGACAAGTGGCAGGTGTTCGGCGGCTATACGTATATGGACGCCGTCATCCTGAAGGCGCTCGACGGAACCCAAGGGCACGTGCCGGCCAACACGCCGCGCAACACGCTGACGCTCTGGACCACCTACGCGATCACACCGCACTGGGAAATCGGCGGCGGCCCGACCTATATGTCACCGCGCTACGCGTCGAATACGAACTACGTGCAGGTGCCGGGCTACACCCGCTGGGACGCGACTGCCGCGTATCACGCGAAGCAATACGACGTCCGTCTGAATCTGCTGAACCTCACCAACAAGCAGTATTACGACGCGCTGATTCCCTCGGATGGTGGCCGTTCAGTGCCGGGCATTGGACGCACGCTGCTGGCGACACTCGACTACCGCTTCTGATGTCGCGTTCGACCGGACGCCGCGCACAGGAAGCACGCAAAGGAAACCCAACATGCTGCTGCACATTCCAAATGTACTGAACGCCGAGCAGTTGCGCTTCGTGCGCGAGCGGCTCGACAGCGCCGGCGACGCATGGGTCGATGGCCGGGCGACCGCTGGTTACCAGGGCGCGCCGGTCAAGCGCAATCAGCAGATCGCCGAGCATTCGCCGCTCGCGCGAGAGATCGGCGACGTGATCCTCGCGTCGATCGAGCGCAACCCGTTATTCATCAGCGCGGTGTTGCCGAATCAGGTGTACCCACCGCTCTTCAATCGTTACGAAGGCGGCATGGAGTTCGGCAGTCACGTCGACGGTGCGGTGCGTGTGCTGCCCAACGGCGTGAAGCTGCGCACGGATGTCTCGGTGACGCTGTTCATTTCCGAGCCGGGCGAATACGACGGTGGCGAACTCGTTGTCGAAGACACCTACGGCGTACAGCAGGTCAAGCTGCCGGCGGGCGACATGATCGTCTATCCGGCCACCAGTTTGCATCAGGTCACGCCGGTCACACGCGGCGCCCGTCTTGCCAGTTTCTTCTGGGTGCAAAGCCTCGTGCGCAGCGACACGCAGCGCGCTTTGCTATTCGATATGGACACGGCGATTCAACGTTTGAACGCCACGCATGCCGACGATGCTGCGCGCCGCAGTCTGGTCGGCTGCTATCACAACCTGTTGCGTACCTGGAGCGAAACGTGAGCGTACCCGAGGTTATTGAATTCCAACCCGCCGAGGTCGTCGACGTCGCGGCGAGCGAACCGCGGCGGCCAGGCCGCGGCGAACTGAAAGCACGGCAGCAGCGCTCGCGCCGCGCGACCTTCGTCAAATGGCTGCGCAAAGTACATGGCTGGATCGGCTTGTGGGGCGCGGCGTTGGGTTTGCTGTTCGGCACCACGGGCTTTTTCCTGAATCATCGGGGCGGGCCACTCAAAGTGTCGACCGGCGAGCCGCAGGTGTCGGTCGTGCAGGTGCCGCTGCCGCAACCGGCGCCGCAGACGCCGCGTGAACTTGGCAAGTGGCTCAAACATGAACTCAACCTGACCGGCAACCCTGGACGCGCACAGAAAGAGCCCGCCCATCCGGTCGCGTGGGGCGAACGCAGCGTGATCCAACCCGAGCACTGGCAGCTCAGCTTCGCGTCGCCGCATGAAAACACGTCGGCCGAGTATTGGGTCGGCAACGGTTACGTGACCGTCAAGCGCAGCGAAAACTCGTTTCTCGCGACGCTGACGAATCTGCACAAGGGCGTCGGCTTGAGCGTCGGCTGGGTGCTGCTGATCGATACCCTGGCGGGCAGCATCATTCTGCTGTCACTTACAGGTGTCCTGCTTTGGACAGAGCTGAACAAACGCAAAACGGTTGGCGCAGTGCTGGTGATGGGATCAATCGTCGCCGCCGTCTGCATGGGGTTGATTTAAAAACGTGCTGCAAGCCTGCAAGCGGAAAACCCGCTGCTCGCGCTAGAATCTTCGCAGACCGCCAAACTGTTGGCCCTGCCGGGATTCCGCTGATGACCACACCTGCCAACCAAGTCGACGCCGCACTGATGTCGCGGCGTTCGATCCGCGCCTTTCTGCCCACGCCGGTTGCGCGCACCGATATCGAAGCGATTCTCGAAGCCGCCAGCCGGGCGCCCTCCGGCACCAATACCCAGCCGTGGAAAGTGTACGTGGTGACGGGTGAGTCGCTGGCGCGCCTGTCGCAGGCTTTGGTCGCAGCGTATGACGATCCTCAGCGCGACGCGCTGTATCAGGAAGAATATCGCTACTACCCGCATGAATGGGTGTCGCCCTATATCGACCGCCGCCGCAAGATCGGCTGGGATCTGTACGGCCTGTTGGGCATCCAGAAAGGCGACAAGGCGCGCATGCACGAACAGCATGCGCAGAACTACCGGTTCTTCGGCGCACCGGTCGGCTTGTTCTTCACGATCGAACGGGTGATGGAGCGCGGCAGCTGGCTCGACTACGGCATGTTCCTGCAAGCGATCATGACGGCGGCGCGCGGCCGTGGCCTCGACACCTGTCCGCAGGCTGCGTTCACGCCGTTTCATCGGGTGATTGCCGAGCATCTCGGACTGCCGGCCGAGGAGCAACTGGTGTGCGGCATGTCGCTCGGTTTTGCCGACGAAAACGCACAGGTCAATACGCTGCGGACCAACCGGGAACCAGTTGAACGGTTCACGCAGTTTCTCGATTGACGAGCGTCACTTCTCCCCATCGGACCACCATGAAAACTTCGCGCCGCAATTTCCTGATGCTGAGCGTGGGTGTGAGCTCATCGCTCCTGCTGTCTCGCGTCGCGTTCGCCGACGACACCGCAAACAAACTGAGCGAAGCCGATCCGAAGGCGCAAGCCGTTGGCTACACAGAGGACGCATCCAGGGTCGACAAGGCGAAATTCCCCGACTACGCCGCCGGACAAACCTGCGGCAACTGCTCGCTGTTCCAGGGTAAGACCACCGACGCCTACGGCGGCTGCACGCTGTTCGGCGACAAGCAGGTCGCCGCGCGCGGCTGGTGTAGTTCGTATTCGAATATCTGACCGGGCACGCGGCCGCGCGCCGGTATGGGTCAGTTCAAGGCGCTCAGCACCAGCTCGTGCGAGTGACCGATCCACACCGCTGCATCACGGTGGTCGCGCAAGGCATCGCCGGTATTCGGATGCAGAAAAATATCGAGTGCGTCGTGATTCAGCGTGAGCCAGCCGACCAGTTCGGCGAACTGCTCCTGCGTGAATGCGAGCTGATACGACCACATCGGATGCGGCCCGACGGGGCGCTCGTGAAAGCGGCCCATTTGCAGCTTGCCGTTCCAGTGCGCCTCGATTTGCTCGCGAAAGGACCACGCGGCGTCGCGGCTGCCTGAATCGAAATAAACGTGAGCGTGCCAGCTTTCGATCGCCGAGGTGTCGCGAAAGGTCATAACAGGGTCCATTGCGTGTCGCTCTGTATAAGCGGTTATCAGACACTCATTCTGCTTGAGTTTCCGCCGACGCGCTCGGCGCGCGTCTCATGTGGAACTGTATTTCATCTTCGCCGACGATCTCGAAGCCGAGGCGTTCGTACAGGCGCCTTGCGGGATTGCCTTTGAGCACCTTGAGCGAAACTGGCAACGCGTCGCCCTGTGCGGCCAGCAAGACCGTCCGCAGCGCCCCCGCGCCGATACCGCGCCCTTGATGCGCCGGCGCGATCTGCAATTGCACGACGACCCATTCGCTCTCGGTACGATGCGCTTTCAGCAAACCGGCTGGCGCACCGTCGATGCAAATCACCTGTGCCGCGTCGTAACGGTGCAGCAGACGCGCGCGATGTCCGGCATCGTCAGCGGGTTCGCCGGCACGCGTCAGGTGCTCCGTCATGGTGGCCTTGCGCAAGTCGAACAGAAAGGGCTCGTCCGCCGCTAGCGCCGGACGCAGGGTGAGCGAAGGTTCTTGAGCAGACATGCTGGTAACGTTTCCAGTGTGCGGGTGGCTAGTAAGAATGGTCGTGAATTGTCGCGCCTGCAGCGTTTTTTTACCACGCTTCCCACGCCCCTATGTACCGGCCGCTCAACTTCATCGCCCGACGCACGCGCGGGTGCTGGCAGTTGGAGTAATCGGGCCGGATGATGTGTCGCCGTACGCGTCTTTTTTCTGGCTCACATCTGACGAAATCGCCCCGCTGCGCCGATTCAGCGAACTAGCCTGCCAATTCCCCTCCTTTCGCGCAATTGCACTCGGGCGTGCTCACATAAACTGTTTTCCATGGAGCGACAAGTCACCGCGCCCATCGACGCGGTCTTCCCCCGCGTTGTTTTGAACCGTACCGTTGATGGCAGTTTGCCGCGGTTGTCTGACGTGGCAGGGCAGTAAAGCAGTAGGAAGTCGAAGCAATGCAGCAGCGCGCAATCAAAGCAACTATGCGCGCGAATCAGCAGGGGGTTGCAGCGAGGTGAGGTTGAATACGAGGGGCCGAGCTGTAACGCAGTAGCAGTTCAGGTAGCAACAGCTTTATTAGTTTGTGATGGTTATAAGGCCGGCAAGCATCCACGCGCCTGTACGGCTCTTCCATCCTGTCTGACCCTGTTCCCTCGCGGGAACGGGGTTTTTTTTCGTTAGTGCGGCCAATGCGACTTGTATTTAGCCGGTCCGAACTTATATGGCAGCGTTGCATGTCGGGTGCACCGTAGCGGAAAATCTGCTCGGGCATGGCGAGATGCCACGCAATCGAGATTTTGGTTTGTTTAAGTCTGTCTTAATAGTTGCTTGCCATGATGGTTATACAGACTCACGTTAGGGGCCTGTCAAGCCGCCGGCACATCGGCGGCGTTTGCCACCGGAGAGCACAGCATTCGGCGGCAAAGCCGAGAGTTAGCGAAGGAGGTTGAATCGATATGTCCAGTAAATCGCGAGTCCGCAAGCACACCCAGCCGGCCATGTCCCCGCTATTGCGGGCGCTGACCTTTAGCCGTACCGCCCACGAGCCGGTCACCGCAGCCATGCTCCTGCAGTGCTACACCGCCCTCGATGCATTCCGGCGCGGCCAGGGCTCGCGGGATTTGCACCTGACCCTGAGCCGGCATCTGCTGGTGTCGCAGGAGTTGGCGCGTCTTGGTCTTGGCGAAGACGTTATTGCCGATATCGAAAGCGCTCATGCGGCGATGGTGCAGCTCGACGCGCGTGAGCATCACGACGGCGCCTGGATTCTCGATGACAGCGAATACGCCCGCCTTTGCACAGGGCTGGCGATTCTGGACGGGCAACTGTCCGTCGCGTCGTTGAGCGAGATCGCGAGCGCGGAAGCGAAGATGATCGAGGGACTGATGAGATCTGCCCACACGAAAGCGATCGTCGAAGCGGTGGTTTAAAACCCACGTCTGTTTTTTAGGCCGAGAACGCGCAAATCTACGCGAGCACGCTGAAACGAAAACGCCCCGCATGGGGCGTTTTGCTATTTCAGCGTTCATTTCCTTAATCGAAAGCCTTGTCGTTCGGTGACGCATAGAGCTTGTGCATCGCGTCACTCATCGGGAAATCGAAGTTGATGTTTTTCGGCGGCACCGGCTTCATAAACCACTTGTCGTACATGGTTTTGATCTCGCCGCTCTTCATCGCGGCAGTCATTGCGTCGTCAACCAGCTTTTTGAACTCGGGGTCATTCTTGCGAAGCATGAAACCGTACGCTTCCGAGGATTGAGGCGTCCCCACGATAACCCAGTCGGCCGGCTGGGCGGTCAGCGAACGTGCACCGGCAAGCAGAACGTCGTCCATCATGTAGGCGACGGCGCGTCCCGTTTCGAGCGTGACACGGCCTTCACCGTAGTCTTTCGCGCTAATGATCTGCATGTTCATCTTCTTCTCCTCGTTCATTTTCCTGAGGAGGCGTTCAGACGTTGTGCCCTGATTGGTCACCACGGTTTTTCCGGCAAGGTCGGAGAAATCCTCGATTCCGGAGTCTTTGCGCGTCAGCAGTCGTGTCGTGGCAACAAAGAACGTATCGGAAAACGTGACCTGATTTTGCCGTGAAGTCAGGTTGGTGGTGACGCCGCACTCAAGGTCGACGGTTCCGTTCTGAACCAGCGGAATCCGGTTTTGCGAGGTGACAGGTATGAAGCGGACGCGTAGGTCTGGGTGTCCCGTCTTTGCCTTGACCGCGTCGATAATCTTGTTGCACAAGTCTTGCGAGAACCCGATGACCTGGTTATTGGCATCGACATAGGAGAACGGCACAGACGTCTCCCTGTGACCGATTGCAATCAGGTTCACGCTCTGAACCTTCGCCAAGGTCGGTTGTGCATCCTGGGCCGGGACGGCTTGCGAAAAAATCGCAAAAGCTGCGAGAGCCAGTAGCGACGCGTATTTCATGACAATCTCCTATCGGTTTCAGCAGAACTATAGATCGAATCGACGCCCCGCCTGATACATATGTTGCCACATAAAAATTATCAACAACATATGTTAACTACCAATATGAGACTTCGACCGCCTGTCGTGCGCGAGCATCGAGCATCGTCAACCGGCCGAACCGCATGCCTTTAGCGCCCGCGCTCCGCGTCTCTGGCGCTGTCAAAGACCTGCGCTAAACTCCAGAAACATTCGGCGACGACGATTTATAAGGAGGTTGATGTCATGGCGCCCTCTGATTTTCTTGTGGCCACTCGACAACTGGCCGCCGCCGCCGAGCTTCTGGCCAAGGCCGGTCCGCAGGACCGCCGGTTCGATGCGTTCGAAATGCTCGCGTTCTTTCGCCGATACGACCAGGTTGGTTTCGGTTTGGAGGCGGTCGTGGTGTCGAATGACGAGCTGTTCGCTCTTACTGCGCAGGCCGCGCTTACCATGGCGGGGCGTAACGAATTTCTGGCGTCGCACGCGCTTCTTGAACAGGCCCGGTCGCTTTTGCAATGAAATTTTCCGTCAGCACAGTGGTGTCAGGAAGCGCCGATTGGCTCTTCGCGCTCTCTCAGGACTACTCCCGCCGACGAGAGTGGGACCCGTTTGCATCTCGCTCTGAATTACTCAATGGGGCGGCGGTGCCTGCGGTCGGTGTCGAGGAATACATCGAAAGTGCCGGTGGCCTGGTTATGGTGTCGCGCTATGTGTCGTTCCAGCCACCGCACGTGGCGGCGGTCTCGATGATTGAAGGACCACGTCTGCTGGCCCGCTTCAGCGGGGGATGGAAATTCCGGCAGATATCTCCCATGCACTGCCGTGTAACGTTCACATACAACTTCAGGACGTCGCCGATTTGGCTTCGCTGGGTGATGGAACCGATTGCCGGCCTCTGGTATCAGAGACAGACACGCGCACGGCTGAATTGTTTCAAGGCGTGGGCCGAGGCCGACTCTACCGAATAAACGAATAGCAGAGTCAGCACCGAAATGGGATACGACGTTTCTTTGCGCAAATCCTAAAAGCCTATGAGAACAACCTAAAAGCCTATGAGAACAACACAGATGCGCAAAGGATTTGTAGTTGGCTAGTCCGTTTCTCTGGCAAGATGGCCTCGTGGACACACGTCGCATAGGTGCGGCCGCGATGCGCGGCGTCAGGAGCGAAGCTTCGAGAAAACCACCAGGATATTGTCACGTTCTCTTGACCAGGTGCCAGGTCACCCAATGCATTTTCTTCTCACCCAGGTTATCCGTGACCATCAGGTCTGGCATCACCGCTCCTGCAGCTATTTGAATAGACGAATCGTCGTATTTTTCCGCCCGCCACACTCCGGAAACTGGACAGATGTCTCCCGTCTTGAGATCTGGAGCATCAGCCAGTTCGGCGGTCGCTTCTTCGGGCCTTGCGTCCAGGAAGTATTGTGACTCGTCCGGAACGACCCCGTCTTCATATCGCGTGTCCTCCCACAAAAGGCGCCAGGCGGTGCCGTCGACTGTGGCTCGGGAAGTGGTCGCATCGAAGCCTTTCAGATTTGGAGCAGTTGTCTTCGCAACGAGATAGTTGAAGCAGCCATTGTTTGAGAATGTTTTGGCACCGATGGGAAGAACTCCAAGCATTTTGCTTTGCTCGACGATAACTGGCTCCCAGATACCGTCGCAAGATACCTCCTGGCCAGAAAATATAATCGGGCCGGGTGCCTTCGGCAATTCGGGGAGCGTTTCAGGAAAGTTCGGGTAGCTCAACTCATAAAACTGATATCTATATCGGTCGACGTCGAGGAGGAGCGCTGCGGAACGCAGTTGGGCAAGGTCGTCATTGGACTGCGCGATTTCCAAGGGAGCATGCTCCATCTGAAATTCGGAAGCACGCATCAATTTTGCGAGCACGTCGACCTTGGCTGGGTAGGGTGCTACCTGTGCGCCCCGGTCCCAACAGGCCCAATCCGTGTAGAAGTTCTTCGTTAGATGGTCATATCTGTCGAGTGCACGATTGAATGGTTCCCCGTCCCTCCAGATAAACCGGTACCCACGTGCGAGTTCAATCAAGCCTTTGTCATAAAGGCCCAGAACCTCATAAATGGTCGCCAGGTTGTCCGCCGGCATCTGCTCCGGCTGAGTGGCGGGCCAGGTCTTCACTGCAGTTTCATATGCCGCTGCAAACACAGCAAAGGCCTCACGCTTTGTCTGCCAAAGGGTGAAGCTTGTTAGCCTCTGCAGCAACCAGAAAACTTTGCGCCGCGTGATGTCGTCCTTCATGTCGTACTGATTCATCGTTTCCGTCGCTAATTCGTGTGAGGTAAGTGTCCACCAGTACTGTCGCTGGATTGCTCCAGCCTGCTACTTTTTCTGCACTTCCTCTTCACCGACTCTCGGTACGTGAACACCACCATAGGAACCACCCGTGTCGGAGTAGGCGACACGGACCCAACAGGACGCCGTTTCATTTCCACCGTTTAAGCGGTCCCAGTGGAAATGCAGCTTGATGCGATTCAGCTCATCCGTGTAGACCTCGGCATTGGCCGGTCCCGCGACGGTAGCCGTCTGCAGGTTCATCAACGGTTTGACGTGCTCGAACGGGCTGCGGAACGGAACCGTTCGACGCTGAGTTTCGACCTCAACGAGATAAAAACCTTCGCTCCCGTCGACATGGGACACAGCGAACGCGGCCGCGGCGCCTGCGTGCGCTGTGCGCACCTGCGCGAGTTCTGCCTTGAGGCTATGCGGCAAATCTGCAGTTGCCGAGACCGGCAGATTGTTCTCGATATACCAGCGAGCCTCGATAACCGCGAACTGCCGCTGCTGTTCGGCGTCCCGGTCATGTTCGGGATGGCCCTGAAGTTCGAACCACTTGCCAGCGTCGATGTTTCGTACGCCACCGACAGCCGTGAAGCGCTTCGCCCGTGACTCCCATCCCTCCATCCGGATTTTGGACAGGTGGTCACCCCGGTCCTGAGTCATATGCGTGTACGCACCGGTGTATTCGTATGCCTCAGTCTGGGCGGGCATACTTGCACTACATGACTGGCAACTGGAGCACGCTCCCATCAGCGCAATGCTGGAAGTGCAGAGGCGGCTCGCGCGTTTCGTACAAAGCGACAAAGAGTCACCTTGGCAACACATCGAAGGATGAGAGCCGACGACTGTCGGCCACTCAATTCTCAAAGTAGTTCAAACCGAGCGCACCTTTCACCTCCGATACCGTCGCACCTGCTACTTCCCGCGCGCGCAGGGTCCCGCGACGCAAGACATTCAGCACCTCCGCGCGGTCAGTTTCGAACTCGCGGCGGCGCTCCCGAATGGGTGCGAGCATCGCCTGCAGACGTTCGTTCAGCGCACGCTTGACCACGCTGTCGCCAAGACCGCCACGGCGGTAGTGCGCTTTGAGTTCGTCCACCGTCGGTACGTCCGGCTCGAACGCGTCGAGGAACGCGAACACAACGTTGCCTTCGACCTGGCCTGGGTCGTTGACGCGGAGATGGTTGGGGTCGGTGTACATGTTGTTCACGGCCTTGGTGATTTCGTCCGGGCTCGCGCCCAGCGTAATCGCGTTACCCAGTGACTTGCTCATCTTGGCTTTGCCATCGATGCCCGGCAGCCGCGCCACGTGCGAGAGCACCGCTTCGCATTCCACCAGCACCTGCCTGTCGACCGTGTTGTTGAAACGGCGCACCAGTTCATTGGTTTGTTCAATCATCGGCAACTGGTCGTCACCAACAGGTACGCGGGTCGCCTTGAACGCAGTGATGTCGGCGGCCTGACTGACCGGATACGTCAGGAAGCCGGCGGGGATATCCCGCTCGAAACCGCGAAGCACGATTTCCGCCTTGATGGTCGGATTGCGTTCGAGGCGCGCGACCGTCACAAGGTTGAGCAGATACTGCGACAGTTCCGCCAGCTCCGGCACCTGCGACTGGATAAAGATGGTCGATTTCGCCGGGTCGATGCCGACCGCGAGGTAGTCGAGCGCCACCTCGATGACGTTTTCAGTGACTTTCTGGTGCCGGCCGACGTTGTCGGTCATGGCCTGCGCATCGGCAAGCAGGAGGAATTGCTGCGCTTCGTGCTGGAGTTGCACGCGCGAGCGCAACGAGCCGATGTAGTGGCCCAGGTGAAGCGGGCCGGTGGTGCGGTCACCGGTGAGGATGACGGGTTGCTTTTCAGATTCGGTTGCGTGCGACATGGTCAATTATCCGTGTTTGCAACACCACCAGTCGTCGGCATGCAGAAACAAAAAATGCCGCCAGGACTGGCGGCATCACGTTTTCGATGTACGAAGAGAATCGGGCCGCTCAGGTCAGGCGTGCCACCAACGATGCAGATTCAGCGAGGTCGGGTTCGTATTCATGGAGCGAGTATAGCGCAGCTATTCTGGCTTGCTCCAATCTAGTCGTTGTACTTCGTAATATCGAAGTACGCGGTCCCATTGCGCCCACCACTCAACTGCACGAGCCGCGAACCACCCGCTGTCAACGCCGGGAACGGACAGTTCGTGCAAGTCTGCACGCCCAGGGAATTGACCCCGGCATAGACCGTCGTTTGATACTGACCAAACGTGGTGTTGTTCGGTGCGCCGGTCGAGAACCCGTCCACTTCCGTCGTTGAGCCGATGGCCGTTCCGGGGTAGGCCTGAATCTGCACAGACGTCACCGGATACGCGAGATTCTGTCCGTTCATGAGGCTCGACCACGTCACGCTCATCGCGTATTGCGCGCTCGCCAGCGAGCCGCCCGGTGTCAGGAATTGCGTCGCGAAGTCCGGCAGCAGCGTCGGCCACGCGACCGTGCTGCCCGCCGCCGCGTTCAACGGGCTGCCCGGATTGATGATCGACGATTGGCCGAGCTGTGCGCCGGTTTTGTCGTAGAACGTCACGGTGTAGGTCGCGTAGAGCGGCACGGTGCTCGCGTCGATCGACTGCGCCGAGTAATAGCCGCTCGAAGCCGTCGGCGTGAAGTTCGCGGTCGACGACAGCGATTGCCATGACCAGCGATACAGCGATGTGTTGCTACTGGTGGTAGCGGGCGAGACCGGTGCCGCGCTCATTGTCAGATCGGACAGCCCCAGCGTGCTGCTGCCGAGCGCATTTCGCTGCATTAGCCAGACCGGCGCAGCGAGTCCGGGTCCCGTGACGGAAGCTGAATATACCGTCGGATTCGACACGGTCGGAATCGCAATCGTGAGACCCGACTCGTAGCGGTTCACGTCGTTCAGCTTCGTATCGAGGAAGGTGCGGCGCTGGATTTGCGACATGATCGATACAGCGAATTGCGACTGACTGCCGATCAAGTCCCAGCCGAGCTGCGTGCCGTTGGCGAGCGTGACGGGTGTGGGCAACTGTTGCGCGATGGTGTAGAGCACGCCCGCTGCTGCGCCACTCGCCAGTGTGACCGGCAACTGCACGAGCGCAAACTGCTTGCCGTTGCGCGTGAAGAACGCAAGCGTCTTTGGCGAACCGAACACGGCGCCACTCAAGCTCGCATCGGTCAGACCGTGGCCGACGGCCAGATCGGATGAACCGTTTTCGAGGAACGTGGCGTCGACTGCCGGCGAGCATGACGTGTTGAGCGTGCCGCTCGCCGCGCAGGCAGTCAGCAGGGACGCAAGCGGCTCCAGATAATTCGCCGCCGCTGAGGGCGCTGCCAGCGTAACCGACTGGGCAGTCTGATTGTTCAGCACGACGGTCGCGCCCGGCGCAGCATTCGACACCAGCAACAAGCCACCGTTGGCAGCCGACACCAGCGACACCGTGTCGATCACCGCATCGGCGCCGGTGTGGTCCGGCGTAAAGGCCATGCCGATGGGATCGAAGCCCGCCGTCTGGATGCCGTTCTGCGCGAGGATTTTCGCCAGCATCGTGTCGAGCGTGATGGTGGCGATCTGCACGGACGGCAGGGTCACCTTGGGCAGTGCGGTGGTGGATGCGAGGTCGATCGGGTTGCCGAAGGCCGTCAGCATGGCGGCAATCGCGGTGGTCAGCGTCGTGACGTTGACGACAGCCGGCGCCGTGCCGCTTGGCAGCCTGGCGAGCACGGAAACGAGCGGACCGGAGACGCCGGTGGCATCCGTGGCGACGATCAGGAACGGCGCGGTCATACCCTTCACCGAGATCGTGTAGGCGCCCTGGGTGTTAGTGGTTGCCGTGGCCTGAGCGCCGGTCGCGTCGGTCAGCGTAACGGTCGCGCCCACGACGGCGGTGCCGGTGGCGACGGTGCCGCTCACCGAGGTGGCCGTGACTGCTGGCGTGCTCGATGATGTCGAGCCGGAACCGCCGCCGCCGCAACCGCTCAGCTGGATCAAGGCAAAGGCCACGGCGGCCGCGACGCCGGTGCGCGCTAACGATCGATGCATGAATTTCCCCGATGCTCTGTTTATATGAATCGCTTGTTATGCCGGCAGACTATGCCATGCGCCTGGCTCAGTCAGCCGCGCAGTATCGCCGGATTGAATCCGGATTATCCACTGCGATTAATCGATAAACGGCAAATTCATGACGAGCTTTAGCGCGCTCGGAGAATACTTTTAAGCGGCGGTCTTGTGTCTGGAAGCAGTTCAACGCTTCGGTTACTTGCCCAACTCGTGTCCAATAATCCCGCCGGCTACCGCGCCGCCGACGGTACCGACCGCGCTGTGATTGGTGGCCTCGTTGC
Source organism: Paraburkholderia sediminicola (assembly GCF_046026855.1). GTDB lineage: Bacteria > Pseudomonadota > Gammaproteobacteria > Burkholderiales > Burkholderiaceae > Paraburkholderia > Paraburkholderia sediminicola_A. Next base: position 27,910 of record NZ_JAQQET010000044.1, on the reverse strand, counting down.
CGATCACGCCACCCGCCGCCGCACCGCCAAGCGTGCACCCGGCTGTGAAGGTCAGTAAAGTCAATAACATGGCGACGATGCCCAGACCAGATCGATTTCCCATGATGTCACCTCGGATGTGTGTCGATACAAGCGGAGCAGCAATCCACATGCCACGCTTGTATTACGAGTGTCCGTAGGGGCCCGCGCGCCTTCGGCGCCGGGGCGGTGAAACGGGTTTGCTGGAGTCCCCCGCGCTTGCTAGACTGCCTTTCGCTACCTAGCTGTAAGCGCGTTTTTGCCGTCGTACGCCCGCCTGGCGTTCACGTCCACGGCGCGATAAATCGGAGACGTCATGTCTTATATGCTGCTTATCGTCGAACCCCCGAATCAGCGCATCGAACGCGGCGAACAGGCCGGGCGCGAGGTCTACGACCAGATGCTGCGTTTCGCCGCCGACCTCAAGGAGCGCGGCAAGCTGGTCGCAGCCGAAGCGCTGACCTCCTCCAGTGACGCCGTGCGCGTGCAGGTGCGCGACGGACAGCCGAAACTGCTCGACGGCCCGTTCGCCGAAGCCAAGGAAATGATCGGTGGCTTCTATCTGCTCGATTGTGAAACCCGGGAAGAAGCGGTGGCGATCGCGCAAGCCTGTCCGGCGGCCTCGTGGTGCACCGTCGAAGTCCGCAAGCTCGGTCCGTGTTTCCTATAAGCGGGTCCGCCCCGTCGGGACTATTTGCCTAGGGTTTTCCCTAGACCAGCAACAAATATGTCGATCCGGTCGCGTATCGCTCGTCGTGTGAGTAAGGAGCCAGCAATCAAAGAACGGCTCGCCGCCTGCCACACCCCCCAAGGAGCGATCGCGATGCGATTCATGATCATAGTGAAGGCGACTGCCGTCAGCGAAGCCGGCGGCCCGCCGGACGATGCCCTCATGGCTGCGATGGGCAGCTATCACGAAGAACTGGCCAAGGCCGGCGTGCTACTCGACGCAACCGGCTTGCAACCGAGTTCGAAAGGCTGGCGCATCCACTACAGCGGCGGCAAGCGCACGGTGCTCGACGGTCCGTTCGCGGAAACCAGGGAACTGATCGCCGGCTACACGCTGATTCAGGTTCGCTCCCGCGAAGAAGCCGTGGAATGGGCGCGGCGGTTTCCGGCACCGTTCGGCGAGCAGGCCGAAGGCGAAATCGAAGTGCGGCAACTGTACGAACTCGAGGACTTCGCGCCGAGCCCGGAACTGGACCGTTTCCATAAGCTGGACGCGGCCAAACATTGATCCTGACGCCGATCCGATTGCCGAACGAGGCGTCGATCCGGCTACATCGAAAGGACTCGTCATGCTCAAAACCATTCTGATTACCGTCGTTGCGGCGGTAGCCCTGCTGCTCATCTATGCGGCGACGCGGCCCGACAACTTTCGCATTGAACGCAGCGTGCGTATTGAGGCGCCGCCTGAGCGGATCTACGCGTTGATCGACGACATGCATCAATTCAATCGCTGGAATCCATTCCTGCGCAAAGATCCCGCGACGCAAGGCACCTATAGCGGCACGTCGAGCGGCAAGGGCGCGCGTTATGCATGGCAAAGCGAAAAGATTGGCGTGGGGCAGATGGAGATCGTGGATACGACGGCGCCGTCGAGCGTGACGCTGAACCTCGATTTCCTCAAGCCGTTCGAAGCGCATAACATTGCCGAATTCGAGTTGAAGCCGGAGGCGGGCGCAACGCGAGTCACGTGGGCGATGCATGGGCCTGCGCCGTTTCTGTCGAAGCTGATGCAGGTGTTCGTCAGCATGGACAAGATGGTTGGCAAGGATTTCGAAGACGGCCTGAGCAATCTGAAAACGCTTGCCGAGGCGAGCTGAACACGCTGGATCGCTGCCTGGGCGGCACACGGCGACGCAAGGCGCTGCCCCAGCGAGCCCACAACTGGATCAATGGATTTCATCATGCATAAGCAGATCTACGTCAATCTTGCCGTCGACAATCTCGAGCGGTCGAAGGAATTCTTCAGCACGATCGGTTTCAGCTTCGAGCCGCAATTCACCAACGAGCAGGCCGCGTGTCTGGTCCTCGGCGAGAACCTCTTCGCGATGCTGCTGGTCAAGGACCTGTTCAAATCCTTCACGCGCAAGTCGCTTTGCAATCCGAAGGAAAGCACCGAGGCGTTGGTGGGCCTGTCGTGCGAGAGCCGGGGAGAGGTGGATGCGCTGGTCGCGAAGGCGCTCGCCGCTGGCGGCACGGTGCCGCGCGCGCCGCAGGACTACGGCTTCATGTACGGGCACGGCTTCGAAGATATCGACGGACACATCTGGGAGCTGATCTACATGGACCCGAACGCCAAGGCAGCGGGCTGATCCCGTGACAATACCGGCCACCCATCGTGCCATCGAGGCAGTCTGGCGGATCGAATCCGCCAAGGTCATCGCCCACGTCGCACGGATCGTGCGCGACGTGGGGCTCGCCGAAGAGCTGGCGCAGGATGCGCTGGTGGCGGCGCTGGAACATTGGCCGGACGCGGGCGTACCCGACAATCCGGGAGCATGGCTGATGGCGACAGCGAAGAACCGCGCTCTCGATCGCTTGCGCCAGGAAGCGCTGCATGCCCGCAAGCGCGAGGAGCTGGGCCACGATCTCGACGCACAGGAGGCGCACCTCGTGCCGGATTTCGTCGATACCCTCGATGCCGCACGTGCCGACGATATCGGCGACGACCTGCTGCGGCTGGTGTTCACAGCGTGCCATCCGGTGCTGTCCACCGACGCACGCGTCGCGCTGACGCTGCGCCTGCTCGGCGGCCTCACTACGGACGAAATCGCCCGCGCGTTCCTCGTGCCTGAGCCGACCATCGCGCAGCGCATCGTGCGGGCCAAGCGCACGCTGTCGGCGGCCAAGGTGCCGTTCGAGGTGCCGCAAGCGGATGCGCGCGCGCCGCGGCTCGCATCGGTACTGCAGGTGATCTATCTGATTTTCAACGAAGGCTATTCGGCCACCGGCGGCGACGACTGGATGCGCCCGGCATTGTGCGAGGAAGCGCTGCGGCTGGGGCGCGTGCTGAGCGGGCTCGTGCCTGACGAAAGCGAAGTGCATGGCCTCGTCGCGCTGATGGAAATCCAGACGTCGCGCACGCACGCGCGTACGGATGCCGAAGGCAGGCCGGTGCTGCTGCTCGATCAGGACCGCAGCCGCTGGGACCCGCTGCTGATCCGCCGCGGGCTGGCCGCGCTCGGCACCTCGCATGCGCTGGGCGGCGCGAGTGGCGCGTATGCGTTGCAGGCGGCGCTGGCCGCGTGTCATGCGCGCGCCCGCCGCGCCGAAGAGACCGACTGGGCGCAGATCGTCGCGTTGTACGACGCGCTGGCGCAGGTGGCGCCTTCGCCGGTGGTCGAGCTGAACCGGGCGGTGGCAGTCGGTATGGCGTTTGGACCGGCTGCCGGTCTGGAAATCGTTGACGCACTAGCAGCCGACGCCGCGCTCGCCAACTATCACTGGCTGCCGAGCGTGCGCGGCGATCTGCTGGAGAAACTCGGCCGCGTGGAAGAGGCGCGCGCCGAATTCGAACGCGCGGCCGCCATGACGCGCAACGCGCGCGAGCGTGAGCTGTTGCTCGAGCGTGCTGCTCGCGGCATCGCGCATTGAAGAGTCTGCAAGTTATCGGATCAGCTGACGCACACCCAACGCCACGATCAGCCCGCCGCACACGCGATCAATCCACGCCTTGCCGCGCCGTTCGCACGATCAAGCCGAAAAGAACGCTACGGCCGCAGTGACCACACCAGCCGCCGCAATACCGAACGACAGATTGCGCAGCCATTTCTTGCGGGTCAGCAACGTGATCGCGGACAGGGCGATCGCGACCTGAATCAAAGTCGTGGCCTGCGCCCAGCGATGATGGCCGTGCAGCAGCGCTTCACTTTTAGCGTCGTTGTCCACGACGTCCTTTTCGATCGCTTCAGCCTTCGCGCGAATCGGCTCTTTCTGCTGCTTGTATTTGTCGACGTCGGCGAGGAACTTTGCGTGTGCATCGGCATTGCCGAGCGACAACGCCGCGCCGAGTTCTGCGAGATTTTCCTTCTCGCCCTTGGCCTGGTAGTAGTTCCATTGATTCGACGCTTCGGTCTTCTTGATGGCGGCTTCGTTCTTGTAGTACAGCGCCAGATTTTCGCTGTTGCCGCTCTGGTAGGCGCACAGTGCGCCGATCGTCGCGAGGATCGCCGTCATCACGGCCATGCGGCTCGCAAAGGGATCAGCGTCGTGGTGGCCGGCGTGTTCAACCGCATGGTCGTGCGGACCATGCACTTCATATTCTTCAGACATCCGATTCTCCGAGCGAAGCTTTTCTTGTGATCTTTCGGGCGGCGCGCATGCTGACGACACATGCGCGGGCAGCGCTGCTTACGCGGCGCGCCGGCCCAGCGGCCTCGATCTTAGCGTGAGGTGCCCGGTGATGGAAAAGGTATCGCGCGAGGATGCGTCAATGAATGCCGGCGGTCAGCCATGTTCGTACGAGCGGGATCACATGCTCACCGGCGAGCATGCCGAGTAACCCGACCAGGGCGACCGTCGGCGGCGCGGGCGATTTCACCTGCATCACGCTGTAGATCAAACCGACCACGACGCCGGCAATGAGCGAGATCAAATACGCTTTCATGTTTGTCATACCCATCTGAAATGCGGGCAGCCACGCCCGCCGGTCGTTTTGGCAATTACATCGTGATGACGACCCGGCCGCGCGTGCCGGCCGCCACTGCCTCATAAGCCTCGCGTGCCCGTTCGAGCGGGAATTCCTGTGCGATGGCCGGCCCTTGCAGCTTGCCGCTTTCGAAGCCTTCCACCAGCGCCGTCATCAACGGCGCCGATTCGGCGACGCCCAGCTTGGCGCTATCCACGCCGAGCAGTTGCGTTTCGTTGTGGTAGAAGTCGATCAGGTCGAATTCCACACGGCGCTTACCCGTGGCGCTGATTTCCAGCACCCTGCCGCGGCGTCCGGCGAGACTCAGTGCGGTCTCGAACGCGACGCCACCCACCGAGTCGTACACCACGTCCGCGCCGGCGCCGCCGGTCAACGCCTTCAGGCGCGCGGTGACGTTTTCGTCGAAGGGAACGTAGTCGTCGATTAGCCGGCCCGCGGGCGTATCGGCAGAAAGCGGATGACGGTCGATAGCGATCACGCGAGCGCCCCGCGCTTTCGCGATCTGCACCACCGCGCCGCCGACTCCGCCGCCTGCGCCAATTACGGCAATCGTCTCGCCCGCTTGCAGGTGGGCGTACTCGACCGTGCCGAGCCACGCGACTACGAAGTTCACGCCGATCGCGGACGCCTCGGCGTGACTGAGCGTGGCCGGCTTGCGCGACAGGGCGGCGAGCGGGATCTTGATGAACTCGGCGTGCGTGCCGTCGCGCGTGAAGCCGATGTCGCCGCCGGTGCCCCAGACTTCGGCGCCAAGCCATGCCTGCGGGCCTTCCACTACGACGCCGCTGAAGTCGCGGCCGGGCGTGCGCGGCAGTGTCGTGTGTTCGAAATGGCCGGACACGTTCTTGACGTCGCTCGGATTCACGGAGGCCGCCTTGATCTGCACAACGGCGCTGTCCGCGTCGGCCTGCAGCGTCGGCAGGTCGACGTATTCGAGCACCTCGGGATTGCCAGAAGTCTTGAACTGAATCGCTTTCATTGCGTGTCACTCCTGTCGGGTCGTTCGCTGCGTCGTGCAGCCAATGAGCGTAGTCTAGATGGCGGGTATGAAGGCGTTGAGACAAAGACTTTCGAATTTCGGACAAGACGTGTCGGGTTAGCTTACGGACCGCGCTGGGAGCCGTTTGGCCGTTAGCGCGAAGGGCTCACCCGTTAGGGGACAGCTTGTCTTGCGCCTGCTCCAGCAAAACGTCAGAAACCGCCTCGCCGAGGGTCGCGCTCGGATCGAAACCGCTTGGCGGCGCGCCTAACTCGCGCCTGAACATGTCGCTGAAGCTGCTTGGCCGGAAACCGAGCGAGTGCGCGATGCTGCTGACCGGGCGTCCTTCGGCGAGGCCGGACACGGCCACCGCCAGTTGCACCTGGCGCCGCCATTCGGCAAAGCCAATTCCCAACTCACGCGTAAAGAGGCGCGCCAGCGTGCGCACGCTCGCACCGACTGACGCCGCATGCTGCTCGAAGCTGATCGCGTTCGACGGGTTGTCGATTACCGCGCGGCACAACGCATCGAGCCGCCGGTCCGACGCATCGGGCAGTGCGATGCGCAGCGACGAGCGCGGCGCGTGCTCCAACTCCAGCATCGCGAGGCGATACGCGGCTTCGAGATAGGTTTCGTCGCGAGCATGGGTGTGCTCGTATTCCGCAATCGATGTGATGAGCTCGCGCAGCAGGCCGTTGATTTCGAACACGTCGCTGCGCCGGCTCAGATGGCCGACGTTGCGCTCGTGCAGATAGATATTGCGCATCTCTACTTCGCTCATCATATGGATGGAGTGGACCGTACCGGCGGGCAGCCACACCGCGCGCTGCGGCGGCACGACCAGCGCTTCGCGGCCGGTTTCCACCCACATCACGCCCGAGACCGCATACAGCACCTGCGCCCACGTGTGCGAATGCGGGTCGATGCGCAGCCCACGCGGGTAGCGCCGCGCAAGCGAGCGGGCGTTGTCCTCGTCGTGGAGTTCGGGTGGGCGGGCTTTGGGCACGGCGGTTCGGTTCGCTGTTCGCGGTCGCGCATGGAGAGTGCGGACCCTGACGGTCCGTGTGCGAAGCATAACGCGAGGCGTGAAACGGTGGATATTCGCGCGTTCCGCAACCGGATGAGCGGTCGGCTGCGGTGCAGCGGCGATGCCGGCTCAGGTGCACGTACCGCGCTGAGGGCGTCCAAGAGATGCAGCGCCCCCGGTCCGCTTACGTGCGATGTCCCATTACCAGCAGCAGCAACGACAGGGTCACCACCGACCCCACTGTCGACAGCAAAATCGTGCGTGACGTGATGTGCGCCTCGCGCCGGTAGAACTCGGCCAGCATGAACGGGCCGGTGCCGGTGGGCAGCGCGGCCAGCACGACGGCCATCTCGACCAGCGCGGGAGAGAGTCCGAACACGCGCGCCGCGAGCCACCAGGTCAGCGCCGGCTGCGCCAGCAGCTTGACGCCGGTCAGCAGCAACGAGATGCCGCGCGCGCCGGCTTCGGATGGACGCTTTTCCGCGAGAAACAAGCCGAGGCTCACCAGTGCGCAGGGACTGGCGGCGCCGCTCAACAGTTTCAGAAAGGTCTCCGCACTTTGCGGTAACACGACGTGGATGCTCGCGAACAGCACGCCCGCGATCGGCGACACGATCAGCGGATTACGCGCCAGCGAGCCCAGCACTTTCAACCCCAGCTTGTGCGGCGTGCGTTCGGTCTGCAAGCCGACTTCGATCAGCACGATGGCAAGCGCAAAAAGCACGCACGCGACGAGGATCGTGGCGATCGTAGTCGGCGTCAGGCTGGCTGAGCCGAACGCGATCACGCCGAGCGGAAAACCGATGTAGCCGGTGTTTGGATACGAGGCCGCAATCGCGTCGACGCTCGCGTCGGCCAGATGCCGGCCGCTTATCATGCGTATGACGAGAATCGGCAGAAACACGCCGATGCACCCGATCGAAAACGCCGCGACGAAGGCCGGCTGATAGAGCTGCTGCCACGTGGCATGCGCCATCGTATCGAATAGCAGCGCGGGCAGCGCCAGCCAGACCACGAAGCGATTCAGCTCGGACGCGCAGTTCGGTCCGAGCACGCCGCACCGGCGGCAGGCAAAGCCCGCGAAAATCAGGCCGAACACGGGAAGCAGAATTTCAAGAGTGGCTAACATCGGTGCAAAAAGGCGTGGGCGGACAGAGCGATGCGCCAGCGTAGTGGCTTGCGTTGATACAATCCAATACTGTTTTTCGCCTTCAATAATACCTTTTTTGCATCGTCATTCAGCCTGAGGGCGTCGTGATCGACATCAAGCCGCTACGCTACTTCGTGACACTCGCCGAGATGCGCCATTTTGGCCGCGCGGCGGCACGCCTGAATCTGTCGCAGCCGCCGTTGAGCCGGCAACTGGCGGCACTGGAGGCGAGCCTGGGTGTGACGCTGCTCGAACGCAGTCCACGCAGCGTCACGCTGACCGCGGCAGGCGAGCGCTTTTACGTCGACGCGAAGGCGATCCTCGCGTCGGTGGAACAGGCGGTCAGCAACGCGCAAGCGGCGGCGCACGGAGATGCCGGCAAGCTCACTATCGGCTTCACGATGTGTGCCGCGTACAACGTCGTGCCCGGCTATGCGCGTGTTTTCGGCGCCGCGTTTCCCGAGGTCGCATTGAATCTGCGCGAGGTCGTCTCGAACGATCTGGCCTCGCAAGTGCTGGCCGGCCAGATCGACGCGGCGATCATGTTTCCGAACGTGCCCGACAAGGGCATCGCGACGCGGACGATCCTCCGCGAACCGCTGTGCGTTGCGTTGTCGCGCAGCCATCCGCGGGCACGTGCACGGCGTTTGAAGATCGCGCAACTGGCGGGCCAGCCGTTCGTGCTGGCGTCCGAGGAAGTCGCCCCCACTTTGCGCGCAACCATCCTTGAGCATTGCCGCTCGGGTGGCTTCGAACCGGATATCCGCTTCGAAGTGCAGTTGCAGCAGACCGTCCTCAGTCTTGTCGATGAAGGTGTGGGGGTGGCGCTGGTGCCGGCCTCGATGCGCAAGGCGCAACTCGCGGGTGTGGTGTTCCGGCCGCTGGTCGACGCGCCGCTGATCGAGCAGGTGCTGGCGTGGTCGCCGGCGAATCGCAATCCGTGTCTGGCGCGGTTTCTTGAGCTGGCGTGAGAGGCGGAAGCATTGATGCACGGCGCGAGCGCCGCCAGGATTTTGGCATCGAACCTGGCGCGCAAAAAATCTGCGATCATCGCAGGCACTCTTCGACGCCTTTCTTCAACGCCTCTTAACCCCAAGCGTTTGCGCCAACCATCGGCCCGCCTATGCCCACCCGCCCCACGCTCCTCGCCACCGACCGCCTGATCATGCGTCCACACACGCGCGACGATTTCCTCGAGAGCTATGCGATGTGGTCCGATCCCGAGGTGATCCGCTACATCGGCGGCAAGCCGTTCACGCGCGAAGAAGTCTGGGCGCGCCTGCTGCGCTACGCCGGACATTGGGCGATGCTGGGATACGGTTACTGGGTGGTGCGGGAAAAGGATAGCGGCCGTTTCCTGGGCGAAGTCGGCTTTGCCGACTACCACCGCGAGATCGAGCCTTCGTTGATGGATACGCCCGAAATCGGCTGGGCACTCGACCCCGCCGTGCACAATCGCGGCTACGCGACCGAAGCCGTACTCGCCGCACTCGCCTGGGCCGATGAGCATTGGCCGGACGGCGACACCGCCTGCATCATCGCACCGGAAAACCAGCCGTCGCTGAATGTCGCGCACAAGTGCGGTTACCGCGAACAGCACCGCACGACATACAAAGGCAAGCCGACCATCGTGCTGCGGCGAGCGGCTGGCGTTGCCTGATCCGTCGCGCGGCGCGTCATTTGAAGTCTCGTCAGCCTGCGAAGCCTCGGCATCTCGTCGAGCCGTTGCATGCCGGCCGTCTAGCCGGCTTGCAACCCGCCCGCGAACCCGCCCGCCTTATCGACCGCCTTCGCTCGCCGCAGCCCGCTGCCGTGCGATCAGATCGACCAGCCGCTCAACCTGCTTGCCCTGCGCGTCGAAGTTGCCGGCGTCGAGCCAGCGCACATAGCTCGGACGCAGCGCAGGCCATTCGCTGTCGATGATCGAAAACCACGCGGTATCGCGATTGCGTTCGTGATACACGATCGCCTGCCGGAAGATCCCCTCGAACGTGAAGCCATAGCGCAACGCCGCCGTGCGCGACGGTCCGTTAAGCGAATCGCACTTCCATTCGAAGCGGCGATAGCCGAGGTCGTCGAATACGTGGTTCATCAGCAGGAACATTGCTTCGGTGGCGATGCGCGTGCGCTTCAGGCGCGGGGAATAGGTGACGTGCCCGACTTCGATCACGCCATTCGTGCGGTCGATGCGCATCAGCGCGAGCGTGCCGACTGCCTTGCCGGTCGCCAGATCGATCACCGTGTGGTGCAGCGGATCAGGCGATGCAGCCATACGCGTCAGATGCTCGCGATACGCGGCAAGGCTCTCGAACGGCCCGACATTCAGATAGGTCCAGTCGCGACCATCGGGCGCCGAGCTGTAGGCCTCGTACAGGTCGGCCGCGTGGCGTTCGACGTCCACCGGTTCGATCCGGCAATAACTGCCCACCAGCGGCTCGCGCCCGGGCGCCTGAGCGCCTCTCCAGCCCGGGACGGGGACGCCGATGGGCTGCTCGAATGCGTTGCGTCTGGGTTCCATGCCTGCTCTCCTGCGCGTTGTTGGTGATCGTCGGTTATAGAGAACAATACGGCAAACGTGGTATGTTAAAAAGATCCACGGGAACAGTATTTGATAGGTCCAGCCGACATGATCGAGATCATTGGCCCGCTTGGCAATCCGGCCGCCGCGGCGACTACCAGCAACGGCGAAAGGTCCGCGCCGCTGCAAAAACAACTGATCGAGCGTTTGCAGCAGGCGATTCTCGCGGGCCGTTTGCCGGCAGGGTCGCTGCTGCCTTCGTCGCGCTTGCTGGCCGCGGAGATGGGCGTGTCGCGCAACACGGTAGTGATCGCTTACGAGCATCTGGCCGCGGTCGGCTATGTGGTGGCCGACAAAAAGGGCACGCGCGTGAGTCCGCTCTCCAGCCCTGCGGCACGTGGTGAACCGCAGACGCCGTCGGCCGCGCCGGAGGTCGCTTACGCGGCGCGCGTCGAGCAATTCGCGGCGACGCGCACCCACGCCGACAACACCTTGCCGCTCACACCGGGCACGCCCGCGCTGGACCGCTTTCCGCTGGCCGCCTGGCGGCGCGCGCTAGAACGTTCGATGGAGCGCGCGCTACCCCTCGCGCTTGGCTACGGCTCACCGGCAGGCGAACCGGCGCTGCGCGACGCGATCGCCGCGCATCTGCGTATGGCGCGCGGCGTACGCTGCGAGGGCCCGCAGGTGGTGATCACCGAAGGCGCCCAGGAAGCGCTGAACCTGTGCGTGCGGCTGTTCACCAATCCTGGCGACATCGCCTGGGTCGAAGATCCGGGCTATCGCGGCGCCAAGGCCGCGTTCAATCTCGGCGATCTGACCATGGTGCCGATACCGGTCGATCCCGAGGGCATCGCGGTACCGCCCGACGCGTGGCACACGCATACGCCGAAGCTGATCTACACGTCCCCCGCGCATCAGTATCCGACTGGTTCGGTGTTGTCGGTGGCACGCCGTCTGGAGCTGATCGCGCAGGCGCGCCGCTGCGGCGCCTGGCTGATCGAAGACGACTACGACGGCGAATTCCGCCATACCGGCGAGCCGATCGCCAGCATGCAAGGCCTGGTCGAGGATGCGCCGGTGTTGTACGTCGGCTCATTCAGCAAAACGATGTTTCCGGCGCTGCGCATCGGTTTCGTGGTGCTGCCGCGCGCAATCGCCACGCACACGGCTGTTGCGCTGCAGGAAATGCTGCGCGGCGGGCATCGGCTGGAACAGTTGGCGCTGGCGCATTTCATCGACAGCGGTGAGTTCGGGCGACATCTGGGCCGCATGCGGCGTTTGTATCGTGAGCGCCAGCAGGCGTTGCGCGATGCGCTCACCGCGTATTTCGCGCCGTCGCAGATCCTGGGCGGCAATTGCGGCATGCATCTGACGCTTCGCCTGCCGCCGCACATTTCCGATCGGACCCTCGCCGAACGCGCGCTCGGCAGGCGGTTGAACCCACGTGCGCTTTCGGGTTTTGCGTTGCAGCAGCGCGAGGAGGCGAACGGCTTGGTGATCGGCTACGGCAGCACGTCAGCCGAGCAACTGGGGCTCGCTGTCCGCGTTCTGGCCGAACTGGTGCGCGAGATGGCGTGCGCGTCGGGCAGCGGCCGGTAAGCCTGGCGAGCGCCAGACACGTCGTGTAAGTTTTTACGTTTGTCCGCGTGACCCATGTCGCGCTATCGTGTCGATTATGCGCGGCGATTCGGAAGTACGTGACGTCGACGAATTGCCCGCAGGTCATGCCCAGCGCGCAGCCGTGCAGCACCGCGTGATATGCGGCGTCCGCCTATCGGGCCGCTATCGAGTTCGGGCATGAAGAATGCCTTTGTTGTGGTTATCTATGACGATCTATCCGACCGGAGACGACATGAAGGAAATCGAACCGACTGCGTGGTTTGAGCTCGCCGCTCACACGCCCGTCCGTGAAGGCTGGTACGAAGTGCAGTTGACGAGCGGGGACACGGCATTTGCGAAATATGGCGAGGGCGTGTGGACCGAGAAACCGTTGCTGGTTTTCACACACTGGCGCGGCTTGTCCGCCGACCCAGCGAAAGCGGCCGAAGGCGAGACCGAATCGATCGCCGCGGAGGCCACCGCGGCTCAGGGCGTGCGCGCCGCATGGAACGCATTTTTCCCGGGACTCGGCGAGGAACAGCACAAACCGCTGGACGCCATGCCCAACGGTAAAGCCCCGCATTGACCCAAGCCGGTGCGGCGGCTTACCGGTTGCCGCGCCGCGATGTCTGCCAGTATTGCCGGTACGCCATGTTGGCGTACCGGTAACCAATCCGCTTTGCGCGTCCCCGCTACAATCTGCCTGATCCATTTGAGGCGGAAGAGCACGTATGAAAATCACCCGGGAACCCGTCGCATTGTCGCGGGCCACGCAGTTACTGAATCATGGGCCCGTCACGATCATTACCAGCGCGCACGGCGGCCGCACGAACGTGATGGCGGCATCGTGGGCAATGCCGCTCGATTTCACTCCGCCGAAGGTTGTCGTGGTGGTGGACAGCCGCACGCTCACGCGGCAATTGATCGAAGCGAGCGGCGTGTTCGGGCTGCAACTGCCGAGCCGCGGGTTCGCCGCGCAGACGCTGGCAGTAGGCTCGAACGCGGGTGCGGAACTCGACAAATTCTCCGCCTTCAACCTTGAGACCTTCCCCGCACAGGAAATCGATGTGCCGATGCTCGCCGGCTGCATCACGTGGATGGAATGCAAGGTGATTCCCGACGATAGCCAGCGGCACGATCTGATCATTGGCGAAGTGGTCGCCGCCTACGCGGACAGCCGTGTGTATTCGAACAACCGCTGGCATTTCGGCGACGACCCCGATCTGCGCACGTGCCACTACGTGGCGGGCGGGACATTCTTCGCCACCGGCGATGCGTTCGAGGTTGACCCGGTAGCGAGTGGGGTGGCAGACTATTCGGCCGTCGGGCTGCGCAGGCGGTTCTTGCTGCAGATAAACAAGGCGCGCATCACTGATTACCTGCCTATGTTCCTGTTCCGCGCATAACGCACCTCACGTATTGCCGTCGGCAAACGCGGTGAGTGCATCGCCTGCCAGGCGGTAGCGAACCCATTCGCTTTGCGCGCTCGCGCCAATCGATTCATAGAAGCCGATTGCCGGCTCGTTCCAGTCGAGCACGCTCCATTCGAAGCGCCCACAGCCTGTTTCGCATGCAATCTGTGCGAGGTGGCGGAGCATCTGTTTGCCCGCACCGCTGCCACGCGATGTCGGCGATATGTACAGGTCTTCCAGATAAAGCCCCTGTTTGCCGAGCCACGTCGAATAAGAAAAGAAGTAAACGCAGAAGCCTATCGGCTCGCCGTTCATTTCGCAGATCAAAGCCTTCGCGGTGGACGTGGGGGAGAAAAGGCTCGCTTCGATATCGCTAACGGTTGCGACAACTTCATGCTCCGCTTTTTCATACACCGCGAGCTCGGTGATAAAGCGGAGAATCAAGGCGGCGTCAGGTGTGTGGGCGGGGCGGATGTGGATGGTCAAGATGAGATGCTCGGTCGGTTTATGTTGCGGATCGAAGGGGCCGCTATGCGTGGCGGCCAATCTTCTGCCCCGCTATAGTACGTGACGACGGCTTCCGGGTAGTGAGGCCGGCCCGCTCACGAGATCCATTCGCGATGGAGTTTCTCGCTGTCGCCAAGATAATCGAGCACCCATTCCAGCACCGGTGGCGTCTTGCCCCCATACCAGGCGACACAACATGGCGCGGGCGCCTTCGGATGCTCTACCGCTTTCTCCACCAGCGTGCCGGACTCGATATAGGGTCGCGCAAGATGTACCGGCATGTAGCCGATCCCCAAACCTTCGGTGAAGCAATTGATTGCACGTTGCCAGTCCGGTACAACGAGTCTGCGTTGATTCGGCAGCAACCAGGTGGTCCGTTTCGGAATATCCCGGGACGTATCCTCAAGACAGATCGACGGAAACGCGGCCAGTACTTCATTGCTTAAAGGTGTTGTGACTTCAGCGAGCGGATGATTTCTGCTCACCAGAAACGCCCACTCGATCGATCCCATGTCTCTGAACTGAAAATCTCCGCCGACCGGCACGGCCGTGGTCGCGCCAATCGCGATATCGCTGCGGCCGGTGGTCAGCGCCTCCCATACGCCGTTGAATACTTCGATCCTCACGATGAGTTCTACATTGTCGAAGTGCCGGTAAAAATCCGCCATCAACGCGCTGATTCTGTCCGCACACACGATGTTGTCGAGTGCAATAGACAGGCTCGGCTGCCACCCGTTGGCCACGCGCAGCGTCTCGCGTTTGATCTCGTCGATCTTGTTGAGCATGCCGCGCGCTTCGTTGACGAAATGACGGCCTGCCTCAGTCAATTCGACAGTTCGATGCAGGCGGCGAAACAGCTCGACGCCGAGTTCCTCTTCGATGTTCCGGACTGCATAGCTGACCGCCGACGGTACCCGATGCAACGCCTTGGCCGCAGCGGTAAAGCTGCCGGTTCTGGCAATCAGGTCGACCAGTTGCAGCGATTCTATCGACAGCACAAGGGTGCTCCTCACTGTGAAACGATTTAACGGCACAAGTGAAAATATAGCGTTTCAGGTTTTAACCGGACAAGTAGATACTGTGCCGAGTTCGCTTATACGACAGGCATACGGGCCTGGCAATCGATAAATCGCGCATCGTCTACGGAAAAATAAAAATTCCGTTCTGTCAACTTATGCTGATGATTTGAATGTGGATATTATGTCAGGCAATGTGATTGGATTAACTGCGGTTGCTGTACTGGGCGGATGCGCCGTGGCATTACAAGGCCAGTTTATGGGCGTCATGGAAAAGAGCATCGGAACCACCGGCGGTATTTTCGTCAATTACGCGAGTGGTGCTTTGCTGGCGATCGTTCTGCTTTTCACGCTTCGCGACGGCAGCACGAGAGCATGGATGGCCGTGCCCTGGTACGCGCTGACCGCCGGTGCCCTCGGACTCGTGATCGCCGGTTCGATCGGCTATACGGCTTCGCGGCTCGGCTTGACCACGGCATTCACGATTATCGTAGGCACGCAGTTCATCGTGTCGCTGTTACTCGACCAGTTTGGCTGGCTGGGTGCGACAGCGCGCCCAGCGGACCTCACGCGGTTCGCTGGCGTGGGTGCGATTATCTTCGGAGTTTGGCTCACGTCGAAGTAGCGGCTCATCTGATCTGCGAGGGCATCGCCCGCTCGCCAAAACCGCGTCTTGTAGCCGACGCGGTTATCAACCCGGTTTTTCGTGACCTCCAGGACGTGCCATGCGGCGCTTTGCCGGGGCACGCGCGCGTCGTCGTGCCGACCATCGAAACGTATGACCGGCTACGACGACTTTAACTTTAAAGAAAGCAGGAGGCCAAATGTCCCCCAGCGATGTGGCTATCGATCTGATCCTCAACACAGAAGATGTCATTGCGTATCGTGCCGAGCGTTATATCGAAGTGAAACCAGGTCGACGCTCACCCATTCATATTAATTTCAAAAATACGCTTCCGCATAAACCGGTAAGGGAAACGCTGGCCAATCTGTTATCCGAGCAGATGGAGAAAGACGGCATTACTTATGTATGCGGACTGGAAAGCGGAGGCAGCTATTTTGCGTCGCGTTGTTCCGACAATCTGGCGGCACCCCTGTCGCTCTATCGGAAGGACGAAAAGCGGCATGCGGAAGGCGGGCGGCTAGTGGGTACCGATCCGAAACCCGGCAGCAAGGTTGCGATTGTCGACGACACGCTCGTGTCGGGCCGGACAGTCGAGCCCGTGGTCGACTATCTGCGGCAGTTCGCCGGCGAAATTCACTTGTACACGATCCTGAGTTACGGTCTCGACGCCCTCATCAAACGCCGTTTGCAAGTGACGAAAATCACGTCGATTGCGCAGATTGGCTGCCTTGTGAGAGCGGGTGTCGAGAACGGCAAATTTGGCTTGCAGGATGCCGAAGAGATCGAACGATTTATTGAAAAACAGGCAAAGGAAAACGGAGTAAATTGAAATGAGCCAGGACATGATTGTTGTACTCGATTTCGGTAGCCAGTACACCCATTTGATCAAGGTTGCGTTTGACTCAATCGGCGTGCCCACGGAGATCGTGCCCGCGGATTTGAAGTATCGCGACTATGTCCGCGACGGCGGCCGGCAGTTGAAGGGTGTCGTATTTTCTGGCGGCGCGTCGTCGGTGAAGTTGAACGAGATTGCGTTCGACCGTGATTGGCTCGAAACCGGTTTGCCGGTGCTGGGGCTTTGTTATGGCCATCAGTTGCTCGCGAGCTTGTATGGTGGCAGCGTCGGCAAGGAGCAATCGGAGTTTGGCGATACCAAAGTGGACGTGCTCGAAACTGGCGAACTGTTTGCGGGCGTGCAGCAACAGCAGATTACCGTGTGGATGAGCCACAACGATTCCGTGTTGTCCGTACCCGAAGCGTTCCGCGTCATTGCGCGTAGCGCAAGCGGGGCGATTGCCGCGCTTGAAGATCCAAAGCGGCGCTTGTACAGCTTGCAGTTCCATCCGGAGGTGTCGCACACCGAATCCGGTACGACGATGCTGACTAATTTTGCCTTCCGCATCTGCGGCGCGCAGCCGGCAGAAAAGTGGACCCCGCAGGCGTTCGTCGAACAGAAGATTCCGGAGATCCAGGCGTTCGTTAAGGATCGTCGCATCATCGTTGGTTTGTCGGGCGGCGTCGATTCTTATGTGATGACGAAACTGATTCGCCGCAGCGTCGAAAAAGATCAACTGGTCGCGATTTATGTCGATAGCGGCTTGATGCCTACTCAGACCGAATTCGAAGTTGAGCGATTCTGCGCCGACAACGATATTCATCTGCAGATCATTCGCGAGGCTGACCGGTTCTTTGGCGACCTGACCGGTGTGACCGAATCGTTCCAGAAGTGCAAGGTTATCGGAAAAGCGTTTATCGACGCATTTGAAGTCGTCGCGAAACAGCAGTGTGCCGAAGTATTCGCACAAGGTACGATCTGGTCGGACGTAGTGGAAAGCGGTGTCACGAAGTTCTCTTCTCAGATCAAGCCGCACCACAATGTCGGCGGCCTGCCTGAGCGATTGAATTTCGACATGCTGGAGCCGCTTCGCTATCTGTTCAAGGATCAGGTGCGCAAGATCGGCGCGTACTTCGAATTGCCCGACTATGTCGTGCACAAGAAAGTGTTTCCAGGTCCGGGCTTCGCGATTCGCGTGCAAGGCGAAGTGACGCGTGAGCGGGTCGCGTTGGTTCGGCAGTCCACCGAGATTGTCGAGGACGTGATCAACCATTCGCCGGTGTCGCGCGACGTGTGGATGGCGTTCAGTATTCTCGTCGACGTGCCGAGCCTTGGCGTGAAGGGCGACAAACACGTGAAGAATGAGCAGGCCATTGTGGTTCGCGCGGTGGAATCGACCAACTCGATGACCGCGAACTTCTCGCGTAAGGTGTTTCCATATCTGGCGGAAATATCAAAGAAAATTACCGATCAGATGGATATTGGCCGGGTCGTCTACGACATCACGGATAAGCCGCCCGCAACGATCGAGTGGCAATAAGAACGGCGCGCTGAACGGACGCGCGATGGAGACCGGACGCTCCGCTGGATAGCGCGGGGCGTCGTTAGAAGGATATTCGGGAGCAAAGATGGCAGCCCTGTTGAAACGAATCGTTTCCGGCGGACAGACCGGCGTAGACCGCGGCGCGTTGGACGCTGCATTGGATATGCAATTTCCCTGCGGTGGGTGGTGCCCTGCGGGAAGACTGGCGGAGGACGGATCGATACCGAATCGGTATCCGTTGACCGAACTCCCGAACGCAGGCTATGAAGAGCGGACGCTGCAGAATCTGCTCGATAGCGACGGCACCGTGGTGATTCACTTCGGCGTTCTGAGCGGCGGCACGCTCGAAACCTGCGAATGGTGCGTGGCGCGAGGCAAGCCGATGAAGATCATCGACGCTGCCACGATGCCGCAAACCACGGCCGCTGAAGAGATTGGACGGTTCACGGAGCGATATAACATCGAAACGCTGAACGTGGCCGGTCCTCGGACGAGCAAGGCGCCGCAGGCACAGCAATACACGCGCGACGCTCTCACGCTGATGCTGGAGCGCTACGTCAAGCCGTTTCTGAAGTGACCCGTATGGGCGACGACCGTAACCGTGGTGTTCTATACGCATGTGCCGGCGTGCTGATTCTGAGCGTGGACACCTTGCTGGTCCGTCTCGTCGGCCCGGTAGATCCGTTTCTGATCGCCTTCTGGCGCGGCGTGTTCATGTGCGCCGCCAGCGTGGGTATATGTCTTTGTTTTGCGCGCGGAAGAATGCTGTTGGCGTGCTCCGTCAGGCTGCGTCTGTTCTGGTTGGCCTCGCTTTGCTACGGGGTCGCTTCCTTATCTTTTGTGTGCGCGCTGCGTCGCACCGACGCCGCAAGTGTGCTGTTCATCATTTCCGCGGCGCCGCTGTTTGCGGCGCTGCTTTCTCGTCTGGTGTTGAACGAACAGACGCCCGCGCCGACCTGGCTGGCGATGCTGGTGGCGCTCGGTGGCATCGGCCTGGTTCAGCACGGCAGTATCGGGGAGCTTCAGACTTCGGGGAACGCCATGGCAGTGGCGAGCGCATTGGCAATGAGTGCTGCCTTTGTCGTTTCCCGTAAGAGCGCCCGAAACATGGCGCTGGCGCCTGCCGGCGGTGGTCTGTTAAGCGCGTGTGCGGTTCTACCGCTACTTGGTCGCGTGGGCTTTGTTGAAGACGTGCAATGGCACTGGATGAGTATTGAGGCCGGTGTGGTGGTGCCGGTCGCGTTTGGCCTGATCGGTTTGAGCACACGCTTTCTTGCGGCGCCGCAGCTCGGTCTGATTCTGTTGCTCGAAACGCTGATCGGGCCGGTATGGATCTGGCTGATTTTAGGCGAGCGCCCTTCGGCGTTCGGGCTGATCGGCGGCGCGGTCGTCCTGAGCGCGCTTACGTTTAACATCGGCATGTTGGCGTCGCGTTCGAGGTTCGCGCCGCAGCGCAGTCGCGCTGGCTGAGGCGCATCCCATGCGTTCATCGAAATTACGATTGACGTCCCCTCGCAAAATCGTTTACTGTCGATCCATGGACTTCCACTCGATTCCCTTTGCTGCCGTCACCACCACGACGACCACCTTCACAGGCGGGTCGTCTGGAGGTTGCGCGCGCTAGAAGCAGGAAGCAGTGGCAGACCACCAAAGGCCCCGCCGGAAACGGACGGGGCCTTTGGCGTTTCTGGACCTCCGTTTGCGGCAGCGATCCGCAGTATCTGCAAATCAAATCGAACGGAGCGTCATCGTGAACGACATCGACCATCGTGTACTGGGCAACAAACTCGACCTTTTCCATCAGCAGGAAGAAGGCGCCGGCATGGTTTTCTGGCACCCGCGCGGCTGGGAACTGTACCGCGTGCTGGAGGACTACATTCGCGCCCGCATGCGGCGCGCGGGCTTTCGCGA
Organism: Paraburkholderia sediminicola; assembly: GCF_046026855.1. Taxonomy (GTDB): domain Bacteria; phylum Pseudomonadota; class Gammaproteobacteria; order Burkholderiales; family Burkholderiaceae; genus Paraburkholderia; species Paraburkholderia sediminicola_A. The sequence continues at coordinate 8,113 of NZ_JAQQET010000044.1, read as the reverse complement.
GATCCGTACGCCGCAATTGCTCGCGCGTTCGTTGTGGGAGAAAAGCGGGCATTGGGAGAAGTTTGGCGCGGCAATGTATTCGCTGGCCGACGCGGAAGAAGGGCGCGCGCTGTGTCTGAAACCGATGAGTTGTCCGTGTCACGTGCAGGTGTTCAACCAGCGCGTGCGGTCGTATCGCGAGTTACCGGTTCGGTATAGCGAATTCGGTGCGTGTCATCGTGACGAACCTTCGGGGTCGCTTGAAGGGCTCAAGCGTACGCGTTCTTTCGTGCAGGACGATGCGCATGTGTTCTGCACGGAGGCGCATATCGAAGCTGAAGTCGGCCGTTTCTGTTCGCTTTTGCGTGCTGTCTATGCGGACCTCGGTTTCCCCGGCTTCAAGGTAGCGCTAGCCACGCGGCCCGCGATGCGCGCAGGCAACGATCAAACGTGGGACCGCGCGGAAGAGGCGTTGGCAAATGCGGCGCGTGCGGCAGGCCTCGAATTCGACGTACTCGAAGGCGAGGGCGCTTTCTACGGGCCGAAGCTGGAGTTTCATCTGACGGACAGCCGCGAACGCAGTTGGCAATGCGGCACGATCCAGCTCGATTTCGTGCTGCCCGAGCGGCTCGACGCTGAGTATGTCAACGAGCGCAACGAACGTGAGCGGCCGGTCATGATTCATCACGCGGTGCTCGGCAGCATGGAGCGTTTCATCGCAATGCTGCTCGAACATCACGAAGGATGGCTGCCGGTCTGGCTCGCGCCGGAGCAGATCGTGATCGCGACGATCAGCGATGCGAACGCGGCTTACGCGCAAGAGGTCATGCAGGCGTTCGACGAAGCCGGTATCAGAGCGCTGCTCGACGGCCGACCCGAGCGGCTGGAAAAGAAGATCGTCGACGCACGCGAAAAGCAGGTGCCGATTTTTGTCGCGGTAGGATCGCGCGATGAGCGCGACCGGACGATCAGCATTCGTATGCGTGACGGGCAGCAGTCGACGCTTCCAATCGCAGCGGGTGTCGAACATCTGCGGCTGGCCGTGCTGCCACCTCCATTGCGATCCAGTCTGTGACGGTCGCCATCACCGATCGGCGCGGTGCAAGGGCGCCGTCCTCCTAGATCTCCAGCACGCCCGCCGCCATGAAGCCGCCGTCCACCGGCACCGTCTGGCCGTTCACATACGACGCCTGCTCGGAGCACAGGAAGCGGACCACGGCGGCGATTTCCGCGGGGGCGCCATAACGCTTCGCCGGCACCGCGCGTGTGTAATTGTCGCGCGCGACTTGCGAATGGAGGTCGAGTGTCATCGGCGTGTCGATCGGTCCTGGCGCGACGCCGTTGGTCGTGATGCCGTATTCGGCGAGCTCGATTGCCATCTGGCGTGTCAGTCCGACCACTGCGGCCTTAGACGTGCCGTAGGCGGTGCGTCCCGAACTCGCCCGCAGTCCGCTGACCGAGGCGATATTCACGATCCGTCCCCAGCCGTTCTTGCGCATCAGCCGCGCAGCGTGTTGACCGCACAGCATGGGTCCAGTGACATTCACATCGAAGACCTTGCGCCAGTGCTCGACCGGATAGTCGAGAAACGGAAATGTCTTCGCGATCCCGGCATTGTTCACCAGGATGTCGCAGCGGCCGAACTGGCTCTCGATAGTGCTGAACGCTGCGTCGATTGACGCGGGCGCTGACACGTCGAGCTGCATGGCATACGCCTCGTGACCGGCTGCGCAGAGCGAGCCGGCGAGATCATTCGCGGCATGCCCGTTGATGTCGCCGATGAAGACGATGTGCCCGGCTTCAGCAAGCTGCTGTGAAATGGCCGCACCGATGCCGGCGCCGCCACCGGTGACGAGCGCGACGCGCGGATGAGTGAGGGCAGACTGGCCACGGCGGGCAGTTTCAGTAATCAGGTTCACTGCGAACTCTCGAATGATTGAAAACAGCGGAAAGAAATGGGCTTGAAAGGAGACTTCAAAGCGCAGGTATCAAAGCGCATTCACTTCAAAAAACCGATCGACAGCCACGGCACGAACGCGACCACCAGCAGCGCGATGAACAGCGCGCCGAGATAACCCCACACGCGGCTCACGACCCGATCCGGAGACACCTTGCCGATCGCGCACGCGGCATAGAAGCCCACGCCCATGGGCGGCGCGAACAGACCGAGTCCCATCGACAGGATCACGACCATCGCGTAGTGCACGTCGTGAATGCCGAGTGCCCGGGCCACGGGAAACAGCAGCGGGCCGAACAGCACGATTGCGGGAATGCCTTCGAGCACGCTGCCGAGCACCACGAACAACACGATCGACACGCACAGAAACGCGCGTGGACCGCCAGGTATCTGTTCCATCGCCGACACTAACGACGCGGAGAAACCCGATTGCGTGAGCGCCCAGGCCATCGCGGTGGCTAAACCGATGATCAGCAGAATCGCGCCCGACAGACTTGCGGTGTCGAGCAGCAGCGAATAGAAGCGGCGCCATTCGATCCGGCGTCCGCACAGGTGCAGCAGCACGCCCGCAATCAGCGTGTAGGCGATACCGATGGTGGACACTTCGGTGGCGGTGGCCGCGCCTTCGATTACCACCGCGCGAATCAGCATCGGCAGTGCGAGCGCGGGCAGTGCGATCACAAAGGTGCGCAGGATCGTGCGCATCGGCGCGCGCGTGCTGTTGCTCGGCGGTTCGTGCCGCGCGCGCCGCCAGCAGACGAAGCCGATCGCGATCGTCGCGACCACCGCCGGCATGATCCCGCCGACGAACAGCGCGGTGATCGACACGCCGCACACCGCGCCGATCGTAATCAGCACGAGGCTCGGCGGAATCGTTTCGGTCATCGCGCCGGTTGATGACAGCAGCGCGACCAGTTCCTCGGGCTTCGCGCCGCGCCGCTGCATTTCGGGGAAGAGTGCGGGTGCAATCGCCGCCATGTCGGCGGCTTTCGCGCCGGAAATGCCCGACACCAGAAACATCGCACCGAGCAGCACATATTGCAGACCGCCGCGCACGTGGCCGAGTAACGCGGCCATGAAGTCGATCAGGCAACGCGCGAGACCGCTCAACTCCAGCAATGCGCCGAGCAGAACGAACAGCGGCACCGACAGCAGCACTAGATTCGCCATCCCTTCATCCATCCGGCTCACGACGATGCCGAGCGGCGCATGCGTCATCAGCACCAGATAGGCGAGTGTCGCGGTGCCGAAGCTGAATGCGATCGGCACGCCGCCCGCCACGCACAATCCCACCAGCACGACGAAGAACACGATCAGGTTCAGATTGCCGAGCGCGAGCAGATAAGGTTGTGCGATCCACAACGCGGCAGCGATCGCCCCTGCGGTGAGCAAGGCGCCGACGAACTGCCCCGGGCTCACTTCACGCGCAATGCGGGCGAGCGCCGCCATCAGCATCAACGCCGCACCGACCGGCAACGCAGCGCAACGCCAGCCGTCCGGCAGTTGCAACGCGGGCGTGCTGACCGGCATCTGCAGGTTCATGTGCTCGATTGCCGGCGTGATGATCAACGCGACGAAGGTGCAGACGGTGAGCGCGCTGACCGCTTCGAGCCAGCCGCGCCATTTCTCCGGCAAGCGCGTCACGATCGCGGTGAGACGCATATGCGCGCCCCGATGCAAGGCGAGCACGGCGCCCAGCATCGCCAGCCAGCTAAACAGGATCGACGCGAGTTCGTCGGACCAGATCAGCGGCTGGTTCAACCCATAACGAAAGATCACGCCGCATAGCAAGATCACCGTTTCGGCAACGACAAGGCAGGCCGCCACCGCGCCTACGCCGTGCATAACCCAATCGACGGCCGTCGTCAGGCCGCGCGCGAGCCAGCCGTCGTTTTCCAGTTTCTTCGTCAAGGTTAGATGCATGGCGCGTCAGGCGAGCTTGCCGGTGTATTTTTCGAGGGCGGTCCACGCGTCGTCGCCGAACTTTTTATGCCAGTCGGCGTAGAAGCCCGTCGTGGTCAACTGACGGCGGAACGCATTGATATCGACGTCGTTGAATTGCAGGCCTTTCGCTTTCAGTTCCGGCATCAGGGACGCGTTCAACTTCGCGACGTCCACGCGTTCCTGCACGGCCGCGTCGTTGACGGCGTTCTGCACGATGGTCTGCAGGTCCTTCGGCAGACGCGCGAACGACTGCTTGTTCGCGAGGAACCAGAAGCCGTCCCACATGTGATTGGTCAGCGAGCAATACTTCTGCACTTCGTAGAGCTTGGCTGCGGTAATCGTGGCGAGCGGATTCTCCTGGCCTTCGACCACGCGCGTTTGCAGCGACGAATACACCTCGGAGAAATTGATGCTTGCCGGCGACGCACCTAGCGCCTGGAACATCGACGTCCAGATCGGACTCATCGGCACGCGCAGCTTGATGCCCTTCAGGTCGCCCGGCACGTGGATCGCCTTGGTGCTGGTGGTGGTTTGGCGGTAACCGTTGTCCCATATCTTCTCGAACGCGAACACCGAGGTCTTCGCGATCTCCTGGCGCACGCGCGCACCGAGTGCGCCGTCGAGCGCGCCCCACACCTGGTCGTAGTCCTTGAACGCGAAGCCGACGCCGGTGATCTGCGCGGCCGGCACGAGGGTGCCGAGAATCAGCGGAGATAGCGTGAAGTAGTCGATCGCACCCGAGCGGACCTGCGACAGCATGTCGGTGTCGCTGCCTAGCTGGTTGTTCGAATAGACCTGGAAGTCGATCCGTCCTTTGCTTTCCGATGCGATGCGCGCGGAGGCTTCTTTCGCGCGGATGTTCATCGGATGGGTGGCGGGCAGGTTGTTCGCGTACTTGAGAGTGAATTCGGCAGCGCGCGCGTAGCGGCCATGCAAGCCGGCAAACGACGCGGCGGCGGCAAGAGAGGCACATTTGAGAAAGTCGCGCCGGGTGGTAACGCTCATCGTCTGTCTCCTGAGTTTTATGTTTGCCGTATCGAAGGCCGGCGTTCAGTTAAAAGCAAATTGGATGCCATTTGGCGCGAGCCGCGCGGGCGTTAGCGTTGCCGCGACAGATGAGGGTTATTGCCAGGCGGCATAAGCCGTGCAGGTGTCGAGCGGATGCGACACCTGTCGCATGCTTTGTGTCGCACGCGTTGGCTGTGACGAGCGGTATGCTCAGGCGCCGCGCGCGAACGGCATTGCACGCTGTTTTCCTTGCCTGGCGAGCGTTGCTGCGGGGCGCTACGGCAAACGCGGCGCGTCCACTGCATCGTGGCCGTGATCGATTGGCCTGGCTCTTGCATAGAGAACTGCCATTACCAAGCCAAGGAGTCGTTCGCAATGCAACCCACCATCATCGGATGGAGCCATATCCCGTTCGGCAAACTCGATGCGTTAGACATCGAACGCATGATTGCCGATACCGCGCTCGGCGCGCTCGATCATGCCGGCATCGAAGCTGGTCAGATCGATTCGATTCACGTGGGTACCTTCAACGGCGGTTTTGTCTATCAGGATTTCCCGTCGGCACTGGTCTTCAATGCGATTCCTGAATTGCGCTTTACCTCGACGGTGCGTTGCGAAAACGCCTGTTCCACCGGCTCGGCCGCGGTGTATTCCGCGCTCGATGCTGTCCGCTCGGGCCGCTCGGCCTGCGCGCTGGTGATCGGCTACGAAAAGATGACGAGCCTGCCGACCGCCGAAGTCGGCAAGGTGCTGCAAAAGTGCTCGTATGCGATTGAAGAGGCGGACGTGCCAGGTGGTTTCGCGGGCATTTTTGGGCAACTCGCGCAAACATATTTCGACCGCTATGGCGATCAGTCCGACGCACTGGCGGCGATTGCCGCGAAAAACCATCACAACGGCGTGTCGAATCCCTATGCGCATATGCGGCGCGATTTCGGCTATGACTTCTGTCGCACGCCGTCGGAGAAAAATCCGTTCGTCGCCGGGCCGCTCAAGCGGACCGATTGCTCGATGGTTTCGGACGGCGCGGCTGCATTGATCATTGCGTCGCCGGACATCGCGCGGCGCGCGCGTCATGCGGTCGAGTTTCGTGCGACGGTGCAGGTGAGCGATTACCTGCCGCTGTCGCGGCGCGACCCGATCGCGTTCGAAGGCGCGCGGCTCGCGTGGAAGCAAGGTCTCGCGCAAGCAGGCATGACGCTCGACGATCTGTCGCTGGTCGAAACGCACGATTGCTTCACGATTGCCGAACTGATCGAATACGAAGCGATGGGTTTGGCCGAACCGGGCCAGGGCGCGCGCGTGATTCTCGACGGTGTGACCACGAAAGAGGGGCGCTTGCCGGTCAATGCATCCGGCGGGCTGAAGGCAAAGGGGCATCCGGTCGGCGCGACCGGCGTGTCCATGCACGTGATGGCGGCGATGCAGGTGAGCGGCCAGGCCGGCGCGATGCAGATTCCGAATGCGCGTACGGCCGGCGTCTTCAATATGGGCGGCGCGGCCGTGACCAACTACCTGAGCATTCTCGAAGCACGCCGCTGAAAGACATCAACTCGCCCGGATCAACGATGCGCGTCTCTCCCCATCTCTCTCTTCAAAGCACTGGCTTATGTTGACTACCATCATGAACCTCGGGAATCTGCTGACCGATGCAGCCCGACGCCACGCCGATCGCCCCGGCTTCATCCACGCCGAGCACAGCACGAGCTGGCGCAACATCAACGCGCGCGTCGACGCGGTCGCGCATGGTCTGAGCCGGCTCGGCATCGGCAAGGGCGACAAGATTCTCGTGCATTCGCGTAATAACCTGCCGCTCTTCGAAAGCGCGTGGGTCGCGTTCAAACTCGGCGCCGTGTGGGTGCCGACCAACTGCCGGATCACCGCAGCGGAAGCGGCGTATCTCGGCGAATCGAGCGGTGCGAAGGCGATGATCTACGAAGCAGGCTTCGTAGATCATGTCGATGCGGTACGCGCGGCGTCGCCCGCATTGCAGCATGTGATCGCGATCGGCAAGCCGCGTGTGGGCGAACTCGCCTACGAGACACTCGCGCAGCAGATGGACGCGCCGCCGTTTGCCGCAGTGGACGTGGACCGCGACGATCCGCTGTGGTTCTTCTATACGTCCGGCACCACCGGCCGCCCGAAAGCCGGCGTGCTCACGCACGGGCAGATGGCGTTCGTGCTGACCAACCATATTGCCGATCTGATGCCCGGTTTGACGCACGAATCGCGCTCGCTCGTGGTGGCGCCGCTCTCGCACGGCGCGGGTATTCACGCAATGGTCAACGTGGCGCGCGCGGCGGCCAGTATCCTGCCGGCCTCGGAGAAGCTCGATGCGGAAGAGGCATGGGCACTGGTGCAAAAACATCGCGTCGACAATATGTTCACCGTGCCGACGATTGTCAAGATGCTGACTGAGCATGAATCGGTGGACCGTTACGATCACAGTTCACTGAAGTATGTGATTTACGCTGGCGCGCCGATGTATCGCGAGGACCAGAAGCATGCGCTGCGCAAGCTCGGCAACGTGCTGGTGCAGTACTACGGACTGGGCGAAGTGACCGGCAACATCACGGTGCTGCCACCCGCGCTGCACACCGCCGACGATCAGGCTGCCGACAGTCGCGTCGGCACCTGTGGCTATGCGCGCACCGGCATCGAAATCGGCATTCTCGACGACGAAGGCCATCGCCTCGCGGCGGGCGCGAGCGGCGAAATTTGCGTGCGCGGACCGGCGGTGTTCATCGGCTATTACAACAACGTCGAGGCGAACGAGAAGGCCTTCCGTCACGGCTGGTTCCATACCGGCGATCTAGGCCACCTCGACGAACAGGGCTTTCTGTACATCACCGGGCGCTCGTCGGACATGTATATTTCCGGCGGCTCGAACGTCTATCCGCGCGAAGTCGAAGAAGCGATTCTCACGCACAAGGCCGTGCAGGAAGTCGCGGTGGTCGGTATGCCCGATCCGAAGTGGGGCGAAATTGGTGTCGCGGTGGTGGTGCGGCGCGAAGGCTGGGCGCTCGAGGAGGACGCCTTGCTCGCGCATCTCGAACCGCATCTCGCGCGCTACAAGTGGCCGAAACGCTGCGTGTTCTGGGACGTGTTGCCCAAGTCCGCTTACGGCAAGATCGTCAAGAAAGATATCAAGGCGTTGTTGGCCGCGCCGCAAGAAGCCGCTGCGATGGAGGAGCGGATGGTGAGTCGCTGACGCTTCGGGTTGCG
>NZ_JAQQET010000043.1:0-85142 GCF_046026855.1 Paraburkholderia sediminicola | reverse complement strand
AACGCTAATAGACCACTAAGAAAGCAAGAAAAGGCCAAAACCATAAAAACACAGACAAGCGCCACACAGGCAAAAAAAATCAACCCACCAACCCCTTCCCCAAATGCTCCCGCAAAAATTCAACAAAAACCCGAATCGTGACAGACCTCTGCCGATGCTGCGGATAAACAGCATAAACACTAGCCACCGAAGGTAAAAACCCGTCCAGAACGCTCACCAACCTCCCACCCCGAACAGCATCAGCAACAATAAAATCAGGAAGCCGAACAATCCCCAACCCAGCCACTGCCGCATCGCGAATCAGCTCCCCATTATTAGCCCGCAGCGGCCCATGCACTTCAAACCCTTTCGAAACACCATCAACAACAAAATCCCAACTCACCGCCCCGCCATGCCCATACAGCAAACATGAATGCCGCGCCAGATCGGCAGGATGAAGCGGCGCCCCACGCCGCCGCACATACCCCGGGCTACAACATGCCACCATCCTGACATCGATGAGTTTCTGCGCAATGAGCGACGAATCCGGCAACGTGCCGATCCGGATCGCCATATCGAACCCCTCACCCACCACGTCGACAGTGCGATCGCTCAACTCCATATCGAAACGCACGTCCCCATGCTCGCGCAGGAAGTTCGCCACCAACGGCGACAGATATGTCATCCCGAACGACATCGGCGCACTGACCCGCAACAGCCCACGCGGCCCGGCGCGGCGTAGCGACATTGCCTGCTCAGCGTCTTCCACCTCGCCGAGAATGCGCCGCGCACGCTCATAGAACTCCTGGCCCAGTTCAGTTACGGCCAGCTTGCGCGTATTGCGGATCAACAGTTGCACGCCGAGTGCCTCTTCGAGCGCCATCACGCGCCGGCTGACGAACTGCTTCGACAGCGCCAGCCGCTTTGCCGCCGCGGTGAAGTTATGGGCGTCGACCGTGGCGACGAAGATCCGCATGTCATCGAGTTGCATTTTTGTTGTCCACCTGATTGAGACAGTGTTTCCTATTTATATCCGATTATAACCATCCTGATTGACCTACACTGTCATTCATGGATCGCGGACAAACAACTGGCCGGATCGCACAACCAGAACCAGGGAGAAATACGATGCTTGAAATCAGACACGCCAATCAACGCGGCCGCGCGGAGCACGGCTGGCTTAGCTCGCGTCATACGTTTTCCTTCGCGAACTATCACGATCCGAAGCAGAATGGCTTTTCCGACCTACTCGTGATCAACGACGACCGTGTCGCACCGGCGCAAGGTTTCGGCAAGCACCCGCACCGGGACATGGAAATTTTTTCGTACGTGCTGGAAGGCGCGCTGGAACATAAAGACACGATGGGCACCGGCTCGGTGATCGTGCCTGGCGACATCCAGTTGATGAGCGCGGGAACCGGCGTCGCGCATAGCGAATACAACCATTCGAAGAGCGAGCCCGTGCACTTCATGCAAATCTGGATTGCACCGGCGCAGAAAGGCACCGCGCCGCGCTATCAGCAACGTCACTTTGGCGCGGACCAGAAGCGCGGTATGTTGCGTCTGGTGATGTCGCCGGACGGTGCGCAAGACTCGCTAGTGCTGCAACAGGATGCACGGGTCTATGCCGGTCTTTTCGACGGCGACGAAACCGCACGTCTCGAACTGGCCGACAATCGCTATGCTTATATTCACGTGGCGCGCGGCAGCGTCACGGTGAACGGCGTCGAACTTGGCGAAGGCGACGGCGCACGGGTGCGCGGCGAAGAAGCCCTCACCTTGATGCAAGGTCACGACGCGGAAGTGTTGGTGTTCGATCTGCGTAACATCGAGATGTCAGAGTTGTGGGCTTAAGCGGCCTGGTCCTGTCGATAGACCTGGCCGGCTTGAGCACGGCTCGCGGCGAACTTTGCGGCGAGCCGCTCCCTTCCTTACCTACAGAGAAAAATCATGCGCTATACGTTATTTGAAAACCAGAAAGACGCAGTCATTCTCGTCGCCCGTATCCTGTTGATGGTGCTATTCGTGATGTTCGGCTGGTCGAAGCTGACCGGCTTTTCCGGCACCGTCGCTTACATGACGTCGACCGGCGCGCCGGCGCCTGAGTTGTCGGCGATCATAGCCGTGGTGATGGAGTTTGTTGTGGGCATTGCGCTGCTGGTGGGCTTCTACACGCGGCCACTTGCTTTGCTGCTGGCGCTCTATACGCTGGGTACGGCGATCATCGGCCACCACTACTGGAACATGACGGGTGCGATGCAGTACGAAAACATGATCAACTTCTACAAGAACATCAGCATCATGGGTGGACTGTTGCTGTTGTGCGTGACCGGCGCCGGCAAGTATTCGATCGACCGGCGTTAAGGCTGCGCTGCCGCTATTCGATCAGTTCCACAAGAAAGCCGCCCGGCATTGGCCAGGCGGCTTTTCTTTGTATCAAGTAATCCACGCTAACCGGCAAACTGCGCCAACACGCGCTCACGAATTGCCGGCCGGATATTCGACTGCGCCATATTGCCGTGATAATGCGCGACCACACGTGGGTTCATCACGTGAAACCACAGTGGCGGCACATACGCGAACATGATCATCGTCGCGTAGCCGGAGGGCAACTGCGGCGCGCCGTCGAAATGACGCAGCGCCTGATAAGAACGCGTCGGATTCGCATGATGATCGGCGTGACGCTGCAACTGGTACAGAAACAGATTCGTCACGATGCGATTGCTGTTCCATGAGTGCTGCGGCTGGCAGCGCTCATAACGGCCGCTCGCGAGTTGCTTGCGGCCAAGTCCGTAGTGCTCCAGGTAATTGACCACTTCGAGCAGCGAGGCGCCGTACGCCGCCTGGATCAGCAGAAACGGAATCACCGTTTTGCCGAACAGCGCGATCATCGCGCCCCACAGCACGACGGTCATAGCCCACGAGTGCAGGACTTCATTGCGCCATGTCCAGGGCGATTTGCCAAGACGTTCGAGCCGATGCTTCTCGAGGCGCCACGCCGACGCGATGCTGCCGAACACTGTGCGCGGCAGAAAACGCCAGAACGATTCGCCGTAGCGCGCACTCGCCGGGTCAGGTGGTGTCGCTACGCGCACATGATGTCCACGATTGTGTTCGACGAAGAAATGACCGTAGGCGACCGGCGCCAGCGTGATCTTGGCGAGCCATCGTTCGAAACCATCGGTCTTGTGGCCGAGCTCGTGCGCGGTATTGATCGATACGCCGGTAGCCGCGCCCAGCGAGAGCGCAAAGCCGAGATAGTCGTACCACGTCAGCGAGTGCGTGCCGACGATCCACAGCGCGCCGACGAACGACACGTATTCGATGAAGGTGGCGAGATAGACCACGCGGCGGTAATAGCGCTCTCTTTCGAGCGTGGCGACGACGTCCTCGGGTGGATTGCTCGGGTCGTCGCCGATCAGATAGTCGAGCACGGGAATAATGCCGAACACGAAAATCGGCCCGAACCACCAGAAAATGTGCCAGCCGGTTTGCAAGGCCAGATTGGCCGCATTCAGCGGCAAGGTGATGGTGAGCGCACCGAGTAGCCACAAATAGCGTTTGCCGTCGACCCACCGAGCCGGGGCCGCTTGCGATGTTGCCATTGTCTCCCTCCTTGTTTTATGTCGCCTGGTATCGGCAAGCTGTGCGCTTGCGAGCCAGTACGCATGTCGGCGGGACCGTGCCCGACTCCCAGATTTATATGGCCTGACGGGTTGGATAGCCAAGGAATTGGCCCAGGTGGGAGGCTCCAAACAAAGGGGCCGCTGATGTGGCATTCAGGGTGGGCTTCGAGCGGGTGAATGAAACGGGTGTTTGCCGGGATGCTGCAGTGCACTGGGCGGTCGGTCGAAATCACCCGGCGGTAAGGCCCGCATTGAGGGGGTCCGGTTTCAACCGTAAACAAAAACGGCGGCCCGAAGGCCGCCGTTCGCGTTCACCACCAAAACCAAAGATCAGCTAGCTGCCAGCTCCGCTTCCGCTTCGTTCACCACGTCGTCAACCTCGTCGCCGTGACGAATCAGGTGATCAAACGCGGAGAGCGATGCCTTCGCGCCCTCACCCACCGCAATCACGATCTGCTTGAATGGGACCGTGGTCACGTCGCCGGCAGCGAACACGCCCGGCACCGAGGTCGCGCCGCGTGCATCGACGACGATCTCGCCGTGCTTCGACAACTCGACCGTGCCCTTCAGCCATTCGGTGTTCGGCACAAGACCGATCTGCACGAACACGCCTTCGAGTTCGATATTCTTCGTTTCGCTCGAACGCAGGTCCTTGTAAATCAGACCGTTGACCTTCTTGCCGTCGCCGGTGATTTCCGTGGTCTGTGCCTGTGTCACGATCGTCACGTTAGCCAGGCTGCGCAGCTTGCGTTGCAGCACTTCGTCAGCACGCAGTTGCGCACCGAATTCGAACAGCGTCACTTCACGCACGATACCCGCGAGATCGATCGCCGCTTCGACGCCCGAGTTGCCGCCGCCAATCACCGCAACGCGCTTGCCCTTGAACAGCGGACCGTCGCAGTGCGGGCAGTACGCCACGCCGTGGTTACGGTACTCGCGCTCGCCCGGCACGTTGATTTCGCGCCAACGGGCACCCGTCGCCAGAATGATCGTCTTCGCCTTCAGCACCGCGCCATTTGCCAGACGCACTTCATTGATGCGGCCCGGGATCAGCGCTTCAGCGCGCTGCACGTCCATGATGTCGACTTCGTAGCTCTTCACGTGCTGTTCGAGCGCCGTGGCGAACTTCGGCCCTTCCGTTTCTGTCACGGAGACAAAGTTCTCGATCGCCAGCGTATCGAGTACCTGGCCGCCGAAGCGTTCCGCCACGACACCCGTCGCAATACCCTTACGCGCCGAATAAATCGCCGCAGCCGCGCCCGCAGGGCCACCGCCAACGATCAGCGTATCGAACACCGGCTTCTTTTCCAGTTCCTTAGCCGCACGCGCACCGGCATTGGTGTCGAGCTTCGCGAGGATTTCCTTCACGCCGCTGCGGCCCTGGCCGAACACTTCGCCGTTCATGAACATGGTCGGTACCGCCATGATCTGGCGCGCTTCGACTTCGTTCTGGAACAGCGCACCGTCGATCGCCACGTGGCGGATGCGCGGGTTGATCAGCGCCATCACATTCAGCGCCTGCACGACTTCCGGGCAGTTCTGGCATGACAGCGAAAAATACGTTTCGAATTGATAGTCGCCGTCGAGACTACGGATCTGTTCGATCACCGCGTCGTCGAGTTTGACCGGATGGCCGCCGACCTGCAAAAGCGCGAGGACGAGCGACGTGAATTCATGCCCCATCGGAATACCGGCGAAACGGATGCCCGTCGCCTTGCCCGGCTCGCCAATCGAAAACGACGGCTTGCGCGCTTCGTCGCCGCGACGCTCGATCACGGTAACGCGTTCCGACAACGTCGCGATATCGTTCAGCAATGCCAGCAGCTCTTGCGATTTCGCACTGTCGTCGAGCGACGCGACGATCTCGATAGGCCTGCTAACCTTTTCGAGGTAGGATTTCAACTGAGTCTTGAGATTGGCGTCCAGCATGGCTTTCGATTCCGTGACGAGGGTGTTGGGTCCCAGGTGCCGCACGCATCCGGATAGGAAGCGCGCAGCCCGGGGGCGTGCGAACCGCGGTAAGAAGCGGTCCGCACAGCGGTGCGCCGTAAGGCGCCTACTGCGAGGGTCTTTTCGACCTTAGATCTTGCCGATCAGGTCGAGCGACGGCGTCAGCGTTTCTGCGCCCGGCGTCCACTTGGCGGGGCAAACTTCACCCGGGTGAGCCGCGATGTATTGTGCAGCCTGCACCTTGCGCAGCAGTTCGCCGGCGTCACGGCCGATGCCGTTGTCGTGCACTTCGCACAGCTTGATCTCGCCTTCCGGGTTGACCACGAACGTGCCACGCAGCGCCAGGCCTTCTTCTTCGATCAGAACGTCGAAATTGCGCGAGATGGCCAGGGTCGGGTCGGCGATCATCGGGTACTTGATCTTCTGGATCGTGTCCGACGTGTCGTGCCATGCCTTGTGCGTGAAGTGCGTATCGGTCGACACGCTGTAGATTTCAACGCCGAGCTTCTGGAATTCGGCGTAACGATCGGCCAGGTCACCCAGTTCGGTCGGGCAAACAAACGTGAAGTCAGCCGGATAGAAAACGAAAACCGACCACTTGCCCTTCAGGCTTTCTTCAGTGACGGTCACGAAATCGCCCTTGTGATAAGCCTGTGCCTTGAACGGTTTGACTTGACTATTGATGATCGGCATTTACTGAGTCCTCTTTCGGAGTGGTTGGAAAGTGGAGTCAGTATGTCAGACGACGCTTAATAGGTAAAGCGGATTGTTTTAATGATAGTGATAGTCACACGCTATTTATCGACCTGCTGGCGGCTATTGCGCGGGATCAGCTCTTCATGAGCCGCCAAAGGGTGGTGCGGCCGATTCCCAGTGCCCGGCTTGCCGCGGCGCGGTTGCCGCCGGCATGTTCGAGGGCGCGTATAACGTCCTCGCGGTTGGGTGACGCGCGGGCGGGAACATCGCCGGTGCCAGGGGGCACTGCGGCAGACGCTTTCAAGGCCGCCGCCTGCTGCATCCGGCCGAATTCCGGAAACACCGTCTGCAGATCCTGCCCACTCTCTCCGGCCGAATCGCCCAGATAAATCGCGGCGCGCGCCAGCAGATTTTCCAGCTCCCGCACATTGCCGGGCCACGCATAGTGCTCGAACAAGGGGGTGAGGAAGGTCAGCACCCGCTCGGGCGCGCCGCCCGACAGCCCATATTGGAGCGCGCTGCGGCTTAACAGGTGCCGCGCCAGTTGCGCGACATCGCCACGTCTTTCGCGCAGCGGCGGCAATTCTATCTGAAGCAGGTTGAGACGAAAATACAAATCCGCGCGAAACACGCCCTGCTCGACCAGCGCGTGCAAATCGCGATGCGTGGCGGCGATCACCCGCACATCGACGGGAGTCGCGCGCCCGGCGCCGAGCTTCATGACTTCGCGCTCCTGCAACACCCGCAGCAGCCGGCTTTGCAACGCCGCCGGCATCTCGCCGATTTCGTCCAGAAAGATCGTCCCGGTGTGGGCGATTTCGAAGAGGCCGGGCTTGCCGCCGCGGCGCGCGCCGGTGAACGCGCCTTCCTCATGACCGAACAGTTCGCTTTCGATCAGTCCTTCGGGAAGCGCCGCGCAATTGAAGGCGACAAACGGATTGCCGCGCCGACGGCTGGCATTGTGGATGCCCTGCGCGACCAGTTCCTTGCCGGTGCCGCTTGCGCCGCTCAACAGCACGGTGGCGTCGTGAGCCGCGCCTGCGCGTGCAAGCCGCCGCACCCGTTCGAGCGCCACCGAGTTGCCGACCAGATCCTCCAGCTGGTGCCGCGCGACCAGATGCTTCGGCCGCTGGCTGGTACGCAGCGAGCGATCGATCCGCTGCGCGATCAGCGCATCCTGCACGGTGACCACGGAGCCCGAACGCAAGCCTTGCTCGACGATCGGCACGCAGTTGACGATCAGTGCGCGGCCGCCGATCTGCTCGATGCGCTCCTCGACCGGCATGTCATGCTCGAGTGTCTCGCGCAGCAACGGGCCGACGGCGCGTGTCAATTGCGCCGGGACGTCCTGATCGCGATCGAGCCCGAGCAGATCGAGCATCGCCGGATTGACCGCTTCGAGCTGACCGGCATCGTCGAAGGCGGCCACGCCGTCGCGCAGATGGGCGACGATCGTGTTCAGGCGCACCCGCTTCGATTCCTTCTGGCGGCTCACGCGCGCCAACTCAACTGAGCGTTCGAACGCTTCTTCGACCGCGCCCAGCGAGTACAGAAAGACGCTCTCCAGACCGGCTTGCTGGGCAAAATCGCAGGCCATGCCGGGGCCGATGATCACGCTGCAGCCCTCTGCCGCCAGATTGCCGACCGCGAGCCGCACTTCGTCGACCGAGCGGTAGGCGCGCTGTTTCAGGTCGACGTTCAGCCACGCGCTCAGGTCCGCGAGTTCGTGTGAAATGGTTTCGTGCAGGACCAGGCCAATTGGCGCGCCGGGCCAGGTCGTCGTGGCGCGGGTGATTGCGCTCAACACGTCGAAGCCGTTCACCTTGACCATCACCACCGGCACGCTCAGGTTGTCGCGCAGGTAGGCGCCGTTCGATCCGGCGGCCAGCACGACATCGACCGAACCCGCGTCCACATAGGCCTGCAAGGCCGTGACGGCGGCGCCATAACCTTCCCGGACCGAAAAGAACCGGGCCCGCCCGGTGTAACGAGGCGCGACCGTTTCGCAAAGCGATTGCAGGCGGCTGATACTGACCAGTGCGACGCCAGGGCGGCCAGAATCAGGATTGGCAAGAGACGACAAGAAAGTGGACACTGCAACGCTCCGCTCGTGGCTGGAACGTTCCATGAAACGTTTCATGGAACATGCCGCCATTCTGCCATGAACCACGCTGTCACGCCTTTTCTGGCCAAGCTGCTGATTGTTCGGCACAAATTCTGGGAACCGGCGAATGGCATGCTTCCTGCAATTTCAGTTCAGCGTTCTATCACCGACTTCCCCAACTGGAGACACATCATCATGAGCACTTCCGCTAACCGCCGCGCCGCGTTCCGCGCCAAGGTCAATCAACGCCCGGGCCTGCTCGTGCCGGGCGCCTTCAATGCAATGAGCGCGCGCGTGATTGAAGACGCCGGCTTCGAGGCGATCTACATCACAGGCGCGGGCGTCACCAACATGTCGCTCGGGCTGCCCGATCTCGGCTTCATCGGCCTCGCCGAAGTCGCCGAGCATTGCGCGCGGATTCGCGACGCGGTCGCGCTGCCGCTGATCGTCGATGCCGACACCGGCTTCGGCAACGCACTGAACGTGCGCCAGACCGTGCGCGTGCTCGAACGCAGCGGCGCCGACGTGATCCAGTTCGAAGACCAGGTCATGCCAAAGAAATGCGGCCACTTCGCCGGCAAGGAAGTGGTCAGCGCCAGTGAAATGGTCGGCAAGATCCGCGCGGCGGTCGACGCCCGCGAAGACGGCAACCTGCAGATCATGGCGCGCACCGATTCGGCTGCGGTTCACGGCATCGAAGACGCGATCGAACGCGGCCATCGCTTCATCGAGGCCGGCGCCGACATTCTGTTTATCGAAGCGACCGAATCGCTTGCCGACATCGAACGTTTGCCGTCGCTGTTCGACAAGCCGCAATTGATCAACATCGTGATCGGCGGCAAGACGCCGGTGCAATCGCGTGAAGCGCTCGCCAAGCTCGGCTACGGCATCGTTCTGTACGCCAACGCGGCGCTGCAAGGCGCGGTGCTCGGCATGCAACGCGCGCTCGGCACGCTGAAAAGCAATGGCCGCCTCGACGAAGACGCCACCCTGGTCGCACCGTTCAGCGAACGCCAGCGCCTTGTGAACAAGCCGCTGTACGACAAACTCGATCGCGAATACGCAGCAAAGGACTGAGCGGCGGGACAAGCTGTGTTTCCGGTACGGCACCTGGCACCGGTGCCGCTGCGTGCCGGCGTATGCGGTCGTGCGTAGCTGCGTGTGGCTGCGCGCGATTGCTGTTGCCGCCGTGCTTTGCGGTGCGCCGTCATAGGCCGCTGCATGCCGCCGTGCGTTGGCGCGCGCCGCTACCTGCCACGAATTGTTGCGTTACGATGCAGGGTTGGCGGCTGGAGGTGACAGCTTAAACACGCTCTCGAAAAGGTAGTCGCAAGAAAACATGAAGTCAAAACAATCGCGCGGGATATACCGGCACGCTAAAGGCGTCATTGAATTCACACGCAGTGGCAAGGTGGCGAGGACGGTGCCATGACCGCTGGCGCACGCAACTCGCATATCGGCTGGCTGCCGTATATCGTCGCAGCCACCTTTTTCATGGAGTATCTCGACACCACGGTGATCGCCACGGCCTTGCCGCAGATGGCGCACTCGTTCGGCGTCGGACCGAACAGCCTGAGCCTCGGCATGACAGCTTATATGCTGGCGCTGGCGATTTTCATCCCGGTGAGCGGCTGGGTCGCCGACCGCTGCGGCTCGCGCACCGTGTTCTTCAGCGCGATCGGTGTGTTCACGGTGGCTTCGGTGTTGTGCGGCCTGTCGCAGAACGTGACCGAATTTACGGCCGCGCGACTGCTGCAAGGCATGGGCGGCGCGATGATGGTGCCGGTGGGCCGTTTGATCGTGGTCCGCAACACGGAGAAGAGCCGGATGATGCAGGCGATCTCGACCATCACATGGCCGGCCATTGCCGCGCCGGTCATCGGGCCGCCGGTGGGCGGCTTCATCACCACCTATGCGTCCTGGCGCTGGATCTTTCTGCTGAACGTGCCGTTCGGTCTGGCTGCGATGGCCGTTGCGCTCGCGCTGGTGCCGAACCTGCGCGGCACCGAACGCAAGCCGCTCGACGTCGTCGGCCTCCTGCTGAGCGCCACGACGTTGACGGCGATCCTGTACGGCGCGGAACTCGCGAGCCAGCCCGGTGAGAATCCCTGGGTGGCTGGCGCGTTCATCGCCGGCGGATTGCTGATGGGCGTAGTGGCGTTCCAGCATGCGAAGCGTCACCCGCATCCGCTGATCGACGTCTCCACGCTGAAAATCCCGACTTTTTCCGTGACGGTGGTAACCGGCTCGTTCACCCGCATCGGCATTGGCGCGGTGCCGTATCTGATGCCACTGCTGTTCCAGGTCGGCTTCGGGTTGTCGGCGTTCAAGTCGGGGCTCCTGTTACTGGCGAGCGCGCTGGGCAATCTCGGCATGAAGGCGCTGACCACACGCATCTTGCAACGCTACGGTTTCCGGATGGTGTCGATTGTCGACGTGGCGGTCGCCGGCGTATTCATCATTGCCTGCGGGCTGTTGACACCGAATGTACCGCTCGTGCTGGTTCTGTTCGTCGTGTTCATTTACGGCGTAGCGCGTTCGATGCAATTCTCAACGCTTGCCACCCTCGCCTACGCCGACGTCGCACAGCCGCAGATGAGCGCGGCGAGCACGCTATGGAGCGCTGCCGCCCAGATGACGATCGGTTTGGGCATTGCCTTTGGCGCCGTCTCGCTGCGCGCAGCAGCGGTCTTCAATGGCGAGACGACCGGGCGTGTTTTCACGCTGGACGATTTCCGCCTGGCGTTTCTGTTTGCCGGTGTGCTGACGCTGGTGTCCGTGATCGGCTACCTGGGTCTCGCGCACGACGCCGGACAGAGCATCGGCGGCGGTTCGCGCAGCGTCGAGGACCCGGCGAAGAGCTGAGCGCAAAGCGGGCGTGATGGAAGAGTTTGACGCTGGAGTTGAAGCGGCGCCGCCGAACCGGCGCCGCATCCTTTGATTGCTTAACCGGAACAGGCGGAGACACGCGGTGCAAGCCAACGAGCTGACGATTTCGAGCAACAAGACCGACCTCGACATAGAGATGATCTACGCGTTCCTGTCGCAGGAGACAGCATGGGCGAAGGGCATGCCGCGCGAGACGTTCGACCGGGCGATAGCGGGGTCGCTATGTTTCGGCGCGTATATCGAAGGCAAGCAGATCGCATTTGCTCGCCTGATAACGGACCAGGCGACGTTCGCCTACCTGTGCGATGTGTTCGTGCTGCCGGCGTATCGCGGCAAGAGATATGCGTCAGCGTTGATGAAGCACGTATTCGCCAGCCCATCTCTGACCGGCTTGCGCAGAGTCGTGCTGGTAACGACAGACGCTCACCACGTCTACAAACCGCACGGCTTCAAGGAACTGACGACACCGGAGCGCTATATGGAACGGCACAACCCGGACGTTTACAAGACGGCTTGAGCGATGGCTTGAGCACTAAGCAAACACCGCTTCCCTGACCCACTTGGTCATAATCCATTTCTCGCCTTCCAGAACAGGCGCGCCGCCATGCAAGCTCAAAGGATCGAGCTGCCGCGCACCGTTCATATAGCGGAAATAGACAGCGCCACCCCGCTGAGGGGCAACAGACACGCCAGCGTCGGGGAAAAAAGTCTCCCCTCCGGTGGCCACGTCGTTGAGATACAGAACCAGCGTGGCGACCCGCTGCCCGCCGCGCGCTATATGCACGCCACTCCCCGTGTGCGACGGCGGGAAATAATCGAAGTGCGCCCGATATTCGGCGCCAATCCCGTACCTCAGAACCTGTAAGCCTTCGCCATTCTCAACCGGCCAGTTCATCAAACTGGCAAAGCGCTGTTCGAGCCGTTCCAGGAAAGCGTCCGCACCGCGGTGATACCAGGCGCCTTCGCTAGTGCGATTAGGAATCACGTCTCTCGAGCCGTTCTCAGGGTTGACGGTGGTGGACCGCTTAAGCAACGGCCTCGACCGTTCGATCATCTCGTCGCACTCTTCGTCTGACATCACGTCGGCGAATACGACGATCTGCGGCCGCTCGCAGCGCATCAGTACCTTGACGTCACGATCGCAGGCACGAATCACGTTGCCCGCGGCGACCGGCGCCAGATCGTAGCGGTATTGGCCCGCGGCCGCCTCGATACCGCATGGCGTGGCAGCGGCTGCCGCGCGTGCCGCATCGGCAGCATCGGCAGCATCGAACGAAGCGTTCACCGTGGCTCGCGCGAGTTCCGATTCAAAGCCGGCACCCACCATCGCATCCACCAACGCCGCAGGGCTGAAGCCCCGGTCGATGTGACTGTTCAACCAGGTTTTCACGGCATCATTTACGACAGGCATACGTTTCATCCCACATCCGAAGTTCGCTCGCTCAGCACGCGGACCGGGCGTGCGGCCATTCGAGCGATGCTGACGAAAGCACAGGATGATAGGTGGCCATCCCGTCGCAATTCACGCGACGATTCGGAAACGGGCCTTGGTTGAAACGCATTCAGCGTCGGATGCGACGCATTGGCAGCTACGAAATTTCCGGCTCGCAGACTCTTGAGCGGACCTGGTGCATCTGATTGCCGGCAGCCGTTACCGCACTGTCATCGGCGCGCCACGTTGGACGGGTACTTTCCTGCGACAACTCAACGCGTCCCGACCCAATGCCACAGCCTTCCGAGCGCGAAAGCCGCAGCCGCACCATCAAGGGCGGCCGCCTTGCTTAAAGCCGCCTCCGCCAGCGCGCTGCTCAACGCATTCCTCATGGCGATGCAGATCGCCATCGGCTTAACCGCACATTCGGACGGGCTGTTCGCGGACGGCGTCCACACCTTGAGCGACCTGGCGGCCGACAGCATCGTGCTTATCGTGCTGTTCCTCAGCACGAAACGCTCGAATGCAACGCTGCCTGACGGGGACAGCAACGTCCCGCAAGCCGTGGCATCCCTCTTCATCGCCGCGCTGTTAATCGCCACGGCAGCCGAAATGCTCTGGCACAGCATCGGGCAAACCGCCACCTTGAGCGGCAACACGACGATGCAAGTCTGCGCACTCGCCGTCAGCGGGTTCGTCACGATCGCCAAGGAAACGCTGTTCCGCTATATGCGCGCCGAAGGCCAGCGCACCGGCTCGGCGATTCTGCTGGCAAGTGCATGGCATGCGCGCATGGATGCGGTGTCCGCGCTGGTCGCGACGCTGGGTGTGGCCGGCAGCATGGCGGGTATGCCGATGCTCGACCACGTGGCAGGCGCGGCGATCGGCCTGATGATCATGCGCATGGGCTGCGTCAGCGCGCGCAGCGTATTGCAGCAACTGTCAGCCGGCACGGCAGGAAAAACCGCCGCGGGTCACGCGGCCAAATAGCGCGCGTTAGCCGTAGGCCCGCTCGCGCATCCACTTCGTCATGATCCATTTGTCGCCGCCGAGCACCGGCGCACCGCCGTGCAAGGTCAGCGGATCGAGTTGACGCTGGCCGTTCATATAGCGGAAATACACCGCCCCACCTTGCCTCGCCGCGACTGACATGCCCGCTTCGGGGAAAATCGTTTCGCCGCCGTCGGGTACGTCGTTCAGATAGATCACCAGGGTCGCCACCCGTTGGCCGCCTTGGGCGGTATGCACCGCGCTGCCGGCCTGATCGGGCGGGAAGTAGTCGAAATGCGGACGATACTCGCCGGTCGTGCCGTAATGCAGAATCTGCAGCCCTTCGCCATTTTCAACCGGCCAGTTCATCAGGCCAGATATACGGCGGTCCATCTGCTCGATGAACGCGTCTTCGCCGCGCTGGTACCAGATACCTTCGCTGGTGCGGTTGCGGATCACGTCTTCCTTGCCGGTGACGGGATTGACCGTGGTGGAGCGTTTCAGCCGATGGCGCGAGCGTTCGATCATCTCGTTGCACTCGTCAGGCGACAGCACATCCGCGAACACAATCACTTGCGGCCGCTCGCAGCGCATCAACACGCGGACATCGCGATCGTGAGCACGGATGACATTGCCGCGCGCAACGGGCGGCTCGTCGTACTGGTACGTTTGCGGTGCGGTTTGTGCCAGCGCCGCCTCGGTCGCTGCAGGCGGCGAACCCGCTGCATCGGCCGGGTTCTTACCGAACGCCTTGTGCACTTCCGCGCGCGCGGTTTCTGTGGCGAAACCGGCTTGCACCATCGCGTCGATCATCGAATCGATGCTGCAACCGCGCGCTACGTTGCTGCTCAGCCATGCTTCCCATGACGCATCCACTACCGGCATACAGCTCCCCGCTTGTCCATGTCACGAAATACTGCATCAACTGGCCGGCTGATAGCAAGACTCGGTGTATTGCGCCGGGTTGTCCTGTCAGGCGCGGCGCTGTCTGCGTCGATAGAGGTCGAGCCCTTTTCTCGCCTGCGCCCTGATTGCGCGCTGCACGAAGGGTGTCCAGCCGAGCAGCGCGCCCTTGATCCCCAACGCCTGACGGGCCCAGCGCCAGAGGTCGAAGGTATCGCGATGTTCGGCGATGCGGCCTTCACGAAACACGAAACGCGCATCGATGCGGTTGACCACCGTACGGCCCGTCTGAGTGAATGTGTAACGGGCGACCCAGTGGGCGCGGCCGTTCAGGTCGTCCGCTTCGACGCCGTCGAAGGTCAGAGAAAAGTCCTGCGCGCGCGCCACCAGCATGCGCCACATGTCGCGCGCCTCGTCGCCGCGCAACTCGCCAAATGCCGGATCGCTGAAGACCACGTCGTCGGCATAGCAGGCACCCATTGTTTCGGCGTCACGCTGCTGGAACGCGGTGTAAAAACGCTCGATCAGTTCGGTGTTGGGATGGCTCATTTTCTTGTGCTGTGCGTTGCCTGGCCGCGTAAACGGCCCGGAAAGGAGCGTGCGTCGAGGTTTGAGCGCGCACGAGCAGCACAATATCGGAAAACGGGGCGGCCGGGGCGGTGAAGCCCGGCGGGTGGCAACGCAACTGTCCGGGGCGACGAGGCCCAGCCGAGCGGCAACGCAACTGTCCGGGGCGGCGAAGTCCGGCCGGACGACAAACCCGCTGCCGGGCCCGCAGCCACCTATCCGTTCGCCGCAACTCCAGACACCCGTACCGCGTCGCCCTTGCGACCCAGCAGCCAGATTCCGGCGGCAATCGACACCGCAGCCGCGCCAACCAGATAAAGCGCCGCGGCAAAGCCGCTGGCAAAACTCGCGTGCGCGGCCGACACCACCGTGCCCCGCAGTGCGGACGGCAGATGCGCGGTGGCCTGCGCCATATCGCCAGCCAGCAAGCGCGACATGAAACCCGCGTCGAGCGCGGCGCGGATATCAGGCGTCATTTGCGTGCCGGCCACGAACGCAGCGTGGGTGCGGGCCGCGAGTACCGCGCCGAGCACGCCCACCGAGGTGACGATGGCCGTGAAGCGTGTCGTCGTGCTGATACCGGACGCCATACCGGTTCGGTTTGATGGCACGCACGCCATGATGGCCTTCTGCGTGTCGCCATTCATGATCCCCGCGCCCAACCCGGTCACGACCATGCCGAGCGCCACCAGCGCATAACACGCGTCGCCGGCGACCAACGCCGTCAGCAGATTGCCGGCCGCAATCAGCAACAAGCCTGTCGACAGCAACGCCATGCCCGACATCCGCCTCGCGAGCGCCGCGCCGACATAAGGCCCAACCACCATCGCCAGCGCGAACGGCAGCATGCCGACGCCCGCCGCCACCGCCGACAGACCGAACGCGTTCTGCAGATAGAGCGGCAAAAACGTCATCATCACCTGCGCGCAAGCGGCGTAGCCGAACATCGCGAGCACGGCGGCGACAAAGCGCGGCTGGCGGAACAGAGCAAGGTCGACCATCGCGTGTGCCCGCGAGCGTTGCACCTGGACGAACGCGCCGAACAGCAGCGCGCATGCCGCGAGCCTCGCGCCGGTTGCCCAGCTCGCGAGGCCGTCGGTCGGCACCTCGATCAGCGCCCAGATGCCGAGCGCGAGCGCAACGCCGAAGAGGATGCTGCCGGCGGCATCGAGCGGGCCAGGTTCGGGATTGCGCGACTCGCGAATCGCGCGTGACGCGCACCACGCGAGTACCGCACACACGGGCAGATTGAGCAGGAAGATCCAGCGCCAGCCGAGCCATTGCGTAATCACGCCGCCGACGAGCGGCGCGACCGTCGTCGCGAGGCCCATGCAGGTGCCCCACACGGCCCATGCGCGCACGCGCGCCGGACCTTCGTGAAAGGTATTCGCGATCACGGCGAGCGCCGCGGTGAGCAGCATCGCGGCGCCGACGCCCTTGACCGCGCGCGCCACATTGAGCACGGCCGCCGATGGCGCCGCCCCGCAACCCAGCGATGCCAGAAAGAACACCGCGAGGCCGAGCAGCAGCATCCGCTTGCGGCCGACGCGATCGGCGAGACCGCCCGCGGGCAGCAGACATGACGCGAAAGCCACCATATACGCACTGACCACCCATTCGACATCGGCGAAACTCGCGTGAAACGAGCGCGCAATCGACGGCAAAGAGACGGCCACGACATTGGTATCGAGGACGATCAGCGCGCAGCTCGCCGATGCGGTGGCCAGCACGAACGCGGGGTTGACGGGTTTTGCACCTTTCGAGCCGGGCAACTGTGCGGGCAGCGTGGGACGGACGGACGTGGATGACATGCAGGCAGGTGGAATCGAATCGAAGTCACTCGATGGTAACGAAGCGCCTATTGCCTGTCATTGGCATAAAATCACAAAATAATTAGCTTCAGCGGAAATACCGAAAACCATGCGAAAGCTCGAACTTCGCCATATCCACGCATTCGTTTGCGTCGCGAAGCATCTGCACTTCTCCCGCGCCGCGGATGAATTAGGCATCGCGGCGCCAACGCTAACCAAGCTGATCCAGGAAGCGGAGCAGCTGCTCGGCGTGCGGCTGTTTCACCGCACCAAGCGGTCGGTCGCGTTGAGCGCGGCAGGGAACGCCTACCTCGCCGAAGCGCACAGTGCGCTCGAGCACCTCGCGCGCGGCGAAGAGCGCGCGATTCTCGCCGAGCGCGGCGAGTTGGGAAAGATCGAAGTCGGCTACGTGGCTTCGGCCCTCTATGCAGGCGTATTGCAGCGGGCGGTCGGCGGCTTTCGTGCTCAATATCCGGGCGTCGACATTTCGATTCGCGAGGTGCCGATGGACAGCGCGGCCGAGATGCTGCGTGACGGTCTGCTCGATGCAGCCTACGTGCGCCCGCCCATGCCGCTTGTCGAAGGGATTCAGGCAACCACCGTGCACCGGGATACTTTTGTCCTTGCGCTGCCGGAAAGTTGCGCACTGGCTCGCTCGCCAGGCATCAAACCGTCGCAACTGCGCGACCAGTATTTCGTGCTGCCCGAACAGGAAGCCGGCACCTTCGAAGTCGCACGGCGGGGGCGTTTTTCGCCGCGGCTCGGGTCGCGTCCCGGCACGCTCGCGGCGGTGCTGGCCTGTGTATCGCTAGGCGGCAATGTGGCGGTCGTGCCGCATACGCTGGCCGATTGCATCGCCCTGCCGGGGGTTGTCTACCGAAGCATTGCCGGCAAACCCATTGCTTCGGAAATCGCCATTGCTTACCGGAAGTTCGAGCGGGCGCCCGCCGTGCAAGCGTTTCTCGAGTTCGCACGAAGCAGGTAAAGCAGGCCTCCGCTACCCTCGCGGCGGCTTTCGTTATATCCTGTCGAATATCACGGTATGCTCTCGTGGAGCGCGTCGGGCCACCCGCCGATCGCGCACGACGAAGCGAAACAAGCAAGCAGGAGCCAGTAGCGGTGCGTAGTCGACCCACATTGCGAGCCACCTTGTCCGACCCGGCGGGACGCGCCCCGAAAGAGCTTTCGTCGACTATCGTTGCGGTGAAGTCGGTGTCCGAACGCGGCCGCGCCGAGCTGATCCGCGATGTCGTCGATGCCTACCGACGCCTTTACGGCAGCGTGCAGCGCTTTGTGCTGATGCTGACAGACGACCAGTTGAACTTCGCATCGGTGGGCACCTCGGGCTCGCACTCACTGAATCAGTTGCTGTCGATCCTGGCCGAGCAGGCCAAAGCGGCGGCTTTCGCCCGTCTGCGCGATCTGAAAGCTTCGATCGAGGAAGCGCGCTCGGCCGAGCAACTTCGCGACGCGATTTTCTCGGATGCGTTCAGCAACGACCTGGCCGCGTTACGCAAGGTGGTGGCGGAACTCGAACGGCTCGACACGGCATTTATCGGCCTGAGCGTCGGGCACGTTCTGGAGCAGCATGCGCGGGCAGCCGGCGATACAGCGCCTGCCGTCGTCTGGCACGCCACCGGCCGCACTATCGCTGCAGCACCCGCTGCCAGTCAGCGTAAATCACGCGCTGAGCCCGTTCTCGTCCGCCCAAACGACTGATCCATCATCGCCGCACATGAACGTTTTATTCTGCTTATCGCTATATCCTTTCGAATATACCGCCGGTAGCGCTTGCGCGGCGAGCGTGTCCAGCACGCACTTTCAATCAGCCTGACGCCAGAACCGGATTCGAGGTCCTCATGCACACGCCGCCGTTTCGTCTCGCCCAGCCCCAGCGCCTCAAACTGTCTGGCGACGAAGTCGCCGGCACCGGTTTGCGCGCAGCCGACCCCTGTTGCACGCCCGCCCAGGCGTCGTTCTCGAATACCAAACGGCGCGTGCGCCTCGCGGAGCTTGACGGCCAACTGCACTGTTCGATCATCGGCACCTGCCTCAGCACGCATGAACTGCGTAAGTTAGTGCCCAGATTCACTGGTCTCGATCGCCGGGACGCGAGCGATGTCGAGATTCATCACTCGGCCGTCGAACTCGCGATCGATGGCGGCGCGGGCGCCAAAGCCCTGCACAAATTGCTCGACGAGCACTATGCGATGGCGATCCGTCGCTTCGACAAAGCCGCCGACGACGTCGAGTTGCTCAAGCTCTGGGATGAAGCGGTGAAAAGTGGCGACATCCCGCCCGCTTACTGGGCCTTGATGACGCATCCGTACGCGACCTTGCACGTGCGCCAGAAAGCGTTTGGCGAATTGCACATGCTGTCGCATCTGGTCGGCGCGGCGAATCGCGCGGACATCCGCAGGCTGGTTGCGCTCGAAGCGGAAAATGCCGAGTTGAAAGAGAAAGTCGAGCGGCAGCAAACCCGCCTGCAGGAGCTCAGCACGCAGCGCGACACATCGATCGCCGCGCTCAACGAGCAGATCGCGCAGCTCGCCGCCGTGGCTACGCGCCAGACGCCAGCGAATCCCTCCGATCTCGAAGCCGAGGTAGCGAGGCTGCGTGACAAGCTGGCCGACACTGACCAGCGGGTGGCGCTGCATACGAGTCGCCGTGAGGCCGCGGAACAGCGCGTACTGCAGGAACAAGGCGCGGCTCTCACGTTACGCAGGAGCCACGATCAGGCGCTGGCGCTTCTCAAGCTGGTGCAAGGCGAATGCGATGCGCTGGAACGCGCGACGGTGGATGCAGCGGACAGCCATGGCGCGGGGACGCGGCAAGCCAGCCTCGACGGGGTGCGCGGCAAACGGATTGTGTATGTGGGCGGGCGACCCGGCTCGAATGCCGCGCTCAAGCGACTGGTGGAAGCCGCCGGCGGAGATTTCGTGGTGCACGACGGCGGCGTGGAAGATCGCAAAGGTCTGCTGGCCGCTGCGTTGCCGGGCGCGGATATCGTCGTGTTTCCGGTCGACTGCGTCGATCACGATTCAATGAATACGCTCAAGCGGGTTTGCGAACGCCATCAGATCGACTACCACCCGTTGCGCACAGCGAGCGTGGCCAGCTTTGTCGATTTGATGGACCGCCTGCGCCCCGAGCATCTTGCCCAGTTGGGCAATCCGCCGCCGTCGGCGTTTTGCCTGCGCCACGGTTGAAACTTGAGACCTGAGCTCTGAACCGGACAAGCCTCAACCGCTCAGGAGCGAATCATCCTGGTCAGCTCGGCGAGCTGTTTCGCGCAGCTTCGTTGCGCCTCGACTTCGACATCGCGGTACAGACGAATGATGTTTTCGCCGACCGGCGTCAGCGTACAGCCGCCGCCGCTTTGACCGCCTTGCTCCGAGTGCGTGGCGGGCGCTTTGAGCGAACGGTTCAGCTCGTCGATCAGCAGCCAGGCGCGCCGGTACGACATGCCGAGGCTGCGCGCCGCAGCGGAGATCGAGCCGTATTCGCGCACGGCTTCGAGCAGTTCGACTTTGCCCGGCCCAAGCGCGACCGCGTCACCGCTACGGATGCGCATTCTGAAGCGCACTTCGGGGCGCGGTTTCGCGGATTTTGTCGCGGGTGCTGGTTTGGTTTTCGCGGTTTCAGCCATGCGCGAAAGCATACACGAACCGCCTCGCCCTGCCACCCTGGCTGAATGGCCTTCAGCGGTGGTTCGGGAAGCAATGCCCGTAGTCTTCGCAGCCCGGGCAACCGGGAGCCGGGCTGGGCTGAAGCCCTAATGAAAGCGCGCGGTGCTGGGCGAGGAATTTCTTCCAGCGCAGATTGCCGACATTCAGCACGACGAGCGAGGGGAAATACCGCGTCAGCATCCATGTGACTTCTTCGCGGCCCGCGAGGCCGAGGTCGCGCCACAGGTGATCCGGCCGCAAGCATGCGTGAGCGATGATCGAGGCGAGGCAGCGAGCGTCGTTCGCGTCGACAACCGTGCTGGAATACGTGAGCAGCAGCGCGCGTAAGGTTTCGACGAATTCCGCACGTTCGCCGGTGTCGACGGGCGGCAATGAAGACAATGGTGCGGGCACGGCCGCGTGCACAAAGTGCCGCTCCAGTAGCGCGCGCCATGCCTGCTGCGACAAACCAGACAGCGCAAGTTCGTGGCGCACGTCGCGCGCGGCAATCAGTTTGGCGAACAGTTGAGTATCGGGCGACGCGGCGTCTGTGGCCGCGGCCAGCCACTTTGCCGTGCACTCGGCAACCTGCGCGTCGAGCGACGCAAACAACGGTTCGGGGCTGCGCGCGGCAACATCCGCAACAGGCGAAAGCGGTTCGTCAGGCATGGCGGCAACACGATGATGAACAGCCAACCATGTTACGCCTGTCGCACGAATCGATTACGCCAAAGGTTTCAGAACATGGGCCTCAATACGCGCGAGACGTTTGACGTGGCGTGGTGCGGGCAGGATGTCCGAACCGGAAAACAGAATCGGCGCACCGTCCTCGGCATCGAGCGCGCGGCCTCCGCATTCGTATGCGACCAGCACGTTCTCGCCGACCGGCGTGTTGAACAGCTCATGCCACGAGAACGTCACGACGTAGCCATCGTGCCCCACCGCCACGAACACCGTGCGCTTGAACTCACCCGGCACCTCGTTCGGCAGGCCCGCTTCCGAAATCAGGGTCGTCAAACGCACGCCGCGATACGGCTCGACGCTGCGGATAAAACGATTTGTCGTGTAGCAGCGCAGATCAAACGGCGTGGCCAGCACGCTTTCGTAACCCTTGAGCCGCGCGAGGTCAAAAGACAGCGGGCGTTGGAACCGTCCGCTCAGGACGAGCGCGCCGACGACTGCAGGCGCGGCAATCACATTCACACTATCCATCTGCACTTATCTCCAGCATTGATGCCTGAGCGGCTTGTTCACTCGTTATGTCCGTGTGTATATTACGCTGCGATGGCCGCCGCAGCACGAAAATGCATCGATACGCACTATATCGCCAGGCATATCGAACACTCAGCCGGCGTCATCCACACCTATAAAAATTCACGGCCCGTGTCGACAGGCCGGCTTCGCGGCCGGCCTTCAATCCGGCCGGCTCAGGAGATCACATGCGCTTTTCACCCGCTCTCTCGCCCGCTTTGCTCCGCACCACCCGCCTCGCGCTCGTCAGTTGTGGTTTGATCGCCTTGCTGGCGGGTTGCGGTGGCGATGACGTCACGGCAGTGCCACAACGTATCGCCGTCAGCGCTTCGCCGAACGGCATTGCGGTGCGTGCGGCGGACGGCGCCGTCTTCATCACCGACGATCAAACCAACGGCGTGCTTTCCTCACCCGACGGTCACACCTTCTCGCATTACACCACCGTACCGGTCGTGGCCGGCCAGGCGAACAGCCTGAGCCAGTTGAGCTTCGCGGATGCCGGCACCCTGATGATCGAACGCTTCGGCTTCGGCACCGCGAGCGCGGTGTTCGGCATCACGGGCGTGGACGCGATTACGCCGCTGAGCGGCCCCGATCCGGCACGACGCCGCCTTGGGCTCATCTCGATCGGCTCGAATCGCTTGCTGTCCACGTGGTTTGTCAAAAGCGGCAGCACGCCGCCACAAGGCGGCCTGAGCCTCATCACCTACGATCCGAACGCCCATACGGCTGTCGAGCGCGATCTGTTGTCGGGTCTCGGCAAGCCGGTCGGCGTTGCCGTGTCGGGCGACACCGTGTACGTCTCCGATCAGGCGAACAACACCATCGTCAAATCCAGTCTGAGCGCGCTGCTCGGCGGAGCGCAGGCGGTAGCGCCGAGCGCGACGCTCGCGCAGATCAACAGCCCCGACCTCATGGCCGTCGACGCAAGCGGCACCCTCTATACCAAGTGCAACACCACCGGCCTCTGCCGGATCGCGCCGGACGGCACGATCAGTGTGCTTGCAAATGACTTTCAGGACGCTCGCGGCGTAGCCGTGGACGCGCGGCGGCACCAGTTGTACGCCATCGACCGCGCCGGCAGCACGAGCGGCACCAGCTACGTGCGGATTTTCCCGCTCAATTGACCACATCGCGCGCGCAGCGACGCACAACGCAATGCGATGACGTCGTAATATAGCGCTCTTAATAACGTATCGGGGTTAATCGCATGATTCGCAAGCTCCTTGCATCTTTCGTGGTCGTCGCCGGCGTGGTGACGGCCGCACCCGCCTTCGCGCAGGACAACACGGTCAACGTGCTGTACGCCGGCTCGCTCGTCAATCTGATGGAGCGCAGCGTGGGGCCGGCTTTTGAAAAGGCCACCGGCCAGCAGTTCCGCGGCTATGCGGCAGGCTCGAACAAGATCGCCAACGAGATCAAAGGCAAGCTGCGCCGCGGCGACGTGTTCATCAGTGCGAGTCCGAAGGTGAACACCAGCCTGATGGGCGAGGCGAACGGCGACCATGTCACATGGTATGTGAGCTTCGCCGAATCGCCGTTGATGATCGGCTACAACCCGCAAAGCAAGTTCGCGGCGGACTTCAAAAACAAGCGCTGGGATCAGGTGCTGCAGGAGCCGGGCATCCGTATCGGCCGTACCGATCCGAAGCTCGATCCGAAGGGCGCATTCACCGTCGAGATGGTGACGAAGGCCGCGGCGCTCTACCATCAGCCGGACCTCGTCGAGAAGACGCTGGGCGACGCGGAAAATCCCGCCCAGGTTTTGCCTGAAGAAACGCTGGTGGGCCGCCTGCAATCCGGCCAGCTCGACGGCGGCTTTTTCTATTCGACCGAAACGTCCGACCTGAAGATTCCGGCGATCCGCCCGGCCCCCGAATTGCAGGCCAAGGCGAGCTACACGCTGACGATTCTCAACGATGCACCGAACCGTACGGGCGCGAGCAGCTTCGTCGACTTCCTGCTGAGCGCACAAGGGCGTGCGCTCCTCAAGCAACACGGCGTGGACGTGATCAAACCCACCATTACCGGCAACGTGCAGGCGATGCCGCCTTCGGTACAAGCCGTGATCGACGCCGCGCAATAAGGTGGTGAAACAGGCGGTGAAGCGGTCCACCGCGCGACCGCTGCTGTGGCTGGCGGCGCTGCTTGCCGTCTATCTGTGCGCCCCGTTTATTGCGAGCGTGCCGCAACTCGGCGCGGCCGATTGGCCGAATGTCGATTGGCGCGCGACGTGGTCGGCGGTCGGTGTGTCGGCAGCAAGCGCCAGCGTGGCCTCACTGGTGATTTTGCTGGGCGGCGTGCCGCTCGGCTATTTTCTGGCGCGCTCGAACTCGCGCAAGATGGCACTGCTCGGCTTCGTCGTGCAGTTGCCGCTTGCCTTGCCACCGCTCACGAGCGGCGTGTTGTTATTGTTTCTGCTCGGCCCGTATAGCTGGGTCGGCCGATTCACTAACGGGGCGTTGACGGATTCATTTGCCGGCATCGTGCTCGCGGAAGTTTTCGTGGCCGCGCCCTTCCTGATCATCGCCGCGAAATCGGCGTTCGCCGCCGTGGACCCCGTGCTCGACGACGTGGCCGCGACGCTCGGTCATCATGCGGGCAGCCGCTTTTTCCGCGTCATGCTGCCGGTTGCATGGCCGGCAATTCGCGCGGGACTCGCGCTCGCGTGGTTGCGTGCGTTCGGCGAATTCGGCGCGACCGTGATGGTGGCCTATCACCCGTATTCGCTGCCGGTGTACACGTACGTCGTCTTCGGCGGCCAGGGCTTACCGGCGATGATGCCCCTGCTTCTGCCCACGCTCGCGATTGCGATTGTGTGCGCGGCGCTGTCGATTTACAGCCTTCGGCAGAAAGCCTCGCTCGAACAAACCGAAAACGGCGACGATGCGCTGGAACCCGGCACGGATCTAACGGCGAGCCGGGGCGAGACTTCCGATCTTCGTCTCGCCTTTCATTTGCAGCGCCGCCTGGGCGCGTTCGAACTCGATATAGCGTGGACGCCCGCGACGCGACGGCTTGCGATCATCGGGCCATCGGGCTCCGGCAAATCGCTGGCATTGCGTCTGATCGCAGGGCTCGAATCCAACGCATCCTGTTCCGTTCGGCTTGGCGCCACCGACTTGGGCACACTGCCGCCCGAGCGCCGTCAGATCGGCTATATGCCGCAAGACTACGGCCTGTTTCCACACATGACGGTCGCGCAGCAACTCGCGTTTCCCGTCGATGCCGACACGGCCAGTGCGCGTTACTGGCTCGATCATCTCGGCCTCGCGCAACTGGTTGCACGCTTGCCGCATCAATTGTCGTTCGGTCAGCGGCAACGCGTGGCGCTGGCGCGGGCGCTCACGCGTCATAGCGAATTGTTGCTGTTCGACGAGCCGTTCGCGGCACTCGATACGCCACGGCGACGTCGTTTGCAGCAGTCGCTGCGGGCACTGCAGCGCGAGATTGCGGCGGTGACGATTATCGTCACGCACGATCCCGACGAAGCGGCGCTGCTTGCCGACGAGGTGCTGGTTGTCGAACAGGGGCGCGTGCTGCAGGCCGGTTTCATCGATGCCGTGTTCGAACGGCCGGCTTCGATGCGGGTTGCCGAGTTGCTCGGCTTGCACAACGTCGGCGAAGGTTTGATGAGGGCGCCTGGGCGCGTTGAAATTGGCAACGGCCTGGCGATCGCAACGGGCGATAGCGGTTCTGCGATTCCCGTCGGGCAACGGGTGATGTGGCGCATTTCGTCTCACGCCGTGGTTATTTCACCTGATGGCGCGCATGCCGGCGTGGTCGACGCGGTCGAGTTACGGCGCGGTGAGCGGTATGTCCGTCTGAATATCGCGGGGGTGCGCTTCGATATCGCAAACGAAGATGCCCGGCTGCGGGAAGGAAGTGCCTGCCGGATCGATGTGGATGCCTTCGGCGTTTCGGTCTGGAACGTGAGCTAACACGTCTGTTTTGGTGCCAGCAGCAGCGGTGGTTCAACTGCCATGCCGCCGCCGCTGCCAGCACCGAACACCCGGCTAACGCTCACCCGCGTGAGCCCACTTCCTGACTTCAGAAAACGCAACATCGACCAGCAGTTTGCCGGAATCGAAAACAGTGATGAGCGCTTCGTCCCAATCCTCTTCGGCGGTACGGTCATCCCACACCACCGGCAGCGTCACCGTCCGATACTCGCCTGTGTGACGGTTCACCAGCAAGGTAAGCCGCCCTTTCATCGACCGCTTGCCGGCATCCGTGACCGGATCCTTGTGTACGTCGTGCCAATCATCGCCAAGCCGGATGGCCGAACACTTCATGGCGAACCGCTGCGTATCGCGGTTGATCTGCTGCAGCAACGCACCGCCCATGCCGAACACGATGTTGTCCGCTGCGAAGCCGGCCTCATCCATGCCCGCCAGGATCGCCTCGATCGAATCCGGATTCACGCCGTCGCCCTGAATCACGCGGACGTGATTGAGCACGCGCCGCCCCTTGCCGTTTACTGTCGAACCGAAC
The DNA here is from genome assembly GCF_046026855.1 of Paraburkholderia sediminicola. Classification (GTDB taxonomy): domain Bacteria; phylum Pseudomonadota; class Gammaproteobacteria; order Burkholderiales; family Burkholderiaceae; genus Paraburkholderia; species Paraburkholderia sediminicola_A. The sequence goes on along the minus strand of NZ_JAQQET010000043.1, from coordinate 58,782 downwards.
GATGCCCCGAGCGCCCGCATGGTCTGCAGGACAATCGTCAGCGGATCCCCTGAATCAGGGCGGATCACCAGCGTGCCGCCGGAATCGAGCACCGCCTGCTTCAGCTCCGTGCCCCATACCTGGAGCGCGGCGAACAGGTCGTAGGAATCGGACACCACCGAAACGATCGCCCCCGGCTTGCCGAACTTCGCGATCATGTTGCGGAAGGCATCCGTTTCACGCTCGCGCCCCCATGACGTGATCGTGCTGTGTTCAGCTGCCGGCACCGAAAACGCGGCCATCGGTTCGTTGTAGAAATGATTCGCGGCAACGACGCCGAGCACCGTATCCGAACCCATGAAACTGACGAGATGCGCCGCGCCGCCAATCGCCGCCGACTCCGCACTCGACACGCCGCGCGCGCCGAAATCGTGCAGCTTGAACGGCAGTTGCGTGAGGTCGTCGCTGCTTTTCTGCAGATAGGCACGAATGGTCTTGCGCAGATGCCAGCTTTGCGTTGCGACCGTAATCGGATACCACACGCGTAGCAGCATGGTTTCCAGATACGAGGCCAGCCAGAACACCTGAGGATCGTCGCATTCGACGGTGACCAGAACGTTGTGCGTGGGCACCACCGAGCCTTCCGGCACGGCGCGAATCCGCACGGGCAGATAGCCGTTATGGTGCTCGACAATGTAGCGCCAGCCGGCTTCGTTGAATGGCTCGCCATGCGTCGTGAAGAACGCCTTTGCCTGCCCGATCATCTCCGCGGTGATGGGGCGGCACAGATACTCCTTGAGCAGCATCTGAAGGCCGAAGAACAGCGTGCGGTCATAGCGTCCGCCACGCGACTCGATGTATGAAAACATCGCCGTCGCTTCGGGTGGATATTGCAGGTAGTGCGATGCCTTATACGAATCCGTGTTGAGGATCGGATTGGACAGGATCGACGCCATGTCGTTGAACGGGTTTATATCGTTTTGCATGGATGATGCTGGGCTCGTGCGGCTCTCTTAAGGGTAATCGGGTGGGCTGGGGTCTTGCCGCCTGCGCCGCTGGCAAAACTACACCATACACCGGCAAAACATGCCCGGCATGACCCGAAACCACACCTTACCCCGCCAGGCACGATACTGCTCGACACAGGACAGGCGTCGCGCCTCCCGCACAATGCGCCCAACCTGCAACGCAAACGGGTATCCGCAAACAACCAGTTTCTGAATCCCGACGTTTACCGGCATTCGGCCGCGCTGCGAACAGGCGGCCGTGCCCCTCTCAACGGTCGACGTTCAGGAATATTCGTCGGGATCGGATGAGTAGATGTCCATACCGCGATCGTGCTCCGGTTCAGGCGAAACCGGGATTTCAAACACGGCGTCGCGCAACACCTCGCGCTGAATCTCGGGCTGAGCCTTACGTTTCATCGCTTCGGCGATCACCAGCGTAAGCAGATCGGCTGACGGCGCGGCGAACAATGTACGCTGCCGTGCAAAGTGACGCCGATAGCAGAGACCGGCGCCGTGCGCCGTGGTGTCGTAGTCGAGCCGCGCTGCGGCCGGCTTGCTGATCGTTTTCATGACAACCCCCGAATGATCGGTCATTTCAAGGCCGTATCCAGGTAAGCCATGCCCGCGCTAATACACGGGCACAGCACCCGGTTCACCTCGTAGCGTGTGCCTCTCTATGGAGACTAAGGCCGTTTCCCCGCTTCTTCGCGCCGGCCGGTCCTGACCGTACGCTGCCCTTCCCTGTTCTGTGCGTCGCGCGCTCGCGAATTGCTCGAGTGCGGTACCTGTCGCTATTGGCCATCAATGACGGCCATCTACTTCGAGTCCGTCCAGTTTGACGGAAAAAGTGGCGTAGTCAGCGCTTCACGTTGTCCGGTGACGAATGACCGATACGTCGTATCGATCATTCACCCCGTTTTTTTTGACATCCGTTTTTCAGTGGCCCCGCCGCACCCTCGTAAGACACATTGGCTTCCCCGGCCGCGCTTACGAAGACTATGTTTGCCACCGGGTTCCGGCTGCTGTTTCCCCGGCTTTCAGGAACCAGGCGGCAATGCATTCGCTTGTGAGTCTCCTATTGCAATGGCTGTGCCATGCGCCTTCAATCCCTTGCCGCAGCGTGATTTTTGCCGCAAAACACCGCGCCGGACCCTGCCTGATGGCACACGTTGATTCGAATTCGAGACGCGGTTGGTTCACCTTCCAACGCGTCAAGGAAGGATCTACCTGCTTGCATACCCGGCTGCACCCTTCACCGGGCCGCGTCCGGCCGTGCTTTGCGGCATGCCCCGGTCAAATGTGCCGATGCTTCGGGCCACGAAACAGCGCTGGAGACCGGGTGCCAAAGATGTCGCAAGCTTGAGACACGTCGACTCGACGGCACGATATCCGTCGCACACCTACAGCAATGTGATTTGCGACGTTGTGTGGCACACCGCGCATAGCCGGGCTTGACCGGCTATTTTTGAACCGCAAGCCAACACGTGGCGACGCGAAAAACGTTTCTGAATCCATATTTGTTTGTATGGCGCTCGAAAGCACTTTCGCTTATGGTTAAGCCATGCGCCACGTAGAGCGCTTGTGTCAGGCCACCAAGGCAAGAAACGGTTTTTATGATGCGGGGATGAAATAGTCCGGCGGTTTCAGCGTTGAGCGCTGTTCTGCCGCCGGTCCGATGTGTAATACCTCGCGGCTCACGCCGCCACTCCATGCCCCCGCCACTGCAGTTACCGTGAGTTTGTCCTTACCGGTTTGTCCAGTTCGAAAAGCAGTTCTGAGAGCAGCAACGATCCGGGGGTTACATGAATACGACTTGCACGCCTGTCGACACCGAACGCACGGTTCTGTACGTATCGAACTCGCCCGATCAGGATCTCGCCAGCTTTCTCGCAGCATCGGGCTGGCAAGCGGTGCACGCCCGAAGCACGGCAATTGCCGAACGCATGATCGAGCGTGACAATATCAAGGTCGGCCTCGTCGAATTGCCCGGTGACTGCACGTCCCAACATCTGTCCGTCCTCGCCTCCTGCATGCGGCGCGTCGAAACCAATTGGGTCGCGCAGATCGCGCCAGGCCAGGCGGAAAACGAACTGGTCAGCCGTTTTATCCTCGACTATTGCTTCGATTTCGTTACCCGGCCGTGGCTGAACGAGCGGCTCGTGTTCGCGCTCGGCCACGCGCACGGGCTGTCGAGCCTGCGGCACGCGCCGGTCGCCCCGGCGCCGTCGCTCGGCCGGCACGGTATGGTCGGGCAATGCGAGGCGATGCAGCAGTTGTACCGTCGCATCGACAAATGCAGCGTGACCGATGCCCCCGTGTTCGTCGCCGGCGAATCGGGCACCGGCAAGGAACTGACCGCCCGTGCGATTCACGAGCGCTCGCCGCGCGCAGGCCTGGCGTTCGTCGCGATCAATTGCGCGGCTATTCCACCCAGCCTGCTGCAAGCCGAATTGTTCGGCCACGAGCGCGGCGCCTTTACCGGCGCATTGCAGCGCAAGATCGGCCGGATCGAAAGCGCGAACGAGGGCACCCTGTTCCTGGATGAAATCGGCGATATGCCGCATGAATGCCAGGCGGTCCTGTTGCGCTTTCTGCAGGAAGGCACCATTGAACGGCTCGGTGGCAATGGGTCGATCAAGGTCGACGCACGGGTGATTTCGGCGACCCACGTCGACCTGGACAAAGCCGTCGAAGATGGCCGCTTCCGCTCCGACCTGTATCACCGCCTGTGCGTGCTGCGGCTCGTCGAGCCGCCGTTGCGCGAGCGCGGCGGCGACATCAAGCTGCTCGCCAACTACGCGCTCAGCATGTACCGGCAGGACGGTGCGCGTAAATTGCGCGGGCTGTCGAGCGATGCGATCGTCGCCATGTCGAACTATCCGTGGCCGGGCAACGTGCGCGAGCTGATCAACTGCGTACGCCGTGCCGTGGTCATGAGCGAAGGTCGTTTTATCACGGCAAGCGACCTCGGCTTGCCGGAAACCGACAACGGGCCGGCCGTGACCCTGGCGGAGATCCGCAGCAAGGCCGAGAAGGACGCGATCGAACACGCGTTGCAGCGGCACGGCTACAAATTGTCCGAGGCCGCGGCCGAACTCGGCATTTCGCGGGCAACGCTGTATCGCCTGATGCATACGAACCGGCTGCATCAGGAGCCGGCGGCCGGGCGCGCCTCGAACACGAACGGCGGCGGCGCGGATGCGGACGACGAGGCGGAGCGGCACGCGCCATCGCTGGTTTGATCGCCCAAGCCACCTAGGCGGGTAAACCTCCGCGAAGCCGCACCGATTGCCGCGCTCCGGAGGGCCGGCCGTCGTAACCGCTGATCGAATCCCTTTGACGATCCGCTCGCAATGCTCGCCATGGCGCAGTCACGCGGTCTCATCCACAGTTCATCAAGCACTGAAACGTCGCGATCAACCTGCCGCCATACTGGTGCTCAGGTCCTCGGACCATCCTTATCCGACTGGGAGCTCGCACATGACGATTACCTGCTTTATCCGTTACCAGATCGACCCCTTCCAACGCGAGGCCTTTGACGACTACGCCCGCAACTGGGGCCGCATTATTCCCCGCTGCGGCGGTCATCTGATTGGCTACTTTCTGCCCCACGAAGGGACCAACGACATCGCGTGGGGCTTGATCGCGTTCGACAGCCTCGCCGCGTATGAAACATACCGGGCACGGCTGCGAACCGATCCCGAAGCGCGGGAAAATTTCAGTTTCGCGCAGACCAGGCGCTTCATTCTGCGCGAGGAGCGCACCTTCGCCGAGGTCGTCGAAGGCACACTTGGATTACCCGCGATGGGCGGGATGGAAGCGACGGAATAGGCATCATCGGACTGGGTGCCCTGGTGGCCGGGCGTCCCCACGCTTTCGCTTTTGACGACGCAGCCCCTGTGGCTGCGCCCGCGTCGCGGCTGAAGTACCACCGGGGGTGCCCCCGTCAGGCAAGCTTTCTGCTGCCAGACGTTACAATTCAAACCGGCTGGCCGAACTCTCGTGTGACCACCGCAAGCCGCCGCCGATGGAACTTGTACGACCCAACCCGTGTCGGTTCAGGGTCACGTCGCCGAACCGATCCACGCGTCCCGGCACCGTCGTCCGCACCTGGTACCCCCGCCTTACACCCTATGCGCAAAATATTTCACGCCTGGTTTGTCATTTTTCTCCTGCTAGGCGCCTCGCCGGCCTTTGCCGCCGCGGCGCAACCCGCCGCCGCATCCGCGGCATCCGGCGCCGCGCTCACCCTGACGCCCGAGCAGGCCCGCCAGGCCCTCAGCGTCCTCAATGATCCCAAGCGCCGCGCGCAAGTCAGCGACACGCTCCAGGCGATTGCCGCAGCGGGCGCACTCAGCGCACCGCCTGTCCCGGCGGCTGCAGCCGCTTCGGCGCCCTCCGCGGCCAGCAGTGCCGCCGCGCTCGTTCCGGCGGCGTTCAAGTCCAATGGCCTCGCCTCGCAACTGGCGCGTCAGGGCGCGCATTGGGCCGTGCACCTTGGCTCGTCATTGCGCAGTTCGGCCGCCGCGCTGCTCGACGTAGCGTCGGTGCGCGCCTGGTGGCATTGGCAATCGACCAACCCGCAAGCGCGCAGCGTGCTCGGCCAGGTCGTCTGGTCGCTGCTGGCGGCGCTGCTGCCCGCGCTGGGGCTCGAATGGCTCGCGCGCCGTCTGTTGCGCCGCGCGTACACGGCCCTCGCCGCGCGCCGCGAACGTGGCGATGAAGACAGCGCGCCGCGAGCCGACCTGCCCGTCGACGTCCTGCCGCAACAGGCCGATGCGCCGAATGCCGCACCGCCGCTGCCCGTTGCTCCCGATGCGTCGGTGCAGACAGCGAAGCCGCCTGGCACCTCATCGCCCACGCCCGCCACAGGCCAGGCCACCGAAGCCAAGGGCAAGCAGAAAGCCGTGCATCACTGGACGCTCCTGCAGCGTCTGCCGCGCGCGCTGCTAACGATGGTGCTGCGCCTGTTGCCGCTCGTCGTGTTCGTCGGCGCGGCGAGCGCGCTGATGTCGATCTTCACTGAAGATGGCACGCCGCAGGACCGTGCGCTCGATTCACTGATTGATATCTACGTGCTGTGCCGCGTGATCGTGATCGTCAGCGGCTTCTTTCTGCAGCCCACCGCACCGCGCCTGCGCCTGCTGCGCATGAGCGATGCATGGGCCGTTTTCGTGCAGCGCTGGATTGTGCGGATCGTCGCCGTGGTCGGCGCCGGCTCGGCGATCGCGGAGATCGCGCAGTCGCTCGGTTTGAACGACGCGGCGCATCTCGCGCTGATGAAGGTGGTCGCGCTCGCGGGCCACATCATGATCTCGATCCTGATCCTGCGATGCGCGAAACCGGTCGGCGAATTGATCCGCACGCGCTTCGCCGCGCGCGAGTCGCTGCAAATGTTCGGCAATGCACTCGCCGACGCATGGGCATGGTTCGCGGCGTTCATCGTGATGGCGCTATGGTTCATCTGGGCACTCGACGTGCAGAACGGCTATCACACCCTGCTGCATCTCGGCGGCATTACGCTGGCGATCCTGGTGGGCGCGCGGGTCGTCTCGATCGTGATTTTCGGTGCGCTGGCGCGGCTTTTCCACGTACAGGGTGACGCGGAGAAGTCGCTCGTGCACCAGCATGCCTACCGCTACTACCCGCTGTTACGGCGGGTCATCTCGTGGATCATCGGCATCGTCACCGCGCTCGCGCTGCTGCAGGTATGGGGCGTCGATGTAGGCGAGTTGTTCCGGGCCGGTTCGATCGGCCATCGGCTGGCTTCGGCGCTGGTCACGATCGGCGTCGCCGCCGTGATCGCGCTGCTGGTGTGGGAAAGCGTCAACGTGGCGGTCGAACGGCGGCTGGACCGCTGGACCACCAGCGGCGACCTGGTGCGCGCCGCGCGTCTGCGCACCCTCCTGCCGATGCTGCGCAGCGCGCTCTTCTGCGTAATTGCACTGGTGGTGGTGCTTACCGGCCTGAGCGAACTCGGCGTGAACATCGGGCCGCTGCTGGCGGGCGCGAGTATCTTCGGCGTGGCGCTCGGCTTCGGCTCGCAAAAGCTCGTGCAGGATTTCATCACCGGCATGTTCCTGTTGATGGAAAACGCCATGCAGGTCGGCGACTGGGTCACGCTCGCGGGCGTATCCGGCACGGTTGAATATCTGTCGATCCGCACCGTGCGCTTGCGCGGCAGCGACGGCTCGCTGTACACCGTGCCGTTCAGTTCGGTCTCGACCGTGAACAACACCAATCGCGGACTCGGCAATGCGGCGGTGAAGGTCAATATCGTGTTCGGCGCGGATGTCGATCTGGCCATCGCCACGCTGAAGGAAATTGGCGCCGCGCTGCGCGAGGACGAGAAGTTCAAGGACGGCATTCTGTCCGACTTCAGCTTCTGGGGTGTGGATGGCGTGGACGGCTCGGCGGTGACGCTGGCCGGCCAGATCCAATGCCGCGACACCGCGCGCTGGGGCGTGCAGCGCGAATTCAACCGGCGCATCCTCAACCAGTTCAGCGCGCGCGGCATCGACATCGCGAACCCGCAGCGGCATGTGCTGACGTGGGACCCGGAGAGCGTACCGGCCAAAGTCGAATCGAACGGCACACCGAATGATGGCCCCGAGGCCACACCGGGAGACAACCCGCGTTCACCGCCGCCCGCCGATGCCTCGCTGAAGGCGGCCGCCGGCAAAGCCGACGCGCCGGTTGAAGATCAACTGCCCGTCGACTCCAAGCCGGCCGGTGGCCCAGGAACGCCAGCAAATCCTGGTTCAACTTCCCCGCATGAGTGAAGTACAGGCCGTGGCCGGCGCCTTCGTAGACGTTCAATGAAGCGCCTTCGATCAGCGCCGCAGTCGGCCGCCCAGTGAGCTCGAGTGGTGCAGAGACGTCGTGGTCGCCATGCACGATCAGCGACGGCACCCGGACGCGGGCCAGCTCCGCGCCGCTTACCTCACCTGTTTATTGCCTCTGTTATTGCACCTGCCACCAGCGCGGCAACAACCGCTGCACTTCCGGGCGCCGGTAGCGGTCGTCGATCAGATGCACCACACCCTGGTCCTGCTCCGTGCGAATGACCCGGCCCGCAGCCTGCACGACCTTCTGCAAGCCCGGATACAGATACATGTAGTCGTAGCCGCTGCCGAACTTCGCGTCCATGGTGCGGCGCATCTGCTCGTTGACGTCGTTCATCTGCGGCAGACCGAGCGTCGCGATGAAGGCGCCGATCAGTTGCTGACCGACCAGATCGATGCCCTCGGAGAACGCGCCGCCTAACACCGCGAAGCCCACGCCCTGGTTCATGGTGCGAAAGCGTGCGAGGAACGCATCGCGCGCCGCCTCGTCCATGCCCTGTTCCTGCGCCCATACCGGCAGCGCCGGATGACGCTCGCGCATCAACGTCACGACCTGCTGCAGATACTCGAAGCTGCTCAGAAAGCCAAGATAATTGCCCGGTTGCGCGGCGTACTGCCTCGCGATCAGATCGGCGATGGGCACGAGCGAACGTTCGCGGTCACGCCAGCGCGTCGATACATTGCCCGCCACACGCACCTGCAACTGCTCGGCGCGGAACGGCCCTTCGACATCGAGCCAGGTCGTCTGCTCGGGCAGACCCAGCGTGTCGCGATAGAAATGATGCGGATTGAGCGTGCCGGAAAACATCACCGTGGTGCGCGCGGCAGCGTAGCGGCCCGCGAGGAACGGCGCCGGAATCACGTTGCGCACGCACAGCGTGGCGTTGCGCTTGTCGCGCGGCGCGTAACGGTCTGCGCTGAGCGTGATGTCGAAAATCGAATGCTCGCCGAATTGCTCCGCCAGCGCGACAAAATGCATGGCGTCGAAGAAAAACCGCAGCGACGCTTCTTCGATTGAAAGCGGTGCTTCGGCGAGTTGATCCGTCACCGCGCCGATCAGATTCTGTGCGGCCGAAAGCAGTTTGCCGGGCACGTCGGCATAGACCTGATACGAGTCGGTCTGTGCGCGCTTGACGGCGTTCCACTCGCGCTGAAGCCGTTCAAGCGGCTTCTTCAACGTCGCCGGCGCGGTTTTTCGGGCGAGCCGGAACGTCGACTGATCGAGCGACGCGCTGTACATGCGCCGAGCCCGGTCGAGCAGGTTATGCGCCTCGTCGACCAGCACGCCGACGCGCCATTGATTGATCTGCGTGAGCGCGTACAGCATCGCGCTGCTGTCGTAGTAGTAGTTGTAGTCGCCAACCACCACGTCGGACCAGCGCACCAGTTCCTGCGCGAGGTAATACGGGCAGACGTCGTGTTCGAGGGCCGCTTCGCGCACCGACGCCCGGTCGAGCCTCGGCCCGGCCAACGCCGCGCTGCGGGCCGCGTCGAGCCGGTCGTAGAAACCGCGCGCGAGCGGACAGGACTCACCGTTGCAGGCCTTGTCGGGATGCTCGCAGGCCTTGTCGCGCGCGACCAGTTCCAGCGTTCTGAGCGGCAATCGTTCCGGCAATCGTTCAACAGACGGCGCGGCGCTTTGATGAAGTGTTTCGATTGCATCGAGGGCAAGCGCGCGGCCCGGCGTTTTCGCGGTGAGGAAGAACACGCGATCGATCTGATCCGACGCGCACGCCTTGAGCAGCGGAAAAATGGTCGCCAGCGTCTTGCCAATTCCGGTGGGCGCCTGCGCCATCAACGGCTTGCCGTCACGCGCCGCGCGATACACCGACACGGCCAGTTCGCGCTGCCCACTGCGGAACTGGCCGTGCGGAAACTGCAAGGCGCTGAGCGCCGCATTGCGCGCGGCGCGATGTGCCTCTTCCTGCACGGCCCAATCGAGAAAGCACTCGCATTGCTCGACGAAGAAAATCTCCAGCTCACGCGCGGTGTGTGTTTCGGTCAGCAACGTTTCCTTCTGCGTGCCGATATCGAAATACACCAACGCAACTGTCAATTCGGCGAGCCCGCGGGCGCGACACAGCAGATGGCCGTACACCAGCGCCTGCGCCCAATGCAGGGTGCGGTGATTGGCGGGCATCCGTTCGAGCGCGCCACGATGGGTTTTGACTTCTTCCAGCCGGTTCGCCGCCCGGTCGTAGCCATCGGCCCGGCCACGCACGGTCAAACCGCGATGCGTGCTGGTCAGCGTGATCTCAGTCTCGTAACCGCCCGTGCGCCGCCCGGCGACCGTCACGTGGCCGGCCATGCCCTCCAGCGAGGTGGGCGCGGGCGTAAAGCGCAGATCCAGATCGCCGCGCCGCGCGGTGAATTCACACATCGCCCGCACGGCGACCACGTAGGTCACGGGGTGGCCTCTTTTACAGCCGCTGCGGTGACTTTTTCGGCGGTCTCTTTCGGAGCCGTTGTCGTGTCCGCTGTCGTGCCCGCTTTCGCGACCGCTGCCATCACCTCAGTTTCGATTTCTGTTGCCACTTCAGACACGCAGGCATCTTCATCCGCCCATCGCACATCGAGCACACGCACCGGCATGCCGTGCTGCGCGCAGTATGCGAGCCAACGGATCTGGTTGTCCTGCAAACGGTCGCCGGGGCCTTTTACTTCGATCAATTCATAACGGCGCTCGGCCGGCCAGAAACGGATCAGATCCGGCAGGCCTGAACGGTTGCCGCGGATGTCGCGCAGCAGACGCTCGAACCAAAGTTTCAGATGCGCGGCAGGCAGGCAATCGAGTGCCAGGACGATGAGTTCCGGGGTCAGCACGCCCCAGAACACGAACGGCGATTGCAGACCGTCCTTGCTTTGCAAATGCCGCAGAATCGTCTCGCGATAGGCGCCGCTGTCGAGTTGCGCAAGACATGCGGCGAATTGTTCGGCACGCCGCGCATGAAAATCTGGCGCATGCAGATCGGCCGGCCCGTGCTGGAACGGATGGAAAAACGCGCCGGGCAGCGCCGCGAACACCGGCTCCCAGCACAGCAAGCCGAACAGCGAGTTGATCAGCGCGTTTTCGACGTAGTGAACCGGCGCTGAGTCGCAAGTCAAATGGTCGCGGACGACGTATTCGACTGAGTGCGGCGCCTCAGGCCGCGGCAACACCAGTGTGCTGCGCGCGACCGGCCGTGCGGCGGGCACACGTGCCACCGGCTCGCCACGCTTGCGCTGCAAACGCGGCAACATGCGGGCGACGCGCTGCGCTTCTTCCTCACTTTCAGGCGTGGCAGCGGCTTGCGAAGCGAGGGCGAAAGCTTCGTCGAATCGTTCGCTGCGCTCCAGCACACGCAAGCGCCGATGGCGCGCGCCGGGCCACGCGCAACGCTCGTAGACGGCGAGCGCAGCCGGCCAGTTCTGTTGACGCTCGCCATGCTGACCAATACGAAACAGCAGTTTCGCGCGACGCGTTTCGAGCCAGGGGTTCGAGATTTCGATTGCAGCGATCACGGCTACGAGCGCGTCGATCGCCTCAGCTTCCGCGTCTGAGTCTCCTGTGGGCAACCAGTCGAGCGCGTCGCGGCACGCATGCAACGCAAGGTAGACATCGACGTCCACGCGCTGCTGAAACGCGCGCGACGACGGAGCGAATGCGACCTTCTCGTACTGGAACACGCCGAGATCGGCAAGCACGAACTCTGACCAGTCCTGCTGCAGATTGCCGAAGAACATCAGCCGCAGACGCTCGCAAAGCGGCGCGATGGCGACGTGAAAGACGCGGTCGGTGGTTTGGCTGTGCCATGTGGACAACGGATGCGCAAGGGGACCTTGTTCGTCGCCCTCACCCTCACCCTCACCCTCACCTTCCCGTTCACGTTCACGTTCACGTTCACGTTCACGTTCGTAAAACGGCCGCAGCGTTTCCAGCAGATCCGGTTTGCGCAAGCCCTTCGCGCCGGGGATCAAAGCGACGGCGTCCGCAAAGATCAGCAGCAATTCGGGACGCGTGGTGAGCGCGAACAGATCGTCAAGCGTCAGAGCCGGCTCGGCATCGACCCAGCCGAGTGCCGCCAGAGGCGCAACTGCCACAAAGGGGCAACCAATCTCGTCATAAGAAAGACGGCTGGCACGGAACAGCGTGCCTTTGCGCATCAGCATGCGAACCAGCAAGGCGCGCGACGGTTGCGGCAAAGCGGCGAAATCGCGCAGGAAGCCGTGCTCGTGCGCGTCCAGCAGATCGTCGTAACGCTCGGCGAGCCAGGCCAGCGCACGCTCGAAGTTCAGCAGGTAATAGGGGGCATCAGCGCGGAGGTCTGACGGAGCATCTGTCGCCACGGGTTATCACGAAACCTGTATGTTTATACAGTGATGATATCAAAGTTCGTGGCTAAATCGGCCGGCGATGTGGCGGTTTCCGTGCTGGCGGATGCAGCGGATGAGCCATCCAGTTCGGCCGCCGCGCACATCTGGCTGAACGTGGCGACGATGGCGAGGAGCAAGGCCATCGCCAACATAGCGGCCGCCATGGATCCAGCCACCAGTGATTGGCGCAACGAAAGGTAGAAGCGAAGGCCCATGTGCGTGGTTCCCGGCTGCGAGTCGATTTACGTCGATATCCGATTGTCCAGATTAAGACGAACTCGGCGACCGATTCTTGACGCAAGCATCGACTACGTCAACCGAAAACTGGCTGCAACGCGCGCCTCTCCCACGCCGCATCGTTTCATTGGGGGAAACGAAAACAAACCGAAATGTTAAAGAAGCCGGCGCCGGTCAAGGACCCATTTGGAGGCGCCGCATCACACCTGAGCGCACGGTTTCGCGAAGTACGCTCCCAACCCTTACTACCTTGTCGTATAACCCGCGTTGGAAAAATTAGTGAGCCGACGCGGTAGCGGTCATCGTCACAACCGGCCGGGCACCGAGCGACGCTCGCGCCTTGCCGGCCTGTTCCGCCGTAACAGCGTCCGCCGCATTGCCCCAGCTATTGCGCACATAAGTCGCCACCGCCGCGACCTCAGCATCGGACAGCTTCCAGCTGAAGTTGGGCATCGCCGCCCCAGTCGGGTTGCTTTCGGTCACCGCCCCACGGCTGCCGATCAGGATCGTCCGCAACAGGTTCGCAGGGTTAGGCTGCTGTACGCCCGCGCTTGCACTCAGCGACGACACCATCGCCGGCACGCCCGTGCCGTTCGATCGATGGCAAGCCGCACAGTTGTTCAGGAACACCTGATGCCCCAGACGCATCGACTCACCGCCGGCGTCGAGCGCTGCAGGCGCAGCCTTATCCGAGCCCGGGAAGCTCTTCAGATACACGCCGATCGCCCGCAAATCCGCCTGCGTCAAATACTGCGTCGAATTGGTAACGGCCTCGGCCATCGGCCCCGACGCCACCGAGCGATCATTGCCGCCGCTCTTCAGATAGGCCGCGATATCGTCAACCGACCAGCCACCCAGCCCCATATGCGCATTGCTGGTGATCTCCGGGGCATACCAGCCTTGCAATTCACCGCCCTGCAACGCAGCACCGTCGCCGCCCAGGAAGTTCTTCGGCGTATGGCAGGACGCGCAATGCCCGAGCCCTTGCACCAGATACGCACCGCGATTCCACTCGACCGATTGCTTCGGATCGGCCTTGAACGGGGTTTTGTCGAAGAACAGCAGATTCCAGCCAAACATCAGCAAACGGATGTTGAACGGAAACGGCAACTGGTTGGCGTCGACCTTGTTGCTCACCGCGGGCACCGTGTCCAGATAGGCCTTGATGTCACGCAGATCCTGATCGCTCACCTTCGCGTACGCGGTGTATGGCATCGCCGGATAGAGATATTCGCCGTGCTTGCCGACACCCTGCTTCACTGCGCGGATGAACTCGGCCTCGCTCCAGTCGCCGATACCGGTTTGCTTGTCCGGCGTGATATTGCTGGCGACGATCTTGCCGAACGGTGTGTCGATCGCGAGGCCACCTGCGAACGGCTGGCCGCCCTGGGCTGTGTGACACGCAATACAGTCGCCGGTACGCGCCAGATAGCGGCCGCGCTCGACCGCCTCGGCAGCCGGGCCAGCGGCCGCCGCAACGCCATGCACCGCCTGCGCCGGCGCATCCTGGGCCGCCGCGCGATGCTGCACGCCGATCCACGCGGCCGCGCTCGCACAGGCAAGCGCCACGATCCCCAACAAAGATTTGGTGCGCATGCTCAGGTCCTCACCAGCGGGCCAGGTGACTTCAGGTACTGCGTTCTGATCGCCTCGGCGGCCCACAGCGTGAGCGCGGCGACGGTGCCGGTCGGGTTGTAGCCGCCGTTGTTGGCGAATGCCGATGCGCCGACCACGAAGGTGTTGTGCACGTCCCAGCTCTGCAAGTAGCGGTTCAACGCGCTCGTCTTCGGATCGTCGCCCATCACGGCGCCGCCGGTGGTGTGCGAGGACAGATTGTCCATCGGTGAAAACGGCTTCGCGGTGGGCTCGGAGCGCACCACGGTTTTCGCGCCCATCGCATGACCGATTTCCTCGGAGCGATCAGCCATGAATTTCGCCGAGCGCTTGTCGTTCTCGTTCCAGTCGAAGGTCACGCGCAGCAGCGGCCGGCCGAAGCGGTCCTTGTAGGTCGGATCGAGATCGAGGAAGACGTCGCGATGTGGGTAGCTGTTACCCATGCAATAAATCGAGTTGTAGTTCTGATAACTCTCTTTGTAGGCCTTCTTCCAGGCGCTGCCCCAGCGCGGCGTGCCGGGCGGCACGCCATTGGCGAGACCGATCGGGCGGCCGTTGGTGGAATGCACGAGCGCTACGCCACCGCCGATGAAATCGTGGTTGCTGTGATCGAAGTTGTCGCCGTTGAAGTCATCCACGGCTTGCGCGAGCGCGCCCGCGCCGATGAACGGATTCAGCCGCTGACCTTCGAAGAAAATCGATGCGCCCGCAATCGTCTGATACGCGTAATTGCGCCCCACCACCCCTTCGCCGCGCGCATGATCGTAGGGCTGGCCGATGCCCGAAAGCAGCATCAGGCGTACGTTGTCCATCTGATACGCGGCGATCACGACGATGTCCGCCGGCTGCTCCCACTCGTTGTTGTTCTCGTCGACGAAGGTCACACCCGTGGCGGTTTTCCTGTCGTCGGCCAGATTCACGCGCAGCACTTCCGCCTGCGGGATGACGCTGAAGTTCTTACGCTGCATCAGCGCCGGCATGATGCACGCCTGCGGACTGCTCTTCGACCAGTTGCCACAGCCGAAGAACTCGCAATATCCGCAGTACGTGCACGGCGCCATATGCACGCCGAGCGGATTCACGTACGCACCCGAGGTGTTGCCCGCAGGCACCGCGAACGGATGCAGGCCGAGATCGCGGGTGGCCTTGTCGAACATCATGGCGACTTGCGTGCGTTCTAGCGGCGGCAGCGGATAGTCGCGCGAACGCGGACCCTCAAATGGATTGCCGCCCGGCTGAAGCTTGCCCTGAATGTTGCCCGCGCGGCCCGAGGTGCCGGCGAGCCGTTCGAACTTGTCGTAATACGCCTCCAGGTCGCCATAGGTCACCCCCCAGTCCTGCACGGTCAAACCGTCGAGCAGTTTGTTCGCGCCATAGCGTTCGATCGTATGGCTCTTCGTGATGAAGTCGGTGGGCAGAAAGCGCCACGTCATGCCGTTCCAGTGCGTGCCCGCGCCGCCCACGCCAATACCGAACTGGTAGGTGTTCCAGTCGCGCAGCGGCAGCGCGGTTTGCTCGACGGTATTGCGAAACGTGAGCGTTTCGATTGCCGGCGGCTGCATCAGCGAGCGGCGTGTCGCGAAACGCAGTTCATCGGTGTCGATGGTGGTCGGGAAGTCGCTTGACGTGTCGCGCCACTCGCCACGTTCGATCACCACCACGTTCAGGCCCGCCTGGGTCAATTCGTTGGCCATCAGCGAACCTGACCAGCCGAGTCCGACGATGACCGCGTCCACTTTGGCGCGTTTCTGTGCCATCCAGATTCTCCAGGTTTCAATGATCAATGCGCGGGCGCGCGGTCTTGCCGTTCGCGCTCGCAAGGCACGGCGTGCGCCGTGCTGTGGGAACCACGCCGCCGGTTTGCGACGCGCTTGAGTATTGCCTTCTCGTGGGCGTTCTTCTGCCGCGAATCAGCTCTTGCTGCCTATCAGGCTGATTGGAATCACCTTGAGGTCTTCACCGCGCCGGCCGATCACGTCGCGAAAGTCGTACTGCGCGCCGGGAAAGCCGAGCATTTTCCAGCCCGCCATCTCCTTGTTGCCGCCGTAGACCGGATCGGCAAAGAAGCCTTCGCGGACGTTCTGCAGCATCATGTTGAAGAAGGCTGCGCCGTCGACGTTGTCGAACTTGAGCTGGCCGGCTTCGATCTGCTGAAGCAACGTGTCCTGCTGTGCGGCGTCAAGCGCGTGAAACGGCTTGCCTTGCGCGCTCTGACAATGCTGCGCGAGCGAGTTCAGGCCGGCGCGATAGCGCTCGGCCGGGGTCTGGCTGAACTGCGGCCCTTGCTGCGGGGTGCCGGGCGTGACCGGGCCGCTGCGGTATTGCGTCGTCGCGCGGCCGAAGTCGCCGCTCAATTGCCGGTCGATAAACACGGCGCAACCGGCTTCACGTCCACCGATGCTCAGTTCATCAGCGGGAATCAGACGATCGGCAATCGCCTCGACAGTTGATGCCTCGTCCGCGGTAAAGAAGGTCCAGCCGCCTGCCACGACCGGCTGCGGCAAGACCGCGGGGTCTTTGCTCCATGGCATGCCGCCAAAAATCACCTTCACTTTCGCGACTGCCACACCGGCGACCAGCATCAGCATCGACGAAAGGAATTTCCGTCTCGACATATCGAACTCCTTGGACAAACTCCGTTACGAACAACGGTGCGCGCCGTATTTTAACTAAATAGTTAGTATACTGCGAGCACACACGCATCCTCACACGTGAAATTCGCTCTTGCAATGGATGTGACAATGCCGCAGAAGCCGTGTGGCAAGGGCCTGACGGAGTCCGGATGTCCTGAGTAAATCAGACGCGCAGGTGAATTACAACCCTGATTTCAGGTGCCCATGCGTAATTGGACACCCGGGAGTGGGGCACCTCGCGCCGACTCGACGCCGGGCGCGGGGAATGCGTAAAGGCTCTGTTTGAGGCCGAAGCGCTAACCCGCCGGCAATGCCCGATCACGTACCGGCAATCCGCCGACGAACGCGGCAATCCGTTCGCACGCATCGATCAGGCTCGCTTCGTCGACCACGAAGCCCAGCCGCACGAAGCCATTCGCCGTCTCGCCGAATGCGCTGGCATCGAGCAGCGATACGCCTTGCGCGCGAAACAGCTGCCAGGTGAAATCAACGGTATCGAGGCCCGTTCCGCTAACGTCGACCATCATGAACATGCCGGCTTCCGGCAACAGGCAACGCAAACCCGGCACGCGGTGCAAGCGCTCGAACACGACGTCGCGGCGACGCCGGTATATCTCGCGCATCTCAGCGACGATCGGTGCCTTGTTCTGCAAGGCCGTTAATGCGGCCTGCTGGATGAAGCCCGGCAAGCCATAGAGCATGGCTAACGCGAGCCGACCCATATGCTCAATGAGTAGGGCGGGTCCAATCGCCCAGCCCACACGCCAACCCGCCATTGCATGCGATTTCGACAGACTGCCGAGCGTCACCGTGCGCTCCGCCATGCCGGGCAACGTCGCGATGCTCACGTGCTCGCGCTCGAATGTGAGATCCGCATAGACCTCGTCGGACAGCACCCATAGGTCGTGCTCGTTGGCAAGCCGCGCGATGCGCTCCAGGTCGGCACGTGGCATCACCACACCGGTCGGATTGCAGGGTGTGGCAAAGAAAATAGCCTGGGTGCGCGACGTGACAGCCGCTTCGAGCGCGTCGCAGTCGAGGTGAAACGCCCGTTCGGGATCGACCGGCACGGGCACGAGCGTGGCACCCGCAGCGCGCACGCAGGCCTCGTACGTGAGATACATCGGCTCAGGGACGATCACTTCGTCGCCTGCTTCCAGCAAACATAGCGACGTGGCGAACACGCCGTTCTGCGCACCCGCCGTCAGGATCACGTTAGCCGCGCTCGCGGCGCAGCCGGTGGTGCGCGTGTGTTCTTCGGCAATCGCCGCACGCAGCGGCTCACGCCCGGACACGGCGCTGTAATGCGTATCGCCACTGCGCAACGCCTCGATGGCGCGCTCGACGATCGGCGTGGGCGTTCCGAAGTCGGGGTCGCCGACGCTCAGCACGATCACGTCTTCGCCATTGGCGAGCGCCTGTTGCGCGACACGATGGATTTCCCACGCCGACGTGCGCTTGCCTTGCAAACGCTCGACCAGATTCGAGTACTTCATTGACTCACCCCGTTTCAACTTGAGCCGCCAATGTAATGGGGCGCGCGCGAAACGTCCAGATACGAAAAAGGGTCATGCGAGCACTCGGTCTCGCATGACCCTTCGGTAAAGCCTCGTTCAGATCGCGGTAAGCACGCTTAAACCTGGCGACGCAGCTCCGCCGGCGGCACTTTCATCAGATGGCGGTATTTCGCTACCGTGCGCCGTGCCACGAGCACGCCCTGATCCGCGAGCATCTTCGCGAGCGTGACATCAGACAGCGGATCGCGTGTGTTCTCCGCGGCGATCATTTCCTTGAGCAGTGCGCGCACGGCCGCAGCCGAACAGGTGCCGCCGCTTTCCGTGCCGAGTTCACGCGGGAAGAAATGCTTGAATTCGAAGATGCCGCGCGGCGTAGCCATATATTTGTTGCCGGTGGCTCGCGAAATGGTGGACTCATGCAGGCCGAGTTCTTCAGCCACATCGCGCAGCACCATCGGCTTGAGCGCGATTTCACCGTACTGGAAGAAGGCCTTCTGATGCGTGACGATGCATTCGGCCACGCGTTGAATCGTATCGAAGCGCTGCTGCGCATTGCGGATCAGCCAGCGCGCTTCCTGCAATTGTTGCGCGAGCGGCGAACGGCTTGTACCGGCGGACTGCGCGAACAACTCCGCATACATGCGATGGATGCGCGCGCGCGGCTGCACGGCCGGATTGATCGTCACGACCCATTTGTTGCGCGCCTGGCGCACGATCACGTCCGGCACGACGTAGTTGTCTTCGGTACGGCCGTAGCTGTTGCCCGGCTTCGGGTCGAGCTTGCGCACCAGCGCGCAGGCCACCCGCAGTTCCTCGGCGCTGCAGCCGATCTGCTTTTGCAGTTCGGCCTGTTCGCGGCGCGCGAGGCGTTCGAGATGATGGTCGACGATTTGCCGCGCCGCCTCGCGTCCCGGCGTGTCAGCAGGCAAAGCGTTGACTTGTAGCAACAGGCACTCGGACAGCGTGCGCGCACCGAGACCCGGACGATCGAGCGATTGCACGAGGCGCAGCGCCACCAGCAATTCTTCTTCGGTCAGCTCAGGTTCGAGGTCGACGCTATCTGCAAGCTCGGAGAGCTCCTGACGCAGATAGCCATCGTCATCGAGGGCTTCGACGATGAAGCGGGCCACTGCGCGATCACGATCGTCGAGTCGATACAAGCGTAGCGAGTCGTGCAACTGCTCGCGCAAGGTGGGTTGGGAGCGCGCCCATTCAGCGGGATCGCTGCCATCGGAGTCGCCGTTCTGGCGCGTCGAACTGCGGGTGCTGTAATCGCCCGAAAAGTCGCCGGGAATGTCGTCCTGCTCCGCGCTCTCCGTCGTGCCGCTGGCTTCAGCCGGCACCGGTTCAGCTTCGGCTGCGGCAACCGTGTCCGTGGCAGGCGCCGCACCGGCGTCATCGCCCGGTGAGGCGGTGGCTAGCGCGACGTCTTCCGTATCCGACGAGTCGTACTCGAGGAACGGATTGGTGTCGAGCGCGGTTCGCAGCTCCTGCTGGAACTCCAGAGACGACAACTGCAACAGACGCACTGATTGCTGCAGACGTGGCGTGAGTGCGAGAGACTGCCTTGTGCGTAGTTCAATTGAAGGCATTGTAGTGAGGTCCCGTTAATCGCTGAGAAATGGTTCGTGACCTCTACAGAGCAACTGTCATACCAGCTCGCCCAATGCACTGTTTTTTCTAAGTTTTGCTCTTTCAGGCCCGCCGATTGCGCAGCGGGCGAGCCCCATTTTTACAAGGACCCGGCAATTTCCGGTCGCACACCTTTCAGCCCGCCAGACAGCGCGCCGCACGCACCCACCTCTCTATTCTTCAGCCTGAATGCATGGGCCGTAACAGCTTTTCCGGTGCCGGGGACACCTGTACGTTGAGCCGGGCACACGACTTGCGGACAGATCGTCTTCAGGTAACAAGGCAGTATTTTTCATCAACACCCAAAGGAGAAACCATGAAGACCATCCAACTTTTGAAGACCGCGGGCAGCATCGCTTGTGTCGCATTCGCATTGAACGCTACGGCACAAACCAGCGCGTCGGCCCCGTCGGCAGCGTCCGAAACCATCGGCCAGCACGTCGATGACGGCACCATTACCACCAAGGCCAAGGCCGAACTGCTTAGCGCGAAGAACGTCAAGTCAACCCATATCCACGTGAAGACCCGCAAGGGCGTGGTGTGGCTCACGGGTTCAGTGCCGTCGGCTGACGACAAGGCCGCCGCCGGAGAAGTCGTGAAGGGTGTCGATGGCGTGTCGAGCGTCAAAAACCATCTGAAGGTCGCAGCGGAATAAGACCGGGCGATCCAAACCGGCGCTCCGGAGAGCGCCGGTTCACCGGAACGCCGGCCGCCGGAGCGCCGGCCGCCGGTTCGTTACGTTTGCCGCCAATTAACGTTTGGTCGCAGCGTACTGATCGCGCAGGTCACGCACGCGGTCATGGTTTTGCAGCACGCCTTGATACTGACGCTCAACGATAGCGCGCACATCCGCCGGTAATTCCTTTTCGAGCGCGTCGTGATAGCGCTTCTTCGCGACGTCCTCGCCCTTTTCGCATTCGGCCAGGATCTCGCGGTCGCTACGATCCGTCACAGCCGATTTCACGTCGACCCAACCACGATGCAGCGCACCGCTCACGCTGCCGCCCGTTTCGGGCTTGCCGCCCAAAGCTTGAACCGCGTCCTGCAATTCACGCGCACCACGCGTGCAGTCTTCGGCGCGCGTCAGAAACAAGGTTTTCAGTTGCGCGTCATGCGCGTCTTCTGCTGCTTTGCGAAAGCCCTTTTCGCCATCCTTCGACGTTTCGACCAGATCGTTCAGCACGGAAACAGCGTTCGTAGCCATTCAATACCTCCAGGGGTTTCGTTGATCGCGGAATCCGCTGCTACTTACTTCCACGTAGCAACGGGGTTCCTCTATCTATGCGCATGAGCCATGCCCGGCGCGCCGGCCGTCGATACCCTGTGTGACGGCGGTGGCAAGCATGGACAAGCGATCGCAAGCATTGCCAATGCGCGTAAAACTTGCCTGCCTCAGCGACGATCTTTTCACCGGATTCTCGACCGGATGAATGCAAAACGGCCCGACATTTGCCGGGCCGTTCTGTCATTTACCGCACCTAAGCTCGAACGAAAGCGCTCACCTTACTCAAGCATGCTTCTCGCTGAATTCATTAAGCGGCTCAGGCGTTTTGAGCGGATCAAAGTCGGCCCAGCGTCCCTGCTGCCAGCGCCCGCTTGCGCGTTCGATCGCGAGACCCCCTGCCTCGCGCAGTACGCGAGCCGCGTCGAACTGATTGTCGGGCGACACATGCACGGCAACCAGCACGCCGGAATCACGCATTTCCTGATGAAATGGCAAATGGTGGCCGCTTTTGCCAATTTCGCGGGTACGCGCCATCGCTCCGACCAGCGAACCGACGTATGCGCCGACGCCGGCCGCGATCAGCGAGACGATAATCGGCGCGGCGAATGCTGCAAATATCGCGACGCCGACCACCGCCCCCACGACCGCACCGATGGTGACACCCATTCCTGCGCCTTTCGGTGCGTCCCTCGCGCCTGCATCGGTGCCGGTGTCGCCACCGATCGGATAACGCGCGTGCTGGCCGCGCGGATTGACAAAGAACAGCGTGACGTCTTCTTCGACGAAACCTGCGTTGAAGAGCTTTTGCGCCGCGTCTTCCGCGACGGGGAAAGTCGTAAACCGTGCTGCGACGATGAGTGACATGAGGCCTCCTTGCATCGTTGAATCGCGTTTTGCGGATCATGCCGCCGGACAGCGCCGCGCTGAAACTTGCGCGCAGGCGGCAGGCATGTGCCCGGACTACGCGGTCGTGCCGCGATCGGGCTCCATGCCTTCCACTCTGAACAGTCCACTATGCAACACTACGCCATCGCCACCGTTCTGGTCGAGTGCTTCCGCGCAAACCGAGCGGATGCGGTTGCGCCCCTTGTCGAAGGCAGCCATCAGGGTGGATTCGAGCGCGGAGTCGGCGCCGAAATGATCTTCCAGCGCCTCAGCCGTGATCGCGCACTCAACCGCTTCGCCATCGACACGCGCCATGAAGCGCACGGTCAGATTCGCTCCGTCGAAGGCAGGTTGGTCGTCGGAAAAGGTGATGTGCATAAGGGAATCCTCATAGGCCGGCCGCGGCAGAATCGCGTTCATGACGAACCCTTCATTGAGCCGGCGAGTTGCTGCGCCATCGCGAGGTGATGTTTGATGGTCGGCAATGCATGCGTGGCCGCCGCCTTCAGCTGCGAATCGGTGCCGCTCTGACTCTCCTGCTGGAACAGGTCGACCGCGCGCTGATGCGCTTCCACCCCGATCTGCTCGACATAGGCCTGATCGAATTCACGACCCTTGAGCGTCTGCAGTTTGCCGACCAGCGCGGAATCGGCGGACGGCGCCGTGGCAAGCCCCTTCTTCGCGGCGAGTGCGGCCATGCCGCGCGAGAGTTTCGTATGGTCAGTGATCATTTGCTGCGCGAATTTCTTCACGTGCGGATCGCTCGAATTCTTGAGCGCAACTTTGCTTGCCGCGATTTCGGTGGCGTCGGACTGTGAGGCATCCTGCACGAATTGCTGATCCGCCGGCGAAAGCCTGGTGCCGCTCACCGGCGCATCGCTCGCGGGAGCGTCACTGGCTTGCGCGTAGACAGCGCCGATTGACGCTGCACCGAGCCCCAACGCAACAGTCATCACTTGTAGGGAATACCGGAATTTCATACATTTTCTCCCTGGTGAACCTATCCATCGAAGCAAGCTGAACAACGAGGCACAGCGTTTCGGAACAACGCCTGCGCGCCTCGGCAATTACGCTTCGCTGAGGCAGCCTTGCGCTTGCCATGTCCTTTAACAGCAAAAGGCGTGCCTATGCCTGACCACCGCCTAGCGACCCTCCGGATCTTCGTCGAGGCCATCGTCATCGGCAGCCAGCGGATCGACGACGCGGTCAGGTTCGATATCACCGCTCTCAACGAGCGTCGAATCGCCGTCGGCGGCGGCCCGCTCGCCCGTACCAGCGCGGTCGGTATCGCTGCCGAGTTCGGAATCGCCCGTTTCGAGCGCGTGGTTGTCCAGTTCGGAATCGACATCGAATTCGTGACGCTTCGCACCGGCGACGTCGCTGCCACTATCGGACGAATCGCTCGGGCCGAGCGCACCCGTCGTGCCTGCGGTCTGCTTGACGATCTGTTGCGGCTCTTCATCGGGGTTCAGCGTGCTACTCATGGCGCCCTCCTTGGTTTATCCAGTACCCACCATGAGCGTTCGCAAGGACTGTTCCGCTCGCGTCTCGCGCAGTACGCCACGCCCGGCGCCAGGCATCATCTTTTCCAGGCGACGGGCCGCGACGCACGCGGCCGCAAGCAATACCGGTATCACCCACGTTGGCGCGAGACACGCGACGCCGACAAATACGAGCGCATGGCCGAGTTCGGCCGCGCGTTGCCGAAGATTCGCGCCCGCGTCGCACGCGATCTGAAACTGCCTGGCATGCCATACGATAAAGTCCTCGCCGCGATCGTGCAGTTGCTCGACACCACGCTGATTCGCATCGGCAGTGCGGAATATGCACGCGATAACCAGTCGTACGGTTTGACAACGCTGCGCAAGAAGCACGTGAAGCTCGAAGCCGGCCAATTGCGCTTCCGGTTTCGCGGCAAGAGCGGCATCGAACACGACGTGACCGTGGATAATCCGCGCGTCAAACGTATCGTGCGCCGCTGCGCCGAACTGCCGGGCCACGACCTTTTCCAGTATCTCGACGACGACGGCACGCGCCGCACGATCGGTTCGGCCGACATCAACGATTACCTGCGCCGTGCGAGTGATGCCGATTTCACCGCGAAGGACTATCGAACCTGGGCCGGCAGCGTCTATGCGCTGGCCGCACTAAGACGGTTGATGTGCAGGCGCGCGGCGGAAGCGCGCCGCCATATCGTAGCGACCGTCAAGGATGTGGCGGCATTGCTGCGCAATACACCCGCGGTTTGCCGGCGAGGCTACATCCATCCTGCAATAGTCAGTGCGTTCGAAGCGGATGAGTTGCAGCGCTTGCGGATCGGCCAGGCACGCCGCGGATTGAAAGTGGACGAAGTGGCATTGGCCGCGTTGCTCGCGCATGCGGAGAAACGTGCGACGATGGGCTGAAGTCACCGCACCGGGATTCACCCGTTAGTGGAATCCTGGCGCGGCGATCCTGTCTTCTGCAATACCAATGCATGCGCTATTACTGGGTCGACGACCTGGTTTATTGGCTGGCGCCGGAGGCTGCTGAGGCCGCAGGCGTACTCGTCGCGTCGGCAGCGGCAGCGGCGCCACTGCTCGTATCTGCAGTGCTGCCAGTGGCCGCGTTACCGTTCATCACGCCACTGCTGGCCAGTGCGGAACTGGCGGCCGTGGACGTATCGGTGCTGCTGTTATCGGCGCGTTTGCAGCCGGCGGCCGCGGTCAATAACACCATCGCTGCCACGATCAGCGCCTGCTTGCTCACGCTTTGTCTGGATAGTTGCTTCATCACGCCCTCCTTCATCGGTTCGCGCATCGGTCCGCGAAGTCCCTCTCCGCTTTCGGTGTGCGCTGTCCAGGTATTAAGTAGCAATGGTCATGCCTCGCGGTGCAGTTCTCCATAGAGACGAAATAGTTTCAAAGGGCCAGCATCCTTTACGTGCCGCGCCGGCGAACAGCCAGAACAAAGCACTGCTGTTCAGCGCCTCCACTTCTGTTGCGAGTCCACGAGATCTGAGGAACGCCAGTTGCTCAGTTCTCCCTACCTCGAACCGGTAAGGGAGAAACATCATGCTCAACCAGCAACAGACTCCAGGCAGAATGCGCCAGGACCAGGGCGCGCGTATCGTCGGCAAGGACAACCCAAGCGTAAACGGCCCCGGCCCGGAGGTGATGGCCGCAGCCACGCTCGACGGCAACAAGGTCATCAGCAGCGACGGCGAGGACATCGGTAAGGTCAAGGACATCATGCTCGACGTCGGCTCGGGTCGCATCGCCTACGTGGTGCTGTCGAGTGGCGGCTTTCTCGGCATCGGCGACAAACTGCTGGCGATTCCGTGGAGTGCACTGACACTCGATACGAAGCAGAAGTGCTTCGTCCTCGATATGACAGCCGGGCGCGTGCAAAACGCACCGGGATTCGATAAGGATCACTGGCCGGCGATGGCCGATCAGACCTGGGCCACGTCCGTGCATCAGTACTACGGCAGCGAGCCCTATTGGGGACGTGACCGGTACGATCGACGCGACGACCTGGGCGTCGGCGACATTCCCCCAGGTTCATCGGATGCGCCGGAAGCCGGTGGAGTGAAGTTGTGATCCACACGAGCACGATTCGATAAGGAGGCGACAAGATGGCCACCCGAAAAACCGCCGGCAAATCGAAACGCCCGGCCGTGGGCGGCAAGTCAGGGCGTCCACCGCGTCAGCGGCATGCACAGGCGCATGCTGCGCATCGCGCGAAAACTGCCGGCGCAAGCAGCGCAAAGCATCCGAAGAAATGGTCGCATCACGTGATGGAAACTAGCGACGCGATGGATATCGAACATGATATTTTCAGAACGGGCAGTGCGGAATCGATCGCGAAATCGCTGAAACAGTCTTCGACGCATAGCCGCCGTCGCAAGGGATCGCCGTTCCAGTCTGCCATGTCGATGCTGAACTTCTATATCAATCGCGCCGGCAGGAATCTGCCGAAAACGCGCCGCGACACCTTGCAACAGGCCAAACGCAAGTTGCGTGAAGCGTTCGGCCGTGCGCCCTGACGTAAAACGGGTGACGCAGGGGAAGCGTTCGGACGTGTGCCCCTCAACCAGCCGCGCATGCATTGTGCGCATGCCGGCCCCAACCGGATGCTCATGCACGAAACTCTCTGGTTTCTCATCGTCGGCGCCGTGCTCGTTTTCATGGGCGTGGCGGCGACAACCTTCCGGCGCTTGCCCGTCAGCGCCGCCATGTTCTACCTTGCCATCGGCTACGCGCTCGGACCACCCGGCATGGATCTGCTGCGGCTCGACATGGTCGCCGATGCGCATCTGCTGCGAATCATCACCGAAATCGCACTACTGGTCTCGCTATTCGCGATCGGCCTGCGTTTGCGGCTTGGCGTACTCGAGGCGCTCTGGACCGTGCCGCTGCGTCTCGGCTTCCTCGCCATGCTGGCGACCATTCCGCTGCTCACGCTATTCGGCGTGCATGTATTACATCTTGGCTGGGGGCCCTCCCTGCTGCTCGCGGCGATCCTCGCGCCGACCGATCCGGTGCTGGCGCACGACGTCCAGGTGCACAATCCCGGCGATCACGACCTGCTGCGCTTCGCGCTCTCCGGCGAAGGCGGCCTGAACGACGGCATCGCGCTTCCCTTCGCGATGCTCGGCCTCGCGATATGCGCGGCGCCCGCGGCTCAAGCCGGCGACGTACTGACTTTCAAGCTCGCCGCCGGCATGGTATGGGGCGTGGTCGGCGCGATCGCGATCGGCGGTCTGCTCGGCTGGGTCACCACGCATGCGGTCGCCTGGTTGCGTACGCGCCATGCACAGGCGCTCGGTCTCGAAGGCTTCTTCGCGTTGGGACTGATCGAACTCTCGTTCGGCGCCGCGCAACTCGCGCATGCCTATGGCTTTCTGGCGGTGTTCGCGGCGGGCGTCGCGATGCGCCGCGTCGAACATCGTGCGAGTGGCGGCGTTTCAGCGCGCAAAGCGATCGGCACGGTCGATTCCGAAGACGTCGAGGCGACCGCGGCGAACCCGAGCAAAGCGCATGCGTATATGACGGAGTCGGTGATGGGCTTCACGATCGAGCTCGAACGTATCGCCGAGGTTGCGGTAATGGCGATGGTCGGCAATGTGCTCGCCACGCTGCATGTGCCGCTTTTTACCTGGCAGACGGTGGTGCTCACCGTTGCGCTGTTCGTCGTCGTGCGACCGGTGTCGGTGGAGTTGTCGCTACTGGGGTCGAGCGCAACGCCGGCGCAGCGACGTTTGATGAGCTGGTTCGGCATCCGCGGCATCGGCTCGTTTTACTACCTGGCGTACGCGCTCGAACATGGTGCGCCAGCCGACGTCGTGCCACTGGTGCCGCTCGCGCTGGCGGTGGTCGCGGCTTCGGTCGTCATTCACGGCGTCTCGGCTACGCCTCTGATGAACTGGTATCACAGGCTGCGCAGCAGCGAACGCTAGAATACGAGTCCTTCATGCTGCAACAGGGCCCTTCCCCATTCGATGACCGCTCCCAACGATTCAAGACGCGCAGCGCGGACAAGCGCCGCCGACTCGCTGTTTGCGTTTCTCAAGTCTCTGCCGCTGGGCGATCGGCTGATCGAAGGCGGCGTGATGGCGGCGCAGGCGGTGGCCGGCGCCAGCCTCGCCTTCGCGATCGGCCGCTGGCTGCATACCGAACAGGCCTTCTGGGCCGCGATTACGGCGATTGCAGTCAGCCAGCATAGCTATATCGACACCCGCAAGCTCTCACGCGATCAGTTCATCGGCGCGATGGTGGGCGGCGTGTGCGGTCTCGTCGGCGCAACGCTCGGCGGCGGCAATCTCGCGGCCTATGCGGCCACGGTTGCCGTGGCCATCGTGACCTGCTGGATCGTGAACGTGGGCAGCGCGGCGCGTCTGGGCGGCATCACCGCGACCATCATGCTGTTGGTGCCCGGCGTCGGTTCGCCGTGGGACAAAGCCCTGCTGCGCCTCGGCGAAGTCACGCTGGGCACGGTCTGCGCACTGCTGGTGACCTGGATCATGTCGTGGATCGAGCGGCGCTGGCTCGGCAAAACCGAGAAGGCCTAGCCGGCTTTCTGATCATTGTCTTGCGGTTGACGCCGGTAACGTCCCGGCGTCACACCGATGCTCTGCTGGAACGCCTTACCGAAAGCGGCTTCCGATTGATACCCCACTGCCTCACCGATCTCCGCTGCGCTACCCCGCGTGCGCAGCAGCAGATCGCATGCGATCGTCATGCGGATCTGCGTGAGAAAATCCATCACCGTCATGCCCGCGCGCTCGTTGAAGTGACGCGCGTAGGTCGCGCGGGACATGGCTGCGAGCTCACCTAGCTCGGCGATCGTCCATGCCCGCTCCGGGGCGCTCAGCATGCCTTGTATCGAAGCGCCGAGACGCGCATCGGCCAGTAGCGCCAATACGCCGGAGGCCGATGCGTTCTGTTCGCCATGCACGCGCAAGGCCATTGCGAACAGCGCGTGGCTCAATGCGGTGACGATCGCGAGCGCGCCGGGCTGACGTTGCTCGGCTTCGGTGCGCATCAACGCAATCACCGTCTGCAACACACCGAGCGTTTGCACGCCCGCGAGCGACACATGAAACGGATCGGGCAGCGCGTTGAGCAGCAACGCGGAGGAACCCGGTGCGTAGACAAACCGGCCGCATAGCAGATCGAGATCGGCGCCTGCGTCGTTGCCGTCGTTGCGGCGCAATGGCAGCATGCCGTCATGACTCAACGTCAGCGGCGCGGCAACAGCCGCCCGCCCGACATCGCGCACCCGATGCGCGGCCCCACGCGGGAACAACATGAAATCCCCAGCGTGCAGTGCAACCTGCGCGCCATCCTCAGTCTCGACGACACAAGCGCCGTCCAGCACCAGATGAAAAGGCGCAATACCCGCCTCCATCGGCGCATGATCAATGTTGAAGCCGCCCGTGAGCAGACAGCGCAAATCGAGGCTGGCCTGCGGCCGGGCAAGGTCGATCAGTCGGCTGAGCGTATCCATGAGACGATCGCGCTAAAAGTTGAGCGAATCGAGTATTCAGGATGTCGCGGCACAGCGCAATACTTTGTCTCACGACACCGGCACCCGCCGGCTCGCTGCAAACAAAGGAGCAATGTCATGTTGAACTGGATCGATTACCGCAAGGAACTGTTCGGCCGCATCGGCGAGATCGCCAAACTGTCGCCGGATACGGTGAAGGCCTATCAAACGATGTCGAGCGCCGGCCAGAAGGCCGACCTGCTCGGCGCGAAAACGCGTGAGCTGATTTCGCTTGCGGTGGCCGTCACCGTGCGATGCGACGGCTGTATCACCGTGCACACCGCCGAAGCGCTGAAACACGGCGCGACACGTGAAGAGATCGCCGAAGCGCTGGGCGTGGCCGTCGCCGTGAACGCGGGCGCCGCCATGGTGTACTCGGCACGCACAATGGACGCCGTCGCCGCTTATCAGGCGGACAGCAAGCCGGCGGCGTGAGGCACCCGGTGTAGTGGTGTGGCGGCGCGCCAGGTCGGTGGCCCGGAGAAAAACGCGCTGCCCACTATCTGGCCCGGCACGCCGCTACACCGTTCCGCCACGACCTATCCGCCGTGCAATGGAAGCACCGGACCCCGCAGCTTCCACTTAGCCTTGCACCGGATAACGCGCCTCTTCAAGCTGCTTGCGGCGCGGCTCACCCTGGCGCTCCAGCATCCAGCCCGGGTACTCCGGCGGCAGCGTGCTGACCTGATCGAGCTTCGTTAGATCGTCGGCGGTCAGCGTCACGCCGGTGGCGGCGATGTTGTCGTCGAGTTGCTCGATTTTCTTCGCACCGACGATCACCGAGGTCACCACGCGCTGATGCAGCAGCCACGCGAGCGCGATCTGCGCCACCGACACCTGCTTCGCCTCCGCGAGGTTACGCATCACGTCGATACAGTCGTATGCGCGCTCACGATTGACCGGCGGAAAGTCGAACGTCGTACGACGGCTGCCTGCTTCGCCCTGCTGCTCGCGCCCGTATTTACCGCTCAGCAAGCCGCCCGCGAGCGGACTCCACACCATCAGGCCAAGGCCTTCGCTTTGCAGCATCGGCACGAGTTCGCGTTCGAGGTCGCGGCCCGCCAGTGTGTAATACGCCTGCAGTGTTTCAAAGCGCGCGAGGCCGAGGCGCTCCGAGATGCCCAGCGCCTTCACGATCTGCCACGCGGCCCAGTTCGACACGCCCACATAGCGGACATGACCATGCTGAACCAGTGTGTCGAGCGCGCGCACGGTTTCCTCGATCGGCGTGGCCGGATCGAAACCGTGGATCTGGTACAGATCGATGTGATCGAGTTGCAGGCGCTTCAGGCTCGCCTTGACGCCGTCGATGATGTGATAACGCGACGCCCCGCGCGCATTCGGAAACGCTGCCGTCGCGCCGAATACTTTGGTTGCGACCACAACCTTGTCGCGCGGCACCTTGAGATTCTTCAGCGCCTGGCCCGTGATCTGCTCGGACAGGCCTTCGGCATAGACGTCGGCCGTGTCGATGAAATTGATACCCGCGTCGAGCGCCCGGCCAACCAGCCGCTCCGCGTCTTGCTGCTGCAGATCGCCGATCTGCTTCCATATGCCTTCGCCACCGCCGAAGGTCATCGTGCCCAGACATAGCTCTGAAATAAACACACCGGTACGGCCTAAGGGGTTGTATCGCATCGTCGAGACTCCATCGTGGATTCGTGGATGAGTAGGTCGTACAGAGTACTGCACCTGGCAAATTTCGACAGGACCCGGCGTGAGTCCTCGCCAGCCACCGGCGAACGCATGTTTCAAATCCCTTACGGTTCGCACCGGAACTGCGGTGGATATTTCCCCGCTCGAAAACCGCCTGCTCCTCCGCAAGCAAGTCGCCATGCGGGTCTTCAGCAAGCGTCGGTGATCCGCAACAGATTCGTAAGTTATGCCGGGCGCAATTGGAAAGTTTCAGTAAGACGTGTATAAGTCGGACCATTCCGCTCGTATGGTGTAGTGCCCTTAACAAGGACCGCGCGTATGAAGAAGAAGAACAGGTTTGGAATTGGCCTCGGCAGCGTCGTGCTGCTCTCCAAAGCACTCACCCCTTCCGCAATGGCCGCGTGCAGCAACACTGCACCGCCGAGCAATACCACCGTCACCTGCACCGGCAGCGGCCTCGCCGCCGTCGTTGCGCAAACCGGCAGCACGGGTGTGACGATCAATGCCGATAGCACCGCCTCGGGCAATTTCGTACGCAGCGCCAATCCGGTCGTCTTCAGCGTCGACACCAATAGCACGATCAACAGCAGCGGCAACTTTTCGCTGACAGGCGGCGGCGGTACGGGCACCGTGCGTGGTGCCGTGCTGCTCGGCGTGGGCAACGGCAATCAGATCACTAACGCGACCGGCGGGGTCATCACCACGAGCGGCGCCTTCAACGACGGCATGGCCGCCAACGGCAGCGGCAACACCCTGACCAATAACGGCTCGATCACCACCAGCGGCCCCAACGCTTACGGCATGACGGCCGCATGGGGACAAACGAACGTCGGCCAGTCGAACAACAAGTTGATCAACACGGGCACGGTGACGACCTCGGGCAGCAACGCGCGCGCGGCATCGATTCTCGGCGGCAGCGGCGCCATCACCAACACCGGCACGCTGTCCACGACCGGCGCGGCCAGTCCAACGGCTTATATGCAAGGCAATAACGACCAGTTGACCAACAGCGGCACGATCAGCGCGAGTGGCAGCGGCTCGGATGCGGTGTTTTCGAATACTGCGGGATCGAGTTTCGTGGCGACGATCCAGAACCTCGCGGGCGGCAGCATCATCAGCCAGAACGGCTCCGGCATCCGCACGCTCAACGGCAACAGCACCATCATCAATGCGGGGCTCGTGCAGAGCGGCATCGGCACGGCCATCACGATGGGCAACGGCAACGACGCGCTGATTCTGCAAACCGGCTCCGTGATCAACGGCACGGCCGACGGTGGAGCGGGAACGAATACGGTGACCTTGCAAGGCTCGGGCACGGCTTCGAATGCGTTTACCAACTTCCAGACCCTGCTGATGCAAGGCGCATTATGGAACTGGACGGGTAGCGGGACCTTCACGCTCGCGCACGTGCAAACCGGCACGCTCAATCTCACCGGTACGCTCGGCGCGAGCGCGACGGCACTCGTCGATAGCGGCGCGACCTTGCAGGCAAACGCGCAGAACCTGCCCTCCAACGTCACCGACAATGGACTCGTGCGGTTTGCCCAGGATAACGCCGGCACCTATGCGGGATCGATCAGCGGCACGGGCGCAGTCGATAAAACCGGCGCCGGCGTGTTGACGCTCGCGCCGGCTGCGGCGAACGGCAACACCTACTCGGGTGGCACGACAATCGATCAAGGCACGATCGCCGTCGGCGCGGACAACGCGCTCGGCGCGAACACGGGCGGGCTCACGTTCAACACCGGCACGCTGCAACTGACCACGAGCTTCGACCTCGCGGGCACGCGCGCCATCACCCTGGCCGCGGGCGGCGGCACGATCGATACGCAATCGTTCGATACGACGCTCACCCAGGCAGTGAGCGGGACCGGCGCCTTGACGAAAGCCGGCGACGGCAGCTTGCTGATGACGGGCGTGAGCACCTATAGCGGTCCAACCACGGTCGCGGCGGGCACCCTCGCGATCGGCGATGCAGCGCATGCCAACGCTGCGCTGACGGGCGGCGGCGCCACCACGGTCGCCGCAGGCGCGACGCTCGGCGGCTATGGCAGCGTAACGGGCGCGGTAACGAATAACGGCACGCTCGCGGTGGCGAATGCGTTGCCGTCGTTTGCAAGCGAGGGGAACGGCGCCTTCTCGATCAACGGCTCGCTGGTGAATGCCGGACTCGTGCAGATCGGCGGCCCTGCCGCCGCGGGTGTGGGCAACCTCCTGAATGTGACGGGCAACTATGCCGGACAGAACGGCACCATCGGACTGAATACCGTCGTCGCCGGCGATGGCGCGGCATCCGATCGCCTCGTGCTGAGCGGCGGGACGGCCACCGGCTCGACGCGCCTGCAAGTCACGAACGTGGGCGGCCAGGGCGCACAAACGGTTGCGGACGGCATTCAACTGATTCAGGCGACCAACGGCGCCACCACAGACGCGAGCGCCTTCTCGCTGGCTGCACCGGTAAAGGCGGGCGCGTATTCCTACTACCTCGCCAAAGGCGGTGTGAGCGGCGGCACGACAGACAACTGGTATCTGCGCAATACGGTGGCACCGCTGCCTCCAGGCGTGACGCCTCCACCGCCGGCCACCACGCCAGGCTCGCCAGCTACACCTGGCGAGCCTCCCGCTGTGGAACCCGGCGTACCGCTTGCGGCCGAGGGCACGCCGCCCTTGCCTCCCGCACCGCCTGCGGGCTCGGCCGCCACGCCGCTGTATCGCGTCGAAGTGCCGGTCTACGCCGCGGCGCCCGGCGTCGCACGTGAACTTGGCTTGATGCAGATCGATACGTTTCATGACCGGCAAGGCGATCAGGCCTTGTTGAACGACAGCGGCAAGCTGCCGGCCGCGTGGGGCCGCGTGTGGGGTGGCCATAGCGTACTGAGCCAGGACGGTGCGGCAAGTCCCCAATTCGACGGCTCGGTGTATGGCATTCAGGCCGGCCAGGATCTGTACGCCGATCGCAGCGAGAGTGGCCAGCGCAATCACTACGGTTTGTTCGTTGGCTTCGCACGGGCGACCGGCGACGTCGACGGCTTCGCGCTCGGCATGCCCAATCTCGCCGTGGGCCACCTGGCGATCAATGCATACAGCCTCGGTGGCTACTGGACGCATATCGGCCCGAGCGGCTGGTACACGGACGCTGTACTGATGGGGAGTTCGCTGACCGTCGATCCGGTCTCGCGCGACGGCCTCAACACGACGACGCACGGCAACGCGGTGACCGGTTCGCTCGAAGGCGGTCTGCCGATTCCGCTCGGCGCGGGGCTCACGCTCGAACCACAAGCGCAACTCGTGTGGCAGCACCTTTCGCTCTCCGACTTCAACGATGGCGTATCGAGTGTCGGCTTCAACAGCGGCAATACTTTCGTCGGACGAATCGGTGCGCGCCTGCAAGGTCAGTTCGACGCGTTCGCGACCGCATGGCGGCCTTATTTGCGGGTCAGCCTGTTACGCGAGTTCGGCTCCGACGACAAAGTCACGTTCGGCGGCGGGACCGTGATTCCGGGCACCGTCGGGCAAACTGCGGCCCAACTCGGCGCGGGTGTGGTCGGTAAATTCAGCACCTCGGGCAGCGTGTTCGCAACGCTCGGCTGGGTGACGAACCTGGGTGGCGCGCACCAGAGAACGGTGACGGGCGATGCGGGGGTGCGCTGGGTCTGGTAGTGCCGTACAACCGTCGGCAAGGCCGCTAAAAACCTGCCAGACTGGTCTCTCATCCTCGAAACAGGGCGGCGTTTGCCGTCCTCTGGATATGGCACGGCGCGTCCCCATCTATGCAAGCATGACTTCGGCCCCGACATCCGCCGCCCTGGCGGCGCCTCCCGATTCTTCGACTTTCGATCCGGCCTTGGAGCCGGCTTCAGGGGCCGTTTTGAGCCCCGCTTTGAGCCCCTTCACGGCCGGTGCGCTGGACGACTTTCATCCCGCGGTCGCCGGCTGGTTCCTGAAAACCTTCCCCGCCCCCACCGATGCCCAGGCTGCCGCCTGGCCGCAGATCCGCAGCGGGCGCTCGACCCTGGTGGCCGCGCCGACCGGTTCGGGCAAGACCCTCACCGCTTTCCTGTCCGCGATCGACGAACTCGTCCAGCAAGGCCTCGCCAACGGCGGCGTCCTGCCCGACGAAACCCTGGTGGTCTACGTCTCGCCACTGAAAGCGCTCTCCAACGACATCCGCATCAATCTGCAAGTGCCGTTGCAGGGCATCGCCGCGGAACTCGACGCACGCGGCCTGCCGCCGCTCGACATCCGCACCGCCGTGCGCACCGGCGACACCACGCAGCAGGAACGCAATGCGTTGAAAAAACGCGCGCCGCATATTCTCGTGACCACGCCGGAATCGCTGTACGTCCTGCTCGGCTCGGATTCCGGCCGCCGCATGCTGTCGACGGTGCGCACGGTGATCGTCGACGAAATTCATGCGCTCGCCGGCAGCAAGCGCGGCAGTCATCTGGCGCTCAGCCTTGAACGGCTCGACGCGTTGTGTCAGCGTCGCTTGCCGCGGATCGGCCTGTCGGCGACGCAAAAACCGGTCAGTGCCGTCGCGCGCTTCCTGGTGGGTGGCGCGAGCATCGAAAGCAATACGCCTGCTGACTGCGCAATCATCGACGTGGGGCACATCCGCGAACGCGATCTCGCGCTGGAGATTCCGCCCGTGCCGCTCGAAGCGGTGATGCCCAACGAAGTGTGGGAGCGCGTCTACGACCGGCTCGCCGAACTGGTCGCGATGCATCGCACCACGCTGATTTTCGTCAACACGCGCCGCATGGCCGAGCGCGCCGCCCGTCATCTGACCGAACGGCTCGGTAAAGATGTGGTCGCCGCGCATCACGGCAGCCTCGCCAAGGAACACCGTTTCGACGCCGAACAGCGGCTGAAGCGTGGCGAGTTGCGTGTGCTGATCGCCACCGCCTCGCTGGAACTGGGTATCGATATCGGCGACGTCGATCTGGTCTGCCAGATGGGTTCGCCGCGCGCGATCGCGCCGTTCCTGCAACGTGTGGGGCGCTCGGGCCACCATGTCGGCGGCATGCCGAAGGGCCGGCTTTTTCCGGCTTCGCGCGACGATCTGATCGAATGCGCGGCGCTGCTCGATTGCGTGCGGCGGGGCGAACTCGACGCGTTGCGGATTCCGCGCGCACCGCTCGATGTGCTCGCACAACAGATCGTCGCCGAGGTATCGAGCGCGGAATGGGGCGAAGACGCATTGTTCGAGATGATGCGCCGCGCGGCACCCTATGCCAGCCTGGAACGCGAGCAATACGACGCCGTGCTGCGCATGCTCGCCGAAGGGTATACGAGCCGCAACGGTCCGCGCGGCGCCTATATTCATCGCGACGCCGTGAGCGGCACCTTGCGTGGCCGGCGCGGCGGCAAACTGGTCGCCGTGACTTCAGGCGGCACGATTCCCGAGAACGCCGACTACGCGGTGGTGCTCGAGCCACAGGCGATCAATATCGGCACCGTCAACGAGGATTTCGCCGTCGAGAGTCTGGCCGGCGATGTGTTCCAGCTCGGCAACGCGTCGTACCGGATTCTGCGCATCGAAAGCGGCCGCGTGCGGGTCGAGGACGCGCAAGGGCAACCGCCGAATATTCCGTTCTGGCTCGGCGAGGCGCCGGGGCGCAGCGATGAACTGTCGTTCGGCGTTGCGCGCTTGCGTGAGCAGATTGGGCGCTTGCTCGATGGAGCAGAAGACGACGCCGAAGTCATGACCGCGCGCCTTCAACGCGCGATCGACTGGCTCATCGACACGCTCGGTCTCGATGAAGCCGCCGCCCGCCAGATCGTCGACTATCTCGGCCGTGCACGCGCCGCGCTCAGCGTGTTACCGTCGCAAAACACACTCGTGATGGAGCGTTTCTTCGACGAGTCCGGCGGCACGCAACTCGTGATCCATGCGCCGTTCGGCAGCCGCGTGAACCGCGCGTGGGGTCTCGCCCTGCGCAAGCGTTTTTGCCGGACCTTCAATTTCGAACTGCAAGCCGCCGCCACCGAAGACGCGATCGTCCTCTCGCTGACCGGCAGCCATTCGTTCGTACTCGACGAAGTGTGGCGCTACCTGCATTCGAACAGCGCCGAGCATCTGCTGATTCAGGCGCTGCTCGACGCGCCACTCTTTGGCGTGCGCTGGCGCTGGAACGCGACCACCTCGCTCGGCCTGCCGCGTTATACCGGCGGACGCAAGACCCCGCCGCAATTGCAACGCATGCGTAGCGAAGATCTGCTGGCGAGCGTATTTCCCGAGCAGGCCGCGTGTCTGGAGAACATCGTCGGTGAACGCGAA
This sequence comes from Paraburkholderia sediminicola, assembly GCF_046026855.1. Classification (GTDB taxonomy): domain Bacteria; phylum Pseudomonadota; class Gammaproteobacteria; order Burkholderiales; family Burkholderiaceae; genus Paraburkholderia; species Paraburkholderia sediminicola_A. The sequence continues at coordinate 21,890 of NZ_JAQQET010000043.1, read as the reverse complement.
CTGCCGCATCATCCGTTAGTGGACCAAACCGTCGATGATTGCCTGCACGAAGCGATGGACAGCGAAAGCTGGATTGCCTTGCTGCGTCGCATGGAACAGGGCGACGTGCAACTGATTGCCCGCGATTTGCCGGCGCCCTCGCCGCTTGCCGCCGAAATCCTCACCGCCAAGCCGTACGCCTATCTCGACGATGCACCGATCGAAGAGCGCCGCACCCAGGCCGTGCTGAACCGCCGCTGGACGGATCCGTCCAGCGGCGACGACCTCGGTGCGCTCGACGCCGACGCGATCGACAGCGTACGCGGCGAAGCATGGCCACAGGCGCGCACCGCCGACGAGATGCACGAAGCACTGACGGGCCTCGCCTGCATCACCGAGGCCGAAGCGCGCAATGAAGAGGGCTGGCCGGCATGGCTCGCCTCGCTCGCCGAATCCGGCCGCGCGACGCGTCTGAGGATCGCCGCCGATAACGTGCTGTGGCTGGCCGCCGAGCGCCTGACCTGTTTCCAGGCGCTCTACCCTGACGCCTCATTTGACCCACCGCTCACCCCACCGAAAGGCTACACCGACACCTGGAGCGCCGACGACGCACTGCTCGACGTGCTGCGCGCCCGGCTGACCGGCTTCGGCCCACTGCCGGTACGCGCGATTTCGCAGGCGCTGATGTTGCCTGCGGCATCCGTCGAACAAACGCTGACGCGTCTCGAAGCGGAAGGCTACGTGATGCGCGGCCGCTTCTCGCCGGGCGCAACCGAAGGAGAATGGTGCGAGCGTCATCTGCTGGCGCGGATCCACCGTTACACGGTGAAACGCCTGCGACGCGAAATCGAGCCGGTGGAAAGGCATGACTTCATGCGCTTTCTATTCGAGTGGCAGCATTTGACGCCCGACACGCGCGCCGAGGGACGCGACGCTCTCGCCGCCGTACTCGACCAGATGGAGGGTTTTCAGGCCGCGGCGGCTGCATGGGAAGAGGACATTCTGCCGGCACGCGTCAAGGCCTACGCGAACATTTCGCTTGACGAACTATGCCGCGCCGGCAAGATCGTCTGGACGCGTCTGACCGAGCGGGCACGCAGTGCGGCGGGACCGGTGCGCAGCACGCCGATCGTGCTTTTGCCGCGTGCTCAGGTGCGCGTCTGGAGCGCGCTGATCGACGCGTCGAAACAACCGGAGTTGTCGGCCCGGGCGCAGCGCGTCTATGACACGTTATCGCAACATGGCGCGATGTTCTTCGACGAACTGTTAACCGAAGTAAGCGGCTTGCGTATTGAACTGGAGAATGCGCTGGGCGAGCTGGTTGCGGCGGGCCTCGTGAATTCCGACAGTTTCGCCGGCTTGCGGGCGTTGTTGAAACCCGTCGCCAAACGCAGTGCGTACTCGAGTAGCAGGCGTGTGAGGTCGAGCGCATTGATCGGAGGAATGGACGACGCAGGACGCTGGGCGCTGGTCAGCCGGCGGCCGGTTGTCGCTGCAACGGAAACCTCGTCCGCGCACCGCCAGCAGTTCGCCCCCGAAGTACTCGAACATGTCGCGATGACTTTGCTGCGCCGCTTTGGCGTGGTGTTCTGGCGGTTGCTTGTACGCGAGGCCGAATGGTTACCGCCATGGCGGGATCTGTTGCGCGTGTTTCAGCGGCTCGAAGCGCGTGGCGTCATTCGTGGCGGCCGTTTTGTGAATGGCCTCGCGGGTGAGCAATTTGCGCTACCGGAAGCGATTCCCTTGTTGCGCGAAGTTCGACGGCATGCGAACGATGGTGCTTTTGTGTGCGTCGCCGGAACGGATCCTTTGAATTTTGCCGGTACGTTGCTAGTCGGCGAGCGGGTGCCGGCTGTGGCGGGAAATCGGGTTCTGTATCGGGATGGGATCGTTGTCGCGACGTTGGTTGCCGGGGCTTTCTGGTTTGACCCCGCAGTGGAAACGATTCCCGCGGAACGAGAACACGCCCGGAGTCTATTGGCCCGGCGGTTCTGAAGCAGTGTGGCGCAGCATTGACGCAGTTTCCAGGCTTCCCCCCGCACGCGGCTCATATAAAAGCCTAAAAAAGCGGGCCATCCCAGCCGTTAATGTTTATAGGCCCGAACTGCAGCCGCTTCGCTACAATGGGCCAGTCTTTAAGTATGATGAAGACTGTCTGCCGCCAACCCGGCTTCACGAGCGGCTCACCGGCACACACCGCCCGGGGATCTCATGAACGACGACCAACACGACCAGGTGCTTTTTGCCCAGTTCGGCACAAGCAGCCCCTGCTGGCGTCTGTCGAACGACAGCAACGCGCTGGAACTCACGCCCGTCACCGGTGACGTGCCAGCCAATGTCGCCATTCCTCTGAATCCCCAACAGGCTTCGCAAATCCGTTGCCTCACCGGCATCACCTCGCATCTCATCCTCGACGTGCGGCTGTTCGGCGAACCGCTGCGCCTGCACCTCGTCGGTAAAAAACTCGCCAGCAATACATGGGCAGGCACCGCCTCCGCCTACGACGACACGGAATCCGTCGCGCGCGATCTGGTGCACGGTCTTTCGTTCGCCGAACAGGTCGTCTCCGAAGTCAATTCGGTTGTGGTCATCGTCGACAGGCACGGTCGTATACAGCGCTTCAACCGTCTCGCCGAGGAACTCACCGGCGTGAAGGAAGAAGACATCGTCGGCCGCAATGTGTGGGCGCTGTTCATGACCTCCGAATCCGGTGCGGCGTCGAGCCAGAACATCACGGGGTTCTTCAATCGTGGTGTCTCGTACGAAGTCGAGCGGCGTGTGAAAACCCTCAACGGCGAACGGCTCTTTCTATTTCGCAATAAGTTCGTTCACAGCGGCAGCGGCGTCGAAGAACAGTTCCTGATCTGCTCAGGTACCGATATCACCGAGGAACGGCTCGCGCAGGAACGGCTCACCGAACTGGCGAATACTGACTCCCTCACCGGTCTCGCCAATCGCAACGCGATCCAGGACAAGATCCGCACCGCGATCGAAGAAGCGGCCCCAGGCGAATCGGTCGGCATACTGTTCCTCGATCTCGACAACTTCAAGAAGGTCAACGACCACTACGGCCATGTCTTCGGCGACCGGCTGATCCGCGATGTGTCGGCGGCCATCCGCACCTGCCTGAACGAAGACGATGCGCTCGCGCGCCTTGGCGGCGACGAATTCATCGTGCTTGCCGCCAAAGGCACCGCCCATGATCTCGAAGCCACCGCGCAACGCATTCTCGAACGCCTGCGCACGCCGTTCAGCCTGGGGCTCGTCGAAGTCTATACCGGTTGCTCGATTGGCATCGCGCTGTGTCCGGAACATGGCGCCAACCTCGAATCGCTGATCCGTTCGGCGGACACGGCCATGTACGTTGCCAAAGATGAAGGCAAGCGCACCTATCGCGTGTTCTCGCCCGACATGGACCGCAAGGTCGCCGAGTACATGTGGCTCGACACCAACCTGCGGCGCGGTCTCGAAGAGGGGCAGTTCACGCTGCACTACCAACCCAAGCTCGTGCTCGCCACCGGCGCGGTGCAGGGCGCGGAGGCGCTGGTGCGCTGGAACTCGCCGGAGCGCGGGCAGATCATGCCGGCCGAGTTCATCCGTTATGCTGAAGAATCCGGGCTGATCGGCGTGCTCGGCCGCTGGGTCATGGAAACGGCCGCGAGGCAAGCCGCCAAATGGAAGGCGGACGGCTACAACCTGCGCGTCGCGATCAACGTATCGGCGCGGCAACTGGTCGATACCGCCGTGGTGCGGCATTTCAGCGAAGCGCTGCAACGAGCCAGCCTCGACCCGTGTCTGATCGACCTGGAACTCACCGAGAGTTGCCTGATCGAGGACGAAGCCGCTGCGATCGATCTGATCACGCAGTTCCGCCAGCTTGGCGCTCAGGTCCATCTGGACGACTTCGGCACCGGCTATTCGTCGCTGTCGCAATTGGGCCGTATTCCACTCGACGTCATCAAGCTCGACCGCAGTTTCGTCCGCTCCATCAATGCCGATACCAAAGCGCAGGCACTCGTGCGCTCGATGGTAGCAGTCGCGCAGGAACTGAATTTCAAGGTGGTCGCGGAAGGCATCGAAACTGAATCGGAAGAGATGTTCATGAAGGGGCTGGGCGTCGACTATGTGCAGGGCTTCCTGTACGGCCACGCCATGCCGGCCGCGGAATTCGAACGCTGGTTGCAGGATAGACAGAAGCTCAGACTGATTGCCTGAGCTTCCGCGCACCCCGAAGGAAGTCTCCCTGGGGCGCGCGCCGAAGAAAGTTCTCCTGGACGGCGCGTTCCGAAGAAAATCTCCTGGGAGCCTCTCCTTGGCGGACCGGACCGCTGCTGCCGCTTGATCTCGCCGGAATCCAGATCCATTCAGGCGAAATTGGCCGCGCTGGAGGCCGTCTGGCGCAGGTTCGAATTACGGCGGTTTTGCAGCATCACCAGCCGCTCCATGAAGGCGAGGTCCTTCTCCTCGATCATGAAGGCGGCATTCACCCAGTCCTCGGTAATTTCCATCAACTCGGCGCGGGAAAGTTGCAGCACGCGCTGGCGCGCCCGCAGCATCGCGCGGATGCCGTTCATCTTCGGCCTGAGCGTGTCGATGAAGGTACGCGTCGCCATATAGGCGTCGCCCGGCTCGAACAGATGGTCGACCAGCCCCTTGCCGAAATGCCACTCAGCCGTATGCGATTCGCCTATGCCGATCAACTCTTCTGCCAGACGCATGCCCGCCTTGCGTGCGACCAGCGAATAACCGCCCATGCCCGGGAACAGGTTGAACGCGATCTCCGGAAAGCCCATGCGCGCATCGTTCTGAGCCAGCAGGAAATGGTGCGCCAGTGCGGCCTCGAAGCCCCCTCCAAGCGCCGTGCCCTCCACCATCGCGATCGAAATCGCCCCCGTATCGAAACCGCGCGCCGCCGCGTGCACACAATCGACGCAAGCTCGCGCATACGCCATCAGCGCCTGGCGCTTGCCGGAGCGGATCGAATCCGCGAAAAAATCGAGGTCGCCCCCGACGTTGAACATGGTCGGAATCAACGAGCCGGTCACCCAGAAGTCGATCGGCAAGCCGGACTCTCGTGCTGCCTGCGCGAGGCCCAGAATGTCGTGCACCAGTTCGAGATTAAAACAGGGACGCGGCTGCGCCCGCAGCATCATCCACATGATGTTGCGGCCTTCTTCGTAGTAAGCGGAGACTTGCGACAAATTGCCGGCTTCGAGGAACGGACGGCAGGCGTGGTGGTTATGCAGATTCATTTTGAATGGTCCTTTTAAGGTTAAACACTGGCATTGCAATGCGAGCCTAAATCAGACCGGAATGGGATGGGAGCGGGGTAACCAACAGATGAATGCAACACGCCTGCCAGGCCCCGTCAGACGGAGCTCGGCGGGGAGGTAAATCGAATGTGAAAGGATGACGCAGGCGCAAACGCTTGCGCACCGGAGATGGGCGAAATTAGCCCACAGATGAGCACGCCGCCGTAATAAATTAGCGATCGAACAAAGCTTGAAATTCTTGCGGGATTTGAAAGGAAAAGAAATAGTTTTCGATTATTCAATGCAATCGAAAATATGGTTTTCAGGTATTTGTTTTTTTATTTGTGGGCTAACAGACGGAATATTCAATTTGCATATTCAGACGCGGGCGCCACAAGGCGCCCGTTGATTCACAAGCAATCGTTATTGCAACTGCGCGGACCACCGCTCAGCCCGCTCCGGGCGCATACCGACGGCCAGCGCCGCTGCACCAATCTGCGCCCACGTGGCGGCATCGACCGGAATACCCTCGGCCTCGCGTTGCGCGCGCATCACCCGCTCGGGTTCGCCGGGCTCATAGATACGGTCCGCGCCGGCCGCGAGCGGCGAAGCCTTCACCCAGTCGATGAATGCATCGGCTTCGGCTTGTGCGTCGGGCGCGTCGAACGCAGCAGGATCGACGATCACCGACAGCATGCAATTGATGATCGCGTTGGTCGTGCCAAGCGTGTCCGTGTGCGTGGTGAAGCCGCCCGACAGCGCACCGGCGAAAATCTCGCACATCGCCGCGAGCCCAAAGCCCTTGTGACCACCGAACGGCGTCAGCGAACCGAACGGCGCTTCCTGCATCACTTTGGGTTCGAGGGTCGGAAAGCCCGCGTAATCGATCAGCGCGCCAGGCGGCACCTGCTTGCCCTGGTTATACGCGACGCGCGTCTTGCCGTACGCCACCGTGCTGGTCGCGAAATCGAGCACGAGCGGCGGCTTGCCCGGCCGCGGATAGGCTGCGCAAAACGGATTCGTGCCGATGCGGCGGTCCGCACCGCCGAACGGCGCGACGAGCGGATCGCCCGCCACGTTGACGAAATGGAACGATACGAGACCGGCGCGCGCGCATTGTTCGGCCCAGTGGCCGATGCGCCCGATGTGGTGCGCGCAGCGCAAGCCGACCGCGCAGATGCCGAGGCGTTTGGCGCGTTCGATACCCTGCTCCATTGCCTCGAACGCAACCACCTGGCCAAAGCCCCTGGCGCCTTCGACGGTCAGGACCGCACCCGCGTCTTTCACAACTTGCGCGTGCAGGTTCAGTTGCAGTTGCGCGTCGGCCAGCGACGCCACATAGCGCGGGATCATCCCCACGCCATGCGAATCGTGACCGGTCAGATTCGCCGCCACCAGATGATCCGCGACCAGTTCCGCTTCGCGCGGTGTACTGCCCGCCTGCTCCCAGATCGCCCGTACGTAGGCATGCAATTGATCGGCCGGAATCCGGAGCGTGGTGAGTTGAGCAGTCGGGTTATCGGTCATTCACAGTGCCGGCTTGGATGGAAAGATCAAGGCGCGGCCGCGATCACCTGGGCAACGGCTGCCGTCAGCTTCTTGCCGTACGGCACGTGCAGGAACTCGTTCGGGCCGTGCGCGTTTGACTTCGGCCCGAGCACGCCGCACACCATGAACTGCGACTTCGGGAAGCCCGACTTCAGTACGTTCATCAACGGAATCGTGCCGCCCTGCCCCATGTAGGCGACGTCGGCGCCGTAGTGCGCGCGCGACGCGTCGTTAAGCGCAGTGGCGAGCCACGGCGCGAGATCGGGTGCGCTCCAGCCGCTCGCCGCGCCGGCGTCCGGCTTGAAGGTGACCTTGGCGTTGTACGGCGGATCGAATTCGAGCAGCGCCTTCAGTTCGGCGACGGCCTTTTCCGCTTCGATCAGCGGCGGCAGGCGCAGCGACAGCTTGAACGCCGTGCGCGGACGCAGCACATTGCCGGCGTCGGCGAGCGCGGGCAAGCCGGCCGCGCCAGTCACCGACAGCGACGGACGCCACGTCGAGTTGAGCAAGGCCTCTTGTGGATTAGTAGTGGTGGGCAGCACCTGACGGCCGTCCTGACCGCAGGCCCACGGCAGCTTCTTCCAGACGTCATCGCCAAGAATTTGAGCGGTCGCTTCCACTTCGCGCAAACGGTCCGCCGGAATCGGGACGTGGAAACCCTTCGGCAACAATGTGCCGTTGGCAGAGTCTTCTAGACGGTCGAACAGTTGCCGCATGATGCGGAAGCTCGACGGCGCGATGCCACCGTAACCGCCCGAATGAATGCCTTCGTCGAGCACTTGGACTTCCAGGTCGCCGGCAACCAGTCCGCGCAGCGACGTGGTAAGCCACAATTGATCGTAGTTGCCCGCACCCGAATCGAGACACACAACGAGACCGACTTTGCCGAGCCGTTCACGCAATGCGTCGACGTACGGCAGCAGATCGTAGCTGCCCGATTCCTCGCAGGTTTCGATCAGGCCGACACAACGCGGACGCTCGATACCTTGCGCGTCCAGTGCGGCCAATGCCGTTAGGCTCGCGTAGATCGCATAGCCGTCGTCGGCGCCGCCGCGGCCGTACAGCTTGTCGTTTTCGAGTTTCGGCGTCCAGGGACCGAGGTCGTTGCGCCAGCCGTCGAACTCAGGCTGCTTGTCGAGGTGGCCGTACAGCACGATAGTTTCGTCGCTGCCCGATCGGGTCGCGGCCGTTTCGAAGAAGATCACCGGCGTGCGGCCCGGCAAACGGATCACCTCGAGTGTCAGGCCGCGCACGGGTTGCTGTTCGGCCCATTGCGCAGCGTCGGTAATCACGCGCTCGAGATACCCATGCTTGACCCACTCGGGATCGAACGCCGGACTCTTGGCCGGCACGGCGATGTAGTCGGTGAGCGCAGGCACGATCTCGTCGTTCCATTTGCGGTCTACGAATTCGCGTAGCGTGTCCTGATTGATGCGCTGGGTCTGCTGGGTCGTATCGTCGGAGATCATGGTGGCGGTCCGTGGCGGCTCTGTTCAGTCGAAACGTCCATCATAGCCCTGATGCGCGATGCGCTGAACCCCCTCGCCGCGCATGCATGTTTCGCAGCAACGCAGCGCAAAGAAAACAATCGCGCGACAATCGGGAGATACATCACGTCCTGAGGAGCCAGTCTATGGGTGGCAACGTCGTGGTACAGGCGATCGCCGCGGTGCTCGCGCTGGCGCTGTATTTTCTGCCGAGCATTCTCGCGGACAGGCGCAAGCGTCATGACGTGCTGACGCTGGCGCTCTTTAACGCGTGCCTCGGCTGGACCGGCTTTGGCTGGCTACTCGCCCTCTACTGGTCGCTGCAGCCCAACCCGCCGAAGAACGTGGCCGGCGAAGTTGTAGAGACGCGCAAGATCGTGCGGATGCGGGCGTTTTCGTCGGCGCTTCTGGTGCGCGTGCAAAGACGCGCCGCGGCGCGTGAGCGCCCGGAAAACAAGCAGCCTTGACTCAGCCACAATCGTGCGCGGCAACCGCAGACAGCAAGCTAGCGGCGCGTTTGCTGCCGCGCGTCATAGCGTTCACGCGCAGCGTCGAGTTCGGCCGCGTTTTCCTCGGCCCAATGATCGAGCGTCACCAGCGCGTCACTGCGGGTTCGACCGAGTTCGCTCAGCCGGTACTCCACGTGCGCCACCGCGCCCGGCTGCTCCTCGCGAATCACCAGACCGTTCCGCTCGAGTTCCTTGAGCGTCTGCGTCAGCACCTTCTGTGAAATGCCGCCGATCTTGCGCAGCAAGGCGTTATTGCGCATCGCGCCGGGCAGCAGCGCCGGCATGATGAGCAACGTCCACTTCCCGCGATTAGTTCGAGCGCGAGGCGCGACGAACAGGCGGCGTCGAAAACGTCCCCGCGATAGGGCTGTTCGGTCGAGGCGTGGGACGCGTTGGCGGACTCGGGAAATGCCATGGTTACCAGTGGGTAAGTAATGGTGAGCGCATCACTATAGCCCTAAGCTGGCCGCTCATTAACCACTCACCGATGGGGCTCACGATGGCATGGCTCATTCTGCTCGCCGCAAGCGCGGTCGAAATTCTGATGGCGTTGGCGTTGAAATATGCAAATGGGTGGACACGCTTGTGGCCGAGCATCGGCGGCGTTGCGGCCGCGCTCGGCAGCGTGTTTTTACTGACGCTGGCAATGAAGCATTTGCCGGCCGGTACGGCTTACGTGGTATGGACAGGGATCGGATCGCTTGGCATCACGGTGCTCGGTGTAATGCTGTTCAATGACCCGGTTTCCGCACCCCGTGTGATTTGCATGACGTTGATCGTGCTGTCGGTGGCGGGCTTGAAGCTGATCGATGGATAGATCGATTCGCAGAACCAGCACGCGCGCTGGGCCGCTTCTCTCAAGCTGCCCGGCCCATCCTGCCCCACGTCACCGAGCCGGCGGGGATCGAGCGCGGCTCAGCCCGCACACTCTCGTGCGCGAACATCTCGCGGCGCAGTTCGCCATGTTCGTCGAACCACTCGCAAATCAGCCAGTCGCCAGGATTGAGCGCCACCGGACCGGCGTATGTCACGGTCATGCGCGAGCCACCTTCTTTCAGCGTGACAACATCGCCGACATCGAAGTGTGCGGCTGGCGGTGTTTCGAATACGTCAATGGTAGCGGTCAGCATATTCAATCCCCTACGGAACCCGTTGAGCGGAATTAAGTCATTGCGTCATGCTTTGCAACACTGAACCTGCCGAAGGAAAACTCTAAAAAGAGTGCCCAGATTAACAATCGAAATTAACCGCGGCAAGTGCTTTTTATTGATACCGTTTTCATCGGCACTGGAATAGGTTTCCCAACCCGGCAGTCGACGGATCAAACCGGGAAAACCCGTCTGAATGGCGCCAGTGCGCCACCCGTGCGGCACTGCATGATCGCAAAACTTACGGCGGAAAACCAGATTCGCAGGTAGAAAATACGGCCCCGATTTATCATATCTAAAGCGCTGCCGACAAACCCCAATTCAGGTTTATTCCAATCGTCCACAAACGGAGTTACCTGTGAACGGAAAACTCACCGGTAAATTCACCCTTTCCCAAACCCGGTTTGTTTAAAGTGCATAATAGTTTTTAGCGGCCACCGTTGAAAACGATTTCCCGACCGCTATTTTCAAACCGGCTGAGCGGCCCGGCGCAATGCGAGTTGTTGATGCCGCACGAGTAACACGCTCAAACCGATACACACGAACATCAGACACGCGTTAATCGCGAGGCTGAGCTGGAAGGCCTGCGCGTACGCGCCCGGCGTCTCGCTGCCGCCGATCACCCCGAAAAACGCACCGCTGATGGCCGCCGTGCCGAACGCCGAGCCGATCTGCAAGGTCGACGACACCACGCCCGAGGCAAGCCCCGCCTTCTCCGGCGCGACTTCCAGCAAAACGATGCGCATAATCGACGGCAGCAGCAGCCCATGACCAACGCCCGCGCATACCAGTCCGCAATAGAACAGCAGGTCCGGCGTAGCGGCGTGGGTCGCGGACCAGCCCGTCACCGTGAAGCCGACTGTCATCATCGAAAAGCCGAGCGCCAGGACATGGCCGCCAATGCGCCTGACCACCGCGGGCGATGTCAGCGGTCCAACCACGAAGCCGATCGCGAACGGCATGATGGCCATGCCCGAGGCGAGCGGCGTCCAGTGCAAACCGGTTTGCAGGAAGATCCCGTAGGTCAGAAAAAACGCGCTGTTGCAGTAGAACAGAAACGCGAGCACCAGGCCCAGTGCGAAGGCCGGGTTGCGGAACAATTGCAGATCCACCAGCGGATGGCCACCGCCGCGCTCGACGCGCCGCTCGGTTGCCACGAATAGCGCGAACGCAGGCACGGCAAGCGCGAACATCACGAAGGTCCATGCAGGCCAGCCGGCTTCACGGCCGTGTGTCATTGGATAGATGACCAGCAGCAACACCATCGAAAGTAGCGCGACGCCCTTCAGGTCGATGCCGGTACTCGTGGCCGGCTGATTTTCCGGCACGAACTTCCACGTGCCGATGAAGGCGACGATGCCGATGGGAATGTTGATAAGAAAGATGATGCGCCAGTCGAGCCCGAACGGATGGTAGGTGATCAGCGCGCCGCCGCCCAGCTGGCCGACGATCGACGAAAGCCCGAATACGAAACCGTAGAGGCTCATAACCTTGGTCTGCCGATGCAGCGGCACGACCGCGCGGATGGTCGCGAGCACCTGCGGCGCCATGATCGCGGCCGCGATGCCCTGCACGATCCGCGAGATCACCAGCATGTGTCCGCTAGTGGCGAAGCCGCACAGCGCGGAGGCGACCACGAACGCCGCCATTCCCGTCATGAACATGCGACGCCGGCCGAACAGGTCGCCGAGACGTCCACCCGTGATCAGCAGCACGGCATAAGCGGATGCGTAAGCCGACACCACGAGTTGCAGTTGCGCATCCGTAGCGTTCAGCCCGGTGTGAATCGACGGCAGCGCGAGGTTGACGATGAAATAGTCGAGCGGCGCGAGGAAGGCGCCGACGAACAGAACGGCGAGCGCGAGCCCCTGGCGCTCGAAGCCGGACACCGCCTTCCCGGCCGCTGCCGCCGCGCTGGCGGCCACCGCACCCACACCTGGACAGACGGCGGCGCCAACACCACCGGCTCCCGACCGCGTCGCGGGTCCAACGGATGCCGCCGGAGCGGGCTTGATGATGTCTCTATTCATGACCGTTCGTTCAAGAATTTGGTAAAAAAATTAGACGAGCGCGCGCATGGCAACGTCTACGATTCCGATCAACGCATCTTCCTTGTGAGCGACTCGCCCCAATACGCGCAGACCTTGCATCACGCACAGCAGGAAATCGCCGACGGCTTTCTCGTCGAGCGTGGAATTGAAAGCGCCGCTCGCCTGACCGCGAATCACCGACGCCGCAAGCAAAGTCGCCATGCGGCGCTGGATTGCCGCGACGCGGGTGCGCAGTTCCTCGTCGCCGGGTTGCATCTCCAGCGTGGTGTTGGTGATGAAGCAGCTACGCTCGCCGATCAGCGCGCAAGCGACCCGTGCGTAATGCAGCAAAGCGTTGCGCAGCGCCTCTTCCGGCGGTACCGGCGCGTTCAGCCGCTCGGCCAGCCGCGCGACCGACCCTTCCGCGTAGTGATCGAGCGCGGCGAGCATGATGCCGTGCTTGTCGCCGAATACACCGTACAGACTCCCCCGCAACAGGCCGGTGGCCTTGCAGAGGTCGTCGATCGAGGTGGCGTGGTAGCCGTGATTCCAGAAAACCTGGCTCGCGCTTGCCAATACGGTATCCGTATCGAACTCGCGCGGCCTGCCCCGGGAGCAGACCTCGCCCGCTTTTTTCATGGATTGCTTCGAATTGCCTGATTGCGTCATGTCACGGATATTATGACTAACCGTTCAACAATGCAAGGCAGTTGAGATGCTTATTTGCCAATGGTTCGGCTTGCAAGGCGCCGTCCGTGACACAAGCGTCACCGTGCGGGCCAGCCGACAGCTTTCGTCAGCCGCCCGCCTGCTTGCCCCACTTCTGCGCGGCGGCCGTGAACAGCTGGTTGATCTCATTGCCGCTGGCTGCCTCTTTCGTGTAGTTGAACGTACCGTGATCGTGCATTTCGTGCGCCGCGCGGAGAAACGCGCCCAGCGCCGCGCGCGCCAGCGAACCGCCCACGCTGACACGTCGCACGCCCAGCGAGCGCAGGTCGTCGAAACTGAGCAGGACGCCTTGCAGCCCCATTAGCACATTGACCGGCCGTTCGAGCGCGCCGACCACGGCCGCGATCTCTTCGCGCGTCTTCAGGCCAGGCGCGTAAAGCACGTCCGCACCAGCTTCCTGATAGGCCTGCAGGCGCCGGATCGTGTCGTCGAGATCGGGCCGGCCCACCAGATAGTTTTCGGCACGCGCCGTCAGCGTGAATGGGAACGGCAGAGCACGCGCCGCGACGACCGCCGCGCGCACGCGCTCCACGGCGACTTCGAACGAATAGATCGGTTCATCGGCGCGACCGGTCGCATCTTCGATCGAACCGCCGACCACGCCCGCCGCCGCGGCCTGCGTAATCGTCTCAGCGCAGTCTTCCGGGGTGTCGCCGAACCCGTTTTCCAGATCGGCGCTGACCGGCAAGTCGGTCGCGCCCGCGATTTCGGCGAGATGCACCATCATCTGCGCGCGGCCGATGGCGTTATCCGGCAAGCCGCGCGAGAACGCATAACCCGCGCTGCTGGTGGCGAGCGCCTTGAAACCGGCCAGCGCCAACAGCCGCGCCGTGCCGATGTCCCACGGATTCGGGATGATAAAGGCCTCACCCGCTGCGTGGTATGACTGGAATTGCTGTGCTTTTTCGTTTTGCGTTGTCATCGACAGTTCCATTGAAGACGGCGACCGGCATTTTCGCGCCCACGCGCGCTCAGTCGTCGTTATGTTCGTTAAATGGCAAATGAGTGGCGAACGAACTGCAAATCCGGAAAACCAACGGAAAGTGGCGACCGGCGGCCTGACTATCATTGCCAGCCGGCCCTGCATATGCCTGCAGTGGGTGAGCCGCAGGCTCAGGTTTCGAGCTTCGCGTCCAGCGTGATAGTGGCGTTCAGTACCTTGGAAACCGGGCAGCCTGCCTTGGCGTCCGCGGTGGCCTTCTCGAACGCGGCCTTGTCACCGCCGGGGATTTTGACGGCCACGTCGAGATGCACTGCGGTGATCGAAAAACCGCCGCCGTCCTTGTCGAGTGTGACGGTTGCCGTGGTGCCGATACGTTCAGGCGTGATGCCGGCCTTGCCGAGTTCGGCCGATAGCGCCATGGAGAAACAACCCGCGTGCGCAGCCGCAATCAGCTCTTCCGGATTCGTGCCGATGCCGTCCGCGAAGCGTGTAGCAAACGAGTATTGAGTTTCCTTGAGGACGCCGCTGTCGGTGGAAATCGAGCCCTTGCCGTTTTGCAGGCCACCTTGCCAGACCGCTGATGCCTTGCGCTTCATCGCTCTCTCCTGTTTGTGCCCTGCTTTGCGCCGCCCCTCAACCCTACGTGATGCCGCCCGCAACGGTCCAGCCCGGATTTTCGTGGTATCGGCATCGGTTGTGAGTCCCCCAAGGGGATTTCCTTCGGGGCATGTCGCGCGGCGCTGCAGGCGCGGGGGTGGACCGAACTTCATCATAGGCGCTTCCGTGTGCCAGTGTCGTGACGACACCGGCATACAGACTCAAACCGGGCGGCGCTGGCGCTACTCGGCGAACGGCAAACTCTCCTGCCCCACGGCCCGCATGTCGAACACGTTCAGCGTCATCGCCACCAGGGCGTAGTAGCCGAGCAGGCCCACCAGATTGATCACCACCTCGTGGCTGAAGCGCTCAACCGCCTTTCTATAGGTGACATCCGACACCCGTTTGGTGTCGTACAGTTCGCTCGCGAAGTCGTGAATCAATGCGTCGTCGGGGTCCGCGAAGGCCGGGCGTTGCCCCTGGCGGATCGCTGCCGCGTCCGCTTCGGCCACACCGGCTTCCAGGGCGATCGGATAGTGGATATACCACTCGGCCTGCGCCTGCCAGCGCGCCGCTGTCACCAGAATCGCAAGCTCCGACAGGCGTAGCGGCAAACCGGTGCGATAGCGGCAGAACGCGCCGAGCCGCTGCGCCTGCTGCGCCAGCTCCGGACTATGAATCCAGCCCAGAAACGGCCCGTTCAGATTGCCACGTGGGCCGGACAGGATCTCATCGAGCACGGACTTCTGTTCGGGCGTGGCATCGGACAGTTCGAAGTGAGGCAAACGCTCGGTCATCGCAAATCTCGCAGAAAGGGAAAGGACATCAGATGACGGTCAGAGCGCCTTCAATCGCGTCGGTCAACCGGCTGACGATTTCGTCAATATCGCGCGCGGTGCAGATGAACGGTGGCGCCAGCAGCACATGATCGCCGATATTGCCGTCGACGGTGCCGCCCATCGGGTACACCATCAAACCCCGCGCAAACGCTTCGCGGCGGATCGCCGCGTGCAGTTTCAGCTTCGCGTCGAACGGCGTTTTGGTGGCGCGATCCCGAACCAGTTCGACGCCGACAAAGAGGCCTCGCCCGCGGACGTCGCCGATATGCGGATGCTGCGCATAGTGCTCGCGCAGTCGGCCACGCAACTGCTCGCCACGCGCCTGGACGTTCGGCAGCAGATGGTCGTCGGCAATCACGCGCTGCACTTCCAGCGCCGCGGCGCAGGCGGTGGCGTGGCCGATATACGTATGCCCGTGCTGAAAGAAACCCGAGCCGCCGACAATCGCCTGGTAAATCCTGTCGCTGACCAGCGTCGCGCCGATCGGCTGATAGCCGGCGCCGAGCCCCTTGGCGATGGTCAACATGTCCGGCGCGATGCCGTCTTCTTCGCATGCGTACAGGTAGCCCGTGCGACCCATGCCCGACATGATCTCGTCGAGGATCAGCAGCACGCCATAGCGATCGCACACCGCGCGAATCTTGCGGAAATACTCGCGCACCGGCGGCACGGCGCCGGCCGTTGCACCCACCACCGTTTCCGCAACGAATGCGGCCACCGTGTCAGCGCCGAGTTCAAGAATCTTCTGTTCGAGTTCATCCGCGAGACGCTGCGCGAACTGCTCCTCGGTTTCGTCGGCACGTTGCTCGCGATACGCATAACAAGGGCTCACGTGATGCGCTTCGATCAGGATCGGCAGAAACGGTTCGCGCCGCCACGCATTGCCGCCGATCGCGAGCGCCCCCAACGTGTTGCCGTGATAGCTCTGGCGCCGCGCGATGAAATGACGGCGCTGCAACTCGCCCTTCTCGACGAAATACTGGCGCGCCAGTTTCAGTGCGGCCTCGATCGCTTCCGAGCCGCCGGACACGAAGTACACGTGTTCAAGCCCTTGCGGCGCGCTCGCCACGAGACGGTCGGCAAGTTCCTCGGCGACCTGGGTCGTGAAGAACGACGTGTGCGCGTACGGCAATTGCTGCGACTGCCGTTTGATCGCGTCGATCACGCGCTGATTGCTATGGCCGAGGCACGAAACAGCTGCGCCGCCCGAGGCGTCGATATAGCGCTTGCCGGTGGAGTCGATGATTTCGATGCCGTCACCGGCGACAGCCACTGGCAGTGACTGCTTCGGCGAGCGATGGAATACGGTGGACATGGTTTCACTTTCCTTTCTGTTTGCGACGGCTGCTCAGGCGCCGGTCTGCGCAGGCGATAGGCGTGCGATGAAGGTATCGAACGCGCATTGCCCCTGTCGATAAACTTTCATGGAGACACCGGCACTGCCGAGTTCGAAAAGCGCCGTGGCGAGCGTGTTTTCGTCGTCGGGATCGAGCGGGTCGTTGCGGTAGATTGGCAGGCCTGAAGGCGCGCGATCCTGCAACACGTCGAGCAACGCGGCCGGCTTGACTGGACCGGCGAGTGTGCTCAGCAGATGGTCGACGCGCGCCTGCCGGTCACGCGAAGAATCGGTGACGATTTGCGCCTCGGCTTCGCAGCCGGGATGAATCAGATGGTTCGCATGGCCGGCGACAATGGCTACCGTCTGCACGGAACATTGCTGTGCACTTGCTTCGATGCTCAGAATACGTTCGTCTCCCGCGCAACCGAGTGTGTGATGGAAACCGCTCGCAGCCGGTGCGCCGCGCAGCATGTGCAGCGCCTCGTCGAGCGAGGCCGCATCGAGCACCGCCCGCGCGAGGATCATCCGCGGCACACCCGCTGCGGGTACGCGAATACGCAGATTGTTGATGGCCTGCACGAGACCGGCGCGGTTGGCGGCGAAAGTGTGACCCGGCAACGATCCGGGGTAATAGAAGCTCACGAAGCCGGGTTTGCCGGCCGGTTGAACCTCGATCAGAGCGCAACGTTCACGCAGAAAGGGATCGCCGTCTTCATTGTGTGCAATGAAACGCGTATCGTCTCCAACAGCGGCCAAGGTCGTGCAACCGTCCGGCGCGTTGTGAATCAGCTCGCCGCGGCAATTCCACAAAAAAATGTCTTCCGCCGACCAGCCCAGCCCTGCCGCCATGCCGTCGAGCTCGGCCAGCAGCGCAGGGAAATGCGCTCCGGCCGCATCGCGCAGCGTCTGCACGAACGGATCGCCGCGCCAGCGCCGAACCGCCCGCCACGCGCTGCTCTGCTCCATATAATCGGTGAATACCGGCCTGGCAAGTTCACCCAGCCTGTAGCCGATGTCATACGGCTCACCGCTCACCTGAAAAAGACTCAAATCCAGCTTCGACGCCACGACGCACACTCATTCAACAATCGGTACGTATTTATACTTCCAAACAACATTTGTTGTCAAACGGTGTGACGATGAAACAGATGGCGTGTTTTCGCTTCGTGGCAGATATCTGCCTGACTCAGACGAAGCACATCAAGGTACGTACGCGCCCTTGTCATGCAAGGATTGCTCGGCAATGCCGAGTTGCTCGACGGCACCCGCCCCTTCCAGCGCTAGCAGATGCGCGACCAGCGATTCAGAAATCGCCGTGGCCGCCACCAGCGAAGGAAAGAACGATGGGCTTTCGTGTGAAAAGATCAGCACCTTGTCGGCATTCAACGCGATCGGCGAGACCGCGCTGTCTGTGATTGCGATCAGCCTGCTGCCCTTTTCCAGCGCCGCTTCAGCCACGCGCGCCGCTTCGACGGAATACGGCGCGAAACTGATGACGATGGTCGCGCTATCACGTTCGATCGTGCGCAATTGCATCTCGAGCGTGCCGGCTTCGCCGTTGAGCAGCGACACGGACGAGCGGAACAGCCGGTAGCCGTAGATCAGCCCGAACGCCACCGCATAACAGGAGCGAAAACCTGCGACATGCACATGTGACGCGCGCCGCAACAAACGCGCCGCTTCGACGATCATGCGACCGTTGTGCGCGGCAGTGACTTCCAGATTGTGTTGTTGCGCGGCCAGCAGGTCGTTGGCCAATGCATCTTTCGATTTGACGAGCGAACGGGCGCGGCTGGTGAGCGGCTCGGGCCGCGTGCGCACGCGCGCAACGAACAGATTGCGTAATTCGTTCCAGCCGGGAAAACCCAATTGTTGCGACAGGCGGACCAGCGAGGCGGGTTGCACCTGCGCCCGCTCGGCCACTTTGCGCATTGATGAGACCGCGACTTCGTCGGGATGATCGAGCAGGAACCCTGCTCCCATCTGGAACTGTGGACTCAGTTCAGAGAAGCGCGCCCGGATCAGGGCGGCAAGCTGGTCGAAACTGTCTGGCATGCGATATACCGGGCGAACGGTCGATAGGGATGACAACAAATGTTACCACCCGGTGCATCGCATCCAACAAAACTTCCAGCGTGTTTGCAGCGGGTGTCTAGAGAAGCGCGACCACCCGTACGTCGCCCTGCTCGGCCGCCGATGCGACCACCTTGTCGCCGATTCGCCTGAACGTGATCGACACCGACGAATCACCTACCTTCAGATCGCCGACTTCGAGCCAGTCGATGCCTTCGGGCAACATGGGCTGCTCGATCACGACTTCGCGCCGGGCCGCGTCGATCGTGATACCCAGACAGGCTTCGAGCATCATGAACGGCGAGCCCGCCGCCCAGGCTTGCGGCAGGCAGGCGACTGGATAGGCGGTGGGCGGTTCGCCGCGACGCCGCGGGAAACCGCAGAAGAGTTCAGGCAGGCGCATGTCGAAATTGACTGCCGCCTGGAATAACGCCTGCAACAACCGCACGGCCGCCGCTTTGCCGCCGTAGCGTGACAGACCGCGAGCACAGAGCGCATTGTCATGCGGCCAGACCGAGCCGTTGTGATACGCCATCGGGTTGAAGCGCGCCTGGCTCGCCGCCAGCGTACGCACGCCCCATCCGGTATGGAACAGCGTGGAGTCCAGCGCATGAACGACTGCTTCGCCACGTTCGCGCGAGGGCAGGCCGAAGGCCAGCAGATGGCCCGCATTCGACGCCATCACGCGGCACAATTCACCGTGGCCGTCGAGCGCGATGCCGTAAAAGCCGGACTCTTCCATCCAGTACTTTTCTTCGACGCACTGACGGATTTTCTTCGCGCGCTCGCTGTATTGTCTGGCCGGATCCTGCAGGCCGCGCAGCTTTGCGAAGTGAGCCATTGTGTCGAAAGCCGCGCTCGCATACGCCTGCACTTCGACGAGCGCGATAGGACCGTCGGGGAAGCGGCCATCTGCGTGGAAGACCGAATCGTGGCTGTCCTTCCAGCCTTGATTGGCGAGACCTCCGTCGGACTCGCGCTGATAGTCCAGCAGACCGTAACGGTTCTTGTCGCAGACGCCCGCGACCCACTGCGCCGCGCGCTCCAACGCCGGCCACAACTCGTCGATCAGGGCAAAATCCCCCGTGCGTGCCGCATAGGCGCCAGCCAGCACGATGAAGAGCGGCGTGCTGTCGACGCCGCCGTAGTACAGCGCGAACGGCACTTCGCCGGTAGCGGCCATTTCACCCTTGCGCATCTCGTGCATGATCTTGCCGGGTGCGGCATCACGAAACGGCGAATTGTCGCGCGCCTGATGTTCGGCGAGAAAGCGCAGCACGCCCGCGGCCAGATTCGGTTGCAGCCACAGCGTCTGCAACGACGTGATGATCGCATCGCGGCCGAACGGCGTTGAAAACCACGGGATGCCGGCGTAGGGGTACGGACCCGTGGCGAGGTCGGTAGTCAGCAGCCCCAGGTCGGCAAGCGAACGGTCGATCCACGCGTTAAAGAGCGGATTGCTCGAACGCACACGCGCGGTGACGCGGCGCCGTTCACGCATCACCAGGTGGGCGTCGACCAGTGCGGCACGCACCGCAGCGCGGCCAACGCGTGGGCGCTCCGCATCGATTTGCGACAGATGGGCTTCGCTCACCGCATGCGTGGGTTGTGCGACGCCCACGGCCGGTTTGTCGGCTTGCGGGACAACTTGCACCGCCACCGACAGATAGATCGATACGCATGCTTGCGCCGGCAGCTTGACGGTGTAGTCGGCGCGATCGGCGAAGAGCTTGTCCGGCTCCGGCGAGAAGGCGATCTGCACATTGCGCGCCACGTCATCGAGACCGATATAGCCGAGTAGCACTTCGCGGTTCTCGACGCGCGCCGGTTCGACTCTGCCCTGTTTGTCGCGCTTGAGGCCGCGCACTTCGAACATGTCGCGGAAGTCGCTCGCGAACGAGATCGAGAGCGGCACGACAGCATCGCTCGTGCCGTAGTTGGTGAGTTCGATGGCTTCGTTGAGGACAGTGCCCGAGAGCACGCGTACACGCTCGACGTGGATCACGCCTTCCGGCGTGCTGTCTCCGCCGAGCGGCGGCAGGGGGCGGTTGGTCAGGTGCGCGGTGAACGACGTGTTGTCGCTGTTGACGCTGCCCGACAGCAGCGACGGCGCGCGGCCGCCGAAGGTGAGCCGGAGTTGCGAGAGGACGCGTGTGTCGTTGACGAACAGGCCGTCGTCATGGCCGGTGATATCGCCGAGGGGGTCGTTGACGATAAAGGTGTCGCCAGACTTCAGCACGTGCTGGGTGACGCTCGCGACGTTGAGATTTTCCGTCGGGATGAATGCGCCGTCCGGCTCGGGTTCGTGGTGGTCGATTCCGCCCGAGTGGGACAGGCCGCCGAGGGCTTCTGGCTGCTGCATCAGGGTCGCTCCTATGGGTTCGCTTTTGCGTTCACTTTCAGTTTCGGATGAGGTTGGGCGCTGCCCGGTCGTTTCCGATTGTAGAGGGTCTGTCTGCGTCAGACGAACTTATCACATGGGAGTTTCAGTTTTTTTGGTTTGGCATGGGAGATGCAGGTAAGGGGTTTTGTTCCCTGCGCGGGGCTTGTTCGTAGGCTCGCCTGCGGCGTTGGGCTTTTCTTGAATTTGGTTGCATGCGCGGCGCTTTGTTGTCTGTGTTTTTATGGTTTTGGCCTTTCCTTGAATTCTTATTGGTGTATTAGCGTTCGCCCCTGTGCGGGGCAGGCACCTACTTTTCTTTGCCTGCTGCAAAGAAAAGTAGGCAAAAGAAAGCAGCTCACACCGCCAGCTTATAAGCGGGTCCCCTGGCTTGGAGGGCACAGTGGCGCATCTGGAATCCGTGCCCTCGCACATTCAGCGT
Organism: Paraburkholderia sediminicola; assembly: GCF_046026855.1. Taxonomy (GTDB): domain Bacteria; phylum Pseudomonadota; class Gammaproteobacteria; order Burkholderiales; family Burkholderiaceae; genus Paraburkholderia; species Paraburkholderia sediminicola_A. Next base: position 595 of record NZ_JAQQET010000043.1, on the reverse strand, counting down.
GAGTGACAATGCGCTCATCAGCGCCCACTCCGCACTGCGTGCGTCGCGGATGGGTCTGCATGGGAAACCAGAGCTTCGTTTGGGCACGGTGGGGGCCATCGGCTTCGCCTCGGCAAGGCACCCAAGTATTCAAAGGATAAAGTCTACAAACGAATGCAAGTGCGAAAACTCTGCCCAAATTAAATGCTAACGCGGCGCAATTTCATTTGCTGCGACGATCGATATCGCAGCAGTAATCGCTGTGGCTGTGGCTGTGGCTGTGGCTGTGGCTGTGGCTGTGGCTGTGATGTGCTGTTGATGCAACGACGAGCCACGGGTACTAAGTAGAATGGGAGTACGAAAACGTAGCGGTAGGTTTTGTGAGATGCCCGTCGGTGCGCGCAGCGCCGCCGGAAGTATGACTGCCTTGTCACTAACGCGGGGTGTGCGAGAACACAGATTCCAGATGCACCACTACCGCAACTGTGCGGGGGACCCGCTTATAAGCTGGCGGTGTGAGCTGCTTTCTTTTGCCTACTTTTCTTTGCAGCAGGCCCTCCATGTCAGGCTAGTTGTCGCCTCACCCGAACCGATTGATGTAAAGATGGGGGGCGGA
>NZ_JAQQET010000042.1:0-85742 GCF_046026855.1 Paraburkholderia sediminicola | reverse complement strand
GGGTAATCGGGATTGCCCGCCGGCGGCGTCCGACTCCGGCTCGAGCGAACCTGAACGCCGGACTTCGCTGTCAGATTCTCTACGATTGAGGAGGTGTGTCAGATGAGTGACGAACGAATCAAAACCGTTGTCGAGGATCTAGAACGAACGCTGCTAGTTTTCATTCGAAAGCATCAAATCACACATGACGAGTACCGGCACGCTACAGATCTTCTGGTCAGTTCGATCACGGCGGGCGAGGACTCGCTTCTACTTGATGTATTTTTCGCGGCCGAGGCCACCGACATTGGCAACCTCGGGCGAAAGGCAAGTCCGCAGGCGATCGAAGGCCCCTTCTACGTACCTGGCGCGCCCGCACTAGAACCGCCGTATATCGTCCCGCAGCGCCCCAACGAAGGCGGCGATCCGCTGTACTTCAGTGGTTGCGTTACCGGCGCGGACGGTGAGGCACTCGCCTGCACGGAAATGGATTTCTGGCAGGCGGACGCCGACGGTCTCTATTCCAACATTCATCCCGGCATTCCCGACTGGAACCTGCGCGGTCGTTTTAGAACGGACGCCCAAGGTCGCTTTGAGGTCAAAACCATCTTGCCACCTCCGTATGAGATCCCCAAAAATGGCCCAGCCGGCCGGCTTCTCAGTGTCTTGGGCCGGCACTTCTTCCGACCGGCGCACCTGCACGTGAAGCTTCGTCACTCCGGTTACAAGGAATTGACTTCACAGATCTATTTTCAAGGAAGTGATTATATTGACAGCGATGTTGCCAATGCCGTTCGGGATGGGCTGGTCGTACCGTTGCGACGGAAGGACAGCGCATCTGAACTTGCTGCCCGGCACTTGCAACGAGCCTATTGGGAGGTGAGGTACGACTTCGCCCTGATGCCGGACTGAAGCCGCTGCAATAGCAGGGACGATGGGTAGGAACACGCGCATCTTCTCATTTGACCGCCCTCTTCTCCGTAAGCACGTCGCTCGGCGAGCAGACCGATCGCATGATCCAAATTGGCATAGGAGGCGCAGTTGGAACACAACACAGAGCACCCCACCATCGCTTTCGGCGACACAAGGCGACAACAAGCGATTCCCGCTACGCCGCAAGCGCTACTCGCAGCGGTACTGGCCGCCAATCACCGAACAGCGGATCCGCGTCTCAAGCAGGTTATGGATGCGCTGATACGGCATTTGCATGCGTTCGCGCTGGAGGTTCAGTTGGCATATGAGGAACTCGAACCCGGTCTGGACTTCCTGATTCGCATCGGCAAGACAACCGGCCCAGAAAAGAACGAGGGCATCCTGCTCGCCGACATTCTGGGACTCGCTACGCTGGTCGGCTTGATCGACGCCAAGACGGCGCTGGCCGCCGGCGGTGCCGAGCCGGCACTAATCGGCCCGTTCTGGCGCGCCAATCAACCGACCCGCGAGTACGGAGCCGATATCGCCGCCGCTGGCACACCGGGTGACAAGATGATCGTCACGGGTCGCGTACTGTCACTGGACGGGAAACCCATTGTCAACGCTCGCGTCGAAACCTGGCAAGCGTTACCCGCAGGGCTTTACGAAAATCAGGACCCCCACCAAGAGGACATGAATCTGCGGGCAAGATTTGAGACCGATGAGCTCGGGCGCTTCTCGTTTCGGAGTGTCCGCCCTGCGGGATATGCGGTTCCAGTCGATGGTCCGTGCGGCGACCTGCTCGCATTGCAACGACGCGGCATCATGCGTCCCGCGCATCTGCATTTCATCGTTCTTGCCGAAGGTTTCAGGACACTTTCGACGCAAATATTTGACGCCGACGATCCGAACGCTTACTCCGACGTGGTGTTTGGCGCGGTTGGATCCCTGTTGCGCCGATTCGAGCAAGACCCTGACGGCATTTATCGGCTCGACGTTGAATTGCGGCTGGAGCCAGGAGTCATGCGCATCCCCATGTGCCCTGTGCCCTGATCGTCAATCTTGGATCTAATACGACTTCGGTAGGTCGAGTACTCGTTCTGTGATGTAGCAAAGAATCATCTCCCCGCTTACCGGCGAGATGAGCGGAATCATTGCTTCGCGCAGATAGCCCTCGACGTGATACTCCTTGGCATAGCCGAAGCCTTCATGTGTGAGAACCGTGCGTGCAAGGTGTCACGAATCCAGAAATTGACCGGGTATACGTCCGGTCACGCAGCGAAACATTTCTATAAACGAACTCGCGTTCTCATACCTGGCATCGCTGGCAACTGAAGTGACTGGCTGGCCACAATGAAAGCGAACAATCGAATCATGAATTCTCCATTGCCGCCGCCATTGCGAAAACGTGAGACCCGTTTCCTTTCGGAACAGTCTTTCTAGCGTACGCGTGCAACCCCTGGCGAAATGGGGCCACTCAGCGAGAGAACGGTTATCTGCATGATCTCCATGGAGTGCGAAGCAAATCCTCCTTAACCGTGAATCAACAGGTTCCGAAAAAGAGAGAACACCCAATCGCTCGACAAACGAAATTCCAATACCAAAAGATCGATGATCTTGGCCTTCTGACTATTCTCTCCAAACCATTGGTTACCTTCGACCGAACTGCCTACCAGTTCACCAAAGAGCGGAGACACCAGGATGGAGCAAACAGAACGAGAAAGCCTTGGGGCCAAAAAACCCGAGATCCGCAAGTTTCCAAGTTTTACATCCGTCGATGCAATAACTTCGTGTTGAGTGCCTTCTGGGATCCAGATCCCTTTTTTTCCCTGCCACCAGGAATACCTGCGCCCCCACTCTTACAGTTAAAATTCCGGCAGTCACAACCTGGCCGCGGTAATGGCAGTGAGCGTCGATCTTACCGCCAAGAACGAGCTCCAATTCTGGACGAAGAATAGGCGCTGGGCCGGTTTCCGCTTCCAGCATTGCTACTGTAGCGGCACTCAAGCAGCATGGACGTCGTACTCCAGCGGCAGGGCAAAACTCCGTAACCAGCCCTGGCGCGCTTTAACTATGCCAGGGGCCAATCTCCCGTTTCCGGCATAGACGGTATTGCGGCAACGGCCGGAAGATCGAGCAACGCGAGATATCCCGAATGCGTCTCCGTACGGTCGAGGTTAATCCGGCATTCTTTGCGGACAAGACGCGACTCCATCGTTTCGCGGCCTCACCCGCGTTGATTCAATGCGGGGCCAAAGCAAGCGCCGAAAGTGCCAGCCATGTTCACACCTGAGTGGCGAAGTCTGAGCGATTGCGCACAGCGATGAGTTTGCTGTTGTGACGCATTTGCGATGCTTCAAGGGGTTGAGATGATCGACTTAGCACAGTATTTGACCGAAGCAGGAGCGCGTGCAAATCAGCCTCGACGCATCATTGACCAATGCATTCGCGAACTCGGAAAACTGCCGTGCGAGAGCTCACCGGCGGGAGCTTTTCCAGACGTACCCATTTCTTCTTTTCGGAGAACACCTTGCGCCTCCCGCTTCTTCCCTATTCCGAACTGCATCCCGAACAACGTCCGCTCTACGAGGACATGCGCAAGGGAATTGAAACCAGCTTCAAGGGTTTCACGGCGATCGACGCTGCCGGCAAGTTGATTGGCCCCTGGAACCCATGGTTGCACTTTCCGAAATTTGGTGGCCCGGTCTGGAAACTGGTCAAGTCGTTGTCGAGCTCCCCGTCATTGTCTCGGCCCGTGCGCGAAATTGCGATTCTCGTTACGGGCGCGAAATTTCACTCCGCCTACGAGATTTATGCGCACGTTCTCGTCGCGGAACTACGCGGTTTGTCGGATGAAAAACTCGCGACGATCATCGCGGGCCAGCGGCCAAGCAACCTGACGAGCGAGGAAGGCATCGGCTACGACCTGGCGTCAGCGCTGTTGTCCGGCGGCGTACTGCCAACCTTGACCTACAACCGCTCCGTCGCGATATTTGGTCAGGACGGCACCGCGGAATTCATCTACCTGGTGGGCTTGTACTGCATGGTGTCGGTCACACTGAATGGTTTCGACGTGCCAGTACCCGAGACTGCCGACAAGTAAGCGCTGCGTAATGTTCAAACACGCCCGGCGGTTTTGTTGCGGTAAGGATTGGATAAGACTGACAGATGCTTTCGAGGAACCGGCAAATACGAGTCAATTCATGAACGTTGCTAGCGAGAGGAATATCAAGTGGAGCGAGAGCGGCCTGAGTGCCGAGGAGGTCGTGGCAACATATCAGAAAGTGAATTGACATCTGCTCACGTTTCTTTTCGTCTGCTTCATGATGTCGTATCTCGATCGCATCAACATTGGGTTCGCGCAGTTGCAGATGAAGCAGGACCTTGATTTCAGTGACGCTACTTACGGCCTTGGCGCCGGTATTTTCTTTTTGAGGTACCGAGCAACTTACTCCTTGAAAAAATTGGCGTCCGCAGATCCATGATGCGCATCATGATTGGTTGGGGTGCGATCTCCGCCTGCATGATGCTCGTCTCCAGTCCGCTCGCCTTCTACGTCGTGCGTTTTCTGCTTGGTGCATTCGAGGCCGGGTTTCTGCCGGGAATCATCCTCTATCTGACCTACTGGTATCCCGGCTCGCGCCGGGCACGCATTATTGCGATTTTCATGAGCGCGGTAGCGGTTGCCGGGTTAATTGGCGGTCCGCTCTCCGGTTGGGTGATGAGTTCCATGGCGGGTGTCTATGGACTAAAGGGCTGGCAGTGGATGTTTTGTATCGAAGGCCTGCCCACCTTGCTTCTGGGGCTGGCCGTCCCGGCGATACTTGTTGACAGGCCGAACGACGCGAAGTGGCTGACCACGCGTGAGAAGAAAATCATTGAGCAAAGCGTGTCCGCGGAACAGTTGCCTGCAAGTGACCGGCATGGACACACTTTCGGGAAGGCGCTGAAGGATCCGGTCGTCTATGTCCTCGGATTTATCTATTTCACAATCATTTGTGGCATCTACGCGATCGGCTTTTGGCTGCCAATCATCATTAAGGGTACCGGTGTGGCCAATGTCTTCTCGATTGGCCTGTACTCGATGATCCCCTACGGTTTGGGAGCTGCTGGTATGATTTCGATCGGACGTCATTCCGACATCCGAATGGAACGCCGCCGGCACCTTGCGTTCTGCTGTGTCCTCGGCGCGCTCGGACTGGTCTTCCTTGCTGCCGCAACTCGGAACCTGTCCCTCTCGCTTGCAGCGATTTCCCTGGCAACAATCACCTTGTTCGCCGCGATGCTCGTCTTCTGGGCTATCCCCACTGCCTACCTGTCCGGTTCAGCCGCCGCGGGCGGCATTGCGCTAATCAATAGCATCGTACTCATCGGTGGCTTTGTGAGCCCTACGTTGATGGGCTGGGCAAAGTCGACTAGCGGCTCGTTCATGAGCGGTCTCTATCTCATGGCAGTACTGCTCGTGAGTGGGGCAATCGCCGTCCTGGCAGGTACGTCGAAGGCCATGTTGCATGAAGTCCCGGCCGACACGTTGTTGCAATCATCCGCCAAGAACTAGGATAGGTTGTCGTCGCTGCCGGATCTGCGTCGACAACCGCACGAACGGCACCCTGTTACGCCGCCCGTCGTACGTCGCTAGGACCATAACCGAATTTTTGGCGGAAGCGCGCAGTAAACCGTGACGGACTGCTGTAGCCGATCTCCAGCGAAATCAGCGTTACCGAGAGGTCAGTGACCTGTAACAGTGTGAGAGCCTTCGACATTCGAACGTCGATTAGCAGTTCATGAAACGACGTGCGTTCAGCGGATAGACGGCGGCGTAGCGTCGCTTCGCTCAGACCCAGTGACTCTGCCATAAGCGGAGCTGTCCACGCAGTGGACAGCTCATCCGCTATCCTGCGCCGCACCTGCGTCGCCAGTGCAGGGCGTTGACTGTGGCCGAAGTATGCGCCATCGTGGTCGAGCCACGTGAGCAATTCGGTCATTCTGATTCTCGCGACCTCAGTGGGAATGTCAGTCTGGCGCAAGATGCCTTCCCTGGCATGCGCGAACGCCTTCAGAAAGGAAGTTCCGCCCGACTTCAGAGCGTGAACGTCTCCGATCCGCGTTCCCTTGACTGGGCCTTCTGAATATTGGGCTGTAACGGTGCCGTCGCATGTCAGCCATTGAGCCTCATAAACGCCGGTCTTGTTACAGGGCGTTTTGAAGGCATCGAAAGTATGCTGCGCTGCTATTGCAATTGCGCGGCCGGACTCAAGGACATGCTCCTGCCCTCCCCACTGCACGCGTGCACATCCTCGAAGGATCACAACGATCGCTGGATTCTCAAGCCGGATCCGCGTCGTCAGCAGTTCGTGAGCGTGAGAGACGTGGGCCGTCGCTCCTACGTGCTCGCGAGCGGCAATGGCATGCGTCATTCCTAGTCCCTCTGTTTGAATCCGAAGGCAGCCGATCGGTTATGCAAACAGAAGATGCCCTGTCTGCCTCCATACCCTCCGATCTATTGCGATCGGGATGCAACACACACTGGCTATTGTCTCTGTCTCGGTCGTGTCGATGTTGTCGGTTTTGCCGTGACATGTTTCCGCAAATCGGGATGTCACCAGGTCAACGGTTGACTCAACGGACGCGAGAATCGGGTTACACAAAGAGCGTTGGTCGACTCGTGTAATACGCACATCCAATTTTATGAAATTACGTCGCCAACGTATTGTATCCACGCAACGTGCGTTTGCTAAACGTTGCCGAGTGCAACGGCCTTTTCGATCCATCTACTATTATCAATTCCCACCAACAATGACCACGTCAAAAGAAGGCTTCCGAGCGTATACGTTTTGTTAAGACGAAAGGACACTGACGCCGGCCAAGGTCGAAGACCTGATGCTCGCGTTCAACAAGCCACTCGTCGAACGCGCAATGGGTGCCGAGATGAATCAGCATCTGAGCTAACAGCTGGGCGAACCCAAACCACCGGGCCAAGCCAACGAGCGCAACATCCTCCTGCCCGATTGCGTCACGTTTTCTACTCGTAAGCAGCATACCCAAATACAAGTCGGCGATGAAGCGGACATAATTCATGGGTTGCCAGTACCACCGATTTAGCACAGAACGTGATCGTCGAATCGAGCTTGTTTACGGGCAGGGCCGCCTTTTGGCAGTCGCGTACGCCGTCGGATCCGGGTCGGTAATACAATTGGAATTCCATCTCGTAAAGGTCGATTTTTTTGATTTTTTATTCCCTTTTTTCACTACTTCATTTGCAATACTCATAGATCATCCTTCTCCGGAAATTTTTCTTTTTTTTCGCCTATAGTGCACGGACCTAATTATTCGAATCGGGTCTTTTTTCTTCAATCCCGTCTTTCAACCCATGATCAAAAAACCTTTGCGCATTCACCTGTCGTAAAGAAAGGCACCGCCAAAAGTGGGCCGAGCCGATCGACGCCTACGGCAATCTGAAGAACCGTCTCCTGACGAACCCGGGAAAAGCCCGCCTGGTGCAGGTTCAACCCGGGAGAACTGCCTCGCACAATTGCAGAATTCTCGTCGGGACCACCGAGGCATTCGACCATTGCGATCTGCCTCCACATCTATCGCCTGCGGGAACGCAGGCAGTAGGTGGTAGAGGAACTCAGCAACTCCTGCGAGCGGCGTTCTTCGGGGGCAAGGATGTTCCCATGCCCGAATTCGTCCTGCCGAGGCTGACGGGTCGTGGTTTTCCGACTAGGGAGCTACCCCTTCGCATCGCGCCAGAGTGGTCAACACCGGCGCACAGGGCAAGCTGATGGGGGCAATGTCTGCTCTCCGCCCGAACTCTGCCCGATGATGACCGACCCATTTCGACCCACAAGGGACGGTCAGCTTTCCGCGATGCAGACATTCAAATTGATTGAGGATGGCCCGCCAGATGACTGACCGAGTAGCAACCATCAGTCGGAAAGCATCGCGTCAGGCAACGCCAGCCTTCATTGCTTCACGGGCGCGATACGCTGTGACTTTTGCAATGGTGCCGCACGCCCGACCGTCTGGACCGCCTTTTGTCATACCGCACCAGCGTTTGCTGCCGTTGCGCGTGTGATCATAGAAAGCCCACTGGCAATCGGGACACGTCTTCAGACGCGCCCACTCGCCCGACGCAATGGCATTTGCCACTACAGCCACGATATAACCAACGAAGCTAGCTTCCGACGATTCGATAATCAACTTCGTGGCATCACCCATCCATCGAGTTTTCACGCTCAGCGCAGCGCTACTGAACCATTCATTCAGTGCCTCCTCACTAGAGCCCTTCTCATGGCATGCACTGCGTAAATCGGCGCGCAGCCGTTGCAGCCTGCCCAGCGCGTCGGTTCGCGATCGAGATTGGTGCGGAAATTCATTGCGCCACAATTGAGGTACACGTGCCAATTCAGGCAGTGCGTCTCTTTCTTCACGCGTGTCGTTTGGAATCGACAAGGTGTTGATGAACCGCCGCACGACTTCGAGCTCGCCTGGTGCAGTCTGATTGTGGTCGGGCATGGCGTCTCCGTGTTGCAAAGTCAAAGAGTTTACGTAACCATCAAAATACTACAGTGGTTACAAGGACGCAAGATGTTCACCAAGACCCATTCGACCGGTCCGACCTTTTCACGCGACATCTGGGCGTTGTTGCGGATTCAGGGCGTAATGAACGCGTCGCACTTCATGACCGTTCCGCTTCTTGCGCTCCACATGTCGATGACCTTGCATTTCAGTGCTGCCGCGCTTGCCACAGTGATGTCGGCGAATCTGGTCTCCGCCCAGATGTTGCCGCTGATGACCGGTGCGGTCGCCGATCGGTTCGGCTCCCGGCGAATGATGGCGTTGGGGCTTTTGTTGAGGGGATTGGGATTTCTCGGATTCGCCGTCACGAAGGACGTAAGCGCTTGGGTATGCTTTGCTTTCGCGGCCGGTTCGGGCGTTGCATGTTACGAGGGTGGTCTGTACGGGATTTTCGGTCGGCAGCCGAAGGCATCGCATTCCGCGCTGTTCGCTGCCAACAACCAGATGTTGAACATGGGAACCGCGATTGGCCCGATAATCGGCGGACTCGCGGGGCTAGCAGATGCCCGATTCGCGTTCACTGGAAGCGCCCTCTTGTTCGGCTTGCTTGGCGCAGCCGTCTTCAGACTTGAGGTCGAACTTTTCGAAACATCGGATCGTCGTCCCGTTCTGTCAAATCTCCGCTCGGCGGCAACCAACCGGGACTTATGGCGCTTGATCGTGACTGCGCTTCCATGGTTCTTTTTGTTCCCGCAGCTTTATGTCGCATTTCCACTATATGCCGGGCGCCTGGCAGGTCCGCACGCGGCATCCGCAGTCTATGTTGTGAACGGCGTAATCGGACTGACATTCATGCTGTCCGCGAAACGCTGGCTCGTCCGGATGAATCCAGCGACCTCGACCATGTATGCCTACCTGGCTGCTGCAATTGCCTTCACCAGTGTGGCTGCTTTCGACGGTCTCGGTTGGTTCCTTTTATTTATCGCCGGATACACGGTCATCGAAACAATCATGCTCCCAGCGCTGGAAACCATGACAGCATCGTTGGCTATCGACGGAAGCCAAGGAACGTTCTTCGGGATGCTGAGTGCTGCGGGGGCACTCGGTGGCACCGCCGGTTACTACACGGGTAGTTGGCTTATTTTGAACGGAACGTCGCTCGAAACGTGGACGATATTCGGCAGCGTCGGTGCAATCGGATTTGCAGCGTCCGCGCTGATACTTCCGACAATTCCGCGCCAAGTGTCGCTGGAGTAGGCCTGCGGTAGCAACACAGCGACCTTCACCGAAAGCTGGCAGAGAGCGCTAATTTGGGTGGCAAGCTTGAATGTGGCCGCGTGTAAACGCAAAAGTACTCGGGTTTATCGGGTGTCGTTTTACCCTTCCCGAGTTGCTGCCAAGCCAGTATGGAGCGATCTGAAGGGGCGATTTTTGGAATCGCCGCATTCAGCATGCGTTTGCATATGGCCTCGACCCGCAAGAGACAGAGACCTTCCTCGAAAGCGGTCATTCCAAGCAAGCCGAAACAGAAATGCAATGAGGCCGCCAATATTCAGTCTATTCACGTAGCGTGCATGGTCCACGAGTACTGGAGTATTCGATTTGCAGACGATTCGTCCACTGGGAACTGCGGCAAATCAAGTACTGCGAGCCTTGCTTTGCTCATCGAACCGCCTCTTGCCACGGCGGAGTTGTAAAAACTTCCGCCATCCACTCCACGAACGCGCGACTCTTGGCAGCCTCATGTTGGACGGATGCCCGCACAACACTAACGCCGGCCTCGCCGCTAACCGTCCAGTCCGTCAGCACCGGGACCAGCCGGCCATCGGCGAGTTCGCGCGCCACGAGCCAGTCAGTCGCCATGATGATACCCACGCCGGCAAGCGCTGCCTGAACGACTGCTTCAGCGTCGTCGGTCTCCAGGCGGCCCGAGACTCGCACAGCGCGGCTCTTGCCGTTGCGTTGCAGGTGCCAAACTGGATGAGTAGCAAGTCGTGTGAAGCAAACGCAGTCGTGGCGCAGCAGATCATCCGCCTCCGTCAGCGCGGGTCGTCGGTCAAGATAGGAAGGCGTCGCGCAGATCAGTCGGCGCGTCATCGCAATGCGGCGTCCGATCAGCCGGCTATCTTTCATCTCACCGAGCCGCACCCCGGCATCGAATCCCTCGGCGATAAGATCGACGTACCTGTCGGTGTAGCTCGCCTCGACGCGGAGCGTCGGATACCGCGCGAGGAATTCAGGAAGCCGCGGTGCAATCCACATACGTCCAAAGGCCAAAGGAAGGCTCACACGCAATAGACCCGTGGGCGATGCGGCCATGGCCCTCGCCTCGTCTTCGGCTGCACGCATCATGTCCATCGCCTCATGGACCCGATCGCGGAAACGGATGCCCGCTTCGGTAGGTGCCACACGGCGCGTCGAACGCTCCAGCAGGCGGATGCCGAGACGTGCTTCGAGCGCCGCGATCCGCCGGGAGATCACTGACCCATCGCGGCCTATCTTGCGTCCCGCCGCCGAAAAGCTTCCCGATTCCATAACAGCAAGGAAGGCTTCGGTCTGGTCTGCTTCGTTGCTGTTCATTGGTGCGCCACATGCAGGAATGTTGTGTTCTAGCGATGAATTATAGCGATTGGGCGCTGCTACGATCCCCTCCATTGTCAACCGGGGATTTCCATGCGCGCCTTCAACCTGACTGACCATTCGCTTGCTTCCTTGAAGCGTGTCGATATGCCAATACCGAGCCCGGAGCCTGACGAGGTTTTGATTCGCTTGCGTGCCGCTAGCCTGAACTATCTCGACCTGATGGTCGCATGGGGGCGATTGGGGAGTCGCAGCACACCCTTTACTCCAGGCACGGATGGCGCGGGCGAAATAGTTGAGATCGGCAATCGTGTGAAAGGCTGGGCCGTCGGCGACAGGGTCGTCCCTGGTCTGATGGTCGACTGGGCCGCCGGACCGCTGACGTCTGCGGCAGCGAGGCGCATGCGGGGCGTCACCATGCCGGGATCGCTGGCCGACTATGCGGTGGTCCCCGCCACGTCTTTGATCCCGATCCCCGATCAGCTCACTTTTGCGGAAGCCGCCACGCTTCCGATTGCCGCAACGACAGCATGGAACGCAATTGTCACGGGGCGTGTTCGTCCGGGATCCACAGTCGTTCTACTCGGCACGGGCGGGGTCAGCCTGTTCGCGTTGCAGTTTGCCAAGGCGGCGGCCGCGCGCGTCATCATTACTTCGTCGTCGGACGAAAAGCTGGCACGTGCTCGCGCGCTAGGTGCAGATTTGACGATTAATTATCAGTCGACACCGGCTTGGGACGAAATTGTGCTCTCGTCGACGAATGGGGTTGGCGCGGACCTGATCGTCGAGACGATCGGAGCAAGCACGTTTCCGCGCTCCCTGAACGCAGCAGCCATCGCCGGGACAATCTTTGTCGTGGGCTTTATCGGCGGCATGGAACTGTCGATTCCTATCCTTCCTATCAATCTCAAGACCTTAACGATTGTTGGTAATAACACGGGATCAACCGCAAACTTGGCAGATGCAGCGCGTGCGATGGCAACGGCGGCCATCAAGCCCGTCGTGGACCGTGTATTAGGGTTTGAGGATGCGATCGAAAGCTACCGATTTTTGGAACGTGCAGCTCATTTCGGAAAAGTGGTGATCGATCTAGATGCCTGAGGCTGCTTTTTATCCCTCACCGGCCTGTCAACTCTCTACAAAGCAGACGTTCGATAGCTTGAAATTGCGTCGGTGTCTATGTCCTGGATCGAAACCAAGCTGTGCTTTTCGGCGCAAAAAGCAATATCACCGCTGCGACCTCGGCGACATGATCAAGGTTATTGCCTAGATTCACCGACGCGTTCTCTGGGTGCGCTAAGTGGGTCAGGAGGATCACAAAAAAGATGAGTAGCGTTATGACCGACAGCACGTTCCTTGCCCAGCGGCGTCGAAAAAATACGTTCGCAATCAACAACCCTTTCACTAGTACCCATACTGCGATCGCCGCCGCTGTGAAGAGTGTGAGGTTCCTCAAAGCGTTACCCGATACCTTGGGGGAGATAGCAAAATCCTTCAATGAGAGCAGATACGCGGCAGAGATGATGTTGATTAACAGATGCAGGGACATGCAGAACGAAATCAGATAAATAAGGGCGGCAATTTTTGTAGTTGCCGGGGCATCCCTGTTGAGAATCGGAACGCTCTCGCGAAGATTAAATTTTGTTGTCGGCATTTTCTTCGGTGCTTCCTGGGATTAACAAATACATTGATTTTCGCATCGGTGGACCTGGACTATCAGTCGGCAACCGACACAAGCGCGTGCCGCGTAGAGCTAACGCGGCCAATCCTTCTTAGCTGGCACCGCATACCGATTGTCAACCGTACTGCCTCGTGTGTCGAATGTCTCAAGGTGGCCGGGCGCCGTCTCATGCAATGGGCATACATGGCTTCAACTTCGCCATGCTGAGATCGGCAGCACGCGACCCGAAAAGGACACTCAGCCTCCTCCGTAAGAGACATTTATAGGCCGTTTCGCCTCTCACATACAGCGGAATTGCAACGAAGCGCTGGCGGGTCGGGCGAACCCGGAATCGGTCATTTGCAATGACACGGTTTGGACCTTTTTACCTTGTTTCCCGCAGAAGTCGTTTGCCTCGCGGTTTATGTCAGCTTTCGGCCCGTCAGCGGGACCGAATCCGACTTGCGCACTTCGCTTGGACACGGTGTATGTATCACCGTCCATCGGCACGACGCCCGTACTTGAGCACGCTGTGGTTAGACAAGCGAGAACGAGCATCGCAGTGCAGGTCTTTTTCATTGTTCTGTTTTCGTGAAAATCAGTTACTTCTGTTGGATTTCGATACGCTGATTCGCTTCGGCCCTGAACTTCGGGCGTTGAAGCTGCGGGTCGTCGGGCGTCAGGCAATAGAAAGTGATTTCAGCTTCGCCGCAACCGCCGTGCAACGCGCATTCGCTTGACTGTTCGTGATCGAGCAGGATTTCCCGGGTCTTCGACTCACAAAAGGCATTCGCCTCCGTCAAGGCTTGACCCTTGGCCGAAGCAGGACCGCCGAAAGGAACACGCGTGGAAATCATGTAAGTGTCAGGACCAACTTTTATCGGTCCCGTATCGGTGCAACCGGCAAGTGCGAGCACTGCGCCGCATAGCACTAGCAGTTTCATTGCGTTCCCTCTTTGATATTATCGGCACTTCGGCTTAACGGCATTTCGCCGACCAAAGTTTAGCCCGTACCGGCTGATCGTTCCTTGTACCCGGTTGTACCTGGAAAACAGCGTTGATTGTCGACAGTCTGAGGGCCGATGTCGAATGACCGCAGTTGGCCGAACTCAGCCAGATGACGACCGACCGAGTTCGACCCCGAAGAGACCACCAGCTTTCTCACAAGCGGGCGTTCGAACCTCCTACCTGCGACTGTCGATCGTGAGGATCGAACGGAGAGACCGGCAGCTATTTATTAATTGAATCAGCAGCTTTCGACGACTATCAAAAATTTGCTGTGATGCTGCTACCAGCACTCTCGTGTCATCGTAATTTACCTGAGCCATTGGAGATGGATTGATGCGAGCACAATCGCCCCCATCGGGGTGCGAGGTCGGAGAGCCCAACACGTAAGTCAATGCCTGATCCGCTTCCCGCCTGAGCGGAAGGACCCATTCGTCTCCGACTTTGCTAAGAGGAACCGTATAAGAAGCATAGTCAAAGCCTTGCGGCGGAAAAATGCCCTTTTGATCTACAGGGAAAAAATTATTGCGGCCATCTTGCCCGACAATGTTCGTTCGAATGCGCGTCGGCGAGGGGGCGACTTGAATGCCTGTTGCGTGTTCAAAGTACGTACTTAAAGCAAGTGAACGTGCCCAGATTGGTTCGGGGAGGATTCTCGCCCAGACAGACTGATAGGTGCTCGTAGAGGCTAGCAGTTGCCGCAAGACTTTCTTTTCCTCAATTGAGGGTTCGTAGTCTGGAACTGCCGACGAAAGTTGCGAAATTCGGCCTGCTTTTATACGAACGCTATAACCCAATCCGACTGGTTTTTCGCGCACGAACCTCTGGATCAATGTTGGGCTGTCAGCAGAATCCGCGACCATAATGGTCGGAAATTCATCACGAGAATTGGGGATGGTCGTCTGATCTGAATCGTCGCCGCAATAGCTGGGCGGAGCAACTATGAAGATTGCGCCGTTACCAATGTCTCTAATGAGAAGATTCGACGGTGGCGAAATTTCCCATCGCGCCTTTAGAAGCCCTCCCGGGCCAAAATTCGGGCCATCTAACACCCGCGTGCAATGCCAGTTGTATGCGACGTTATATGCTTTCTGGTTGATTTCCACACTGAGATCGAATCGGTAATATCGAACTGGAGTGGGTGTCGCACAGCCACCTGCCATGCAGGTCATCAAAAGAGCCGCAAGAGAACACCTAACCGAAATCTGTTTTAGTTTAGTCATCGATGGCGATCGGTTCTGGCAATAGAGTCTGCATTCTATATGCGCAGGCTAATCTGGTCAGCTTGCTCGTTATTCCAACTCAAGCGCGCTATATGGCCTCGCTGCCGATTGTCAGCGATCGGGGTAGCGGAGTCGACTGTCTCTTGTTGGCCGCTCTCAGCCTTCATTGTGCCCCGGCTCATCTTGCTCCTGCTCGCCTTCGGAAAGGAGGTCAGATAGTGCAGACGGGGAAAGCCGCTTCATTTTCTTTTCTAGCTTTCGGTCGTATTTCCGGTCGTTCGGCTCTGCGGGTTGAGCCTTGCGCGCGTACTGCTGCACGAAGCGATCGAGTTCGCCGGCTAGCCGCGATTTTGTGCGTTTGGAAGTCATGTGTCGATCTTGTGTCGCTCCACGTGATGCCTCGCATTCATACGAGAACCGATTATCAACGATTCAAATACTAACGTCGAGCGACTGCTTCCGGCCGCACTGAGCCCGACGATAATCACTTGCAACCCGCTAAGTGTCTCGCAATCTCTTGAGTTGCTAGGATATTCGGCGCGGTTTGCAATGGCAGATCGCGCGGGCACCACGGGTAAGGGAGCATCGCGGCCCATGCAAGGATCGAGTTACCCGATTCGCACGGCAGTGTTTTCATCTCTTCGATCGTGATTTTGAGATTCGAGATCAGACCGGATTCATCGCGACAATGCCATTCGTACTCGCCGAAACCCACGCGCGCCGCACCGGACAGTTTCTCCGTCATGCATACGAGCCAGTCGCAACGAAACGTAGTCTCGCTGCCTGGCGGCGTTCCGATGCAAAATGTATAAATGTTCTCGTAGCGTTGCGCGAATTGACTTACCAACGCGTTGGATATTCCGCTAAGCCCTTTCACCGTAGTCGGAAATGATATCTCTGCCGTTCTGACATCCATCACGAGTTTGGCGTCGGCAGCGAATGCATGGGACATCAGATGCGGACGGTTCCCATCCTTAGCAAGAATGTAAGTTTCGATCGATTGGCGTAGCCGCGTCATTTCGCGTTTCCTGAAGCTAGCGTTAATGTCGCGCGAGTCTACGCGATGCTTTCGCACGGCGAGTGATAACCCTCCACTGCCAAGGGAAAGGTAAGTATTCGCCGGATCGAGCAAATCGGAGGCGGCTTTTCTTCCCGACGCTGACGGCGTATCCGTTGCGAATCAACGCCGATTGTCGACCTTCTAGACCATACGATCGAGTGTCTTTTGTTAGCCGATCACCGCCTCATGCAGCTGGCATCGACTGCCCGATCGCGCGCAGTCGCGATCGTCGGCACGCGACCCAGAGCGGTCTCCCGACACGTCTCGATAGCGGACGTTGCGAGCATCGGCGGCTGACGGTCCGAACGTAACTTCAAATGTCATGCAGCCGGCGCGGCGTTATCCAACGCGGGTCTTCGACGTGTGAGAACCAACAGCAGAATCAATGCAGTTCCCGAACACAGGATGGCCACCTCTAACAAGACCGCACTTCCAAGCCGAGTCAGTAGTGCAATGAAAAGAGGCGGCGCGGCTGCGGAAATCACGTTCAGAGGGAGCGCGATGCGCGATGCCGCCGACGCGTAATCCACCTTGTCATAAAACACTAGCGGTATCGTTGCACGTGCGACCGCGAGTGCTCCGCTGCCTAGACCGTAGAGAAGGACAAAAATCGTGACGACAGTATGCGAATCGTGGTCCAACATGAGCAACGCCATCGAAAACGGAAGAACAATTCCTGCAAAAATGCCTGTCGAAATGCCGTCCCACTTGGCTCCGCCAAGGAAATCCACCGCCCTCGCACCCACCTGAATTACTCCGAGTGCAGAACCAAAGGCTACCGCTTGCATTGCTGGCAATCCCACAGCTTTGAGTAGTTCGAAGAATATTGCGCTGAAGCCGAAGGTTACGAATGCATTCAATGTGATCGCCGCCGCAATCAGGTAGAACGTGCCTTTCTGTGTAGGTGCGCTGGTTGTCGCGTCGGAGCCAAGGTGCAGATGTTGATTGATGGGTGCCGTCGTCGCTGGCAGCCCAAACACATAGAGCGGGAGGGATATAAACATCAGCATTCCGGCATAAACCGTACAGGTCGCTTGCCATCCGACCGCCTTCGCCAGTAGTGATGCTATTGGCCAGAAAATACTGCTCGCCAACCCGGTGATCAGCATAAGGCCGCCGATAGCGCGTTTCGCTTTCGGTCCGGTGAGTTCGTTGAGCATGATATAGGCCGCTGTCGAGAGCGTGGCACTACCCGCTGTTCCAAGCGTCACCCAGCCAGAGAAATACAACAAAGGCCCACGACACACCGCCAGCAAGAGGAAACCGAGCGCAGACAAAATCGTGCCGCCGATCATGACACGCCTCGCACCGAACCGGGCAAAGACTTTGGCCAGAAATGGAGCCCAAAGCCCCATGACAACATACAGTACCGAGTTGGCGGCGAAGACAGACGAAATGTCCATCTTCAGATCGCCGGCCATCTGCCTTCCGACGATCGATGGCAAGCCTACGGTTCCCCACCCGATTATCTGCGTTACAGACAACACAAAAAGTGGGATCGCGACCCTTCTGTCAGATAGAGGTATGCGCATCGACTTGTCCGTCATGAATAGGGCTTGGGACACGGCTTGTGACTAACCGGTTTTGAGCACGCTCGACTCACATTGTCGACGATCCAGAAAACCGTGTCGAACGTCTCAAATTGGCCGATTAGTGCCTCTTGCGTCAGCGTTGGCCGTTGAGAAAGTCGAACCAGTCGTGCGCGTAAGCGCAGCCGTGATCAGGAATGCCCGAACCGGCCAGCGTCCGGTCGAAAAATGTCCTGGCAGGCTTGGGAATCTCATCCAGACGCACGTAACGGAAGCCTGCGTCGTTCATTCGAACCGTCACCTCCGGTTTCGCAGGTCTCGGTGGCAACTCTTCGCGACCTTCGTTCAGTGCAGCGGCAAGACAGCGCGCAACGAGGTTCCACACACTGCTCGCCCATCTCGGATAACTGCGCACAATAGCTCGCCCGCCCACCTCACCGAGCACCGCATCTTCCAGGGCTACCCGGTAATCCGCGAGCGCCCCGCCACTCACCCGGGCGATATCCGCCGTCGCGATGATACGCTTTCCGCTTTCCCGTCCACCGGGTAGCAACTCAATAGTGACGCGAAGCATCTGCTTCTCCTTTTGATGACTCTCTCATTCGGTACAGCAGTCCTGCGAATGCACACCTCATAGAGGACTCCTACATATCCGCGATCGACTGCGCGTTCAACGGAAAATTCGCCGCTTACTTCGGGATGCTGGTGCAGGTCATCGCCATACTGGCATCAGCGCCGGCGATTCGCCGGGACAATATCTCGCCGGTGAATGCCTCAGCGCGTTCCATAGACAGCGACGGCCCGAGCAAATCATGCATACGGCGATCGGCGACAGCGGTCGTCGACGGAAGCCCTGCCGCGCTGGCCTCCGCGATGGCGTCCAGCCCACGATGTCAAACTCGAACTGTGCCGCCCTCACGATCATTCCGGCAGTGGTCTGGTGCGCGTGCGAGAGCGTGATCCCGTACGCGATGGCGACGTCGACCAGTGGCCAGCGATGCGCGCCGATGCCGTAGCGGTGCGCAAGCAGGTCGGCGTTACGAACGGCTTTTGTATCCAGCGGCTGCTCCGGCGTGACCAGGTTGCGTCCGCGGGTGGCCAGACATTCCGCGACGCGGCGGATTGCGGTTTCGAGCGTTTGAGCCTCTACGACCACGCGCCATCTGCCATCGCGCAACCCTGAATGTGCCGCCGGAGGCGCCAGCAACTGATCCGGCGCAAGCAGGAGTGCACGCTCCCAGGCGCGGAGACGCGCCGCGGTAAGCGCCTTCGGAAACGTCCCCTGCTCCCACTGCAACAACGTGGGATTTGATACCGCACAGACGCGCGCCACTTCCGCAACCGAAAGGCCTAGCTCCTCGCGCAGCCGCCTGGCGTGAGGGCCGATTTCCCGGCACCGGGCCGGGGGAATTCGCGCCTGGAGATCACTCAGTCCGTCCTGGGCCACTGCACTTCCGGCATTGAACCCGGGAACCGGCAACGGCTGCACGGCATGACTGAGCAGCCATCCTTGCGGTGCCCGCAGGGCTGCATCCAGCGCATTCACCATAGCTGCAGCAATAGTGTCGGGCCACCTCCCCTTCTCCCAGTGTACCAGGGTCGATTGCGCCGCGCCCGCCCTGGCCGCGAGTTCAGCCTGGGTCAATCCCAACGCCTTGCGACGCTCACGCAGGCGTTGCGCGATCCGCAGTGCGTCGGATCGTGGAATCCACTCACGGCCTCCGGTCATCCTGGTCTCCTGCCTGGCACTGCAATTTTTCATCGAAAAGCTGGTTTCGTCCGAGCCGGAAGCCTAGTCTTCCAGCGGCCGGCTCACGTCCGCTGGATTCAGCCAGCAAAAGCGTACGCGTTGGCCCGCGCGTCATGCAGCGCGTGGTGCTCGCCGCCATGCCGGGCGAAGTATTCAGCGCGCCGCTCCCGGTCGCGACGGCCCGCGATATTTTCGACCCGCCAGCCGCGCGGCAGAGGGCCACCCAGCAGGAACCGGAACAGGTTCAGATCCGTCTCGCAGTCGTAGCAGAGTATCGGGTCGGAGTCGCCGGGTACGCTGCCGAGCCATGCGCGCAGTGCCTCCCGCAGCCGGTCAAAGGGCATCGCACGCCCCTCAAACTGGCCGAGCTGCGGCAGCACTATCTTGCGGACAAAATCACTGCACCGTGCCAGATCGAAGTCGGTACGCTCGCCGTAGAACTCATCCCCGTTCTCGCCAGCGATGGCGAGACTGACCAGCTGGCAATGCCGGAAATCGGTGTATTCCGTGTCAATGAAATAGCGGCTATTCGAGCCACCTTGCTGCTCGGCCGGCAGCGGCCAGAGCAGCGCGCCGTGAAAGGATGTATCCGTCATGTCCTGTTCTTCTTTCTTTTGCGGGCCCGCAGCGTGCAGCCCCGATCGCATCCCGCCCCGCAGCGGCATTCCCGGATCCCCGGCCCGGTGATGCGGCTGGATGCCCCGCGTGCATCCAGATCACCTCTCATGGCCGCGCCATCAAAACCCGACGACCCAATGCTGCTCAGGCTGCACTACCGTCTTCCGGCGGACCGTCTGCGGTTGCAGGCGCTTCCGGCTGCCCGCAAATCCCGTCCTGGCGCAGGCGGCGGATCCTCCGCAGCGGCCCGGCGAGTACGGTCACGTGCTCGGGAAACGGAATCGTGGGGGCCCCGGTAGCATCGTCGCGGGTAGCAAGCGCGAAGCGCCACAGCCGCGCACGTAGCTGCGCGGCTGTCTCGTCGGGCGGCTGTCCCGGCGGTTTCCTGTGCCTGCTCATGTCATCTCCAGAGGATGCGCACCGGGTGGGAACAATCGCATGCTTGCCGCGATAAGGCGGATTAGCACGGCCAGCCTTCGTCCCATGAGTGCATCGCGGCGAGCCGCATCTGCAACTCCATGAGGACCGCCGGCGCGCTGATGCCCAGCACCGAATCAGTTCGCACCAGGTGATCCCTGCACACCGCCGGCCAGCCCGCATCATCGTCGTCGAGCGCAAGCCACGCTTCGGGCTGACGCCGGCACACATCGCTCCACACCTGGACACCACGCGGGATGGACCGGAACCACACCGGGTCCATCCGGCCATGGAAAGTCGCGCCGATCACGCGTCGGCGCAGTGCCGGCGGCAGACGGCGCGCAACTTTGCGGACGCTGCGGAACGCCAGAACCCAGCTCGTTGACAGCACGATGCGCAATTCGGGATAGGGCTTGAGGCAGCGCTCGAGTAGCGCCGCGTGTTCAAGCACTACATGCCCTGGGGGGCTCGCGACGTACGGTCCGGTACCTGGACGACGCCACACGTCTTCCGGGTGAAGGACTCCATCGAGATCGAGATACATGACGGAACCACCTTGCCAGCGCGGCAGCACATCCATCGACTGCCGGGGCAAACCCGGTCCCACGCCCCTATGCGCGTCCATTGCCAGCGCCGCTCAACGACTGGCCGGCTTGCCCGACGCTTTTGCGCGCCAGAGCCGCCGACCGCGCGCAGGTTGTGTCGCCAGGGCGTACGGCACCGAGAACGTTCGGCCCGCCGAGGTCGTGAACCGGGCCACAGTGAGCAGTTGCTTGCCCTCGCCGCCATGTTCGTACTCGGTCGCCCCCACCCGGATTTCACTCACCGGATCTAGCGTCCACCGCTCGACCTCGTGTGCCAGTTGTGTGCTCAGCACGGCGGCGCCCCGAAGAATGACGTCTCCTCCGACAAACTGCTCAAGCGTCGCAGCGTTTGCAGGCAGATCCAGCATCACGATCGTCGGAACAGCCCGCGATCGCGCCTGCGATACCCGGAGAATCAGGACGTCCCGCGGAATCAGTTGCTGGACCGACGACCACACACCTTTGCCTGGCAATCCGCCGAAAGGTACTTGGGACCGAGGCACACGGTTAATTTCACTCGTCACAAACATGCAGCTACTACCTCAAACACTTACATTACGAACGAACTGCTCGCCAAACAGGCCGGCGTCGCAGCAAACACCGAAATGAGGAACCACCGACAGACGGTCCGCGAAACCTGACCCGGCGCTGGCACCCCGCGAGACGTGCAGAGATGACCTGCGCCATTCCACAAGGCACACAATGGCCGACAGCGACCGGTCGTTAAAGCTGACCGCAGAGCGTTGCCGCAAAGGCAGAAAAACGTCCATTTGCCATCTCTGGCAGCCTCCGAATACCGGAAAGCGCTAAAAATCAACATTAAATGTTGCCACTCAACATTTTGTGATGTTACCAGAGCGGACCGGTAAGTAGAGGATTCATGTTGACTTTCAACATGAGGTGATGCCCCGGTGGCAATGATTGATGAAGAAAAGTTTGCCCGGAGGCTGGGTCGTGCATTGGCCCGGTCCCGAGCCGAAGCCGGCCTGACGCAGGACGAGGTCGCATCCGAGTTGGGCGTGTTTTCAGAAACCATTAGTCGATTTGAGCGAGGTACCAACTGGCCAACCCTACCCCGTCTGATTGCCCTCGCAAATCTTTACGCGGTTCCTCTCACGAAGTTGATAGGACCGAGTTCCCCGCGAGCTCTTGATGCGGAGAGTACCCTCAATGAACATCTGGCCAAGCTTGGCGAAGAGGACCTTGTCTGGGTAACCGGTGTCCTGACAGAACTTTGCGAGCGACTAGCCAAACCAGCTGGACGGCGAAAACATTGAATCGGGCCGTTATCCGCGCGCCGGGCTGGTGACGTGAATCACAGCCCGTTGGCGACCGCGCGGCTCAGCAATTCGCCACGACAAACTGATTGATCAGCGCACAGGCGGGGGCCGCAACCGCAAGCGATATCATGCGCCGGCACAAAGGCTTTAAACGCTATAGACACGCCGCTTCCAGAGAAAATCGGCAAGCGGTCCCCGTCGGCTTTGGCCGAGTTTGCGACACTCAGTGGTCGGCGGGAATTCGGCCATTGCAAACGTTCAGATATCGGCGTTGGTGAGGCGGCCACCGTGCGCATTCCGGACGTTCACGCCTCCCCGCGGCGAACGTCCGGCCCCAACTTCTGCCGATACGTCCTTTCGACCCGCAATCACCACTCAGCCGAAGGTCTGAAGAGCTTCGCGCTCTGCACACACACGAAGACTATGCCAGGAATTCTCCAGAAGTGATTCGAATCTCCCCGTCCCCTCTATTCGCCTGCGGCCTCACGCATGGTTAGGTGTCGCGCAGGCATACGCCACGATTTCTATCAGCATATCCTCACGAGCAAGGCCGGCCACGACAAACGATGCGCGGTTTGGAAATGGCGCCGAGAAATGCTCCCGATATGCTGCATTGACGGCCGGCAACCACGCCCGATCCGTAACATAGATGAGAATCTGCGCGACGTCACGATATGACGCGCCGGCCGAGGCGAGCGTCTGCATCAAATTTTCGAAGACCTGCTGTGCCTGCTTCTCGATACCCCCCGCAACGACAACACCATCGGTGCCCACCGGTATCTGCGCCGTATAGAGCGTGCCGTTGCTGAGGACCGCCCATTCAAAAAGCTGCGTGGCGCTTTCCGGCAGACCGGTCCTGATTACGCCGACGTTGCCGGCACGCTCCGCGTGCACCTTAGAATCCGTCATCCGCGCCTCCAGCACCGTGTTCTCGCGACGCCTGCGTGGCTGGGACAAGCACCTTGTCCTTCCACGCAATCAACCGGTCGAGATCCGAAGCATGGACCTCGATGCCGCGCCACAAGGCGTCGCGATAACGCGCCTCCAGTTCCGCCTGATCGATCGCTCCGGCGAGCGGCACGTCCCTGGCAGGTGATGCCTTCGATGCCGCCTCGTCCGCCATGCAGCAGACTGTGAGTTCCGGCGCCGTGGTCGTTGCCTCGGCGCTGAAACCCAGGTAGTCTGGATATTCGTCGTGTCCGGAAGCGGTGGCGAAATGCCGGCCTGCAGCGTCTGCCCACGAAAGATCGAACCGGCGACCACGCGCACACATGACCTTCAGGCCATATAGGGCCAAACGCGGCGACAACGCATTGGATACGCGCACGGTGCCCACGCCAGCCCGCGTTGCCCGCGCCCACGCCAGCTCAAATGCGAGCAGGCAGCCAGCGAACCCGGCACAGGATGTGGTTCCCTGTGCGCCTGTGTCCCGCGCGCCCGCAAGCGCCGGCTCGATGCAGTATGTCTCCTGCCGCGCAGCGCCTAGCAGCGCGCCGATTGCATCCATGCCGTCGAAGGCCATCGCCTGCAGCCATACCGCAGCTTGCGCAGCGTCCTCATAGTCGCCTTGCGCCCAGCCGCTGCCTTCCAGCGCGCTACGGCACAATGAGCTCAATTCGTTAATTGCCATTTTCACGTTAAAGCCCCCCTATCTCGTGGCCGCCCGGCACACACGGAAACGCCCAATCGTCGACCATCTCCGGCGACAGATCATCGAGCGTCGGGGCTCCCTGAAAGAGCGTGACCCGAACCCAAAGATTCGACTTCGGATCGAACTTGCTCGCACCGAACATGGACAGCTTGGCTCGCATCAGATCGATCGGCAGCATGTCTCGCGCAAGCAGGTTGTGACGGATTTCGCCGTAAGCGTGCGATGCGAGCGCCTGAATTCGCCGCACAATGGCGCGATGCTCAGGCGACTCACCGACAAACTCCGCGACAGTGCGTAAGCCGTCCGTTTCCGCTTTCAGTTTCGTGTGCAGGCGCAGCACCTGACGCGCGATATCCAGTGGCACCTCCCGCTCTGCCCCTCTCTCCTCGACACGCACGCCAAGCCGCGGCTCTTCCTTTTCCGCTGACCTGTACCAGAAGAAATGATCGTCGTCACGTTGCGCTTCGGGCTGTTCGAATACCCATCGGTAGTCCTGTTCGACAATCTTGAGCAATTCTCCAACAGACATGTCTGGATCGAGCGTTTGCGCATCATCCACCGGCGCCGCACATTCAATCGAATCCACCAGGGCCGGATAAAGCTCGAGCAACACAGTGACGAAGACTTCCTGCGTCTCACAGGAAAGCGCCTGAGCCGTCCACGCAAACAACTCGCCCCAGCGGAACGTGTCTTTTCGTTCGTAACGTATCTGCAGCTCACGCTCCAGCCGTGGCAACTCTGCAAGAATCAACGCATTGCGGGCCACTTCCTGCGAATGATCGGTGTGAACCTGCGAAACGTGGCGTGCCGCACGCGCGATCAATCCCATACAGCGTCCGAACGCAGCGGGTTCGACTGATTCAACGCCGAGCACGCGAGCAAGTGCAGTCTCGCGTGCCCGTATCCACTGATCGACCTGAATCGGATGACGCACGAGAAACGGCGCCATGCCAAGCCCGGTTGCATTGCCCACGCCGAGATAGCGCCGGAAGCTGTGCGCCAGCTTGACCGCTGCGCGCGGATTGCGCCGCGCCGCAACGTGCTCGGCAAGCCGCACGCTGAAGTCACGCAGCACGAAGACGGCGCACATCTGCGCGGAGAAGCCGCGATTGAATGCCTGGCTGTCGACGAGCCGCGGATAGTCCGCAATACCGAATTTTCCGTTGCCGTACACCGCGGTCGTCCGGATCAGATAGCCGACCCTTTCGAACATGGCGGGATCCGGTTGCCTGCCCGCGGCAAGGCATTCCGCCACGTAGCTAAAGTTGCGCACGCTCTTGTTCGCGCGGCACAGGACGAGGTCATTTGCGCGCAGACGTCCCGCTTCCTGCAACGGTACATTCCCGCGCAGATACTCGATGTCGGCGGCGTTGGGGACTCCGCTGATCAGCGCTGATGTAACGTCCCACTTCTGGGCGATGACCCGGTCGGTCCGCTCGGCGTCGTCGAGATGCTGCGAGAAAATCACCTGACTGTAGCGCTCGCCATAGGCTTCGATGGTATAGATGCAGACACCGTAGCCGTTGTCATCGAGATCCATGTGGGTGACGCGGACCCGCCAGTTGTCGTGCGCCATCCGTCGCACGAGCGAACGCACGAAGCTCAGACGGGTACCGTGCATCGCACCGAGACGCTCGGTGCGGTTCGTGATGTCGGGACTGCGTAGCGGTGCACTGGGATGCGCCGCGGGGTCCACAGGTTCGCCGAATCCCGCAAGATGCCCGCGTTGTTCTTCCATGATCGCGTCGTGCGCCATCATTTCACTCCTTGCTCTGCGGCCATCGTGCGGGCGATGCGAACCGCGTCCCACAACGAAGGCAGAATGATGATCGACACAGGCACGGCCGTAATCACAATGAACGACTGCAACGCGCTCACGCCGCCGGCACCCATCGTAATCAACACCGCACCCACCAGACCCATGCCGACCGCCCAGAAAATCTTCAACCAGTTTGCAGGCTCGCCGCGATCGCCGGTCACCGCCATCGCGATGGTGTAAGCCATCGAGCCGCCGTTCGTCACCACCGAGAAGAAGCTGAGAAACAGGAACAACGCGGAAATCAGGTTACGCAACGGCATCGCCTGCGCAACGCCTAACAGCAGCGCCTCGGGTTGCGTGCCATGGCCGATCACCACACCGGGTGACTTCAGTTCGAGACCGATTCCGGTGCCGCCGACCAGCGTGAACCACAGCATCGTGATCAGCGGCGCCGCGACCGACAGCAGCACCACCACTTCGCGGATCGTGCGGCCGCGCGACACTTTCGCGACGTAGATCGCCATGATCGGCGCGTAGCCAATGAACCAGCCCCAGTAGAAGAGCGTCCATGAATTGAGCCACTTGCCATCGCCGCGATACATGGCGGTCTGCGCGAAATCGACAATGTGCGTGGCGAACGCCTTGAAAAAGACCGTGGTCAGAAACTCGGTCGGCCCGAACACGTAAAGGAATGCGGCGAGTCCGAGCATCAGCCACACGTGGATCTTGCAGACAAAACGCAGTCCTTCGAGGCCAGCGATGCAAGCCGCCGTGAAGATCGCCGTGACTGCAAGAATGACGAGTGCCTGCGTGGCGATTGTGTCGGGTACGTTCCAGACGGAATGGAGCACGTAGGCAATCTGCAGACCGAGGAAGCCGATCGGTCCAATTGTCCCCGCGGCAACTGCAATGATCGACGTTGCATCGGCTATCGCTGCAATCGGTCCTTTGAGAGCCCGTGCGCCGAACAACGGATACAGCAACGTACGTGGCGCAAGCGGCAAGCCCTTGTCATAGTGCAAATGCATCAACACGATACTCAGCAGACTGCCCAGCACGGCCCACGCGAGAAAGCCCCAGTGCAGGAAGGATTGCGCAAGCGCCCCGACACCGCCCGCATAGGTCTTGCCTGCCACCCCGTAAAAGGGCGGCGGGTTGACGAAATGCATCAAGGGCTCGGCGGCTGCCCAGAATGCACCGCCGCCGGCCAGCAACGCGCACATGATGATCACCACCCAGTTGAACGTCGAATTGGACGGTTTTTGCGCGATGCCACCGAGTTTCACGCGCCCGAGCTTCGAAAACGCGATGCCGAGACTGACTGCGAAGGTGGCGAGCATCAGCACTTGCCAGTAAAGCCCGAACCCCCTTGTGGCCCAGGTGAAAGCCGTGTCCACCGCCGTGGTTAGCCAGGGCAGATTGACCAGCGCTGCGATCAGGAACAGCAGGAAGAAGCCGCCGCTGATCCAGAAAATGGGCCAGTCGATGCTTCCTTTGCGATGAGCCACTGCATGACCTTTGGCTGCAATGCTTGCCGTAGTTGGAATTTCCATGTCTCCTCCAGGAGGATAAATCGTTATGGCGCCGGTACGTTGTTGTATGAAGGCGGCACCGTTTGAATTGTTGTAACGAAGCAGTGGTGCGGCTAGGACATAGCCGCTGCGCAGCGTTGCGCTTCACCTGTCTCGGGCGCACTCGCGTAACGGCTGTTTTCCGCGTCACGTAGAATCCGCATCCAGTTGCCGCCCATGATCTTCGCGATGTCGGCGTCGGCAAAACCTGCGTGCTCCAGCGCGGCCGTCAGGTTTGGAAAGTCCGCGCTCGATCGGAACCAGCTGACCGGCTCGGGCCATGCCGCATTGTTCGCGCTGCCTTCGCCAAAATCCGTCTCCTTGCTCCAGCGGCCATTGCGCATCCACTCGAGCACGCTATACGGCTGCCCCTGACACAGATCGCTGCCGATGCCGACGTGGTCGATACCGATCAGATCGACGGTCCGCGCCACCATGTCGGTGAATTCGCCGGCGGTGCAACGGCTGCCGTTCTTCAGATGGAAGGGATAAAGGCTGAATCCTGCCAAGCCGCCGCGCGCCGCGAGAGCACGTAATACGTGGTCCGATTTGTTGCGTTTGGCTTCGTGGAAAAAGCTCGGATTCGCGTGACTGATCACGATCGGCTGCGCGGAAATCTCGATCGCCTCCAACGTGGAGCGCTCGGCACTGTGCGACATATCGACGATCATGCCGACGCGGTTCATTTCCTCGATCACCACGCGGCCAAACCGCGTGACACCGCTGTCGGACGACTCATAACAGCCTGTCGCAAGCAGGCTCTGGTTGTTGTACGTCAGTTGCATGGTGCGCACGCCGAGATCGCGGAACACCTCGACGAGACCGATATCGTCCTCGATCGGCGAACAGTTCTGCAATCCGTAGAGAATTGCGATCTTGCCGGCGCGCTTTGCACGTGCAATGTCGTCCATCGTGCGCGCGGGCATCACGAGGTCACTGTGGCGCTCATAAAGTGCGTTCCACTCGGCGATACGCGACAGTGTTTCGCGCGCATTCTCCCAGTAGACGATCGTCGCATTGACCGCGGCCACTCCGCCGGCACGCATCTCTTCAAAAATCTGCCGGTTCCAGTTCGAGTACTGCGTGCCGTCGACGACAAGCAAGGTGTTATGAATGCTCATGGCGTACTCCCGTCCGTTCAGGCGCGCGTGTAGGAAGTCTTCAGCGTCGTATAGAACTCGGCTGCATTAGGACCCTGCTCGCGCGGGCCGTAACTCGATGATTTGCGGCCGCCGAATGGCACGTGATAGTCGGTTCCCGCGGTCGGCAGATTCACCATCACACAGCCAGCCTGAGCGTGGCGCCGGAAATGCGTGGCGTGCTTGAGCGATTGCGTAACGATGCCCGCCGTCAGACCGAACGGCGTATCGTTCGAAACCGCCAACGCCTCGTCGTAGTCGCGCACCGGTATCACACAGGCAATCGGGCCGAACACTTCGTCGCGATTGAGTTGCATGTCGTTGCGGCCTTCGTCGAACAAGGCCGGCGACATGCAGTACGCGCGCTCGGGCTGTGCGAGATGTTCGCCGCCATGCACGAGCCGTGCGCCTTCGCGCTTGCCGATCTCGATATACCGAAGATTCTGTTCGAGTTGGCGCGCATCGACGACCGGGCCCATCTGCACGCCGTCATCGAGCGCGCGCCCCACCTTTACGCTGCGCAGTTTTGCAGTGAGCCGTTCGACGAACGGCCGGTACACCGCGTGCGTCACCACCAGCCGCGACGAGGCCGTGCATTTTTGCCCCGTGCCCGAATAGGCACCCTGAAACGCGCATTCGACGGCGAGGTCGAGGTCCGCATCGTCGAGCACCACGAGCGCGTTCTTGCTGCCCATCTCCATCTGCAGCTTGATGAGATTCGGCGCGGCGACGCCCGCGATGCGCCGGCCGGTGTCCACCGAGCCGGTAAAGGAAATGCCGTTGACCGATTGGGAAGCGGCAAGCTCGTTGCCAACCGATGCGCCCGCGCCCATCAGCAGGTTGAAGGTGCCGGTAGGCAATGCCTGGCGGCTGATGATTTCCGTGAGCACCCAGGCACTGGCGGGCGTCAGATTGGCTGGCTTGAACAGCACCGCGTTACCGAACGCGAGCGCGGGTGCGATTTTCCAGCTCGCGGTCGCCATGGGGAAATTCCAGGGCGTGATCACGCCGACGACACCGAGCGCCTCGCGCTGGATATCGATCTCGATGCCCGCGCGGACCGAATCGGCCTTGCCGCCTAACTGACGGAGCACCTCGGCGGCGAAGTAATGGAAGAACTGTCCTGACCGGTAGACTTCGCCGACGCCTTCCGCGAGCGTCTTGCCCTCTTCGCGCGCCAGCAGCCGCCCCAGTTCCTGACTTCGCGCGATCAGTTCGTCGCCGATAGCCCGCAGCACGTCGTGCCGCTTTTCAAGTCCAGTTGCAGCCCAGACAGGTTGCGCGATGGCCGCGGCTGCAATGGCTGTGTGCACCTGGCCGCTGGTTGCCTGCGTGTAGCAGCCGATCAGGTCATTCGTGTCGGACGGATTGCGGTTCTCGACAACCATTTCGCCGGCCACCCAATGGCCGTCGATCCAGTTCAAAAAAGTCTGAGGATTCATCTTCGATCTCTATGCGTTTGACATGAGACCGATTCTAGAAACGGCTGTAAAATAATCAAAACCAATTGTTTTGATAAATTTATTTGCAAAACTTATTTAAGCCATGGACCGATTCCCGGATGTAAAGATCGCGCAGTTGCGGCACTTCGTTTCCGTTGTCGAGCATGGCGGCTTCAAGGCTGCGGCGAAGGCCGTGTTCCGCAGCCAGCCGGCGCTGTCGCTATCCGTGAAGGAACTGGAAACCGCGCTCGGCGCACCGCTCTTTGAAAAGGGCAGCCATGCGACGCCAACGCCGTTCGGCTCCATGCTCTATGGCGAAGCGAGGAAACTCGTCGAGCACTACGAACGCACGATCGCCGCAGCCATCGACGTCGCGCGCGTGCGTGGCGGCAGTGTGCGGGTCGCCGCCGTGCCGTCGGTCGCTCACGAAATGCTGCCGCGCGCGATCAGCCGGTTCACCGCACGCTATCCGGGCATCCAGCTTCATGTCGAAGACGGCACGGCCGCTTACATCCACGACCGCGTGCGCTCCGGCGCGATCGATTTCGGCATCGCGAGTGCCTCCGAGTCCGAATCGGCGTTGAGCTTTACGCCGCTGATCGCAGACGTGATGTGCGTGGTCGTGAATTCCGGACACGCACTTTTCAGGCAACGCCGGGTCGAATGGAGCGATCTGTCGGGGTATCTGCTGATCGGCAACGGCACAATGCGCGCTTTGCCTTCCGCAGTGCGTAAAGCAGCGGCCCAACAGGACGACATCTTCATCGCCAATACAACCACGCTGCTGGCCGCAGTGGAAAGCGGCGTCGGGCTCACCGTGCTGCCTTACCTTGCGAAGCAACGTTATCGTGACACGCTGCGCTTCATCCCGCTCGACGCGCCGCGCATCGAGCGCACCGTGGGATTTGTCGAACTTGCGGGAAGATCGCTCAGTCCGGCAGCGGATGCGCTGCGGGCGAGTTTCGTCGAGGATATCAACACATCCCGGTTTCCGGAACTCGTGCGACGGTTGCTTCCCAATTGAGTCCTTGTTGCGCGCGGGATCAAGCGATCAAGCTTATCTGAGCGACTTCAGTCGTTAAGTTCTATCGCTTGGCTAGCCGCGGAGATAAACCAGGCTTGAGAAGAAGCACTCGACTTCTCCGGCGATCGCTTTGTCGATGATCTGCGGAGTGACTCGAAGGAGCAAATGACTACACCTTGAAGCTGTCGATTAGATGGCACCCGACCCGCGGTCCGTTCAGGGGTAAAACTTCGCATCGGTTTGCGGCGGGAACTTACATTCGCGCTGCCCCTGTGCGAACGTCAGGAAAGGAGCATGTAACGGCCTCACCGGCGGCGATGCCTGAGTGTCGGTAATGGCCGACGAAGCGACGTTCATTCCCGCTATCTCAACGGTTGCTTCCCAGGGCGCAACCGACGCCCGAAAGTCCAAACTCCGTTGCCAGCGAAGGTCGCCACCTGACCGTGCCCGGGAACTATGGGTCTACTGCTCCTTTACCCGTTCTCCCTGAAAAAGAGATTCCCCACGCGAGCTCATCGAGTCGATCGCGAATCGTGAACTGAAGTCCCCTACGCTTGGCAAGATTGAGCAGACGGCAGGCGTGCTGGGCGCGCCCCCTTCCCCACGCTACCGGTTACCGCCTCAATGGACCGGCTAACGCCCGCCGAAGTGGAACAGACCGCCGCCCTCCTGCGCACCGGCCACGGTGGCTAGCTAGACATCGCGGGGACGAGTCCAGCGGCACGGGCACCCTTATGACCGGTCGGACCGCTTTGCAGGTCCTGATCTACGGGCGTTCCAGCCCGGACTCGTCTCGTTGGCAGGCCCGGACGGTGCCCGTTTCCGGCGAATAGCGCCAGTGTCCTTCGCCAGCCGGTGAGGGTTGACTGTGGTTTGCCGCGATAAGGGCAGTTATCGCGGCTTCCCTGTTTATTCCCGGCTGGAAACCGGTTTTCTGGCGTAAGCCGTGTGCGTAATCTAAAGTGGAATTTCCCGCCTGCGTCGCGCCCACGTGCCCTGCCCGCCCCTCCGGGCCCGCACCTCTGGGCGGCGCACTGGAGATCCGTCATGCCGCGCCCCGCCGCCGTCACCCGTGACGACATCCGTTCTGCCGTGCTCGCGATGCTCGCCGAGGCCGGCGACCCTGACCCGCCCTCCGGCACGCGTTTCCGCAAGGTCGTGTCGGTGCGCAAACTGCGCGCACGGCTCGGAGCCGGTGACCCTTCCACCCTGTCGCGCGTACTGAACGACATCGAGGCCGAAGTGGTCCGCTCGGGCCTGGCTGGCGTGGCAATTCCCGATCTGCCCGACGAAATTGCGGCGCACATGCGCGCCTTATGGCAGGCGGCCGTCGCCGTCCAGCTTGACGATGTGATGCGGCTCCGGGCTGGCGCCATACAACAGGCGGAGGCATCGGCCGCAGCTCACCGCGACGCCGACCTGCGCACGGAAATGCTGCGGGTTGAACTGGCGGAACTGCGCTCGCAATTTGGCACGCGCGACACCGAACTGGCGACCCTCCGGGCCGACTGTCGCAGCCTGACCGAGCGGTCCGACGCTCACCGGACGGCCGCCGCAGACCTGCAGCGGCAACTGGACGCGGCCGCCTCGAGCCTGGTGCAAGAGAAAGAGACGCACGCAAAGGAATTCGCCGCAATTCATACGCGCTACGAAGGTCTCTCCAGGCAACTGCTGCAGGAAACCGAACATCAGCGCCACGCGCTGCAGACCGAACGCGAACGTCTGACGGAACAGATCACCCGGGCGCAGGAACGGGCAGCAGCGCTCGAGGGGCTGCGTGATCGCCTGCTGGCCGACCTGGCCACTGAGCGCGACGCGCATCAGCGGGCGGCAGCAGAGGCGGCGGCACTCACCACGCTTGTCGCGGAACAGCGTGCGCTGCTGCGGATCCCGGACAGTCGCGCCGGCACCACCGGGCCATCCCGGCACAGGAAGGCAACCAGCGGGTCGCCGGCACCTAGCGCAAGCAACCGGCGGCGCTCCAAATGAACAGGTCAGCCGGTTTCGCCGGCTGGGTCGATACCGCCACGGCGCCCCCGCAGCGCCTGCCTGACGGTATCGACGCCGCACTTGCATACATGGCCGATGCCACCGGCCACCCGGTCTATACGCGCTGGACGCTCACGTTACTCAAGCGCGGTTGTCCGTCGCTCGCCGACGCAAAACGTGACCATCCTGTGGTGTTCGCGCTGCTGCTCGATCACGATGCGGCCATCGAGTACTGGGAGCGCGGACGGCTTCGGGTGGTCGCCCCTGATCGCGCACCGGCGCCCGCCACAGTGCTGCTGCGTCTGCTGAAGCAGCACCGGCGCTTCAGGTTCGCCCCGGACCAGCCGGGCACACGACCAGCGATGCCGGCGGTGAGCGCAGACGCGCCCATGACCGCCGTCGCAATGCCGGAATCCACCAGCCCGTCGGCCGGTCCCGCCGTCTGGCTGGCGGCGCTTGCGCCCGGAACGGACGCATCCGGCCGCGCCTGGCTGGCGCGCGCGGGCCGCTTTGCCAATGCGTCGCCCGTCACCAATACGCTGGGCGTGGCGGACGACGCCCAGGCCGTCGCCCTCTTCCTGCGCGAGCGTGCAAGCCGCTCGCCCCACACGTTGCGCGCCTATCTGGCGGAACTGCGACGCCTGATCCTGTGGTGCGATCGCCATCAACTGGGGCCGTTGTCCGACCTGACCCGGGACAACCTACTCACGTACAGGACGTCGCTCGAGCGCACCCGCCGCACCACACCCGCGACGGGCACCACACGGAACCAATCGGCTGGCCTGCAGGCCGCCACCCGTGCCCGGGCGCTCGCCGTTGTGTCGAGCCTTTTCCGCTACTGGCTGCGGACCGGCTACGTGATCGCCAATCCCGCCGCTGAACTGTCCGGCGGCGCAGCCACCCGTGACAGCTGGACGCCGTCCCGGATCATGCCAATCAAGGTGCTGGCGCTGTGCGACGCGGTGGTCAGTGGCACCGCGCCGGCCACAATGTCGGCGCTGGTCTGGGCGCGTCGCCGCGCGATCTGGTCGCTGTATCGCTATGCCGGCGTGCGACTCGCAGAACTGGCGTGGTCTGAAGCGGAGGGCCTGCCCAGGCTTGAGGTTGACCCGCAGGATCAGTGGACACTCCACGTGCTGGGAAAAGGCAGCAAGCGCCGGTCGATTCCGCTGCCGTCCGTCTGCATGCCGGCGCTGCGCGCCTACCGTCTTGCACGGGCCCTGCCGGAGCGGCCGTCACCATTTGAACGGGTGCCCCTCATTCACAGTGAGAAGCGCGACGCGCTGGGTCACAGCGGCCTGTACGACGAGGTCAAGGCCGTGCTTCTGGCCGCCGAAGCGCAGGTGTCATCCGGAGATCTGGCGACGCGCACGATGCTGCGCGCAGCATCGACCCACTGGCTACGGCATGGCTATGCGCGCGCGCTGGTGGTGGAGCACGCGGTGCCGCTGCCGGTCGCGCAGACGCTGCTCGGTCACGCATCGGTGCAGACGACAGCCGCCTATGCGAAGACCGATCTGGCGCAGACGCGTGCGTTTGTGGAGGGAAGTTTTCCGAACATTGATCGCTAAAATGCAACCATAGAGCGCGCGGGCAAACGCGGCAGATTTCGGTTGCTCGCGGAGAACAGTCTTGCTCAAACAAACCGCAATTTATTCCCATCTGCGATGGTAGGGTTGCCTTTCAGGCTAGCGCGATCCCGTCGCCCACCATCAGCCAACTCGGAACTATCCTGGACGTGCAGCGACGAAAGTAATTTGGAGAAAAGCTGGCGCCCAATGGACTTTCACAACGCAATTGATGGAAGACGCCGCTGGAGAGCTCACGAGGAGTCATCCGTGCCAATGTAGGATTTTCACGACGACGAGATCGCTATGGCTTTCCTGGCGGCCAAACAGACGGGAACGATCACCGCAAACAGGTAGGCAGCACCTCTCGTCAATCGCTTTATGCCGGCGGGAGGGTTGCTCGACCTATCGGCAGATCAACCCTTCGTCTCCTTGTGGCTGGGTGAACTTCGTTGGGAAGACGAATATCGCGGAAGTGCTGAAATTTACGGAATCGCCCGGTCTACTTCATGTCTCGCTTGAGCGATTAGCGGATAGTCGGCCCATCGATATTCGATGCCGTGCTTTGTCAGTTCGGCCTCTACACGGCGACGCGTTGGATCGATTCCGGCAACCAACATTTTCCGCACAATCTGCTTCAATTTGCCTAATAACACAGTACGTCGCGCCTCCCTTCGGTTGACGCTGTCACGAGTTCTGTGCTCGCGCGCCTTCCTAGAAATCTTTCCTGCGAGTTCCGGAAACTTGGCGTGTAGTTGTGACGGATCAATACCGAGCTTTTCTGCAGTCTGCTTCCAGCTCAACGTGCATCTATCGGAATCGGCCATCGTTCGGAGTTTGCGCTCAATCGACGACCAGTCTCGCTCCAAATAGGCAGTTCGCCGCGGAGAATATCCATGGGTGTGTTTTCGGCGCTCGGGGTCAACGGGCCAAGCATCGGAATTCGCACAAAGCCAGTCTACCAAGCGAATCTGAAACTTTTCACAAATATCGAGAATCGTTTGGATGGACGGGATCACCAGACCTGCGCGCCACTCCGATAGACTTGAAGGCGATTTTCCGCATTTGCTCGCAAATCGTTTTGCACTGCCCCCAGCCAATCGATCGATTCCTGATTCAAGCATCAGAACCGCGTTTTCCTGTGACATCTTTATCAGCGTCGTATCTGGAACGTCTAGCAAGGACGCAAATTCGTTTGCGAGCCATTTTTGCCGCGAGGAATTGCGACTGCGGCGGCGCAGAGATCTCCGATAGCAAGACAGGCTCGCTCCAAGCCAATGATGGCAGCGAGCGCAGTACCCTGAGATGGAGCGGCGGCAAGTCTCGTTGCAGTGCCTGTACTGACAGTTTGGACATTCGCTGGTTAGCGGAACATCATGGATCGGACATCGCTCCACCAGTCTTATCGACCATATCAAGCGTTCGTAAATTTCTGCTCCAGTTAGCAGATCATCCTGCAGGCAGACTGGACACCACCGCCGGGCGTGGCCTACCAGTCCAAATGGATCCCGCAACACGCCGGCAAACGGCAGAAGTGTGAGCGCCTCAAGATCCGTCTGCCCGGTTAGATCAGTAAGGCGCTGTACCCAATACCTTGCTGTTTCGCCGTGTGCATTGGCAAGTGCAAGATGTTGGCCAGACGCAAAAGGCCGACGAGTAGCATCCAAGCCGTCAATACAGGCTGGCCATCGCACCATTTCCATCACAATGACGTCGAACGGCAGCAACGAATTGTTTGCGATCTGGACGACATAATCCGTTAATTTCTGACGGGCCGAGCCCGCACACCGGACCGGCTTGAGATGAAAGGCAGTTCTCTCAGGAGAAAGATGACCGTTCACCGGAAATTCCTCCAACATTAAAATCAACCAGCGATACTATCCTGCTTCCGATCTGATTCTCAGCGTTTCCATACTAAATGCTTCACCAACCTGGCGACCAAGCAGCAATCATGCATTGAAATGCTGAATCTCCTCCCAGTAGATCTTCTCTCCCTTCGGAAACAAGCCCCTCCCAAGGCGTGTCGCGACTCTCGTTCGGGTTGGCGGCAGACCTTCCTGAATTAATTGCTCGATGCATTCGCGAATTCTTTGCCTGAGCCGGTGGCTGGCTATTACGCTAGACGCGTTGCGCCTCTGCATCGCCGCATCGCGTACCCGTCGATACACGTCAGGCATCCGTTTTTTGAAGGTTTCGACCGTCATGTACTCCATCTTCGCAGCATCAGTCACACCACGCGGTGGTTCGCTGCTTTCCAATTTTGCAAGAATCCGGGCCGCTACGGCATCCCAATCGCACCAATAGGATCTCGTCCTGAAATCTGAATCCCGATGAATATCGAGCGGCAATTCTCTAACACAACAGCAATCCCATGTGTCGACTTGGCCCAGAAGCCATGCACGCATGGGCACACCGTATATCCACGACAGGGAGCTAATGACGGTGAGCGACGTCTTCCTCCATCCGCCCACCCAGTTCTTGACAGTTTCGCAACCGAATCGCAAATTTTCTGAGAACACTTGCGGTCTCCCACGACATGCTTTGGCTATCCCTAGTCGCATCATGAGACGCACATTATCGTGCGAAGCGCATTCAATCTGATCGCGATCCATATCCAAAAGATTGCCAAAATCTCGTGCCACCCAAAGTTGGTATTCTGACGCGGCACCGTCGCACTCCATTACATCACTGGTCCCCTCTTCGCCCAAGAAATGCTGGCAAAAACCGCAGTGGCCGGGCAGGCAATCCCGAACCAGCTCGTTCGTCTGGCAGCGACCACAATGAGGGCAGGCGCATTCAAGAAAGTCCTCGTGTAGCGGGCAAACCATGACCTGCCTCATCGACCACAGCAGTCGTTCGTATGGTAGCTGGCCAGAAGCCACATCATCTTGAAGACAGCGCCTACACCACATGCGGCGCGCATGCAGATGCGCCCCTCCGCCCAATCTGACGAAGTCTGCAAAGGGAAGGAGTGTCAGACCTTCGATATCCGACCTTCCCGCAAGCTCGCTTATGGTGGAGACCCAGTTGCGCGCGCAGTCCGCCGCTCCATTAATATTAGGCGCCTTGCCGGGATCGATCGCGCCCTCCCTAAAACGAACGCCAAAGGGAAATGGTCCATAGTGGTCGCGGAGTGCATGCGGCTGAATCAGCGACGTGATCGCGAGCTCTTGCACGTAGCTGGTGAGTCGCTGGCGCGCCCATGTTCCGATCGCGCGAGGCTCTAGCTGAAAAAGCGCACGCGGGCGCACCCGGTAGCGCGGCGCGAGTTCATGCATGACCGTGCTCCACGGCGCCTCTGGTCGGAATGGTTTTACCGACACGACCGCGCTTCTTTGCAGTTGTAGTAGTAGAAACCTCCGCGCTACCCTCCCCTGTCGTCACTGGCATCAATTCACGCTTGTCGTTGGGATGCTGAACCCCTTCAACCTTGTAGTACCCATCAAACATCTCCAGCTGAAGCTTCTCCAACTGCGCAGGCTTGTAGTAACTTAAGCTCAAGATTTCCTCATCGATCGGCCGTTTGAGCTTGTCTGACAGCGCGATC
Source organism: Paraburkholderia sediminicola (assembly GCF_046026855.1). Lineage (GTDB taxonomy): Bacteria > Pseudomonadota > Gammaproteobacteria > Burkholderiales > Burkholderiaceae > Paraburkholderia > Paraburkholderia sediminicola_A. Next base: position 47,934 of record NZ_JAQQET010000042.1, on the reverse strand, counting down.
GCGTTAGTGAGAATCTTTTTCAAAAGCCCTGTCGTAAATAGAGATTGGTTTGAAAGATCGTCGGCGAACGGAGTAAGGTCGCACCCTCCCTTCATTGGCATAAGATCCTGCAACGCATACAGGACCTTTGCGAATTTTCGCTTCTGACTCGGCAGATAGGCCGGCATATGGATTACATCTCCGCGCCGGGCGAGTTGTCCAGTTTGCAGAACCAGATCATATAAATCATAGGCCCCGGACAGGATCATTGTGGTGTTTGAACTGTTGACCATGGACCTTAGCGTGTTCGATTTCGACCGGACGCGATCTGGCTTCGACGACGCTATGATTGCGGACGCCTCGTCGAAAAATAGGAAACGCGGCTTACGTTCGCTTATAGATCGTCGCAAACGTGCCCTATACGCGGAAACAGTTGGCGCTCGGCGGTTGGTAATGTCTGGCAGAAAAAACTCTCGACCGCATATGACTCTTTTAACCTCTGGCAATGTATTAGAGATAAGCGGAGCCTGGAGGGCTTCGAGGATCTGTTCATAGAACTCCTTAAAGTCAAACCTACCCTCTTCGCCAGACCATGCCTCTAGCAACACCGATGGAATCGTGTGCTTATCATCCGGATTAGCTTCGAAGAAATCTTCACTTACTCTCTTGTGCAATACGTCTCCAACAGAGGACTTCCCAACGCCCGCAGGACCAACCAGAACCAGCATTGTTCCAGGCAGCCCGCACTCAATCGCCGCTTCGATTTTTTCGAGGACATCATCAAAAATATCGTGACCTAAAATCGCATTCTTGAAGTACTGTAAACGAACTTTTATCGGTGCATTCACGAGGTCGTCTGGGCATCTTTCCTCACAATCGCTATTTGTACCTCTTGGCATGGTAACCTCCTGACTTGAGCAATTGCATCTGTTCGGCGAGCGGTTTGTCTTCGTCCGGTCCATCGGACGATTTCGATTCCGCACCGTCCGCGCTATGCTGCCCGCCTTCAGTTTCCTCATCTGTGTCTTGATCGTTCTGATCGCATCCATTCGCAGCGACGCGCTCAGCCCATTTCTGATCCATGCTCTCGACTATTGCAGAGGTCGCCATATTCGCTTCGTGCTGAGATTCAAGGACTCTGCTATGTAGAATGACATTTTCCTCGGATTCCGCCAGCGAAATTAACTCAGTCGATGAGGTATCGGCATCGGTCTTCACACGTAGCATGGGGTACCACTCCTTGTTCACAAACGCGTAAACTATGTTCGGATCAATTGGATGACTCTTAACTTGTACAGACATCCTGTGGTATTGAGGACTCTCCAGGCGAGAATTCCTATATTGAGAATGATTAGTTCGTATTCCGCGCTGACAGTCGATCACTCGTGTAGTTCCCCGCACTGTAGGAAACGCACAAGGAATGCAGTCTTTGAGGCGCCGAAGTCGCCCGAGACGCTTCCCAGAGCGATCTAGACCGCTCTCGAACTTCTGTCGCGGTGACATTAACAATGTACCGTGACGCCGCCTGTCGTATGTGTCAAAGAAGAATTTTTCAAGTCCTTCATAGAGTTCCTCTAAAGTATGGCGTGCCAGACCGCTTGGATCGGATTTCTTCGTCAATCCTCTAGGGTTTTTTCTAAGCTTCGTATTGCCAAATAGATTTTCAATAAAAGCCTTTTGCGACATACAGAAAATTCTCTCGAGCACGTCACCCTCCCGACACGCAGAGGTCTTTCTTGGCTTCTCTCCTATTCGAAGGAAGCGCAACATCCACTTGAAATCAGCTGCCCCAAATTCTGTTCCTCCATCGAACACCACAAATTCCGGTGCACGGCCGAATCGTCTTACCATGTCCATCAATGCGGCCATACAAGACAAGTATCGTGGCTTACGGAGCGAAAGATAAAATCCCAATATTCTTCGACTGAACGCACATATGACTAGAGTCAAAATTGGCCTTCCAATAGACTCTCCTGTTTTCTTTGATACCACTTCTACATCAAGCTCCGTGTGATCGATGTGAACATACTGCATCGGATAGTCACCATGCACAGGGGTGTCGTGCCGTATAACCCAAACGAATTGCGCGGCTTGATAAGCAGCCTTATCGCCCGCTCGCTTCCTCACGGTCTCCGCGTCGGTCTCTTTGGCTATGCGGCGCAGGAATGTTACCTTGGATATTTTTTCTCCAATTTTCTCCAAACGCCTGCTGAGTTCCCCGAAAACGAACCACTTACGTGGTCCGCGAAGAGATTCATACTCATTTTTGAAGACTTTCTCAATTTCCGTTTCGACTTCTTCACTCAACCTGGCTCGACGATTCCCCCGTTCCGGCCACTTAGGCAGGAGAGCTGCAAGAACATCTTCTCCTGCACGCAAAGCACTATCCCTGGCTGCCCGGAAGGTCCTGTATGATCGATCCGTGTACGCTTCTGTGACTGCAGTTGAACGATCACCACCTTCCCACAGAGCAAGCAACTCAAGCTTCCGGACCGCATTTTGAACCGCGGAGACAGATGCATGGCGCCATGGCGAATCCAAGCACAACGTATTCCCATGTTCCCGCGGAATACTAATTATGGTTATCTGATTGTTATGCCAAAAATCAGAAAGATTCGCCGTGGGAATGACAATCGGCTGCCCCCCGTCTTCCGAGTTAAGCAAAGCATCGATGTCTCCACGAACTGCGACCTCAAAGACATGCGAGCACATCACAAACTTCGTTCCAGCCCTGAAGTCAGGTGGCGAACCCTCTAATTCAAGCGTTGATAGCCGCCTCTCTAACTGATATGCGTCTCGATATACTTCTCGACTTTCAATATCCCGAAAAACCATAAAGCGATTTTTCTCGCACACGAAAGCACTTGAAAAGTCCGCTGCAATTCTCCCTTCTGCTAGTGCAACATGAAAATCATCCAGCTTATACTTTGGAAGCGCTTCTTGAAGTTCTTCCAATGTGGTAAATGAGACGCTATCGAAGTACGCTTCCACTTCTCGAATGAAGCTCGAAAGCGTGCTTTCCCTGTCGACCAGATACGATCGCAAAAAATTTCTGTTCCGGGCTGTCGTAACGTCAATCTCTTCTGCAATGCGGATCCTGTACGTGATTCCTAACTTGCTGGCGGCCTCCTCGAGGGGAGGACATCGGAAACCCGTATCTTCTCTCTGGTAGCGAGTCGGGTTACGTTTGCATTTTTTATTCAAGGAATCCAACGTGAACCACTCGTCCAAGTAGATGCATGACGATGTGATCACGAGAAATCCTTGTGACCAGTTAAAACGCACCACCTTGTCCCCTCGCCCCATATATTTGATATTTAGCTCAAACGGGCTGTCCAGATAGCCCAGAACGTCGTAGTCGAACAAATAATCGTTCGCAGCGGCTCTCTCAATGGCATTCGCAACATGAATAGTCATCCCCATCTTCGGGCAGGGCATGTCCATCGGTGCATGGGCGCGGTTAGGCTGTAAATCGCGTGCAGGTCTCCGGAAACTATTGATAATTTTCATCCTCGCCGCTGGAGGAACGCCAAGCTCGTCAAACAGTTCATACAATCTATCTACAGAAAACACGTTCATTTGCATACCTAATCATATGATGATGACAAGCTTGCTTATCGCCGCAACAAATGTCTGCCCGGCAAGCAACGTCACGCTAGGTATCGCGAACGGAATTGCTTGAGAGGCGCGTTTGAACCAACGCTATAAACTTAACTGGCGTTGGTCAAGCAGAGGAGATTTGACAATAAGGCAACCGAGCGACTTGAGCCTCATGTCGAGACGCGCATCCCTCCCGGGCCTTGTGCCGGCGGGCTTTGCATGTATTGCCGTTAATTGCGGCGACATAGCTCACAGATGTAACGAAATGTAAATTATTATTTTATTGATTAAACCAAAAAGCTTCCAAACGGAAGATTTATGGTAACCGCTACAAGTCCGCCCGCAAACCCTTGTAAAACCTGCGGCGGAAGGCAGCCGGAGTCGAACCGACCTGAGAGCGTCTAACACCCTCAACTGGGTTTGAAGCCCAGCCGCGCCACCGGACACGAATGCCTTCCTACGGTGATTGAACTACCTGAACGACAGAACCCTGAACGACACTTCGCAACTCAAACGCTGAACCAAAACAGATCAAACCCGCGACTATCCGTGCGCATCAGATGCAGGCCACGGTGAAAGCGAGTATATCCAACCCGGTCGAAGAATTCCAAAAGCTGAATCGCGCGTTTTCGGCCAAGACCGGTAACATCGCGAAACGGTGCAGCCGCTACCGTACCCGTGTTCTTTTGTGCTTCCGAGGCCGCGATCGAAGCCAGTTCGCGAATCACCTCCTGGTGATAAAAGAGATCACGCACGACCTGAAAAAGCTCGCCTTGCCGCGCGAGCTTGCGCAGCAGCTGCCGCACGCGATCTTCGGATGCGCCATGCGCGTTGGCCAGATCGCGCACCCATGGCGGATCGAAACGTCCGTCTTTCAGCGCTGTCAGCAGCACCGGCGCGAGCGCGCGATCGGCGTCGTCGAGTGTCACCGCGTGCTCAGGCAGATGCAACCAGGGCCCGCGCCTGACAATCTCGCCGCGAGCCGCCGCATCGTCGACTAACGCACGCCACAAAGCATCGTCAACGAGAGGTGCCGCGATCCGCCGCAAGCGCGATACGTCCGGGCCCAGTTCGTCCGGCGAGCGTTCGTGGTACTGCCTGAGTGTCGTGGTCAGCCGCGTAGCCTGGGTCCGCCATGACGCATCTGCGATCAACAACGCATCGCTACCGGAAAGCTCCACGACGCGCGTGTTAGACGGCAACTCGAGCGCGGCCGCCTGCATGCCCGTCAGCCTTTCCAGCAACGATCGGGACAACCCATGCGGAGCCCTTGCGAGCAGCGGATCCAGTGTGCCGGTGTCGAGCATGATCTGAATCGCGTCGAGCCACGCCAGCCGCTCAGGGGAGCGACGCTTGCGTGAAGGCGCAAACGGATCGAGCACATGCCCTCCGCCAATCGTGCGATTGGCCTGCGCATTGCGCACGACAAAGCGGTCGCCGGGAAGCGCACATACCGGCCGCTCGAACACAAGCTGCACACGCGCCCGCTGACCTGCGCCGAGCGACTCGCCATCGAGCAACGCGGCATGCGCCACCTGATGCTGCGTGCCCAGATGCACATGCAGCGGCGCCCAATGCTCCAGCGTCAATGGGGCATCGGCAAGCAGTGTCAGCATGACGTCGATACGTTCCGAGGCTTGCGACAGACGCGGATCGACAATCCAGTCGCCGCGATCAATCACGCTTTTGTCGATGCCCGCAAGGTTCAATGCGCAGCGCTCGCCTGCCCGCCCGATCTCGGCCGGACGATTCTGCGCATGAATGCTACGCACGCGCACGGGCTGATCTTTCGGCGCGAGCAGCATCGTATCGCCTATCGCCACGCGCCCCGATACCACGGTCCCTGTCACGATCGTGCCTTGGCCCGAGAGCGTGAAGACCCGGTCGACCGCGAGACGGAACAGGCCGTCGTCGCGCGTCATACGCCACGCTGCTGCCGCTTCGTGCAGATGCGCCTTCAACGCGGCCACGCCTGGATCGTCGTCACGCGTCGCGCAGGTGTCGAACACCGGTGCATCCTGCAGCACGCTGCCGCTCAGAAACACCGCGATCTCGTCGTGCACTTCCTGCAGCCGCTGCGCGTCAACGCGGTCTATCTTGGTCAACGCTATCGCGCCACGCTTGATGCCCAGCAGTTCCACAATCGCCAGATGTTCGCGCGTTTGCGGCATCACGCCGTCGTCGGCAGCGATCACGAGCAGCACGAAATCGATTCCGCTCGCGCCCGCAGTCATGGTGTGGACGAGCTTTTCGTGGCCCGGCACGTCGATCAGGCCGAGCACGTCGCCGTTTTCGAGCGGCACGTAGGCATAGCCTAGTTCGATCGAAATGCCGCGCGCTTTTTCTTCCTTGAGACGATCCGTATCGACGCCCGACAGCGCCCTCACCAGACTCGTTTTGCCGTGGTCGATATGTCCGGCCGTACCTACGATCATGCGTGCATGCTCGTCAGTTGCTCGATCAATTGCGCTTCGTCGGCGGCTTCGAGACAGCGTAGGTCGAGGCGCAACGCGTCGTCCGCGATACGGCCGATGACCGGACGCGCCATCTCGCGCAACCGCTTCTCGAGCGCGAGCAATTGACGGCCGCCACGTTTGCCGTCTGCAACTCTGACGACGAGGCCGTAGCTCGGCAGCACATCGACGGGCAACGCCCCGCTGCCGATCTGGCTGAACATAGGCTCGGCCACCACGACATAGCGCTCTCCAGCCGCACGCTGCAGCGCAGGCTGCACCCGCTCCGCGGCGAGCCGGATGTCGTCGCCCGGGCGCGTGAGCAAGCGCAACGTAGTCAGCCGCTCAGCGAGCTTCTCCGGTGCACGATACATCTGAAGCACGGGTTCCAGCGCCGCGAGCGTCAATTTGCCGACCCGCAGCGCGCGCTTGAGGGGATGCTTCTTGATCTTTGCGATCAAATCACGCCGGCCGACGATCAACCCGGCCTGCGGGCCGCCAAGCAGCTTGTCGCCGCTGAACGTGACAAGGTCGGCACCGGCTTCGATGGTTTCGCGCACCGTCGTCTCGCGTGGCAAGCCCCATTGCGTCAGATCGACCAGCGTGCCGCTGCCCAGGTCGACGGCAACGGCAATGCCGTGCGCGTGGGCCAGCGGTGCGATGGCGCCAACACTGACCTCTTTGGTGAATCCGTTGATCGCGTAGTTGCTCGCGTGGACTTTCATCAGCAGGGCGGTTTGCGGACCAATGGCTTCGTCGTAGTCCTTCAGGTGCGTGCGATTCGTGGTGCCGACTTCGCGCAGCCTCGCGCCCGCACGGCTCATGATGTCTGGAATGCGAAACGCGCCGCCGATTTCAACCAGTTCCCCACGCGATACGATCACTTCTTTTTTCGACGCCAACGCGGATAGCGTGAGCAATACGGCGGCGGCATTGTTGTTGACCACGGTCGCCGCTTCGGCGCCGGTCAGTTCGCAGATGAGTTCGTCGATCAGATCGTCGCGATCACCGCGCTTGCCGGTGCCGAGATCGAACTCGAGATTGGCCGGCTGCGTGAGCGCTTTCATCACGGCCTGTACCGCTTCGTCCGGCAGCAACGCGCGGCCGAGATTGGTATGCAGCACGGTGCCGGTCAAATTGAAGACGCTGCGCAAGCGGGCTGCGTTGCGCCGGCGCAGCGCGGCCTCGACCGATACCTGCAGTTGCGCGACATCGAGCGCGCTCACCGACGCGGCGCCTAGCTGCGCGCTGGCTCGCCAGGTGTCGAGCGCGTGACGCAAGGCACCCAACACCTGCGTGCGGCCGAACTCCGTCAGCACCGCCGCAAACTCGGCCGACGCCATCACTTTTTCCACCGACGGCACACGCGCCATCAGCGCGCGCAATTCAGAGCCGGTTACATCGCTCACCAGGCAATCCTTTTTCTCAGTCGCGCTTCAGCCAGATACGCCGGAAGGCTCAGCCGCGCTATCGGCCCGCTCCGGCCAGAGCCACGGATGCGGCGACGCGCGCCGGTAACCTTCCGCTCCCATCAGCAGGTCCAGCGTGAGACTGGCGAGATCGTCCGCGAACGGTTCGAAATCGTAGTCCTTCGACTGAATGCCGATCTTCCGGTAAGTATGGCATTCGTCGCACGACTCCGCCTTCAAAAACGCATTCCTCGTATCGGCTTCCCGGGTGGCTTCGTCGGCGTCCTGCGAGCCGACGGCATGATAGGCAATGCCCTTGGTCGAGTCGCAGGTCGAACATTTCGAACGGACCATGTGCCACTCAGTCGCGCACAGGCCGCATTGCAGGTAGCGGTAATTGTCATATGTGCCGCCTACGCGCACCATGCTTGCGACTGGATGCGATCCGCATACGGGACACAGGCCGAGCGTCTCGATGTACGGCACTGCGCGCTTGTCGATATCGGCGGCGAGGTCAGTCCACACCACTTGTAGCGCGGCCATGATGAACGGTGCGCTCGCAGGATCGACTTCCCCGAAGCGTTGCGCGAAGATCGCGTCAGCCTGAGTATCGAGGGTGGCTTGATCGAGTGTTCGCAGCTTTTCAATGAGCGCTTCGAGCGGCGGCGTGAGCGGACCCGCGGCTTTCACCTTGTCGAGCAATTGACGCAAAACGTCGTGCCACGCCGGATCGCGTACGCCAGAGAGCGCCGGAATCAGCGGCATGGAATGCTGTTGCGCGCTCGCGATCAGTTCGGCGCTGGGCGGCTTCGCCTTGAAGCCGGTGATCACGGCTTGCTGCGCATCTGCCAGCACGGCCATCAGGCGCAAATAGCCGGCAATCGGATTGCTGCGCGCCGCGAGCTGGCGCAACCGCGCGGCGCGCGCCGAAAAGACCACCAGCCGTTCCGGCGTACGGATGCGGGGAATCGCGGTGTGATCGAGCGACTCGATATCGCCGGCTTCAAGAATGCGTTGAACCAAAGTATCAACCTCTAAAAACTGCGCTGAAAACTGAAGAACCGCCGCAGTTCATCGAACGCGCGCGGCGGCTCAAGGTGCGGTGCGCGGCAAGTTGCGCCGCGCTTCTTAGCGATCCTACTTGCCGATTATTTCCTTGAACCAGTTCGGATGATGCTTTCTCGCCCAGCCGTAGGTCACGGTACCACGCGTCATCGCCCCGATCGATCCCTTGATCCACAGCGCCGCATAAATATGCACGACGATTCCCACGATCAGCACGAAGGCAGCAGCCGCATGAACCAGTGCTGCGAGGCGGATGACCTCGATCGGGAAATAGAACGAGAAATAGCGCCGCCAGATCACGATGCCGCTCGCCAGCAACAGCAGCAGGCAGATCACCATGGTGAAAAATAGCAGCTTTTGACCGGCGTTGTACTTACCGATCGCGGGGAGCTTTTCCTCGCGATTGTTGAGCACGTCGTCGATCTGCCTCATCCACTGGATGTCGGCGCGGTCGAGATAATTGTGGTGCCAGAAACGCAACGCAAGAATCAGGAACGACAGGAACATCACGCAGCCGACAAACGGATGCAGAATTCGCGTCCATTGCCCGCCGCCGAAGATCGCGTAGAGCCACGACATCGCCGGATGAAACATGGCGAGGCCGGAGAGCGCCAGCAAGACGAACGTGATGGCGGTGATCCAGTGATTCGTCCGTTCATTCGGCGTATAGCGCTGGATCAGACTGTTACCCTTCACGTCTTTCAGCACAACGTGCTCATGGTTTTCAGCGTGCTTCATCGGATGCCTCCTGCGAACGGCGTGCTTCATCGGCTTCGTGCTGTGCTTCGGCTTCGTCCGCCTCCGTCACCTCGTTCGGGCCGACGCGCGTGTAGTGGAAGAACCCCGCCAACGCGGCAAACGCGATGCCAGCCAGCGCCAGCGGTTTCGCCAGCCCCTTCCACAGATAAACCATCGCGCTGATCTTCGGATTCTGCGGCAAGCCGTGATACAGATTGGCTTTGTCGGCGTGATGGAGCACGTACATCACGTGCGTGCCGCCCACGCCGGCAGGATCGTACAGACCCGCGTTCTGGAAACCGCGCTCCTTCAGATCGACGATCCGATCCGCCGCCTGCTGCTTCATGTCCTCCTTGGTGCCGAACATGATCGCGCCGGTCGGACAGGTTTTCACGCACGCCGGTTCCTGACCGACAGCCACGCGGTCCGAACACAGCGTGCACTTGTACGCGCGGTTGTCCTTCTTCGAAATGCGCGGCACGTTGAACGGGCAACCGGTTATGCAATAGCCGCAGCCGATGCAGTTTTCCTCATGAAAATCCACGATGCCGTTCGTGTACTGCACGATCGCGCCCGGCGACGGGCAGGCCTTCAGACAGCCCGGATCTTCACAGTGCATGCAGCCATCCTTGCGGATCAGCCACTCGAGATCGCCTTCGGTGTTCTCGTATTCCGAGAACCGCATCACCGTCCACGAATGCTCAGTGAGATCCATCGGGTTGTCGTATACCCCGTGATTGACGCCCACCTCGTCGCGCAGATCGTTCCATTCCATACACGCTGTCTGACACGCCTTGCAACCGATGCACTTCGACACATCGATGAGCTTGGCGACCGTTCCCGTGACCGGCTCGCGGATTTGGGTCTCCGGCACGGTGGTAGCCGAGAGGCGTTTGATATCCAGTGATTGCAGTGCCATCTCTTTTCCTTATGCCTTTTCGACCTTCACAAGAAACGACTTGAATTCCGGTGTTTGCGAATTCCCGTCGCCTACGGAAGGCGTCAGCGTATTGACGAGATAGCCCGGCTTCGCGAGTCCCTTGAAGCCCCAATGCAGCGGCAACCCGACTGTCTGGACCTTTTTCCCTTCGATCATCAGCGGCTTGATCCGCTTGGTTACGACCGCCACGGCAATGATGTGCCCGCGGTTGGAGGACACCTTGACGCGATCCCCCGCGACTACGCCCACCTCCTTCGCCAGATCCTCGCCGATTTCCACGAACTGTTGCGGCTGCACAATCGCATTCAAATGCGCGTGCTTGGTCCAGTAGTGGAAATGTTCGGTCAGACGATAGGTGGTCGCCGTATGCGGGAAGTTCTCATGCGTGCCGAACGCGGCCCGATCGTCCGGGAACACGCGCGCCGCCGGATTGCTGACGACCGCCTTGTTGTCCGGATGCAGCGGGTTGTAGCCGAGCGGTGTTTCAAACGGTTCGTAGTGCTCGGGGAACGGCCCCTCCACCAAACCGTCACGCGCGAAGAAACGCGCGACGCCCTCAGGGTTCATGATGAACGGATTCATGCCGTTTTCAGGCGGTTCGTCGACCTTGAAGTCAGGAATATCCGCTCCTGTCCACGCCTTGCCGTTCCACGCGATCAGCTTGCGCGTGGGATCGAACGGCTTGCCACCGACATCGCACGAAGCACGGTTGTACAGAATCCGCCGGTTCGCAGGCCACGCCCACGCCCAGTTCAGCGTATTGCCGATGCCGGTCGGGTCGGAGTTGTCGCGGCGCCCCATCTGGTTGCCCGCCTGAGTCCATGCACCGCAGAAGATCCAGCAGCCGCTTGCGGTGCTGCCGTCGTCCCGAAGCTGCGCGAAGCCCGCCAACTGCTCGCCCTGTTTGGCGAGCACCTTGGTTTTGTCGGTAGCGTCGGTCACGTCAGCCAGCGCTTTGCCATTGAACTCCATGGCGATTTCTTCAGGCGTCGGGCTTTCCGGGTCCGAATACGGCCAGCTCATGTTGAGAATCGGATCGGGATACTTGCCGCCGTTCTCCCTATAAGCCTTACGAATGCGCAGCCAGAGCCCTGACATGATTTCCAGGTCGCTCTTCGATTCGCCCGGGCCTTCCGCGCCCTGCCAGTGCCACTGCAGCACACGGCTGGAACTGACCAGCGAGCCGCGCTCTTCCGCGAAACACGTGGTCGGCAGCCGGAACACTTCCGTCTGGATCGTCGCTGGATCGACGTCGTTGAACTCGCCGAAGTTCTTCCAGAACTCGGAGGTTTCAGTGGCGAGCGGATCCATGATGACGAGCCACTTCAGCTTGGCCAGACTCGCGCCGATCTTCGCCTTGTTGGGCGCCGCGGCGAGCGGGTTGAAGCCCTGCGCGATGTAGCCGGTCATCTTGCCCTGGTTCATCAGCTCGAAGACCTGCAGCATGTCGTACGACTTGTCGAGCTTCGGCAGATAGTCGAAACCGAAGTTGTTCCCGGCGGTCGCGTTATCGCCCCACCACGACTTCATGAAGCTGACGTGGAACGCGCGGTAGTTACGCCAGTAGCTGAGCTGGTTCGGACGCAACGGCTGGGTTGCGCGCTTCTTGATGTACGCGTCGAAGTCCTGCTCGGCTTCCATCGGCAAAGTCATGTAGCCTGGCAACAGGTTCGACATCAGGCCGAGGTCGGTCAACCCCTGGATGTTCGAGTGACCGCGCAACGCATTCATACCGCCGCCCGCAATGCCGATGTTGCCCAGCAGCAATTGCACCATCGCGCCCGTGCGGATGATTTGCGAGCCGACCGAGTGATGCGTCCAGCCGAGCGCGTACAGGATCGTACCGGCGCGCCCAGGGACGGCCGTCGATGCCAGCATCTCGCACACCTTCAGGAATTTTTCCTTTGGCGTGCCGCAGACTTTTTCGACCTGCTCGGGCGTATAGCGCGAGTAGTGCTGCTTCATCAGTTGATAGACACAGCGCGGGTGTTGCAGCGTCGGATCGACTTTGGCAAAGCCGTCGTCGCCGAGCTCGTAATCCCACGAACTCTTGTCGTAGCTGCGCTTATCCGCGTTGTAGCCGGAATACAGGCCATCCGTGAACGAGAAATCCTCGCGCACGATGAACGGCATATCCGTGTAATTTTTGACGTACTCGTGCTGAATCTTGTCGTTGGTGAGCAAATAGTTGATCACCCCGCCCAGGAACACGATGTCCGAGCCGGTTCGAATCTGCGCGTAGTAGTCCGCGACCGATGCCGTACGCGTAAAGCGCGGATCGACCACGATCAACCTTGCCTTGCGATGCGCCTTCGCTTCCGTAACCCACTTGAACCCGCACGGGTGCGCCTCGGCTGCATTGCCACCCATTACCAGAATCACGTCCGCGTTCTTGATGTCGACCCAATGGTTCGTCATCGCTCCACGGCCAAACGTCGGGGCAAGACCTGCCACCGTCGGGCCATGTCAGACACGTGCCTGATTATCGAATGCGAGCATGCCAAGACTGCGAACAGTCTTGTGCGTCAAATATCCCACTTCATTACTACCGGCCGATGCAGCGAGCATGCCGGTGGTCAGCCAGCGGTTGACCTTCTTGCCGTCTTCCGTCGTCTCGACGAAATTGGCATCGCGGTCTTCCTTCATCAGCTTGGCGATACGGTCTAGCGCGTCTTCCCACGAAATCCGCGTCCATTCATTCGATCCAGCCGCGCGGTACTCCGGATACTTCAGACGGCTCGGACTGTGAATGAAGTCGATCAGGCTCGCGCCCTTCGGGCACAACGTGCCGCGATTCACCGGGTGATCGGGATCGCCTTCAATATGGATGATGCTGGACTTTGCGTTCTTGGCGTTGTCGCCAAGTCCATACATCAGGATGCCGCAGCCCACCGAACAGTACGGGCAGGTGTTGCGGGTTTCAGTTGTGCGCGACAGTTTGTACTGACGGACTTCGGCTAGCGCGGGTGCCGGAGAGAAGCCCATGAGGGCCAAACTTGATCCGGCGAGCGTGCTGGCGGAGACCTTCAGAAACTGTCGCCGGGACATGTGGGTCATGTAATGGCCTCAGCTTTTTTGGGGATACTAAAATCGATTATAGAAGCCGATATGAAGTCCTGCAGCGAGACTGTGCATCTGAATGACATTGTCAAATATGAAGCGTCACAGCCGATTTCAACGAAGCCGGTGGGTGGCCGCCGTCCTGCGCCACGCGCGAACAACCGCCATAATGCGGTCATTCGAAGCCCGAAATCCGCTCCACAATGACCGATACCCTCCCTGCCGCAAGCCATTCACCCCGCCTGACCAGCCTGTCGCACGGCGGAGGCTGCGGCTGCAAGATCGCCCCCGGCCTGCTCGCCGATCTGCTCAAGCGCAGCGCGCCGCTGCCGTTCTTTCCCGACCTGCTGGTCGGCAACGATACCGCCGACGACGCGGCTGTCTACAGGCTCAACGATGAGCAGGCGATCGTCGCCACCACCGACTTCTTCATGCCGATCGTCGACGATCCGTTCGATTTCGGCCGCATCGCCGCAACCAATGCGCTGTCCGATGTCTATGCCATGGGCGGCAAGCCACTCATGGCGCTGGCGATTGTCGGCATGCCGATCAATGTGCTGCCGCACGACGTGATCGCAGCGGTGCTGAAGGGCGGCGAGTCCGTCTGCGCCGAGGCCGGCATTCCGCTCGCTGGCGGCCATTCGATCGATTCGGTGGAACCCATATACGGCCTTGTTGCGATCGGTGTGGTCGATCCGCGCCGGGTCAAACGTAATGCCGGTGCGCAAGCGGGCGACGTGCTGATCCTCGGCAAGCCGCTGGGCGTGGGCGTACTGTCGGCGGCATTGAAAAAGGACCGGCTCGATTCAAACGGCTATGCCGCGATGATCGCGGCCACGACCAAGCTCAACCGGCCGGGCGCGGCGCTGTCCGCGCTCGGCGGCGTGCACGCCCTCACGGACATCACCGGTTTCGGCTTGCTGGGTCATACGCTGGAATTGGCGCGCGGCTCGAATCTGACCGCCCGCGTGCGCTATGCGGATTTGCCTTGGCTGCCGGGCGTGCTCAGCTTTGCGGAGGCCGGCATTTTCACCGGTGCTTCGGGGCGTAACTGGGACGCTTACGGCAAAGACATCCTGTTGCCGAATTCATTGCCGTCGACTGCCCGCACCCTGCTCACCGATCCGCAAACCTCGGGCGGTCTGCTGGTTTCGTGCGCGCCGGAAGCGGTCGACGAGGTACTCGCCCTATTCCGCGCCGACGGTTTCGACGAGGCGCGCGTAATCGGGGAAATGGTCAGCGGAGAAAAGCGAGTCGAGGTGATCTGACCAGCAAGTGGGGTTTGTGGGCGAGGCAAGGCGCACGGTCTGGAAGCGGGGCTGAACGGCCCGCCAGCCGGCATTCACGGAGCATGCGATAATTTCGCTCCTCCCGCCGGTTCGTTTCGTCCGTAAGCCCTTGAAAAACCTACTCGTCCGCCTCGATCAAGCCGGTGATTTCGATGAAATCATCGATGTGCGCACGCCTCTCGAATTCGCCGAAGACCACATTCCCGGCGCGCTCAATGCGCCTGTGCTGAGCAACGAAGAGCGGGTTCTGGTCGGTACGACTTACAAACAGGTCTCGCCGTTCGAAGGCACGCGGATCGGCGCGGCGCTGGTTGCGCGCAATATCGCGCATCACCTGGAAACGACTTTTGCCGACCGGCCACGCAACTGGCGGCCGCTGATCTATTGCTGGCGCGGCGGGAAGCGCTCAGGTTCGGTCACAACACTCTTCAATATGATCGGCTGGCCGGCACGTCAGCTGGACGGCGGCTATAAAGGCTATCGGCGCGCAACGCTGGACACCCTCGACTCATTGCCGAAGGCATTCAACTACATCGCGCTGGTAGGCCCGACAGGCAGCGGCAAGACACGCCTGCTCGAAGCGCTGAATCAGGCCGGTGCGCAGACGCTGGATCTCGAAGCGCTGGCGGCCCATCGCGGCTCGCTGCTCGGCGCGTGGGCAGGCGTTACGCAACCGTCGCAGAAGCGCTTCGACACGCTGCTGGTGAGCGCCCTGCGCACGTTCGATCCCAAACGGCCGGTATTCGTCGAAGCGGAAAGCCGGCGGATTGGTTCGATTTCGCTGCCGCTCGCGCTCCTCGATACGTTTCATCAGGGCGCCTGCGTCGACGTGTTATCGAGCCACGAAGACCGCGCGGCGTTCCTGCTGCACGACTATGCGCATCTGTTCGACGATCCGGAATCGTTGAAAACGCAACTGCAGAAGATGATCGGCCTGCATAGCCGGGAGCGTGTTACGGGCTGGCAACACCTCGTCGATGAAAATAGCCGGGCTGAACTCGCCCGCGAGCTGATCGAACGGCACTATGATCCGGCATACGCACGCAGCAGCCATCAGCATTTCGTCCACCTGCCGCGTGCGTTGCAAATGAATTTTCGACCCAACGACGCCGATGTCGTGGAGCAGGCACAAGCACTCCTCGCTCAACTCGATAACAGCGCACTCGCCGTCATCTGATCCAAAACTAAAGTTAAGACCATCCATCATGCAATCAACCCTTCGGCAGCCCCGAGTCGCCCTTGGCTGGATCGTGTTTCTGCTGATCGCCGTCGCCGGCCTCTTCTATGTGAAGTGGTTCCCGTACTACAACCGCGCCTTCGTCGCCGCGAGCCAGCACTCCATCGGCAAGTCGATCCTGATGGGCACGTCGTCGAGCGCGCCGGCGGCGTCGTGGCAGGCGGCCATCGATTACGCGCTGGCCTACGGCAAGGCGATCTGGCAAGCCATGGTGCTGGGCCTTCTGCTGGGCTCGGCGGTGCAGGCGTTGATTCCGCCACAGTGGGTCGCGCGTGCGCTCGGCCGGAGCGACTTCAGCAGTGTGGTGAAGGGTGGCCTGATGTCGTTGCCGGGCATGATGTGCACATGCTGCGCGGCGCCGGTCGTGGCCGGCTTGCGCGCCCGTCAAGCCGCACCGGGCGCGGCGATCGCGTTCTGGCTGGGTAACACGGCCCTCAATCCGGCCACGCTGATCTTCATGGGCTTCGTGCTCGGCTGGCAATGGATGGGCTTGCGGCTCGCCCTGGGCCTCGTGATGGTGTTCGGACTCGGCTATCTGGTGAACCGTATGGTCACCCCGAAAGAAGCCGAAGCGTCGCGCGAAGCCATGGCGCAACTGGTCACCCGCGACGATCCAGGCACCGCGTTCACGCGCTGGGTGAAGATCCTCGGAACCATGACGCTGCGGCTGATTCCTGAATACATCGTGCTGGTGCTGATTCTCGGCGCAGCGCGGGCATGGCTGTTTCCGCACATCGGACCCAGCATCGATAACAGCCTGCTGTGGATCATTGCGTTGTCGATTGCCGGCACCTTGTTCGTGATTCCGACCGCTGGCGAAGTGCCGATCATTCAGGCCATGCTCTCCTTCGGCATGGCCGCCGGACCGGCTGGCGCATTGCTGATGACGCTGCCGCTGATCAGCGTGCCATCAATGGCGATGCTCGGCCGTTCGTTTCCCAGTCGCGTGCTGACGGTGGTGACGCTGGCAGTGGTGGCTTGCGGGGTGGTCAGCGGGTTATTGGCTATTGCTTTGGGCTTCTAAACGATGAAACGTATTGCAGCATTCTGTCTAACGAGCTGGTCGGCCGCGGGCCTTCTCTACTTCGGACAGCATTCGGTGGCCCTGATCGTCATCAGTGGGGTCGTCGCGCTAGCCGGCTTCGATCTGCTCCGCCCTTGAGGGGATCAACGAGACGGCTTAAGTCGGACGAATCGTCGGTGACTCGAGCGTCATCCTGCGACGCGCGCCGATCAGCGCGGCGAGCGCCGTGCCGATCCCCAACGCGAACAGGCACGCCGTAGGCACCAGCATCGGCGCGACATGGCTGTGTGCCACCTTGCCGACATAAGGCATCAGGTTCTGCCCGGCAAAGCCGCCGAGATTGCCAATCGCGTTGATCGCCGCCACGCTAGCCGCGGCTCTCGCGCCCGAAAAGAACCGCGGGGGCAGCGACCAGAAACACGGATAGAGCAAGGGAATACATGCTCCGCCAAGGCACAGCGCGGCGAAGCGCATCGACGCGGTCGGCAGGACGAGGCTCGACGCGAAGCAAACGACGCCGATGCCGGCCACCACGCTCATCGCCTTCAGGACGACACGCTCACGCTTGAGCTTGCCCGGCAACCACAGCAGAAGCAGCGTCGCGAGCGCCCACGGAATCATGTTCAACACACCGTTCAGCGACGACGACACGCCGTCGCTTTTCAGCAGCGTCGGCATCCAGTAGGTCACCCCGTACAGCGACGTCGACATCAGCATGTACGTCAACGCGAACATGAGAACCTTCGGATCGAGCAACGCGCCCCAAGGCCGCGTCGCTTTAGCGTCATCCGACGCTTCCCGCTTGAGCGCGGCGATGACGACGTCTTTCTCCTGCTGCGAAAGGAACGGCGCATCCTTCACCGAATTCGGCAAATATTTAAGCGCGACGAACGCAATCAGAATGGCAGGAATGCCGGTGGCGATAAACACCCACTGCCAACCCGCGAAGCCCCCCGTGCCGCCCAGCGTCAGCAGAAGACCGCCGACCAGCGAGCCCAGCATGTTGGCAAGCGAACTGCCCAGCGTGAAGAACCCCAGTACTTTGGTGCGATAGCTTTGTGGGAACCACTGCGTGAGGTAGTAGATGACGCCGGGATAAAAACCGGCTTCGGCAACGCCCAGTGCGAAGCGAAAGGAATAGAAGACGGGCAACGAGCGCGCGAACGCCATCAGCACCGTGACCACACCCCAGGTCATCATGATGCGTGCGAGCCAGGTCCGCGCGCCGAAACGATGCAGCGCCAATGTGCTCGGCACCTCGAAGATAAGGTAGCCGATGAAGAACAGCGAGGCCCCCAGCCCGTATGAAGCTTCCGTCATGCCGAGGGCGTGCACCATCTCCAGCTTGGCGAAACCGACGTTCTGGCGGTCGATAAACGAAATCAGAAACATGACGATCAGAAGCGGCATGAGCCGCCACGCCATCTTCTTCATTACCTGCTGCTCAAATCCTGCCTGCGTCGACATGTCTGCTCCGGGTTTCGCCGGCCGCCATCGACACTCGTCTCACGGCACAGCAGCCGCTACGTCGAGAAAACGGCCAGATATGATGTAGTCATATATATGTTTATATGAATTGGCATTGGACGCCATGAGGTGATACCCGAATAGGCGCGTACCGTCCCAGCGATCCTGGCGGCGCTGTGTTCAAGAAACGGTGGGTAAGGCTGAGGCTGAGGCGCACCAGCAAGCGCGGGACCGATCAAGATAGACCCCGTCGCAGCCGATGAAGCGAGGCCTGATACAGCGCGATCGATCACACGCCGAATCAGCCCTGCGGTATTCCAACGGGCCGCTGGCTCAGCGAATTTCCACCTGGTACTGAAACGCCGTGGCGGCCCCGCGCGTGCTGCGCCATTCGAACGGCGTACCCGCAAAGTCCGACGCGACACGCTGAACCTGAATGACGGGGCTGCTGAGTTTCACATCGAGAAGCGAGGCGTCGTCGGACGTGGCTTGCTCTACTTTTAGAATTTCCGTAGCGGACGCCACGATCTGCCGGCAAAGGCGCTCGTACAACGGATACAGCAAGTCCTCGAAATCACCGAGCGGCAACGTGGCCAACGGTTCAAAACGCCCGCGCGGCAACCAGATTTCTTCAGACAGAACCGCCTGACCTTCGATCAGTCGCACACGCGACAGGTGGATGGCTTTCTCGGAGCCTTTCATCCGCAAAGTAGAGCGAATTTCTTCGCCAGGCTTCACGATTTCACGCTTGAGCACGCGCGCTGTCGGCCGCACCGGCTCACCGCTGCGCGACTTGAAACGGAAGAAGCGAAACAGCGACGAATCGAAACGAGGCCGGCGAATGAACGTGCCCTTGCCCTGGCTACGCGTAAGCACGCCGTCGACAACGAGCAGATCAATTGCCTTACGAACCGTTCCAGTGGAGACGTTATAGAACTGCCCCAACTCCGCCTCTGTGGCGATGGCTTCCTCCAGCGCCCACTCACCTGCGGCAATGCGGCCAACCAGGTCGTCACGCAATTGCTGATAACGGGGCAACCGACCATCCGGCTTGGTCACGAAAGAGGCCGCTTCCATAGTAATCATATAGTTGTTCAGAGGAGTAACTACTGTACAACATCCCGCGGCGGCGGCGTGAGCAAGGGTTAATACTCAATGACTTTTCATGGTTTTGCGGCCACCATTCATACAGTCATATATATGACTACATGATAAGCATGACGGAGATGGCTATGTTCACGTGGTACAAGCAGGGCACGCCCCTCGAACGCAACACCTTTTGGGGGTGCTTTGCGGGTTGGGGGCTCGACGCGCTCGACGTGCAGATGTTCACCCTCGCCATTCCCGCGATCATTGCCGCGTATGGCATCGACCATACGCAGGCCGGCGCGATCAGCAGCGTGACGTTGATATCGTCGGCACTCGGCGGCTGGATCGCAGGTGCGTTGTCGGACCGCATTGGGCGAGTCCGGACGTTGCAAATGACGATCCTCTGGTTCGCCGGCTTCACCTTTCTCTGCGCGTTCGCGCAAAACTTCCCGCAACTCCTGATTCTCAAGGCGCTGCAAGGATTCGGATTCGGCGGCGAGTGGGCCGCAGGTGCCGTACTGATGGCGGAAACCGTTCGTACCGAACACCGCGGCAAGGCGATGGGTGCCGTACAAAGCGCCTGGGCGGTTGGGTGGGGCGCGGCCGTGCTGGTGTATGCCGCGACGTTCTCCTGGTTGCCGTCGGACACTGCATGGCGCGTGATGTTCGCCGTCGGCCTGGTGCCGGCGTGCCTTGTTCTATTCGTACGCCGCAATCTGAAAGAACCGGTACGCATTGCGCCTGCAAGCACAGCACCCAAGGTCTCGGTGCTCGGGCAGATAACCCAGGTCTTCCAGCCGCGTGTGCTCCGGACCACCATAATCGGCGCCGTGCTAGGCACCGGCGCTCATGGCGGGTACTACGCGATCATGACCTGGCTGCCCACCTTCCTTGCCAAGGAACGGCACCTGTCGGTCCTGAACACCGGTGGCTATCTGGCGGTCGTGATCGTGGCTTTCTGGTGCGGCTGTATGGCAAGCGCCTATCTGCTCGACCGCATTGGCCGCCGGCGCAACGTCGCCCTCTTCGCGTTCTGCTGCATCGTTACGGTTCTCGCCTATGTGATGCTGCCGCTGACCAACACGCAAATGCTCGTGCTGGGCTTCCCACTCGGCTTGTTCGCCGCGGGCATCCCGGCAAGCCTCGGACCGCTTTTCAATGAACTGTATCCGG
The DNA here is from genome assembly GCF_046026855.1 of Paraburkholderia sediminicola. Classification (GTDB taxonomy): domain Bacteria; phylum Pseudomonadota; class Gammaproteobacteria; order Burkholderiales; family Burkholderiaceae; genus Paraburkholderia; species Paraburkholderia sediminicola_A. The sequence goes on along the minus strand of NZ_JAQQET010000042.1, from coordinate 27,411 downwards.
CCGACATGCGCGGCACGGGCGTCGGATTCTGCTACAACTTCGGACGGATCGCCTCGGCGGGCTTTCCTGTCCTCGTCGGCTACATGAGTCATTCGATGTCGCTCGGTATGGCGATCGGCATCGACGCAGCCATTGCTTACGGCCTCGCAATGATCGCTGTGTTGCTGCTTCCCGAGACGCGCGGCAAACGTCTGCGTGGCGTGGTACCTGAATCTGCGCCCGATGCCGCCGACAATGCGCGATTGACCCTGGACTCGCCGCGGAGCTGACCATGAGTGCGCCCGCCTCCTCCCTCACCCAGTTTCACTCCTGCCGCGTGGACACTCACGCGCACGTCTTCCAGCGAGGCTTGCCGCTCGCGGATAGCCGACGCTACGCACCTGGCTACGACGCAACGCTCGACACCTATTTGCAACTGCTGGACACGCACGACATCGGGCACGCGGTTCTGGTACAGCCGAGCTTTCTCGGGATAGACAATCGATACCTGTTGGGAGCACTGTCCCGAGACACACGCCGCTTAAGAGGCGTAGCGGTCGTCGCGCCTGATGTTTCCGAGGAAGAGTTGGTCGAACTGCATGGTCAAGGGATAACCGGTATACGGCTCAACCTGATCGATCAGCCATTGCCGGATCTGGCAGCGAAATCATGGACACCCTTGCTCGAACGATTGTCAAGACTGGGTTGGCACGTCGAACTACACCGGAATGCGCGGGACCTGGCGCCGATGCTCGACCGGCTGCTGGAGGCCGGGGTACCCGTGGTCGTCGATCATTTTGGACGACCCGACCCTGAGAAAGGAATTCACGATCCCGGCTTCAAAACGTTGCTCGGGTATGGCAGAACTGGCCGCGTGTGGGTCAAGGTCTCGGGCGCCTACCGATGTGCGCTTGCCGGTTCTGACTTTGTGCATGAGGCGACGAGTCGGCTTGTCGAACACTTCGGCGCTGAGCGGCTGATGTGGGGAAGCGACTGGCCCCATACCCAGTACGAACAGGTGATGAACTACGGCCAGTCGTTATCGACGCTATTGGAACTCAGCCTGGACGCAGCGGTGGTCGACGCGATTCTATGCACAACCCCTGCCTCGTTCTACAGCTTCGAGCAGGAATCCGGGAACTGCAGCGTGTCGACAACGACGGCGCTGCAGCGCGCTTCCTGAGCGAAGCGACCAGGCCAAAGTCCGCCGCGCCTCGTCGGCGACGGCGGACTGCTTCTTCAGGCTAGTGGCAGCACGCTTTCGGCCAGAGAGCGATCAGCTCTGCGCCAGCGCAGCCGAACGGGCTGCGTCGCGCGCCCCCTCCTGATGCATACGTGTGATCAATCCCAGCGCGCAGAACAGCGTAATCAGCACATGCAAAATCCCCAGCGCGACAACTGAAAGAATCGATCCGGTCGCGCCCAGCAGGTACTGTCCGAGAATCGGCGTAGTACCGGCGAACACCATTCCGCAAATCTGATAGGAAAGCGAAATACCGGTGTAGCGCACCTGAACCGGGAACGACTTCGCCAGAATGCCGGCCATCGCGGCGTAGTACAGCGAGTGCGGAATCGAGGCGAGTGCCATGCCCAGCATCGCCAGTTTCGTCGAGCCGGTGGCGATCAGCGAGAACATCAGCGGCAGTGCAACGATTTCAGGTACCAGCATGTAAATGACTGCTTTCTTCAGGTCCATTTTCGTGGCGAGTACCGCGCCGAACGGCTGCACAATGAGTTGCACGATGATCGCGCCGGTAATCACCGTGAGAAACTGCGTGCGGTCGAAACCGATGCTCGTTACCGCCCACGACAACGCAAAAGTCGTTTTGAAGTAAGTTGCCGACAGGCCGATCACGCAGGCGCCCACGCCCATCGCCACCAGGCCTTTATGGTTGCGCAAGACTTCGCCGATTGGCAGTTTCGCGACCTGGTTCCTGTCCTTCAACTCCTGCATGGCCGGCGACTCTTCAACGCTCATGCGGATAAACATGCCGACCACCACCAGCAACGCTGAGAACAGAAACGGAATGCGCCAGCCCCACGTCATAAACTGGTGATCGGGCAGCATCGAAGTCAGCAGGAAAGCCACGGTCGCCAGCAGGTTGCCCGCAGGCGAGCCCTGCTGCGCGAAAGCGGAATAGAGAATCTCCTTGCCCTTCGGCGCGTGTTCCGACGACAGCACCACGGCACCGCCCCACTCACCGCCCATCGCAATACCCTGCATCAGACGGAGCAGAATCAGCAACGCGGGCGCTAATAGCCCGACCTGGTTGTAGGTGGGCAGCAGACCCATGCCGGTCGTGCAACAACCCATCAACATCAGCGTGATGATCAGCGTCTTCTTACGGCCGACCTTATCGCCGAGGTGACCGAAGATGATCCCGCCGATCGGCCGCGCCAGAAAGCCGACCCAGAAAGTTGCGAACGCCGCGAGCGTGCCGGCCAGCGCCGAGGTTGTCGGGAAGAAGATCTTGCCGAGCACTAGCGCCGCCGCCGTGCTGTACGCATAGAAGTCATACCATTCGATCGTTGTCCCAACGAATGATGCAATGCCCGCTTTGCGGGCATTTCGGTGTTGCGTTTCGAGCGTGAGCGCCATCGTGGTACGTCTCCATTTTGTGTCGCGAATGCACGAGACGGACTCAGCGTCCGCTCATCGCTTTTGTTCGCATAAAGAACTTACTTTCCTTTAGCGAACAGAAAGCGCGACTATAGGGATCGCTCCTAACGGGCGTCAATTAAGGGATTACCCTGAAACCACTCCATAGCAGGACATCAGGGCATAGGTGTATACCCCGCACCCTATTGCCATCGTGTTATCGAAATACCGATAATGTTCTCATGGATGTGAAAACTGCAGTGCGCGTCTTCGACGTGATAAATCTCTTTGCCGAAGTGCGGCAGCCCATGATCTATAGCGAGATCGCGCGTCGAACCGAGATCCCGCTATCGAGTTGTCACGCGCTCCTGCAAACGATGGTGGCTAAGGGCTATCTCTACGCACCGGGCGTGAAGGCCGGCTATTACCCAACGCAACGGCTGTTGCATGTCGCTCGCGACATTTGCAGCGAGGACCCGTTGACGCTGCTGTTCCAGCCGCTGCTCACCTCCCTGCGCGACGCCACCGGCGAGACCGCGGCGCTCGCCACGCTGGCCGGCAACCGCGTCGTCTATCTCGACGTGATGGAGTCGCGCCAGAAAATCCGTTATAGCGACGAGCCTGGCGGCTTCATGTACCTGCATGCCAGCGCGGCGGGCAAGGCTTTGCTCGGCGCCCTTTCCACAGACGCGCGGCGCAAGCTGCTCGACAGTTGCGAGCCCCTGACCGCATCGACCGATGGTTCGGTGATCGACCGGAAGACGCTGGAGGTCGAAGTGGAGCAAGGCGTGAAGAACGGCTGGCATCGCTCGACGGGCGAAAACGTCGAAGACGTGGCCGGACTGGCACGCGGTTTCCTGATTCATGGCGAGGCGTTCGCGCTCGTGATTGGCGGCCCGAAGGCGCGGCTGTTGAAAAACGAACCCCGCGCGATCGAAGCGCTGCTTGAAATTTATGGCCAGATCCCGCCCGCACTGCTCGCGTGACAACGCGCACTGCCGTTCATTGCTTGCGCTCCGAACGGCGAAGCGCACAGGCCAGATCAGCAAAGGAACGTGAAATGCGCTGGAAGAACAAACCCGAAGGATCGAACTGGGGCGACTTCGGCCCCGACGATCAACTCGGCAGGCCGAATCTGATCGGCACGGAACAGGTCCTCAAAGGCGCGCGTGAAATCCGTGCAGGGTTGAGCTTCTGCCTGTCGTTGCCGCTCGACTTTCCCGGCGACAGCAAGCTCAACGTGCGCCGTCATCCCCCCGTGCTACGGCCGACGTTCAAAGACGGCTTGCCCTACGTCAACTTCCCGTTCGCGCGCAACGAAGCGGGCGCGACCGACGTGGTCAGCGACGACCAGGTGCTGTTGAGCCTGCAGTACTCGACGCAATGGGATTCGCTCGCGCACGTGGGCGCACGCTTCGATGCGGACGGCGACGGCGTGCCGGAAAGCGTCTACTACAACGGCTATCGCGCCAATACAGATATCGTCGGGCCGATCGAGTACCGGGCGGACGAAGGCTTCGCGCCACATGCTTGCGGCAGCGAACACAGCCATGCCGACGTGCTCGGCATTGAGAACCTCGCCGTGAAGGGCATGCAGGGTCGCGGCGTACTAGTCGATCTGGTGGCGCACTATGCGCGCGAACATCGAACGGTCGGCTATGACGATCTGATGTTTGCGATCGAAGCCGATCAAGTCGAGATCGAACGCGGCGACATGCTGGTGCTGCGTACCGGCTTCGCCGAGATGGTGCTGGAGATGAATCGCCTGCCTGACGAAAGCGTGCTCAACAGCCACTGCTGCGCACTCGACGGCCGCGACGAACGCCTGCTGCAATGGATCACCGATTCCGGCATCGCCGCGCTCGCTGCGGATAACTACGCAGTGGAACGCTATCCAGCACGCGCACCGGCCAGGCCTGGCGAGCATCCGTTGATGCCACTGCATCACCATTGCCTCTTCAAGCTTGGTTTGCCGCTCGGAGAACTCTGGTACTTGCGCGATCTCGCCGTGTGGCTGCGCGCCAACGGCCGCTCGCATTTCATGCTGACGGCGCCGCCGCTCAGGTTGCCGGGCGCGATGGGTTCGCCAGTTACGCCGATTGCCACCGTCTGAGCCTTTCCTCTTTTATTACCCTGAATCCGAAACATGGCCAAAGAACGAGTTTTGATTACCGGCGGCGCAGCCGGCATCGGCGCGGCATGCGCTGAACGTTGCAAGGCGGACGGTTACGACGTGGTCGTGATCGATCGCGTCGGCGATGGACTGATCGCCGATCTGTCGGACCCGCAGGCAACAGCGGCGGCGCTCGAACGCGCACTCCAAGACGGTCCGATCACACGTCTCGTGAATAACGTCGGCGTCGTGATGCCGGCGAATGCGGAACAGCAATCGCTCGAAGAACTCGAACGCGCATGGGCGCTCAACGTGCGCTGTTCGCTGCAATGCATGCAGGCGTTGTTGCCGGGCATGAAGGCAGAGGGTTTCGGCCGCATCGTGAATATGTCGTCGCGGGCGGCGCTCGGCAAGGAATTGCGCACCGCCTATTCGGCAACCAAAGCCGCATTGATCGGCATGACGCGTGTGTGGGCGCTCGAACTCGGCGCGTTCGGCGTCACCGCCAATGCGATCGGTCCGGGCCCGATCCGCACTGAACTGTTCGATCGCGCGAATCCGCCGGATGCACCGCGCACGCGCGCGATCATCGACAGCGTGCCGGTCAAGCGTGTGGGAACGCCAGAAGACGTCGCGCATGCCGCGTCCTATCTGCTCGATGCACGCAGCGGGTTCGTCACGGGCCAGGTGTTGTACGTGTGCGGCGGCATGACTGTCGGCGTCGCGGGAGTCTGAGCATGGACGCACAGGCTACGCGGCGTGTGGGAATCATCGGTGGTGGGAGTATCGGCATTGCCTTCGCCGTGGTATTCGCGCGGGCCGGCTGGCAAGTGCGTCTATTCGATCCAGCGGCCGAGCGGCGTGAACTTGCGCCGGCCGAAGTCATGCAACGGCTTATCGAGGTGACGCGCTTCGGTCTGCTCGACGAATCCACCCACGATGTAGCAGCACGCGTTGAAATCGTCGCGACTTTAGAAGAAGCAGCGGCTGACGCCGATCTCGTGCAGGAATGCGCACCGGAGCGTGAAGAAATTAAACGTGAGTTGTTCATCGAACTCGATCGCGCTGCGCCGCCGCAAGCGATTCTGGCGAGCGCGTCGTCGTTTCTGGCGACTTCACGCTTTGTCGATGAAACACTGCCGGGTCGTGGCCGGTGCCTCGTCGCTCATCCGGGCAATCCGCCGTATCTGATTCCCGTCGTTGAAATCGTGCCCGCGCCCTTTACCAATGACGACGCCGTTATCCGTGCAATCGGCCTCTTCACCGAGGCCGGCCTCAAGCCGGTGCGCGTCGCGAAAGAAGTGGAAGGTTTCATCTTCAACCGGCTGCAAGGCGCGTTATTGCGCGAAGCGTATTGCCTCGTGCGCGACGGCGTTGCGTCAGTGGACGACGTCGATACCGTCGTACGCGAAGGGCTGGGGTTGCGCTGGTCGGTGATCGGGCCGTTCGAAACCGCCGATCTGAATACGCGCGGCGGCATCGCTTCGCATGCGCAGAAGATGGGACCGTCGTATGCGCGCATGGGCGCGGAGCGCGGCCAGAACGATCCGTGGACGCCGGAACTCGTCGCCGGCGTGGAAGCCGCGCGACGCAGCGCGTTGCCGCTCGAACAGTGGGAACAACGCGTTGCGTGGCGTGACCGCGCATTGATGAGGCTGGCCCGCTATCGCAAGGACTCCGCTCAAAACGATTCATAAGCCACAGCCGGACTCATCCACTGTATCTGCCGTATTCGCAGTATCCGCCGCATGACCCGATAAATACTATTCGACCAAAGCTAGAGACAGTCACATGCAGAAAATTACCGCTTTCTTCACGGAGCTGATGCGCAAGTATCTGCCCGATCCGTTCGTCTTCGCCATCGGCCTCACCCTGCTCACGATGATTCTCGCCGTGCTGGTTCAAGGCCAGGCGGTGAGCGCGCTCACGCTGAGTTGGGGCAAGGGCTTCTGGGCGCTGCTCGCGTTTACGACGCAAATGGCTGTGATTCTCGCAATGGGCTATGTGCTCGCCACCGCACCGCTCACCGAGCGTTTCCTCGATCGACTCGTCGCTCGGGTGCACGATCCGCGCATGGCGGTGATCGTCGCGACGCTCGTTGGCGGTATCGGCAGCTACCTGAACTGGGGCTTCGGTCTGGTGATCGGTGGGATCGTTGCGCGCAAGCTGGCGATGAGCATCAAAGGCGTGCATTACCCGCTGATCATCGCGTCGGCCTATAGCGGCTTTACGATGTACGGTCTCGGTTTGTCGGCGAGTATTCCGGTGCTGATCTCCACCAAGGGTCACCCGATGGAAGCGCAGATGGGTGTGATTCCGCTGTCGGAAACGATTTTCTCGCCTGCGATGCTGATCACGAGCCTCGTCGTCATCATCACACTGCCGCTGCTGAATGCCTGGCTGCATCCCAAACCAGGCCAGCCAGTTACGGAGATCGACCGCGCGTTGAACGACGCGCCCAAAGCAATGGCACCGGCAGTGGATGTCGACGAAAGCAACACGATTGCGAATCGCCTGAACAACAGCCGCCTGCTGAGCTACCTGATCGGCGCCATCGGCGTGGTCTACGTGGTGCTGTACTTCCACGGCGGCGGTTCCATGGACCTGAACCTGATCAACTTCATCATTCTGTTTCTGGGCATCATCCTGCTGGGCACGCCGATTCGCTATGTCGAAAAGCTGAACGAAGGCATTCGCACGATCGGCGGCATCATCCTGCAGTATCCGTTCTATGCGGGCATCATGGCGATCATGGCGTCTTCGGGCCTGGTCAACACGTTCTCGCATTTTTTCGTCAAGATCGCGACGCCTGCGACGTTGCCATTCTGGGGTTTGATCAGTTCGTTTTTCATCAATTTCTTCGCACCTTCGGGCGGCGGTCACTGGGTGATTCAAGGGCCGTTCATGATCGAGGCGGCCAAGTCGATTGGTGCATCGGTAGCACATACCGCGACCGCCGTGATGCTCGGCAATGCATGGAACGATCTGGTCCAGCCGTTCTGGATTCTGCCAGCGCTCGCGCTGTCGAAGCTGAAACTGAAGGACATCATGGGCTATACAGTCATCATGATGTTCTGGATCGGCATCGTGTACACCGTGGCGATTCTCGCCTGGGGTTGAGCAAACATGCGGCCGCCGCAAGGCGGTCTATTCATTCGATGGAGAAGTTCGAATGCTGTATCTCGTTCATATGCAGGTTCAGATTCCTGCCGACGCCGATAAGGCACTCACCGATCGCCTGAAGGCCGAAGAGAAGGCGTTCTCGCAGAAGCTGCAACATGAGGGCACGTGGCGTCATCTTTGGCGCGTGGCCGGACAGTACGCGAATTACAGCGTGTTCGACGTCGAGTCGAACGACGAGCTGCATACGCTGCTCAGTTCGCTGCCGCTGTTTCCGTATATGGTTGTCAACGTTACGCCGCTCGCGCAACATCCGTCCGCTATCGCGCCGAACTGAAGGGAACACGCATGCCCTATATCATCGAAACTTTCGACAAGCCCGGTCACGCCGACGTCCGCACGCGCGAGCGCGAGACGCACCTGGCGTTTCTGGAAAAGAACAAGGCGCTGCTGCTCGCCTGCGGCGCAAAGCTGAACGACGACGGTAGCGGCGCGGGCGGCGGCGTGTATGTCGTCGATCTGGAAACGCGCGAGGAAGCTGAAAAGTTTATTGCCGCCGATCCGTTTTCTCTGGTCGACTTGTTCGAGCGCGTGACGATCACGCGCTGGCGCAAGGCGTATTTCGATGGCGAGTGCTGTCTTTGAGTTAGGCGTATGCGCGTGGGCCCGGCGTTAGTCGTACGGGCTTTTGCATGTTTTTGCGGCCGTGGTTGTCGGTGCTCGGTGCTCGGTGCTCGGTTAGCGATTTAGCCGCTCAATCAGCCAGCGCCGCGCGAATCGCAGCGAGCCACAACGCCACGGCATGCGCACCCGGGTCCGCATAACCGAGCGCGCGATCGCCAACATAACTCGACCGTCCGCGCCGCGGATGCATCAATGCTGTTTGCGCCGCGCCTTCGGTTGCAGCATCGACCGCTGCTTTCAATACCGCATCGAGCCCGTCTTCTGACTTGGCGAGCGCAGCGTGCAATGCATCGGCGGCGGGTTTCAGCGCGTCGACCATCGTGCGATCGCCCGGATGCGCACCGCCTAAATCCATCAATCCAGCGACGCCATCACTAAACGCCGCCGACCACACCCTCGCCGACGATCCACCCTGTTGTTCGAGCGCGACCGCCGCACGCAACAACATCACTGCGTAAAGCGGGCCCGACGTGCCGCCGACCACGCGCCGGACTGTTGCGGACATACTGCGCAACACGGCGCCCGGTGTTGTTTCCGCAGGATAGGTATCGAGTTCATGGAGAATGCCGCGCGCCCCGCGTGACAGACTGATGCCGAGGTCGCCATCGCCGACGCGTTGATCCATGTCGGTCAAGGTGGGTTCGGCTTCGAGCAGGCACGCGCAAACGCCTTCGATCACGTGGCGCAGAGTCGCCTCCCGCGTGAGTGTCGCGCCGTTTGTACGATCGGGCGTAGCAGGTGCGGGCCGCACAGAAACCTGCGCGACGCGCCCGCTCAGCGCAGGCCATGCGCTGGTGTGCGCGGCGGCGTCGAGCCAGCCGAGCCGCTCGTCGTCCACGCGCAGCAATGTCAACGAGACGCCCGACATCTCGAGCGCGCTCAGGAATATACCGGCCCACGCACGTTCGACATGGATGCCGTGTGCCCCCAGATAACGAAGCGCGGACCCGGCCACGATGCTCAATTCGCTCGCAGGCGTGCCACCGAGATTGTTCACCAGCAAAGCCACCCGCGCGCCAGGTTGCAACGACAAGTCGTCGACGATCTTCGCCAGCAGTCTTTCGACGATTGCGTCGGCGGGTTCCAGCGCGCCGCGCTCCACACCGGGTTCGCCATGAATGCCGAGGCCCCATTCGATTTCGCCATCGGCCAGCTCGAAGCCCGGCTTGCCCGCGGCCGGCACCGTGCACGGCGTGAGCGCGACGCCCATTGTGCCGAGCGAGGCGGCCACGTCGCGCGCAATCTGTGCAACCTCGGCTAATGGACGTCCCGCTGCGGCGGCCGCGCCGGCAATCTTGTGAACCAGCACAGTCCCTGCGAGCCCGCGACGACCTACGTGGTCACCGCTCGCCGTCAAGGCGACGTCGTCGGCGACCATCACCATTTCTGTGGGGATACCCTCCGCGCGTGCGATCTCGGCGGAGAGGCCGAAGTTGAAGCGGTCGCCCGTGTAGTTCTTTACGATCAGCAGAACACCCGCGGCGCCGGCTACTGCGTGGATCGCGTCGAGCACGGCGTCCGTGGAGGGCGACGTGAACACCTCGCCCGCTACCGCTGCACTCAGCATGCCATGACCTACGTAGCCGCCATGAGCCGGTTCGTGGCCCGAGCCGCCCCCCGAGATCAACGCGACTTCTCCGCGTGCGGCAACAGCCTCGGCGTCGGCGCGCACGACGATCGTGCTGCCTTGCAACAACAAAAGATTGGGATTGAGCGCCGCGAGTCCGTCGAGCATGTCGGGGACGACTGCGGAGACGTCGTTGATGAGCTTCTTCATTGTGTCAGCATCCTATTAAGCTGCCGGCGCTATGTCGCGAGCTCACGGCAGTTTATGCAGTTGCGGAACCTGAAGGCTCAACTGTACCAAGCATTGGAAGAATGCGACGTGAAGCGGCGGCGGTACTTACGCAAATGCCCCGGCATGCGTGACCGCCATGCGCTAGTGAAAATGCATCGACATGCAGCGAGCGCGCGAATAAATCGCGAACGAGTCAAGCTGTGGCGAAATACAAGCAATACGGAGGGGAGAGACTGGCGGGACGGTCGCACGATGACAATGTGCGCCTAGGAAGCAAGAACATGACAGCAGACGAAAGCTGAACCGCTTTCGTCTGCGTCACTATGCGTTGGTAGGCTCGATTGGATTCGAACCAACGACCCCCACCATGTCAAGGTGGTGCTCTAACCAACTGAGCTACGAGCCTTTAGAGGCGCGAATTATAGAGACTCCGGGAGCGGCGCACAAGTCCCACACGGCAAGTATGTTTACGAGCGGGGGTTCATTGGTTTCGTCGCGCAGTTCGCCGTGCGGTTCCTCAGGCAACTCGCTTCAGTTCGTCGACGCCCACTCGGTCTGCGTATCCAGCGGAAAAACCGGCCGCCTCACGTGTTTGAACTTGAACAGCCCGTAATCCGAACTCGTCACGCCGCGGCTATCGCACTCCACCAACGCTGCGGCGATCGGCACAAAGACCGGGCGGCAGTACATGCGTGATTTGAGCAACAGGAAACGCGCACGGCGCGGATCGATGCCGACGCTCTCGAATACGCCGAGGTCCCATGGTTCGTGCGTGCGCTCGGTTATCACGAGCTTGACCGTGCCGGTGTCGAGTACCGCAGCGCGCCCCATGAACGCACGCTGACCTGTGTAGGTCGGGCCGCTGATGATGTATTCGCCATCGGTCAGCGCACGCACCACACCAGTCACGGCAACCGGTGGCTGCGGGGTCACCGCGCTGCCTGAGACCTTGTTGCCGATCGTCACCGTCACCGTGCTGCCGACGCCCGCCGCCATCAGTGCCGCGACGGCTTGCGGATCGCACAGCGGCCCACTGACGATCCCTTCGAGCTTCTGCCTGAGCGCTTCATCCAGCAGATCCATCGTGTCGCACGTGCCGCCCGACATGCAGTTGTCGCCGTGATCGAGCAATAGCACTGGTTTGTCCGCGCCCTGCGCAAGCGCTGCGGCTTGTGCCACCGACTCCGCCAGCGGCGCGCTGCGATAAACGAAATCCTCGCGCTCGTTCCATATCTGCCGCGCGATGCGTTCCGCCACCGCTTCCGCCTGCTCACGCTCGCCGTTCGCCACCACGACGATGCTGATACACGGCGCCTCGATATCGGCTAGCGAGAAACCGGACAACACCGACGCCGCGAGCATGCCATCGGCCTCTGCTGCACGCGCGGCGTCCACGGCACGTTTCATCGCGCCTTCGGCCGTCGCGCTGCGCAGCGTATGGGTGAGCAACGGCGGTTGGCGCCACGCGATCACCGGCGTCGCCTTGCCGTGGACCAGGTCGAACATCAGACGCGCTGCATGTGCGCCAGTCTCGTACATATCGACATGCGGATAAGTTTTGAAACTGACGATCACGTCGGCGTTATCGATCATCTTTTGCGTGACGTTGCCATGCAAATCGAGTGCAACCGCAATAGGTGCATCAGGCAATGCGGCGCGTACGCGTTCGAGCAGATCGCCCTCACCGTCGTTCGAATTCTCGGCGACCATCGCGCCGTGCAGGTCGAGCATCACGGCATCGCAACCTGTTGCGGCCGCAACGATCGCGTCGCAGATCGCGTCATAAGCGGCGGCCTCGACCCGGCCGCTCGGATTCGCCGATGCGGAAATGGGCGTCACGATCCCGGCATGCTCGCGCTCGGCTGCGTCGATGAACGCGGCCATTGCCGTCTGCATGCCCTTGTTTTCGTTGAACGCGTCTTCGCCGTAGCTCGGGCCGTTGCGGCCGAACGCTGCCAGCGGCGTGGCCACCGGCGAGAACGTGTTGGTCTCGTGATTCATCCTTGCAATCAGGATCTTCATACCTGCGTGCTCCCTGCCGTTTGTGCGGCGTTCAGCATGGCCTGCAACAGAACGTTGCAGCCGGCTTCCAGGTGATCCGCACGCGCATCTTCGATTTCGTTATGGCTAATGCCGTCCTTGCACGGCACAAAGATCATGGCGGCCGGCGCCACGCGCGCGAGGTAGACGGCGTCGTGGCCGGCGCCGCTGATGACATCCATCGACGAAAAACCGAGCGTGTCCGCACCGCGCTGAACTGCGGCGACCAGATCCGCCGCGAACGGTTGGGGTGGGAAATACACCACTTGTTCGACGTCGACGGTGATGCCTGCCTGCTTACCCGCGGCCGCGCAAACAGCGCGTAGCGCGGCATCCATCTCAGAGAGCGAGGCATCGTCGGCTGCCCGCAGATCGACCGTGAGGGTGACGCGGCCAGGAATCACGTTGCGCGAATTCGGATGCACGTCGAGCCAGCCGACCGTCCCGCGTCCATGCGGCGCGTGATCGAGGGCAATGCGATTCACCGCATGAATCAGATCCGCCGCGACGAGCAACGCGTCGCGGCGCAGTTCCATCGGCGTGGGGCCCGCGTGCGCCTCCATGCCGTGCACCGTCACGTCGTACCAGCGTTGGCCTAACGCGCCCTGTACAACGCCAATCGTCACGTCATGCGCCTCCAGCACGGGCCCCTGTTCGATATGCGCTTCAAAGTACGCGCCGACTGCATGGGGCTTGCCGTTTTCGCCCGTATAACCGATTGACGCGAGTGCGTCGCGCACCGAAATGCCCTCGCGATCGCGTTGTTCGAGCGCGTGCTCCAACGTGAACGCACCCGCGAACACGCCTGAGCCCATCATCACCGGCACGAAACGCGAGCCTTCTTCATTGGTCCATACCGCGACTTCCAGCGGTGCGAGCGTCCGTATATTGGCACCGGCCAGTGTGCGCAATACTTCGAGACCGGCCAGCACTCCGTAATTGCCGTCGAATTTACCGCCCGTGGGCTGCGTATCGATGTGGCTGCCGGTCATCACCGGCGGCAGGTCGTCACGCAAACCCGCGCGACGCGCGAAGATATTGCCGATCGCGTCAATTCGCACGCTGCAGCCAATCTCCTTCGCCCACGCTTTAAATAGGTCGCGCGCCTTACGGTCCAGTTCGGTCAACGCGAGCCGGCACACACCGCCTTTATCCGTCGCGCCGATTTGCGCGAGTTGCATGAGACTGTCCCAGAGCCGCCCGCCGTCGATACGCAGATCAGCGAGCGTCCCGGCGGTTGTTGATTCATGAACTTGCATCGATGCTTCCTCTTAGTGAAGACTGCGTACGCGTCAGACGACGCCGACGCCGAGATAACGGTCCTTGATCGAATCGTCGGCGGCGAACGAAGCGTTGCTGCCTTCGTAGACGATCACGCCCTGTTCGATGATGTAGTGGCGATCCGCAAGTTGCGTGCAGACTTCCAGGTTCTGCTCGACCAGCAGAATCGCGACGCCCGCTTCACGAATCAACTTGAGTTGTGCGACGATCTCTTCGACGATCACCGGTGCGAGACCTTCAACCGGTTCGTCGAGCATCAACAGTCGCGGATGATTCATCAACGCGCGACCGATCGCGAGCATCTGCTGTTCGCCGCCGGAGAGTTGCGCGCCACCGTTCGTACGCCGCTCTTTCAGGCGCGGGAAGATTCGGTAGATATCGTCGAGTTGCCAGGGCGAATCCTTGCGCGCGCCGAGCCGCAGATTTTCTTCGACAGTCAGCAGACGAAAGACGCCGCGATGTTCGGGCACGAAGCACACGCCGCGCGAAGCGATCTTGTGCGACGGCATGCCGGCAATTGCATTGCCGTTAAACGTCACCGTACCTTGCAGTGGTGCGATCACACCGGCAATGGCCTTGAGCGTGGTCGACTTACCGGCGCCGTTACGGCCTAACAACGTGACCGTCTCGCCATCGTTGATTTGCAGGGACACACCTTGCAGGATGTGACTCTTACCGTAGAAGCCGTGAATCTGCTGCACGTCGAGAATCATGCGCGGCCTCCGGTGATCATGTTGCCGAGATAGGCGCTGCGTACACGCTCGTCGCCGCGAATATCGTCCGGGCGTCCTTCCACCAGCACGCGCCCTTGCTGCATGACGGTGATCGTGTCCGAGATGTCCATCACAATGCCCATGTTGTGTTCGATCAGCACGACGGTGTAATCGTCGCGCAGGCCACGGATCAGTTGCTTCATGTCCTCGAGGTCGTCGATGCCCATGCCGGAAGTCGGTTCATCCAGAAAGATCGCCTTGGGCCGCGCAGCGAGCGCCATGCCGACCTCAAGCCGCCGCTGCTGACCATGCGACAGCGCGCCCGCAGGCACCTCGCTAAAGCGCTGCAATGCTAGGCGTTCAAGCACACCGTCGACAGTATCCGCATGGGTGAGCGCGCCATGCGGCGGCGTCCACGCGTTCAACGCACGCACCGCGTCGACACCTTGCGCGGCGAGCCGCAGATTCTCGCGCACGCTTAGATTGGCGAACAGGCTCGTCACCTGAAACGAACGCGCGACACCGCGGCGCACGCGTTTATGGTCGGGTTCGCGCGTCACGTCATGGCCGTCGAAGATGATCTTCCCTTCGGTAATGGGCAACGTGCCTGTCAACACGTGAAACAGCGTCGTTTTGCCCGCGCCATTTGGACCGATCACCGAATGCACGGTACGTGGCATGACGCGCAGATTGACTTCGGAGAGCGCCGTGAATTTTCCATACCGCTTCACCACACCGCTCGCTTGCAGAATCGCTTCGCTCATACGCGCTCCCTGGCTGCGCGGTCACCGGTATCGTTGTCAGCATCGGTGGATGCTTTGCGCCGCAGTGCTTGCCAGATTCGTTCGCCCAAACCCCATAGCCCGCGCTGCATGAAAAGGCTAACGGCGATCAGCACGATGCCGAGCAGCAACAGCCAGCGCGGCCACAGCGTGGACAGCCAATCGGCGAACAGCACATAGAACGCCGCGCCTAGCACCGACGCGAACAGATTGCCGGTCCCGCCGATCACGGTCATCACGAGAATCATCTCGCTCGTGTGGTAATCAATGTTGGACAGCGGCGCGATACCGGTCATCAGTGCATGCAACGCGCCAGCGAGGCCCGTCACCGCGCCGGAGATCACGAACGCCATGAGCTTGAAACGTTTGACGTCGTAGCCCACCGCGGCCGCGCGCGCCTCGTTGTCGCGGATCGCCAGCAGCGTGCGGCCGAATACCGAATGCGAGACACGCATTAGCAACCAGAACACCACGAGGAACAGCACGGCCACGAACCCGTAGTACTGCCACGGCGAGGTCAACGGCACGAGTGCTTTGCCGAACAACCCCCGTGCCGGGCGTGGGATGTCGAGCAAGCCGTTGTCGCCACCGGTCAGATCGGGCGTGGTGTAAGCGAGGAAGTAGAAGAGTTGCCCGAATGCGAGCGTCAACATCACGAAGTACGTGCCGCGCTGACGGATCGAAAACCAGCCGACCAGTGCAGCGGCAACTCCGCCGGCCACGATCGCGGCAAAGAGTGCCACGGGTATCGGCATCGCCGTTCTAGTGAGGACAAGGCCCGCGCAATAGCTGCCGAGCCCGAAGAAAATGCCCTGGCCGAACGAGAGCAAGCCCGTGTGGCCGAGCAGCAGATTGCAACCGAGTGCGGCGAGCGCGAACACCAGCACTTCCGTAGCAAGCGATCCGGAGCGCAGCGTGAGAGGCAGCACGCACACGACCAGCAGCGCAAACAACAGGAAGCGATAGCGATGCAACGCGTGTTTCAAGCTACGTTGAGCCGGCCGGGAAGAGGCGGCTTGCACACCAGGTTTCGAGGTATCGATCATGCCGCTCTCCCGAGCAGACCATTCGGGCGTAATAACAGCACCGCGGCCATCGCGACATAGATCATCAACCGCGCGCCCTCCGGCCACAGCGTACTCATCACGCTCTGCACGATTCCAACCAGCAATCCGCCGACGAGCGCCCCCAGAAAATTGCCCATCCCGCCAACCACCACCACAACGAACGCGACGCTGAGCGCCTCGATACCCATGAACGGATCGACGCCGCGAATCGGTGCGGCGAGCACACCCGCCAACGCGGCAGTGGCGGCGCCCAGCGCAAACACCAGACTGAAGACGCGCGTCACGTTGATGCCAAGCAGCGACACCATCTCCGTCGATTCGCTGCCAGCGCGCACCGCGCTACCGAGCCGCGTGCCTTCCAGCACCCACCACAACAGCGCAGCCAATACGGCCGTGAATCCGATCACGAACAGGCGGTACTTCGGATACACGAAGCTGCCCCAGATCACCACGCCGTTCAGCATGTCGGGAACCGGTACATTGTCTCCGAGCGGGCCCCAGATCAGAATCGCGCATTCCTGCACGACGAGAGCAAGGCCGACCGTCACGAGAATATGAAACTCATGCTGTTGTGCGTAGACGTGCCGCAGGATCAGTTTCTCGACAACCCACGCAAGCGCACCGACGACAATCGGCACGACGACGAGTGTGGTCCAGAAATTCATCGACCACTGCATTGCTTGATAGCAGAAATACGCGCCGAGCAGATAGAACGCGCCGTGCGCGAAATTCACGAAGCGCAGCAAGCCGAACACAATCGACAACCCGACCGCGAGCAGGAAATACAGCATCCCCACTCCGATGCCGTTGACGATCTGCAGGAGATAAACGTTCATGGCATCCGTCTAAAGGGTGTGGCGATGGGGTTTCGCTAATGGGCGCGTAGTGCGTGCGGCACTGCGGCACGGACGCATCAGGTCATCTTGCAGCCGGTCTTATCGAGCGGCAGGAACGACTGGCCGGAACTCACGATATCAGCGTAGTCGTCGGCGTTTTTCATCTTGTTCTTCGCCTTGCCCTTCAACAGATAGTAGTTCTTCAGCACCTGATGGTCGCCCTTGCGGACTTCCTCCGGACCGGTCAAGCCGTCATACTTCATACCTTCGAGCGTCGCGATCACTTTCTTTGGATCGACCGTGCCCGCTTTCACAATGCCGTCGAGCAAGATCTTTGTGCAGATGTAAGAACCCGCGAGGCTGTAATTGGGATTGGCCTTGAACGTGGCATTGCTGCGTTTGACGAGATCGTGATTGAGCGGCGAGTCGATGTCATGCCAATACTGTGCGCCGAAATAGACGCCTTCGCACAGGTCTGCCCCGAGCGATTCGAACTGCTCCAGGCCGGAAGCCCACGCAATCATAATCGTGCAATTGTTCTTCATACCGAAGCTCACGGCCTGGCGTAACGTATCGGACGATTGCGACCCGAAGTTGAGAATCAGCAGTACGTCAGGCTTCGCAGCAACGGCATTCGTCAGATAACCGCTGAATTCCTTCTCGTTGAGTGAGTGGTAGCTATTGCCCACATGCTCAATACCCTTCTCCTTGAAAATCGCCTTGGCCGCCGATAGCAAACCATCGCCGAATACGTACTGCGGCGTGATGGTGTACCAGCGCTTTGCTTTCGGCATCATCTGAATCAGCGGGCGCACGGTCTGTTCGATCGCACCGTAGGTCGGCACGGACCAGCGGAAAGTCGCGTCGTTGCAGTCCTTCCCGGTAATTTCATCTGCGCCTGCCGTGGTGATAAAGATTCCGCCGGCCTTCTGCACTTCCTTGCCCATCGCCAAAGCTTCGGAGGACAAAATGCCACCGGCAAAGAAACGCGCATTCTTCTGCTGCGCGATTTCCTGCACGCGACGCACGGCTGTCGCCGGCTTGCCTTCCGTATCGAGCACGGTATAAGCAAGCGGTTGGCCGAGTACCTTACCGTACTGTTCGATCGCGAGCTTCATGCCGAGGTCGGCGTACTTGCCGTTCGCGGCGAACGGGCCCGACATCGGCACCGGACAGGCGAACTGCAGAGCCCCGGCCTGCGCAAAAGCACTACGCGCAACCAACGAGCCCAACGCCCCCGGAACGGCCGACAATGCGGCCAGCTTCAACATATTTCGGCGATTCAAAATGACGCTCCTTAAGAAAGAGACACGCACTGACCGACTGCGAAACTGAAAGACTGCGCGAACGACTGCGAAAGCTTGCTGGCCATCGAAAAGTTTTCCATCACGCCGACTTTATTCTATTTATCATGATAAATAGGTTGGACTCGATCGTAGGTACAATAAATTCGAGTGTCAATAAGGCAAAATTCCTGGCTGCGACGGCACGGTTTCCCGTGCCACGACGGGCCCGTTGAAAGAGCATGCAGGACAAACAGGGAGTAACGAAAATGGCCATGGACCGCGCCAGGGCTGGCGCCGCGATTGAGATCAAGCAGCAAAAGCGCGGCGATCTGGTCGCCGAGGAGATCAAGCGGCTCATTACGGAGAAGGACCTGAAGCCGGGTGACCGCCTGCCGCGCGAGGTGGAACTGCAGCAGCTCTTTTCGGTGAGCAAAAGCACGATTCGCGAGGCGCTGAAGTCGCTCGAGGTACAAGGTCTCATCAAGGTGACCACCGGTCCAAGCGGCGGCGGCATGGTGGTCGAAGTGCCACTCGACCGCACGTTACAGCTCTTGCAGAACTACTTGTTCTTCAAGGATGTCTCGATCGACGACATTTACACCGTGCGTAAATTGCTGGAGCCGGAGTTGGCGGCAGGTGCGGTGCCACATCTGACGGAGCAGGATTTCGAGGCACTCGACGCAAGCATTGCGTGCTGTGATCGACCGGCTTCGTCACATGGAAGACAAGACATCGTGCGACAACGTCAGGAAGACGTGAATTTTCACGACATCCTCGCGGCGGCAAATCCGAATCCGTTTCTGCGCTTCAGTTGCGAACTGATCAACGAAATGATCCGGCAATTGATCGAGTTTCGTAACGACACACCGCAAGTCGAACACGAACGCTTCGGCCTCGCCAACGTAAAGATTCACAAAGCGATCACGAAAGCGGCGCGCGAACGTGACGTGGAAAAGGTGCGCGAGTTAATGGTGGTCCACATGACCGAAGCACCACGCTATGTGAAGCGGATGAAGGGCAAGCTGCGCGGCCGGCTGATTCTCGATTCGGAGATTCGCCGGCGCGTCAGGGCGCGTAGTGTGGCGCCGGCTGATGAGACGGAGGAAGAGTGAGCCGGATTCAGCAAGACGCGGCGGCCGCAAGCCACCGCACACTCTGCTGACTAATTTTGCTGACTCACCGAAATCAGACCGTTGACCCGGAAACGATCCAGAAACTGGAAGCGCGCCGTGCCCTCTTCGGGTCCAGCCTGGATAACCGCACCTAGTCGCATAGTCTGGCTGCCCGCTCCCGCATACTGCGGCCATTGCGGCAGGCCGGCTCCGTTCGGATTCCCCGTACGGGCGAAGTTTGTCCAGTACGACTGCATCGCGTTGGATACTGACATATCCTGACTGCTCGCCGTGACCGCCCCTTTAGCGGGAAAATTGCCGAATACATAGGCCACGTCCGTCGAGTGCGTGGCGATTGGGTTGTACGCCGAGGTCTGTTCAAAGTGGTAGACGAACACCGGCGAATGGCCGGTCTTCTGCTGCTGCGTGACCCAACCCCACGTCTGGTACTTGATGACCTGATCGCCAATCAGCACTTGAGCCGACTGCACCGCCTCGGCAACCGACGAAGCCGGATAGAGTTGAAGGAAGCTCGCCAGATTCGCGACGCCGAATTCAGCCGACGCAGCATCGGTGTAAGCCTGAACACTGGTGTTCGGCAACGCGCGATTGAAAAACGCCAGGCCTTCGTCGGCATTCCAGCCGGCGAGCAACGGTACGTCGTTCTGGCGTCCATTCATGAAGCGGACGTAGGGATTTTCAGGCAACACATAACCGTCGACGATCGGCGAATAGTTAGTCAACCCGGGATCGGTCGCAAAGGTCCAGTTGGTCGCATTCTCCAGAGCCAGCGCGGGGACGGCTCTCAGCTTGTCGAGCGTGTCGGCGTTGAACTGAGTGCCCAACGCGATGCCCATCGTCTGAGCGTTGGCGTAGGACTTCATTTCACCGTGTTCACTTTCCCAGAATGCGCCACTCTCCCCGATAGCTTTCTGGAACAGACCGGTAGCAAGTGGCGACGCCATCAGCAAGCCCACCGAATGAGAGCCCGCCGATTCGCCGAACACGGTCACGTTAGCCGGGTCACCGCCGAACGCAGCGATGTTGTTCTTCACCCACGTGAGCGCCGCGATCTGATCCTCGATACCGTACATCCCTGACTTGTGACCATTCGACTCGGCGTCGAGATCCGGTCTCGACAGGTGACCGAAAACGCCGAGTCGATAATTCAGCGTCACCAGCACCACACCTTTCTTCGCCAGTGCGGTGCCGTCCAGCGAGTCGTCCGACGCCGTGCCGAACTGAAAACCACCACCGTGAATCCACACCATCACCGGCAATTTGGCGCCGCGCGTTTTCGCACCGCTCCAGACGTTCAGGTAAAGGCAGTCCTCGCTGACGTTCGCCGTCGCGATCGGACCGCCCATGGCCGCCGCGGCCCAGCATTTCGCGCCGAACGTGGTCGCATTCCGCACGCCGCTCCATGGCTGCACCGCTTGCGGTTCCTTCCAGCGTAGATTACCCACTGGCGCGGCCGCGTAGGGAATCCCCCTGAAGCTGACGATACCCGACGCGTCCGCGGGATTGCCCACGAGACTGCCTGAGGCGATCGTCACGTTGTTGTTTAACGGCGCGGCCGACTGTTCGGGCGTCACATCGTTGCTACCGCAACCGCCCAATACGATGGCGATGAACGATATTGCAGCGCCGCGGCGCAGTGTTGTTGTGCGAGGCATTGAGTGTTGTCTCCGTTGTATTGGCGAATCACGAGCGTCCGCTAACTGCTCTTTAGAATGAGTGCTTGATCCCCGCCATGACGCCGAGTTGTCCAATACCGGCGGCCGGCGTGGTGCCGGGGCCACCCTGACTCAGCGTATAGCGCGCCTTCGCGCTATTGAACAGATACCCGCTTTGCAGATAGACGCTGGTCCGCTTCGACAGCAGATAGGTGCCGCGCAGTGCGGTCAAGGTACCGCGCGTGTCCTGCTTTGTATCGACGGTCCGGTACACGCCACCGTCCAGCACCACAGCAGGCGTCACGTAGTACGTAGCGGTCAGATAAAAGATATCCGTATGCACGTCGGGCAACGCGGGGGCGACCGTTTCAACACGACGTCCCAGCCAGCCGCCGCCCACTTTCAACTGTCCCGCTTTGATGTAGCCGTTCAATTGCGTGCGCACATCCTTATCGCCGCTGTTGGTCAGCGCGATCGGTGCGATACCGTTGAAGATATTCGCAGCAGCGCCCGGACCACCGCGCTGTTCGTCATACGATGCCGCAACGCCGAAAAAACTCGCGTCATAGCGAAGCAGTGCTGACCATTGTCGGCAAGCCTGAGAATTTCCGGGAATCGATCCTGCGCAGGTGCCCTGACCGGGTGAGTTGCCGGTACCGGCCGAGTCGCGGCCAAACGAATAGGTCGCACCAACCGTGAGCCCACCGAATGTGCCCTTGTATGCGACCGTGTTATCACTGCGCGCGTTCGGGATATACGCATCAATCGATCCGACACCACCGTAAATATCCGGTCCAAGCGCGTCGGAATCGGCGATGGCCCAGAAGGTCATCGTGTACTGGCGACCAAAAGTAAGTGCGCCGTACTGGTTGGTCAATCCGACCCACGCCTGCCGGCCGAATAGTCGACCACCCTGGTTGACGTCGCCGGCCCTCGTGTTGAAGCCATCTTCCAATGTGAAGATCGCGGCGAGTCCACCACCCAGGTCCTCCCTGCCACGGAGCCCCCAGCGTGACGGCATCGAGCCGGTAATGCCCGGCATGCGGATGACCTTGTCGCCAGCGGCATCGGCATGCGTCACCAGCTCGATCCCGGTGTCGATAATCCCGTAAAGCGTGACGCTGCTCTGGGCATGAACGGAACCGCTGATGGCGAGCGCGGCGGCTGCGGCAATCGTTTTGTATTTCATGTCTCCGAACCTGATCGTTGATTTTTTATGGCTGAATTGAGCTTTACATGACGTCAGCTATCGTCATGGTTCCATGTTGCAGGCAAAGTTACCCAGCCCGTCCGAGGTCCATTTGATAAAGTCCGGACCACAACGCGCAGTTACCGGAATGTCAGGCCTGTGCGGTGTCTGTACCACGATAGAACCAGCCGTTAGCAAGCATCGCGACACCCGCAATGACCACGGGCGCGGCAAACGCGACGAACGCAGCCTCGACAGAATGAAATGCAGCCAGCAGAACACCGCCTGTCATCGAGCCGATGATCGAGCCGATACGGCCGACCCCGAGCGCCCAGCTCACGCCGGTGGCGCGTGCGGCAGTCGTATAGAAGCCGGCGACGAGCACATTGGCGCCGGTCTGTGCCCCAGACAGCCCGAGCCCTGCCATGAAGACGGTCGCATAGACCCACGTGGGTTCGTTGATCGAGAAGCCAATCAACCCGATCGAAACAGCAGCCACGGCGTAGGAGCCGGCCAGCACGAAGAACGGATTCACGCGGTCCATCAGGCGTGCATTGATCAGCGCGCCGATGGTGCCGCCCAACGGCAACATGGCGCCGACACGCGCGGCGTGCGCAGCATCGATACCTGCGCTGGTGATGACAGTCGGCAGCCAGCTGCTGACCTGGTAGTAGACCCAGAGCGTGCAGAAAAACGCCAGCCACAACAGCAAGGTGCCGCTGCGATAACGACGGCTGAACAGCGTCCCGATCGCCGTTTCGCGGGCCGCACCGGTCTTGGCGTCTTCGGGTATCACCTGCTCGAAAGGCGTATCTGGGTCTCCCGTCAACCGCCTGAGAACCTGACGCGCTTCCCGCTCATAACGCGGCTTGCCTGCCATGAAGCGAAGTGATTCAGGCATCCAGAGCCAGACAACTGGCGTGAGCAGCAACGGAAACAGGCCACCGAAAATGAATACGCCCGGCCAGCCGAAGCTCGGAATCAGTAATGCCGCGACTGCACCCCCGAAGGCCAGCCCAAGCGTGAAGCCGCAGAACATCAGCGTGACCAGTAATGCGCGGCTGCGCGCCGGACTGAACTCGGACGACAATGTGATCGCATTCGGCATAGCGCCGCCCAAACCCGCGCCCGTAGCGAAACGCAGCACAATCAGCCATATCGGCGACGGTGCATAAGCGCACCCGAAGCTGCCGATGCCGAACAGCACCAGCGAGATCGTAATGACGCGCTTGCGTCCGATGCGATCGGCAAGCGGCCCGAACAGGAAACTACCGATCGTCAGGCCAAATAGCCCTGCGCCGAAAATCGGGCCCAGCTGAGCTGGACTCAGTGACCATGCTTTCTTTAGCAAGGGCGCTACATAACCCACCGAGGCGACATCGAAACCGTCGGCCGCGACAACGAAAAAACACAGGATCAGCGTGAGAATTTGTAGCGGTGACGTCTTTCTGTCGTCCACCAGGTTATGAGGCGTAATTGCTTGCGCATGCATTTTTGTCTCCAAATATTGGGTTCGCTTTGGTGCGAAACTATTTCTGATTTATGCGGTATATCTTTTTATTTCGAATATCTTTGCGTCGCTTGTTTTTTGACGCTGGTTTGAGTTCGCTATGCCGCAGACGGATAAGCGACATCTGTCGATGAAGCAATGCCTTCCGGCGCGCGTCCCACCGCCCTCAATGCAGCGCTCTCAAAGCTGGTATTCAACACGTCACCGCGCCATGCAACATGCTGGTCTGGTCGTATCAGGACGAAAGCAGCCTTATAGAGTTCCGCGATGTGCACATCATCGATATGAACGACAGTGAGATCCGGAAGCGTTACTTTTGCGCGATGAAGGGGACCCTCGCATTGCCCTTCGGCACTGGCGCCGGCGCTACCCGTGCAGAGCAATGTGAAACCGGCCCCGAAACGATCGTACAGAGAGGCGCCATCGGCGAGCCACGCATGCGGTGCACGATGACCGGGCCGCGCGGATGGCACGTAAAGGTTCGCGGTATCAGGCGATTGAGGACCTGGTTCCGCCTCGACAAGCGGTGACGACTCGTAGCGCGTGCCCAGGTGAACACCTGGAATCACGAATTCGGCCGTGGCATGAAACGCGAGGTAATCGCCCACTGCAGCGCGCGCTGCTTCACCGCTTGCACCGTTCACATGAGTCTCAGCAGGCACCTGTAAATGGCCAATGCTGTCGGCGAATCCGCGTGCGAACGCGGTGTTTCTCAGTGCGGCGGGACGGCGTTCGGCTTCGTAGCTAATGGCGAGCGCTTCGCCCGCGATGCCCTTGATCATTGCCTCGAGTTTCCAGGCGAGATTCGCCGCGTCTTCAATCCCCGTGTTGTAACCAAGGCCGCCTGTGGGCGTGAAGAGATGGGCCGCATCGCCGGCGAGGAACACCCGGCCAACGGAGAACTGTTCCGCGACCAGCGTGAAACCCGCGGTCCACGTCGAACTGCTTTTCAACTCAAAAGGGATGTCGGCACCGATCGCTTCAGCGATACGCCGTCTAACACTTTCGTCGTCGGGCACTTCATCGTCGCGCATCTGCACGTTCATGATGAAATGACCTTTACCGTCGACTGCGATGATCAGCGCACGTTGCTTCTGGCTGAATGTCCAGTACTGCCAGGCAGGAGCGTGCGGGCTAACGCGATAGATATCCGGAGCGTAAAAGTATACGGCGGACATCTGCCCACCCATGAATTCCCGCTTTTCGCCGGCGACACCTTCGTACCGCACGCCCAATGATTTGCGCACGAAACTGCGCGGGCCGTCACAGCCGATCAGATAGCGCGCGGTAACGGTCCGCGTTTGTGCTGGACGTGCAGCGGTTGCATCCATTTCGATAGTCACCTCGACCGCCTCGTCGTTTTGCGAAAACTCAACGACGGTGGCACTGAAATGCACACGGCAGGTGGTATTGCTACGCGCCACATTCAGCAGAACAGGCTCGACATAGAGTTGTGAGCAGCGGTGCGGCGGCTCAGCCGTCGCCCACGTAAACGAGTGTGCTTTGGCCCACTCCACGGCATCACGCGATGCGGGCTGCGAAAGGCGAGCCAGCTCATGACCCACGATCGACGTGAAGTAAGCGACATCCGGCGCGTAGTCGCGCGGCAAACCCAGCGAACGAACGGTGGAGGAAATGCCGATACGGCGGAAATGTTCCATTGTCCGTGCGCTATTGGCGTTCGCGGCGGGATGTGTACTGGTGCCAGGCTTGCAGTCGAATACTTCGACGCTAATGCCACGCTGCCCAAGCTCAGCAGCTAAAAACAGCCCAACTGGGCCGCCGCCCACGATGATTACGTCGCAGTCCACCACTTCCGTCTCCTATCCTTTTGTGTCCGTGGTGGGACAGTAAACGTCGACGCTGTATAAATCTATACAATGACTTTCATATTAATTATGAATCTGGTGCATAGATGACGCCACCCGACCTTAACTTCCTGTATGTCATTCAAGCGCTGGCCGATGAGCGAAGCGTGTCACGAGCCGCAGACCGGTTAGGTCTCACACAACCGGCGGTGAGTCATGCGCTCGGGAAACTACGCACGCTGTTTCAGGACGATCTGTTCGTCCGCGCCGGTTCTGTGATGGCGCCGACACCAGTTGGCGAACGTCTGATCGAAGGTGTTGCGCACGTGCTGAACGTCGTGCAACAGGAAATCTGGAGTGCGAAATCATTCGATGCCAGCACGTCCACCCGCACGTTCTCGGTTTGCCTGAGCGACATGGGTGTGATCGTGCTGCTGCCGAGGCTGCTGGCAGCGCTGCGCGAACGTGCACCGCTGGCTTCACTGAAGCCGATTCAGGTACCGTCCCTCGAACTCGCAAGCGCGCTTCAGGACGGCGCCGTGGATCTGGCAATCGGCTATCTCGGCAAGCTCGGAGAGAATCTTCGTCAGCAACCGCTATTTCGCCGGTCGCTGGTCGGCATCGTCCGAGGCGGCAAGACGCGCAAGAAAGTGCGCATGACGCTCGAGCAATTCATGGAGAGAAAGCATGTGGTCGCCGGCACGTTAGCACTGACCAATCAACTGCTCGAGAAAGAATTGAGGCGCCACGGCGCGCGCTTGAAAATCGGCGTGGATGTGCCGTACCTGCTGGCGGTACCGAGTCTCGTGGCGACGTCAGACTTTGTCGCGGCCGTACCGGACGAGCTCGCGGATCTGTTCGCCCGGCTTGCCGATGTCGACGTGTTTGAGCTACCGATCGAACTGCCCGATCTGACCGTGCAACAGTTCTGGCACGCCCGGTATCACAATGACGCGGGACATCGATGGTTCCGAGGGTTGGTCAACGAAACATTGCGACAGGATAGCGGGAAAACGAAAGTCAGCAGGCGAGCGGAATGAAAGCTTAGGCGCGTGAGGTGTGCCACGGTAGCGCGGTGCACCTCGACAGCGACGTGCCCGAAGGCGACACCATCACGTCATATCTGCGATCGGCTGCTTGCCAGGCAACCGCTTGTCCCCGCAAAACGGCCGGCTGCCGGGCCTGACGGCCGGTTAGCGTGCGATTGGCGCGACGGGGCCTCAACCTTTTGCCGCCCGCGCCGTTATTGCATCTGCACAGGCATAAACATTGGACCTTCATGGCACAAGCTATCCCATTTTCCCGTAACGCCGGCGTGGCGCGTGCACGGCATGCCAAGGCGATGCTGCTGCCGATCGCCCGGCAGATCGCCGACGACCTCGCTCTGCGCGTACATCTGGCACTCGACGCCTTGCGCCGCGGCGCCGGCAGCACGAGCGACGCGCAAACACTCACGCAAGTCATGCTCCTGGCGGGATTTCTGGCTGAGTCTGGCTTCGGCTCGGTGACCGGCGAGCAACTCGGCGCGGCAGAGGGCGCGGTGTCGACGGTTTTCGATATCGGCCGTGAGACCGGCGAGTGGAGATTGGACAGCGCAGGTTTCGCGCTTTTCGCCGAAATCGCAACAAATTACGATCGGCAGTTGCACAGCGCGCCCCTTTGGGCGATCACCGATGCCAGCGAACGACTCGACCGCTTTGCCGCAGGCTTGTCGTATCAGATGCCGATGCGGAAACGGGCTTAGCGGGATGGGATAACGTAGGTCGGCGGGGGTCCCCCGTCGGCTATTTTTCGGCAATACTGTGCGTTTTCGCTGCT